>DLLD01000009.1:0-55380 GCA_002476605.1 Christensenella sp. UBA7571
AAATATGTGTCAAGTTATCTCAGCGAGATAAGTGACACGTGTTTAGCACTCGGCGCAATATCAAAAAGTAGGAGGGGATGCGATCCACAACACCACGGCTTTCTCGTTGGTGCGGTTTTCAAGGTGGTGAACCTTTGAGGAAGAGAAGTAAAATACTTCGCCTTTCTTCACGCAATACGCCGCTTGTCCTATGTGAAGCCACACTCTGCCCGAAAGAACGTAGCCGAATTCTTCACCTTCGTGAGGGACGTCCTCTTCGAGCACGGTGTGCGGTGCAATCGTCACGCGGATAGGTTCCATTTCGTTCTTTTGCGCGTTGGGCACGAGCCACTCGATTTTGTGATCGTCCGTTTCCTTTTCGATAAACTCCGCTTCGGTAAACACCACTTTCTCTTCCTTTTCGTCCTTGAAGAAGTCCGCAAAGTTAGTTCCCAGCGCGTTGAGTATGTCTTCGAGCGTGGTGATCGAGGGGGAAGTGAGCTCGTTTTCCAATTGGGATATATAACCTTTTGTAAGTTCGCAACGGTCGGCGAGCTCTTCTTGGGTGAGGTTGTTTTGCAATCTCAGGCGTTTGATTTTGATGCCAAGTTCCATATTTTCCTCTAAAAGCAAAAAACACGCAAAAAATACACTTGCCGTGTATTTCGTTTAGGCGGACTAAACTTTTGCCTTAGTTTAGGCAAAAATTACGACTCGTTTAGTGTGTTTCGCAATTTCTAACAAAAAGTTTAGCAAAACTAAACTCAATTGTCAAAAACGATTATATATGTTTGACGCGTCAAAGTCAACGATATTGACGTAGTTTTTCGACATATTTTTACAAAAATGCGGAGAAAATATCGTTAAAAATATGAAATATTTTTCATATTTATTGACATATCAGCTTCCGGACTATACAATATTCTTGAAATAAGGCAAAAAATACGCCGTAGGAGGTGCGATATGCACGACTATCTCAAAGAAACCGCTATGCTCGATTTTTCCGACGAGTCAATCCAAAATCTCATATCTCAAAGAGGGTGGAAAAATCTTGACGCGAAGGGCAAAATAGTGTCCGTATATAATTTCGTAAAAGACGAGATTTTATTCGGCTACAATATATCCGACGGCGTGCCCGCTTCCAAGGTTCTCAAAGACGGTTACGGTCAGTGCAACACCAAAGGCACGCTTTTTATGGCGCTTTTGCGCGCGCTGGGTATAGAGTGCAGAGTGCACGGCTTTACCATTGACAAAATTTTGCAAAAAGGCGCAATGACGGGCTTCGTGTATACGAAAGCACCGAAAGACATTTTCCATAGTTGGGTTGAGGTAAATCTTGACGGAACGTGGTACAATCTCGAAGGTTTTATCCTCGACAAGAAGTATCTTGACGGCTTGCACAAGAAATTTGCGTCCAAAGAAGACGGTTCGTTTATCGGTTACGGAGTGGCGGTGAAAGATTTTGCTAATCCCACGATATATTTCGATTGTTGTGACACGTATATTCAAAGCGAGGGCATAACGCAAGATTTCGGCGTATACGATTGTCCCGACGACCTTCTCAAAGAACATTCGCAATCGATAAAAGGGCTCAAAAAGTTTGTCTACGAGCATTTGGGACGCAAACTTATGAACGAAAACGTTGCGAAAATCCGCGCGCTTGCCAAAACGGAATAAGGCAAATTTAAGTCGTAGGATAATAGATTAGTTGTGAAAAACATAACGTCAATGACGATAAAGCGTACGAATTGAATAAATAAGTATTTGTCGCAAATAGAACTTTTTTGTAAAAAATAATACGAACTCGTCTTGTGAGTTCGCATTATTTGTTCTTGGCGTAGCATAAGGGATTCGAACCCCTGACCTTCTGGTCCGTAGCCAGACGCTCTATCCAGCTGGGCTAATGCTACATAACCTTGCTTTCATCTTTAAGCATTGTAATTATAGTGTTGCGAAAAATTTTTGTCAACTGTTTGGCGGATATCTCTACAAAAATTATGCAAACGTATCGGCACGGTTGGCCGTTTTGTTTTGTTTACATATTCTCCGTTTCTTCCAAAATGCCGTTGATGCCTCGGAAGGTGAGGGTGCTGACGGTTTTGGAAAAATCTTCGATGGATTGCGATCTGTCGGAATTGAACCAGTTTTGATACACTTTCATCATTCCCGATACCACGAAGTCAAGCACGATATCGAGCATTTCGGGAGTGAGGCGCGTTTGCTTGGATATAATCTCTTTGGCTTTTGATTTGAGTGCGCCCACGAGCTTGACGACGAGGCTCGAATTGTTTTCCATTCTCATCAAGTGTCCGTAAAAGTCGATGTCTTGATTGATTATGTCAGTCAATTCGTTGAAAAGTCTGTTGGGGTTGTGAAGCGCGTCGGTGATATTGACGTCCATAAGCGCTTGCTCGAAAGAGTAGAGGATTTTGTTTTCGATTTCCTCGATAAGCTCGTAGATGCCCGCATAGTAGTTGTAGAACGTCTTGCGGTTGATATCCGCTCTGTCGGCAATGTCCTTGATTGTAATTGCGTTGACGTCTTTTTCGAGCAACAATTGTGCAAACGCGCTGTAAATTGCCTTCTTGGTTTTGACGACGCGACGGTCGATTTTTTTATCTTCGCTCATTTTATTCTCCTATTTTGCGACATTTTGGGAAATAATACACACGACGGAAATTTTGTGACGATTAGGTATCGGTATACAAAATATAAGTCCGTTGCGTTAATCTTCTTATGTATTATAATATACAAGCGTGGCATAAGTCAAGATTATTGCCTAAAATTTAGCAAATACGTAGCAAAAGAGAGGATATTTAATGAAAGTAGCAATAGTAATCGATATTTTCCACGACAAAGGCAACGGAACGTCTATGTCGGCAAGGCATTTGGTTGAAAATCTTATAGAGAGAGGTATAGAAGTAAAGGTGCTTTGCACCAACAAGGGACAAGACGGCGAAACTATGGAAGGCGTGGAATTCGTAACGTTCCCCGTCCAACAAGTGCCCGTGTATCAAAAGGTTATAGACCAACAACACGCTTGGCTTGCATCACCCAACGACGACAGAATACGCCTTGCGCTTCAAGACGTGGACCTCGTGCATATTTATATGCCGTTCTTTTTAGGCACGCATTGCGCACGCGTCGCGCACGAACTGGGCAAACCCGTGCTCGGGTGCTATCACGTATCGGCAGAAAACATCACTTTCAACGCCAAAATGAAGTACGTCCCGGGGGCAACGCCCGCCGCTTACGAGTTCTTGAAACTCATACATTACAAGCCCGAGTGGATAAGGAATATCCATTGTCCGTCGCGCTGTATAGCCTCAACGCTTATGGGGCATATATACACGCAAAATTTGCATATCGTATCCAACGGCTACGACGAACATTTTGCGCCGATCGAGAACGTCAAAATTCCCGAAGGTTGCGAAGATAAAATTATCGTGACGAGCGTCGGACGCCTTACGGAAGAGAAACGCCAAGACTTGATTATAAGAGCGGTTGCAAAGAGCAAATATAAACACCGCATAGTGCTTATGCTTGCGGGCAAAGGTCCGAAAGAGGAAGAGTATAAAGCACTTGCGCAAAAACTCGGCGTGGATATGCGCATAGTATTTTTGTCGCAAAGCGAACTCGTCAATTTGCTCAACGCGTCCTACTTATTCGTGCAAGCAAGTGACGTGGAGACGGAGTCCATATCTTGCCTCGAAGCGATTGCGTGCGGGACCGTGCCCGTCATAAGCAACGCGAGAATGTGCGCGACCAAGCAATTTGCGCTCACCGAACAATCCAAGTTCAGAAAGGGCAGTGCGGGTAGCCTTGCCACGATGATGGACTATTGGATTGCAAACCCCAAAGTGCACGACGATATGGAACCTAAATACGCCGAATTTGCAAAGCGTTTCAGCCTCGACAAGAGCATAGAATATATGTTGCAAGTTTACGACTTTATCCTCAACGAGGATAAGACCAAATACGTCGTTAAGGACTACAACAATCCTATGGAATTTACCCTCGAAAGAGACGAGCTCGGCTTGATATCGGCAAAGCACCGCCAGTTTGCCAAACTCGATAGGCAAAGACGACTTATGGCAAAATAAGACGTTTAGCAGTATAAAAACGGAGTATAAAGAAAGGAATTTGCAAAAGAGTGCAAATTCCTTTTCGTTTATAATCGATTTTTCGTAGTCGCATCGAGCGCGTTTTTGCGCTTTGCGCCGTCGATAGGTTTTACCTCAATTATGCAAATCTGAAATTAAGGAAATCGTGCATCGCGACCGTAACGTAGGAAGTTGGGTTGTAGTCGGTTTTGCTTGAAAGCGTGCCTCCGCCCGTTATATTTCCGAACATCTCACCCCAACCGTATTGATAGTTGAGATACTCTTGGAAGTCGTTGTAATGGTTGTAGGTGTAGAAGACGTAGCGTTCGTTGATATCGGTAAATTCAGTCGATGAACTGTCCGTATATCTCGAATACACGATACGAGCCGCACCGCGCGTTATGGTTGTGCCGTTGTTGTAGATTTTGCTTGCGTATTTGGGGTCGCAGTCCGTGCCGGTCGTGCCGATATCTATCTCGTAGTATCTGTACACGCCGCCGCAACCGCTGATGTTGGGAAGTACCGGCTCATACGGATATTTGGTTGTACTGCCGCTGAAATAACTGTGGTTTGCTCTCAAATAGGATTTCCACGGGCTGGAAGCGGGGGACGGGCTCTTATTAGAGGTGTAGTTTGCGGGGACGTCACCGAACGCCATAACGTACGCCACCACCTCTTCGAGGGTTACGTACGCACCGCCTTTGTAAATGAGGTTGACTACGTATCCGTCAGCGTCGAACACTATATAAGTGTTTCCGCCGTCGAGGAAGAGAGTGGTGCTGTTGCGATAGAATATCGTTTTGCCGTTTTGCACGTAATACGGACGATTTTCGGCAATCGTCGGTTTTTGGTCTTGCGCGGATATATCACCCGACATAAGGTTGTGGTCGGTACGGTATTGCGCGTCCTTATAAGACGTTGCCTTGGTATAACTGCTTCCGTGGAACGTTGAGGACGAAACGCCCGTATACGGGTCTGAGGATATGGCGTTGGGATTGATTTCAATTACGTTTGAAAGTACGCTTCCTATGCGTCCTACGATTTTGGCGGGTGCTTTGTTGATTACTTTCACCGCGTTTGAAACGACTTCGATGTTGTCCTCACCCTCTATGACGAGATACTCGATATCTTTTGCAGAAGATGTGGGGAATACGGTGTATGAAAGCGTGGCGTATCCGCCTTTTGCAACGTTCGTTGCTGACGTCGTGAGCGTTATGCTTGTGGGCGTTCCACCGCTACTTATGATATGAATGGTGATAGGCTCGCTTACCGTTCCGCCGACTTTTGCAACGACTTGAACGTCACCTTGCGACTTGGCGTAGAATTTGTCTTCTGTGATATATGCGAGGTTCGTCGTGCCTACGATTTCGTATTTTACGAGATTTGCCATAGTCGAGGGTACTACCGTTGCGGAAAGCGTGGTGTAATCACCCTCGGTTACGTAATACTTTTGTGCAGATACGGTTACGCTGTCGGCAACCACCGTTGAACCTTCGATGGTAACGGTAACGAAATTGCTTCTGTATGCACCTATTTTTGCGCCGATTTGCACAGTGCCTTCGTCGATTGCGGATATTACGTTGCCGGATAAAATAACGTTATTTGATGAAGTATCGTAGTCGGTATTGTCTTCGATGAAATATTCCACGAGATTTGCGTATTTTGACGGCACTACCGTTGAGGTAAGCGTTGCCGTTTCACCGATTTTGAGTTGAGTTTTGTCTATGGAAAGAGTGATTGACTCAATGAAAATGCGGTTGTCGACTACCGTTATCGTTATGCTTTGGCTCACTTCATCGTTGACGGACGCGTATATAGTGGCAGTGCCTTCCGCAAGGGCGGTGAGGGTGTTTCCCGATATTGACACGACGTTTGCACCGCTTTGAATATGGTATTCAACGAGGTCGCTATACTTGGACGGAGTGACGGTTGCGCTCAAAGTGGCGGTTTCACCGACGAGAAGGTCCTCTCTCGAACAAGACAATTCCACCGACAACGCCTCTTTGTTCTCCGTGACCGTAACCACCGTGGCGGCAAATTTCTTGCCGATAGACACGGATATTATTGCTACGCCTATGCGCCTTGCGCGCACGAGTCCGTTGGCGTTGACGTCAACTACGCTCGTATCGTTGCTTTCCCATCTATGAGTACCGCTCAACCCCTTGACGATGGCGGTGAGTTGCATAGTTTCTCCCTCTTTGAGAGTGAGAGTATCACCGCAGTCTATCGCAATGGAAGTCTCGTCTTCTTGCGGTTGTTGCAAAATAAGCCCGCATCCGCACAGCGAGCAACAAAGTATAATCAAGATGAGAGCAATTGCAACTTTTTTCATAGACGATATGTTTTTGTGGTTATTTGATTGATTTTCGCGTTATTGAAACGGAATATAATCCGCATTTATCAATTAATAATTACAATTATTAATTTGCTACCGAAAAGAAATTATATCACAACCAACTTGCAAATACAAGTTGAAAATTATGGTCGTAAAACGATTAAAAATCGTAAAAAAATCGCAGTTTTTTATGCTAAAACCGCGATTGAATAGGAGTGTTTTTATATCGTTTTTTTGCTTATTTGCGTCAATGGCACGTCGTATTCGTATACTTGCCGTGTGCTTGATTTTACGCCACGAATCCGAGGTGTTCGAGCAATATTTTTACGCCGAGCATAACCAAAATCGTACCGCCGGCAACTTCTGCGCTCGATTTGAATTTGAGCCCGAAAACGTTGCCTATACGCACACCTACAAAGGAAAGCACGAAAGTCGTGCAACCGATAAGCGACACCGCGGCGTAGATGTTGACGTCGGGGAGAAGTCCGAACGTTATACCCACGGCAAGCGCGTCGATGCTCGTCGCAACGGCAAGAGGGAGCATCGTAGGGATTGAAAAATCCGCGTTTTCGTCGTTTTCTTCCTTTGAGAAGCCTTCTTTGAGCATTTTTGCGCCCAAAAATACTAGTAGGACAAAGGCAATCCAGTGATCTACCGAGGTTATGTATTGCTCGAAAGTCGCGCCGAGGAAATAGCCGATAAGTGGCATCAACGCCTGAAATCCGCCAAACCATAAGCCCACTATGACGAGGTGTTTGGTTTTCAGTTCTCTCGTGGAAAGTCCTTTGCACACGGACACCGCAAAAGCGTCCATTGACAAGCCGATTGCAATCAAAATCAGTTCAAAATCACTCATTTTTCTCTCTCACTATATGATTTTTTATGATTTTTGCGAAAAAAAATCAAGTACGCAAAAATCGCACTTGAGTCTCGACGTTTAAGGCAAGCCAGACCGTTAGGTCAGTATGTTGACTTGCATCTTCTCGGAAGATATCTACTCCCTCAAACGAGTGCAATATACCATATTATCCGCACCTTGTCAATCGTGCGGGGGATTTTGGGATAATAGTTCGTTCGTAAGGATAGGGTAGACGCAATTCTTTCGTCCGATTGCGTGCGAATTGAAAAAGTATGATTACTCTTATTTTCAAAAAATTAAGAATAAAAAACGAGTCCCGCAAAGGAACTCGTTTTTGTGTGTATAACGATCGTTTTTCGTCAATAAAATTAAATTTGCGCCACTGCAAAGCGGTCTTTTCTCGGAGCTTTGAGAGTGAGCTCTTTTGTCGTCAACTTGTAGATGGTCGCGACGGGGAGTGCGCAAGCGAACGTTGCGAGGCAACCGCCGAGTTCAAACGGAATATCCGAGAGGAAGTATGCTCCGAACGGAATTTTCCAAATAAGCACGGTTGCCACTACGGACACCCAGAAGTAAAGTAATTCTCCGAGCGACGCAATTGCCGCGTATGAGAATATACTCATATCCTTGTGCTTGAAGTTGAGGACTTTGTAGCAAAGCATAGGCATAGAGTAGCCGATCATCACTTCAAACAGCCAATATTGCACTCTCGGCAAGTCTTGCGGAAACCACGCTATGCAACTGAGCTCGAAAATAATCGAGTATGCGACGATGAGAACGGCGTTTTTTGCAGGCGTCATACTTGCCGCGCAAATTACGAGAATAGGAAATACCACGTTTGCAAAAGGTATTTCCAACACGAATTGGTCGTAGCACATAAGCGCAAGCAACGCAAACATTGCCACCCAGCCTTTCAAGCCTTTCGTTTGAGCGTAACGCTCGGCTTTTTTCAAAGACAAACTTTCCATAAGTCCTCCGTCAATAGTTTATCCAACCGTCTAATACTAACACCAAAACCTTCAAATCGTCAACCGTTCCTGCAATTTCGTCTTTTCCGTACAAAGTTTGGAAGTTGGCGCACATTGCGTATTCGCCGTCGGCGGCAATATACACTCTTTCGAGGTTGTAAGTCGTGCCGTCTACGAGAGTGCAATCGTGGAACATTTGATATCTATGTTGCGATACTCTAAAAGTTATGCTGTCCTCGCGGTCGGTAAAGAATTCCACTACGGACTCGTACACCGTGTTGCCGTAGTAGGGGATTTGCCACGAATAAATCAATTCACCGTCAATGGACGAGTGGGAAAAATTGTCTCCGTCCGAAACTTCCGTGGTTGAGCCCGGTTGCCTCAATTCAAGCGTGAAGTAAAGAGGCTCGTCGTCGATAACGACGTAATCGGGGTTGTCCGTGGTCTTGTCGTCTCCCCAAATTTCTTTTGGATTGCCGTCCTTGTCGCAAGCGCAAAGCACGATAGCGACAAGCACGAGCAATATTGCCAAAAGGGAGATTAAATAACGTTTTTTTGCGTTTTTCATATTTTATTACAAAGTAATAACCGAGTCGGTACTGTTGTATACTCCGACGGGTGAGGGGGCTTCCACGCCGTTGATTTTGGCAAGATACACGATTGCGACCGCCATATCCATAGTGCTCGTAATCTTCACCTTGCCGTTGGCGTCCTTGGTGAGATTGTCCTTCCACATACTGATGATATTATAGACTTGACCGTCAACTTCGTCAATATGATACTTGCATTCGTCACCTTTGCAAACCTCGCTGTGATACACTTCTTTGACGTAGTGCTCCATATCTATGCCGTTCATATATCCGTACAAAATGCCGTATCTTGCGTCGACGTTCGAGCCCGTTTTGAGGTCGTGATTGTACCAGTTGCAAAGTCTGTCCATATTGACCATTTCGTCAAGAGGTTGAGACCAACCGTCCGTGTAGGGGAAGTAGCCTTGCATAGTCTTTTCAAACTTCACGTCGTATTCCGCTTCGTTGCGGAGAGTGGTGCTTGCAAGCGCTCTGCCAGTAAAACCTACCCAGTTGGGAGTACCGCCGTTTCTTTTGAAGTTGCCGTTTTCGTCCTTTTCGTAGTATGCCAAAAGCGAAGTTTTGCTATTTGGTACTGCCTCTTCAAGATCAAAGCCGAGATTGTACGCCGTGAGTGCGAGAACGCTCGGCAAAGAGTACCCGAACGCACATTGTGTTACGGGCAAGCAACCCTTCCACAGTGGCATAAGCGAAGTTTTGAGTTGCGAGTATTGAGCGTTTTTGTCGCTTGACGCGTCGATTGCGTCAAAGTCCACTTTTTTGTACGCTTTCAAGAAGTCGGAGTGACCGTTTGTGTTGCCCGTTGCTTGCTCAACGAGGCCGAGCAAGGTTGCGAAATCGTCGTAAGAAAGTCTGTACGACGCCACCGAAATATTATTGATTGCGTTGTAACCCGTGTAGTACAAGTTGGCTTGCGTAATCTCTTTGTCTTTGAAAGTGTATTTGACTTGTGAATTGCTATTGAACTCGTCAATCATATTAAGATAGTCTTTGATTGCGTCGAGATAGAGGGAATACGTGGTGTCAGCGTTGCCAGACTCCGAGAGCCATTGCAAGTATTGATTGTACATTGCCGACCAACTGTAAAGATAGTCCGCAATGCCGTACCAACCTTGTTGAGATACCAAAGACGTTGCAAAGAGACTGTCTTTAATCGTACCGTTGTCGTAAATGCCGTCAATCATATTAAGGTATTTTTTGAGTTGCACCGCGATTTTGTCGGTGTAGAATTTTCCGTCGACGTATTTGAGATACAAGAGAGGTATGCGCGCTTGCGTGGTCTTTGCGCTCAAAATGGTCGTTTCAAACGCGGAGCTTGAAAGGTAGGTTTTGAGAGCCTCTTTAAGTTCCGTTGCAAAAGAGCCGTTTGCTTCCCACTTGCTCGTTGCGGTGACGTCGCTCGTAACTCTTATCGTGTAAGAAACGAGCTTTCCGCTATTATTGTACCAGCCGTTGAATTCGTAGCCTTCGCGCGATTCGGGAATTGCGAACGTGTAGAGTTCGTTATACGCTCTGTACACCGTGGTTTTGCTTTCACCGTCTATGACGGTCACTGCGTATTTGTCCCACTTGCCAGTGAGAGTGGCGTTGCTTTGCGGAGTAAACGCGCCTTCGACCTTTGCGCCTTGCTCGTCGTACCAACCGAGGAAAAGTCGCTCGTCCAATATTGGAGAAGGAAGAGTGAGAGATTTGCCGTATTCTACGGTCTCGACGGTGGAAGTTCCGTTTTGATTGAGCGTGACTTTGTAGGTGACGATTTCCCACTTGCCTATCAAAGTCGCGTTGGTCTTGGGATAGTAGTAAGTGGACGCTTTTTTGTCTGTTTCCGCATCGTACCAACCGAGAAATTTGTAACCTTCGCGCGCTTGCGGATTGGTGAGTTTTATGCGCTCGTTGTAGAGCACCGATTTGACTTCCGGCGTTGCGTCCGCGTCCTCTTTGAGGGTGAGTGTAAGTTCGTTCGCTTGCCATTTGGCTTCGAGAGTCAGACTCTTATTTGGAACGAACGTACCGCTATATTGCGTTTCGCCGTCGAACCAACCGATAAAAGTGTAGCCTTCGCGTGCTTCGGGATCGGTGAGAGTGTATTCGTCACCGCGATTTACGGTCGCTATAGAGGTGTCGTTTTGATTGATAAGGGTGATTTTATAGGCGTCTTCTTGCCATTTTGCAGTTACGGTCAAGTCGCTCTCGGGGGTGATTGTGCCCTCTACGAGATCTTCGCCGTTATACCAACCGAGGAACGTGCAGTCCGGAATTTGCGTAGGCGCGACGAGAGTGTAACTTTCACCGAATACCACCGCGATTTGCGTCGTATCGTCACCGCTCACGAGCGTTAGAACGTTGGCGTATTTTTCCCACTTGCTTTCCACGGTCATATCCGAGGTCGGCTTGAAAGTGTCGTCCAAAAGCGTGTCGCCGTCGTACCAACCCGAGAAATTATAGCCTATGCGGTCTTTTGGGGTAATCGTCGAAAAATCGGCGTTTTCCTCAACGTAAAACACGTTTTGGATATCACCGTCTTTGAGATTGATTTTGTAAGTCGCAACGTTTTCGTCGCACGAAATCAGCACGAGCGAAATGCATAAAATAACGAGCAAACTTACGAGAATTTTTGCAGTTTTTTTCATTTGTGTTTCTCCTTCATATTGATGTCGAAACCGCCTTTTCAAACCAAAATCCGCCGTAGATAAACAAAAAAACGCTCCGTGAGAGCGTTTCACCGATATCGACGTATGCCTCAATCGGTATACGTCTCAGCCACGACGATAACCGATACGGAGGATTGCCGACTTATGACGTACCACCCGCTATTCCTGCAAAAAATAGGGGTGTCGGGTCAAATACAGCAATGGCGGTTGTACGGGAATCGAACCCGTTGTCCTAAAATCTACTCAGTTTACAACTTTTCAAACCGTATCTTCATTTTGATTGATATACATATTAGCATATATAAATGCGATTTACAACACAATTCAATAACTTTTGGACAGCGCAATCAACAGATGTAAGAAATTGACCACGTCGGATATTTGCGCTTTGGTTTTTCCCTCGTAAAGAAGATTTGCAATCGTCACGGCAAGCATATTGCGGTTGAGCGCACCGCAATCGGTTGCGTTTTTGTCGCCGTCGGGCGGAAAATAGGGTAGAGTATCCTCGTTTTTAATATTGCGCATATTCAAATATATGCATATAAAAAATTTGTTGATTTTTTCAAATTCCCTCGCAAATCCTCTTGACAACAATCCGCTTTAATCATATAATAGGCAATGTTAAGCGGTCATGGCGGAATAGGCAGACGCGTACGTTTGAGGGGCGTATGGTTACACCGTCCGAGTTCAAGTCTCGGTGACCGCACCACCAAAATAAGCACGGATTTATCCGTGCTTTTTTATTTTGCCGTGCGGTCACCGACACTTGAACTTGTGCGCAATATTTGCGCACAACAATGCCTCGCATTGTTCGGACGGTACCGTCCGACTGACGCTCGCTACGGTGAGTAAACTCACCCCGCTCGCTATTACGCTCACTTTGTTCGCTACAAGTCTCGGTGGAACACTAACCAAATTAGTGCCGATTTATCCGTGCTTTTTTATTTTGCCGTGCGGTCACCGAGACTTGAACTTGTGCGCAAGGTTTGCGCACAACAATGCCTCGCATTGTTCGGACGGTACCGTCCGAGTGGCGCTCGCTACGGTGAGTAAACTCACCCCGCTCGCTATTACGCTCACTTTGTTCGCTACAAGTCTCGGAAGAACCGTTACACGATAAGTGCTGATTTATCTTTACAGATGCTACCGTATAATCGTGTCGCAACTACGGCACGTCTAATCTCAAATCGTTTATGGCTCATTCAATACAAATCGTTACCGGGACAAGACTTGCGATTAGCATTTTAGTTTCGATGAATCGAAGTGACAAATTTGCTTGTCGCGCAGTATGAGAGCAAAGTTGCCGCCTTGTACCGTGCGGTTGAAGAAGTGTTCTATTAGTCCGTTGGTTGTGTCATACCAGTCTCCGAAAGGTTTGCGATCGGTGCTTTCGGCAAGGTACTTGACGATAGGCTCGATTATTTTTTTAGTTTTGTTCACGTCTTCGGTAAGGGCGGCAGTCCATAATTGCCAGTCGGACTTCGTGTAGTTTTTACGGGTGTCTAACGGCGTGCCGTACTTATCGGCTTTGGCAATGTAGTAATCCGTTTCTCGTTCACAGATTTTATTGCCGATAAAATTGAATCCAAAGAGTTGATCGAATAAAATATTATATTTGAGGCTATACGTGTCATTCTGTCCGTATGCGAGGGGCATTATGCCGTCGCCGACAAGGGATTTCAGTTTTGTGGCAAATGTAGTTGCTTTTTTTGCGTAAGTTTTTGCAATATTGTGCTTGCCTAAACTTTGACATATAATTGCATACGCCTCAATACCGCACAACGCCTTTATTGCAAGATTAACATTGTTTGCAAGGTGTCCTGCAAAGTCGTCGGTGCACAATTGATTTTCGGGTTTCAATCCGTATTTTTCCAAATAACGCACCCATTGTTTAAGCAGATCAAAGTTGTCTTTTGCTAGTTTTTTGTTGCCGCCGGCGACAAGCGCAGCCGCTGTCATAATAAGCATATTGCCACATTCTTCCACGGGCATTTGTCTATTGAGATCGTAGACGTTGCTTTCTGCGGGGCGCAAGTACAACATTTGATGCGTGCGTGGCCAAGTAGTGACGTAGTTGCAGTTGCAGTCGTATTTGTTGTTGTGGTGGTTAGTTCCGTACACTTGTCCCAAACACCAAGGATACGTGCCTATATCGTGCGGTGCAAAGTCAAATGTCCAAACGTCCTTGCGTGCGAAGTCGAATATGCCACGCAACATACCGTTGACAAGTTCCGGATTATAGACCAAATAAAGCGGGGTAGACGGATAACTTACGTCGGCTGTGCCTATGCAGCCGTTGGAATCACATTCTTTGCTGAGGAAAAGTATGTCGCCCTTATTTGTTTTGACAAGTTTATGAGCGCCTATCGATTGCCTTAACGACGCACAGCAGATAGTGTAGTAGGATTGTCCGTATTTCTCACAGTCGCGTTTTAGATTTTGGTCAAAAACATTGCAGACGCTTACGATTTTTTCGTAATTTTCGTACGAATAACGCATTGCGTCTACGATGGTTTTGTCTCCGTCAAAATAGTATCCTTTAAGCCATTGACCGAAATAGAATATCGATATTCTATCATCATACGCCGTCATAAAGAATCCGTGAGGCTTGCGACTTACCGATACGATATAGTTACGTTCGCCGTGGTTGCGCACGTATTGCATAGTGCCGGTAAGCACGTATTTGCTTACCGCCGTCTCTGACACGAACCAGCTTTCGTCACCTGCAAGGTACGTGTCTCCCCAATCGGGTGCAATGCAGTCGTTTGTGTTGCTCATAACAAGATTGCGCGCTCTTGTGAAAAACGCAGCCTCAAATTGTTTTAGGGGCAAAACTCCTCCTACGACTTCTGCACGTTCTTCGTCATAGCAAAACTCTTCGTCCAAGGCTATCGAAACGGAAAAATCGTCGGGCAACTGTCCGTTAATCGGCGTAACTTTGTAACTCGTATAACATACGGGGCAGGACAGTATAGTAAGTTCGTTTGGAGGCAACGGAGACAAAAACTCAACGGTTAGGTTGAATTTATCCGTGCTATAAGTGTACGTCGTGGCAAATGCGCTAATATTTACGTCGGTTGCCGTGAGAGAAATCGTATCGTTTTTTCTGCCGAGAAAACAGTACGTTGCCCCGTCGTAACGTACGAAACCGTATGCGCGACGATTTTTGCCCGTCCAGAACGACGTGTCGTTGTCCGACGAGTCGTGTGCAGACCAAATAGAAAAGTTGGGATCGATTATCCATAGCGGATATGCCGGAAGAATGCGTTTCATAGTTGTTCCTCGTGCAAGTTATTGTTTACGCAATTACGTTGATGTGTATTTGCGGACTTTTCGCTGTATGTTTTAGCAAGTTTTATGACGTTTTATATCGGTTATGACTTTTTAGGCGTGTTGCGTTTTCGGTAGTTCAGCGGGGTAGTGCCGACTTTATTTTTGAACACTCGTATAAAATAGTTGTAGTCGGTAAATCCTATGCTTTCCGCAATATCGGAAATGGGCTTGTTCGTAGTTGTCAGCATTTGTTGAGAAGCGGAAATCCGTTTCATTAGAATATAGTTTTTTACCGTGTCGTTGAACTCGTTGCGGAAAATTGAGTACAACGTTTGTTTGCCGACGAAAAACTGTTTGCAAAGCGACGTTACCGTTATAGGCGAGCCAAGGTTGTTGGAAATGTAGTTGTCTATCTGCATTGGTAGCGTATTATGCGGAAACTGTATCAAATTTTCGCTCCATATATAGCAAATGCAGATGTTGAGCAAAGAAATAGTGGACTGCAAAAACGTGTCGGAGAATATTGGCAACTTGGAGTATTTCTTCAACATTTCTTTATTGTCGAGTCCGTACTTTTCGATGTGTTTTGCCATAATGTTTTTCGACGTATACTTTCCGTTTTTGTCACGGAATTTACCCAATATGAGATAAGCAATCAACATATTGTTGTAAAATATCGGCGTAATCATTTCGCATATACCCGCGTGGCAAGTGTAAATGATAGATGCCTTTTTTTCCTTTGCTTCAAGGAAGTGTTCCATATCTGAAAAATTACATTTTTCCAACAGCTTAGGATTGCTGCGAATTGCCAAACAAAAGTCTTGATTAGTACCGCAAGCACATATACGATTGAAGTTGCTGTCAAACATAGTTATCGGTATTCCCGTGCATTGGTAAATATCAAAGAGCAATTTGTTTAGGCGATCTTCGTTGAACGTGATTTTCATACTGTTAATGTAACACCGTTGAGTATGTCTGTCAATGTCAATTTTGTAAAAATTTCTTCAAAAAAATGACAAAAGTGCTATTTTCAAATAAAGTTTTATCTATTTTTCGAACTTGCGCGAGAATTATAATTTAGTTGAACTTAGAAATGGAAAGGCTAGGAGAAGCTTTCCCGAGTGCGGAGGAATATGAAAAAAATTGCCAATGGAATCTACCCGACGATGGTCACGCCGTTTCGTGACGGGGAAATAGACGATAACGCCGTAAAGCAACTTGTCGAGTATTATATCTCAAACGGTTGCCAAGGTGTATTTGCCGTATGTCAGTCAAGCGAAATGGCTCACTTGTCGCTCAAAGAGCGCGTCGGTCTTGCCAAATCCGTTGTCGATGCTGTTGACGGGCGCATAAGCGTGGTCGCAAGCGGACATATATCCGATAGCATTGCAGCGCAAGCAGAAGAGATAAACGCAATATGGGATGCGGGCGTTGACGTCGTCACGTTGGTCACCAACAGATTGGACATAAACAACGAGGGTGATGACAAATGGTTGAAAAATATGGACAAATTGCTAAAAATGATACCCGACGACATTGCGATCGGTCTGTACGAATGTCCCAACCCGTACAAAAGACTTTTGTCCGATAGATTGCTTGATTGGTGCATATCTTCGGGGCGAATCTCTTTTATTAAAGATACGTGTTGCTGTCCCGACATTATCGAGCAGCGACTAACCAAAGCAAAAGGCAGTGACTTAATGTTTTTCAACGCAAACGGTCAGACGTTGTTGCACTCGCTCAGACACGGTGCGGTGGGATATACGGGAATAATGGCAAATTTTTGTCCGGAGTTGCTTTGTTGGTTGTATGAAAACTTTGACAAGCACCCCGATACGGCGGAGATCGTTTCGGATGCTTTCAGTATGATGGCAAGCACGGAAAATTGTTATTATCCGATGACTGCCAAATATGCGTTGCAACTGGCAGGCGTGGACATTACGTTGGAAACTCGTTCGGTAATAAGCAAGGATTTGCCCGAATATCAGCGACTGGTCGTGCGTCAAATCAGACAACTTGCACAATATATTACTGATAAAATAAACACACTGTAATAAAATCGTACAAAAAATAACTATGAAATCTGTTACGTTCAACTATACACCATATCTTGCGGACTGCATCGACGGAACAAAGCCGTATATCGTGGCGGTGCGCCCTTATGCGGAATCCGTGGAAATAGAATGGATATTTGCCGACGATGTCGACGGGGACGAATGTAACGTGCATTTTTCTGTTGATGGCGGTGCAAGTTGGCAATCGACATCCGTATCGGGCAAAAAAGTACAATTCGCCGCACCGCAAGATACCGAGACTTTGTTTTACGTGGAGCGCGACGGCAAACGAAGCAATATTCGCAAGGCACGCACGGGATCGTTTCCGGGCACGATAGTAAACTATCTGCATCCCGACGATAAACAATATGAACGTTCGGGAAATTATCTCGGAAGTCCGTCGATAGTACGTCTTGACGACGGTACGTTGTTTATATTGCACGACGTGTTCGGCGAAGGAGAACAAAATCTATCGATTTTGTTCCGCAGTGACGACGACGGAAAGACGTGGCAGTACGTTACGGATATCTTTCCACTGTTTTGGGCAACGCTTTTCGTTTACGACGGCAAACTATGCGCCGTCGGTTGCGACAGAGAGTACGGCGATATGCGAGTAGTCGCAAGCGACGACAGTTTCAAAACGTGGCAAGGAGTGACGTTGGCGCACGGTTCGTATAAAACCGATATGGCAGGCTTTCACCGTAGCCCCGATCCCGTCGTTGAGTATGAAGGTAGATTGTGGGTTGCAATGGAGTACGGCAGTTGGAAGCGCAACGAGTTTCGTCCGTCCGTGTGGTCGATAGAAATCGGAGACGACATACTTGACGCAAGCAAGTGGCAACACACCCCAAATTATAAATTCGATTTTACGCTTGACGATACGGACGCCAAGTGGGGTGGAATCGAAGGCAACGTCGTCGTTCCACCGAATGGAAAACTGCTAAACATACTCCGCCACGACAAGAAGGACGCGCTGATTTTGGAGATTGATACGACCAATCCGACGTCCGAATTGAAGTACGTGGGTAAAATGCCTTTTGACTTGTGTTATACAAAGTTTCATATACAGCGTGTAAACAATGTCTACTATGCGATGGGAAATCCTACGCCGTATAGAAACCAATTGGATTTATATACGTCCGAGGACTGCAACAGTTGGGCAAAGCGCGCCACTATCGTCGATATGACGGCGTTGTCGCCCGAACTCAACGCGGCGCAGTATCCGTCGTTTGTGGAATACGACGGGACGTTGTACATAGCCGTTCGCGTGGCTACGTGCGGAGCAAAAAATTATCACGACAGCAACAGCATTTGTTTCTGTAAGTATCGTCTTGATGTATAAGGTGGAAAATATGAAAGTATTTGACAAGTTTATAATTCGTGCGCCCGGGGTTTGGTACTTTGTACCAGACGACGAGCAAGCATACGAAAACGGCAAACCTTGCTACGGTTTTGGCGCAATCAAGTACGACGAAGGATCGGAATACGTCGGTAAAATTTATTTTGACGGTGTAGACTACCACAAACAAGGCTTGGGTATGCAAGATTTAACGTACTCTTACATCGGCAATGCGCCCGAAGGAGTAGATTACAAAAAAGGGTTTTTTATCGGCAATTTCGACTATAAAACCACCGGTTGGGTGTATGGCAACGGAGTTCTGTACTTCGTAGACAGAGATACGAACGCACCGCGTTTTTGGGTGAAGGGCTTTTATAGACGCCTTATTAAAATCGGTAATTGGCAAGGTGATTTCGATTATAAAAGCCTTGCGAGCGGTTTTACACCGGAAATGGAACTTGAAGACTTGCCCGATATGAAAGAACCCGTGTTTGCTGCCGAAATGCAGAATTTGTCAAAAGTCGACGGCGAATATACGGTTTTTATAGGGGACTCGTATTTGGAGTTCTGGCAGTATGAAACTTATGCGGGCGAAGATACTTTTTACAAAGTGTTTTCAAACGCACACAATCTCAATTTAGGGCTTGGCGGAACTCGGTTTGTCGATTGGAAAAAATACGTGGGCAAAATGTCCGATATGCCGTGTCCGAAAAACGTCGTTATTAACCTTGGTTTTAACGATATTCACAGTGAAAAGACGGCAGAACAAGTATACGCCGATTACGTTGACGTCGTTACCGCTCTGAAAGCGTCGTTCCCCTCGGCAAAGTTGTTTTTGCTTAACGTGGTTGCCGCGCCGGACTTTCCCGCATTTTTCGACGAAGAAGTGCGTTTCAACAATATGACGGCACAAACGGCGGCGGAATTGGGCGTTCAAATAATCGACGTTCGCAGTGCAATTGCGGCACAGAAAAAAAATATGTTCTATATTGACAACGACCATATCAACGAAGACGGCTACAAGGTCGTGACCGAGCTGTTAAAGGAGAACGGAATTTATGCAACCGTCTCCGACGCTAAAATCTAGTTGAAAAATTACGTTTGGATTGATTTATATATAAATTAATCAAACTAATACATAGCAAATCGCATTTGTCTTAGATGCAAATGTGAAAATATATTAAAAGGGGTAAATAAAGATGAGAAGAAAAGCGACTTGGATACTTGCTATCGTTGCAATCGTTTTCTTACTATCCGTGGCTCTTGCCGGTTGTAATAACGAAACCTTCAAGGTTAGTATTGACAACAAGGCAGAATTGACTGCCGAATGGTTTGAAGGCGATGCCGATCGCACGGTAAAGGTTTCTTTCAGTCCTGCCGAATACAATACGGAAAACACAGAGTTTACCGTAAAGTCATCCAACAGCAAAGTCGTGTCGGTAAACGGCACTAAGTTGTCTGCGAAGAGTGCAGGTACTGCGACGATCACCGTTACGAGCGGCGAGGCAAGCGATAGTGTTGAAGTCACGGTGAGCCCTGTGCTCAAAAACGTATCGATTACCAACAAAAACGCTCTTACGGCGGTTTGGGTGGTCGGAGATGCGGATCGTACCGTAGAATTTGCACTTTCTCCCGAAGTGTTTACTGAAACGAACACGACGGTTACGGTGACAAGTTCTGCACCCGAAATCATTTCCGTAAACGGAAAAACGTTGCACGCCGTCGCACAAGGCACGGCCACGATAATCGTTAGCGCAGGCGATTTCAGCGACACGGTACAAATTTCGGTATTGCCGATAGTTGACAGTTTTGAAATTGCCAATAAAACCGAGTTGTCGGCAAGTTGGGACGTAAATACCGATCGTACTCTTGTGCTTAGCGCAAAACCGGACGCATATACCGCAGAGATAATTGCGGCAAACGCTATCGTTACTTGCGAACCCGCAGACGTCGTGAACGTAAACGGACTTGTGATTACTGCCGTTAAACCCGGTACTGCAACGATCACCGTAGCACTCGGAAACAAAACCGACACGGTGGAAATCACGGTAGTCGCAACCGCACCGACAATCAAATTGGAATACGTCAGCGGATTGCAACAAAACGACGACGGATATTTCCTCGGCGTAATGGAAGGCACTGAAACCGTTATCCCGAACGCTACGGCAAAAACGTGGGACGGTGAGGATGCAACCGTTACTCGCACGGTGGATGAACGTTTGACGCTCAACGACAATAGCGTAACGGCTGAAAAAGGCGTATATATAATCACTTATACTGCCGTAGATCCGACCGACGATACGCTCGTTGCAACTGAAACGCTTAAATTCGTTTCTGCTCGCAAGATTTTTGCAAAGACAGACGGCAATTTTAGCATAACCAACGAACTCGTAGAGGACAGTGAACAAACCGTTACGGTTACCAACAACGGTTTCCAAAATGCACAATTCAATATTTCTGCAAGCAAATTGTATTATGCAGAAGTAACGTTTAGCATAAGCGACGCAAGCGCAGACAACCTCGTCGGTCTTGCACACTTCGTGCCCACCGACGTAAATGCTAACAAAGATTATACGAGATGGCTCGCGTCTATCGTAGACCGTGGCAATCGTGACCACAGAGTCGTTGACTTCGATACGAGTCACGCTTGGTCCGTCGTAAATCAATCAACTTCTTATTATCAATGGCGTCTCGGCGAATATCGCGGTTTGCCGGACAACGACGCAGGCAAAGTTACGTGGGCAATAGCGCGCGTGGGCGACTATTTCTATACTTTCGTCAACGGAGCGTACGTTGATTGCGTAACGTTGGAACACTATCGCAACAACGATACTTTGCCGGGTATTTTCGGCCTTAAATTGCACACCAGCACGATTGGCAACATCGTCTATATGGGCGGTGAGGAAGCGCAAAACAAAGTCAACGCCTTGTTGCAAGGCGGTTCGGCGATGTTCACTCCGTACGTTCCCGGCGATTGGGCAAAGGCTTCTCTTGGCAACGGCCTTATTCAATACGGCGAAGTTACCCAAGAAAAAGGACTCAACTTTACTTACACGAGTAAGGGTCAAGATTTCAACGGCAGTCTCGTCAGCCCGTATCTCTATTTTGACAAAGACTTCTCATTTGAATGGACTTACAAAAACACCGACAATCAAACGGCAGGTTGGTCTAACCCGCTCGGTATGTTGTTGGAAGTGCGTCCTTGGAACTATGGAGATCAATTGTTGCAATTCGGTATGCGCAACGACGGCGACCTCAGCAGTTTGATGCTCGGCAACAATAAAGCAAAGGAAAAAACGCAAAAGTATACGGGTGCAGAGTTTAAGGATAGTGACGGCAATGCGTTTGACGTAAGTCAAGGCGTCAAGTTTAAGCTCGTGCGCAGAGTGTGGAGCAACAAAACCGTTTTCACGATGACGATCACCTCTGTTGCAAATCCCTCTCAAACTTATACAGACACTTATCATTGTTCGCAAAACGGTTGGGACGGAGCGGTGTTGTTGTCTTGGCACAACACGTTGCACGCGGGCGAATATTCCAACGTTAAGTGGGAAGTGCTCGATCCGGCTCTCGAAGGCGTTGAAATCGCAAACAAAGATCAATTGGCAAGCGGTTGGGCTGTCGGTGAAGACGATCGCACGATCAACGTCAATTTGATGCCCGACAATTTCGATGCAAGCGATATCGACATTTCAATCAGCTCTTCCGACACCGGCGTAATTACGGTAGTAGACGGCAAATTGCGTGCTGTCGGAGTTGGTAAGGCAAGAATCACGGTGACGGTAGGCACGTTCACCGACACCGTAGACATCGTCGTAGGCACGGCGATTGCGCCGACAATAGAATTCGGAACGGCGGACGGATTTACTGCCAATGCTGACGGTGGCGTACTCAACGCTTATCAAGGACAAGCAATAATGCCGAGTGTTACGGCAAAATCTTGGAAAAGCAAATCAATCGAACTTTTGGTGGAATATCCCGAAGGATTTACCGTAGACGATACCGGTTTGATTACGGCAGAAAACGGCACTTACAGTGTCCTTTACAAGGCAGTCGATCCCGACAATGCCGATTTGATTACCGAAAAGGAAGTCGTTGTTACGATTGCTCGTAAGATATTCGGCGCAACCGACAACACTTGGACTGTGACCAACGAATACGTCGCAGACAACAAACAAACGATCAAAACCAGTGGCAATGGTATTCAACTTGCAACGTTTGCAATGGACGCAAGCAAATTGTACTATGCGGAAGTTACGTTTACGTTGCCCGACGATTTCGATTTCAGCAAATACGGCAACGGTGGCGGCGATATAAAATTCGGCTTGCTCCACGCAGTTGCTAATGATATCAACAAGACGCCCAAGCGCAATCTCGTTTCGCTCGTAAACCGTGGCGTCGACGATATAACGCAATATGCAAGTGCGGCGGATAAGGTTTATGAACACTTCATTACCGATTGGAACTGGAACGGAAACAGAAGTTGGAGTATTTATCAAGAAGGTACGTTCCGTAGCCCGTGCTTGCCTTCAATGCGCGGTATCAACGATACCAATATGAAGAAAGTCACTTATGCCATTGCACGTGACGGCGACTATTTCTACACGTTTATCAACGGTCAATACGTAGAGGTCGTAAGCCGTGAATACTATCGTAACAACGATACTATCCCCGGAATTCAAACGTCTAACGGCGACGGCGCAACGGTCAGCGACATCGTGTTCGTCGGCGGTGAACAAGCGTCTGCCAAATTGAACGAATTGCTTGCAGTTGCGGCATACGCTCAATCTTACGTTCCGGGCGCAGATTGGAAAAACTCTGCAAATACGGACGGCACGTTGTTCACAAACGGCACTACGACCGATGAAAACGGCATCAATTTCACTTACAACAGCAAGGCAAACGACTTCAACGGAAGTATGATCAGTCCATACGTGTATCTTGACGGAAGTTTCTCTTTCGAATGGACTTACAAGAACACCGACAATCAAACGGCCGGCTGGTCTAATCCGCTCGGTATGTTGTTGGAAATTAGATCGGTAACCGGCAACTTCGGTGCGTTTGACAGTCAACTCGTTCAATTCGGTATGCGTTGTGACGGCGAACTCAGTTGCTTGATGCTCGGCGATGCGGCAGCAAAACAAAAAACTCAAAAGTACACCGGTGCGAATTTCGCAGATAGCGACGGCAACACGTTTGACGTAAGCCAAGGCGTAACGTTTAAGATTGTACGCAAAGTGGAATCCGATAAAGCGGTGTTTACGATGACGATAACGTCTGTCGGTACGCCTACGCAAAGCTACACCGAGAGTTTCGATACGACCGCAACGGGTTGGAACGCTCCCGTGCTTATGACGTGGCACAACACGTTGCACGCCGGCGAGTACTCCAACGTTAAGTGGGAAGTGCTTAAATGACAATTATCACGGTAGTGATAAGTAATTAGTTGAATCGTGTCGAGACAAGGCGGAAAAACGCTTTGTCTCGACACACGAAAAAAATACAGCCTTTATAACCGGATTTCGGGGAAAAGGCTGTGCGCAAGACGGTTAAATTTTTACACATATTGCTTTTTTGTCGCAATTTGGTACAATTACTTGTGTAAAACAAGCTTGGCTCTTGACGGAGGAAAAATATGAACTACAAAAAGAAACTGGCTGTATTACTGATCGCCGTAATGGCTTTAAGTATGATATGCGGACTCATCTTCGTCGCGTGCGACAACGATACTTCAAACACCAACTGTGTTGTCAGCTACTATCTTAATAACGACGACGGCGACGTGCGCAAAGTAATTGTCCAAAACGGCGCTTGCGCAACCGATTGGCGATTGACCAGAGAAGGTTACAACCTCGTCGGATGGTATACCGATCGCAACGGTTCGCATAAATATAATTTTTCCGATAAAGTGACGGGAGATATCGCGCTTTATGCAATCTGGGCAGAAAAGCCCGGAATTGCCGTAGTAAATTTCGATTACGGCAGTGGCGGTATTGCGGTTAAATCCGTCGAAGTGGAAAAACAATCCAAATTAGACGCTAACACCGTGCCTTCTCGCACAAGGCTCGGTATGGTTTTCCAAGGGTGGTACAAGGACGCCGACTATTCGGATAGTTGGGACTTTGAAAACGACACCGTGGAAGACGATACGACGTTGTATGCAAAATACGCTTACGATCCGACTTACGTCACTCGTGACGCCGACGGTAACGTGGTGTACGACAACGTCGAACTGTACGTATGGGTACGCAACGACTCCGAACAAATTAAAACGGCTTTTAACACTCTTACCGAACAATTTAACGAGTTGTACGAAGGTAAGATTACCATACACACGATTTTCAACTTCTGGGATCACCCCGCAGGTGCTGACGGTGACAGAAGTAGTGCTGCAAACTCAATCATTCAAAACGATCTCGGTATTCGCGTACAAGCCGCGCCCGAACGCAACAAGGACGACACCTACTATACAATCGCCGACGTATACGATCTCGCCGGTATCGATTACGATATGGACGACGACTATTATTACGGCGCTGCTCGTGAGGCGACTTTGGACGGCGAATATAAGAGTATACCGCTTGTGGCTTCCGTGCCTTATATCGTGTACAACAAGGCACTTATGGGTAGCTATAACAACGGAAAATTGCCTACGAATTATAGCGAATTTTTGTCAATTCTCAAAAAGGCGTATAGTTCGGAAAGCGTAACCAACAGCGGTTTCAATTCCTTTATCGCAGGCAATCAATGGCGTTTCCGTGAAATAACCAGTCCGACGGCATTCTTCCAAAACGGTGCGGCTTATTACGATCGTATCAGCGACGGTTATACGAACAACTGGGTGACTGACGGGACGCTTAGCGACAACGTAACGACCGCGTGGGACAACTTGTATAACTTGCTCGGCAACGAAGGTGATGCTCACGGCAAAATTGCTCAGGCATACGATACGGGCACGATTATCAACGAAGTAAAAAGCGGTAAAGCCTTGGCCGGCATAGTCTCGTATTGCGGATTTGAGGCGCAAGCTGCCGACAGCAATATCGGAATATTGCCTCTATCCAATATGTTTACCGACGACGATACGGACGCTGCTGCAAGTATCCCCGTAACGACGTTTGCATTATCTTTCTTCAAATATGCAAACAACGTCAGCGGTACCCAACTTTGTGCGGGCGCGTTGTTCAGTGAGTTTTTAAGCAAAAACAGTTACGTTTTTGCGGAAAACAACTACTATCCGTTGTACAAAGATGCGGTGCAATCCGACGAATTCGTCAATTCGGACAATGCAATCGTGAACGTGCTTAAACAAGTCGGAGATCCCAACGATTTCATCACTTTGTCGGGTATATCCACGCAGAAGCAGATAATCAACGACGTCGCTTCGCCGGTAATAGTGGACGGACTTCAAAGTGGTAAGAGTGACTACTATAAGTCACTATACTTGCTTGGACTGAACATAGCAAGTTTGATATACTAACGGAGGAACAGAAAATGAATAAAAAACTAATTTTGTTGTTTTTGTTGTGCCTCGTGTTGGCAACGAGCATCGGGCTTGTCGCTTGCAACGATAACGCAGGAGCGGGCGACGTTAGAAATAAGGGTGATTGGACGGTAACTTCGCCCGACGGCACGATTTCCGTCAATCTTATAATGGACGAACAAAACGCGCTTTCGTTGTCCGTGAAGAAGGGTGACGTTACGGTGCTTGACAAATCCACGATCGGTTTTGACATCGTCGAAGACGACTTTAACCTCGTCAAGGTGGCAAACGTGTCGCAACAAAACGTCAGCGGCAGTTATGCAAACATCAGCGGAAAAACCTCGTCGGTTGAGTACGATTGCAACGAAACCGTTGTGACGCTCGAAGCTTGGACGTTTTATTTGGATATCGTTTTGCGCGCTTACGACGACGGTTATGCATTCCGTTACGGCATACGTGCCAAAGACGATAGCGAAGGCGTGGCAACGGTTATAGAAGAAAAGACGTATCTCAATATCCCCGACGGAACGGTGACGTGGGCACAAAACTATTCCACAAACACCAGCGGTAAGGATTGTTATAGCTACGAAGAAGGTTACGTGCGTCGCTCCAAGGACGGGTTGACAAACGAGATGTTGGCAATGCCTTTGATATATAAGGTTAAGGGCGCAGACGTATATTCTCTCGTCACCGAAAGCCAACTTATCGGTAGCGGTTTTTACGGCTCTTTCTTGGAAGTGGGGCAAGACGAGAACAAACTTTTGCATACAGTGCACAACCCCGCAAGCGTACAAAAGGACGACAACAAGATAGAATATCCGTTCGAGTCTCCGTGGCGCGTCGGTATTACCGGCGATATGAAAACCGTCAACGAGTCGGAACTCGTCGAAAAAGTTTACGACGACGTCGAATACTGGAAACCGGACGATTACGATCAACTTTCTGCCGGAGAACAAGAAGTGTTCAACTACGACTGGGTAGAGTCGGGCGTAGCGGCTTGGAACTGGCTTGTATGGCGCGGCAAACGTATGCAATACAATCTTAAACTTGAAAACGAGTATCTTGACCTTGCTGTCAGTATGGGGTGGAAGTATACCGTGCTTGACTCGGGTTGGAACAGCCATTGGGGCGAAAGCGGTGCGTTTACGGAACAAACCTTCCGCGATTTCGTCCAGAGAGCGCACGATAAGGGCGTAAAGGTTATAGTGTGGTGCAACGCGTTGGTCGACTTCGGCAACGGTAATCTCGATATTCTCAAAGCCACGCTTGACAAGTGGGCAGACTACGGAATCGACGGCATAAAAATTGACTTCTTCGACGGACAAAACGCTACTAATCCCAAGCATCAAGGTGAAGACAGCGACAATATCGAGTGGTACGAACACATTTATCAAGAGACTGCCAGACGCAAAATGGTCGTCAACTGTCACGGTAGCAACAAGCCTACCGGCGAGCGTCGCGTGTACCCAAACGTAATCAATCGTGAAGCCATCTACGGCAACGAATTTACCACGGTCGGCAGCAGTTATACCGTCAACTCGATGTTCGTGCGCGAAGTAGTAGGTCCAAGCGATTTTACGCCGGTCGTAAATCCGTTAAGCAACCAACTTACTATGGCTCATCAGATGGCTCTTGCGATATTGTACGAGAGTGGTCAACCCAATATGGCCGATTTAAGCACTACGTATGACAACGCTTTGATACGCGATTTCTACAAAAACATTCCGTCTTTGCGAGACGAAACTGTATTTTTGGAAGGCGAACTTGACTATTACTACGTTGCTGCGGTCAAATCGAGCGACAGTTGGTTTGTGGCAGGTATCAACTCGGTTGTCGATCAATCGGTGACGATTGACTTCTCGTTCTTGGGAGAAGGCAATTATCAAGCGGAAATTTTTGTAAATAACGCTACCAACCGTAAGACGGTTGACAAGACGACAAAGACCATAACGTCTTCATCGACGGAAACTATTTCTATGACTGAAGACGGTGGATTCGTGATTAGGCTTACGCCCACGAAATAAAGTTAAAGACTTTTGAGAGGTAACAAAATGAAAAAAAGACTTATTTGCGCTATGTTGCTTGTCGTGTTCGCATTAACCTTTGTATTGGTGGCGTGCAACAACAATAACGACGACGGTATCATAACCACGGGTGAACTGAAAAAGGACGAAAACGGAAACGTGATTTTCGAAGAAGTCGAATTGAAATTGACTTCCGTTGTCACGGGTATCGATAGATTCGTTCTCAATCAGCTTGTCGCTCGTTTCAATGCGGAGTACCGTGACAAAATCAACGTTACTGTTTCCAATATCGACGAAAGTACGTTTGAAGACACCGTTTCCAAACAAATTACCAACAACTACGGTGCTCCCGACATCATAATGTCACACCAAAAGAGCCATATGTCTTTTATGAAAACTAAGCTCACGCAGCCGTTTGACGAGGCAATGGAAAGAAGTGGCATTACCATCGATCTCGGAGATTATTCCACGGGTCTTGCTCAATATGCAAAACTCGGCACGGACAAACTTTACGGTGTGCCCGTTGACGGTCAAAGTATGGCGGTGATATACAACAAGAAGTTGCTTGCGCAGTACAACGACGGGAAAGTGCCTACTACGAGAGCCGAACTCATCGAAGTATGCAAAAAGGCAAAAGTCGGCGGTGTAGATACGCCTATCGCTTGGATGACGGAAAACCAATTCTACACGTCATATTTGTTCCCGACGGCGGTTATCCAAAACGGTGGACACTTGTATGGCAGTAACTTGTATGCCGATTGGTACAACGACGCTTCAAATCGCACGGCGATCAAAAACGCTATTTCATCTTTGCGCGATATGATCCAAGTCGAAGGCATTGCAAAACACGCAATGAACGAAAGCGAGGCAATCGATAGTTTTTACAACGGCGAATCGTTGTTCTTGTTCTATATTCCGTGGAAGTTGTCAGACTTGGTTTCCAACTATTGCAAAGGACGCGATTTGACGGAAGAAGAAGTGCGCGCAGATTACTTTGGCGGTATGAGCATTGCCGGTTTGTTTGCATTGGATGAAAGCAATGCCAACGCAAACAAGATCTTCGGCGACAGTCACTTCTTTGCAATGAGCCGTACAGTAACCGACATCACTAAAAAAGCGGCTATCTGCGAATTCGTAAAATGGTTTACGCAAAACACGTCCGTTGGTGCAAAATGGGGCGAAGCGGGACATTTTAGTGCCTGCGTAGGCGTAAACACCAGTGAAGAGTACAATGCCAATGAAATCGTGGCAAACTACATCAAAAATTTCTATCCGGATATAAATAATTTCGTTTGCATCGGCAATACGCCTTATTATAGCGCTATTTCACAAAACCTTACTGCGATGTGGGTAAGTGCCGTAGCAAAAACTGGCAATAGTCAAGACGACGCAATCATCAAAAAGAGCCAAGACGACGCAAACGCTATAATTGACTTTGTAAATGCGTAAAGGTGATTACAATGGAAACGGACATACTCTTTAAACAAAAAGAACAGCAGCGGAACAAGCGCAAGGAAGCGATGCTTGCACTTGCGCTCATAAGTCCGTATATCATCGTGTTTGTGCTGTTTACGCTTATTCCCATTGTCATCGGATTCGTTTTCTCGTTTATGAAATACAATCCGTACGACGGGTCCGTCAACGAATTTATTTTGTTTGACAACTATAAGCGAATATTTGACTTCAATGCGCCGATATCCAAGACGTTTTGGCAAAGTTTCGGAACGATGTTGACGTTTGACCTCGTCGCAGTGCCGATAATGATAATTATCCCGTTGACGTTGGCGTATTTCGTCAATATGCATCCGCCTGGATACAAGCTTTTCCGTGCGATAATCTATATACCGAGCATCGTTTCGGTCAGTATTATGGGTATCATTTTCGGCAATATGTTTGCAGGAGACAGCTCGGGCTTTATAAACGCATTGTTCAATACTGAAATAAAGTGGCTCAGCGGTACTCCGTGGGTTGATGACACTCTGCGTTGGTTTGTTATGCTTATTGCAAGTATATGGTGGCAGACCGGTAGCAATTTCGTCATTTTCTCCGGCGCACTTAGAGATGTGCCGAGCCCCTTATACGAGGCGTGTGAAATGGACGGCGGCAACGCTTGGAAAAAGATTTGCTACGTAACGTTGCCAAACATCAAACCGGCAATTGCAATATGCTTGTTCAATACGCTTATAGGATACTTAAATCTATACGGACAACCCTACGTGCTGAACGCGGTTGAAAACGAAAACTTGCTCGTTTCTCCTATGATGTTTATTCAAAACTATCTCCAAGGCGGTGTGACCTATGCAAGTCAAACGGGCTTTTTGTGCGCCGCTGCCGTAGTATTCGGACTGATCGTTATGATTTTCAGTACAGTCGAACGTAAGGTTATGGGCAAAACCAAACGCAATAAAAAGCATACCAAAGCGTGCGGTGAATATTTCGCAGAGCGAATGGCTTACATCGACGGAAACGAGGTGGAGCAAAAATGACATTCTCAAAAGAAAAACGTATTATGACAAAGTCTGAAAGAACTCGTATCAGACAAAAGACGATTTCTTTCATCGTGCTGTTGATCGTGTCAATCTTATGGATAATACCGTTGCTTTATATGGTGGGAAGCAGTTTTAAGTCCGACTTGGATTTGCAGCTGCATCCGGAGCTCATTTTCCCCTCGTCCGGAAGTGAATGGACGTTAGAGCACTATAAAGGGTTTATCGTGCGCGAAGGACAAATCGACAATATGCCGGTGTGGATGTTCAACTCGCTATGGAGCAGTTTTGCAACGGTTATATTAACCGTCGTCGTAGACTTGCTTACGGCTTATGCAGTAGTGTTCTTGAATTTCAAAGGCAAAAAGACGCTTATGCGCTTTTTAATGCTGTGGATGGCAGTCCCCGGAATAATCGGTACTGCGCCGAGTTTTGCTCTGTTTACGCAGATCCGAAACTCAATCGGCATCACAAGCGATATCGGAAGTTACTTATACATTTACCTATGGTTGATAGTGCCCGGAATATCCGGCATATTCAATATGCTGCTTATGCGCAACTTCTTTGCCTCTATTCCGCGCGATATCGTGGATAGCGCACGTAGCGACGGCGCAAGCAATATGCAGATTTTCCGTCGTATAGTATGTCCGCTTGCCAAATCTACGATTATGGTTATCGTGTTGTTTACGTTTACGGGCAGTTGGAACAACCTCGTTTGGCCACAGTTGTTGTTCAGCGGAGGTAACAGTTATTGGAACACGATAACCGTTGCGTTGACGGGCTATACGGGTGGCTCTGCGTGGGGTGCAGTCGGCGTGCAAATGGCTACCAGCGTATTTGCGCTGTTGCCGATAGTAATCGTATTTATTTTCACTCAAAATAAAATGATAGACGGGCTTGCTTCGACGGGTATCAAAGGATAGGTGTTAACTATGACGACAAATCAACAAAATATGCCTTATTTGGAACTAAAAAATCTCGAAAAAGTGTATTCTAACGGCGAAAAAGCCGTGTATAACTTTAATCTCGACATCGATAAAAACGAGTTTATCGTTATCGTAGGTCCTTCCGGATGCGGGAAAAGTACGACCTTGCGTATGATTGCGGGGCTTGAAGATATTTCTTCGGGTGATATTTATATGGAAGGCGATTTGCTGAATTACAAGGCGTGTAAAGATCGCAAAATGGCAATAGTTTTCCAAAGTTATGCGCTCTATCCACAGATGAGCGTATACGAAAACATTGCTTTCCCGCTGACTATCAACAAGTACGAAATGGGCGTTACCGCAGGAAAACTCTACGACGTAATCTGCTTGCAAAAAGCGTTGGAAAACGCAGAAGCGAACGCGTTCTTTTCAAGAATTGCAGAAATTGTTTCAAGCAAGGAAAAACAAAGCAAGAAGATCGATCATATTGCTGCTTTTACGAGTACCAACCCCGACGCGGTAAAAATTCTTCTTGGTTTATGTAAAAACATCGACCTTGCCGACGGCAATAATGCAAAGCAAATAGTTTCGGAGGCACTTGCGGAAGAGAGAAACAAGTTGGCGGAAGAAATGACGGAGAAGGGCGTATCCTTTGACGACGACGGTTACGTACTTGACGAGACGGGCAATCGCAAAACGGAAATGCGCAAATGCACGCCTTACGAAATAAAGACTCGCGTATACGAGACTGCGGAAAAACTCGATCTTAAACCTTACTTGGACAAAATTCCCAAAGAATTGTCCGGCGGACAGATGCAACGCGTCGCGCTCGGTAGGGCTATTATAAAAAACGTCCCCGTGTTCTTGATGGACGAGCCGTTAAGCAACCTTGACGCAAAGTTGCGCATTACTATGCGTAGCGAAATCGTCAAACTGCACAATCGTATTAATGCAACCACAATCTACGTAACGCACGACCAAACGGAGGCTATGACGATGGCAACGCGTATAGTTGTTATGTCGCGTGGTTTTGTGCAACAAATAGGAACTCCCGATGAAATCTACGGAAATCCCGATAACGTTTTCGTGGCAAGGTTTATAGGCTCACCAACGATGAACTTGTTTGACGTTACGTTTGATCCGACCAATGGAGTGGCGAATATCAACGGCGCGGAAGTTGCTTGCCCCGATAATCTCGTCTCTGCGCATAACGAATTTTACAAAAAACAACTTGAAACGTTCGGCGGTTGGAATGACAATTTCGACGACAAAGCAAAGGAAGGAATACTTAGAATTCTATCTGCTACGGGTGAACTTCGCGCTACCGGAGGCAATAATAAAAAGCAAAATATCTTTTCTCGAATCAAGGAATTTTTTGAGAAAAAAACAGCCGAAAATAAAGGGGCGGAAACTCCGGAACAGATTTGTTGCAAAAACAAACTTGCAGAATTGGAACAATGCGATAAGATACACAATCTGACGCTGGGAATACGACCGGAGAGCATCGTCATCAAGAAATGTCACGATGGTGAAAACTACGACGGAATGTATGTTACCAAGCCGACGGTGTGCGAATTGCTCGGCGGTGAATACAACGTGTATTTCGACTACAACGGGGTTGAACTTATCGGCACGTTTAAGGCGACGGAAAGACTGTCCGTTCACGATAGCATTGCAATCGGTTTGCCGAAAGACAGCCTTTACGTGTTTGATCCCATAAGTGGTGGCAGAATTTGCTAAATTATTAGCACCATTCAACGTTAAACCGTATAAGCATATAGTTGGAGTTGTTTATGAAAGAAATTACCGTAAAACGTTTGACGACGGAACAAAAACTGCGCTTGCTCTGTGGCAAGGACTGTTGGCATAACGAAGATTTTGACGGATTGTTGCCGAGAGTTCGACTGACAGACGCAACGATGGGTGTTCGTATGCCCGAAGATCCGTCAATTGCAACCGGGGACAAACCGTCGGTGTGCTATCCGTCGGTGCAAATGCTCGCTAACACTTGGAATAACGACGTCGTCCGCACCTACGCCGAATGCGTAGCCGACGACTGTCTTGACGCTGGTGCAGACGTTATTCTCGGACCGGGGGTAAACATTAAGCGAAATCCGCTGTGCGGGCGCAATTTTGAATACTTTTCCGAAGATCCGTATTTGGCGGGTACAATGGCGCGCGAGTACATTTCGGCAATGCAGTCGGAAGGCGTAGGCGCAACGCTTAAACATTTCTGTGCAAATAATTTGGAATACAATCGTTTGCAACAAAGCAGCGACGTTGACGAACGCACTTTGCGCGAGATATACTACAAGCCTTTTGAAATTGCCCTTGATGCAAAACCGATTGCCGTAATGAGCAGTTATAATCGCATCAACGGCGTATACGGCTCGGAATACAAAAAAGGATACGACGTATTACGCAATGAGTACGGATTTGACGGGCTTATTATGTCCGACTGGGATGCCGTGCGCAATCGTACGGAGGCTGCAAAGGCAGGATTAGATTTAGAAATGCCTTTTAGTCAGCGCAATTACGACAAGTTGGTGCAAGACTATCGTGATGGAAAAATCAGCGAGAGCGACATTGACAAGTGTGCCTCTCGTGTGCTTGATTTTATATATCGCGCAAAGAAACTGCACACGAATAAGCCAAGAAAACATACGTTAGAGCAACGTATTAACTTTACGCAAACCGTTGCGGAAGAAGGCATCGTTTTGCTTAAAAACGACGGCGTGTTACCGCTTGATAAAAACCGCAGCGTATCTATGTGCGGATTTTTTGCGCGTCCGTCCGCGTACGGATACAAAAGACCGCATATAATGGTTGGCGGAGGTTCTGCCAAAGTTCAACGTCTTACACCGATGTTTGACATTTTGGAAATTCTCGAAAAACGCCTCGGCAAACATATTCCGTACGAGCCTGCGTTTCACGAAAACTATACGGATAGCGTGCTGATGTGCCCCGGCAATGCCGTGGACGATGCGGCTGCATCCGACGTGGCGTTGGTGTTTGCGGGAACGGGATCGGTAATAGAATCGGAAGCTCGCGATAGAGCAAGTATGAAATTAGGCGTTGAACCTACTCGAACGATACTTGACGTTGCAAGGGTAAATCCCAACACGGTTGTCGTATTATTTGCAGGTGCGGCAATCGATATGAGCGAGTGGATAGACAAGGTTGCAGCGGTAGTTTACGTGGGATTCCCCGGTGAGATGGGTGGCGAAGCCGTCGCAAACGTGTTGACCGGCGTCGTAAATCCCAGCGGTAAATTGACCGAGACGTTCCCGTTGCATTATGAAGATATGCCTTGCGCAAACACTCGTATCGATAGCAAGGTTACTCGATATAGCGAGCAATTGGACGTAGGTTATCGTTATTTCGATACGTGCAACGTGCCGGTATTGTTTCCTTTCGGGCACGGATTAAGTTACACTCAATTTGAGTATGGCAATCTCAACTTAGAGTTGACGGACGACGGAGTCGATGTGCATTACACCGTTGCAAATCGTGGCGACGTGGACGGCAAGGAAGTGTCGCAATTGTACGTTAAAGCACTGGGAAGTTACGTTTATCGCCCTTCAAAGGAACTAAAATGGTATAGCAAGGATTTCGTGGCGGCGGGTGATGTTAAGCAAGTCGTTGCGCATATTGACAAATCGTCGCTTGCTTACTGGTCTACTGCAAGGGATTGTTGGTACGTAGAGGACGGAGTTTATGAAATCGTGATTGCCGCCTCGTCTGCCGATGAACGTTTGAAGGCTAGAATTAGAGTGAGTGACGGTAAATTGACTTTATCGTAGAGTACGATCGGCTCGCGACGTTTTTTCTCGCGGGCCTTTTGATAGGTAAAAGATAATCGTGGAATGTTCGACGAGACGTCGGTTTCCGATTAATTGTCGAACATACGCAAAAATCGATGAAAACAACGCAATTCAACGCGGTTGCTATTGAGATAAAAGAAAAATGAAATTTGAAATTATCGGAAAGGACTTTTTGCTTGACGGTAAGCCGTTCAAGATTATATCCGGCGCAGTACATTATTTTCGCAATATGCCCGACGCGTGGGATGATATTTTTGAGAAACTCGTCGCCCTCGGTTGTAATTGCGTGGAAACATACTGCGTTTGGAATATGCACGAAAAGAAACAAAACGAATATGACTTTTCAGGCATTTTGGATATATCGAGTTTTCTCAAAAAAGCACAAGAACACGGCTTATTGGCGATTGTTCGTCCCGGACCGTATATTTGTGCCGAATGGGAGTTTGGCGGTTTGCCGTGGTGGTTGCAAAGTATGCCGGATATGGAGATTCGTTGCGATAATGCGGCATATATGCAATGTTTTACACGGTATTTGACGCAACTGTTTGATAGAATACGCCCGCACCTTGTTACCAACGGCGGCAACGTAATTATGATGCAAGTTGAAAACGAATACGGCTATTACGGTGACGACAAACAGTATCTTACAAAGCTAAAAAAAGTTTACTGCGATAACGGTATTGACGTACCGTTGTTTACGTCCGACGGAACAAAAATGACGGATCTGCTTGACGGTACTATCGACGGTTGTTTGCCTACGCTCAATTTTGGCAGTCGTGTAGAAGAAAACTTTGCTATACACGACGAATTGTTTCCCAACGTGCCAAAGATGTGTATGGAAATGTGGGACGGTTGGTTTGATGCGTGGGGAGATGAAAAACACCACACGACAAGCGCCATAGATTACGCCAACGTCGTTGACGATATGCTAAAACGCGGAAGCTTAAATATGTATATGTTTATAGGTGGTACGAACTTTGGCTTTACAAGCGGTGCAAACCACTACGAAACCTATGCTCCCGACGTTACGAGCTACGACTACGACGCGTTGCTTACCGAATGTGGCGACGTTACGCCAAAGTATCTGGCGGTGCGTGATGTAATTTCACGTCATACGGGCAAAGAGGCGTTGGCAATACCGTCTAATAGACCAAAGTCGGCATACGGTATAGTACGTTCCACCGCAAATGCAGGATTGTTCGACAATATCGACAATTTGTCTGCACCGATTAAGTCGTCCGTGCCGAAGTGTATGGAAGATTATAGTGCCGGATACGGTTATATCGTGTATCAAAGCAGACTAAATCGCAATTACGCCAACGCCAAGTTGACTTTTTCCGAAATAGGTGACCGTGCGCAAGTATATGTCGCAAACGATTTTGTCGGCACTGTGTACGTCAATAATCCGCCTTATGAAGTTACTTTTTCCGCAAATGCAGGCGACGTGCTTTCGATAGTTTGCGAAAATATGGGTAGAACCAACTTCGGCCCAAAAATGATGAGAAAGAAGGGCATCGTAGGTCGAACGCTAATTGACGGCAAAATTCATTTTGGTTGGCAAGCATATCCTTTGCCGATGGATAATCTTGACAAACTTAAACGGGATAAAAAAACGAATGCGAGTGGCGAAAGGTTTTATAAATTTGCATTTGACATTGCCGAAACGCCGTGTGACACATTCCTACGTACCGACAATTTCGTCAAAGGATTTGCCGTGCTTAACGGCTTTAATCTGGGACGTTTCTGGACGGTAGGTCCGCAAAAAACTTTGTATGTTCCTCGTTCGATATTGCGCAAAGGAAAAAACGAACTGATTATATTCGAGTCTGATGGAATACAAGGAGAGCCAATTGTAGAGTTTACCGACAAACCTGACTTATAAGGCTATATGTGGGCAAGAAAACGAATGAAAATTAAGCGCTTTGTTATTATCTAAACAACTTGAAAAACGATACGATATAAAGGAGTTTTTTATGACACAATCCAGATTGATAGGGGATTATCCCGTTATCGGAATCCGTCCCACGATTGACGGACGCAGAGGCAAAATTAAGGTCAGAGAAAGCCTTGAAGACCAAACTATGAATATGGCAAAGGCTGCCGCAAAATTGATTTCAGAGAACGTCAGATATTCAAACGGTGAACCCATTAAAGTCATTATTGCCGACACAACGATAGGCAGAGTCGCAGAAGCCGCTGCGTGTGCGAATAAATTCAAAAAGAATAACGTTGACATCACGCTTACGGTTACGCCGTGTTGGTGTTACGGTGCGGAAACTATGGATATGGATCCGATGACTATAAAAGCGGTTTGGGGATTCAACGGCACGGAAAGACCTGGGGCGGTGTATCTTGCGTCCGTTCTTGCAACGCATAACCAAAAAGGTTTGCCCGCATTCGGTATCTACGGACACGAAGTTCAAGACGCAGACGATACGACCATTCCCGACGACGTTCAAGAAAAGATATTGCGTTTTGCAAGAGCGGCTGTCGCAGTTGCAACGATGCGCGGAAAATCTTATCTTCAAATCGGTTCTGTCACGATGGGTATCGGCGGAAGTATTATCTCACCCGATTTCTTTGAAGAATATCTCGGTATGAGAGTTGAATCCGTTGACGAAGTCGAAATTATTCGTCGAATGACGGAAGGCATTTACGATAAGAACGAGTACAAGAAAGCACTTGCTTGGATAAAAGAAAAATGCCGTGAAGATTTTGACAAAAACCCTATCGAAATGCAAAAAACTCCCGCTCAAAAGGAAAAAGATTGGGAATTTACCGCCAAAATGGCGTGCATTATCAAAGACCTTTACAACGGCAACAAGCGTTTGAAAAAAGGTTTTGAAGAAGAATCCGTCGGACACAACGCAATCGTCGGCGGTTTTCAAGGTCAACGTCAATGGACGGACTTTTATCCGAACTGTGATTTCCCCGAAAGCATACTCAACTCTTCTTTCGACTGGAACGGCGCAAGAGAGCCTTATATTCTCGGCACGGAAAACGACACTCTCAATGCAACGAGTATGTTGTTTATGAAGTTGCTCACCGGCAGAGCGCAAATGTTTGCGGACGTTCGTACGTATTGGTCGGGCGATGCAGTTAAACGCGTTACGGGATACGAAATCGAAGGCAAAGCAAAAGATGCTGACGGTTTCATTCACCTTATCAATTCGGGCGCGTGCTGCGTCGATGCTTGCGGTGAAGTGAAAGACGAAAACGGCAATGCCGTTATGAAAAAGTGGTGGGAAGTCACAAACGAAGATATCGACAATATTATGTCGCACGTTTCGTGGCCTTACGCAGATTTGGGTTACTTCCGCGGTGGCGGTTATTCGAGCCGTTTCGTTACTAGAGCGGAAATGCCTGCAACGATGATTCGTCTTAATCTCGTCAAGGGACTCGGCCCCGTAATGCAAATCGTAGAAGGTTGGACGGTCAAACTTCCCGACGAAGTTACCGACACGCTTTGGAAACGCACGGACTACACGTGGCCTTGCACTTGGTTCACACCGAGAGTAACGGGCAAGGGTGCATTTGCTTCCGCATATGACGTAATGAACAACTGGGGTGCAAATCACGGCGCGATTTCTTACGGACATATCGGCGCAGACCTTATCACTATGTGCAGTATCTTGCGTATTCCCGTATGTATGCACAACGTCGACGAGAAAGAGATTTTCCGTCCGTCTGCGTGGAATGCGTTCGGAATGGACAAAGAAGGACAAGATTACAGAGCGTGCGAGGCTTACGGCCCGATGTATAAAAACATTCGCAAATAAGGAAACAGTCAAATGAAGTTGCTCATTGTTCGTCACGGTGATCCGGATTATTCAATCGACTCGCTTACGGCAAAAGGTAAAAAGGAAGCCGAATTGCTTGGTAAGCGTATGGATAAAACCATACTTGACGACGTATACGTTTCACCGCTCGGACGTGCAAAACTGACTGCCGAAATCGCGCTTAAAAATAAGCATATAAAAACTACGACTTGTGATTGGCTTCGAGAATTTGGTTGTAGCGCTCAAAATCCCGAAAAAACGGGCGTAATTTGGGACTTGCGTCCGTCCTATTAAAACACGATAGTGTGCAACTGCGATTGCTTTCTACGCATCATCATAATAAGCACGGATTTATCTGTGCTTTTTTATTTTGCCGTGCGGTGACCGACACTTGAACTTGTGCGCAAGAATTACACACAACAATGACGCGCAAGGTGATAGGCTATATTTTTACTTGACAAGCCAACAGTGATTGTTTACTCTATTAGCGTTGGATTTATCCGACGAAAGTAGGCAAAGGTATTGATTTTGGATCAATGAGCCTACTTTTTTTATAAATAATGTTGCACGCATAGAGGCAAAAGGCATTTCACATATTGCTTTAATGGTATTTTTTCAAAAAAATTTAATAATTTTTTAGGAAATTGACAAATTTTATTCGTATATATAAATAGTTAATACAAAGGCGGATAATATGGCAGGCGGTTTTACTCCAGAGTTTTTGGAAGAACTTATGTATAAAAATGACATCGTTGAAGTCATTTCACAATACGTCCCTTTACAAAAGAAAGGGGGACGTTATTTCGGTTGCTGTCCTTTTCACAATGAAAAATCACCGTCTTTTTGCGTAAATAGTGATTGGTATCATTGTTTCGGATGCGGTGTGAGTGGAAATGTTATTAGATTCATTATGGAAATGGAATCCGTAAGTTTTCACGACGCAGTAAAGATTCTTGCCGAAAGGGCAAATATGCGCCTTCCCGAAGTTAGTGGTGATGCCGATTATGCAAAAAAGAAAGAACATTCAGATGTTATAAAACAGCTTATGTGTGATGTTGCGAGGTATTATCGCAACAACTTGCTTGACGAAAAGAAGGGCGAGGAAGCGCGCAACTATCTTGCAAGCAGAGGTATCGATGACGAAACGTCCAAGCGTTACGGACTCGGGCTTTCGCTTGACGGTGAAAGTATGGTGGGGTATATGCGCCGTAAGGGGTATATGCTCAAAGACTTGCAAGAGTGCGGGCTTATCGCAAATCCCGACCGTCCGTACGACGCTTTCGCAAACAGAATTATCGTGCCGATTATGAACGGTATGAGCGACGTTATCGCGTTTGGCGGGCGTATTTACCACGGTGAAAAAGACGTTGCGAAATACAAAAACTCCACCAACACCACGCTGTTTGACAAGGGACGCACGCTGTACGGCGTAAACTTTATCAAACGTGACAAAAAGCTCAACGGCGTCGCTTATAAGGAACTTATCCTCGTAGAAGGGTATATGGACGTCATTTCTTTGGGAGCGGCGGGTATCAAAAACGCAATCGCGGGTATGGGTACTGCGCTCACCGAAGGGCAAGCAAGAGAGATATCTCGTCTTACGGAAAACTTGTACGTATGTTACGACGGTGACGGCGCGGGAAAACACGCCTCAATCAAAAACGTCGATATCCTTTCACCGTATATTCAAAACGTAAAAGTGGTGTCTTTGGACGAGGGAAAAGACCCCGACGAAACCGTGCGCGAAGAGGGCTACGAGGGCTTTATGAAGCACGTGAGCGAGGCGTTGCCCGTCGTTGAATATAAGCTCAAACTTTGCGCGGACGCCAACGATCTCGGCTCTGTCAACGGCAGAGCAAAATACGTGCAATCCGCACTCAATGTGCTAAAAAGTGTGGATAATAAGGCGGAAAGAGAAGTTTATATGGCGATAGTGTCAAAACTCAGCAAGGTGTCTGTTTCGACGCTCACTGCGGAAATCGGCACAATTCGTCCGCAAAGGGAAGAGCCCGTCAAGGAAATTAAAGAAGAAAAACAGAACAAAAATTTGCACGCTTCCAGATTTGTTGTAAACAGACTTCTAAATAATGCCGTATACGTTGATCTGGCAAAAATAAATAAAGAATGGTTCGCAAACGATACACATAAAAAGGCATTCGAGTATGTACTTTCAGAGCCGGAAAAGAAAGTAAGTATAGGCAAAATATATGATGTTTTAGGCTATGAAGACAACGAGATAAATCAAGTGTTGTGTATAAACCTACCTTTTACGGATATCGGGCGCGAGGCGGACTATTACAACGATTGTTTGCTTGCGCTTGCCAACGAGAGCATATCGCAAAAACTAGACGATGCAAAAGAAAAATTCAATAATCTCTCGGATTCGGCCGAGAAGAAAGCGTGCCTTGTGGAAATATCCGCATTGACCAAAAAATTAAAATCCAAATCAATTGAAGATAAACTTTGATTCACATAGGAGGACAACGTGGACAGAGAACAACTTTTGAAACAAGAGATTGACAAAATCGTCGCTTTGGGAAAGAGCAAAGGTTCGGTGAGCGAAGACGAGATAATGGCAAAACTCGAACATCTCAACGCAACCGCCGAAGATATGGAAGTGGTGTTCAACGCTTTGCAAGCGGAAAACATCAAGGTTGAAGAGACGATTGAGGACGACGATATCTCGCTCGACAAAATCATCGACAGCAGTGTTGACGACTCGGTCAAAATCTACCTCAAAGACATCGGCAAAGTGCCCCTTTTGACGGGTGAACAAGAGATTGAACTTGCCAAGAGAATGAAAGAGGGTGACGAAGAGGCAAAGCATTTATTGAGCGAAGCGAACCTTCGTCTCGTCGTGTCTATCGCAAAACGCTACGTCGGAAGAGGTATGCAATTCCTCGACTTGATACAAGAGGGCAACCTCGGTCTTATGAAGGCGGTTGAAAAATTCGATTATACCAAGGGCTTCAAGTTCTCGACGTACGCAACGTGGTGGATTAGACAAGCAATCACTCGTGCAATTGCCGACCAAGCAAGGACTATCCGTATCCCCGTGCATATGGTGGAAACCATCAATAAACAAGTGCGTGCAACGCGTCAACTTCTCCAACAACTCGGAAGAGAACCGTCCGCGGAAGAGATTGCGCAACACCTCGGTTGCTCCGTAGAGCGCGTGCGCGAGATACAAAAAATCGCACAAGACCCCGTCTCTCTCGAAACGCCTATCGGTGAGGAAGAGGACAGCCACCTCGGAGATTTCATCGAGGATACGGGCGCGCTTTCACCCAGCGACGTTGCCGAAAGCAATATGCTCAAAGAGCAACTTATCCAAGTGCTCAACACGCTCACTCCGCGTGAGGAAAAAGTGCTGAGATTGAGATACGGTCTTGACGATTCGCACCCCAGAACGCTCGAAGAAGTAGGCAAAGAATTTAACGTTACTCGTGAGCGTATTCGTCAAATCGAGGCAAAGGCACTTCGCAAATTGCGTCATCCCAATCGCCTCAAAAAGCTCAAAGATTTCGACTGATGCCCATACGACTTGACCAAAGACTGACGACTATCGCAAATCTCGTCGATTACGGCAAAGTGGCGGACGTGGGGTGCGACCACGGCAAACTCGGCTACTATCTCGTAAGCACTGACAGAGCAAGTGAAGTCGTCGCAACGGACATCAGCGCACCTTCTCTTGCCAAAGCGGAGGAGCTTGCCAATGAAAACGGCGTCTCTGATATTATGAGCGCAAGGCTCGGTGACGGGCTCGGTTGCGTGGAAAGCGAAGAGGTCGACACCGTGATAATTGCGGGGCTCGGCGGTGACGTTATAGCAAATATATTGTCGCGCGCACGCGAGGAAGGCAAGACTTTCGAGCACTTTTTGCTCTCTCCCAACACTCACCCCGAAAAGGTGAGAAGAGAGATTATAGCATCTCGTCATACGATAATCTACGACGATTTGCTTGAAGTTGCGGGCAAGGTCTACACGATTATCAAGACGCAAAAAGGCGAGAGCAATCTCGACGAAGAGCAGATAAAGTACGGTGCGTTTTTCAAGACCAATCCGAATTTTGCGACGTTTGCGAAAAAGGATATCCAAAGCCTTGAAAATATTTACCGCAACAATCCGTCCGCAAGCGAACTCAAAGACAAGATAGACGCTTTGAAAGACGCGCTTGGCAAGACGATCCACACTTGATACGTACGAAAACGGTGTATAAAACCGCTTTCTTGAAAAATAGGAACGTTATGAAAAACAGACTAATAACCGACGCAATAGAGCAGTTTGCACCCAAAACGCTGGCAGAGCCGTGGGATAATCCCGGTCTTATGATAGGCTCGCTTAACGACGAGTGCACCGGCGTTATCGTCGCGCTCGACCTTACCAAAGACGTTGTGAGACAAGCACTTGAAAACGGTTGCAATCTCATCGTAACTCACCATCCGTTTTTCTTTACGGCAATAAAGAGCATAAATACGAACGAGTCAAAAGGTGAGATTATAAGAGACGTGCTCAAAAACGGACTTACGGTTTATAGTGCGCACACCAACCTCGACGAGTGCGAAGAGGGGCTTTGCGTAACTCTTGCAAAACTGCTCGGCGGACAAAATCTCGTAGCGGACGGCGTTGGCGTACTTTGTGACGTTGAAGAAACCTCTCTCAAAGACTTTGCAAAGCACGTTGCAAGCACGCTTAAAGACGACTCCGTCAAATACACGGGTGACGATAATAATACTATCCGCAAAATGCTTTGTATATGCGGAGGCGGTGCGGGCGACAGCGCGTACGACCACGCAAAAGACGTTGCGGACGTATTCGTCACGGGTGACTTTAAGCATCACCTTTACGTAGCGTCCGAAAACGACGATTTCCCGATCGTGGAATTTTCGCATTATCACAGTGAGATTATCGTTGAAAACTTATTTGAAAAAATCCTCGCTCCTCTCGGAGTGAAAATCATAAAAGCAAAACAGAACTGCCCTTTTAAGACAGTCGGAGGATACAATGAATATTGACAAGATACTCGAATATCAAAAAATCGACCAAGAACTCATTGCACTTGAAAACGAAGTGCTCAAAAGCAGTGAAAGACAAAATCTCGCAATGGCGAAATCTCGTCTCGACGGCGCAACCGAAACTATCGGAAAACTCAAAAACGACGCCGCGGAACTTCTTGCCGGTTATACCTCTATGAAAGAAAAAATCGACGCCCTCAAAGCCGAACTCGACGAGTTTGACGGCATTTTGGACGACGTTCAAGACGCAACGGAAGCAGACCATTATCTCAAAATGGTGGCAAGCATTGCGGACAAAATCAACGCGCTCGAAAAGGAAGCAAATTCCACTTCCGCCAAAATCGACCAAGTCAACGACAACTACAAAAAGACGTGGGATATCGGCGTAAAGGCAAGCGACGTATACAAAGCGGCAAAGGCGGAGTACGACGCGTTTATGAAGAATTTGCAACCGCAAGTGGTGCAAATCAAGGCGCAACTTTCCGCGCTCAAAGGTGAAATTCCCGAAAAGATTATGAACGCGTACGTGTCATTGCGCACGGCAAAGAAGATGCCCGCGTTCGTGCCGTACGACAGCGAACACGAGATTTGCGGTCGTTGCAGAATGGAGCTTGACAACAACACCAAGTCCAAACTTCGCAACGTCGGTGACGTGGCGGAGTGTCCCAACTGCCGTCGTATTCTTTACGTAGCGGAGCAAAAATAACGAGGCTTTTTACGAAAGGTAGGAGAGAAATATGAAGAATTGCTACAACAATCCCGATGTATATTGTATAAACGTCGCGCCCAAACACGGCGCAGGTTTCCCTCTTGACGAAAACGGCAATCAAAAGACGGTCTTGCTCAACGGCGAGTGGGACTTCAAATATTATATGTCGGCAAGTATGCTCGATATCAACCCGACGGAGTGGGACAAAATCGAAGTGCCGTCCAACTGGCAACTCAAAGGTTACGGCAAGCCCATTTATTCCAACATAAGATATCCGCACCCCATCGCAACGAGCGGTAAACCCCGTATCAACGCGGACGAAAACAATTGCGGTGTATACCGTCGCACGTTCACCGTGGATAAGATAGACGGGAGTATCCGCATCAATTTTGCCGCAAACAGCGGTGCGGAACTTTACGTCAACGGAAGTTTCGTCGGATATAGCGAAGATACCTTCGATTATCAAGAGTACGATATCACGCCGTTCGTAAAAGTGGGTGAAAACGAGGTGAAAATCGTCGTTTATCGCTACACGACGGGCAGTTATCTCGAAGACCAAGATATGTGGCGCATTTCGGGACTTTTCCGTGACGTCAACCTCATTTTCTTGCCGAGCGTGCGCATTGAAGACGTGTACGCGCGTGCGGAATTCAACGAGGATATGTCCAAAGCCAAACTCTTGATCGATACGAGCGTGTATTGCTCCAAGAACGTGGAAATCGAGGACGCCGACGTCAAAGTGGAAGTTATCGACGAAGACGGCAACGTCGTATCGGGCGGAAACTTTGCGGTGCTCGGTCTCGACGAGGACGAAACTATCCCCATCAAGATAACGGAAAATATCCAAAATCCGCATCTTTGGAGCAGTGAAGATCCTTATCTTTACAAGATTAGACTTACGTTCACGTCCACGGAAAAGGGCAAAACTATTTTCCACGACAGAAGAGAGATTAATTTTGGTTTCAGACAAGTTGCAATCGTGCCGTCAATCGACGGAAGGCAACCGTACATAACTCTCAACGGCAAAAAACTCAAAATCAGAGGCGTCAACCGTCACGAGTTCCATCCCGATTTCGGTCACGCAGTGCCCAAGGAATACACGGAAAAGGATATCCTTCTTCTCAAAAAGAACAACGTCAACAGTATTCGCACCTCGCACTATCCCAACAGCAGACATTTCTACGATTTGTGCGACAAGTACGGCATTATGGTGATGTGCGAAAACAACCTCGAAACTCACGGCTTGGCAACGCGCGTTCCTCGCTCCAATAAGCGTTGGACGGAGCAAGTTTGCTGGCGTATGAGAAATATGGTGAGAACCTATCGCAACCACGCTTGCATACTCTTTTGGTCGCTCGGCAACGAGAGCGGAAACGGAAAGGCGTTCCCCGCAATGAAGAAAGCCGCGCTTGAACTCGATACCACTCGTCCCATACACTACGAGCCGGACGCATACGTCAAGACTACGGACATTATGAGCGAGATGTACACCAAAGAAGAGCAAATGGAAGAGATTGCAAACAACAAACTCCATATCCATTCGATGGCGTTGTGGGCACCTCTCGGACACTTGCTCACGCCCAAAATGTACAAAAACAAGCCGTTTATTCAATGCGAATACGCGCATTGTATGGGCAACAGTCTCGGCAACTTCGAGGACTACTGGAAGCACTTCCGCAACAACGACAGACTTTGTGGCGGTTATATATGGGACTTTGCCGACCAATCCATCAAGAGAGTCGGTGCGGACGGTACGGTAGAGTACACCTACGGCGGTGACTGGGGAGATAAACCCAACGACGGCACTTTTGCTTTCAACGGTATCGTCAGAGCGGATAGAAGCCCGAATCCCGCATTCTACGAGGTCGGAAAGGTGTATCAACAAGTGCAATTCGCACTCAAAGACGGCAAAATCGAGATTGAAAACGAGTATATGTTCACCAATCTCAACCGCTTTGAAATGCGCTTCGATTTGCTTGAAAACGGCGTCGTAGTCGACACCAAAACCGCGGATATGCCGTCCGTCGAGCCTTACGGCAAGACGAGCGTAGATATGCCGTTTGACGTCAAAGCCGACGGCAAAGAAAAGGCAATCAACTGCTATTGCGTGGTCAAGGACGCTTTCGACGTCTTTGAAAAGGGCGATATAATCGCGCGCGAACAACTCGATTTGACGGGATATATCCCCGCAAAATACGAAGAACCGCAAGGCAAAACCGTATTCAACGAAGACGGAAAGATAGTGTTAGAATGCGGAAAAATGCGTGCAATCGTGTCAAAGAACAGCGGTTGCATAACCTCGATAGTCGTTGACGGAAAAGAGAAACTTGCCTCGCCGGTTATCCCCAACTTCTGGCGCGCGCCTATCGACAACGACATCTCTCCGCAACTTCCCGGCATCGTCAAGAGATTGTTCGGAAAACTCTTCTTCAAGGGTTGCAAAGAGCGTCTTGTCAAGTCCAATATGGTGCTTACGGACAAGGCCGTATTGATAGAGTGGTCTTGTATGCCTCAACTTTCCGTACTCAAAACGGTCTACGAAGCAAGCGAAGACGGCATCAAAGTGTCGATGAAAGTCAAAAACGACTGGTTCAGTTTGCCCAGATACGGTTTCAGAATGGGACTTGCCACGACGGACGACGTTGCGTTCTACGGCAGAGGACCTCACGAAAACTATTGCGACAGAAAAGCGTCCGCTCCTCTCGGAGTGTACGAGGGCAAAATTGCCGACTTCGAGCATAATTATCTCGTACCGCAAGAAAACGGCAACCACTGCGACACTCGTTGGGTGAAAGTCGGCGGTGAAGACGGCATCGAAGTGGTCGCAACGGACAAACCCTTTGAATTCAGCGTACACGACTACACGCAAGAAGCTCTCGAAGAGGCAAAACACGCTCACGAACTCAAACACGGTGACGTGATAGAGCTTTATATCGACGGCGCACAACGCGGAGTCGGCGGTGACGTTCCCGCACTTGCTTGCACCAAGAAGAGATACAAGATTTTGCCCAACAAATATCACGATTTGAGCTTCGTCATCAAAGCTTAACGGATATTCTAATCGGTTGTTTTTTGTGATTTATCGCAATTGTGCAAAAATAATAAAAATCACAAATTTACTTAATAACGCCTCGATTTCGGGGCGTTTTTCTTGTTTTCGTTTTGCGGAATTTCTAAAACGTAAATAAAATCGTAAATAGGCGTGCATAATTGAATTGACTTTATATACCCTTGATATTATAATATTCACACCACGAGAGTGGAAAATAATATTGCGCGTACAGCATTAAGTAGGGCTGATTGCGCGGAGGTAATATGCAACTTACACTTAAAGACGGTAGCAAAATGTCATTTGACGGTGCGATGAGCGCACTCGACGTGACAAAGCAAATCAGCGAGGGACTCGCAAGAGCGGCAATCGTATGCAAGATTGACGGGCAACTCGCTTCTATGGACACCATCGTTGACAAGGACTGCAATTTCGAGGTGTTTACGTTTGCCGATGACGAAGGAAAGCGCGTGTATCGTCACACTTGCGCTCACATTTTGGCACAAGCAGTCAAAAACATTTATCCGACGGTTCAATTGGCAATAGGGCCTGCAATCGACAACGGATTCTATTACGATTTTGATTTCAAGACACCCATCACGCAAGCGGATTTTGAAAAAATCGAAGCGGAAATGAAGAGCATCATCAAGGCAAATCTTCCCATCACTCGCATCGTTTGCACGCGTAGCGAAGCAGAGAAGACGATCACCAAGATGAAACAGCCCTACAAGGCGGAACTTCTTGCGGATATCCCCGAGGGAGAAGAGATTTCTTTCTATCAACAAGGTGATTTTATCGACCTTTGCAGTGGACCGCACCTCACTTCGACGGGCAAAATCAAAGCGTTCAAGCTCACGTCTCTCACCGGTGCTTACTGGCGCGGAAACGAGAAAAACAAGATGCTCACCCGTATTTACGGCACTTGCTTTGACAAAAAGGCTGATCTTGACGAATATATCCAAAAACTCGAAGAGGCAAAATCTCGCGACCACAACAAGGTCGGCAGAGAGCTCGGTTTGTTTATGACTGACGAAAACATCGGTCAAGGACTTCCGCTCATTATGCCCAAGGGCGCGCGCATTATCCAAATTATGCAACGTTTCGTCGAGGACGAGGAACAAAAGAGGGGATATCTCCTCACCAAGACCCCGATTATGACCAAGAACAATCTCTTCATCACGTCGGGACACTGGGATCACTACAAAGACAAGATGTTCTATATCGGAGACGAGGACGTGGACGACGAGATTTTGTGCTTGCGTCCTATGACTTGCCCCTTCCAATTCACCATCTACAAGAACGGACTTAAAAGTTATCGTGACTTGCCTGTCAGATACGCCGAAACCGCAATCGAATTCCGTAAGGAAGCGAGCGGTGAAATGCACGGTCTTACCAGAATCCGTCAATTCACGCTTTCCGACGGTCACATCGTTTGCACGCCCGACCAACTCGAACAAGAGTTCCAAGGCGCGGTTGACCTCATCAAATACCTCATCGGTATTCTCGGTTTGCAAGACGACGTAAGCTATCGTTTCTCTCGTTGGGATCCGAAGGACGCGGACAAATACGTCGGCACGGCGGAGGATTGGGACAAAGTGGAAAGCACTATGCAACAAATCCTCAACGACTTGCACATCGATTACACCGAAGCGTGGGGTGAAGCGGCGTTCTACGGCCCGAAACTCGACGTTCAAGGCAAGAACGTACACGGCAAAGAAGACACGTTGTTCACAGTCCAAATCGACTTCTCGCTCGCAACGCGTTTCGATATGATCTACATTGACGAGAACGGCGAAAAAGCGCGTCCGCTCATCATTCATAGATCTTCAATCGGTTGCTACGAGCGTACGCTTGCAATGCTTATCGAAAAGTACAACGGCGCATTCCCGATGTGGCTTGCTCCCGAGCAAGTGCGTGTGCTTTCACTTACCGACCGCACGATCGACAAGGTGAAAGAAGTGCGCAACAGACTCTTTGATCTCGGCTTGCGTGCAGAAGCGGACGTTCGCAGTGAGAAACTCGGCAAAAAGATCCGTGAAGCACAACTCGACAAAGTGCCTTATGTCATCGTCATCGGCGACAAAGAGGCGGAACAAAACCTCATTTCCGTACGTCACCGCACGGAAGGCGATCTCGGCACTATGACGGTGGAGGAGTTTGTGGCCAAGGCTCTTCTCGAAGTTGCAAATAAAGAGATAAAATAAAACTGCGCTATTTAGCGAATAACTGTGTCAGAGTCGTCCGATTTTCGGACGGCTCTTTTATAGAGTACGTCGTAACTCCTTAAATGCAATAACCCCCTCTTTCCGGACACGCCGGCATTTCTCCCACCACTCGTATAGGGGCATTTCTCTACAATAGTATTCGTCGCTCGCGGGGGAGACAACGGCACTCGCATAGATAGGTATCGTTCTCTTATTATGCCACTGCGCTTTGTGCGCCAGCTACGCAACAACACGGCGCAGTCGCTTGTACTAATCGTCAAGCTCGGCACTTATTCGCTCGTCGCCTTGCGACTCGAAGTTCCGTCTTCGAAGTTGCACATACCGTGTATGGGTACGCTTCGAAAGAGTGAATCGCGCTAATTTTTGTGGTTGTTTGCGCCTTTGAATAGTTTTTATATAGTAAAAATAGAATATTCCATATAATAATCGCAAAAACGTTTGACATAAGTTTTCGTTTTTGTTAATATAATCAAGCAAAGCAAAGGACAGCCTTTCACCACGAGCGTTCAGCAAGGTGGTCACCACACAAAAATCACTTGTCTATGATAAGGTATTCGTGAGTGTTGAGGCAGTTCTGCTTCGACACTTCTTTTTTATGTCGAAATAACCCATAGCGGTGTATATAGGAGTAGCAATTTGAAAGAACTGCAAATCAACGAACAAATTAGGGATAGAGAAATTCGTCTCATCGGTGACGACGGTCAACAATACGGCGTCATTTCTATGAGAGAGGCTCGCGCCATTGCCGAAGAAAAAGGGCTTGACGTATGCAAGGTTTCACCGCCTTCCGTTCAACCTCCCACTTGCAAATTGATGGACTACGGCAAATATCGCTACGAGCAACAAAAACGCGAGAAAGAAGCCAAGAAAAATCAAAAGGTGATGGAAATCAAAGAGATCCGTCTTTCCGCAACAATCGACATCGGTGACACTACGAGACTTGCCGCACAAACGGCAAAATTCCTCTCGGAAGGCAACAAAGTCAAAGCGTCAATCCGTCTCAAAGGTCGTCAACAAGCGCACCCTGAGATTGCGGTCAAGATCGTTGAAGACTACATCGCAATGGTCGGCACTGACCTCGTCGTCGAGAAAAAACCGGTTCAAGAAGGTCGTATCATTTACACCATTCTCGCACCGACGCAAAAGAAATAACAATTATTTAGCCCTCGGGCAAAGCAAAATAATAGAGGAGGCACACCTATGCCAAAACAAAAAACACATAGTGGAGCAAAGAAGCGTTTTCGCGTAACAGCAAACGGTTACTACAAGAGAGGCCATTCTGCACACAGCCACCTTCTTACCAAGAAGACAACCAAGAGAAAGAGAGATCTTCGTTCTATCGAGTACGTTGACGAAACGAGATCCGGTGAACTCAAAAAGTTGTTGCCATACAAATAAGGAGAATGAACAATGAGAATTAAAAGAGCGGTTAACGCAGTTAAAAAGCGTAGAAAAATAATGAAACAAGCAAAGGGTTACTATGCTGGTAAGCACGCCCTTTATCGTGTTGCAAAGCAACAACTCCTCAAAAGCGGTGTATACGCATACGTCGGAAGAAAGCAAAAGAAACGTGATTTCCGTTCACTTTGGATCACTCGTATCAATGCTGCAGCACGTATCAACGGTATGAGCTATTCAACTCTTATGCACGGCCTCAAAGTTGCTGGTATCGACCTCAACAGAAAGGTTTTGAGTGAAATCGCAATCAGCGATCCGCAAGCGTTTGCGGCACTCTGCGACAGCGCAAAGAAAGCACTTGCATAATCGGTTTTTACACAATGTTGCGCATAGATTTATGCGCAACATTGATTGTACGGACCGCTTTTTCATATTTGAAACCGTGCTAAATTAGCATTGTGAAAAATATAAATCGAGGCGGTTAGAATATTGCAAATCATCACTTCCACCAAAAATCAATTCGTGAAAGAGGCTCGTTCTCTTTCGCAAAAGAAGTTCCGCACGGAGACGGGACTATTTTTGGTTGAAGGAATAAATCTCATCAAGGATATGCCTTCGTCCGTAAGGGTAAAATACGTGCTTGCCACGCCGTCGAGAGAGGGTGAGGTTGAGACTATATTTTTCTCGGACGAAAAGGAGCGTCAAGAAAAAGCAATGCAAAGCGTTGCTTTTACGCGCGCGCAAGTGTATTATGTGAGTGACGAGGTTATGGCGTACGTTGCCGATACCGTTTCACCGTACGGAATATGCGCCGTTTGCGAAATGCCGAAAAGCGAATTTCGTATGCCCACCGGCAACGCGCTTTTGCTTGACGGCGTAAGCGACCCCGGCAATCTCGGCACTATATTTAGGACTGCCGCCGCGTGTGATTTTTGCGATATTTATTTGCTCGACACTGCGGATATCTATTCACCCAAAGTGGTCAGAGCGACGCTCGGCGGGCTTTTTAAGGTGCGTGCAACGGAGATTACTATCGACGAGGCAATCGACCTTATGAGATGCACCAACAGCGCGATTTTGGATATGAACGGCATCAATATTTTGACGAATAAGGCGGTTTCACCCGTATTGTTCGTTGCGGGCAACGAGGCGCACGGCGTCAGAGCCGAGCTTCGCAAAGAAGCGAAAATTGCGTACTCTTTGCCTATGAAAAACGATATCGAATCTTTGAACGTAGCGGTTGCAACGGCCGTTGCGATGTATCAAACAATATAGGAGAAAACAAGTATGAGTGGACACAGCAAATGGCATAATATTCAACAGAAGAAAGGCAAAACCGACGCGGCTCGCGCCAATATCTTCACGAAGATAGGCAGAGAACTTGCCGTTGCAGTCAAAGAAGGCGGTGCAGACCCCAACAGCAACAGCAAACTCGCACAAGTTATCGCAAAGGCAAAAGACAACAATATGCCCAACGACAACATTATGCGCAGTATCAAAAAAGCCAGCGGTGAACTTGGTTCAATCAACTACGAAGATATGATTTACGAGGGTTACGGCGTTGGCGGAACTGCCATTATCGTAGAAGCCCTCACCGACAATAAAAACCGCACGGCGGGTGACGTTCGTCACTTGTTCGACAAATTCGGCGGTTCGATGGGAACGAACGGTTGCGTATCCTTTATGTTCAAGCGCAAAGGCGTCATCACCATCGCAAAATGCGACGTCGAAGAGGACGATCTTATGATGTACGCACTCGAACTCGAAGGCTTTGAAGACATCAACTCCGAAGACGACGAAGTGTATCAAGTATACACCGACACTGCGTCCTTGGCGTCCGTAAGAAAGAGCCTCGAAGACGACGGCGTAAAGATCTTGTCCGCAGAAGTGGATATGATTCCAGACAACTACGTTTCACCCACGGCGGAACAACAAGCAAACATCATCAAGATGATCGACAAACTCGAAGAACTCGACGACGTGCAAAACGTTTATCACAACGCAACGCTCGATATCGACGATGACGAGGAATAATTTTTCGTTTATTGCTTGACAACACGACTACGTCGTGATATACCATTTATTGCAAATGTGAATAAATGTTCACATTTGCAATAAAGCCACTAAATTCGATATGCGGTGAGAGCACTCGATCCAATCGATTTTTGCTGAATATAACCGCATCGTTTGAGATTTGCGGTTATTTTTATGAGAAAATCGGCAAGATTTTGCTCGCACGAATACGCAAGCGTGGCTATGGACAAAATAGAAAATAAAATTTTTATCGACGCGCTTCGGCGCAGAGGCAAATATGAAAAATATATATCTTGATCACGCGGCAACGACACCGTTGTCACCAAAAGCGTTTGAGGCTATGAAACCGTACTTTTCCGACACTTTCGGAAATCCCAATTCACAGCACGTATTCGGACGCGAAGCAGCAAAAGGCGTAAACGACGCAAGACAATTGCTTGCAAATTGCATCGGTGCAAAGCCGAGCGAGATTTACTTCACGTCTTGCGGTACGGAAGCGGACAATTGGGCGGTCAAGGGCATCGCTCTTCAAAATATCGAAAAGGGCAAGCACATTATCACCTCGGTTATCGAACACCCCGCAATTTATACGACGTGCAAACAACTTGAAAAATTCGGTTGGGAAGTTACTTATCTTCCAGTCGACAACGAAGGTTTCGTGTCCGTCGACGATCTTGAAAAGGCAATTCGTCCCGACACCGTTCTCGTAAGCATAATGTTTGCAAACAACGAAATCGGCACCGTAGAGCCTATCAAAGAGCTTTGCGAAGTCGCGCACAAACACGGCGTTTTGTTCCATACGGACGCAGTGCAAGCAACCGGCGCAATCAAATACAACGTCAAGGATTTGGGCGTGGACTTGCTTTCAATGTCCGCACACAAGTTCTACGGCCCGAAAGGTATGGGTATGCTTTACGTGCGTAACGGTATCCGTATCGAAAAGCTTTTGACGGGCGGTGAACAAGAGCGTTCGCACCGTGGCGGTACAAGCAACTCTCCCGGCATCGTCGGTATGGCAACCGCGCTTGACGAAGCACTTGCAACCATCGAAGAAGACGACAAATACGTTGCGTCCTTGCGTGACCACTTCGTAGAGAGAGTCCTTAACGAGATTGAGGATATCTACTACAACGGCGCAAAAGACACCTCGAAGCGTCTTCCCAACAACGCCAATTTCAGTTTCAGATACATCGAGGGTGAGTCAATCTTGTTCTCGCTTGACCTTGCGGGCATAAGCGCGTCTTCGGGTTCTGCTTGCTCGTCGGGCTCGCTTGAACCGTCAAGAACGTTGCTTGCAATCGGCGTTCCCGTCGGTACGGCACACGGTTCTATCCGCTTCACGTTCGGCAAACACAACACGATGAAAGAGGTCGATTATACGGTTGACGAACTTAAAAAGATCGTAAAAAGACTCAGAGATATGTCACCGCTTTACAAAAAGTAAATAAAGTTTCAGGGCACAGCCCGAGGAGTATATTATGTACAACGAAAAAGTTATGGAAGTTTTCAAAAATCCTCAACATATGGGCGAGGTTGAAAACTACAATGCAATCGGCACGGTCGGCAACGAAGTGTGCGGAGATATAATGCAAATCACTATGCGTATTGAAGACGGCATCATCAAAGATGCAAAATTCAAGACCTTTGGATGCGCTGCGGCAGTTGCGTCAAGCTCAACCGCAACCGGTATGATTATCGGCAAGACCATCGAAGAAGCACTCAAACTCACCAACAAGCAAGTCATCGAGGAACTCCAAGGACTTCCTCCGCAAAAGATCCATTGCTCCGTTTTGGCGGAAGATGCTATACGCCTTGCCATCGACAATTATCTTCAAAACAACGCCACAAAATAACCTCAACGGCACAAAATAGCAAATAGCTTTGTCAAAGCCCCTCGTTCGTCAACTCACGTACGCCAGTACGTTAGGGTTGTCGTCCGAGGGGCTTTTTCGCGCTCTTTATCTATTTTGAGCCGTTGAGAATATGGAAATTTGTTGTTTTGAAGATAATTGTCGCACTTATTAACGGTATTTGCTTATTCAGAGAGTACTTATTAACGGTATGTGTGACTTCGGAGATGGAACTCGAACCGCAAGGCGGTGAGCGGATAAGTGCCGAGCTTGACGGTTGTACAAGTGAGCCAACGAGTGTTGTTCTTTTCGTTGGCGAACGAGTGGCATAATAAGGGGACGATACCTTTCTATGCGAGTGCCGTTGTCTCCCCCGCGAGCGACGGATAATCTTGTAGGAAAATGTCCTTATACGAGTGGCTGGGCG
>DLLD01000009.1:55477-115870 GCA_002476605.1 Christensenella sp. UBA7571
GGATTGCGGTGCGCAAACGCCGAAGTGGAAATGCCGGCGTGTCCGGAAAGAGGGGGGTATTGTATTTTGAGGAGTTACGACGCACTCTGTTTTTTACGGAATTTTCCACAATTATTAATTATTAACTATTAATTATTAATTTTTATCAAAAACACATATCGTGCTCAAAAACTCTATTTTTACCTAAAATCGAGCGATTTCTGATATTAAAAAACACAAAACGTGTACACATTATATATTTGCGAACACGAAATGTGTTTTATAGAGGATAAATGAACAAGACTGATTATTTACATAACGATGTCTTCGATTTTGTTTACAAAGGCACGTTTTGCTTTTTTTAGTGAATTGTTTGACATACTGCAATACAGCGCAGTGGCAGTGACTATTCCAAGCATAGTGCCGATGATTAATGAATTTTTCATTTGCTTGCCTCCTAATTCTATTGTTTGCACGTGCGCCTTATAAATGTATGGGAAATTGTGGTAATTGAATATTACGGTCGTAAAGTCGAAAACGGCTTTGAATATCGTTTTAAGGTTGATTATTGAGTAAGATTTTCTTACAAGAGGACTTTTCTTGCAACGTCGCTTTTGCAATATGTATTGACAAATTGCGTTTATGATTTTATCATAAAGCTATGAAAAAGAAGTTTGTTACAGTTTTATCCGTCTTTACGCTCGTTATCGTTCTTGCCGTCACGCTGACCGCGTGTCTCAAAATCGGTATGCAAAAGAACAATATCAAGAAGCGTCTTGACGAAGCAGGCGTGTCTTACACGTACGAGCGCACGACGCCCATCACCAAGGACGGTGAGCGCGATTATCCATTTGAGGATCTTATGCATTGCACCAAGACGTATACGACGACAGTTGACGGCGTAGAAACCGAGGTCGTGCAAGAACTGTACATAATCTTTGCGGGCAGTGACGCGGCGGCAGAGTGGGCAAAGGATAAATCGGACGCTTACGTTGCTGACAACTCGCTCGATAAGTGGAACACTTATATTTACGACAGAGTGGTTATGTGCGGATATTACGAACTTCTTGCAGTCGCTCGTTCTTATTAACACCAAAATAGCAATATTCACTTGCAACGCTGTTAAATGCTATTTGATGGCGTTGAGAGTGTAAATCAAATGTAACGAGCTAGCTGTTGTTTTCATAACACAACAAACTTGCAAAATTATGAACGTTATATAAAAGCGAGGTTTCCTCGCTTTTTTCATATCGTAATTTAAGCAAAAATATCGCAAAAACACTGTAAAGATACCATAAAAAATACCGCGGAAACACCGTGAAAATATCGCAGAAAAAACTGCAAAAGAAAATCCCCGCAAAACGCGGGGATTTTTCTCGTCGGCATAGGGAGGATAAATAAGTGCCGACAAATTGGGGAGATTATCTAAATTATAGCATATTAATCGAATTTGTCAATAGGATTTTTATGCCCATTTTATTATAATTTTTGGAAAATTTCACTCAAATCCGTTCCGAGCACGTTGTTGGCTGGTTTTTGTGCCCACGTTACGAAATCTCTTATCGTATCCGCGGAGAGTGCAAAGCCCATATTGTCGATGCTGTCGTCCGCGAGTTTGGACTCGACGATGCCGACGACTTTGCCGAGGATATTGACCATCGGGCCACCGCTGTTACCGCCGTTGACTGCCGCGTCCGTCATAATGAACGTACCCGCGCCCCAAGAGGAGAGAACGATATCGGGTTGAGACACAGTGCCCGAAGTAATGCTGTTTTTCTCACCGATGCCTTCGGGGTTGCCGATAAGAGCAACGGGATCACCGCGTTTTACGTCGGTGGTTGCAATTTGGAGTGAGGGGTGCGCTTCATTTGAAGGTTGCGTGCCTTTAATTCTCAAAATTGCGATATCCGCTTGGTCGTTTTCAGCGGTAAGTCCGGAGTCTGAATCGTCGTAGCCACCATATGCGACTATTTCGACGTTATATTGCGTTTCTTCGCCGTCAAATACTGCGATAATGGTTTTATAAGATGCCCAACTGTACGTGTATCTCGAACCGAAACCCATACCGCCGACTCGCGTTTGAGCGGCGTATCTCACGCAATGTGCGTTGGTGAGCAAGTATCTTTGCGTAGTTCCCGTTGAGTCGGTATCGGTAATCAAAAATCCGCTTGCAACGCCGTAACTCGTGGAAGAGTCGGTGTACATATAGAGCCTTGCAACGGAAGCGGAGCAGTATTTGTCCGCAACTTGACCGACTGCGTAATTGAGTTTTTCGATAGCCTCTTGCAAAGCTTGGTCGGTAATATCTTCTACTATATCGGTATCACTCAAAGTTTCGTTTATTGCATTGCGATATTGCTCTTTCATACTGTCGGCAATTGACGCCGCGTATTCTTCCGCAATGGTTTGTTTCATACTTGCAAGCACTATGACGTTGACAAGCACCACCACGCACATAACAGCCGCCACTACGATGCAAATAATCGTCACCGCGTTGAGCTTGTTATGATTTTTTGGCTCGGGCGTGTGATACACGGGAGTGTGATGCGGTTGAGTTTCTCTTTGATCGTCAAAGAAGTTGTTGAAATCGTCCATAAAAATGCCTCTTTCTCATTTTTGTAATCTGATAATAGTGTTTCAAACTTAAACGAGTATTAAAACGGCAAAAATTTATAATTTTTATACAAATATTAATTACCTAATAAGTTATCGCGTGCGATATCATTATTTTGCGGAAAATAGGGCGCAATCTGGGCGGAAATATGAAAGAGCGCAAAAGAAACGCTACAAGTTGACAAATATCTTTATCTATAATATGATATTTGAGTAACTATAAACTATATATGCGTTGCGTGCGCAACGCGAAGGAACGTATAATGGCAGTCATTTTTTGCGACACCGATTGCGAACTTTGGTACACACACGCCGAAGAACTCGATCTCAAAGTCATACGTATGCCGTACGTCATCGACGGCGAAGAGAAACTTGCCGACCTCGGTGAGTCGGGTGACACCGCCGAGTTTTTTGCAAAGATGAAAGCGGGCGCAAGCGCGTCTACGGCAGGACTCAATCAACAGATTTATTACGATATTTTCGAGCCGTATTTCAAAGCGGGCGAGGATATCTTGTACATAGCGTTTTCATCGCAATTGTCGGGCACGTTTGCGTATCTCGACCTTGCCATCAAAGATCTTGACGCCAAATATCCGGGCGTAAAATTCCGCAAATTCGACACGCTCAACATTTGCGTAGGCGCGGGCATTTTGGTATATCTCGGCGCAAAATATTGCAGAGAACACGGTGACGATATCGACAAAACTTGCGAGTATCTCGACACGATCGTCGGCAAAGTCGGCATCTATTTTGTGGTTGACGATATGAAGTATCTTGCGCGCGGTGGTCGCATTTCACCCGCAAAGGCAAAAATCGGCAATCTTCTCAACATCAAGCCCGTGCTTACCGTGATTGACGGAAAACTCGACGTTTGCAACAAAGCCAACGGCACGAAGAAAGCGTACAAGTATATGCTCGATACGTTTGCGGAAAAGTATAACGCGGATACGGACGCTCCCGTAATTCTCGTCGACGCCGACAATAGAGGCGTATCCGACGAGTTTGCGTCCAAAGTCAAAGAAATCGACGCCAAAGCGGACGTATGGCAACAACCAATCGGTCCTGTTATCGGTGCACACGCGGGTCCCGGTACGGTGGGTATCATCTTTATGACCAAATAAGAAGGTTTTGCTTTGAAGAAAAAAGCGTTTATTATCGGCTTAATCATAATAATTTGCATTGCTTCGCTCACTGCTTGCGACAGGGCGGAGCAATCTTTCGTTTTCGGCACGGTTCTCGATATCAAGGCGGAGGGGGTAGGCTCAAATAAAGCAATCGAGGACATCGAAGCGTATATGCAATCTCTCGAAGAATTGCTTTCACCCACGATCGAGGGTAGCGACGTCTATAAAATCAACAATTCCACAGTCGGAGAGTCGGTCGTATGCTCTCAAACGACTATGGAAATATATAAGATTGCTTTGAGCGTTTACGAAGAGTCGGACGGTGCGTACGATCCGTCCGTATATCCGCTCGTGAGATTGTGGAAGTTCTCGGGGGATTTGTTCAACAAGTGGGAGGAACATACCGTTCCCACACAAGAGCAAATAGACGAGGCAAGGGCCGTTGTAGGTCTCAAAGATTGTTTTGTGGCGGACTTTGAAAACTCAACCATAACTAAGCTCAAAGACGGTGCGATGCTCGATTTCGGCGGAGTGGCAAAAGGCTACGCCGTACAAAAATCTCTCGATATGGTTCAAAAGCGCGCGCTCGTCAACCTTGGCGGAAACATAGGCGCAAAGGGCAAGAATTACGCAGTTGGTATTGCGAATCCGGCACGCTCGGATAGACAATATACGACGTCGTATTTTGCAAAATTCACCCTTCAAAACGGTGAGTGCGTCTCAACGAGCGGTGACTACGAGAGGTATTATGCCGTGGACGACGTGGTGTATCATCACATCATCGATCCGCGCACGGGTATGCCTTGCTCAACGAGCGGAGAGAACGGCGTGATATCTTGTTCAGTCGTGTCGACGGAAGGTGCTATCTCTGACGCGGCGGCAACCGCGGTGGTAGTGCTCGGCAAACGAAAGGGTGTCCAACTACTTGAAAAACTCGGATTGAAAGCAGTCGTAATAGACGGTAACAACGGTGTTACGATGGTGGGCAATATTAGCATTGAAATCAAATAAAACGAGGTTTATCATTGCGTTTTGCGCATATAAAAGCGGTTTTTTGTTATGAAAAGCACGAAAACGACAAACGGAAAATACAAAGATTTTTTCAAAAAGGGCGATATTGCAATCGTCCTTATCGTAGTTGTGCTTATCGTGCTCACGCTCGTATTCGCGTTGCGTTCGGAAGCGGACGAGGCTGAAATCTACGTTGACGGAGAGCTTAAATATAGGCTCGATTTGAGAGAAAATAAAACGCTCGATATCCTTGACGGCAAGATGACCATCGAAGTGAAAAACGGCAAAATATCCGTCAAAAACAGCGATTGTGCGGAGCAACTTTGCGTACATTCAAGCGCAATCGGCACTGACGGCGGTATGATCGTTTGCTTGCCCAACAAAGTCGTAATCAAGGTGGTTGCAAGAGAAGTCGACGCAATAACCTAAAAGAAAAACGAATAAATCAAAAAGGCAAATAATAACCGCAAGTCGTGTGTTTCAATGCAAAAGGAACGAGCGATATGGTCGGTGCAAAATAAACCAAAATTGTAAACAGTATCGTCAAAAACGAAGGCAAATTATGGCAAAAATGAAAGCGAAATTCAATACCAAAAAAGTTGCACTTGCGGGACTATTCCTTGCACTTGCGCTCATAGTGTCGCTTATAGAGAGTTATCTTCCGCCGATAATTCCCGTTTTGCCGTACGCAAAAATAGGTCTCGGAAACGTGGTTTTGCTTGCGTGCTTCTTGTGCCTCGGTGTGTGGGAAGGATATATAGTGCTCGTGTTGAGATGCGTTTTGACGGCGGTATTCGCGGGCAATTATATTGCGCTTTTGTGGTCGCTTCCCTCGGCGTTCGTGGCGTACACTGCAATGGTGCTATTGTGCAAAACGAAACTTTTCAGCGTGTGCGGAGTGTCTATGTCGGGCGGAATATTGCACAATTTCATTCAAATTTGCGTAGCGTGCGCCGTTATCGGAAAGAGCGTGTTTGCATATCTTCCGTATATGATGCTTGCGGGCGCACTTGCGGGGTTTGCGACCGGTACGATTTGTTATTTCGTTTGCAAAACTATTAAACGTCCCGAGTTTGACCAAATAGAATACTACCGTCAAACTGACGATGACGAAAATATCGATGAATAAACTTTGAACAATCGCAATCTTTGATTTAAAAAGTTCTAAAAAATAGGGCTTTTTTCGTTGGTTTTTATGCGTTTTTTTAACAAAAATTATGTCATTTTCAAGGGTGAAAATTGTTTTGTAACGGAAATATTATAAAAGGATATTTGTTAAATTTGTAAAAAAAACGGTTGCGAAATGCAATCGTTTTTACGTGTTATGTCAATCGTTTTAGGAAAGAAGATTGCCTATCGCTTGGAAGGGGAAGAAGTTGACGAGAAGCAATACCACCAAAAATCCCGCCGAACCGATGAAGGCAACCGTGCCGAAGAAGAAAGACAATCTTGCGATTGCTTTTTGAGTATTTGCACCCGCAACGGCAAACACGATGCCGAGGAAGGACAAAGACATACTCACGACGTAAAGCGTCGATATGCTCTTGAACGGAAGCACGTCCTTTGGAACGCACAAAGCGGGGAAGAACAACGCAAGCGAAGCGTAAATCGCAACGGCAAAACTTATAATCGTCATTACGAAACCCAAGACGAGCACGACTCTGCGTGCTTTCATATTGGTATAAGGTTGGGTGTTTTGCGCTTGCTCTTTTTTCATAAACGATAATTGTTTTGCGCCGAGCGATATTCTCGCTATGCGAGAGTGATATTTTTGGCTTGCGCCAAAAGTGATATTGCGCCGTTGGCGTAGTGATATTCGCACTGTGTGCGAGTTGTGGAAGATTCCATATTCGCACGCGTTGTCTTACGTTTTTAGTATATGTCAACTCTCGCTCGTTGTCAACGACAAATAAAAGACGTCTTTATCGCCAAAGCACATATACGAAAAATCTTCCTTATTGTCGCAATCGAAAAACAAAGAAAAACGCATTGAATTGTCAACGTTTTTTATTGCTTGAATTTGAGGTAAAACGTCTTGACTACATTCAAAAATAATCGTCAAATTATCACCCGTTTTTTTGAGTAAAACAAAGCCATTTTCACGCTTTGCGACGAAGAAGTTTCCAACTCCCGATACGGCGAGATATTCGGTTGCGTTTTGCACCGGTTCGGGGTCGTTAATTTCGCTTTTGGCAAGGAAATCGAGGTGCGGACAATAGCGGATAATATTGCCGTCTATGAGCACTTCGATACCAATATCCGTGGTGAGCATAACAGCCTTTTGAGAATAGGGAAGGTCGTGAGATTGCAAGGCACAAAGGTCCACGTCAAAGGAATTTATGGTAAGTAGTTTTTGCGATTTTATAAGCGTAACGAAAGTCTGCTCGTTGCTTGCAACGACTGGTAATATTTGCAAAAGCGTGCTTTTATCTTGCGAAAATTTACATATAAAACCTTTATCTTGCGAATATTGCAAAATCTTGACGTAATTTGAAACTTGTGCGAATATTAGAGTTTTCCCGTTTATATAAAACGTCTCGACAACTTTAATATTGTCGTTTTGATAGACGAAGTTGTCGGTGGTTTGGTTGAGTACGCCGTCAAGTTTTATAACGCGCATACACTCGTCGTTTACGCAAAGATACAGCCCGTCGACGTTGCTTACGTTGATTATATCGTTGTAGCGGTCAATCGCGGTTTTTGCGCTTATAGCCATTTCCTCGTTAAGCAAAAAAACGTCCGTTTTATCTTGATTTTTTATAAACACGGTAAGCCCGTTTTTGCCTAGTGATGAGGCGAGATATTCGGCGTCCTTGCCCGCAATTTTCACGGTGCTTTCAAGCGTCGTTTTGCCGTCGAAAACCGCCACGTACAATCCCGCTTCTTTCACGTCTCGGTCAACCGATTTCGACGAGAAAAACACGAGCGTTTTTCCGCAAAAATCGACGTAGTCTATCATTTCCTCTTGCTCCGATCCGCCAACGTGCGCTACGCTCAATTCCTTGACGGTTTCGCAATCTCTCGGAAGGGTTGAATATACGATATGGGGCGTGGGAACGTCCGTTTGAGTTGTGTTGCCCGCACCCGCCACCGCGCTATCCGACGGGGCGTTTTTGCCTATCGTGGTTAAAAGAATATAACTTGCAATTGCTATCGTCGTGAGCAGTACTACGCTCAGCCATTTTGCGATGGTTTTTTGTCTTTGCATTTTTCACCTCGCCTCAATATATCACACACGATATCCGCAATTTTTCCGTTTGCGTCGTTTGCGATGATTTTCATCGGGGAGGATTGTGCCGTTTCTACGATTGCTTTGACGAAGCCGTTTGCAAAGTCGGCGTCTTGTACGAGGACGTGTGCGCCGTATTCTTTGGCAAGGTCGGCGTTGAAGATTTGATCGCCTCTCGATACGCCTTTGGGTAAGGGTATAAAAAGCGCGCGTTTTTTGAGAGCGGATATCTCGAAGACTGCCGTTGCGCCCGCCCTCGATACGACTATATCGCTCACGGCGTAAAACGCAGATATATCGTCGGCGTATTCAAAGCACTTGTAGTCGGCACGCGAAATTTTTTGCGCCTTGTTTTTGCCCGAAACGTGTAAGACGAAAAATTGCTTGGTCAACTCGTCGATATTGTGTGCGACGGCTTCGTTGATTGCTTGCGCGCCGAGCGAACCGCCCAAAATAAGCAAAACTTTTTTATTGGTCGGATTGGATATGCCGAGAGTTTTGAGTGCTTTGGTTTTGTCCTTACTGAACAACTCATCTCGCAAGGGCATACCTACGAAAGTGCCTTTGAATTTGGCGTGAAGGTTGGCTTTGAGCATAACCGCACCTTTTTGCATTGCGATTTTGTTGGCAAGCCCGAGCGTCAAATCGCTCTCGTGCGCAAAGACGGGAATACCGATTTTTTTTGCCGAACACACGACGGGCAAGGACACGAAACCGCCTTTTGAAAAAACGCAATCGGGTTTTATATGCTCCAAAAGCGTCGTTGTTTGCTCTATCGATTTTTTGAGCGCGACGGGGATTTTGAGATTGTTTTTGATTGCGGAAGGGGATAGAGAGCGCACGAATTTTATGGTGGGTACGCCGTGGTACTCGATCCCGTTGCTTTTGGCAAGTCTTCCTTCCAAAGCGTCGCCCTCACCGCCTATATAAACGGGGGTAAATCCGCGCTTTTCAAATTCGTCGACGAGGGCAAGGTTGGGGTAGATATGTCCGCCCGTTCCGCCGCCCGTGAAAACTATAATTTTGCCCGATTGTCGGTTTATCGTTGAATTTTGGCTCATAATGTCTATATTATGAAACAAAAACGCATAAAGTTGCGTAATTTTGCATCTTGAAATCTCCGCCCGTGCGTGTTACAATATATTCATATTGAAATCACACTCGCAGTTTTTGCGAAAAAGGGGTGTATATGAAAACCGAAAAATTCAAGAGTTTCGACGGAACCGTTTTGCAATGCTATCTTTGGGACAACGTGAGAAATCCCAAGGGCGTTGTTCAAATCGCACACGGTATGGCGGAACACGCTCGTAGATACGACGACTTTGCAAACTACCTCAATCAAAACGGATTTATCGTCTTTGCCGACGACCACCGCGCTCACGGTATGACCAGCACCAAGCAATCCACCAAAGGCGTAAAGGGCTATCATAAGGGCAACATCTATTTCGACACCGTTCAAGACGAGTGCGCAATCACCAAAATGCTCAAAGAAAGATATAATCTTCCCGTGATTTATCTCGGACACAGCTACGGCAGTATGGTCGGTCAACGCTACATCGAAGAGTGCAAGGACTACGACGGCGTGGTGCTCAGCGGTTCTGCTATGATGAAGGGCGCGATTTTGTCCACGGGCGCAGCTGTTGCAAATATGCAATATAAGACGCTCGGCGGTGAAAAGACGGGCAAGCTCCTCGACAAACTCTCCTTCGGCAATTACAACAAACCTTTCAAAGCGGACAAAATTCCGTTTGCTTGGCTTTCGAGAGACAAAGAGCAAGTCAAAAAATATATCCTTGACGAACAATGCGGTGACGTTATGTCCATTGCGTTCTTCAAGTTCTTCCTTTGCGGACTTAAAGAAAGCTACAAGAAAGAGAACCTTGCCAAGATCGACGTCAATAAGCCTATCGCGATTTTCTCGGGCGACAAAGACCCCGTCGGCGGAAACGGCAAACTCGTCACCAAACTTTACGACCAATACAAGAACCTCGGCGTAAAAGATCTTTCCATCAAACTTTATCCCGATGCAAGACACGAGATTTTGAACGAGATTAATAATGCGGAAGTTTATGCCGACTTCCTCGCTCGAATCAACGCTATGTTGTGATGCTATTTAGCGAATAACTTTGTCAAAGCCCCTTGCCCGTCAACTCATTTACGATTAGTAAATTAGGGTTGCCGTGCGAGGGGCTTTTTCGCGTTCTTCATCTAAATATCACTCACAGCATAGCGTTGATGATATGTGGAATTTTCCTTATTTATTAATTATTAATTATTAGCTATTAATTGCGTTTATTTTCCTTGAAAAAAACAATATCTTGTGGTATAATCACAATATTATTATGATATCGTGTACCATTGTCGGTACATCGGTTATCGTACAGTGATATCGAAATAAGAAAATACTTAAAGCCTTTGGGCAATACGTAGGTTTATAAATGGCAAATCAAGATTACAACAATTACAAGGCAGGGGACATTCACATTCTCGAAGGACTTGACGCAGTAAGAAAGCGTCCCGGTATGTATATCGGTACGACGGGTGTGAAAGGTATGCACCACATTCTTTGGGAAATCATCGACAACAGTATTGACGAAGCGGCAAACGGCTTTGCCGACACCGTGCGTATCGAACTTTTGGACGACAACGTTGCAAGAGTGAGCGACAACGGACGCGGTGTGCCCGTCGACAAGCACCCGAAACTGAAAATCAGCGGTGTCGAAGTCGTTTATACCCAACTTCACGCGGGTGCAAAATTTGACAACGGTCAATACAATTATTCGGGCGGTTTGCACGGCGTAGGTGCGTCGGTTACCAACGCGCTTTCCGAGTGGCTTACGGTTGACGTCAAGCGTGACGGCAATCTTTATCGTGCGGAATTTTGGTCTCCGCAAGTGGGCAACAAGATTAAGAGCGGTATCGTAAAAACTCCGCTCACCGTCATCGGAAAGGTGAAAGGCACGGGCACTTCCGTCAAGTTCAAACCCGACGAGAGAGTGTTCGGCAAAGAAAAATTCGATTACGGCACGATTGCAGAGCGTATGCGCGACGTTGCGTACCTCAACAAGGGCGTTACGATTATCCTTGACGATTTGCGTATGCCTTTGGAAGGCGGTACGGGCAAGCACGACACGTTCTGCTATAAGGGCGGTATTGCCGATTACGTGCAATATCTCAACGAGGGTAGAACGGTGCTTTACGACAAGCCCTTGTACGTCGAGGCGGAAGACGACCATTTCGAGGTTGAAGTTGCAATCCAACACACCGAGGGTTATTCCGAAAATATTTATTCCTACGTCAACAATATTCCCACTGCTGAGGGCGGTACGCACGAGGTCGGTTTCAAGAGCGCGATTACCAAAGTGTTCAACGACTACGCGCGCAAAAACAATATTCTCAAAGAGAAACAAGCCAACCTTTTGGGTGAAGATTTCAGAGAAGGTATGGTGGCGGTGGTCACCGTCAAGATGCAAAACGTGCAATTCGAGGGTCAAACCAAGGGAAGACTCGGCAACCCCGAGGTTCGTCCCAAGGTGGAAAACCTCGTGAGCGAAAAGCTTGCGGACTTGCTCTTGCAACGCGGAAACAAAGCCATTGCGGAAAAGATTATCGCAAAGGCAATGGGCGCGGCAAAGACGAGAGAGGCGGCAAAACGAGCGAAAGATTTGAGCCGTCAACAAAACAAGCTCAATGGACTCAATCTCGTGGGCAAACTTGCAAGTTGCTCGGGCAAAAACGCCTCTATCAACGAATTGTTTATAGTCGAGGGTGACTCGGCAGGCGGAAGCGCAAAGCAAGCGAGAGACAGATTCTTCCAAGCGATATTACCGCTTCGCGGAAAACCGCTCAACGTCGAAAAGGCAAGCCTTGAAAAAATTCTTGCCAACGAAGAGTTCGCAACGCTTATAAGCGCACTCGGCACGGGTATCGACCCGCAATTCGACCTCGAAAGCCTCAAATACGACAAGGTTATCATTCTTGCCGACGCCGATCAAGACGGCGCGCACATCAGAGCGTTGCTTCTTACGTTCTTCTTCCGCTATATGCGCCAACTCATCACCGAGGGACACGTGTATATCGGTATGCCTCCGCTTTACCGTTTGCAAAAGAAGGACGAGATACTTTATTGCTACGACGACAACGCGCTTGTCGAGGGACAAAAGAAGATGGGCAAAAACGCGCTTCTTCAACGCTTCAAAGGACTTGGTGAGATGAACCCCGAACAACTTTGGGACACTACTATGGACCCCGCAAAGCGCACGCTTACGAGAGTTACGATTGACGACGCGGCAATGGCGGACAAGCGTATAACCATTCTTATGGGCGACGATAGCAACATAAGAAAGGACTATATTTATAAGTACGCCGACTTCAACAAGATTGACGACTTTAAGGTGCAAAAAGAGGACGAACAATAATTTTGTTTCGAAACTCTTTCGAAGGCGTGACTTTGAGTTATAAGTCGTCAATCGGGTGTGCACTTATTAACGTTATGTGCTTATTCGGAGCGTGGAGGCGCAAGGCGCCGACCGCATCGAGCGCCAAGCTTGACGATAAGTACAAGCGACTGCGCCGTGTTGTTGCGTAGCTGGCGCACAAAGCGCAGTGGCATAACGAGAGGAATGTCCCTATTATGCGCGTGCCGAGTGTGTCCCCCCGCGGAGCGGTTCCGTGGGTTCCCTCAAACGAAGCGCAGAGGGGGAACGGAATAGGGGAAACACCGTGAGGAAGAGGGGATAAAGTTGCATTTAGAGTATTAAACGACACTCTATTGAGACTTTATTCGGGGGAGATAAATAAAATCAAACAAATCACAGTTTATTGTGAAAACCAACAATAATTACATTGTAGGGTAGAAAACTATGGCAAAAAAACAACACAAAGAAATTGAGTATAATTCAGTGGTGCTCGACAGCGTCTTCGAGGACGTTATGCACAACTCGATGATTCCGTATTCGGAAAACGTCATTCTCGACCGCGCGTTGCCGAGAGTTGAGGACGGTTTGAAACCCGTTCAACGCAGAGTGCTTTATTCTATGCACGAGATGGGACTTACTCCCGACAAACCGCACAAGAAATGCGCAAGAATCGTAGGTGATTGCCTCGGCAAATATCACCCGCACGGCGACAGCTCGGTGTACGGCGCAATGGTGCGTATGGCGCAACCGTTCTCTATGAGAATGAAGCTCGTCGACGGACACGGCAACTTCGGTTCTATCGACGGAGACTCCGCCGCCGCTATGCGTTATACGGAAGCGAGAATGAGCCCGCTTGCGTTGGAGCTTTTGCGCGACCTCGACAAAGAGACGGTTGCGTGGACGCCCAACTTTGACGACAGTCTCGAAGAGCCGACGACGCTCCCGGGACGTTTCCCCAACTTGCTCGTCAACGGCGCAAACGGCATTGCAGTAGGTCTTGCGACCAATATCCCCACGCACAATATGGGTGAGTGCATCGACGCCACTATATACAAGATCGACAATCCCAACGCGACGGTGAAGGACTTATTCAAAGTCTTCCACGGACCGGACTTCCCGACGGGCGCGTTTATCATACCCGTTGACAGTCTCGAAAGCATTTACGAGACGGGCAAGGGCAGAATTAAGATCCGCTCTCGCTTGCACATAGAAAACGACGACAACGGCAAGAAAAATATCGTCATCACCGAGATACCTTATCAAGTGTCAAAGTCCGAACTTTTGTCGCGTATCGCAGACCTCAAAGAGGCCAACAAGGACGCTCTTGCGGGAATATCCGAAATCGTGGACGAAAGCGACAAATCGGGCACTCGCGCGGTGATTAAGTGCAAGAAAGACGTCGACGTAAACAAGATAATATCTTTCCTTTTTAAGAAGAGCAATCTCGAAATGGGATATTCCATAAATATGGTGGCAATTGCCAACGGCAAGCCCGAGCAATTGAGCCTTACGGCGTATCTCGATTACTATATCGAATATCAACGCAAAATCATCGTCAACCGCACCAATTTCGACCTCAAAGCGGCAAAAGCAAGGGCGGAAATCGTGCGCGGACTTTTGGTTGCGATAAGAAATATCGACGAAGTTATCCGCATCATCAAAGAGTCGGAGTCCACGGCAAAGGCAAAGGAGACTTTGCGCCAAAGATTTGACCTCAGCGACGCGCAAGCGCAAGCAATCCTCGATATGCGCCTCAAAAGCTTGGCAAAACTCGAAGTCGGCAAACTCGAAGAGGAACTTGCTCATCTCGAAAAGCAAATCGCTTTGTTCGAAGCTATTTTGGCTTCCAAACGCAGACAATACACCATCATCAAAGAGGAATTGCAAGCAATCAAAAAATCTCTCAATTCCGAGCGTATGAGCGTTATATTGTCAAGCGACGAACAAGAGGAATACAGCGCACCCAGCGAAGCGGAAGCGGTGGCGTATCGTGACGGCGTTATCGTATCCAATAGCGACGGACAATTGCGCTTTATGTCTCAAAAGGCGTATTCCACGGCAAAGAAAGATATGAGCGCGCTTCCCGTCGACGCATTGCCCACGCAATGGCTCAACGTCAACAACAAAGGCACGCTTTACGCCGTGACCAACCTCGGTAGCGTAGTGAAGATTGACGTTACGACTTTGCCCGAAAAGAAATTCAAAGAAAAACCCTTCAAACTCGGCGCAATCAATCAAGACGTGCAAACGGGTGAGAAAGTGGTGAAGATGCTCTTCTTCGAGGGTATGCCCGTAGGTGAACTCGTATTGTTCACGAAACAAGGCGGTGCAAAACGCGTTGATTTGAGCGAATTTACCACGATGAACAAGACGTATCTCAAAGCAATCAATCTTGCCGAAAAGGACGAAGTGATAGGTTGCGACGTCGTAGACGACGAGAAGAACGTGATGGAAGTCACCTCGCAAGGTCAAGTGCTCGTGTACAAGGCTACGGAAATTCCGCTTCAAGGTCGCACCGCGGCGGGCGTAAAGGGCATAAAGCTTAACGACGACGATAGCGTGGTCTTTGGCGGTCAAGTGGAAGAAGAGGGTGAAATCATCGTCGTGTCCAATACGGGCTACGCGAAGAGAGTTATATCCTCGCTCATCGAGTCGTCGTCGAGATACCTCAAAGGCATAAAGATTATCGAACTTGACAAATCTTTCGTGAAATACGTTGGCACGGTGAAGATGCCTTACGACCTCGCGTTCGTAAGCGGTGGACAGACGACGATAGTCAATACGGAAAATATCCGCATAGACACTCGTACGACCAAAGGCAAACAATTGTTCAAACAAGAAGTGAGTATGGTGACGCCGATTAACGACGGAGAAGATTTTAATTATTAATTATTAATTAATAATTAATAATTGCGGGTGGGTATTGCCCACACCCAAACGAAAATGCTATGCAATATTCCACTTGTCATTCCGAGGAAACGAAGTGACCGTGGGAATCCAGCGTAGCGTTATGCGCCTACGGCTAGATTGCCACGTCGCAACTTTCGTTGCTTCTCGCAATGACATAAGGAAGAATAGACTAATCAAAAACCTCGCCAAAGGCGCACACACCAAGCGATATAGCGAAACTGTGGGATTATCCGCAACTCGCACGAAGTGCGAATATCACTTTTTGCATAGCAAAAAATATCACTTGCGCAAAGCGCAAATATCACTGCGCCAGAGGCGCAATATCACTCTCGCTTACGAAAATATCACTGCGACAAAGTCGCAAAAATACAAAAGGTAGACTTATGAACAAAATCGGATTTGACAGCAACCTGTATATGCAAAAACAGTCGGAGCATATTCTTGAAAGAATAAACCGCTTTGACAAACTCTATCTCGAATTCGGCGGAAAGCTTTTTGACGATTTGCACGCGTCAAGGGTGTTGCCCGGTTTTGATAAAGCCGCAAAAATTAAACTTTTGCAAAAACTTCGCGACAAGGCGGAACTTATCATTTGCATAAACGCCAACGCAATCGAGCGCAACAAAATCCGCGCCGACTACGGCATTACGTACGGAAGCGAAGTTGAGAGAATGATTGACAATATCTCCGCTATGGGCATATACATCAACGGCGTCGTAATCACGATGTTTACCGACCAACAAGGCGCGCTTGCTTACAAGCAAAAGCTTGAAAACAGAGGCATAAAGGTATATATCCACCGTCCTACCAAAGGATATCCTCACGAGATCAACACCATAGTGTCCGACGAGGGCTACGGTGCAAATCCGTACATAGAGACCACTCGTCCTCTCGTGGTGCTTACCGCTCCCGGCCCGGGCAGCGGAAAACTTGCGACGTGCCTTTCCCAACTCTATCACGAGAACAAGAGGGGAGTAAAGGCGGGTTACGCCAAATTCGAGACTTTCCCGATATGGAATTTGCCACTCAATCACCCCGTAAACGTGGCGTACGAGGCGGCAACGGCGGATCTCAAAGACGTCAACAAAGTGGACAACTTCCACCTCGACGCATACGGTGAGATCACCGTCAACTACAATAGAGACATAGAGGTTTTCCCCGTAGTCAAGAGCATACTTGAAAAAATCACGGGCGAAGAGTGCATCTACAAGTCCCCGACGGATATGGGCGTAAATATGGCGGGCTACTGCATCGTCGACGACGAGGCGTGTAGGGAAGCGTCCAAGAAAGAGATCGTGCGCAGATACTACAAGGCACTTTGCGATCTCAAAACGGGTACGGGCAGTGAAGATACCGTAAGCAGACTTGAATTTTTGATGTCAAGATTGTCCATAAATCTTGCGGACAGAAAGGTCATCGAAATTGCCAGAAAGAAGAGCGAGGACAACGAAAACTGCGGTGCGGTTGCGCTTGAATTGCCCGACGGACGAATCGTTACGGGCAAGAATACCAAGCGTATGAGCGCGTCCGCCGCGTGCGTGTTTAACGCGGTCAAGATGCTTGCCGGCATCAAGGACTCGCAAAAGCTCATTTCGCCGTACGTAATAGGTCCTATCATCGACCTAAAAACCAAAATACTCAAAGAGCACCACAAGACGTTGACGCTCGAAGAGGCGTTGCTCGCACTTTCAATTTGTGCCGCAAGCGACGCGCAAGCGGCAAACGCAATGGAGCAACTCTCCGCACTCGAAGGTTGCGACGCACACTCCACGCATATGCTTTTGAAGGCGGACGAAAATCCGTTCAGAAAACTCGGAGTAAGACTTAGTTGCTCGCCCGAATTCCTTGACAACACGCTGTTTAGCGAATAAGCGTAAAGGAATATCAAACGACGCAAACGAGGCTTTATATAGCCGAAATCAACACGTAAAATATTAAATCGATATAAAGGAGACAAATATGCTGTACGAAACGAGAGACCAAATACCCGCAAAGTATAAGTGGGCGCTTGAAGACATTATCCCAAACAACGAAGCGTGGGAAGAGTCCTTCTTCAAGTGTGAGGAAAGAATAGGATATTTTGCAAAATATCAAGACAAATTAAGCGACGAAGACACGCTTTTCGATTGTCTCGAATTTAGACGCAGACTTATGCACGACATCGTGTATTTGTATTCCTACGCAAGAATGCGCAGCGACCAAGACACGAGAGACAGCGTGTATCAAGGTATGACCAACAGAGCGGATATGCTTATCGTCAAATACTCGACGGCAAGCTCTTTCATCACTCCCGAAATCAGCGAATTTTCAAAGGAAAGACTTGAAGAACTTACAAAGAGCAAACGCTTTGCCGACTACGACGTTTTCTTCAAAGATATGATAAGAAGCAAGGACATCATTTTGTCCAAGAAGGAAGAAAAATTACTCGGTGAAGTTGGACTTTTCTCGGATACGAACAGAGAAGTTTTCAATATGTTCGACAACGCCGACGTGAAGTTCAAACCCGTTGACGACGGCACGGGCAACAAAGTGGATATGAGCCACGGCGTGTACGGTATGCTCTTGCAAAACCCCTCTCAAAACGTGAGAAAGGAAGCGTTCGAGAGTATGTTCGGCGCATATAAGGACCATATCAATACGCTTGCGGCAAACTATGCGGGCAACGTCAAAAAGGACTGGTTCTACGCAAAAGTGAGAGGCTTCCAAAGCGCGCTCGATTACTCGATGTATCAAGAAAACGTGCCTTCCACTTGCTATGAAAAATTGCTCGAAGCGGTTGGAAAGGGCACACAACCTTTGCACAAATATATCGCGCTCCGCAAGAAAGTTTTGGGCGTGGACACCCTCAATCTGTACGACCTTTACGTGTCTATGGTCAAGGAGCAAGAACTTGCGCTCGAATACGAAGACGCAGTTAAACTCGTCAAAGAAGCACTTAAAGTAATGGGTAAGGAATATTCCGACGTTTTGGCGTCCGCGTTCGAGAGCGGTTGGGTTGACGCGTTCGAGAACAAGGGCAAGAGAAGCGGTGCGTATTCTTGGGGCGTGTACGGCGTTCACCCGTTCGTGCTTCTCAACTACCAAAAGACGGTGCACGACGTGTTCACCATTGCGCACGAGCTCGGACACTCTATGCACTCATATTACAGCAATTCTTCGCTTCCGGAAACGAAAGCCGATTACGAAATTTTCGTTGCGGAAATCGCGTCGACGGTAAACGAAGTGTTGCTCTTGAAGCACTTGCTCAAAACCGCTACGGGTGAGTTTAGAAAATACTTGCTTTCCTATTACCTCGATATGTTCCGCACGACGTTGTTCAGACAAACGATGTTCAGCGAGTTCGAGGCAATCGCGCACGGTATGGTTGAAAAAGGCGAGCCTATCACGGCTGACGCGCTTTGCGATGCGTATTATGAGCTCAACAAGAAATACTACGGACCGAGCGTGGAGCACAACGACCTTATCCGCTACGAGTGGGCAAGAATTCCGCACTTCTTCACGAGCTTCTACGTGTACAAGTACGCAACGGGTATCACGACGGCGGTGTCTATCGCAAACAATATCCTTGCGCAAGGTGAGAAGTATTTTGCAAAATACAAGAAATTCCTCTCCGCAGGCGGAAGTATGCCTCCGCTCGATATCATTCGTCTTGCCGACGTCGACCTCGAAAGCGACGCTCCGTACGAGCTTGCGATCAAGGAATTTGCCGATACGTTGGCGGAACTTGAAAAATCCTTTGATTAATCCTATCCGTCAAAGGAAAGTGTGTTGAAATTATGAAAAATAGGTTTTCTCGCGTTTTCGGACTTTTGACCACGGTTGCCGTTGCAATCGTGATTTGCCTTGCGCTTTTTACGGCGTGCAATAAGTCGGAGTCCGAAGACGAGAGCGAAATCCAAAGAGATTTGTATCTATCCTCAATTGCGTTTTCACCCGATACGGAGGAGGCTATCGTGTATCTTACGTTTGCAAGCACCGACGAGAAAATCGACGGCGCAACCGTAACTTGGAAGAGCGGTGAGCTTATAAGCGACGTATGGTATAAGACGAGCAAAACGCATATCGTCGCGCCGTCCGCGCGGATATTTAGTGCCGTGCAAACTGCCATACCACAAGAAAGACTGATAAACGACGGCGTGCAATACAATCGCTTGAAAGTGATAATAAGGTATGATACAATCTATAAATCTATAAAAAGCGACGGTGAGACGACTGCGTCGGACAGAGTGTATTCGCATTATTTCACACTCGACGAGGGCAGTGAGAATCAAACGTTTACGCTGACGCTCAAAAGCGCAAATTCCGCCAATTGGTACGGAATACTGATTGCGCTTGCGATAGTCGTGGCAGTGGCGGCGTGCGTTGCGTTTCTCCTCGCAAAAGGCAAATTATGGCAAAAGAAGAAAACAAGAGAGTAAGCAGAGGTATGCCCAACAACGTGGACGCGGAAGCGTCCGTTTTGGGTGCTATTCTCATCGACAACAAAGCGGCGGATATCATTATCCCTATGCTTGCGGTCGATGACTTTTATCTTGCGCAAAATCGATTGATTTTTGCGGTTATGAAGCAGTTGCAGATGGAAAGCAAGCCCATCGACACGGTATCGGTGTGCGACGCGCTGGAAGTCAAAGGACAACTTGACGAAGTCGGCTCGGTTTCATACCTCAGCGAACTTGCGGAGGGCGTCGTATCCGCCGCAAACGGTGAGTATTACGCAAGCATCATCAAGCGCGACAGCCTCACGAGAAAGGTTATCGAAGCGGGCAACAACATCGCAAAATACGGTTACGAATGTGAAAGCGGTGAAGACGCTCTCGACAACGCGGAAAAACTCGTGTACGCCATTGCCGAACAAACCAGTGAAAAGGCGCTCGAAAAAATCGACGACGCCGCGGCTCTCGCTCTAAAAAATATCCAAGATAAGCAAACGGGCAACGTGCCCAAAAACACCGTATATATCGATTTTCCCAAATTCGACCAAATGACTCACGGTTTAAAGCCGGGTGAAATGGTGCTTATCGCTGCTCGTCCGTCCGTCGGTAAAACCGCTTTCGCGCTCAATATCGCGGCAAACGTCGCAATCAATCACGGCAAAAAAGTGGCTATTTTCTCACTCGAAATGCCCGCCGATTTGCTTGCAAAACGTATGCTTTGCTATATCTCTCGCGTTGAAAGCAACAAGATGGACACCCGTGGCGGACTTACGCAAACGGACTATAAGAAACTCTACAACGGATACCGCGCGTTGCTTGCGTCGGATATCTATATAGACGATTATTCTATGAACGGACCGTCCGACGTGCTTTCAAAATGCCGTCGTCTCAAACGTGAAAAAGGACTCGACCTCGTCATCATCGACTACTTGCAACTTATGACCGCCACCAAAAACGGTCGCGCGGCGGAAAGTCGTCAAGTGGAAGTGAGTGATATGTCGAGAAAGATGAAGATTTACGCCAAGGAACTCGATTGTCCGATTATCTTGCTTTCGCAAATGTCGCGTGGCGTCGAACAACGTCCCGATCATACTCCGCTCCTTTCCGACTTGCGCGAATCGGGCTCTATCGAGCAAGACGCTGACGTCGTAATGTTCCTCAACAATCCCAGCAGATACAACAAGGCTTTGCCCGAAAACGAGGTTATCCTCGACGTCAAGAAAAACAGAAACGGTGCAATCGGTGAGATTAAGCTTGAATGGAACGCGCCTACGACTTCCTTCAAAGAGTGCGTAGACCAAAACGCCAACACCACCGAATACGTTTACGACGAGCCCAAGAAGAAAGAGGACGACGAAGAGGGCGGTGTGGATATGAAGTCCATCTCCGACGTAGCCGAGGACTTGAAAGAAGTTGCCGCTTCCACAGAAGATTTGCCCTTCGATATGCCCTTTGACGACAAGCAAGACGATTATTCCCAGTCGATAGAAGAGGAGGATATTCCCGCACCGAGTGACGAGGACGTCCCCGACGACGAATATGTTGATGACGACGACCCCTCATTAGACGACGATATGCCTTTCTAAAACGCACTATTTAGCGAATAACTTCGGCAGCGCGCATCCGCTACAAAATCACGTACGCTTATGTACGTTGGGTTTTGTATCGGACGCGCGCTTTCTTGTTCTTCATCTAAATATTGCGTTTTAGTTAAGTGAGAGTTGTATGTGGAATATTCCATAATTATTCTTGGGTGTGGGCAAAGCCCACCCGAAATTATTAATTATTAATTCATAATTATTAATTCCTCTCGCAAAGCGAGATAGAGGTATTTTTCCAAATTTAATACAATATATTTTTGTATGTTTAAGAACGAAATTAAAACAAAATTTAGGCTTAAAGACGAGTTGTTTCCGTTTGCGCTAAATATGCTCGGAAGGGGCAAACTGGTGGTGAGCGGTGTCAAAAGAGTGGTGGAAGCAAACGAGGAAAATATAAAAATCCGCGTCGATGACGAATATCTCGATATCTCGGGCGGAGGGCTTTCCATTGCGGAAATAGGCGGAGGGGACGTGTATGTCGAAGGAAAAATCGAGAGTATCGCATTTGAAAAAGAATAAAAAAACGTCAAAGTTATCTCAAAGCGGTGATATATCGGAAAATATCGTGTTAGATACACGAAAAAACGCAAAGAATAAGGCTGATAAAAAGGTAAAAGCGAAAAAGCCGAGTTTGTTTGCGGAATTCGTGAAGTATTGTGAATTTGTAAGTGCCAAAAACCACGTTAGATTGCATAAAATCGTTGTAAAATACGGAAAAACGCAATTTGAGATTTCGTCAAAAAACGGTGTAAAATCACTCGTTGCCGTGTCCAAAATCTGTCGAGTTTTTGACGTGCAAACGCTGGATTACGGGGTGAGATTTTGCGTCAATTCAAAACAATGCGACAAGATTATTGCATTATTAGATAACTTATGCTATGATTATAAAATAATTAAGATAGGCGGAGTAGTGCCTTTTGCGTTGCGCTCGATTGCACGAGTGGGTATCGTGTCGGGGCTGTGCGTGGGGGTGGTGGCACTTTCGATTTTTGCAAGTTTCGTTACGCGCGTAAGCGTGCGCTATGCGGGTAACGGTGAAGTGGACGCTTCATTAAACTTGCAAGTGTGCGACATACTAAACGAGTACGGCGTACGAAAGGGCGCAAAGATATCCGCTATCAACGCGCAAGAACTTCAAAAGGCGTTGAGTGCGCTTGACGGAGTGGCGTTTGCAAACGTGTCAACTCGTGGTTCGCACGTGGATATCGTTCTGAAAAGCGAATTGCCAAAAGAAGAATTCGTTCAAATAGACGGCTCGTCGGTTACGGCAAGAAAGACTGCGGTTGTCACTCGCATAATAGTCGAGGGCGGGACGGCGGTCAAAAAGTACGGAGACGTGGTAAAGCCCGGGGACGTACTGATAGACGGATACGTCTTGTACGGAGACGCAAAGATACCCGCGCAAGCAAGAGGCTTTGCATACGGTAAGGTATTTTACAAAAAGAGCGTGTTTTTTGCGGACGTCGAGACGGTGAAGACCTACGGACAAGTCAAGACGGAGACGAGGTACGGCATATTCGGCAAAACGCCCAAAGCACCCAAAAGTCCGTACGAATGTTGCGAGATTGAGACGAGCGTGAGCGAATACGGATTTCTCGTTCCACTGAAAATATACAAGTACACTTTTAGAGAGCTTATAGCCGAGCAAAGGCAAAATACGCTTGACGAAGAGGGTATGAAACGCAAAGCGTTTTCCACTCTTGCGACGGAGCTCGAAGAGAGCGCAAAAATCCTAAACGTTTATTACGAGGTAAAGAAAGTAGACGGGGGTGTGACGGTGGAAGTCGTCGCGGAAGCGGAGGAATTGATCTGATGAAAGTGCAAAAAGAAAAGCATTTTGAAAACTACGATACTATGATGAGCGTATTCGGGGAACTTGACGAGAATATCGAAAAGATCACCGACGCTTTTGACGTGGACGTGTTTGCGCTTGGGTCGAGTGTGAAAATAAGCGGTGAAGAAAATGACGTGGACGGCGCGATGAGAGCAATCGACGCACTTGAAAAACTGTCTCGAAAACAACCGCTCAAAGCGCAACAAGTGAGTATGGTGATAGGCTACGCTAAGGCGGGCGGAGACTTTGACGTCAACGACCTTATGGGCACGGTGGCAATCACCGCAAGAGGCAAAATCATACGTCCCAAGACGCTCGGTCAAAAGAAATACGTTGACGCAATCAAGAAAAACAGCATAGTTTTCGGCGTTGGACCGGCGGGCACGGGCAAGACGTATCTTGCGGTTGCGCTTGCAGTGTATGCGCTCAAAAACAAAGAAATAGACAAGATTATCCTCACCAGACCTGCCGTGGAAGCGGGTGAAAAGCTCGGGTTTTTGCCCGGTGACCTCAACGAAAAGGTTGACCCGTATTTGAGACCGCTATTTGACGCTCTTCAAGAGATGATAGGGCAAGAGGCGTATCAAAGGCATATCGAGAGAGGTAGCATTGAGATTGCACCGCTTGCGTATATGAGAGGACGCACGTTGTCAAACAGTTTTATCATACTTGACGAGGCGCAAAACACCACTCGCGAGCAGATGAAAATGTTCCTTACCAGAATGGGTGAAAACAGCCGTATCGTCGTGACGGGAGATATTACGCAAATCGACCTTCCGCACAACGTAACCAGCGGTATGGCAGACGCGATAGACGTGCTTAAAGACGTTGAGGGGATAGAAATCGTCCGCCTCACCGCAAAGGACGTCGTAAGACACGAATTGGTTACCAAAATTATTCAAGCATACGAAAAAGCGGAAAGCGCAAAGAAAGTCGACGCAAATTCCGCGGGAGAAAAACTATGATAGACGACATCAGAGACGTTTCGAGAGCCGAGAAAGAAAAAGCGCTTGCAAGGCGCAAATTTTCAAGGTATTTCGGACAATGCTTTTTGGGCGCAATCGTTGCGGGCGTTGGAATGATGCTTTTTGCATTCTTCATCGTCGGTGATTTTATGGCGTCGTTCACCAAAGAGAGCGCGCTTGCCACGACGGGACGTATGGTTACCGCCGTTGCGCTGATGATGATATTGCTCGTCGGTATTTACCGCTACACCGAAAATAAGGGCACGAGCACGAGAGATTTTTATCTTACGATTATACTTATCGTGCTGACGTTTATTGCGAGTATCGGCGTTCCGCAAATTCAAGACCTCAACATCTACGCGATGCCCATTGCGCTTGCGACGCTCGTACTTATCGAGCTTATCGACAGAAGAACGGCAACTCTTGCAACTTGCACGGTGGCGGTTATGCTTACCATATCGTTTATGATAAAGTCGACTGACCAAACGTACTTGTTCGAGCAAGTTATGCCCGCGATTATTTGCAACAGTTTGTGTGCGATTATCGTCAATTTCTACGAGAAAAAGCACCTTACGCGCCTCAAATTTTTGCTCGTATCGATGGTCACTCCGCTCATTATCCAACCGCTCGTGGTTATGCTCACGCTTGCCTCGGGCGATACGAGTATGAACCTTTTATGGAACGTGCTCAACTGCTACGGTGCAAACGTCGCGGCTTCGCTGGTGTTTATGCCTCTCGTGGCTATTTTCGAGGGTATATTCAACATCGCGGACGATTTCCGTCTCAACGAACTTTGCTCGCTTTCAAACCCGCTTCTCAAACGACTTGCAAGCGAAGCACCGGGTACGTTCAACCACTCGTTGGTGGTCGGCAACCTTGCCGAGGCTTGCGCTTCCGCTATCGGTGAAAATCCCAATATGGCAAGATGCGCCGCGTACTATCACGATATCGGCAAATTGAAAGCGCCTATTTATTTCAGTGAAAACCAATCCTCTTACAACCCGCACGACGAACTTATCCCCGAAGTCAGCGTAAGTATGATCACGTCACACACGCTTTTCGGTGAGATTTTGGCAAAGCAAAACAGACTTCCGCAAGAGATCGTGGCAATATGCAGAGAGCACCACGGCACGTCACCCGTCGGATATTTCTATCGCAAGGCGTTGACGCTCAAAGAAGAGGGTGATCTTGCAGTGGATAAATACACCTACGCAGGACCTAAACCGCAAACCAAGATTGCCGCAATCATTATGATTGCAGACACCATAGAAGCTGCAATGCGCGCTTATATGCCGGACACCAAAGAGGAGTTTGAGGCGCGTATTAACAAACTCGTTGACGAAAAACTCGAATTGCGCCAATTTGACGAGTGTCCCATCACGATGGGAGATATCGCAACCATCAAGCGCACGATTATCGAAGTTTTGCCGTCAATTCACCACGGCAGAATAAACTACGAGAAGAAGAACAGAGCCAACACTTTCAACAAATAAGAAAGACTAACGAAAGATTATGATTAGAATTTCGGGTGCAAAATTCAGCGAAAAAATGCTGATAAAAAGAGTGGAAAGAGCGTGCTTCGAGCATTTGAAGCAACGCGATATTTTCGTGACGGACATTACGATCGTTGACGAAAACACCATTCGCGACCTCAACAGAGAGGCAAGAGGCGTGGACAAAGTGACGGACGTATTGAGTTTTCCGTGCTTTGCTCCGCTTGATTTGCCGGTTTATAAAGAGGACTTTTCACCTTGCGATTTTGACGGAAAAAGAGTTATGCTCGGCTCGATTATGATATGCAGACAAAGAGCGGAGGAACAAGCGCAAGAGTACGGACACTCCTACGCAAGGGAACTCGGCTTTTTGGCGTGCCACGGCTTTTTGCATATCCTCGGCTTTGACCATATAGAGCCCGAAGACGAAAAAGTGATGATTGCCCACCAAAAAGAGATTATGAAGATGGCAAATCTAAAAAGAAACGAAAACTGAATTAATAATTATTAATTAATAATTAATAATTGCGGAATATTCCACAACTTGCGCCTGTGGCGCAAATATCACTTTTTGCGATAACAAAAAATATCACTTGCGCGAAGCGCAAATATCACTGCGACGAAGTCGCAATATCACTCTCGCAAAGCGAGAATATACGAAGGAAAATATATGTACGAAAATTTCAAAAGCGGTTTTATATGCATAGCAGGGCTCGCAAACGCGGGCAAATCTACGCTTACCAACGCTCTCGTCGGTGAAAAGGTGTCCATAGTTTCTTGGCGTCCTCAAACGACGAGAAACAAGCTTCTCGGCATCGTCAACGGCGACGATTATCAAATGGTGCTTATCGATACTCCCGGTATTCACAAGGTGCGCAATCACCTCGGCGAGTATATGATGCAAGCGGTTGACAATTCGCTCAAAGACGTGGACGGAGTGGTATACGTCATCGACGCTTCGCGCGGTATGCAAAAGGAAGATTACGAATTCTTGGAAAAGAACGCGGGGAAAGTGCCCGTCGTGGTTGCGCTCAACAAAGAGGACACCGTGACGAGAGAGACTATGTTCGTAACCTTGCAAAAACTCAACGGCATAGAGGGACTTAAAGCAATCGTGCCTATTTCGGCAAAGAAAGGGGACAATCTCGACCCGCTCCGCAAGGAACTTATCGACCTCTTGCCCGAGGGCGTGCCGATGTATCCCGAGGATATGTACACCGAAAGCAGTATGCGCTTTATGGCGTCCGAGATCATAAGAGAAAAGGCTCTTTATCTTCTCGACAAGGAAGTGCCTTACGGCATAGGCGTGTATATCAACAAGTTTGCGGAAAGAGAGGATCAACCCATAGTCGATATCGACGCGGACATTATTTGCGAAAAGCAATCGCACAAGGCTATCGTCATCGGCAAGGGCGGGGAGATGCTCAAACAAATTGCCACCAAGGCAAGAAAAGACCTCGAACAAATGATAGGTATGCAAGTGTTCCTCACCCTTTACGTGCGCGTTAAGGACGAGTGGCGCGACAACGACTATATTATGAAAGAATTGGGCTACGACCTCAAATCTTTGAAAAAAGACTGAATTTTTGAATAATCTTTCCGATTTTGCACACTCTACGATCGTGAACGAATACGAATTGTGGACAATGTTTGCAAAAACCGGAGACGTCGAGTGGTACAATATGTACCGCGCGATGAAGGACTACAAGGATATTAAGTCGCGACGAAAGGACGAAAATGCAAACAGCCGACCTAAAAATTAAAGCAATTGCAACAAGAGCAGTGCCTTACAATGAGAGTGATATGATCGTCACTCTTGTCGGCGTTGAGTGCGGAAAAATCACCGCCACCGCAAAAGGTTGCCTAAAACCCAAAGCAAAGCTCCGTTATAGCGCAGAACCGATGAATTTCGGAGATTACGTGCTTACGGGGCGCGGGGGAAGATACGTTATCACGGAATGTTCGCAAATAGAGTCGTTTTCCACGATAACGCGCGATATCGAGAAGTATTACGCGGCGTCGCTCGTGCTGGAAGTGCTTACCAAACTTTCCGTCGAGCCTCAACCCGAACTTTTCCTTTGCGCCCTCAAAACGCTCAACAATCTTGCGTTTACCGAGCAAGAGGCGGACGAAGTGGTGACGGATTTTCTTCTCGAAGTGCTCAAAATTTGCGGAAACGAGCTTGATTTCGACCACTGCAACGTGTGCAAGTGCAATATCGACGGCACGGCGTACTTCAAGGACGCCGACGGCATAGTGTGCGAGCATTGCAAAGGATTGGACGGATATATCCCAATCGACCAAACGTCGAGAAAGTATTTGAGCGGTGAAAACAGAAATATTTCACACGAATTGAGAGTGAAAGCAAATCTTTTGCTTTCCGAATTTGTATATATAACGTCGGGGGTGCGCATAGGCACTCACTACTTTACGGAGCAAATATGACAAACAAAAGAACTTTTGTAAAAACGATATCGTTCGTTTTGACGCTGTGCTTGATCGTATCTTGTTGCTTTATGCTTTTTGCGTGCAACAAGAAAAAGGATCAACCCAAAACCGTTGCAGACATCTACAAAAGCAAATCCAGCGAAAGCGAATTTTCCTCTTACAAGTTGCAGTTCGTGCTTGACGAGGGTTGGACTGTTTATACCACTTCAACGTCAAAGTCAAGTCAAAGCGTTGACGTCAACAGCGACGTCGGCTACATAGAGAGCATCAACGGGTTCGTAATCGAGAAAGACGGCTCGCTTTCTATCGTGCTTTGCGACGACCAAAACGTCTATTTCGAGGGCGGTATGAAGGGACAGATTTTCCCCGATTGGATAAACGTGAGCGCACTCCGCGTGAAGGGCAATCTCATTGCTTGCAAGTTTGCCAACGGTGAAGCGGGCGTTTTCGATAAGAGCGGAAACACCGTATTGTCGCGCTCGGTCGCAAGCGGTGCGTCCGATGCAAATATCGACGACGTTATCAAGATTTTGGACGGAAGTATGATTGCTGTGTCTCAAACCTACGACACCAAGGCGGTAAGCGGTTACACCTCCATATATCGTCCCACTACGAGCGGTGAATTGTCTACCAGAGGTCAACTCGTGTGCAGATTGCAAAACGACGACGCAAAACTCTCGTATATGAGAGGTTTTGACGGAAAATACGTCAGCGTCGTGGGCAACTCCGAGGGTGATTATATCTTCGCAATTCCGCAAAGCGCAAGCGAGCCTAAAAACGTCATTGCCACCACCAACGGCACGGTTGAGGATAACGGCAACGACGATTATTACAGCGAAATCACTTATATGGGCAACGGCAAGTTCTTCATTCACGAGGACTGGACGGTTGACTCGTCGGACGATTACGCCTACTACGACGGCTTCGATTACTACTGCTTCAAGCGTAGAATTTATACGCCCGACAACGACGCTACGAGCGATTATACGCAAAACGCGGACAAGGTGTTCCTCTATCTCGAAAACGCCTACTACGGCGGTGACAAGGGCGGTATAGACACCACGTCCTACCTCAAAGACGGATTTACCTACGCAAGTTACGGATTGTCGATCGTCGGCAAACTCGGCACATACGATCAATATATTCTCGACTCCGATTTCAACGTCGTTATGTCGCTTTCGGGCAACTACGGCGTAACCATCAAAGACCAAAAGAAAGAGAAAGTCGGTTATTTCGATCTCGTTATGCAAAGCGTTGACGGATACTACTACAATCCGCTTCAACCCAGCGAAGTCAACGTCTACGACAAGGACGGCAAGCTCGTCGGTCACAACGACAGAACCACCGTCGTGCAACAAGAGCTCGGCAACAATATGATAGTTGCCGCAATCACCGATCCCGACGATAGCAATAGTTATCTCTTCGGAGCGTTTAACCTCTACGGTGAGACGGTTATTCCGTTTGAATACTCGTCGCTTTCGGCGTTTAGAGGCTCGTACACAATCGGTATGAAATACGACAGCGACGCAAAGAAGACGCTTCCGTATATTATCGGCAGCGACGGCAAGGTCGTCACCGAAATGAGCGACGGAACTACGCCTCTTGCGGATATCGCAAAATCGACGTCCAGCCAATATATCTACAAAATCGGTTGCTATATGAACTACGTCACCACGACGGGCGCGGACGGCAAAGAGGTCAAACTTTTCGGCATAAAGAACTTCAACCCCAACGTGAACAAAAACGTGATTATGCCCGCAACGATGGCTTCGGGAAGCGTGCTTTACGCCTCTTCCAAGTGCCCGAATAAAGTGTTCGTGTTTGAGAAGGTCACCGGCGGTTCTGCCGTTGCGTATACGGTATATCAATTGATTTAAGGCAAGAAAAATGACAAAAATCGTCAATGCAAAAGACGGAATAGACGAAGGCGCGCGTATCCTCAAAGAGGGCGGTCTCGTCGTGTTTCCCACGGAGACCGTTTACGGACTCGGTGCAAACGCCTTCGATCCCGACGCCGTCGCAAAAATATTCAAAGCCAAGGGCAGACCGCAAGACAATCCGCTTATCGTACATATATCGTCGCTCGACCAAGTGAAAGATATTGCGGTGGATATTCCCGAGGAGTTTTACAAGCTCGCGCAAAGGTTTATGCCCGGGCCTCTTACCGTCATACTCAAAAAGAGCGACAAAATTCCCTACGTCGTGACTGCGGGCGGTGAAACGGTGGGTATTCGTATGCCCAAAAACGTTTATACGAGAGAACTCATTGCAAAGAGTTATCCGCTTGCAGCGCCCAGCGCAAACCGCTCCAAACATATATCTCCAACCACCGCACAACACGTTTACGAGGACTTGAACGATGAAGTGGAGCTTATTCTCGACGACGGTCCTTGCGAAGTGGGTATTGAGTCCACGGTGCTTGATTTGACGGTGGACGTGCCGACGATATTAAGACCGGGTGCGGTGACTGCGGATATGCTTCTCGATATAGTGGGGGCTGTCAGTCAAAACGGCAAAGTCATCAAAATCGCAAAAGCCCCCGGTATGAAATACACGCATTACGCGCCGAAGGTGGAAACGGTTACGGCACTCAGTATCGAGCACGCGGTGAGCGAATACGATAGACAAGTAGAGCTTGGCAAGCACCCCGTTATCGTTGCGCGCGATATATATAGGGACGTTGTGAAAGAGCGTGAGCAAATCTCGCTCGGCATCACCGTCGAGGACTATACTCGCAACATATATTCCGCACTTCACGTTGCCGAAAAGGCGTACGATTTTATCATCGTCGAGGAACTCAAAGGCGACGGGCTTGAAGCGTCGGTTATGAACAGAGTCACCAAAGCGGCGGGAGGCAAGGAAGTATGAAAGTGCTTTTCGTATGCACCGCAAATACTTGCCGTTCTCCTATGTTGGAACAGATGTTTCGCCAATACGCTTTCGCGCGCGGAATTAAGGATATAGAGATTGACAGTGCGGGGCTTGCGCCTCGTGAGGACGATACGCTCAATCCGTACTGCGCAAGCGTGCTTGAAAGACACGGCGTGCCGTACTATATCGATAGAAAGGCAAAAGCGTTGGACAAGAAAGCGGTGAAGAGCGCAAATCTCGTATATACTATGGACGACGAGCAAGCAAACGCTGTAAGGGAAACGTACGGCGTCAAGCGCAAAGTCAAGTCCTTGTCCGCTTTTTGCGGTGGCGGAGTATTAGACCCCTACGGCTACGACGAGGGAGCGTACGAAGCAACTTATTCGTTGTTTTTGAGCATACTTCCCAATCTGTTTGCAGAGGTAACGAAAGAGCAAAAATAGCCGTTGATAACGACGGAGATATCGTCGTTTTATCCGCAAAAACGGTTGCTCTTTTTAATCGGAAAATCAAAAATCAATTTAATTGGGAAAAACGAAAACGGGTGCTTTACGCACTCGTTTTATATTTATAAAAAGCCGATTTCACTTATAGACGCTATTCGTCGTAATCTTCGTTAAATTGCGATTTGAGAAGTTCTTTGAATATCTTGATATGCACTTCTTCGTCGAGAATTATGCGTTCGAGAAGCATCTTTACGCTGTCGGTGGTGAGGTTGAGAATAGTGCGCTCGTAGTTAAGTATCGCGGTCTGTTCCGCAACGACGTTTTGACGGAGATATTTTCTCGGGTCGAGAGTGTAGTTGACGAAACTTCCGTTCCAATACGTCCTTGCGCCCATAACGGGGTATCCGCCCAGCGCGTATATCGTCTCACCCAGCAGTTCGTGATGGCGCATTTCGGTGATTGCGATGCCTTCGAGCGCGGCCGCTATCTCGGGATATTTGGGTGAAACGTACTTTTGAAAAGAGTAGGTCAAAACCGCGGTCAATTCGCTTGCCGAACCAGCGTAAACGGGCATAAGAAGCTTGGATTCAGCGACGTTTTGCTCCACTTCGATTTTGGGATAGGGAAGGTCGCTTGCATATTTTGTCAAGTCCATATAATCCTCCTTTTTGACTACTATATGACGCGATTTGGCGTTTCGTTACGATATACGGCGTGCTTTTTGCTTAAAACGAGCAAATTTTATGGTATATTTGATAAAACCGCTTGCAAAATATATATTCTTATGATAAAATCTCATAGTAACTTTTAGGAGGTATAGTATGCTAGATTCATTGAATTCTATTCTTCTTGCCGCAGAACAAGGCATTAAGTATGAGACAGCACAACAAGTGTTGATGGCATTCGTTATATTGATGACAATTGCGGCAGTCGCAATCATCGTAGTCATTATGATGCAAAAGGGCACAAACGACAACGTGGGCGTTATTACGGGCGCAAGCGATACTTTTTACGGCAAAAACAAAAAGAGCAATAGAGAAAGCATTCTCAAAAAAGTGACTTTCGGTCTCTTCGCTTTCATTCTCGTATGCGCAATCATTTGCTTCGTGATGTGGAAGTTTGTCGGTACAAATCTTTAATTTTCAAAGAAAATATCGCAACGGCTCGTATACGAGCCGTTTTATTTTTATATCGACGAATTTATCCCTTGAATAATGGATAATAGTAATATATAATCAACTTATATGGAAAAACTTATCGCAACCAACAAAAAAGCCTATCACGACTATTTCGTCGAGGACACCTACGAAGCGGGTATCGTACTCGTAGGGTGCGAGGTGAAGTCGGTGCGTCTCGGACAAATCAATCTTCGAGACAGTTTCGTCATAATCAAAAACGGTGAAGTCTTTATGCTCGGCACGCACATTTCGCCGTACAAAATGGGCAGTTATTACAACGTAGACCCTCGTCGCACGCGCAAACTTTTGCTCAACCGCTCGGAAATCAACAAACTCCGCGGAAAGGTGGAACAAAAGGGATACACGCTTATACCTCTCAAAGTCTACTTCAAAGACGCACTCGTAAAGGTGGAAATCGGGCTTTGCAAAGGTAAGGAATTGCACGACAAACGCCAAGCAATCAAGGAAAAGGAAAACAACAGAAACTTGCAACGAGTGATGAAAGAATACAACACTCGATAAAACGTATAAAAAAAGACTAAATTTGATTTAGTCTTTTTTGTTGCTTTTTCCCAAATTGCAATCGGAACAAAGTGTTCTCAAATTGCTCATTACCGTTTCACCACCTAGCGAGTAGGGAACGATATGATCAACGTGCAAAGTGATGCTTGGATCGGTTGCGGGACTTTTACCGCAAATCGAGCATTTGTAATGGTCGCGCTTGAAAACGTCGAATTTCAAACTTTTTGACGGTTCTCTTGGTGTTTTATGTTTGATTTCGGTTGGTTTGGTTTCCGTTATCGTATTTCTATTCTTTTCCCAAATCGTAAATTCTTTCAAACAAGTATCCCATTTCCCAAAATTAGAAACTATTATCTTTTTTGTATGGTGAGTAATACTTTCAAACTCCCTCAACGTAGGTTGTTTCCCAAGTTGTACCCACAAATCTTCAATTAAACGAAAGATTTCTTCTTTTGATAAATGTTCTTGAATTTTCGTTGGTTTTATCCCCAATCTTGCGAGCAAATTATTCCAAGAACCGAAGTGATTAATTATTGCTTTGCTACGATATTTACCATAAGTGCAGTATTCTTTTAGAGTAATAGTTTGTTTTTTCAGCACTATATTTTTAACGTATAACAAATCCATAATGATTTCATCATCTGAAATCTTATTCGTTCTATCTACGTATTCAAAATCCATATCCGTATTTACCTCCTCGAAAATGGTATCACAAAATGTCGTATTTTGCAATATGCTCTTGTTATTTGAGTTTGAGATAGAAAAAGAGTTAGAATATTGCTACTCTAACTCTGTGTGCACGATAAATTTTTAACGTATTGTTTCAAGTCTTTATTTGTAATTTCTTATAAAGTTGTTGAAGAAGCCGACGCAACTCGTGATAGCGTCGATATCCACGTTTTCGTCGGAAGCGTGCATACCGCCAAGTTGCTTAAACGAGAGTGGGCAAGGCGTGCAACGGATTGCGTTTTTGGATATTTGTTGCAACACGCGGCAGTCCGTGCCTCCGAACACCAAGAAGGGAACGACCGCAACGTCGGGATATACCGCGTTGAGTGCCTTTTTGTACATTTGGAAGCCCTCGCCTTTGATGTCGATCATCGGGGACGCTTCGCGAGATTGCAAAACTTCCATTTCGAGATCGTATTTCTTTGCAAGTTTTTTGAGTTTTGCAAAGCATTTTTCGCTCGTGTCGTGGGGCGCGAAGCGGAGGTTTGCAACCACGGACGCTTCTTGCGGAATTACGTTGGGGGCGGGTGAGCCTTGCGACATAGTGAACACCATAGTCGTGGTGAAGAGTCCGCCACCGTACGCCGCGTTTACCTTCGGACCTATTTTTGCAAGCCACCAACCGTTGATGCCGATGAGGTGGCAGAACAATTTGAGCGGAGAGATAAGCGCGTCACCCATACCGTAAATCATCGCTTTGGCGGCTTTGGACGCTTTGGGCTTGAAAACGGTGTGCTTTTCGCAATAGTTTACGAACGCGGACAATCTTGCGATAGGCGTCTTTTTCGGGGGTTGAGAGCTGTGACCGCCTTTTCCGCGAGCGATAAATTTGACGTCGGCGTAGCCTTTTTCCAAAATACCGACTGCCGCAACGTCCTTTTTCATAACGCTTGCGCCTTTGCGCATAATCGCACCGCCTTCGTCAACGACGAGGAAGGGAGTGATACCTTGGGACTTGAACCAATCGCGCGCCATACTTGCACCGGGGCCCGAAGTTTCTTCGTTGTCGCTGTAACTCAAATATACGTCTTGCTCGGGCACGAAACCTTCCGCAATGAGTTCGTCACACGCTTGAATAGTGGAGAAGAGGGTGTTTTTGCAGTCCATTGCGCCTCTTCCGTACACTTTGCCGTCAACGATTTGTCCGCCGAAGGGAGGATAATGCCAATCGGACTCGACGACGGGCACAACGTCTTGGTGCGCCATAAGCACGAGAGGTTTATCGGACGATTTGCCTTTCCACTTGTAAAGCAATACGTCACCGCCGACTTGTATCTTTTGGCAAGTGGCAGTTACGTGCGGAAATTCCTCGTCCAAAACCTTGTGGAACGCATCGAAATACTCGTGACCGCTATTCGTGACGGTGGGGCATTGAATGAGTTTTACAAAACTATCGACATAACCGTTTTCGTATTTCATAGTAACTCCTAATGGATAAATAAATTTATAATACAATTGTACAACGCCGGTCACATTTATTCAAGTAAAATTTTACATATATCCGCCACTCCTCGTGTGCAAGCACCCGATTTGTTTATGCCGACGGTACACAGTTCCGCCTACGGGCACTCAAAAGTAACCTTACGAGCGCAATGCGCTTTATTTTTTCATATATCCGCCACCTTACTCGCAAGCGAGACGGGGCGGATATATGAAAAAACAACCTCACGGTTTTCGTAAGGTTGTTTTTTCGTTGGTGCCGGCGGTCGGACTCGAACCGACACGGATGATTAGTCCACAGGATTTTGAGTCCAGCGCGTCTGCCAGTTTCACCACGCCGGCGCAAGAGTTAATATACCATAAATCAATTGCCGATGCAACTGATTTTTGCAATTTTCATTTGTGAGAAGATATATTTTCTCTAAGCATAACTATTTTGTGGATATTTTATCGTTATTTCTTTGTATTTCGCTACGCTGGATTCCCACGGTCACTTCGTTCCCTCGGAATGACATAAGGAAAAATTAAAATCGGGTGTGGGTGTCCCACCATATCGTCATTGCGAGCGTTAGCGAGGCAATCTAGCCGAAGGCGCACGCACCAAGCAAGCGATATAGCGAAATTGTGGGTATGAGTTTTTATCCATACACACCAAACAGACAATCTTGCAAAACTGTGGGAAGATTATTTTATCCTTGCTTGAACTGATAGCGAAGATTGGCTGTGCGGTAGTAGTTGCGAGAACAAATGCGGTTTATGGCAACAAATATGTATGTTGTCATCACCGCGATGCCGTTTGAGCAACTGGTTGCGCGGTAGAGGAGCAATAAATCAAGCGTGGCTTTCGACAATACGCACGAGTGCGTGTTGTCGTTGCCACAGTGATGATTTTTGCTCGTATTCGGCGCAAAGTCCTCAATGCTCAAATTGAGAATTATACAAATTGGCGTAGAAACCGCCTTTTGCAAGCAATTCTTCGTGAGTGCCTTTTTCGATGACGTTGCCTTTGTTCATAACGAGGATCAAGTCTGCATTCTTGATAGTGGAGAGGCGGTGCGCAACGATAAATGAAGTCTTGTTTTGCATAAGCACTTCAAAGGCTTGTTGAATTTTGATTTCCGTACGAGTATCGATTGACGACGTTGCCTCGTCCAAAATGAGCATCGGCGGGTGAGTGAGCATAACGCGCGCGATACAAAGCAATTGCTTTTGACCTTGGGAGATGTTGCCGCCGTCGTCGCCGAGCACGGTGTCGTAGCCGTTTTCAAGACGCATAATGCAGTTGTGGATATGCGCTGATTTTGCTGCTTGGATAATCTCTTCGTCCGTGGCATCGGGATTGCCGTACGCGATATTTTCACGCACAGTGCCTTTTTTGAGCCACGTATCTTGCAACACCATACCGTAGTTGAGGCGGAGCGACTTTCTCGTAACCTCGGTTATATCTTTGCCTTCAACGCAAATTCTTCCGCTGTCGGCGTCGTAGAAGCGCATAAGAAGGTTGATTAAAGTCGTTTTTCCGCAACCCGTAGGACCGACGATTGCTATGCGTTGACCGCTCTTGACGTTGAGAGAGAAGCCTTGAATGAGCGGGACTTCCTTGACGTAAGAGAAGTAAACGTCTTCAATTGATATATTGCCTTTGACGTCGGTGAGGTCTTCAAAGCCCACGTCCGAGGATTGGTTGGGAGCTTCGAGAAGGTCGAAAACGCGGTTTGCAGCGGCGGTTGCCGTTTGGAGCTCGGTAACAACGCCCGTGATTTCGTTGAAAGGCTTGGTGTATTGGTTGGCGTAGGAAAGCACGCACGAGAGCGCGCCTACGCTGAACGTACTCATACCCAGCACTTCGTTGCCGTTGATGACGAGATACGCGCCCAAAACGCATACCGCAACGTACACCACGCTGTTGACGAATCTCGTGCAAGGATTGACCAAAGACGAGTAGAAAGCGGCGTTCTGTCCGCATATTTTCAAATCGTCGTTGATAACGCCGAATCTGCTTTCCGCGCGTTTTTCGTATCCGAAGAGTTTGACGACGCGTTGGTTGGAAAGCATTTCCGTGACGAGTCCCGTCATTTCACCGCGTTTTTTGGCTTGCAGAGCAAACATATTGTGGCAGCCGCGAGCTATGAAATACGCAACGAACAGCGAAAGGGGAGTGAGAAGCACGACGATGAGCGCAATGAGCCAGTTGTACCAAATCATAAACGCAAGCGTGCCGACGATGGTCACTATACCGCTGAAAAGTTGCGAGAAGCCTTGAATGAGTCCGTCGGATATTTGGTCGATATCGTTGCCGACGCGCGACATCAAATCACCGTGGGAGTTGCTATCGATATATGAGAGCGGAACGTCGTTGAGCTTGGCGTACGCTTTGCGACGAAGGTCGCGAATAGTGCGGAACGAAGCAAAATTTATGCAAAGATTGCTGAGATATTGGAACAAGAACGCCGCCGCGATAAGTCCGCCGAGTATTCCCGAGTTTTTGAGAATAACGCCGAAGTCAACGTTGTCTTTGCCAATGATGTAGTCCACCGTATTGCCGATAATAACGGGTGCAAGAAGCGTCGCGGCTATTTGGATAACCGAGAAAATCAGAGCACCTATTATATAGGGAAGATAGGGGCGCGCGAATTTGAGCAATTTCTTGATTGCGCCCGTTTCCATCTTTTTGGTTTGAGTTTTTGCGGAGGTTTTTTTCATTTGATTTCGTCCTCCTTGTTTTGAGATAGGCAAATTTCGCGATACACGGGGCAAGTGTCGATAAGCTCGTCGTGCGTGCCGAGTCCCACGACTTTTCCGTCGTCGAGCACGATTATAACGTCGCAGTATTTGAGGCTGGTTGCCCTTTGCGATACGGTAACGGTGGTGAGACCTCTTTCCTCGCGCAATTCACCGAGTGCTTTGCGAAGCCTTGCGTCCGTTGCGAAGTCGAGCGCGCTGGAACTGTCGTCAAGCACCAAAATTTCGGGAGAAGAGACCAGCGCACGCGCGATAGTGAGACGTTGTCTTTGTCCGCCCGACAAATTCTTTCCGCCTTGCGCGATATACTCGTCAAGACTGTCTTTTTTGGCGTATACGAATTCTGCCGATTGCGAGATTTGAAGCGCTTTGTCTATTTCCTCGTCCGTGGCGTCCGCCTTGCCCCATTGCAAGTTTTCGCGCACCGTACCTTCAAAAAGCACTGCCTTTTGCGGAGCTACTCCGAAGAGAGAATAGAGTTGAGCGTTGGTGTAGTTTTTGACGTTTTCACCGAAGACTTTCACTTCGCCCTCGGTTGCGTCGTAAAGCCTCGTCATAAGGCTGACGAGCGTCGTTTTTCCGCTACCCGTACCGCCGAGAATACCCACGCTTTGACCTCTTTGCACAGTTACGTTGACGTTTTCAAGCGATGGGGAGGGGCTTGACGCGTAAGTGAAAGAAACGCCGTTGAGCTCGATTGCGGGAGCGTTCGTATCGGGGGTTGCGCCTTCGCCTTCTTTCATAGAAGACGTAGCGGCAAAAACCTCGTTGATTCTCGCTGCCGAAGCCGACGCTTTGGTGAAGGTTACCAGCAAGTTTGCAAATACGATGAGCGCGTTGAGAATTTGCGTCATATAGTTAACGAGCGCGATGATTTCACCTTGCGAAAGGTTGCCGTAATACACAGTTTTTCCACCGAAATAGAGGATCGCGATTATTGCGATATTGAGCACGGCGTAGGTGAGAGGATTGAGAAGCGCGGAGAGCGCACCAACCTTTATGGAAGCGGAGGAAAGTTTTTCCGAAGCCTTGTCGAAGCCCGCTTTTTCTCTCTCTTCGGCGTCAAAAGCACGGATAACTCTTGCACCTGACAAATTCTCTTTGGTGAGGCGGGTTACGTCGTCGAGTTTGGCTTGAACGCCCTTGTATTTGGGCATAGTCAAGGCAAGTATGAGTGCCAAAAGCCCCGCAATAACCAAAGACGCCACTACGAATATAAGCGAGAGTTTGACGTCGATTATCATTGCCATAACGATTGCGCCCACCGCGATAAACGGCGCGCGCAAAACGAGACGGATAAACATAAGCACCGCTTGTTGAGTTTGGTTGACGTCGCTGGTCATTCTCGTGATGAGAGAGGTGGTGGAGAACTTGTCGAGTTCTGCGTAAGTGAACGTGTTGATGTGCGCGTAAAGGTCGCGACGAAGGTTCGTGCCGAAGCCCATAGACGCTCTCGACGCAAAGAATTGCGCGGTAAGTGAAAATCCGAGTCCGAATACGCCGAGCGCAAGTATAATCAATCCGCCGTAAATCAAGCCCGAATAATCACCGTTTTGTCCGCGCGGAATTGCGGTGTCGATTATCCAAGCCACTATGACGGGCACGATAAGCTCGAATACCGCTTCAACGAGTTTGAAGAACGGACCTATTATCGTCTTTGCCCAATAGCCTTTGAGATATTTCAGTAGTTTCGTCATTTTTATTCCACTATAAAGTATTTTCAAAAACTTATTTTATCATATTCGTGCGCGATAGTAAACTTTTTGTGAAACAGATTTTTGCAATGTCTCAAAATCGGCGTAAATACGGCAAAATATACACGAGTGTATACAAATATCCGCACGCTATTGACTTTTCGTTTTTAAATAATTATAATACTTGTATTAAATATAGAAATTGGAGAAAGATATGGGTTGCATTTGGCACGACATTGACGAGAGTAGAATTACCACTACCGATTTTTTGGCAGTTATAGAAATATCCAAGGGAAGCAAAAATAAATATGAACTTGACAAGGCGTCCGGCGCACTGATTTTGGACAGAGTGCTTTATACGTCCACGCACTATCCCGCAAACTACGGTTTCATTCCGCGCACTTACAGTGAGGACAACGACCCGCTCGACGTACTCGTGCTTTGCTCCGAGCCTATCGTCCCGATGGCAATGGTGAGATGCTATCCCATCGGCGTAATGATGATGCAAGACGGCGGAGAGATGGACTACAAGATCATCGCAATTCCTTTCAAAGATCCTACGTGGAATATATACAAGGAAATCGAAGATTTGCCCTCGCACATTATGGAAGAAATGTCGCACTTTTTCAGAGTTTACAAACAACTCGAAGGCAAGCAAACGACCGTATTCCAAGTAAAGAACAGAGAATTTGCCGAACTTATTATCAAAGATAATATGGAAGCGTACAAGAAGAAGTTCAACATCAAATAACGCTACGGCAAGAATTAATAATTAATAATTTTGGGTGGGACACCCACACCCAAACGAAAATGTTATGGAATATTCCATTTGTCATTCCGAGGGAACGAAGTGACCGTGGGAATCCAGCGTAGCGAAATGCGCCTTCGGCTAGATTGCCACGCTTGCGCTTGCAATGACGATATGGTGGGATACCCACACCCAAATGAAATAATCCACAACTCGCACACAGTGCGAATATCATTTTTTGCGTAAGCAAAAAATATCACTGTGCGTAGCACAATATCACTCTCGCTATGCGAGAATATCACTTCGTGGGTGAATGCACACGAACAATATTAAAACCAATTTTTAGAGGAATATAACCAATGAAATACGATTGTATCGTAATAGGCGGCGGTATCGTCGGCACGGCAGTACTTGACAGACTTGCAAGGCGCAATCTCAAAGTTCTGCTTATCGAAAAGTGCGACGACGTCGCCTCTTTTTCTACGAGAGCAAACAGCGGTATAGTTCACGCGGGTTACGACTGCGAGCCAAATACCCTCAAAGCCAAATTCAACGTTCGCGGAAACGAGCTTACGTGGCAAGACGTCAAGGAACTCGACGTTCCGCATCATAGATGCGCTTCTATCGTCGTTGCGCGTGCAGACCAACTCGAAGGGCTTGAAATCCTCAAAGAAAAGGCGGAGGCAAACGGCGTTCCCGTAGAGATATGGGACAGAGAAAAGACCGTTGCGCTCGAACCTAACGTTGCGGACGACATAGCGTTCTCTCTCTACGCACCGACGGCGGGTATCGTATCTCCTTACCAACTTTGCATTGCGTACGCGGACAGGGCGGTGCTAAACGGCGCACAAGTTTTGCTCGAATGTGAAAGTCAATCCATCTCAAAGGAAAACGACGAGTATATCGTAAAGACCAACAAAGGCGACTTTACCGCAAAATACGTAATCAACTGCGCGGGCGCACACGGAGCGCAAGTCAACGACCAAGCGGGTGCGGAACATTACGAGACCACGTATAGAAGAGGCGATTATTTCGTACTCGACAATACGGAAAGAAAGAACGTGCATACGGTTATATTCCAACTTCCGAGCGCACTCGGCAAAGGCGTGCTCGTAGCACCCACCGCGGACGGAAACGTTATATACGGACCTACTGCCGTAGACACTACGGACGACGACGGTACGGCGTCTTCGCTCGATTCTCTCGATACGTTGAGAAAGAGCGTGCCCATATCCTATAAGACGCCCGCTTACAATAAGTGCATAAGAGTGTATTCGGGATTGCGTACGATTATCGGTCACGACTTCGTGATAGGTGAATCCAAGATAAAAGACAACTTCTTTATGGCAATCGGTATATGCTCACCCGGTCTTACGTCCGCTCCCGCAATAGCGGAATATATAGACGAGCTTATAGCAAGCAAGTCGGGCGCGACTCTCAAAGAGAATTACGTAAGGGAAGTTGCAAAACATAATAGACTTACCGAACTTGACGAAAAGACGCTCAACGCGCTTATAGAGAAAGACTCCGCGTGGGGCAGAATAGTATGCCGTTGCGAAAAGGTCACGGAAGCGGAGATAGTGGAAGCTATTCATTCGCCCGTTCCCGCAACTACGGTGGACGCCGTCAAACGTCGCACTCGCGCGGGTATGGGAAGATGCCAAGGCGGTTTCTGCGGTCCAAGAGTTATGGAAATCATTGCAAGAGAACTCGATATGCCTCTCGACAAGGTTAGAAAGGGCGGCGGAGAAGACTCCAATATTGCGGTATGCAAAGTCAAGGAGGTGAGATAATGAACACACTCAAATTTGACGTAGTTATCATAGGCGGCGGTCCTGCGGGTATGGCGGCGGCACTTTCCGCAAGAAAGCAAGGCGCAAGCACGCTTATTCTTGAAAGAGACGTGAGATTGGGCGGTATCCTCAATCAATGCATACACCAAGGTTTCGGACTTCATTACTTCGGCGAAGAGATGACTGGGCCCGAATACGCCAACCGCTTCAAAGAGATGGTTGAAAAGGAAGACATCACCGTTATGCTTGAAAGTATGGTGTTGTCCCTTGACGAAAACAAGGTCGTCAGCGTATTGTCTCCCACGGCGGGATTTTGCAAGATACAAGCGGGCGCAATCGTGCTTGCAATGGGTTGCAGAGAGCGCACCGCGGGCGCAATCGCACTCCCCGGCACTCGTCCTGCGGGCGTATATACCGCGGGTATGGCGCAAAAGATTTGCAACCTCGACGGTTATCTCGTAGGCAAGGAAGTCGTGATTTTGGGTAGCGGTGACATCGGTCTTATTATGGCGCGTCGTATGACTACGGAAGGCGCAAAGGTCAAACTCGTGCTCGAACTTATGCCGTATTCCAGCGGACTTAAACGTAACATCGTTCAATGCCTCGACGACTATAATATTCCCATCAAATACAGCCACACGATTACGAGAATAGTCGGCAAACCGCGTATGACGGGACTTTATTACGCACCCGTGGGCGCGGACAGAAAGCCGATACTCGAAGAAGAGCAATATATCGATTGCGACACGCTTTTGTTGTCGGTGGGACTTATTCCCGAAAACGATTTGCTCAACGGCACGCACGTCGAGATGAGCAGAATCACCAACGGCGCAGTGGTGGACGAGCATAGAATGACGTCTTGCGAAGGTATTTTCTCTTGCGGTAACGTGCTTCACGTGCACGACCTCGTGGACAACGTTTCGCACGAGGCGGAAATCGCTGGTGAATACGCCGCAAAATACGCGCTCGGTCAAACGGAAAAAGCAGAGGAACAATACGACGTCATCGCAAAGGACGGCGTGAGATACGCGCTTCCTCAAAGAGTGAGCAAAGGCGACGGAAAGGTGCAAATCTTCTTCCGTGTCGGTGACGTTTACAAGAATTGCAAACTCGTTGCGGAATGTAACGGAAAAGTGTTGCTTTCAAAGAAATGTATGGTGCTTGCCCCCGGTGAAATGGGCAATATCGTGCTCGATAAATCCGCAATAGATTCGGACGTTGTAGTGAGGTTGGAAAAATGAATACGATTTGCATAAATTGCCCTATGGGTTGTCCGCTTACGATAGAGGAAAAAGACGGCGTAGTTACCGTCACGGGAAACACTTGCAAAAGAGGCGAGTTGTACGGCAAAGAAGAGTACACGCACCCCAGAAGAAACGTAACCACGCTCGTAAAGCTCCAAAACGGCGGCGTCGCTTCTTGCAAGACCACTACCACCGTTCCCAAAGAGATGATATTCGACGTCGTCAAATTTATCGGCACGCTTACGTGCTCCGACGACGTAAAAATCGGTGACGTCGTGGCAAAAGACGTGCTCGGTACGGGCGCTGACGTCGTTATCACGGGCAGAAGATAAAACCATATCCAAAACCGGAATAGAACTTTTAACCGTCGCAATCGAGTGTGTAAAGCCTCGATTGCGATAAACTTATACCAAAGATAAGGCAATGACTATCAAGGGGAAACGCATATTCAATTATAGATCGCTGGTATTTTTCGCAGTGGCTTTGATATTCGGTATTCTTGTCGCGGAAGCACTTTACACTCAATCCGTGTGGTGGTATCTTGCGCTTTTGATAGTTATTATCGGCGCAAATATCGCAGTCGTTGCCGTCAAAAAATCAAGAAAATTTTTCTATATTTCTCTTGCCGTTCTCGTCGGTTTTATATCGATGACGGCAACCAATTTGCAATATAATTCCGTAGATATCAAGACGTATTCCGGCACTTTCACGGCACAAGTGTCGAGTGAGATTTTATACGAAAACGGCAAAGCCTCTTTTTATCTCGACAATATAACGACTGCTGACGGTGCGCTCGAATATTCCGCTTACGCAAGGTGCAGTATTTACGCCGAAGATATAGACTTTTCCACAGGTGATTTCGTTACGATGAAAGGCACGATAAAATATCGCACTCACGAGAGGTTCGATACGTTTTATTCGTCGTACGTTTCAAGCGGTGTGAGGTATAACGCGTCCGTGTCTTCGATAGAAAAGTCGTCGGACGGCAAGTTGCAATTTCCCGACAATCTGCAAGTTCGAATAAAGCGAATTTTGTACGAGAACACCGACGATTACACTGCGTCCATTTCGCAAGCGTTGGTGCTCGGTGACAAGTTTGGAATAGACGGTGATTTGTACGACAACATCAAAGCGAGCGGTCTTGCACACGTGCTTGCGGTCAGCGGACTTCACGTATCCACGCTTGCCGCGGCATTGTATTTCGTCTTAAAGAAGTTGAAGGTCAATCCAAAAATCAGTTTCGTCGCGGTGCTCGTGCTGACTTTCTTATATTCTATGCTTTGCTCGTTTACTGCGTCGTCTTTAAGAGCGGTAGTTATGAGCGGAGTGAGTATGTTTGCCTCGTCGTTCGGGCGCAAACGCGACGATTTGTCCTCGCTTTCGCTTGCGGCAATATTGATTTTGATATTCAGACCTTGCGCAATCGCGGATATCGGATTTTTGCTATCCTTTGCTTCCGTTGCGGGCATATTTATGTTTGCAAGACCGTTTGAGAGGACGGGCAACAAAATAGTGAACAAGCTTAGTCCCAAACGCCGTATCGGCAGAAAGTTTGCAAGCGTATGTGCGATATCTTTTGCGACCAACCTTGCCTCTTATCCGTTCGTTGCGTACTTCTTCGGCGAAGTGCCCGTGCTGTTCATCTTGTCCAATTTTTTGATTTTGCCGTATATTATGGCGGTGTACGTGGCAATGCTCGTGCTCACTACGCTTTCAGTAATCACGGGTTGGGACGGTTTCGTTTGGATACTCAAATACTTGCTGTTGCCATTCCGCTTGTACGTCAAAGCGATAGGCACGTTGCCTTTTGCAACGGTGAATACCGTTATGGGACTCGTCGGACTTATAACGTCTGTGATTATGCTTATTCTTGCGTCGAGATACGTTTTCCTAACCAAAGTGCAAAGAGGTAGGGTGTTGTCGCTCACCGCAACGGCGGGACTAGTGGTGAGTATTATCGTTGCATCGTGCGTATGATAATAGTGCGCCGACTTGCATAAACTAATCGTTGAGTGAGCAAAAACGCTTCAAAAATCGTCGTTTTTCGCTATTTTTGTCGCTTTGCTTGCTCTCCGTGTCGAAAAAAACCAAAAATGTATTGCGCTTGACTTGTTTGTGTGTTAATATATTTTTGTTTATAATACTCTCATAAGGGGTGGAAGTATGATTGAAAATCTCAAACTCGGTCCTCTCGACGGATTCAACGCGCTTATCGTGATCGTCGCATTGGTGGTCGCGCTCGTTGCGCTTATCGCAGTCCTCGTCACTTGCATAGTGAAAGCTATCAAGGAAAAGAACGATACCAAAGAGGATAAAGCGGAAAACGAGTTTTATTCCGAATACGGCGTTACGGGTGAAGAAGTTCGCCTCAATCAAAAGCTTGCAAGATTGCGCAATCAAGTCAAAGAGGCTATGAGAGGCAACAAGGGCAAAGCGGTTGAACCTATCGCAAACGAACAACCCGTTCAAGAACCCGTAGCCGAACAATCACCTATCGTTGAAGAAACTCCCGTCGAGCAAGTTGCGGCAGACGAAACGGTTGAACCCGAAAAGGCGGAAGAGCCCGTCGTTGAACCCGCACCCGTCGTCGAGGAAGTTAAAGAAGAACCCGTTCCCGAGCCGACGACCGAACCCGTCGTTGAGCCCGAACCGGTCGCAGAACCCGTGGTCGAACCCGTGAAGGAAGAACCCGTCAAAGAAGAGCCGGTTAAGGAAGAGCCTATTCCCGAACCCGTTCCCGAAAAGGTCGAAGAACCCGTCAAGAAGGGCGTCGATAAGCCCACCACCAAGAAAGTCGTCAAGAAGAAACCCGACGATTGGTCCAAATACGACGGCACTTACGAAGGTTATTATTACGACCCCGAAGACGCTTGCTACTACGAAGGCACTCCGTCACCCGCTCTTGCAAAGAAACTTGCGGCAAAAGAGGCGGAACTCGAAGCTCTCAACGCCAATAAGGATAAGAAAGTCGTTATCAAGAAAGTTGCTCCTCCGTTTGCAGCACTCAAAACGCCCAAGAACGTGCGCAAAGCTCCCGAAAAAGTCGCAGGCTTTGACGAGTCCGTCATTTACGGCAAGTACGTTATCGAGCACGTCGACAAGGAAGACGGCACGCAAGAGTACTTCTACACGCTCTACGACGCCAACGGCAACAACATCTACGAAAGTTCCAACTACTCCACCAAAGAGTATTGCGAGCGCGCAATCAACCGCTTCAAATCTCACGCAATTATCGGTACTTATACTATCGAAGCTGCGGACGGAAAGTTCTTCTTCGTGCTCAAACGCAAGACCTACGTGCACAAGGGATCTCCGCAAAACACCTTTGAAGAGGCAAACGCTCATATGAGAGAAATCAAGAACTTTGCCCAAACGGATATTATCCGCGAGCAATAATCGAGATTATTTGAAATAGTTTTTAAGGCGCAACGTGTTTTGCGCCTTTACTATAAGTAAAAACGAGGAAAACGAGGTATATATGGATTATTCTACGATAAAATCAAATCTTGAAAGAAACGGCTTTGCCGTGTCCGTATTCAACGACGTGCAAGAAGCCAACGTGTATCTCAACGGCGCAATAGACGGCAAAAGCGTAGGCTTTGGCGGTTCGGTTACGCTTGACGAAACTGGCATACTCAAATTGCTTGAAACGCACAACGACGTTCTTTATAGATTTGACAATCCCGACGGAAAAACGCCCACTGAGGTTATGAAGGAATCTCTCACCGCCGACGTTTTTTTGACAAGTGCAAACGGCATTGCCGAGACGGGTGAGATAATCAATATCGACGGCAACTGCAATAGAGTGGCGGGGGAGTTATACGGACACGAGAAAGTGTATATCATAGTCGGCAACAACAAGATTGCACCCGATTTCGATTCCGCGTTGTGGCGTGCAAGAAATATTGCCGCACCCAAGAACGCAAAGCGTTTGCACAAAAACACGCCTTGCGCCGTAAACGCCGACAGATGCTATAATTGCAACAGCCCCGAGCGTATTTGCAAAGGCCTCGTCGTCCTTTGGCGCAAACCCACCAATTGTCCGTACGAAGTGGTAATAATAGATCAACCATTGGGATACTAAAAACTTGTGGGGAAGAATTAATAATTATTAATTAATAATTAATAATTGCGGGTGGGCGTTGCCCACACCCAAAAGAAAATGTTATGGAATATTCCGTTTGTCATTCCGAGGAAACGAAGTGACCGTGGGAATCCAGCGATAGCGAAATGCGCCTACGGCGCAAATATCACTTTTTGCGAAAGCAAAAAATATCACTTGCCAAAGGCAAATATCACTCTCGCTTTGCGAGAATATCACAAAAAAAAGAGCACCGAAAAGGTGCTCTTTTTACTATTACTAATTAAACTTACTTCGTAAGTCCTTCTTGTACAGCGACCGCACAAGCGACCGAAGCACCAACCATAGGATTGTTGCCCAATGATATCATAAAACACTTTGCTTCACTTTGATTCATTTATTATCATTAAAAACCCAAGTAAACAGTAGAGATTTTCCGAATGGTTACTCATTACGAGACATTTGTTATCATCTACTGAAATTTATAAAAATTTGTAGGGAGGTAAACAAACGGTAAACATTGTTTACCAAAATTATCCCCCTTAAAGGAGACATTATGGATTGGCAAACTTTAATCATAGGAATTGTGTCTTTTGTAATTACTTCTTTGCTTAGCTGGAGCTTTGCAGAGTTGCGTTCTTGGATTAAGAAAAAGGCATCCGATTCCAAGTTCGCAGAGTATCTTACCAGAGCCGTGACGGTTGTTGAAGGGGCTGTTAAGTCTACCTATCAAACATACGTTGAGGCGTTAAAAGGGCAAGATATGTTTACGGCCGAGGCACAAAAAGAGGCTCTTGAAAGAGCAAAAAATACAGCTGCTTCGCAATTGACGGGCGAAGTCAAGGATTACATCGAATCAACGTTTGGCGATGTAGACAAATGGATTTATAACCAAATTGAATCGGCGATTTATGATTTAAAGAAAAAATGAGCCGAATAACGCAAAAAGGCGACCACAAGTGGGTCGCCTAATTTTTTTAGGTGTGAGTAAATTTCACACCTATTTTTTTTCGTCTTGTTTTTCAAATATCTTTGTGTATTTTTTGAGAATCTTTTTTGCTGTGTCGTCAACTGCTTTATCGTTGATTTTGTCGTTGATAGCCTTGATGATCTCCTTTTTTGCAGCATCAATTTTTTTGACTATGTTTGTCAGCGTGGTTTTTTCTTCCGGTGTGTTAAATAGTTCTTTCGACAACACTCCGAGCAATGCTCCTTGAAGATTACCGTAGTATCCATCAAATACCCATTTCATTGAAACTTCGCCAGTCTTTTTATTTTTGACTTCGCGGTTAACTTCGATGGCAAGTGAATATTCGTCCACTTTTCTAATCCTTACTTTATCATTTATCTGAAACATCTTATTACTCCTTAATGGCTTATTTAAAAGCGATTGATACGAATTGATAGATTGTTCGTCTTGGTCGCCAATTCGCTGTGGTGGTTTGCTAACGGGTTATTTAGGCTATTCGCTCTGCATATTGGTTGGAGCTCGCAAGATTTACACCTAACACGTCGTCATAATGTGGTTCATCGTTCATAACGTAACGACCATATTTTATAATTATGTTGCCTAAGGCTTTTAAATCGTTAATGTATTTTGCCCATCCGTTTTGGAGTTCTTCTTTTGTATAACCCGTGTAAATGACAACGGTATCATTATAATGATACAATTTTCGCAATCTCGTTACGAAATCTATGATTTGTTGAGCTTGTAAAAATGGCTCTAATCCGCCAAAAACTATTGCGTTTGTAAACGGATTTTCAATATATCGAGCTATCAAAGAATCAATTGACGCTTCGATAATTTTGCTCGAAATCCAGTCGTGATTTTGACATACTGTTTTGGGGAAATTCCCCTCGGTACAGCATTTAAAATCACATCTTGCTGTACCGATAAACATCGATGGCTTACGATAATTTACGAAGTCTTCGTCTTTAATAAATCTTATTGATATAATGTCATTGTTCATTTTTCTTCCCATTCAAATTAAACCAGTCTCGCATAGCGAATTCTTCTTTGCGTTCTTTTGAATATGTCTTTTCCGGTGTCAAAAACCCGACAACTCTTTGATAGGTTGTTTCCTTCGGTTCGCCACAAGACGGACAAACATTTCCATAAAAACCGTGATTGTTTTTGCACGCGCTTATTTTTGTGCAAAATGCGAAATAGGGAACACCGAAGTCTGCTACCTGATTTAGTAAATTCCACGCCGTGTCAAAGTCTGTCAATGGCGCATCAATATTGATATGAGCTATTGAACCGCCGCTACACGCTTTGTCTAAAACAGCACTAGCTCTCAGCTTATATAAAAGGGAAGTATGTTCGGCGAGCGGAATCCATTGGTTACCATATAACGGAAGTGAGTATTCTCCGTCAGGGTATAACAGTTTATCCTTTTCTTGAAGAATGGTTGCGCATCTTTCGGCGGGAACTTGCTCAATATTAATTTGATAATCGATGTTTTCTGCCTTGGCGAATTCATCTTTTGCGGAATGTATCGTCGATAAAATCTTTTTTGCAAAATCTAAACCGCCATCGGTGTAATTGGCGTTTCCGTATTCGTCAACATACGTTCCGCCCGCATACTTTATTGCCTCCCAAAGTCCCGAAATTCCGATGGTATTGTATTGAGAATTGAGATTTATCAACCCAAGTGAATAATTGGGTAATAATCCCTTTTCTATATTACGTTTTATAATGTCTCTAATTCTGTCTAAAACTTTTAGACAAAGAATGGTTCTGTGCCTTAAAATATCGAGATAATATACTTTAAAGGTTTCCGGATCGACATTCCGATTTTTAAGCCAAAGCGATTTAGATTCATACGAAATTCTTGCAAGATTGATGGTGTTGACTTTGACAGAACCTACTTCAAGCGCAGTACCGCCGATAGAGTTGAAATAACCGAGATTTTTAACATCACTCACCAATCTGCAACAGTTCGAAAGGCTGGTTACATCTTCGCTAACAAAAAAGTTGCTATCCGCCCACTTCATATTGTGAGCACAGCACCATTTTGCGAATTCTTCGTCAACGAATTTCCCATTTATGCGTAGTAACGCATATGTAAGCACAGGGAATGTCATCATATTTGCAGAACGTATTTCGTCGACTTTGCGCATAAAGGCTTTTTGATATTCTATAATTTCGTCAACATAATCTACGACAAATGTTCCATCCGGATAAACTTGTCCGCCAAATAACGCCATTAAATACTCTCTATCAAAGATAGAGAAATTAGTAAATGCACTTTGTATTACACGCAAATAAGGTTGATTGAGTTTATAGATAATTCGTTGGAATTCTTGGTCGCGATAATATTCTGGACTGTTGATAAAGTATCCTGAGTCGCAATCGTGTTTCCAGAAATAATAACTATATATCAAGAAATTTGGAAGCCCGACAGCACCCGACGTTCTATTTGAACACCAACTTACCATTTCTCCTACAAAGTCCGTAAACGTTGTTAAATGGCGGGGTGGTTGTGAGTTGAAATTGTTTACAAAGAATAAGCCTCGTTTTACTAATGGTTCAAGGTCATAGGCGTAACAGTAGCTTTTAAAGGTTGCCGAATAAAAATCGTGCAAATAAAAACTTCCGTTCCATTCTTCTTCTGCCCATTCTTTTGCTACGCTGATACCATATTTCTTTTTTAATTCGATAAAAATTTTGTGAAATGCGAGAAGCTTCGAATGTGGTTTTGACATCTCGTTTTCTAATGTCGTCACATCCTTATGACCAACATTTGCGTTTCCGTCTATGGAAGCATCTGCAACGGTTTTTGATGATACAAAATTATCAATGAAATCGGTATAGTTTAGTTGTGTTTTACTAAAACCATTTAAGTCGCACATTTTAGTGTCATATTTTTTGTGGAGCTTTTTGATAGTTTGAGCAAAATCTTTATCTAAATTAATCATTATCGGAAGATTTTGTTTTTTCATCAGCAACCTCCTTTAAATATCTAATACTATTATTAAAATCGTATTCTTTATCATCAACGCACATAACGGGAGCCGTTGTTATCCCGAGCGTTTTCATTTCTTCGATATTTGTAATTACTTTATATTCGAACCCAAGTTGTTTCAATTTTGTTTCGATTATTTTACATTTAGGGCAGTTTGTACTATACAATGTCACCATATCTATCGGTTACTCCTTTCTGTAGTTTCGTGAGAAGTCTTATCGCTTCCATTTTTAAATCCTCTATATCACCATTGTTATCGATAATGTAGTCATAACTTGTATTAAAGACATCGGCATCCGCCGCATTCGACGTTATCGGGGTGACTGAATTACGTAAAACCAAGACGGTTTTTGCGCCGAATTCTTTTTTTGCACGTTCGATTTGGTCGTGTTCTCGCATATCTACACACAACAAGAAAGAACCACTTTTGTTATGGTACTTCTTCGTAAGTTCGAGAAAATAGTTCCAAGTGTAATCGTTATATGTATCGAGTGCTTTTTTAAATTCGTATAACAAAGTCCTGCTGGCTTCGTCCTTTTCTCCATTCCAACCGGCGTATTTAGCGATTTTTTTAATCGGATCGACAACGCTTTCGTGCGCCAAAGGAATCAGCGTACTGAGAATTCGTACAAATTCATTTTTGCCGACACCACCAGTACCATTTATAATAAGTATTCCTTGTAAAGGTTTTGTTTTATCGTAGTCCAACAAAATATCATCAATGTCTAATTGTTTATATTTGGTTTCCATATTACCATTCCTTTTTATAATCTAGTAAATACCAATATCCGCCTTGATTTTTGTAAAGAGAAGTGACGTATATAATATCTCCGGGCTTAAGCGGATTACTCTTAAAAACATCGTTCTTTACGGTTACTCGTGCACTTTTGCCACTTCCAACGCTTTTGGTACCAATTCTATATCCCCAAATTGATGTGGCATTCGACATCGGAGTAACATCTGTGATTAAAAGTCTTTTCCTGTCTTGTTCGAGACCAGTCATAACATCAGCATATCCGAGAATGTCGATGCTGTATTGGATTTGTGTCTTAAGGGGAAGTGGGGGGAGCGGAGCATCTTTTAATGCTTTTTCATATTCGGATAGACAATTCATAACCTTGCCGTCAACCTTGTACGATGCTGACTCGGAGCCGTCTTTTGTTTTAAAAACACAATCCTTTTCCAATATGGCTTTAAGAAGCGAGTTGCTTATTTTATCCTTTTTTATTAGTTTTGCATTACCTTGTTTTAACAGTTCCCAACATTCCAAGATGTCTAAAAGCGTAAGGATATTGCCAAATTGTTGGAAATAGTCAATCATAATCAATGGCTTAATCTTTGCAGCCTTGATTGAATGTTCATCAAGCCATTGTAGGATTTGTACGAAGCTGTCTAGGCCTTGTTGACTACACTCATAGAGGATTTCACCTACGCCAGTGCTATATCCTTTGATAGCTGATATAGAGTTTACAATGGCGTTCTTTTCGGGAACTGATTTAATGATGCGATTATCTTGCCCAAAACGAAACGGAGGGAATTTTATGTTGAAATAACTTTCAGCTTCGTCTTTTAATGCATTCATCTTATCTTTGTCGCCTTTTTCTTCCATAAGCCTTAAATATGTTTCATAAAAGGCTAACGGATGATGAGCCTTGATCCAAGCCCCGTATAAAGCGTCGAGAGCAACGCAGTAAGAGTGCGATGCATTGAAACCGTATCCAGCGGCATCTTCAATTATTCGCCACAATTCCTCGGCTAGTGAAAGAGCTTCGTTCTCTGATTTTTGTTCATCTCGCATAATTGCTGCTTGGAAACCTTTAACAAAAGTATCTTTATATGCCAATACTTTTTCGGCGCGTTTTTTGGCGATGTTTTTGATTGCCGTATAGCATTCTGCCATATCAATTCCGGCATAGTTTAATGCTTTCATTATTTGCTCTTGATATAGAAGAAAGCTGTAAGGGAATTCTTTTGTTTGAATGAGTTCATCAAAGGCCTTAACTCCATATGAAAATGGCTCACGACTTTCGAATTTTTTGTAATATGATGCTCCACTCGGGCGAATAGCCGCAACGAATGCAGAAAGTTCTGAAATGTTGTGAGGTTTGTATTTCATAACCCTAGCGCGAGTACCTTCGCGTTCACATTGGTTTATGCCTATTGTGCATCCATTTTTAAATATATCCCACGCAGGATCATCTGGTGGACACATCTTCAAGAGGTCTTTGACTTTAGGGGGTTCAATTCCTATTGCTCTATAGGATTTGTAGATTAAATCAACAACGCTAACTTTTAAGTGGTCATTTTTCAGGAAATGACCTTCTTCTGCTACGTGCCCATCCAATAAGCAACAAATATTATCATTAACTCTTACAAGTCCAATTTCTTTTCTTATGCTTCCCATATAGATAAGTGAACTGCAGGGCGCAATACTCCAAGAAACAACAAGCCCAAGATATCCCTTGCTTTTCTCAAAAATATCCTTGTATTCTTTATCAATGTAGTCGTTAATATCGATTTCGTCCTTTTCGTCTTCCTCAGCGTGTTTTATTGCGTTTTCGTATTTTTTAATTTGCTCTGATACTGCGTTCGCTATCTCGAACGGAACGCCTTGGGATTTTGCATACAGTTTCCACGCTGCTGAATTTTTCATAGTGCCATATGCTACCATAGGGTAGGAGTGGTCTTGCCCAAGAATTTCTGCTTGTGCTCTGACGAAAGGCTCTGTGGGAGCTTCGTTCATATCGATATCAGGGATTCCTCTACTTTGCAAAATTCTTGTGGTCGACATAAAACGTTCTGGATACATATGAACGGGTGCTGATATTCTATCCACGTCGCTGAACCCAAGAAGCGTATTAGTAAAAAACGATGCACCACTACCTCTGCCACTTTTTGTAAGTTTTCCGCCGTTTTCCTTGCCCTTTTTCATTATGTAATAATCACATATAAAATAGTCGGCCATATGGGTATCGACCACGGTTTGAATTTCCTTTTCGATTTCTTCCACATATTTGCTCCATTCTTCTTCCGGGATATCTTTTTTATATTCATCCCATCCGTTCCAAACGAGGCGTTTATATTCTTCGTCGCGTTGTTCTTGCGTCCATCCTTCATATAAAGTTGGCAACTTTATTTCATCATTAAAAATAGGACTATCGTATTCTTCGACAGTCAACATAATGTTTGTGTTTTCGATGGCTTCCAGTATTTCTTCGTGTGACAATACACATTGATTAGCAAAGCGTTGATATGCTGTATCGCCATCAGGATAGTCAAGGTACCATCCTTCCTCATCGGGATAGTCTAATCCTTTTGAAAACAGAAAATCGGTTCTAGCTTGAGCATCTTCTTTTTTTATGTAATGGCTGTCACACCCCATAATAAGAGGGATGTTGAGTTCATTTTTTAATTTAAGTATAAGTTTGTTTATTTCTCTCTGCCTGTCTGTATTATGATATTGAACTTCCAGATAGAAATTTTTTCCAAAATGCTCGGCAAATATTTTTGTAATATCAATTATGTCATCATACTTCCAGTATGCGAGGCACGCCGTTGTTACTATGACATCGTTAGCAGGTAACGAGAGAATAAGGGGAATATCAACGCGAGGTTGCCCATAGAAACCAGTTATGTTTGCTTCTGACAGCACATCATTTAAAGCACGTCTGCCGTTTTCATTTTTTGCAATTATGCACATATGGCAGTTGCTTCTATCTTTTTCGGTTCTATCCTTTACCCAATAAACTTCCGCACCAATTACGGGTTTTAAGTCAAACTCTTTAGCAAGAGAGATAACATCAAAGTAGTTTCCTTGCCAGCCGTGTTCAACAGACGATAATATTTTGTGTCCTAACTCTTTTGCTCTAATTGCGTAATCTCTATTAGTTACGGCTGAATCTGATATCCTAACATTGGTGTACATACTGTGCCTATGATAATTACAAAATGTAAGCATTATTTTTCTCCGTTTATTTTTCCATACACTTCTTCTTCAGCATCATCATAGAGTTGACGTGGCGTGAAGGGAAGTGGTGAATCGTACTCGTTTGTGTCCCAACGGTATCTATGATCAAGGGATTCTTCGTCAGTAAAGAATCTGCGAGATGGTTTATCATAATAAAGGCCAGCACTACTGCCTTCGAATCCCATAAGGCGGTCTTTTAAAATATCACAAAGAACATCGTATTTGATTGGCTCCTTATACCAACCACAACCATTTCGCTTTGGCGTGCCTTTTTTGTCATCTGCAGTAACTCTATATAAGCTCAAAATCCTATGAGCTAAATCGATGATTGCTGATATACCTTGTATGTCCATTTTGCTCAAACGTCGCATTTGTTCGATTTTGTGCGGATGGACAACCAGTAAAACTGCGACGTTATATTTCTTTGCAAAGTCAATCAATTTGGTTACGAAATCTTCTTGTTTTTGATATTTGTTTTGTTCATTTGCTTCAAGGTTGACAGATGTAAGATTGTCGATAATGTGTAACTTACACCCATATTTTCGTGTTGTGTCTTCCATCGCTTTTAATATGGAAGAAGCTTTGTGGTCATAGCCATCTTTGTATATGTATAATTTCCCCTTGTAGTAAGAATCAATATCTTTTTGAGCTTCGGGAGTGACTTTCCAATATGTTGTTCCGCCAAAGTTGTATTCGCGAACATTACGTTGACCAGCGAGTATGTAATTTATCCAGTTTTTGCTTTGAAAGTTCGGTAATTCACCAGAATAAAGAAATGAGTTTTTATCTTCGTCTATAGCATTACATATCAATTGAGATAAAAATGAGCTTTTACCTGCACCGTTTACGCCAGTTACGATGGTGAACGTTCCATAAAAGAGTTTCATAAGGCGATTATCTAACTCGGGAATGCCGGTTTTTATTCCATCAATTTCATCTAAATCGATGTTAGTAATATCGGAGAAGTCCGAAACGCTGTCTACCGGTGAATCTTTCGCATTATGAATTAGATTTAAAACAGATTGTGCTCCCTCATAGTAGAGCACGTGATTTAAGTCTTTCATAGGAATTTTCTTATCGTGCTCTTCATCATAATGGAACAAGGGAATATCAATGAATTTTGTTCGCCAAGACCCTAATCTAAACACACATTCTTTCTGCATTTTGAGTCCCGCTTCATCGTTGTCGGAACATATAATGATGCTGTCAAATTGTTCAAGCCAATCAAAGTTTTCTTCTATCCAGCCATAGTTGTTTGCCCCAAGCGGAACAGAAACAGCATTGGTGTATCCTGCTTCGATTGCTGCCATACAATCTATTTCGCCTTCGGTTATCAAAAGGGGTTGTAATATGTTAACTCGATTCATATTGAAAAGAAGCGGTGTTGTGTCTGCATCTTTTTGGCACCAAGCTTTTATTTCGCCCTTAGATTTATCTATCTTGTGCGATGGACGATACTTTACTAAGCAAAGAACATCGTTAGTGTCATAATAATTAAATACGATGTTACCGTGCGGGTCTTCTCGAACGTCGCAAGCATCAATGGTCTTTTGAGAGATACCGCGTTTGTTCAAATACTCATAAACGTGTTCTTTATCATTTACCGGTTCTTCGTGCGGATATCGATATTGATACTTTGTTTTCACACCCTTTTCGCCAAAAGATATAGGAATTTTTGCTTCATCGAACATCTTTTGCAGAGCTTCTAGGTATGTGCATCCTGTATGCATATAAGCATCGATTATATCTGTATTCTTACCGCAACCAAAACAGTGCCAGCTATAAGTTTTAGGATTATAGATAAAACTAGGAGAGTCTTCTAAGTGCCACGGACAGAGTGCCTTTTTGTTAACAGCATCATATTTTTCAAGCTGTAAAACATCTGCAATTATTTCGGCGTTTCTGTCACCAAGCTTTGCTTTTGCTTTTAATATTTGTTCCTTGTCAACAAAAATAAGCATTACCTCCGATTATTTGTTTTTGCAATCGCAAGTTTCTCTGTGATTACAAAGATGTTGAGAAAAGAAATCATCACAAGAAGGGTAGTAGTCCCAACAATCGCGTATTTCTTTTACTGTATTTTTAGCCCACGACACTGCTTCATTTAATCCATTAACATCGAACGGAATATCAACGGTTCGATTTTTACGGAACATTAGGAAGCGGAGTGTGTCGGGATACCTGCCGTATTTTTCTTTGATGTAAAGCGAGTATAAATAAAGTTGACGAGCGTATTCTGCCTGTTCTTTTTTACTCTTAAATGTGCTTTTTGATTTATAATCTTGCAAAATTAAATGTCCAGATTCGTCCTCGAATACAAGGTCAATAACACCGGTAAAAGTCCAATCGTCTATGGGTATATCAAATTGTGATTCAACTTCTAGAATCTTTTTTCCGTTGAAGCCAGGGAAGTTCTTTAAAAATTCCAACCCTTGGTTATAGTAAAGCTGCCGCATATTTGGACAAAACTTTGAATCGGGGAAGCTCTCTGGAACGGCGCCATCAAATTCCCATTCGTAAGTGCTAACCAAGTCCCAAAGGGTTATATTACCTTTGGCCAATCTTTCCATAAGTGAGTGGACTTCACACCCAAAGGAGCTGAAACAATTTCCAACTCCTTTTTGGTGGTCTATGTAAGTTAATTTATATCCGTATCGGCAAGTAAGAAATGCATTTAATTTTGAAAAAGAATACCTTTCCTTTTCGCTGTTTCCCATTTTTACCACGGATCATCCTCATCAACGTGTTGCTCTTGAGCAACTTGTACATTTTCTTCTGCCGATTGTTTCTTTACGGTAGACTTTTGACGTTCTGTGTCTTCTGCCGATTGCGCTTTATCTGCAAATGATGCTTCCAAAATGATAAATCTGAAGTATGTGCGATATGTATCTTCATCCTGTTGAACGGTTTCATTTGAAAATTTTGATTTTGTGATTACAATTCTATCGCCGTGTTTAGCATTTTTAATCGAATTTAATGCGTGTCCAATAACTCTCGGAAACCAGGTTGAGTTTTTCCATTTTCCGTCAGAATCTTTTTCTCCGGTGGATATTTTTAAATCCGCGTATTTGCCATTTTCGGCAATTTTGTTCTCCCATACTGTGGCGTAAATTTTTCCATCATTATATATCATTCGACATCCTCCTTTTTGAGCTCGGATTTTTTGGTTGTCTTTTTAGGTTGTTCAGGGGATTTACTTTGTGAATCACGCTCAATTTGAGCTAATGTTTTTTGAAGTTCTTCAGAAATTGTCTTGCAGACGTCAATAGACTTAATGCTCGAAGGGTTGCCGTTTCCGCCATTATACTTTGCGACAATATTCATAAGGTTTTCTTTTGTCATTCCAGCCTTAATAATTTGTGTACCAAGTGCTATTACGGCTGCCTTTTCTTCGGAAAGCATTCTTTGTTCTTCGGCGGCTAACTTATCTAATTCGTATTGCTCCGCCTGTTTTTGTTTTGAGCGATATTCATCGGGGTCAGCTTCTGTTGTCGCTAATTGAAGTGCCTTAAGTAAGAAATATCTATTGCCATATGTTGCACCTGCACCAAAGGCTTGAGACGCATCTTCCATTTGTCCGATATATGCCCAACGACATTCGATTGTTTCGTCGGGATTTTCTGCGTTAACCCACTTATAAATGACCTCTGCCTTAACGATAATTTCATTCATAAGAACTGAGTAATCGACAGTTTCGTTTTTTACTTTTTTCGTTTTTGTTTTTTGATATGTATAAGGTTCAACCGTAAGCGTGTTTGGAACAAGAGACGGATACAAAAATACTTTGTATTTTTGCATACCTGAAGTTACTTTTGCTTGAATCTCGTCTTCCGTGGTGTAGTTATAATTATATCCAGCTCGATTTTTCCTCAAGATACCGCTCATATCTGCGATTTTGAGCAGTTTTTCGTAAAGATTTAATGATTTGCCTGTTGTTTTGTCCATTGTTCCTCCTGTTATTTAATCGTTTTTTCAAATAAGTTTGTTGCAGCCATATCTGCCATACTTAACAGTGTTACAAGCGACGTGTATTCTTGCGCTCTAGATAAGCTATAGTCGCCCCCCTTGAATGCAGAATCATAAGCCCCCATATGCCATCTTATCGCCAGTAATTCTTTGATATTGAGGCTCATAAACCAAGTAAGGATTATGCAACTTTTTTCACCGTGCCCAAGTGGAATCTTTTCGTCGATCTCCCAAACGTCTTTTGTTACCCACATTGAACCTTCTTTTACGTTACGTGTACCTTTCTTATAAAAGTTGATCTTGCAAACGTCGTGAAGTAATGCAACAATGGTTAAAGTTTCTAATGAGAATTCCTCGCCACGCAATTCGATTTGTTCTTTGTACGTGTTATATAGGGTATTAATTTGTTCGAAGACGTTAAGAGAATGTTCTAAAAGCCCACCTTCATAGTTCCCGTGATATTTTGAACTGGCCGGAGCGGTGAAGAAGTCTGTCGATTCTAGCCAAGTAATGAGGTTGTTAACACCTTGTCGAGTGATATTCGTTTTACACAATTCAATAAATTTTTCTTTGTTTGTCATTCGATTTTCCATTCAATTTTTGCGTCAATTGGCTTGTCGTAGTCAAATTCGCCATCTGCATCGAGTTCATATGTGTCTTCGTCTAAACAGTCGATTAAAAAATGGCAGAACTCGTTGCATCGATTAAGGTCTTCAATTTCTTCTTTTAAGCTATGTATTGAGTTAATTGCTTCGTAAACATCTTCGCAACTCTTTAAATATGGAAGCGCTTCTTTTTCTTTGTCGGTCGCTTTTTGAAATCTTTTAATACTTTCGTCAACCTCTGAAATTACGGCAGTCAAATCCGATGAAGTACAAACACCCCATTTGCCATACGGAACATAGTCTTTGAGCGCTTGATAAAATGGATGACTTCGGCTATAAGC
>DLLD01000002.1 GCA_002476605.1 Christensenella sp. UBA7571
CTGCCGCCACACCCAAATCGGAAGCTTTGGCGTAATACTCGATTGCTTTTTGAATATCGATTTTTACATAACCGGTTTCATAGCAAAATCCGAGACGGGCAAAACACTCCGCTTCGCCTTTGTTTGCGCCTTCCGTATAAACGTCGAACGCTTTTTTGTATTGAGAGCGGTAGCCCCAAGTGTCGCCAAGAACAGTATATGCCAAAACGCCGTTCTCCACGGCTTTCTCGTAGTAGACGATAGCGTTTTTGAAATCTGCCTCGTCTAAGTACAAATCACCGATAGCAACGTAATACTTCGGCTTTTTGAGTGCAAGTTTTTTATATTTTGCCACTTTGGCGTCTATATCGATCATATTAATTATCCTTTTGCGCTACGATTTTACACTTAAACAGTAACACAAATAGCAAAAAATATCAATACCAATTGAATTTGACAAAATAATTATAAACAAAATGTCATATCCGCTTGTCAAAACTCAATCGATAAGTTATAATCTTTTGCGTTGGGTTATGAGAGACATCTCTCGCTTGAACAGTTGGAGGAAATGGATTTGTTGACCATTGGCTTCCAACTGCCACCCATTCTAATATTAACTTTGGAGAAGTCGCGTTCAATGGTACATACGTACCAAACACGCACCTTCAATTTGGAGAAGTCGCCTAGTTTGGTCGAGGGCGCGCGACTGGAAATCGCGTAACCGTCAAAAGCGGTTCAAGAGTTCGAATCTCTTCTTCTCCGCCACCGAAATGCAATCTTACGTAACCCGTAGGGTTGCATTTTTATATGTGCGCAACCGTGCTTGCACGGGTTTGCGTACATATAAAAAATCAAATATGCGAAGCATAGTAAGATTGCATTTTAGTGGTAGGAGACCTGCGGAGCAAAGAGATGTTCGTTGCATAGCAACGACTTACATCTTCTTCTCGCAATCACTTGCACTTGCGTAAAAGCGATTGAATATGCGAAGCATAGTAAGATTGCATTTTGGTGGTAGGAGACCTGCGGAGCAAAGAGATGTTCGTTGCATGGCAACGACTTACATCTTCTTCTAAAAAAAAAGCGTTTTATTTTTCGCAAAGCACGCAATCTCCCCTCTATGCCCAAAATTTTCAAAAGGAAATGTGACGTCATATATTGTAATAGATATTTTTATATGGTATTATATTTACGTATGGATTGACCGTACGAAAATGAGGGATATAAAGAATGGGAAAAACCGCATTTAGAACGTTTGCAACCTTCACGGTGTTGTTGCTCGTTTTGGCAACGACATTCACTTTGATTTTCGGACTTTGCGACGCGCATATCTTCGCACCGCTCGATATTGCCTCCGCAACGAGCGCGGAAGCGACGACTTCGGCGGACTATTACGCATCGGTCGAGAGTTTGTCCACCAACGGTGCGTCTTTCAGAAGTTCGCTTGCAACTTTGATTACGTCTACGCACAAGTCGCAACCTTCTTATGATGGCCTTATGGACGTATTTCCCGATACGGACGCAAACCCCGACAACAAGAGCCAAATGCTTTGGTTCTATACCGGCACCGTTGCAAAATCGGGCACTAATCGTGAGCACGTATGGCCTAAAGACGGTGGTAAAGCCTTCCCCGCAAAGTCTCAAGCGGGTTCGGACGCGCACCATTTGAGACCTACCGACCAACAACTCAACTCTACGCGAGGCAGTTTGTCCTTTGGCGAAGTCGCTCAAACGGCGGGCAATATCGTAAAAGAGTACAATAGCACGACGTACGACAATCTTTGTTACAAAACCAGCCAATACTTCTACCCAGGCGTTGGATATAGAGGCGCAACGGCGCGTATTTTGATGTACGTTCAAACGCGTTGGGGTGACGCTTGGAATCTTCAATTTGTGCTCGGTGACGGACACAGCAAGACGATCGGCGATATCGAAACGCTTATGAAATGGCATCTCGAAGAACCGGTTACTGCCGCCGAAAGACTTAGAAATGAAGCCGTTTACAAAATCCAAGGTAACCGCAACCCCTTTATCGATCACCCCGAATACGCTGCAAGAATTTATTGCTACGACGGAAAAGCGTACAACTCGAAACTTCAAGCAGTGGTTGCAGAACACGAAGGCACTGAACCTATTTCGGGACTCACTTTCAAAAACGACTCTATGTCCCTTTGCATAGGTGAAACCGCTACGTTGCAACCCACCTACGCACCGTCCAATGCAAAACGCGAAGTAAACTGGACGTCAAGCGATACGACGATCGCAACGGTCGATGCGGACGGCAAAGTTACCGCAATTGCCAACGGAACTACGACTATCACCGTATCGAGCAAAGAAAATCCGTCCATCAAGGCAGCTCTTACCCTCACCGTAAAGAGCGTAAGCAGTATTTCCGTAAGCGGCGAACCCACTAAAACTACTTACAACAGCGGTGAAACCTTCGATACGAAGGGCATCACCGTTACGGCGCACTTCACCGACGGTTCGACGAAGATTGTTGACAACAGTTCTTGCCAATGGCTCGACGCCGTTACGGGACAATCTACCCTTTCTGCGGGCACGACGAGCGTAATATGCAAGTTTACGTCCAACGGACAAACGTTCCAAGACGTCGTAAACGGCATTACCGTCAAGAAAATCACTGGCGGCGGAAAGACGACTATTAAGATTTCGGATACCAATGCGGGCGGATCGTATGCGTGGTACAACTGGACCGTGGGCGGAATTAGCGGTCAAGGCTATATGTATAACAACACGCAAAAAGGCGCGATTCAAATGAACGGAAGAAGCGGTAAAGTTTGCTATCTATTCAATACGACGCCTATACCCAACACTATTATCTCTATCACGATTAAACTCGTAGAAGGCAGCGGCAAGAGCTTCGATATCTACACGTCGAATACTCCCTACTCTTCCGGAACGAGTTTCCCGACGACCGGCACGAAGAGAGGCACTCTCACCGCCGATACCAACGGCGTGACGCTTGCGCTCAACACGACCGACCAATACTTCACTATCAACTATAACGAGTCCACTGCTTGCTATATCGAAAGCATTGAGATTCTCTACGGTGAAGAAGAAACCGAATGTGTGCACGAATGGGGCAATTGGACGGTAACCAAACAACCTACCTACACTGAAAAAGGCACGGAAGAGCGCGTTTGCTCCAAATGCAATGAGAAAGAGTCTCGTGACGTTCCTATGCTCGTATGCGACCACGAGTGGTCAAACTGGACAGTAACCAAACCCGCAACCACCACCGAAAAAGGTAGCGAGGAACGCGTATGTTCCAAGTGCAATACAAAGGAGATGCGTGATATTCCTATGATTGAGTGCACGGAGCACGAATACGGTGAGTGGTCAATCGTTAAAGCTCCGACCGAAAGCGAAGACGGACTTGAAACGCACACTTGCACAAAGTGCGGTCACGTAGAAGAACATACGATTGAACACACACCGTTTACCGTGGACGATTTTGAGGACGCAGTAAAGGCAATTGAGGACGCAACGACGCCCGAGGCAAAGCAAGAGGCAATAACACTTGCGGAAACCATTTACGGCACGCTGTACTCAACCGTAAAGCAAGGCTCTGATGTACAGTCCGCTCTCGATAGGCTCAACGCTCAAAAATCCGCTCTCAATACCCCGTCAAAGGAAGTTACGACGACTTTGCAAGGCGGAGCAATTGCCGGTATCGTCGTCGGAAGCGTTGCTTTCGTATGCATAATAGTAATTGTCGCAATAGTGCTCGTAAAGAAAAACAGAGTTAAAGCCAAATAGTACAGCATAAAAAATACGGCTACGCAATCAGCGTAGCCGTATTTTTATTACGAGATAAATTTAAATCTCAATCTTAATTAAAATTCAAACTTCACTTCTTGTTTGAAATTAAACTATAACACATCTTGAAAATATCGGTATTGTCTATATTAGCGGACAACGACGGTTTTTGTACTTTTTTATACTTTGCTCTAACGTAGTACGATACATCCGCTTTGGTATGGTTTTTTACGGTGAAAAGTGAGTCGTTGATTTGGTCTTTGGATTCACCATTATACTTCAAACCGCCACATTCGTGGTCTGCCGTAACAATCATCGAATAATTGTCTTTGTCGTTCATTTTGGCACTGACAGCCTTGACTGCATTGTCAAATTCATCGAGATACGCAAGCATTCCGCTCATATCGTTGACAGTGCTCGTTTTATCTATATGCGCGCCCTCGACCATAAGAAAATAACCGTTGGGATACTTTGCTTCAAGGAAGTCAACTGCAAACTCTGCAAGTTGTTTGAGCGTGGGCGTTTCGTTTGTTGAAGTGTAATTTGCAATCTCAGAAAACGCACCGATTACTTTACTGCTTTCAAGAGACAATTGACCGTATTTGTCGCAGAAAGTGTAGCCTTTCTCTTCAAATTGACTGCGATACATATCGTAGTTGACGTCGTCATCTTCCCATGTCGTAAGACCCGCGCCAAGAAACAAATCGATATTAGATTCAAGTTGAGTTTCGATTATGGTCTTTTTATCGCTTCTCTTCTTTGCGTGTGCAGAGAAACCCGCGGGAGTTGCGCCGGAAAGAGTGTCCGTAGTCACGATGCCTACACCTTTGCCAAGACTTTTTGCATATTCGGATATACTTTGATAGTTCTTGGAATCTTTCAACGCAATACAACCTCTTTCATACTTTTCACCAGTTGCCATTGCGCTTGCGGCTGCCGCACTGTCCGTCGGTTGGAATTTTTGCAAGCAAGACGTATTCACGAGGCCGACGTTGTTAAAACCGTCAAACATTTTCCTATCGAAGTACGCTTCACCGGTTTTTACGTGGTCAACGCCCATACCGTCACCGATAAACAAGATTACGCGATCGCTTTCTCCTTTTAATTCGGCGAAAGACGACGTATCTTTATTGCACGCAACAAGTGAAAACATCGTTACGGCGACTATCGCTATCAATAATAACGTCAGTATTCTAATGCTGTTTTTCTTCATATTTCCCTCTATCTTTCGAAAAATTGCGCAAGTATTTTAATGCGCGATTGCGGTTTTATTGGTTCAAACCGATTACTTTTTCTTTTCTTGACGGCGTTTGTCGTTGATGATTGCAAGCGCTTTTTCATCGATGAGCGATATGCCCTCTTGTTTTGCGATATCCACCATTTGCGTGAGTGCCGCTTTCAAGAACACGCGCGGAATTTTGGTGAGTTTTGCGCACGCCTCGTCGGTGAACTTGACGGCGGGGTCGATACGGCTTGCTGCGTACTTGACGGAGTTGACGTCACCCTCTTTTACTTGTATCTTTTCCGGATACGGCTTTTTGAAGCGTGAACACCAAAAATTGGTGCTGTCTCTATATCCGTAATCGACGGGAACGCGCGGATAATTGTTTCTGCTGACGCCGTTGATAATTGAGTCGTAATACTCCTCTTTCATCCAAATTTTGTCGATTTTGAGTATGAAATGCGCGCCGAATTTGCTCGTAATGCCGTTGAAATTGCGATACGGCGGTTCGTAGCCTTCCAAGCAACCCGCTTTGTCGAGATACGCGTCTTCGAGCGAACTGTCCCAAGTACATTCAAACACTTGGAACGCCTCTTGCACTATTTGCGGTCTATCCTCTCCCAAAGTGCTGTTTTTGAGAGTGAAAATGCAGTTTTTCATTTTCTCGGCGGTGGTATCACCCGGGAAACCGAGCCTCACCGCCTCTTTGAAAAACTTTTTATCGTCGGGTATGAAGTTGAGCGTAACTTTGCCCGTGCGCAGTATGTTTTGAGCGGTATTTGAGCTGTTTCGCACCTCCAAAATCATTGCGTAGTAGTCTTTGCCCGCAATGTAGTACGGAAAACAAAGCGAATACGAGCCGATATTGGTTTGTCCGCTTTCCGACACGGTGCTTGCAAGCACGACGGGCATCGGGAAAAATGACGATGTTTGATAAAAGTTGTCAACGATACGCAAATCCTTAAATTCGCTCATATAGCCACCTCTTTATATCTTTCCTATAATTCTTACTTCAAAGAACGGATAGTATACCCTTCTTTTTGGTACATTCTCAATTGCAAGTTGAGTTGTTCGATAAATTCCTTGTTGGAAGTGGTCTTGACGATCATATTTATGAGGTTTTCCGTAGCCTCGGTGTTGTCTGCGTTGGAAAGCATCTTGCGAATCCCCCACGTGCCTTCGAGTTCGCTTGGAGTAAGCAACAATTCTTCCTTTCTCGTACCGCTCTTTGCAAGGTCGATTGCGGGGAAAATGCGCTTTTCGCTGAGTCTGCGGTCAAGGTGAATTTCCATATTGCCCGTGCCTTTGAACTCTTCAAAAATGACGTCGTCCATACGACTGCCCGTATCGATAAGTGCGGTTGCGATGATGGTGAGCGATCCGCCGTTTTCGATGTTTCTTGCCGAGCCGAAGAAGCGTTTGGGGCTATGCAAAGCACCCGGGTCGATACCGCCCGACAACGTTCTGCCCGTAGGCGGAATGGTGAGGTTGTACGCTCTTGCAAGTCTCGTGAGCGAGTCAAGCAAAATCACGACGTCTTTGCCCATCTCAACGAGGCGTTTTGCTCTGTCGAGAAGCATTTCCGCCGTTTTGGTGTGGTGCTCGGGAAGCTCGTCGAACGTGGAATACACCACTTCACCCTTAATCGAGCGTTGCATATCCGTAACTTCCTCGGGACGCTCGTCGATGAGCAAAACTTTGAGCTCTATTTCGGGATAATTCTTTGCAATCGAGCTTGCAATCATCTTCAAAAGCGTAGTTTTACCGGCTTTCGGCGGTGATACGATAATACCTCTTTGACCTTTGCCGATAGGCGAAACGAGGTCGATGCAACGAGTTGCGTATTCTCTTGACGAAACTTCGAGTCTGATACGCTCGTCGGGATAAATCGGCACTAAATCGTCAAAGTTGGGGCGTTTGCCGATTTTGTCGGCGTCTATGCCGTTAATAGTCGTTACGCTTACGACTGCCGACGGTCTGCCCTCTTGTATCTTTTTGCAAAGGGACTTGACGTAGTCACCTCTACGCAATCCGTATTGTTTTATCTTCATAGCGGACACGTAAGCGTCCATCTCGTTGAATTCACCGTTCTTTACGCGCAAAAATCCGTATCCGTCGGGATTGATTTCGAGATATCCTTCTCTTTCTTGTTCCGCGCCCTCGTCGATTGACTCTTTGCGCTCGTTGAGAACGTTTTCTTTGTAGTTTTGACGGTTATTTTGCGGTTTTTGATATTGATTGTTGGCCGGACGGAACACGACGGGTTGGAATTTGGGCTTTTGATATACTTGTTCGCTATTATTCTCCGAAGCGGATTTTTGAGTTTTTTCTTCCTCTTTTTGAGTTTCCGTGGCGGTATCGGTCGTAGCTACCGCGCCCTCTTCCGATTTCTTGGGACGGCCTCTGCGAGGTGCAGTCGGCGGTTGCATTTCACCGTTGGTGATTTTGTAGACCAAGTCTACGAGTTCCGCCTTATTAAGTTTCGTAGGTGCGCTTACACCGACGTCTTTTGCGAGCGAACGCATTTCAAAAATGCTCTTTGCGTCAAGTTCTTGTTTTGTAAATTTTTGCATAAAAACTCCTGTGACGATGACTTTCCCTTGCGGAAATAGTCGTGAAATTGATTATAAACGGGTATTTTTTATCTAAAAGTGTTTTATCGTGCCCACCTTTTTTAGATGAGCACGATTAAAAAATTTAGTTCGTAAATCTTTCCAAAACCAAAACTTTGGTTTCTTCACCGTCGAAATCGGCTCTGTCGAATTCAACCGTAGAGCCATCGGCGTAAATGACGTTTTCGTCCTCGAAAAGATCGAGAAATTCGTTGACTTTGTCAATGTCGAATTCGCAATCTTTGGTCTTGTAGTGCATCGGAATAACCACGTCGGGCATAATGCGGTCAACGTATTCCTTTGCTTGCACGGCGTCAATCGTATAGTTTCCGCCCACGGGGATAAGCAAAACGTTGACGGGCATAAGCGACTCCACCAAAATGGCGTTGCACTCTTCACCGATGTCTCCCATATGGCATACGTCTACGCCGTCCATACGGTATTTGAAAATGATATTATCTCCGCGCAACGCGCCTTTTTTGTCGTCGTGGTAACTGCGTTGAGCAAGAATATGCACACCGCCGATTTCGTACGCGCCCGCTCTATTGAGCACCGTGGGATCACCACCTACGTTTGAGACGTAGCAGTGGTCGTTGTGCGCGTGGGACACGGTTACGATATCTGCGTCGACTTTGGGCATCTCATAGCCCACGTACGAGTGATAAGGGTCGGTGACAATCGTCGTTCCCGTGCTTTCTTCAAGTTTGAACGAGGAATGGCCGAGCCAAGTGATTTTCATTTTATACTCCTTCGTGCGCCTTATTCACCGAGGCGTGCAACGAGCTCTCTGATCTTTTGAGACGGATCGAGCAAGTTGGACACCGATTCGTTGACGTTGGCGGCAGCAATTATATACGAGATGTATTTTGACAAGTCCGCTTCGATAAACCACTTGCAGTCTTTGAGTTCGGGAATGCGATAAGTGAGGTTTGTCGAAAGAACCGCGTCGAATACGCCTTCTTCATAAGCTTTGTTGAATTTCTCGATACCTTCCGTAAAAAGCGAGAAAGTTGCGGCAAGGAACACCTTCTTTGCGCCCTTTTCTTTAATTTCTTTGGCAAGGTGGAGAATTGAATCGCCCGTTGCAATCATATCGTCTGCGACGAACACGTTCATACCCTCTACGGAAGAACCGATATATTCGTGCGCGATAATGGGGTTGCGACCGTTGATTATCGTGGAATAGTCGCGACGTTTGTAGAACATACCGAGGTCGAGACCGAGCACGGAGGCGTAATACACGTTTCTGGGGATTGCGCCCTCGTCGGGAGAGATGACCATAAGGCTGTTTTTGTTGAGACGCACGTCGGGGAAATTCCGCGTAAGGCATTTGAGTATTTGATAATGTACGAAGTAATTGTCAAATCCCATAAGCGGAACGGCGTTTTGCACTCTCGGATCGTGCGCGTCGAACGTGATGATGTCGCTTACGCCCATATTTTGAAGCTCTTGAAGCATTTGAGCGCAGTCAAGAGACTCTCTTGCGCTTCTGCGGTGTTGGCGTCCGCCGTAAAGCATAGGCATAACGACCGTTATACGTTGGGGCTTGCCGTTACAAGCACATATTATGCGTTTCAAGTTCTCAAAATGCTCGTCGGGCGTGAGCGGAATTTCTTTTCCGAAAAACGGATAGGTCACTCCGTGATTGCCCGGGTCGCAAATGATATACAAGTCTTTTCCTCTTACGGTCTCGTAGATAATGCCCTTTGCGTCACCGTTGGTGAAACGCGGACAATCGGACTTCAAGATAAACGTGTCTTTGTGTAGTTTTTTGCCGAGATGTGATTCGCTAAACAGCGTGATTAGTCTTTTGTCTATGAGGGTTGCAAGTTCTTCCGCACCGGGGGTTGCGATAAGAGCAATTGGTGCGCTGGGGGTTTCCCCGTAAACAGAAAAGTCCGGTGTCATTTGTGTCCTCCGAGATAATGAAAGTATATCAAACAATTTTTGAATTGACAATCATATTCACTCAAATATAAATATAAAACTTATACGCACACGAAAGCAAAGTATTGTGTCGCAAAATTATATATCCAATATTTCGGTGAGCAACGAATTCATCACTGCCATCCCCCTTGCGTTTAGCCGTGTAAACCCGTTCGCCTCTTCAAAAAAGTTTTTCAAGTTGTCGGGAATCGTCAAAATATTGCTTTCAACGCCCCTCGTCGTGCGAAGAGAAAGCATAATTTTCTCGTTGCGCACGTCTTTTTCGCTTAAATATTCGACGTCGATTCTATCTATATCGTCGAATTTTTGCGCGTTTTCAATATATTTTATATATTGATTTACGTCTTTTACGTTGGCAAATCTCGTCTCTTTATTAAGCGGTTTGCTTCCGTCCGCGGTTTTTACCAGCGAATACGCTCCCGCGCCGAGACCGAGATACTCTTCTCTAGTCCAATAACCGAAATTGTGCCTCGATATAAGTCCGTCCTTGGCGAAATTGGACACTTCGTATCTTTCAAGCCCCCACTTTTTTGCCTCGTCCATAGCAGTTTCAAACAGCGACTGCGTATCGTCGTCGCAAGGAAGTTTTATCTCTCCTCTCTCAACCATACTTTTGAGCGGAGTTCCGTCCTCGACGATAAGCTCGTACATAGAGATATGTTTGACGAGCGGTGCAAGCGTGGATACCTCTTCTCTGACGCTATTTTCGTCATCGAATGGCAATCCTATAATCAAATCGCAAGATACGTTGTCAAAATATTCGTTTGCAAGTGCGATTTTGTCAAGCGCGACTTTGCTTGAATGTATACGACCGATAGCCTTCAAATTTCTGTCGTCAAGACTTTGCACGCCTATGCTTATGCGGTTGATACCCATATCCCTATACGCTTGCAATTTTTCCTCGGTTATACTCTCGGGATTGCACTCGATCGTCCACTCTTTGAGCGTCGACAAATCGAAGTGATTTTTTATCGTATCGGCAACGCTTTTTACGTCCTTTTCGCAAAGCACGCTCGGCGTGCCACCGCCTATATAAATCGTGTCGATTTTTGCGTAACAGTATTTGTCCCCCGCAAGTGCAATCTCACGATTTAGAGTGTTTAGATACCGCAAAATCGTCGCATCGTCAAAACAGGCGTACGAATTGAAATCGCAATAGCGACACTTCGATTTGCAGAACGGAATATGGACGTACAGTTGCATTTTTTCAATATATATACCCCGAAGAACGCAACGGTTTTCGGGGTATTATTTTACTTGTTCGGATCTACTTTGAGTATGGATATAAACGCTTCGCTCGGCACTTCTACACTGCCCACTTTGCGCATACGTTTTTTGCCCTCTTTTTGCTTTTCGAGAAGCTTCTTTTTGCGCGTGATGTCACCGCCGTAGCACTTTGCCAAGACGTCTTTGCGCATTGCTTTTACGGTTTCGCGCGCGATGATTTTGCCACCGACGGTGGCTTGGATAGGCACTTCAAAAAGTTGTCTGGGGATAACGTCTTTCAGCTTCTCAGCAATGCCTCTGCCACGGGCGTAAGCGTTGTCTTTGTGCACGATGATAGAGAGTGCGTCGCACATCTCACCGTTGATCATCATATCGAGGCGCACGAGGTCGCTCTTTTCATAGCCGTCCATCTCGTAATCGAGTGAGGCGTAACCTCTCGTGCGTGATTTGAGGCTGTCGAAGAAGTCGTAAATGATCTCGTTGAGGGGCATACGATATATAATTTGCACGCGCGTGGGATCGATATACGACATATCGATAAACACGCCTCTCTTGCCTTGGCACAGTTCCATAATCGGACCGACGTATTCCGGCGGAGTGTAAAGCGTTGCCTTGACGATAGGCTCTTCGATGTACGCAATCTCGCTTGGATTGGGCAACGCGGTGGGATTGTCTATGGTAAGTTTCTCACCGTTGGTCTTGGTAACGATATACGACACGCTCGGCGCAGTGGTGATAAGGTCGAGGTCGAACTCTCTTTCAAGTCTTTCCTCGATGATTTCCATATGCAAAAGCCCGAGAAAACCGCATCTGAAACCAAATCCGAGAGCCGTTGATACTTCGGGATCGAAGCTCAATGAAGCGTCGTTGAGTTGGAGTTTCAAAAGAGCTTCTTTCAAATCGTCGTATCTTGCACCGTCCGCGGGGAAAACGCCCGTGTAAACCATCGGCGTTGCCTTTTTATAACCGGGAAGTGCCTCTTTTGCGGGATTTTCCGCATTGGTAACTGTGTCACCGACGGCGGTATCGCTCACGTTTTTGATACTTGCCGCAATATAACCCACTTCACCGCTCACGAGTTTGTCGCAAGGGCGCATACCGGGTGAGAAATAACCGACTTCGACCACCTCGAAGCTCTTGCCCGTAGCCATCATCTTGATTTTGTCACCGACTTTGACGCTTCCGTCCATAATGCGAACCATAGAGATTGCGCCACGGTAATTGTCGTAAAAACTGTCGAAAATGAGTGCTTTTAGCGGCGCGTTGTCGTCACCCGTAGGCGCGGGAAGTTTTTCGATGATTTGAGCAATCAAATCGTCTACGCCGATACCCTCTTTTGCCGAAACGAGCGGGCAACCCTCGGTATCGAGACCGATTATGTCCTCGATTTCCAGTTTTACGGCGTCGACGTCCGCCGAGGCAAGGTCGATTTTGTTAATGACGGGCAAAATGGTCAAATCGTTTTCGAGCGCAAGATACACGTTGGATAGCGTTTGCGCCTCTACGCCTTGCGTGGCGTCAACCACCAAAAGCGCACCCTCGCAAGCGGCAAGAGAACGCGATACTTCGTAAGTGAAATCGACGTGACCGGGAGTGTCTATAAGGTTGAGAATATACTCCTCACCGTTATATTTGTAATAGAGTCTGCAAGTTTGCAATTTGATGGTGATACCGCGCTCTTTTTCAATCTCCATATTGTCGAGAAGTTGCTCGGACATATCGCGCTCGGACACCGTGCCCGTTTTTTCAATGAGACGGTCGGCAAGCGTACTCTTGCCGTGGTCGATGTGCGCGATTATGGAAAAATTGCGTATGTGTTTTTTGCTCAAAGCGTCCTCACTCACCAAAACTTTGCAATTAAGCAAAAATTTTGATAAAATTTTCAAAACTATTGACTTTATTATAAATGAAATATAGAATTTTATCAACAAGAATGAAATAATATTAAGGGAGTTTCTTATGGATTTTCAATGGCTTTTCGATAGACCGATAGCGCATCGCGGACTTCACGACGATCAATACCCCGAGAACAGTATGCCCGCGTACGAACAAGCAATAAAGAACGGGTTCAATATCGAGATCGACGTACACGTCACCAAAGACGGCGAAGTGGTCGTTTTCCACGACGACAGTTTGAAACGCGTTTGCGGTGTTGACAAACTTATCAAGAACTGCACTCTTGCGGAATTGAAGACCTATCCCCTTGCCAACACCGAGTACGTTATGCCCACTTTCAAAGAGTTTTTAGCACTCGTAAACGGTCAAGTCGGCATTTTGTGCGAGATAAAAGGCATCAACCCCTTTGACCACACTATCGTGCGCGAAACTATCAAGGTCCTCAACGAAGTCGGCTACAAAGGCAACATTGCACTCCAATCATTTGACTTCGGCGCGGTTTTGTATGCAAAACGCCACTCTAAATACGCCGTCGGTGAGCTTTGCACTTGGTGCTCCCCCGACGGAAAACGCAACAGATGGTGGGCAACCGACTTTATGGGCAAACTTTGGATAAACAAGATCACCAAGCCCGACTTTATTGCGTACGACGTGCGTGCGGTTGACCGTAGACTTCCCGAAAACAAATATATAATCAAATGGGGCAAAAAAGTGCCTATTTTGATGTGGACAATCAACAGCGAAGAGCGTATCGAAGACGCAACCAAATACGCCAACAATATTATTTTCGAGAAATTGGACGCCGAATACGTCAGTTCCCTTGCCGGCAAGTTTATGCCCTTCAAGTGCCTTGAAAAGAACTTGCCGAAAAACAAATAATATAAATACTCTATACGTCAAAAAACACGGCACACGCCGTGTTTTTATTATACATTGCAATTAAAAATTACAAATTAGAAATGCAATCATATCCCGAAATACTTAACGACAATCGTATTCCCCTATCGTTATCCTACTTATAAATCGTATTCCCATATCGATAAGTAATTTATAAATCGTATTTATCTAATGCAAATTTGATTATAATCAAATCACCGATATACTAAAACGACTTATAAAAAAACGACGCTCGTTTGAGCGTCGTTTTCGTATTCAACGAAGATTATTCTTCGTCTTTTTTGAGTTTCAAGGAAACGTTTTTGAAGAAGTTCTTCAACGTCGTTCCGAGAGATTGAGGCATAGCCTTGATGTCAACGATCTTGGTGTTGTTGGTGATGGAGTACGTCACGTATGCGTAGTAGCCGATGAGAAGCACTGCCGCCACACTGAACACGATATAGAACGGACTGGTCGTCTCAAAGCTCATAACCGCGTTGGTAACTTGACCGACTTTGACGAAACCGCTTTGGTTCATAAGTTGACCGTAGTTGATGAAGCCGAGCGTTGCGATACCGCCGGAGACGAGGAACATTCTCTTGTCACCGCTGACCATCGTGTACATAAGCGCGAGAGCGAGAGACAAATAGAGGTACGTGTACGTCACTTTGATAGTGAACACTGCGATAACCGCAAGCGTGAAGGACGCAAGCAACAAGAGCTCTTGTTTGTTGCGATTCTTGAAGTAAAGCGAGATAACGTACGCTTCGAGAACGAGCAAGAAGATAAGGTTGAGAACGTTGACGCTCTTTTGAGAGTATTTGCCGTTCATAGCAACCATACCGTAGAGGTTGAACGCGTCTTTCGTGAAATATAACGTGTTGGTCATCTCGTTGACCATAACCTTGAAGCCGAAGAATGCGTCTCCTGCTTTGACTTGGTTGATAGCCACGGGAAGCGTGAGCAAGTATGCCAAAACGATAGTTGCCACGAGACCGAAGACGATTTTCGCTCTGTTGGAAGTGAATTTCTTCTTGTCGTCGTTGTCCTTGATGCACATATACACGAAGTAGCCGACGATGATAGGCGCAACTGCAAGTGCTCTGATGTCGAGGACTGCCGCAAGCGTCATAACGAAGTAAGTCGAGATGTACTTCTTCTCTATCATCAAAATGAGCGAGCCGATGACGAGAGCGATAAGCACGCTTTCAAACGTTGCGCTGATACTGCTTGACAAGAGCGCGAACGGAAGGAGTGCGTAAAGTCCCGCATAAATAGTTGCAAGCTTGTTGCCGACGTATTTCTTGCCGTAGAAGAAGATCATTGCAACCACTGCCATATCCGCAATCACGTTGATAAAGCGGAGCAAGATGGACGTCGAAACGACGTTGAGATTCTTGCTTGCATAGCCCAAAATCGTGAGGATATAGAGCGTGCCGGGTGCGTATGCGGAGCTTGAATTGTTTGCGTAGTAGTTGAACAAGCCGTTCTTTGAAGCGAGCGTGTTCTTTGCAAGCGTTATGACGTTGGTCATACTGCTGCCCATACCGTACATTGAGAGCAAGAATGCAAGTCTCGTAAGGAAAGCACCGAGCAAAATCATTGCCACGATGAACCAACTGTTTTGATACCACTTCACCGTCGTCTTTGCTTTCTTGTCGTAAACGGACGTCGTGCCGAAATCGACGAATGCGTCCTTTCTTGCATAAGTGCGTCTTACGAGGATATAAGCAAGAGCAAGTGCCGCGACGCCGAACACGGTAAGCATAACCACGAACGTGATACCGCTTGCGTTGGTGTTGGTATTGACGGTCTTTGCCTTCTTGAAGTCGTAGACAGTGAAACCTTCTGCCGCTTCTTCCACTCTTTGCATAGAAACGTTGTCAAAATACACTTTACCTTTGCAGTTATTGTCTTCCGAACCTACGCAAAGCGCGATCGTGAGATAGTCCGTGTTTTTTGGTCTTACGTAGAAAGTGCTTGTGACGAAGCCTTTGGTCTTTTCGCTGTGAGAGACGAATTTGTATTCCACGTTTTCAAGGAAAGTCACGTATGCGCCGGTCTTGTTGGACAATTCCGAGTTGATTTTGAAATCGACGGTGACTTTGTAGATCTTGCCGGTGGAAACTTTGACCGTTTGTTTGAGATAGTTGTACCCGGCGGATGAGTTGTCGATGTAAAGCGTTTGATTGTCGCTGTCGTCGGACTCGTTTGCTGCGCCGAACACCGTGCTTGAAGACGACGTCGTCCAACCGTCAAACTTCTTGTCTTTGAATGCCGAGAAATTGCCGTTGACGATGAGTTCCTCACCGACGTCGCTCGTATCGTTGTTGCAAGCGGTAAATGCGAAAAGTGCTAGTATAACGACTAGCACCATTGCACTTATAATAACTAACTTTTTCTTCATTTTATTCCTCTCGAAAAACGGTTGCCGATTAGACTTCTTTAAGTTTTGCGGCTTTACCGGTTCTTTCTTTCAAGTAATAAAGTTTTGCGCGTCTTACTTTGCCGTGACGAACGACTTGGATGCTGTCGATCTTGGGTGAATGGATCGGGAACGTTCTTTCAACGCCTACGCCGAACGTAACGCGACGTACGACGATGGTTTCACGGATACCGCCGTTCTTCTTTGCAATGACAACGCCTTCGTAAGTTTGAATACGTTCTCTCGTTCCTTCAACGACCTTGACGTTCACTTTGACTTGGTCGCCGATTGCGATTGCGGGCAAGTTTTGTTTCATACCCTCTCTTTCGATTGTGTCGATAATGTTCATACTGACCTCCTAATTTTACCAAATGTTCTTACACAAGTCTCTCTTGCCAGCGGAACATCCGAGTCACGCGTGTTATATTAACATAAAATAAATATATAAACAAGCAAAAATACAATAAAAATGTGCATTTTAATGATTTTTTTGAAAAATTATGCAATTTTCATCTTCTTTTGTATTTTGCGTCGTTTTCTGTGAATGCGTTTTCTATGAGATTATACCCGTTTTCCCCCACCGTAAATATATCGAAGCGCACGTTTGCGTTGGCAAGTCTGTGCCACGAAATATACGCTTTTGCGGCGGTGACGTATCTTCCGACTTTGTACGGCGTGACCGCCTCTTCGGGCGCGCCCATATCCTCGCCGTATCTCGTCTTGACCTCACAAAAAACTATCGTTCTTTCACCTTGATTTTTCTCGGATTTTTTGCGTTTAATTCCGAGTTTTTCAAAGAATTTAGATATGCGGTTTTTGTCTTTTGAGCGGATTAGATTGCCGTTTTCGTCAACGAAACACTCGCAAATCAAATCCACTTCGCAATCGGAATATTTTGCGTTGGTTTCAAGGATTTTATAACCCTTTTCCTCGTAAACTTCGCGCGCTATTCTCTCACCTATATCCCCGATTATTTTGGTATTCATTTGACGAAATTTCCTATAAACGTCTTCCTGTGTATGGGCGTTGCGCCGTACTCTTTGAGTGCCGCGATATGCTTTGCCGTGCCGTACCCCATATTGTGCTCGAAGTCGTATTGAGGATATTCAAGAGCCATTTGCTCCATATACGTATCTCTCGTGACTTTTGCGATTATCGATGCCGACGCAATGGAATAAGAGAGCGCGTCACCGTGGATAATTCCAAAAGTTTTATACGGAATATCCAATTGCAAAGCGTCCACTATGACGATATCGGGCTTGACGTCAAGCGTCATAATCGCTTCCGCCATACAAGCTTTGGTGGCGTTGAGGATATTCATTTCGTCTATTTTGAGATTGTCGTACGAGACGGTGGACACCGCAATTGCCTTTGATTTTATTATATCGAAAAGCTTTTCTCTCTTCATTTTGCTCACCTTTTTGCTGTCGTTGACTCCGTCAATCAAGTCGGACAAATCCATAATCACGGCAGTGCAAGTAACGGGGCCCGCAAGCGGTCCTCTACCCACTTCGTCAACTCCGCAAATATAGCGGTAACCTTTGTCGAGAAGTTGTCTCTCGTACGTCATTAGTTCTTCGGGTTTTACCATAAGTGAAACGATATTGCACTAAACGTGCAGTGATATTTGTGCTATGCACAAGTGATATTGCGACTTCGTCGCAGTGATATTTTTTGCTTACGCAAAAAGTGATATTTGCGTTTTGCGCAAGTTGTGGAGCATTTATATTCGGGTGTGGGTGTCTCACCCTTTCGTTATTGCGTGCACAAGTTGCGGAATATCTCGCTTATAATTTGGCGGGAAATTCAAGCATTATTTTGCCGAGTTTGCCTTTGCGGAACTCGTCGATAATCATTTTTGCAGTGCGGTCATAATCGGGTTGATTGCCCTTCACTTTGAATCCGCGCGCAGTTGCGATATCTTCAAAAACGTCTATCGTTTGTTCTTTAATCTCCGGCAAATTGTATCTTTGTTGCAAATTTTGCGGATAAAGCGTCTTCATTTCGTCGAGAAAATCGTATGCAAGCTCGCTTTCGTCGAGGATATCGTCCCTAATAGAGCCGATATACGCAAGGTGATGCGCAACTTTTTGGTCCTCGAACTTGCCCCAAAGCGTACCCGGGGTGTCTAAAAAGTCAACGTTGTCGATTGAAAGCCATTGCTTACCTCTCGTGACGCCGGGACGGTCACCCGTAACCGCTTTTGCTTTCTTGACCATAGAGTTGATAATCGTGGACTTTCCGCTATTGGGAACGCCTACGACCATTGCTCTCACGGATATATTTGCGCCTTTTGCAGCGTATTTTTCGATTTTGTCTGACACGACTTGTTTGAGTCCCGCAACGATTTGCGAGCAATCACCGCTCGTGCCGATTGCCTTGACGTACGGTTTACCCTGCTTTTTGAAAAGCTCGCACCAAGCGTCGAGGTCGGATTTTTCCACCAAATCGCACTTATTGAAAACGTAAAGCACCCTCTTTCCTTGCAAAAGCTTGTTAAAAAGAGGGTTATCGCAAGAGTATACCGCCCTTGCGTCGATTACGTATATAAGCGCGTCGACGAGACGGAGATTGTCCTCCATCATTCGTATCGCTTTGGTCATATGACCGGGAAACCATTGTATGTTCAAAACAAATTCCTTTGTGCTACGCACAAGTGATATTGCGACTTCGTCGCAGTGATATTGTTGCTTCGCAACAGTGATATTTTTAGCCTTCGGCTAAAAGTGATATTCGCACTTTGTGCGAGTTGAGGAATATGCCGATACCGTTTAACGATTGCGTTTTCTTTTCTTGGTTGGCAAAAATTTGCCTAAATCGAGGTGTCTGAACAAATCGGGACGACGTTTCATCGTCACTTCGAGCGACTTTTCAAGACGCCACTTTTGTATGTCGTTGTGATTGCCTCCAAGCAAAACTTCGGGAACGGCGTAACCTCTATACACTTCTGGACGGGTGTATTGCGGATATTCCAAAAGTCCGTTGGAAAAGCTCTCTTCCTTGGTGCTTTCGTCCGAGCCGAGAACGCCGTCGATATACCTTGCAACGCAGTTTATGGTCACGAGTGCGGGCAATTCACCGCCCGTAAGCACGTAATCGCCTATCGACAATTCCTCGTCGATGCAGATATCGATTGCGCGTTGGTCAACGCCCTCGTAATCACCGCAAAGTATCAAAATGCGCTTTTCTTTCGCAAGGCTTTCGACTTTGGCTTGATTGAGAACCGTACCTCTCGGGGACATATACACGCGCCACGCCTCGTGGTGAGGGTCAACCGCTTCTATCGCGCTCACGATGGGATCGGGTGTCATAACCATACCCGCGCCACCGCCGTAAGGCGTATCGTCGGTTTTGAGGTGTTTATCTTTTGAAAAATCACGGATATTGACTACGTCAACGCAAAATTTGCCCCCCTCGATTGCCTTTCCCAAAAGGCTTTCGTTGAGGACGTCGAAATATTGCGGAAATATCGTCAAAACGTCAAATTTCATATCAGTTGAACACCACTACGCGATTGAAAATCGTCCCGTCGAGCATCATTTTTCCGCCTTGCAAGTCAACTTCTTTGATAAGACCGTTGATTGCGGGGAAACTCAAACTCGCGTCACCGTTTCTTACGACGTATACGTCGGCAGAGCCGTATTGCAAAACGTCCGTGATTTCACCCACACATTCTCCGTTTGCAAACACGTCGAGACCTATCATATCGACGATATAATACTTTCCGTCGGGAAGTTTGGGCAAATCGTCCCTTTTTGCGGTGATAAACTTGCCTCTCAACGCTTCCGCCTTGTCTACGTCGTCGATAGTATCCAGCGTAACGTATCCGATTGCGCCTTCGAGCGAGATATTTTTGACGCTATACTCTTTTGAGTCGATTTTGAGTTGTTTAAGGTGAGAAAACCGTGCGGAATCAGAGGAATAAGTCTCGATTTTGAGTTCCCCTTTCAAACCGCGCGGTTTTAAGACCTTGCCTATCGTGAGTTCAGATTTCATCTTTCTCTTCGATGACAACGTTGTACTTCGCACCGGATTTGGCACTTGCGGATTTGACGAGTGTACGGATTGCTTTTGCAATTCTGCCCTGCTTGCCAATCACTTTGCCGATATCCTTTTTTGCGATAGTAACGACGATGTCGCTTGCACCGTTGCCGTCTCTTTGTTCCACGGTATAGTCACCGTCGGGAACGAGGGACGCAACAAGATATTCGACCAATTCAATCATCTAAAACCACCAATTTACTTCTTTTCAACGATACCTTGTTGAACGAGCAAACCCATAACCGTATCAGTCGGTTGAGCGCCGTTTGCAAGCCATTGTTTTGCTTTGTCGGCGTCGATGACGATTTGCTTGGGTTCGGAAACGGGATTGTAGTAACCGATTTGATCGATGTACTTGCCGTCACGCGCTTTGCGAGAATCCATTGCAACGATACGATAGAAAGGTGCTTTCGTTGAGCCCATTCTGGTGAGTCTAAGTTTAACCATAACAGTTAGCCTCCATTTGTGATAATTTATTTTATATTATTGTTTTTAATATAATCGATATTTTTACGGATTAGAAAGGCAAGCCTTTGAGACCTCTGAGGCCTTTCATTCCTCCTTTTTGCATACGCGCCATCAAATCTTTGGTCATCTCAAACTGTTTGAGAAGTTGATTGACCTCTTGAATGGACGTTCCGCTACCCTTTGCGATGCGCTTGCGCTGGGACGCTTTGATAATCTCGGGATTGCGACGCTCTTTTGGAGTCATCGATTGAATAATCGCTTTGGTCTTGGCAATCTGATTTTCGTCGATTTGCGGATTGCCTTTCATTTTGCCCGAAAGCCCCGGGATCATTGCCATCATATCTTGAAGATTGCCCATCTTTTTCATACTGTCGAGTTGAGCGAGATAATCTTCGAGATTGAAAGAGTTTTCTTTGAGTTTCTTTTGAAGTTTGAGAGCTTCTTCTTGCGATATCGCTTGCTCCGCCTTTTCGATGAGCGTGAGCACGTCACCCATACCGAGGATACGAGACGCCATACGCTCGGGGTGGAACGGCTCGATATCTTCCATCTTTTCACCCGTACCGCTGAACTTGATCGGCTTGCCCGTAACCGCTTTGATTGAAAGCGCAGCACCGCCTCTCGTGTCACCGTCGAGTTTGGTCATAATAACGCCCGTAATGTCGAGCTTTTGATTGAACGTATCGGCAACCGTAACCGCGTCTTGTCCCGTCATACTGTCGACGACGAGCAAAATCTCCGTGGGCTTGACGGCAGTCTTGATGTTGATAAGCTCTTGCATCAAGTTCTCGTCTATGTGCAAACGACCCGCAGTATCGATAATCACCGTATCGTAGCCGTTTTTGAGAGCATACTCTATGCCCGCTTTCGCAATCTTGACGGGGTCGATTTGTCCCATCTCGAAGCACTCCGTCCCCGCCTTTTTAGCAACGACTTTGAGTTGTTGAATTGCCGCCGGTCTATAAATGTCGCAAGCAATAAGAAGCGTCTTCTTGCTTTGTTTTTTGAGGTATTGAGCAAGTTTTCCGCACATCGTGGTCTTGCCCGCGCCTTGCAAACCGCACATCATATATATGGTGGGTTGCTTGTCGCTCACCGCAAGCTTTTGATGAGTGCTACCCATCAATGAGCAAAGTTCCTCGTTGACGATTTTGACTATTTGTTGTGCGGGCGTGAGGGATTTGAGGATATCTTCCCCGAGTGCCTTCTCGCTCACTCTGTTGGTGAAATCTTTGACGACGTTGTAATTGACGTCGGCTTCTAGGAGAGCAACGCGAATTTCGCGCATAGCTTGTTTTATCTCAAGTTCGGTCAACTTACCTTTGTTGCGAAGTTTTGAGAATATGTGATTCATTCTGTCCGCCAAACTTCCGAAAAGAGCCATTTAGTCCTCCAATAACTTTTTGATTTTTTCGACGACGGCTTTGCCTTCGTCGTCGCAACGCAGAGACACTTCGTCCAAAAGAAGGTTGATTTGCTTGTCCTTTTTGGCAAGCCCCAACGCTTCCTCGTACTCGCAAAGGTGTTTTTCACCCTTGTTGATGCCGTCGAGCACCGCTTGACGAGATATGCCGACTATGTTTGCAATTTCTCCAAAAGACAAATCTTCATCGTAGTGCATAACGAGCATATCATTTTGTCTTTGAGTGAGGAGCGCACCGTAATACCCTCTCAAAACCGAAATTTCAAATCTATCCATAATCGACTGTCAATCTCCATTGCTTGACACAATAATACTCTTCAAAAACAAAGGTGTCAAGCGTTTTTGCTCGACACCTCGATATTTTATTTGTTTATTTTACTTATTTATCAATTCAAAACAATGCTCTTACAAAGTCCGTGGCATCAAACGGAATCAAATCATCTATCCCCTCACCCACGCCGACGTACACGACGGGCAAGCCGATTTCTTCACTGATGGCAAGGACTACACCGCCTTTTGCAGTACCGTCAAGTTTGGTGAGGATAATGCCGTCCGTGTCGATGTCTTCACTGAAAATTTCCGCTTGCGCGACGGCGTTTTGTCCCGTCGTTGCGTCGAGAACTAGGTATTTGCGGAAGTCCGCGTTGGGCAATTCACGCTCGACCACACGGCAAATTTTTTGAAGTTCCGCCATAAGATTTTTCTTATTGTGAAGTCTGCCGGCGGTATCGACCAAAATGACGTCGTTACCTTTGGCTTTTGCGGAAGATATTGCGTCAAATACGACTGCGGCGGGGTCTGCCCCCTCGTTGTGACGGATAACTCTCACGCCCGCGCGTTGTCCCCATACTTCCAATTGTTCGCTTGCGGCGGCTCTAAACGTGTCCGCTGCCGCAACTACTACGCTTCTGCCTTGCTCTTTGAAGTAATGCGCAAGTTTGCCGATAGCGGTGGTTTTGCCAACGCCGTTCACGCCCGAAAGCAAGATAACGAGCGGATATTCGTACTTTGGAATATCGTAGTCGATATCTTCGATCATAAGATTGATAAGCAACTCTTTGGCGTCTTCGGGTTTCTTGATTTTCTTTTCAAAAATCTCGTTTTTGAGTTCTTCGATAAGATTTTCCGTTGCGGTGACGCCGACGTCGGCAGTCAAAAGCGCTTCTTCGAGATTTTCGTAGAACTCGTCGTCAAGTTCCCTTGCTGAAAACGCAAAGAACAGCTTTTTCGAGAACGCGTCTTTAGTCTTTTTTATCCCTTGTATGATTTTTTGAAAAAAGTTCATATAGCACCTATTTTCTCGCAAGCGAGAATAGTTTTTAGCCTATGGCTAAAAGTTATATTGCGACTTCGTCGCAGTGATATTTGCGCTTTGCGCAAATGATATTTTTGGCTTGCGCCAAAAGTGATATTCGCACTTTGTGCGAGTTGTGGATATTTTTATATTCGCTACGCTGGATTCCCACGGTCACTTCGTTCCCTCGGAATGACAAGTGGAATATTCCGTATGTCATTGCGAGCGAAGCGTGGCAATCAAGCCGAAGGCGCACCCACCAAACAGACAATCTTGCAAAATTGTGGTATGAGTTTTTGTCCGTCTCATACTGATAGCAAAGATTGGCTGTGCGGTAGTAGCAAAATAATCTAGCAAGGCTCTCGACGTTGCGCCGAACGGCGCGATGTCGTTGCCTCAGCGACGATTATTTTGCGTGTTTCGCCGCCTCTTCAAACTCAATGGAAACTATCTTGGTGACGCCCTTCTCTTCCATCGTAACGCCGAAAATCGTGTCTGCGTGGCGCATCGTCGGTTTTCTGTGCGTGATGACGATAAACTGCGTATAGTCACTGAATTTTTTGAGGAATTCCGCAAACAAGTTGACGTTGGCATCGTCAAGTGCCGCTTCGATTTCGTCAAGCACGCAGAACGGCATCGGTTTGAGTTTGAGGATAGCAAACAATATCGAGATTGCAGTCAACGCTTGTTCACCACCGCTCAAAAGGCTGATGTTTTGCAATTTCTTTCCCGGGGGTTGGGCGTAGATGTCGATACCCGCTTCGAGCACGTCGTCCGTGTCTTGCATATTGAGGCGCAATTCACCTTTACCACCGCCGAAGAGTTGTTGGAACACCTCTTTGAAGTTTTCGCTGATTTGGTCGAACGCACCCGTGAATTTGGATTGCATCTCACCCGTCAACTCGTTTATAATGGTGACGATGTCGTCGTACGCCTTTTGGATATCGTCGCGTTGAACGGTCTGTTCTTCCAATCTTTCCTCGGTTTCTTTGAGCGTTTGAAGTGCAAGCGGGTTGACGTCACCGAGGCGGTTGATTGACTTCTTCAAATCGGATATGACGGTAAGCGCGCCGTAGGCTTTGAATTCGGGATCTTTGAATTCAACGGCACTTGCGTACGTCAAATCGTATTCTTCGAGAATGTGCGCTTGTTGGTTGCGAATTTCGATATCCACGTTTTCGAGCATAGCCTCGTCACGCACTTTCTTCTCGTTGAGTGCGGAACGCTCGTCGGACAATCTCGTCTTCTCTTGGTCGAGAGCGACGATTTCGTCGGATATGGTGCGTTTGCGCTCGCTCAAATCGGATATTTGCTTTTCGAGTGCGGATATACGCGCTTCGTCCTCTTTGGAGAAAGTTGTTTTCTCGGGCGCGTTGTGGATATTGTCGAGATTTTGTTGTTCGCGTTTAAGAGAAGCGATTATATCGAGTTTTTCGTCTTCCAACTGCTCTCTGTCACGATTGTATCTGAACAAATCGTTGTCGATGCCATCGAGAACGCTCTTGTGTCCCGCAAGTTTGACCTTGATTTCCGTCACTTGCTCCGCCATTTGCTCTCTTTCGCTCTTTTGGTCGGTGCTGACGCTCTTGGAACTTGCAAGCAACGCGTTGTACTCTTCTCTCTTTTCGGACACGACTTTTTCAAGTTGGTCGATTGAGCTTATCTTCTCTTCGAGCTCCTTTATACGCGCTTTGACGATTTCGTACTCTTCGGCGTTTTTGGATATTTCCACCTTCAAGGACTCCGTCACGTCAAAGGACTGCTTGGCTTTGTCCTCGTTGAGACCGTTTTCAATGCGCAATTCGCTTATCTCTTTGTTGAGAGACTCGATTTTTGCTTCGCAATCGGTCAATTCTTGCTCTCTTTCGTCGCGTTGAGAGTTGAGAAGCGCAATGTTGTTCTTGATTTTTTCGAGGTTGGCTTGCGCTTGCTCGATTTTTGCTTCTTGTGTAAGCAAACCGCGCGTTTGCGTTCTTCTCGAACCACCGGTGATTTCACCGCCCGTTGCAAAAATTTCACCGTCCAAAGTGACGATTTTGACCGATTGATTGTATTTTCTGAAAATACGTATAGCGTTGTCGATGTTGTTTACGACCACCGTTGCGCCGAGAAGCGTTTGCACGAATTTGTCAAACTTCTTGTCGCATTTCACGAGGTCACTCGCAAGACCGTAGCAACCGGGCTCGGTCAAAATGCCTCTGTTCTCGGGCGTAAGCGTACGAGGACGGCAAGACGTGAGCGGACGGAACGTAACGCGTCCGTAACCCTTTTGTTTGAGGTAGTTGATGAGGTCGCTTGCCTCGCGCTCGCTTTCCACGAGCACGTTTTGCATATTTGCGCCCAACGAATACTCGATTGCCGCCTCGAAGTCCGTCGGAACGCTGATGACTTCCGCCAAAACGCCCCAAATCTTGGACGCAAGCACGGGATCGTGTTTGCTGTCTTGCATAAGTCGTTTGACGGACTCTTGATAGCCCGAATACTCGTTCTTGACAGACGTGAGCAAGTCGAGATTACCTTTTGCCAAACCGAGTTTCGCGTTGAGGCTGACGATATCGTCCGCATAGCTCTTGATTGCCTCTTGGCTTTCGAGCTTGGTGGACAACGCCTCGTTGTACTCACTCATAAGAGTGCGCATACGCTCTTTTGTGGATTTGACGTTACCGTCGTAAATGGCAAGATTGGTCAATTCCTCGTCAAGACGCGCCTTTTGTTGATTGACGAGTGCGAGCAAAGTCTTTGCACGCTCGTCGTTTATACCCTTTTCGGCAATGAACCCCGAAAGATTGGATTTGAGCACGCCGAGGTCTTCCATAGAACGGATATATTCGCTGTTTCGCGCTTCGAGGTCGGTTTCAGCACCCGCAAGCGACTTGGTGATAAGCGAATATTTTTGTTGGAGAGCCTCTGCCTCTTTGCTCGTTTCGAGATATACTTGGAACTCCGTATTCTTCTTCTCTTCCGCCTTTGCGATGAGCTGTGCTGATATATCGAGTTGATTGTCTATGGATTGAAGCTCGCTGTTGAGACGAGCGATTTCACCTTGAATGTGGCTTATACGCTCTCTCAAAACTCCCGCTTCGCCTTCAAGTCTGGCAGCGTCGACTTTGAGGGTCAAAAGCTCGCCGTTGCACTCGTCGTAAACGCGGTCGATACCCGCGGACTCTCTGATGCAATCGTCATACTTTTTGACGCACTCGTTGAATTGCATTTCCTTGACTTTCAAGTCCTTTTCGCACACGGCAAGACGGTCGTAAATGCGCTGTTTGATACTTTGGTTGTTCTCGTAATTGTAAATGTAGAGGTTGACTTCGTTCTTTTTGAGTTCCTCTTTGAGTTCAAAGTACTTTTGAGCAGTCTCGGCTTGCTTGCGCAAAGGGTTGATTTGGCGTTGAATTTCCTCGATAACTTGATTTGCCGTTTCGAGATTGAGAGCGGTTTTTTCAAGTTTTCTCTCCGCTTCCGTGCGTTGTGCGCGGAATTTGGAAATACCCGCCGCTTCCTCGAATATTTGACGGCGATCACCGGGCTTTGCCGACATAATCTCGGCAACTCTGCCTTGTCCGATGATGGAATAACCTTCCTTGCCGATACCCGTGTCGTGGAAAAGGGAAATGATGTCGCGCATACGAACGCGATTGTGATTTATGTAGTATTCGCTAAGTCCGCTTCGGTCAAGCTTACGAGTGATCACCACTTCGTCGAAAGGCATTGACGGGAAAATGTGTTGGTCGGAGTTGTTGAAAGTGAGCGACACCTCACAATACGACATACTCTTCCTCTTTTCCGTACCCGCAAAAATGACGTCTTGCATATTCTTACCGCGAAGAGACTTTGCGCTTTGCTCACCCAAAGTCCAGCGGATAGCGTCTGCAACGTTGGATTTACCGCACCCGTTAGGTCCGATAATCGCGGTTACGCCCTCCTGAAACGGAATTTCGATTTTGTCGGCAAAAGATTTGAAACCTCTTGCCTCGATTTTGACAAAATTCAACAAAATTTTGTACCACCTTAATTTAATACTAAATTATCATAACATATTCCACCGTCTTTTTCAAGCGGTTTTAGAGATGTTTCACAAATGTTTCACATAGTGTGAAACATAGTCGAAAATTTAAGATAAATCGATAAAATCGAGCGGTTTAGAATATAGAAAAAGTCGCAAACCGTAAGATTTGCGACTTGTGTGAAACGTTTTGATTTTTTGCCTTATTGCTTTACGTTTATGCGGTCGAGAGCCTCTTTGGCGGCAAGTTGCTCCGCTTCTCTCTTGGTTTTGCCCTTTCCGCAACCCGCAATAAAGGTGTTGACTTTCACCTCTACGGCAAACACGGGATTGTGCGCGGGGCCAGTACGCCCCACTTCGATATACTCAACTTGCAAGTCGTGTTTTGAGGCAAATTCGTTGAGTTTGCTCTTGTAATCGTCAACGCCTACGTGCTTGCATTTTCCGTTGAGCAAATCGGCAAGTTTGTCGAGGATAAACTTCTCTGCAAGGTCGATATTTTTGCTATCGAGATATATTGCGCCGATAACCGCCTCGAATATATCGGACATAATTTTGGATTGATTGCTTATTGCCTTTGCGTTCTCACCCTTGCCTACTATAAGATAGTTTTCAAGACCGAGTTTTGCGATTTCGTCCGCAAGCGGTTCTCTCGACACGATTTGCGCGCGAAGTCTGGTAAGCGCGCCCTCGTGTGCGTTGGGATTGATTTCCATAAGGCGTTTTGCAATGATAAAATCGAGTATGCTGTCACCCAAAAATTCAAGCGATTGATAGTTTTTGGTGGCGTCTTTCTCCTTTGAGCCGTGAGTGAAAGCACGCTCCAAAAGAGCCTTGTCTTTGAAGGTATACCCGATTATCTTTTCAATTTCTACGATTTCGTTGTTTTTCATATTCTAACGAGGTCAATTTGCGCTTTCTTCGGCAGTTTGAACAGCCAAAACTTCTGTTATTCCGCTTCTTATTTTGTCGCAAACTTTTGCTTCGGCAAGAGATTTTGCTTGCAAAATACTTGCGGTTATAGACTTACTCTTGCTTGCGCCGTGCGATTTGACGACGATTTTGTTTACGCCGAGGAAGCACGCACCGCCGTGAGCGTTGTAGTCCATCTTTTTCTTGACGTTTTTGAACACGGGTTTGAGCATAAGCGCGCCGAGTTTTGATTTAAGTCCGCCCGAGTATACGCCGTCTTTGATGAGTTTGAGCATAGTGTTTGCCGTGCCTTCCGCGGATTTGAGAGCGATATTGCCGTTAAATCCGTCGCAGACCACCACGTCGTAATCTCCGCTCAATATATCTCTTGCTTCGCAGTTGCCGACAAAGTTGATACCTTTGGTTTCGGAAAGGAGTTTGTACGCTTCTTGCGTGAGTTCGTTGCCCTTGTGCGCCTCCGCACCGTTGTTGAGAAGCCCTACTCTTGCGTTTTTCACGCCGAGCATACCCTCCGCATACGCGCTTGCCATAATCGCGAAGTGTTGCAAATTGACGGGTTTGCAATCGACGTTCGCACCGCAGTCGCAAAGCACCACTCCGTTGCCTTTGAGTGTGGGAAGAACGGGCGCAAGTGCGGGACGAGATACGCCTTTTATGCGTCCCACTTTCATAAAAGCACCGACCAAAACAGCACCCGTAGAGCCCGCGGATACGAATCCGTCCGCGTCTTCTCTGTTGAGAGCCTCAAAAGCCTTTACAAGCGAACTTTCCTTCTTGGTCTTGATTGCCATCGTCGGACTGTCATCGTTGGTTATAACGTCTTTTGCGTCTATGATTTCAAGACGATTGTCGTCGTATTTTTTGCCCGCAAGCACTTTGCAAATTGCGTCGGTATCACCGACGAGCGTAACTTCGAGTTGTTTATCCTCACAAAGGGCGTCGATTGCGCCGAGAACTATTTGTTCGGGAGCGTTGTCACCGCCCATTGCGTCAACGATTATTTTCATACTTCACCTATAATAAGTATTATTGAGTAAATTATATCAAATATAAACCGATAATACAAGAAATAAATGTATTTTGAATTGAGTTTCGTCGTAACTCCTCTAAATACAATACCCCCTCTTTCCGGACACGCCGGCTTTTCCACTTCGGCGTTTGCGCACCGCAATCCACCTCGTTCGCTTTGGCTACAACACATTCACT
>DLLD01000010.1 GCA_002476605.1 Christensenella sp. UBA7571
CGAAAAGCCCGACGGTTCAGGGTTCGTCGGGCTTCTCGGATAAAACAAAAAAAGAGGTATGAATGAAAGTTTGCACGCACGGGACAAGAACAAAAAACCGCGTCGCACAACCAAAAACGGTCGTTGTTAGGACGCTTTGCGCATAAGACTGATACGCACGAATACGATTTTGCCGTCCTTCGTCGCTATTTGCGAATTGCTCACTCTGCTTTGCTCGTTGATATGTGTCATATAGAATTTCATTTTTATTTTTCCTTTGCGATATTTTTTGGGGTTTCCCCCTTGCTTGCAAGAATATAATATGATATAATGTGTACCAAAAACGGGACATATCGATCTCGTTTGAAAAATTTTTATAAGAAGGCAGTTATGGCACTCGAATCCAAAAAAACGCTAATATTCCGCATATATCAAATACTCGAAGAGTACAGCGATTTCGAGCATCCGCTCACCCATCAAGACATAATAGAAAAGCTTGACAGAGATTACGGTATAGAGTGCGAACGCAAGGCGGTCGGACGCAATATCGCGTGTCTCAAAGAAATGGGGTTTGATATAGAAAGCTCCAAGGAAGGCTCGTATCTTGCCTCTCGTAAGCTTGAAAACGCCGAGCTTCGACTGCTCATCGACAGCGTGCTTGCCTCTCGCAACGTCAACCCCACGCACTCCAAGCAACTCATAGACAAGCTCATCTCCATCGGCGGGCACAATTTCAAGAGCCACGTCAAACACGTGTATTCCGTCAAGGACTGGGGCAAATCGGACAACAAAGACTTCTTCTACAACATCGACGTTATTGACGAAGCCATCGAAAACGGCAAAAAAATCCACTTTTTCTACAACAAAGTGGGCTTGGACAAGGCGTTGCACCCATCGCTCGAACACACAGGTTCACCCTATCAAATGCTTCTTCACAATCAACGCTACTACCTTATGATGTACGACGAAACGTTTGAGCAAGTGGGCTACTACCGCCTCGAAAAAATCACCAATATCACCATTTTGGACGAGGACGCCAAACCCTTGAAGCAAAACAAAGGCTTTGAAAAAGGTATCAATTACAAGGAGATTTCCACCGCGCTTCCGTATATGTACAACGACAAGCCGATCCCCGTCACGATAAAATGTCGCAACTATATGATGGACACGATTTCGGACTGGTTCGGCACTGACTTCGTGGTAAATCGCGTAGACGACGCGCATTTCACCGCCACTATCAAGGCAAGCGAAAAGGCAATGCTGTATTGGGTGCTTCAATACAACTACAAAGTGGAGGTCATCTCCCCCGAGTCGTTGCGCCAAAAGGTAATCGAAAGCCTCCAAAAAACCCTTGAAAAATACGAGAAAACAGACGACAAAAAAGACGAGAATTAACTCGTCTTTTTTAGCAAAAGTCGTCGCTGTGGCAAAGACAACTCACAAGTTCATTGTCTAACGCCACGCTCGCCTTATTGCTCTACTAACCGCGCAACCGATACACGCTATCATTTCGTGCAAGGATAAAACCTCCTACCACAATTTCGCTATATCGCTTGCTTGGTGTGTACGCCTTCGGCGCATTGATGGATTATTCCTTTTTTTCTTATGTCATTGCGAGGAGCAACGAATGTTGTGACGTGGCAATCCAGCCGCAGGCGCACATAAATATTCCACTCTATTAAAACCTATTTTAACGTTAAAACGTCGCCTTCTTTCCACTCGGGATATCCGTCGCAATTGGGATCTTGATTGCGCACGAATGCACAATAGCGTTTGCGAAGTTCGGTTGCGATTGCGTAGTCTTTTTCGTCAAATTTGCGCCAACCGTGTTGTTCGAGCCCGAAAATATACCAAAGGTCGCAACTATGATACGCCCCCATATCGTCCCCGGGCAAATCGTGATAAAAGTGCGTGAGCCACGTCTTGCCATTGGCGTTTTTGCGCCACTTTTGCGCGCAATTTTCAAGATATCCTTTGAGCAAATCGTCCTTCGTCACACTCACGATGCAAGGCACTTGTTCGTCTTTATAGGCGTTTTTATATAGGTCTTTGCGCACGATTTCTCCGTCAAAAACGGGCATCGTCGAGAGCATAGACAAGGCAAGATTTTTCTTGGTTTGCCTATTCCACGCAAGAAAAACGTCTCGATAATCGGCAGTGAGAATATCTTCTCCGCGCTTTTTTAGGTCGTTTTTGACACGTTTGAAAAAGCGTATCGCTCTCTTTTTGGACTTTGGCGCAAAAATTCCCGACACCGTCGCACCGCCCGAAAGCATAATCGCGCCCTTTATCGTCTCTTTCACCTTTGGCAAAAGTATGAGATTTTGCAAGGATATTGCGCCCGCGCTTTGTCCCATAAGCGTGATACTATCGGGATTTCCGCCAAACTCTGCAATATTGTTTTTCACCCACTCGATTGCGCAAATCATATCGTAAAAGGCAAGATTGCTCGTCTTTTCGTCCGAATAGTACCCGAAAACGTTGAGCCGATAGTTTGCGCACACGCAAATCACGTCCTCTTTTGCGATATATTGTCCGTCAAACGGCTTTTCGTCGCTCGAACATATCACGAACGCACCGCCGTGGATATACAGTAGCACGGGCAAATTTTTCTTGCCTTTGGGGGCGTAAATATTGAGATTGAGACAATCTTCACCGTACTTGAAACGAAGCCCCTCGCGGAACTCTCTATAATAGAACAAATCCATCTTTTTTTTGGACTTGCTCTCGTCAAAGAACTGCCTCGATTGCGCGCAACAATTGCCGTACGCCACCGCCTCGGTGTGCTTTTCGAGATTTTTCAATACGGGCTTTTGAAATCTTTCCGCCTCCGCGTACTTAATCCCAAAAAACGCCACGGTATCTCCTCTATCGATACCGACGATAGTGTGATTATGATTTGAAACGATATAATTATCCATATATATTGCGACTTTGTCGCAGTGATATTGCACCGTAGGTGCAGTGATATTCTCGCTTTGCGAGAGTGATATTGCGCCATTGGCGCAGTGATATTTTTGGCTTTGCAAAAGTGATATTCGCACTTCGTGCGAGTTGCGGATTATTGCATTAGTGCGTTCGGCGCATTTCACCACTTGGCGAGTGCGATATTGAGATGAAGAACAAGGAAGATGCCGTTGCACGCGACTCATAACCGCAAGCGCACGAAGTGCGCACCCACCAAGCAAGCGATATAGCGAAACTGTGGCAAGAGTTTTTATCCGTGCCCAAACTGATAGCGTGTATCGGTTGCGCGGTAGAAAGTGGGAAACCTAGCGTGGTTTACGGCAACAACTGAAAGTTATTGCCGTCACCACAGCGACGGTTTACCACTTGTTCTCGCAGTACTCGCAAAAGGCATACATATCCTTCACATCCACTTTCGTGCCGTCGTCAAGGATTGCAGTGCCGTTCCATATACCGTGGACTTGGTGGCAGTGCATACGGAGAAGATTGATGACGTTGAGATCGCCGTGATGATCGTAGAAAGGCGTCATAGTGAAATCAAAGCGTCCGTCTTGGGAGACGAAGTGCCAGTTGTCGGTGAATTTGTCGGGTTTGGGGAAAGTTTCCACGTCGACGGGTCCGAATTTGTGGCATTTTCCGTCCCAGAAGATTGCCGTTTCCGTTGCGTGAGATTCGTCACCGATCCCCCACGTGATCTCGAAGCCGAAAAGGTGCTCTTTGCCGTCGGGAGTAGTGACGTACTTGTTGCCGTTGCCCCAATACCACACCATTTTGTACGGCGTATTGACTCTGCCCCAATCGAGGAACGCAAAGGTGTCTTTCTTGTCAAAGGTCCACGTTTGCTCACCCCAACGGAAAGTACCCTCACAAGGCATACTGTTTTGCTTGGTGGTCATAAAGTATCTCGTCGGTTTCTTTGCAAACGGAAGAACGGTGGTGATGTTTTCAAGTCCGTCCATAATATCCATAGTGAAGTTGCACTCCACCTCTTTGCCCTTGTACGTGCCTTTGAAGAATATCGTCCTTACGTTTTCTTCGGTGACGACTTTCATTTGCGTCTTGCCGACGGTGTGATCGAGCACGTTTGGTTCGTCACCCTTGGGAGGCAACATATACTTTCCGCCGCCGAGGAAAAGTGCGGTACATTCGAGTATCGTTCCCGGGTGAATTTTGCCTTTTTTATGCGCGTTGTGCAAGTCCGTAATTGACGCTTGCGCATAACCGCCGATAGAAATATTTGCAAAACTGATTTGCACCATAAACTCGCCGTTTGAGATTTGATAGAAATCCCACTCTTTCTTGCGCCAACCGGGGCGTGCGTCCTTGCGGTTGTATTCAAAGACGTTGTGTCTTGCCCAACCGGGAGAAAGCAAAGTGCCGTCCTTACCCAAAAGCGTCGTGGGGCGAGTGTACTCTGTTTGTTTGCTGTTGACTTGACCGTCTATCCAACTCGGATACGTTCTTTCCATAATCCCTCCATATCGTTATTATACTTTTGTATAATAGATTATATGTTAAGTATAATTCAAAACCGCCTCGCACGCAATACCCATTTTTGCGGATATAACGAAAATGCGCCGTTTTGAGCAAAACGCTGGATTTGCGGGCAAATTTTATCTATAATAAGAGCGAGGCAATTATGGAAATCAAACCGATAGCACACGTCAAAACACCTTTCAAGGAAAAATTCGGCGTACCGCGCCAAAGCGGACGAGTACCCTCTCGCGCAAAAGTGGTATTTGAAAAAGAATACCGCCACCCCGACGCGTTGAGAGGCTTGGACGAGTTTTCGCATATATGGCTATTGTTCGATTTTTCCCTTGCGCATAGAGACGAGTTTTGCCCCACCGTGCGCCCTCCGCGTCTTGGCGGAAACGAAAAAGTGGGCGTATTCGCATCTCGCTCTCCCTTCCGTCCCAACAGTATAGGTCTCAGTTGCGTGCGCCTCGTAGGCATCGAGCACAGCGACGAATACGGTGATTATCTTATCGTCGAAGGCGCGGACCTCATAGACGGCACACCCGTTTACGATATAAAACCCTACGTCCCCACCGACTGCGTAAAAGACGCCGTTTGCTCGTATGCGGACAAGCACTTTTACGACAAACTCGACGTAATTTGGCAATGCGACGCGTCCGCTTTATCCGACGAAGCCAAAGCTACGATAACCGCTTGCATAGCCGAAGACCCCCGCCCATCGTATCAAAACGACGAGCGCGAATACGGTATGCTTTTTGACGATTTCAACGTCAAATTCGTCGTCAAAAACGACGTCGCGTATATTGTATCAATTGATTGATTATTTTACGAAATCGCTATTTTACATACAAAAACGCACGAATAAACGTGCGTTTTCGTCATTTTATTGATTTTTATTATTCCACGAAATACTTGCTGTAATTGGGTCTCAACATAGTATGAGGCACGTAAAGTTGCGCGAGGAACACCGCAAACATAACCACCATACAGCCTATAAATTCCGTCGTTCCGCACGGCTCGTGAAGTATCGCAACGCCCGCGATGAGAGAGATGACCGCTTCCATAGACATTATGAGCGTGGCAAGTTCGGGCGTGGTGTATTTTTGTCCTATCGTCTGGAAAGTGAAGCCTATTCCCGCCGAGAAAATACCCACGTAAAGTATGGACCAAATATTGTTTCCGATTGCTTCGATTGGCGGGAAACCCTCAATTGCCATAGCGGGCAAACTCAATACCGACGCCACGAAGAATTGCACGAACGTGAGTTTGAACGGATCGGTGTCACCTACGTACGTGTCTATGAAAATTATCTGCATCGAGAAGCCGATTGCGCAAAGGAGCAAAATATAATCCGCTTCGTTGAAGGAAAGCGACGCGTCGTCTCCCATACACATAAGGTAAAATCCCACCATACCGAGCGCAACGGCAATCCACGCGTGTGCGGGAATACGCTTGCGGATAAGCACGCTCAAAAGCGGAACGATGACGATATAAAGCGCAGTGATAAATCCCGCTTTGCCGAGCGATGTATGCGCCACGCCGTATTGTTGAAGATTGTTCGCGATAAATAGGCAGACACCGCAAAGCGTTCCGCCGATAAAGGTTGATTTGTTCCACCCCGTGCGCGTAGTGCCTCTCTTTTTATCGACGAGCATATTGACGAGTATCATTGCGCCGATAGTCACCACCGCAAGGGCAAAACGGAAGCCGTTGAACGTAAACACGGGCACGTCCGAGGACGCGCTTCTTTGCGCCAAAAATGCAAAGCCCCAAATGAGCGCGCACACCGACACGAAGAAAATTCCGATTAAGTTGTGAGATGACTTCTTTTGGTTCATACTGCCCTTATCCGTCCGGCTATATCGTTATATTTATTCTTTTGGCAATTATACGGTCAATATTTTATGCGATTTGCGCCTTTGCCACCACGTGCGAGAGTTTGATATAATCGTCAAGCGACAACGCCTCTCCCCTTACGAGCGGAGCAAATCCCGCCTCTTCTATGATTGCGGTTGCCTCTTGTTTGGATATTCCGAGCGACACGCTCAAATTGTTTGCAAGCGTCTTTCTTCTCATCGCAAACGCACCTCTTACGAGTTTGTGCACGAGCGCAAAATCCTCACCCGCAAGTTTGTTGCGGTCGATATCTATGCGCACCACCGCGCTATCGACGTTGGGAGAGGGGAAAAACATATTTCTCGATACGTTTCTCGTGATTTTTGCGTCCCCCGCCATTTGTATTGCAAGCGTGATTGCGGAATAGTCCGCAGTGTTGGCTTTTGCCACGAATCTGTCCGCAACTTCCTTTTGCACCATAATCGTGAGGCTTTTCACGTCAAGCGTACTCTCGATAAAGCGCATTGCAAGCGGAGTGGTGATATAATACGGCAAGTTTGCCACCACTTTGAAGGGTGATTGTACGATTTCGCGCACCTCGTCGTCCTTCATTTTGAGGATATCACGGAAAATAACCTCCGCGTTGTCCACGCCTTGAAGGGACAATGCAAGCACCGCCCTCAAATTGGAGTCCACCTCAAACGAGTACACCTTTTTTGCGACCTTTGCAATCGCTCTCGTAAGCGTGCCCGCGCCCGTACCTATCTCGACGACGACGTCACCTTCGCATATTCCGCTGTCAGCAACGATTGCGTCAAGCAAATTGCCGTCGGTGATAAAGTTTTGTCCGAGTGCTTTGTTGAAGCGAAAGTCAACGCTCTTTATAATGTCTCTTACGCTGTTGTTTTCCATATTTTTCCTTATTGCAACGCGAATATACTTTTCTATCCGTCACACACTACTATCGTACCGAAGATAAACGATCGAAGTACAAAAGATAAAACGAAAGCAAAACTAATACCAATCACGGTTTTCTCCCGTTTTTTCTTTTTATCAATACTCCGTATCTTCTCGTATGGTTTCTCTCACCTTGAAATGCGCGCCCGCCTCTACGGCAAGTTTTCTGCACGCTTCGATTTCTTCCTCACCGATAAAATCGACAACGGACATCGTCGTGTCTATGCCCGCGTCCACGCAGTCTTTTGCAAATTTTAGCATAGCGTAAAACGCGTCTTTTCCGTACTTGCTTCTGCAAATCTCTTGATACGTATCAGCGTCCGACGCGTTTAGTGATATTGACACCGCGTCTATATACGGCGCAATGAGTTTTGCAACGTCCTCGCGCTTGTTTATGAGGTTGCCGAGACCGTTGGTATTTATTCTAATTTTGCACCCTTTGTTTTTGAGATAGGGCGCAATTTGAGATATCATCGAGAGATTGCACGTCGGCTCACCGAACCCGCAAAACACGATCTCTTTATACTTCTTCAAGTCGTACATACCGAGGTCGTCCACAAGCTCTTGATAGGTCGGCTCTTTGAGCAACCAAAGCTCGCTTCCGCTCACACCGTCCTTGATATTGCGTATGCAAAACTCACAGTTGTTGGGGCAACGGTTGGTAATGTTAAGATATAGGCTGTCGCCAAATTCGTACACGTAATTGTTTGTCATATTATTACCCAAAAGCAGTTTTATCTATATCATTTCATACGATAAAACAGTCTTTTTGCATTTTCAGTCGTTATTTTTTCAAGTTGTTCCTCGTCGATATTCAGCACTTCGGACGCCTTTTCGAGCACGAGCGCGACGTACTTAGGCTCGTTGAGTTTGCCTCTAAACGGGACGGGCGTCATATACGGACAATCCGTTTCGAGCACCAGTCTGTCAAGCGGTACGGTGGCAAGCGCCTCGATATTATGTTTTGCGTTTTTGAAGGTTATCGCACCGCCGAAGGAGTAGTACGCGCCAAGCTTATCAAACACTTTGACGTACTCGCTCGACCCCGAATAGCAGTGCAAAAGCAAACCGTGATTGAGATAACTTTTCATATCGAAAAGTATTTTTCTTGCGTCGTCGTATGCGTCTCTGACGTGCAAAACCACGGGTAAACCAATTTCGTTTGCAAGCTCGATTTGCTCTCCGAACGCTTTTTTTTGCACGTCTCTCTCGCTCAAATCGTAGTAGTAATCCAAGCCGATTTCACCGATTGCAACGCACTTTTGGTTGCTTGCAAGTGCTTTGAGTTCTTGATAAGCGTCGACATTTGCGGTATCCGCGTCGTGCGGGTGAATACCCACCGCGCAATATAGCGCGTCGTACTTATCGGCAAGTTCGACGGCAAGTCGAGAGGACGGCATATCGTAGCCCACGCATATCGCACTCTCGATTTTGTCGCACGCAAAATCACCGACAATTCTATCGGCAATCGGCAACAATTTTTCGTCGTTGAGATGGCAATGCGTATCTATCATATTTCAAAAACCGCCTCTTGCGAGGCGGTGTGGTTATCTTACGACGCAACCGCTTTCGACGGGTTTTTCGGGAGATACGAGGACGATATTTTCACTGCCGTCTTCGTTCTTTGCGCACGCGCAAAGGAGCATACCTTGGCTTTCGATACCGCGGAGCTTTGCGGGTTTGAGGTTGAACACCACGACGACGTTCTTGCCCACCATTTCTTCAGGCGTATAGTATTTTGCGATACCGCTTACGATGGTGCGCACTTCACTGCCTATTTGCACGGAGAATTTGAGGAGTTTGTCCGCCTTTTCCACTTTTTCCGCCGTCAAAATTTTGCCGACGCGAAGTTGAATTTTTGCAAAGTCGTCAATGGTTATCTCTTGGATATCCACGACGTTTTCTTGTTTTTTATCCTCTTTTTCGGGTGTTTTTTCTTGTTTTTTTACTTCTTTTTTCTCTTGCGCCTGCTCTTCGTGCTCTTCTTCCACTTTGACGAGACCTTTTTCGATAAGTTCTTTGCTCACCTTTGCAACGTCGATTCTTGCAAAGATGTGAGAGGGATTTTCTTCCACTTTCGTGCCGTTTGTAAGCAAGCCGAATTTGTCGAGATCGTCGTATTCTCTAATCGTCGCACCGCATTGTTCAACGACTTTTTGAGACGTCGACGGCATAAACGGATAGAGCAAACTTGCGCAAATCACGATAGTTTCCGTAAGGTTGTAAAGCACGGTTGCAAGGCGGTCTTGCTTGGTCTCGTCCTTTGCAAGCACCCACGGCATAGTCTCGTCGATATACTTGTTGGCACGGCGCAAAAGCGTGAATACGTCACCGAGAGCGTCCGCCGTGCGGTATTTGTCAATATTGCCAAACACCTTGTCGCGCGTTTGTTTTGCAAGCGTTTTGAGTTCGTCGTCGACGGGTTCGCTTGCGCCCTTATCGCATACGACGCCACCGAAATATTTGTTGGTCATCGCGATAGTGCGTTGCACGAGGTTGCCGTAAACGTTGACGAGTTCGCTATTGATAGTGTCCATAACGATATCCCAGCTGATAATGCCGTCGTTGTCGAAAGGCATTTGCGAAAGGAGGAAATATCTCACGGCGTCCACGCCGAAATAGTTCACCAAATCGTCGGCGTAAATGACGTTGCCCTTGGATTTGGACATCTTTCCGCCGTTCATAAGAAGCCACGGATGGCCGAAGATTTGCTTGGGAAGCGGTTCGCCCATTGCCATAAGGAAGATTGGCCAGTAAATGGTGTGGAAACGCACGATATCTTTGCCTATGATATGCACGTCCGCCGGCCACTCTTTTTTGTACAAATCACTGCTGTTGCCGTCCTCGTCAAAACCGATGCCCGTGATATAGTTGGTGAGTGCGTCGAGCCACACGTAAACGACGTGCTTGCTATCGAAGTCCACGGGGATACCCCACGTAAACGACGTACGCGATACGCAAAGGTCTTGAAGTCCGGGTTTTATGAAGTTGTTGACCATCTCGTTTTTGCGAGATACGGGCGTAATGAAATCGGGGTGTTCTTCGTAGTATTGCATCAAGCGATCAGCGTACTTGCTCATTTTGAAGAAATACGCCTCTTCTTCCGCCATCTTGACTTCTCTACCGCAGTCGGGGCATTTGCCGTCCACGAGTTGGCTTTCCGTCCAGAACGACTCGCACGGAGTGCAATACCAACCCTTGTAAGAGCCTTTGTAAATATCCCCTTGTTCGTAGAACTTTTTGAAGATTTTTTGCACTTGTTCTTCGTGGTATTTGTCGGTAGTACGGATAAACTTGTCGTAAGTGGTGTCCATCAAATCCCAAATGCGCTTGATGCCTTCCGCCTTTTCGTCAACGAATTGCTTGGGCGTAACGCCCGCTTCTTGCGCTTTGAGCTCGATTTTCTCACCGTGTTCGTCAGTACCCGTTTGGAAGAAAACGTCGTATCCTTCCATACGTTTTGCTCTTGCGATAGCGTCCGAAAGCACGATTTCGTAAGTGTTGCCGATGTGCGGTTTTCCCGACGCATAGGCAATTGCCGTAGTCATATAAAACTTCTTTTTGTCTTGCATATTTGCACCTCTTTGGCAAGCCAATGATACTCGCCTCGAATTTTGTTTGTCTTTTATCGGATTTCAGTCCGAATTTTGATTGAATTTATCAAAATTGGTTACGTTTTACTCAAAAATGAGTGTCCTTTACTCAAAATTGGGTATTGCTTAATCAAATTTGGGTGTTTATATTTGATTAAAATTTGCACTTTCGGTTGTTCGTTTTTGTCTGTTTTCAGTCTTTGATTATTATTCTTTGGACTGCGGTTTATGCAAATTTTGTTTACAGTTTATACATTATACATCTTTATTTACAAAAAGTAAATAAGTTATGACATATACTATCACGCGCAAAAATAAACTTATACTATGAATATAGCTTTTTTATTGATAACGTTTGCGTCTATCGTGGCAATGGTAATCAAATCTCCCGAAAGCGCGTTTCCCACGATGATTGACGGCGTAGGACAAGCAATCACACTGATTATAAAACTCACGGCAATTTACGCCGTGTGGCTGTCCGTCCTCGATATGATGACCAAGACCAAACTGGACAAAAAATTGTCCAAACTGTTAAAACCGATTGCTCGGAAAATTTTCAAGAACGAAAGCGAGGAAGCGTACGATTGGATATGCATCAATTTGTCCGCAAATATGTTGAGTATGGGAGGCGTCGCAACCCCCGCCGGTATCAAGGCAATGCGCGCGATGGAAGACGGCAGTATAAGGGCAACGGACAATATGATTATGCTCCTCGTAATCAACGCAACGTCCATACAACTTATACCCGCAACGGTGGTTGCAATGCGCGCCTCGCACGGCTCTCAAAGCGCGTCGGATATCATAATTCCGACGCTTATATCGAGCGGTATCGCAACGCTTTGCGGTATGATAATTTGCAAAGTTTTATCGCTCAAAAAACCTGCTAATAAAAATATAAATAATGACACAACGCCTATTTTATCATTGCAAAACAATCGTATAAAACCCGCTTTTTGCAATTTTAAACGCAATTCGAGATCGAGGAAAAACAAATGAGCGTCTATATACTCCCCGTCGTTTTACTACTAATGATAATCGTATGCGTGGTCAAAAAAGTACGCGTATACGACTGCTTCTTGCAAGGCACGAAAGGCTCTCTTTCGCTTGTAAAAAGCATCTTCCCGTATATAGCCACAATCTTCGTTTGCATAGCACTTTTCAAGGCTAGCGGGCTCAGCGAAGAGGTGGCAAAACTGCTTGCAAAGCCCCTCGGATATATAGGAATTCCAAGCGAGATTGCCGAGCTTATTTTGCTCGTTCCGCTGTCGGGAAACGGCACGATTGCACTGCTCGAAGACATAATTTCACGCTACGGCGCGGACTCGTATATAGCAAGATGCGCCGCAGTAATTGCGGGCGGAAGCGAAACGATTTTCTATATTTCCGCCGTGTATTTGTCCGCTTGCAAAGCCAAAAAATTGCGCTACGCAATCCCCGTATCCATATTTGCAACAATACTCGGTGCGCTTATCGCGTGCGCACTTTGCAGAGTTATGTGAGCAAAAATCGTCGCTGTGGCAACGGCAACACGCAGGCGTGCGCATTGCCTCAGCCACGCTAGATTTATTGCTCTTACTAACCGCGCAACCGATACGCGCTATCAGTTCGTGCAAGGATAAAAACTCTTGCCACAGTTTCGCTATATCGCTTGCTTGGTGGGCGCGCACTGCGTGCTTGATTCCCACGCTACGCTCGGAGGAATGACGAGAAGAGTATTCGTATGCGATATATCGATTGTTACAATCGCTAAAACTGCGATATTTAGATGAAGAACAAGAAAGAGCCACTTGAACAGCAACCCTAACGTACTATGCGTACGTGAGTTGCGAAATTCCGGGTGCTGACACGCAATATGTTCTACTTGCTAAAACTGTGCTAAACGGTTGAAGAACAAGAAAGAGCCCACGATACAATAACGCTAAAACTGCGATAAATCGATGCATAACGCGTTTAATAGCGATTGTTACGAAGTCAATCGTGTCAAGCACCCCGAGGAGCGCAAACCCAACGTACTTGTCGTACGTGATTTGCGAAACTCGGGGTGCTGTAAGGAACGCAGCGACGGAATAGCGATTGTTACGCTACGACGTCAATCGCGTCCAAAGTTATTCGCCGTTTAGTGCGGTTTTATAAAACTGCGATATTTAGATGAAGAGCAAGGAAAAGCCCCTTGAACAGCAACCCTAACGTACTATGCGTACGTGAGTTGATGGACAAGGGACTTTGTAAGGAACGAAGTGACGGAATAGCGATTGTTACGCTACGCGTCAATCGCGTCCAAAGCTATTCGCTAAATAGCGCAGTTTTAGCCTTGTGCGACTTTGTTGAGTTTTGCAATAAGTTCGTCAACGTTGATACCGTGCACTGCGGCTGCCTCTTCGAGAGTTTCACCGTGTGCGAGCATACAATGCAAGCAGTGCATACCGCTCTCTTGCAATACTTCTGCGAGTTTGTCGGGATCGCCTTGTGCAAGGACGTCGATGATGAGCATATCTTTCGTAATCATTGTCGTTACCTCCGATTATAGATTATATAAATTTTATTTTTGATCAGTTTGAACCGCCGTTGAGCCACAACCACACTGCAAGCACGATAAGTCCGAGTGCTATGAGCACTGTGATGATGACTTTGAGCGGTGATACGGGTGATTTGCCCGTAGATTTGCCCGTGCGACCGTTGATTATAAACCGGTACGCTTTTTTGCGATACTTGTAGGCGCAAACCCAAAGCGGCAATAGCATATAGCGGAATTTGGTGTCGTTGTAGTCCGTATCGACATTGAGATAATCGACGACGTCCGCGCCGTAGCTGGACACGATTTGCTTGCGGATTGCGTCGTCCATTTGTCCTTGCGCAATGGTGAAGCCGTCGTGAAGCGACGTGTCGTATCTCTCCGCGTTGAAGCCCGCTATGTAGTCCTTGTTGTACGCCTCGATATTTTCGGTGTCGTAGGGCAAGATTTTGTTGAGTTCCTTTTGAGTGAGTTGGGTGCTTGCCTCGACGGGCACATCCTCGAAGTACTTGTCCGTAGTTCCGCTGACTCTGTACCAGTCGATATACGTCTCCATATGACGGTCTTTTCCGCTGCCTACCATTCTCGTTTTTCTCTCGCCGAGTCTTCCCTCATAACTTGAATTGGTCTGCGTGGTGAACGCATAGGACGGAATATACACGCCCTTGAAGTTGTTGACGGCAAAACTGCGTTTGAGTTTAATAGGTGCAAAAAGTTTCTTTTTTATCCACTTTTTGCCGGAATCGGACGCACCTTGTTGAGATATGGCAAACGGAAGTATGCTGTCGGGTTTCAAACCTTTGAGGTCTTCGAGCTTGATGACGTTGGTTGCACCGCAATAGGGGCACTTCACCGCCGTATCGAAAGATTCAAGCGGAATATCACCCGCGCAGTTGGGACATTTGTATACTTGCGTGTCCGTGGCAACTTCGCCGTGAGCGACCTCTGAAAGGTAATCTCTTCTATAACTTATCTTCTTGTCAACGGGGTGCGTTGCACCGCAATATTTGCATTTGAGCGCATTAATAGAAGGGTCGAAGGTCATATCCGCCCCGCAACCCGCGCACTTTACGACAGAAGACACGTTGTAAGAAAAATCGTCAGCCATTTATAGCACCGTTATAACTTATTTAGTCGAGTTTTGCTCCGCATTCGGGGCAGAACTTGCTACCCGCTTTTACGGGTGCATTGCACTTGGGGCAAGTTGCGTTCATAGGTTGTCCGCACTCGGGGCAGAATTTGCTTCCTTCGGGGACTTCCGCTCCGCATTTTCCGCATTTAACGGTTGCGCCAGCGCCCATTTTCGCTCCACATTCGGGGCAGAATTTCATACCTGCTTTTACGCTTGCTCCGCATTTGGTGCATTTGACCTTTTGCGTGCTTGCTTCGTCAAGATTTTGTGCAAATTGGTTGCCCACTCTTGCGCCCATACCGAGACCGATACCCGCTGCGCCGAACATACCGCCCATACCCGGGTTCTTTGCCGCGTCACGCATTGCTTGGACAGACTCGTATTGTGCGTAATCGTTCATCTTGCCGTCGAATACGCCGAGCGTGGTGCGCTTGTCCATTGCCTTCTCGACTGCTTCGGGAAGCTTGAAGTTGCGAATGATGATATTGTCGATGTCAAGACCGATTTCGTTGAATCTCGGTTTAACTTGCTTTGCCGCGGTCTCACCGAGTTCGAGATAGTTGGCGGCAAGTTCGAGTGCGGGAATTTCACACTCACCAAGCAAGTCGGTAAGCTCTGCAAGCACCAAAGATTTGAGGTGTTCTTCGATATCTTCCGTCTTGTAGGAATGCGTCGTGCCGTAGATCTCTTTCATAAAGAGCTCGGGATTCATAACGTGGAAGGAATATTCGCCGTGACCTGCGATGCGGATCATACCAAAGTCCTTGTCGCGCATCATAATCGGATTGGGAGTGCCCCACTTCATTTGCGTGAAGCGTTTGAGGTTGACGTAATAGACGTCGACTTGTTTGGGGTTTTCAAAGGCGTATTTCCAGTTTGCGATTGCGGTGAGAACGGGGGTTGAGCCTTCTTCGAGCTTCCAGTTGCCTTCCGTAAAAACGTCGCATACAGATCCGCGATATACGAAAATCGCCGCTTGTGAAGGTCTGACGATAAGCTCCGATCCCTTCATAATGGCATATCTATCGTCATACTCAAACTTGTGGACGAGAGTATTTTGACTGCTGTCTTCCCATTGAATGACTTTGAGAAGTTGTTTTTTAATAAATCCCATAGATGTCCTCCGAGATTGCTTTATTTTAGAATATTATAGCATACATTGCGCCAAATTCAAGAAAAATTGTATGTTTGCGCGCAATATTTGCGTAGGTATATTTATTTTATATTATTTTTTGAATTTTAATATTGCACATTCCGCTTATAAATTTATACACGACCGTGATAAATAGATGAATAACGCGAAAGTGCCCCAAGGACGACAACCCTAATTTACTAATAGTAAATGAGTTGGCGGACTTGGGGCACTGACAAAGTTAGTCGCTATTTAGCGCGGTCGTGCGCCGTTTAGCGCGGTTTTAGGATTTAGACCAAGAACCGTTGTCATAGGTCAAAGTCACAAGCGAAGAGAGCGCTTGGTATGCGGGGATCTCTTGTCCTACTTTGACGTAGGTGGTGTTGAAGCCCTCGCTTGCGGTTGCGGTCTTGGTGGTGACGACCTTACCGGTTGCGTCGATTACCGTGCCGACTGCTGCGTAGAGTCTGTAAACCACTTTTCTTGCACCGAATGTGGACGGCAAGATGGTCTTGGAGGTATCACTTGACAAGATTGCGGTGGAGAGCGTCACTGCGTAGTTGGTGATCTCTCTGCCGTTCATATCGTAAACGTACGCTCTGCCAAACCAAGCAACGGATGCGCCCTCGTGGATTACGGAAAGTCCGCTTGCGGACGCGCTTACGCTTTGCGTACCGCTGAACGCCTTCGAGCCTGACACCTTGATGCCGACCGTAATACGTTCTTGCGTGCCGAGCTTAATCGTTGCGCTTTGTCCGTCAACGGTTGAGGTGATCTTGCCGGCTTCGACCGTGTAGGAAGTGGACGCGGGCATCGAAACGAGCGTGTAGTTGAACCTTACATTGCTCGTAGTGTTGGGGATATTGCTGTTTGTCCACGTCACGTTGCCACCGGAGTAAGTCGGATAGTAGATGCCAAACGTTACGTTGTATGCAATCGGCAACACGAGCTTGTCGGACTTGTACGGGTTGAACGTAAAGTCGGAGCCGGTCTTGCTATCCGCAACCGAGCTGTTGAAGATGCCGTCTTCAACGCCGAGTGAACTGATGGACTTGATTTGCGTTGCGTACATTCTTTGTACGAGGAACGGGATATCGTAGTTTTGTACGTTGCCGTCAACGTCGTAAAGTTTTGCCGTGACGTAGACGATACCGCCTTCGTAACTCGGGCGGAACTTGTCGAAGTTCCAAGCAAGAGTGTTGTTTGCAACGCTGTAAGTGCGCTCTTCGGTGGAGTTTTCACTGCCGTCCGCGTTGTACGTCTTGATATTGACGGTGAGCGTCGTCGGCATCGTCGGTTTTTGATAATCGTACGGATTGACGTAGTCTTGACTTGACTTGACGTATCCCTTCAAAGAAGTGAGCGCGCTCGTAGTTTTGACGCTTTGTGCGCTTCTATCAAGAACTTTGACTGCAAATTGAATTCTTTGTTCTCCGACGCTATTGTTTTGATAGTTGTACTCTCCGTCGTAGTTGAGAATTGCGTACGCAGTGTAGTTTCCGCCTTGATAGCTTACGTTGACACCGCCAAAGTCCCACGTGACGGGCACGCTGACTACTTGTCCGTCTTCGAGCGTAACGCTTATCTTGGACGGGAAGTACTTGTAGGTGCGATCAAGTTGTGCGGTCGGGATTTCAACGTAGGTATCCGTGCCGTCCGCCGCCTTGACGAGCATATACGTTCCGTCAAGGTTGTTCTTGACGTAACCGCTCGTTGCGGTGGAAGATTTCTCGTAACGGTCGCCGGTGTATCCGCTTACTCTTGCGAACGCTCCGCCGTCAACCGATCTGAACGGATCGATGACGAATGCGTTTGCGGACGCGTTCCAGTAAGTCAATTCCGCTTCCGTTGCGCCGTCGAACGTCGATGCGGTGCTCTTGCCGCTCTTGACGTTGACGGTTACGTTGACGTTTGCGGTTGCGCTGTTGCCGTTTACCTCGCTGGACACGGTCGCTTTGACGGTGGTGTTGCCACCCTTGTAGCTATATTCCGCGTCCTTGGTGTTCCACGTCGCGTCGAGCGTTTGAGTGGTTACGTAAACGAATACGTACAACGCTTCACCGCTCGTCGTCTCGTAGGAGTAATCCGCTGCGTCGTAGTTGACTGCGCCGGTGTATCTAGTGTAAGTCTTGGTGCTCTTGTTTACGGTGTAGAACACCACGTCTTGCTCGAATTCACCCGTCGTGCCCTCTCTCGAACCCGCAATCGTGTAAACGTTATAGTTGTTGTGGCGTTTCGTCCACGCGGAGGTGTAACGATATTCGTTGGCATCAACCGTTCTGCCATCCGACCACCAGTTTTGAGCAGTCATAAATTGACCGTCTACGTAGTAGGTGAACGTCTTGTCGTAGTTGTCCGCGTTGAACAAGGACTCGTCCTCGCTCGTGTACGGGTTGAATGTGTAGCGATATTCACCGACAGACATATTTTCGTATGCGATGTCGCTGTTGAACGCCGTGATCTTGGACACGCGCACTTTCATCTTCATCTCGAAGGACGGCATAACCTCGAATGCGGTTTCGTCCGTCGTGGGATTGGTGTTCCATACGTGGACGGTCATCGTCGTTTCGAGCGTCTTGGAGATATTCTTCATATCTTGCGACGTCGGTGCGTTGTCGTAGGTGATGTAATATTCGCCCTTCTCACCGCTTGCGAAGGTGAGGATCATCGTGTGAGGCAATTTGTCTCCGCCGATATACGCGAATTGGTTGTAATAGACGTACTCGGTGGGCATTCCGCTATCCTTGTCGTAAACGATGTCGATGTAGCGTCCCGCACCCGTTTCACCGACGAGAGTATCCGTAATCGTGGAGTACTTCTCTTCGGTGTTGGTTACGGTAAGTCCCGTGCCTTCGATGCTGAGCTCTGCATCCACGACGGTGCGGTCAAGTACCGTGACCGGTACGTTGACCTTTTGCGTCGCAAGATGATATCTCTTTTCACTCGTGATATTGAAGTTTGCGTCGTCTTTTCTCATTGCCTCAACGTACTCTTCAATCGTCACGTATTCTTTCTTGCCGTCTCCGTCGATATCTTGATAGACGTATTGTCCGTCCGCGCTCTCGATACCTACGATTACGGTTGCCATATGCTTGGAGTCGCTCTTTCTATCCTTGATGAGTGCGTTTACTTGCTTCCAATCGAAGTATGCAAGCACGTCGCCCCATACGCCCGCCGTCGCAACCCAAAGTTCTCTTTCGAGATAGCTTGCGTCGGTGTGGAGGAAGGTGTCGACCACGATTGCACGATACGCGTAATCGGATACGAACAAGATCGTTCTGTCGCCGACTGCGATATCGATTGTGCCCGTCTCCGTCATCACGTCTGCACCGCCGAGGTAGGTGTAAGTCACGTTAATCGTGTACTTTCTACCGAAGTACTTGCTGACGTTGGCGTAGAAGTCTGCGTCGCTCTTGAGGTTTGCGGGATCGATATCCGCAAGCGAGTACGCTACCGTGACGCCCGCTTCAAGTGCGCTACCCTTGGTGACGATGGTTCTGACTTCACCGGAACGGAAGAAGTTGCCTTGTTGCCAGAACGGATCGAAGGAGTACGGCGTGCCGTCGTAATCTTTGAGTCTGTCAATGCTCTCACCCTTGACCGTTACGTTTGCCGTGATGGCGGAAGTGAGCCACTTGCTCGCGATTGTGAGCGTCATATCACCGTTGAAGCCCGCTTCCTTGGTGTACGCGTCGCTCCACGCAAGCGCGACTTCTATTCTCTCACCGTTGACGTTTACGACGCTCGTTCTCGGCAATCCGAGGAAGAACGCTGCGCCTTCGCGAGTGATTGCAAAGCCGTTTGCAAAGTTGCCGTCGATGCCGTCAAGCGTGAAGTCGTTGTTGATGGTGAACTCGAAGTCTTGATATGCAGGAGTCATCGTGCCGTCTTCGTCGACGCTGAACGCCGCGACGTAAGCCTTTCTCGTGAACTTGCCCGCCTTGATTTCTTCTGCGGTCGGCATTGACTTGTCAACCCATTTGAGCGGTACGCCTTTATACTCGACGCCGTTCTTGGTGACCGTTGCGGTCGTTGCGAACTTAAAGGACGAGAATACGTTGTATTCGTACGATTGTCCGTCGGGCGTTATCGTAACGTTGATATCGTAATTGTCAAGGTACACCTTTGCACTGAGCGAGCCCGTTTCCGGATATCTCACGGAGAGGTCGTCGAAGAAGTGGTAGTTGCGTACGACGTAAACGCCGTTTTCGTCCTTGCGCAATTCGTCCTTGTTGGGTGAAGAATTATCGTCCCAGAACACTTCGGTATCAAACGCGCTCGCGCCCTCTTTGACCGTTACGGTCGCGGTGGTGGGCAATTGCCACGCGTTCATCACGTCGTAGGTGAGAGTCAATTCGTTTGCGACGTCACCGTTTTGTACGAGCGTTCCGTCCTTGAAGGACACTGTTTGCACGGTGTAGTCGGGGATATTGATCTCGACGGGGACCATATCGTTGTTGCCGATGACGGCGTAGACTCTGGTTTGTCTGCCCGCTGCGGTTGCCGACTCGATCTTGGTCGTCCAGCCTTGGACGTAAGCGAGGTAGGATTCACCCTTTTCACCCGCCGTGAGTTTTGCGTAAGACTTCTTGGCAATCTCGTACTTGTAGTCGCCTTCGTCGTCTTGCGTGAACGCATAGCGTTTTACGTCGGTGTCGGAAGCGGTTGCGAGGATATATCTGTCGCTTGCTTCGTCGTACTTGTATTCACCGCCGAGGCTCTCTTTGATTGCGTAACGCTTGCCGGAGTACGTGCCTTTTTTGAGGTTGACGAGCACCATCGTGCCGTTGATATCGCCCCAAGCACCGGTCTTGAAGTACTTGCTCGGATCTTTCGCAAATTCAAGTGCGTCGATACCGAACGCTTCCGAACCGACGACGTGCGTTTGTCCGTAAACAGTACCCGTGTAGTTTGCCTTATCGGTGAGTTTGTCTTTGATTTGTTCACGCTCTGCGTCGGTCAACGCGTTGACGTCACCGATCGCCTTGTCGTAGAAGAAGTTGACGGACAAGATGGATTGTTGCTCGACGTTGAGTTTGAGCGTAATCGTCTGTGCCTTGAAGACCTTGTTGCCGTCCTCGTCCTTCGTGCCGGTATCTACGAGACCGAGCGGTTTGTCGAACATCGGCTCACCGTTTTCGTCTTTCTCGTAAACGTACGCTTGCACTTGTGCGTAAATCGTTCCGCCCGAATAGATGTTTTGATCCGTCTTGAGCGAAGTGCATTTTGCGTTGGTGTAATAGCTTACCGTCGACCAGTCGGGGTACATCGTATGCTTGGTGGTCGTGCCGAAGGAGACGTCGAAGGACTTGTATGCGTCTTCGTTGTACCACGTCGGATTGAAGGTATCTTCGTGTGCCACGTCAACGTTGTAAGTGGTCGGTGCGACCGTGCTTACCGTGATGGGAACGTAAACCACTTGCTTACCGCTGAATTCCGTACCGATCGTGAGTTGTGCGTAGAGCGGATAATCCGTTGCCTTGTACCCCTCGAAGGTGAGGTCGTTTGCACCGATTGCGTAGTTGCCGTTCTTGCCGTCCGCAACGACGTAGTTGTCACCGATCTTGACGTACGGTGCTTCAACTTTGAGCTTGTCGCCGACGGGAAGTTTGGTGGACGTATCAGAGCCCTCGAAGTTGATGTCGAGCATTGCGCCGAGTGCGTCACCCGTAATCTCTCTTGCCGTGTACGCGTCAAACGTCAACGCCGTGTTGAGCGACGAGAACACACTGCCCTTGACCACGATCTTGACGCTTACTTCTTGCGCGTAAACACCTTCGTACGTCGTTTCGCTTCCGACGAAGCCCGACTTGTTGGTCACGAGGCCTTCCTTGGTCACCGTCGAAGAGATGCTGAATCTGTTTCCGCCGACTTTTGCTTTGACGGTTGCTTCGAGTCCCTTGTAGTAATCGATCGTGCCGTCCGCGTTGGTGATGGCTTTTAGTGCTTCTTGAAGTGCGGAGAGATCCCATTCGAGGCTCATAGTCGGAGTGTTTGCACCCGCAACGTACTTGACCGTTGCTTGGTTGAAGCCGTTGAGGTATCCGACGAGATCGTCCGTTGTGAGATTGAGAGCATCGACGTTGAGGATAGTGGTGTAATTGCCATTCTTGTCGCTTTCGCTGCTCAAACTTACCTTGTTGCCGTTATCGTCCGCCATTGCGGTGAGTCTTGAAATCTTGTAGTTCTTTGCAGTGATTTCAAGCGTGTTCTTAACGGTGTTACTGCTGCCCCATTGATAAGAGTAACCGACTTTGATGCTGTTGGTCGCCGCGCCGTCTTTCCACGTCGTAGAACCTTGCCAATCGTACTCGAAGTCCTCGGTGTCCCAAGTGATAGTGCCCGCGGGGAAGTTTCTTCCTTGCGGCATCTTGGTCATATCCATCACGTAGTAGGTGACTTCACCCTCTTTGACGGTTTGCAACTTGTCGCCGTCCTTGACGAGGCCCGCTACGTACGCGGGTACGATCTTATAGTTGTTGCCGTCCTTGTTGGTTTCGTTTTCACCGAGTTTCTTGTAACCGTTGCCGTCCTTGATGACCGCATACATCGTGTTGCCCGACTCGTCGGTGATTACAGTACCGAAGGTGTACGTACCGCGTGCAAACGAAATTTGTACGAGGTTGGGCAATTCGGATCTGAACGTTGCGCTGGTGCTATCGATGTCGAGAGTGATGTTCTTTCTCTCGAACTTGTTAGTCTTGGCGTTGTAATCGTACGCCTTGATATCCGTTTGTTCGTAATCGTTGGTTACGTACACGGGGATTGCGTACATTACGACGTTGAGAGCGTAGCCGTAAACGTATCCCGCAAAGCGTCTGCCGTTGGAGTCGGTGTCGTCTGCCGCCGTGAGGTCGACGGAAGCCGCGTCCCAAACGATGTATGCGCCGGTTGCGTCTTGATACGGACTGTTGGGCTTGTAGTTGTTGACGATCTCGTTGCCGTTCTTCAATGCGAAGTTTACGCTTGCCTTTTGAGAGAAGTACTCTGCGTTGAAGAAGTAACTGTCGCGCAATTGGATGGTCTTTTCTTCACCCTTGTAGTACGCAGTACCCGTACGAGTTGCGGGATCGGTTATGACGATCTCGGTCGGCACTTTTTCTTCGCCGATGACGGTTGCGCTGTCTGCGTCGTCAAACGTCAACATACCCGTCGTGTAGCTTGCGTCCGTAGTGCTGTACGGAGTGATACGAAGCATAAAGAAGTCCCAAACGTCGCTCGGCAAATCTTTGCCGTTGCTTACGTTCGAAGTTGTGGTCGTGTTGCTTGCGGCGTTGCCGTTTGCCTTGTTGTATCTCATTTGCGTGCCCGCGCCCGCTTTCTCACCGTTGACCATAATCTCGATTGCTTGGATACCCGGTTGCATCGTCTTGCCGCTGCATCCGTATTCCGCCGGATTGGGATTGAGGTCAATATAAACGTTGATGGACGGATCGATGACACCGCTTGCAAACGGAATCGGGAGGATACCGCCGATGAGGTTCATAAGGTCGAGCAACGTTGAGCCTGCAAGGTTCTTGACCGTGCCCCAAGATACGCTGATGGTATCTTTGATTGCGGGCAACGCGATACAGTTCATTATCCACTTAACGAGAGTCAACGGGAAGGATCTTGCAACCTTGTCAACGTAGTTGACTTTTTCTTGCGTGGTTGCGTTTCTCTTCACGAGTGCGTCAAGTCCGTTGAAGAAGTTCTTATACTCGTTGGTCGTGCCGATACCGTCGATTGAGGCGTTTTTGAGGGCTTTGCCCGATTTTGCAACGTCTGCAATGTACGGCTCGCTATCGTCGCCGATTGCTTTCATCAAGTTCATAACGATGCAATCGACCATAATGATCAACTCGTTGTAAGCGTCTTTGTCAAGCGTGATCTTTGCGGAGATTTTGCCCGCGCCGTTGCTCATCTCTTGTGCACCCGCGAAGTACGGCCAGTACTCGTAGTTGTTGAAGAGGTTGAGATCGATGCTCTTGATGAGACCGGACAAGTTTGCACTGTACGAGTACGAACCGTCGTCTTGCCAACCCGTCTTGGTATTTGCAAGGTTGACGTCGTTTGCGGTGGTTGCCGCCGACGGATAGACGTAACTTGCGTCGTCGCCGTCCGTTCCGCTGACGAGAGCGAGCATCGGAGACGAGCCGAGCAAACTGCCGATATCGATACAATCGAAGAAGCTGACGAGAGCTTGTGCGATCTTGACGAGCGTACCTTTGAGCGAGAGGTTGGTGATGAACGCGTTGTTACCGCCGATGATTGCGGTAAGACCCGTCGTTGCACGAGTGCTGGAAAGTGCAAATCTCAAATTGTACTTCAAGCCTGCGTTCTTCTCGTCGTTGGAAGTATCGGACAAGTTGGTGTACGTGAGCACCTTTCTGCCGTCGAGAACGATGTTTGAACCAACGTTCTTTGCCGCAACGTCGCCGTCGAGCACCGCTTGCCATACTTTGTTTTGAATGTTGATATTGAGACCGGGTTTGAGGTTGTCGATAACGTTTTGAACGAGCGACATCAAACCGGACGTCTTGGAGAACGTCAAGCCTGCGTAACCGGTCTTGACGGATTCGATAACGTCGCTTGCGTTGAACACTTCTTCTCTAAACGCAAGATTGAGGTCTTGGATAGAGATATTCGCGCCAGTGCCTACGCTGTCGAGAACCGCGTCGATGGTGATTGCTTTAAGTCCCGTAGTGGAAGTTGCTATATCCAAAGATACGGATTGGATAGGAGGCAACTCGATGCCGAGGTTGACGTTGAGCATACCGAGAAGCGTGGTGATAAACGCCTTGTCAAAGTTGACGCCGATATTGCCGTTTTCAAGTTCGATTGCAAGGTTGAGTGCTTCACCGTCTGCCGTGGACGCGCCCGTGTCCGCAGCCGTAGCCGTGCTGTCCGCACTGCTGATTGCGTCGAGGCTGACCTTTTGATACGGATATGCGCCGAGCAAACCGCTGATGCCTTGGAACTTGATCTTTCCGAGTCCGAGACCGCTTGCGTCAATGTAGATTGCGTCGGAGAATACCGTGCCGTCTTCGTCGGTGGTCAATTCCCAATCCTTTCTTGTGTCGTTCTTCGCAAGTTTGGAAGAACCGAGATAGTAGAGGCTGAGGAATTGCTTGTTGAGTGCGCTTATTTCAACCGCGAGGTCGCTGTAAAGGATACCGCCGATACCGTACGCCAAAATCGCTGCAAGATTGATGTTTGCGTCGAGTTTGACTTGGAGTTCGATAAGTTCGCTTGCCATCGTGATGTTGAGGTCAGCCATAATGAACTTATATTCACCCGTGCCGTCCTCTACGTAGTCGTATGCGCGAGTCGAAGAGTTGTAGTTGTAAGTTTTGCTGCCTGCTTTTGCCTTTTCGGCTTCGGTCATTGCGGAGATCTTCTTGTAGTTGCCGAGCAACGACGTGCCGTCGAGCAAGCCCGCTACGAGGTCTCTCGTCCATTGTGCGAGTGAGAGCGAGTATTTTGCGTCACCCGGTTTCAAATTGTCGGACTTCATCTTGACGTTGATGACCGTGCTGAGACCGATCGTAGGCAAGTTGAGACTGCTGAGGTCGATGCTTCCGCCGTTGATGAGCGAGTTGAGGTCGAGTGCGAGGATAGGATCGCCAAACTCACCGTTTGCGATGCTGTCCGCAAGACCGTATTTGCTCGTCGCGCTCTTGATGGATACGATTTCTTTGCTTATCGTAGCCGCGGGGATATCGATGCAGAAGTACAAGCCGTCGCTGAAACGTACGTTGATGCTCGTCTTGGTCGAGCCGGAAACGTACTTGTAATCGCCTTCCGCGTTGTACACGTAGTTGTTGCCGACCTTTTCAAATCTTGCGCCCGTGTACGTCTTCTTCTCCTCTTCGGTGAGAGGTTCGTATTGACGAGTCTCGCCTCTGATGAGGATATCGCCGATGTCGGAGAGCAAGTCTTCGCTGTAATCGAGACCGCGGATTTGCATTATCTTGCGATAGATGACGTTGATGAGGTCCGCATTGAGTTGCAACAAGAACTTTTGCGGATTGACCATAATCATAAAGTATGCGTAGTCTCTCATCGTTTGCTCTATCTTTTCGATGTCGCTTGCGTCGGACGTGCTTGCGTCGGAGGACGTGCCCGCTTCACCGTCAATGTACTTGCCGAGCAATCCGTAGATCAAGCCCGACTTTCCGCTGAGGTTGAGACCGTTGACGCAGACTTTTGCCGTTTGACCGAGTATGCCTTGCAAATCGACGTAGAGCGTGTCGTCTACGAGGTACAAGCCGAGCAACGTTGTTTCACCGTCTTTGACGGTGTTTCTTCTGAGTCTTACCGCAAGTTCAACCGTCCAGTTTTCGAGATCGACGTTTGCAGTGAGGTTGAGTTTGAGGAACGCGTCTTTATCGTTGCCGATTGCGTTCTTGATGACGAGTTGCAACGTAGAGCCGGAGATTGCGCTGTTCGGATTGATGAGTCCGAGGATTAAGTCGAGAATCTTGCTCAAATCGACGACGTTGCCGTCCTCTTTCTTGCCACTGCCGTACAACGATACGTCAATCGTCATATCGAGGCTGAGTTTTGCGTTGTTGATGCTTACGTATTGTCCGTAAGAAGCGTTGCCGTCTTCGTCGCGGATAATATTGCCTTCACTGTCTCTCTCTGCCATCTTTTCGTCTTTGTCGACGGAGAAGTCTTTGTTGACTCTTGCGTAGAGTTTGCCGAGAGAAATCGCGAGACGGAAGTCACCTTGTTTGAGGTAGACGCCGTTTGCGTTGTCAAGCTTGAATTCGCCGTTTTCGTACGAATATCTGTCACCCGTCCAGAGCGGGAACGCGTACGAGATAAGTGCGTATTCGTCGGTGGATACCAACACGTAGTTGTCTTCGGAGAAGGAAGTTGCTTGCGTGTAGTTGTCACCGTCTTTGACGAACGTGGTCATACCGTCAACCCAAGTCGTGCCTTCGCCTTGTTTGATACGGCTTCCGCCCACACCGTATTGCTCGTTGTATTCTTTTACGCCGAGATAGAACGTCGTGCCGACCTTGAAGCCGAGGTTGATATCGACGCTGGGTTGATTGCCGTAGAAGTTGATGGTGATACCGCTGGTGTCCTTATCGTTGGTGGTGTAGAGTTTGGGCAAGAATTGTCCGATACCCGCAAGCACCGCGCTGTCGCTGTCGGCAAGCATACCGATAAGGTCCGCGATAAGCGTTTCGTTGAGACCGATCGTGATAAAGTCGTTTGCTATAAGCAATCTGCCGAGGACGACGTTGATAACGCTCCAAATATTTGCAGGCAAGATACCCGTGTTGTCGTTCTCTTCATCCGCCGCCGTAGAAGCGAGGGACGCACTGTTACCCGAGAGCAACGCGCCGAGGTCGAGACCGTCGATTACGCCGTAGGAGAAGAAGTCACCCCAACCGACGATTTCACCGATTTCGTGTACGTCGATGTTGAGATAGAGCTTGCCTTCTCTTACTTCCGCCCACAAGTAGCCCTTGGGCTCGCTTGCGCCGTGGTAGTTGGTGGCGTAAGTGAGTTCGAGATACACTTTTGCGCCTTCCAAGACGTCGAGAATTGTCGCGGTGGTGTCACCTGCGATCATTCTGAACAATCCGCCCGTTTGCAAGAACACTTTGAGGTCGAGATCGAGACCGATCGTACTCGTGAAGGACGAATAGGTGTCTTCAAGCGAAGAAGCGATGAAGTACAAGTAATCGCAGATCGTTTCATCGTCGATAAATCTCGTGAGTTGGTACGTCCAGTTGATGATATCGGAAAGTTTCATTCCGAGGCTCAAAGACGCGCCGATTTCGAGGCTTCTGAGGTCACCGAGCATAGAAGCGATATCCATAGTCGCACCGCCGATGAGGTCTGCAAGGTTGAGGTTGACCGCTTTGACGTAGTTGGTAAAGTCGGAAGTGACTTTGTACGCCTTTTCGGGTGCGTTGGGATAGAAGTATTGTACGCTGCCGTCAAGCGTGTCGCCGACGTTGACGTTTGCCTTGTCGTAACCGCCCTTTGCGTTCTTCACGTACAATTCGCCCGTGTAGACCAAGCCCGTTCTATTTACGATTGCACCGTTCGTGTACGCGGTGAAACCGTCCGCTTCGTACATATCCGTGTAACCGTTGTTGTCGGGGTCGATCGGATAATACGTTGCGCCGTCGTAAGAGATTGCTCTTGCGATTTCGCTTGCGTTGGCGTTATACGTGCCTTCGAGTGCGTATTGCAAGTTGCCCGAACCCGTGAAGCCTTGGATTTGGGACTTGTTGACTCTCACGTAGTTGGCGTCTTTGTCGATGACGTAAAGCGTACCGTTGAACGCCGCAAATTGCTTGCTGAGCGCAAGATATCTGTATTCACTGCTCGTGAGGTTGTTGAGTTTCTCTTGGACGAGCACGTATTGACCTTGAATATCGGTGTATACCACGCTTTGATATTCCGTCTTATACGGAGAGCCGAGAGAGTATCTTCTGTCTTCCGTGATTTCTTCGAGAACGGTGTCGGCACGCATAAATCTGTCTTCCGGACCGTAATTTACGTCGCCTTCTTTGTAGAGTGCGTATCCGCCGTTTTCTTTGGCTTGGACGTCGTAAGTGCCGGCGTCGTTTCTCGTCAAGGAGTAACCGCCGTCCGCTTTGGCGTAATAGTCGTTGCCGTCGACGCCTCTATAAAGTTTGATATAGTCTTTCTCGTCGAAGTTTCTGCCGTAATAGTTGTCGTAATTCGTATTGGAATTGTCACGGTAGAAGTTGGCGTAATAGAAGATGTAATCCGAGCCTTGTTGACGTGCGAGGATATCTTCTTTTCTGCCGAATTCGATTGAAGAGGACTTGCCTCTCTCACCGTTGAGACCTTGGATATTGAGTCCGAGATTGATGACGGGGATATCGCCTTGTTCGTTGAACAAGATTGCGCCCACGGTCAAATCGTACGGATTGAGGTTTTGTTTTACGTAGACTTTGAGGTTGGGAAGCATATCCGCGATGCTTGCGTTGTCGGGCAACAATTCTCTGATAAGAACCTTTGCAAAGCCCGAGGTCACGTTGAGCGCGATTGCGTTGGTAAAGAAGTTGAGATACAAGCTTACCGCGTCCGAACCTTGCTTGTCGGGATTGTACTTATCGGTGTTGTCGTCCGCCGTCGATGCGTCCGCGTCGTTGTTGAGACCTGCCACGAGTCCAGTGATCAAAGACTCGACGGAGTATTCGCTCATATCGACGAAGAGTTTTGCGTCTTTGCCGAGCAACGCTTCGAGGTCGAGATACAAGCCTGCTTTGCCCGTCTCTTGGTCGTTGTTGTAGTAGATGCCGAGAATGTGAGGTTTGGTGCCGTCAAGCAACTTGCCTTCGTAATTCTTGTTATCTCTGTCTTCGGAGGATACGTATCCGCCGTTTTCGAGTTTGTCGTTTTGCTCGCCCCAAATATCGATTGCAACGTCAAGGTCGCGGATATCGATACCGAAGGACGGCAATATGTAGAGCTTGAATCCGAGGTTGAGGCGCAACGTGAAGTAGACGTTGAACGTCATATCTTCCGTCACTTGGAACTTACCCTTCAAGTTGCCGAGCAACGTTCCGAGCACGTCGCCGAGTGCCTCGTTGATGCCTTCGTAACTGTCACCGAGCGCGCTGTTTACCCACACGTAGAGTTGTCCCGCGTTTCTAAGAGTTGCGATTTCGGTCTCGTCGGTCACTTGTACGTAGTCACCGTGATACTTCTTGTACGCGATCTTTTTGAGCACGTCCATAGAGATATCCGTGTTCTTGTCGATCGTCGGGTTGTTAAGAGTGTTGTAAACTTGCTTATAGTCGTTGTAAGCAAAGTAGATCTTGCCCGCTTGCAAGAAGAGGCTTCCGCTCAACGCCAAGGACAAGTAGTAGAAGTCTTCGGTGTCGACGTATTCTTTGTACTCGTAATTTGCGTACTTCTCGTCGTCGAAATCAGGCGGCAAAATCTTGCTGTCTTGTTGCACTTTGAGCCAGTAATTGCTCTTGTCGAGGTCGTACTTTTTGAGTTGTTCGTCGACTTCCGCCTCGGTCATACCGCTTGCAAGGAGTTGCTTGCGCAAATCGGAGAGGAGAACCTTCTTTTGCGTGTTGTACTTCTCTTGCTTGTAGATGAACGTTCTTTGGATTTCCGTATAGGAAACGCCCGTGGAGACGTAATACGTCTTGCCTTGTGCAATGCCCGCGAGGTAGTCGGGGAACGTGCCGTACTTGGTTGCAAGCTCGAACGTATTGGTGTTTTCGTCTCTTACGTACAAGGTGTTGTTGTCGATGACGTAATAATTGTTCTTATACTCGTAATAACGCGGTGAAGCAAGATACTTGTCTACGCTGAACGCACCGGTTGCGTCGTCGTAATCGAGTTCCCAACTGTCAAAGCCGTCCGCTTCTTTATCGACGCTGGTGTAGATGATTTCGTCGGTGTCGACGTAGCGTGCGCCTTCCGCGGGGTTGGTGATGTAGTACGGAGCGTTCTCTGCCTCTTCACCGGTGACGTAATGGAATTTGGTTACGCCGACCTTGGGTGCGAGGATACTGAGAGATACTTCGTAATCCCACAAGTAGAGGTTGATTGCGATGAACGCGTTGCGTGCTTCGAGCGGTTTGACTATGCTGTACGCGCTATCGTCCGCGACTACGTATTTGCCGGTCGCTTCGTCTAAGACGTACAATTCGGGGATAGAAGCACCGTAGGTGTTTCTCATAACCGCGTTCTTTTCACTGCTGTTGATTTGAGATTGATTTGCCTCCGCGTACGCGATATATGTATTTGCGACTTTGATATAAGCCGTTACCATCGTGATATCGTAATACGCCTTCTTGCCCGCATTGACGAGTTTGTCGTATTCGAGACGGTCGACGGTTGCCATATCGGATTTTTGTACGTACGCTCCGTCCGTGTCGAGATAGTACAAGCCCTTGCTTGCGTCGTGATATTCCGTAACCTTGAAGAGGTTCTTGGAGCGTTCGAGCTTGCTTACCAACTCTTTGCGTGCCTTGATGTAGTCGGGCGCGGTGTGGTCAGCCATATCCTTGACTTGCTCTTTGAACGCGTCGATGACGTCCGCTCTCGATTCGTAGGAATATCTCGTGTTATCAGTGTAAAGCGTAACCGCAGAGTTGTTGCGGAATTCGCTGTCGTCGAATTGGATTGCGTCCTCACCCATAAGGAGAGTGAGAAGTTTGTTGATATAGTCGGGTTGTGCGAGCACCTTGATATATCTGGACGTGATTTGGAAGCCGTATGCAAACGCTCTGATATATTCGAGGATAGTGTCGTCTTTGACGAGCGGGAACGTAGAACTATCGTCCGTCGTTTCACCGTCTGCCGTCATAGCGTCTTGTGCCGTCGACTTGGTGAAGAGGCTCGTGACGAGCTTGCGCACTTCGTTTGCGTCCACTTTTACGCTCGGGATATTGAAGTAGCTCAAATCGACGTACAAACCGCCGTCAACGCGTTTGTATCTGCCGTTTTCGTTGCTATAACAATAGCTCGAATCGTAAGAGTATCTCGTGCCTGCGTATTCGCCCGATTCGATGAGTTTGTAATCACCGTTTGCGTCGCGATAGTAACTGCCGTTCTTCGTCTCGAAGTAATGGTCGTATCTCTCGCTCGGAGCGACGTAATCTTCGCTCGTCGGATCGTTGATATCTTCTTCGGTGAGCAATTCAAACGTACCGCCCGCCATATAGATACCGACCAAATCGTGATAATCCGCGTCGTTTCCGCCCTTGGTTTGGAGCACTACGCTGAGGTTGACGAAGCTTGCGATATTCGCAACGAGGTCGGTCAAAGCGGAGTTGCCCACTTCTTCGATGACCTTTTTGAGCAATTCGATGACTACGAACAAGTCCATATCACCGTCGAATTGGTCGTCGTCTTCAACGTATTTGACGAGTTCCGTACGGAAATAGTTGAGCAACGCCGCAACTTGGATATCCGCCTTTACGACGAGTTGGAGCGAACGGTCAACGTCGCCCTTCGTGTCGGACTCTGACTTGATTTTGAGCAAGTCTTCACCGCTCAATCCCGGCAAGAGTGCTTCGAGCACTGCGCTCAAATCGATATCGTTGCCGTACTTGAAGCTCGTTGAGATGTCGATGGTCTCTTCGAGCGTGAAGCGGTCAACGTCGTCGAAGTTGGTGTATTCGGAGAGTTCGTCACCGCTCAAAACGTACGTGCGAGAGTTGGTGAACGCTACGTCGAGGTCTTTGATTGCCAAAGAAAGTTCGAGCGTGGTGTCGTACTTCGCACCGTCGGAAACGTAGGACTTGTTGGCTTGTGCGCCCGCTACGAATTCGTAAATCTTGGTGTCCGCAAGTGAGAATATCTTCTCTGCGCCGTCAAGAACTTCCGAACCGTCGCCCTTGTTGTTGTCGATAACTCTCTTTGCGACGATTTCGCCCGTTACGGGGTTGTATTCGACTATTCTCAATCTCTCGTATCTCTCGCTTGCCAAGACGTCTTTGTCTTTGTCGGGAGCGATTGCACGGAAGTATTGATCGGAATTGCCGGATACGAAGTTGCCCGTCGTGCTCTTTTGGAACACGTAGAGTTTTGCAACGGAGAGATCGTCTGCTTGCGTCACTTTGTCAGTGCCGACCGCGTTGAATCTTTCACCGTCGAGACCGAGGGACGCGGAAACTTCGAGGTTGATCTTGTTTGCCGTGTCGAGTTTGAGTTGCAAACTGCCGTTGATCTCTTGATAGAACAAGTCTTTGATATCGAAGCCGAGCAAGCTTTCGGGGATATATTCGAGGATAGTGTCGAAGAGCATATCGCCGAGCGCAATAGTAAGCAAATCCTTGTTGATGAGAATTGCAAGCGCAAGGTCTTTGTTGCTGAAATCGATATCGTCACCCGTGGTTGCGTCGTCGGACGCTACGAACGCGTCTTTGGTGGAACTCGTAGCCGTCTTGTCGCTGTAATCGAAATATCTGTCCGTATCGAAGTCGATGATGTAATCTTTGAGTATCTCTGCGATATTGAGACCGCCGATTGCGACTTTTTGGATATTGAACGCTTCTTCGAGGTTGAGATAAATGGTGTTGTTGATGTAGTATGCACCAAGCCACAAGCTCTCGTAACCGGACTCCGTGATGTTGATGAGTTCGAGTTTGAGTTCGGACTTGGTGAGGTCGTAGATGTCGACCATAAGCGACACGTCGAGGCGGAAGTGCGCGGAAGAATAACCCTTCGTAGTAGAGGGCATTTCAACCACGATACCCGCGAGGTTGCCGACGATAGTGCTCAAAATTTGACCGAAGTCAAGCGTGCCTTCCGTGATACCGAGTTCGAATTCCACGGAGAAGGACAACGTGATGATGGTGTCGTAGAACGGATTGGTCTTGACTTCTTCCACGAGTGCCATATCCTCTTCGGGGATATCGCTCGTGTAGAGGTATTCTTCACCGTCTTTGACGTAGGAGTGCGCCTTTTGGTCACGGATATAGTCGGGCAACAATTCCTTGCCTGCGCCGATAGTGATGTCCAAACCGCCGAGTTTGAGACCCATATTGACGCAACCGATTGCGATATCGAGACCGAGGTAGTACTCGCTGAGGTTTTCAAACAACGTTACCGTACGGTAGTATTCACCGCCCGGATCTTTGACGTAACCGAATTGATATTCGTAAATACTTTCGATCTTGACGGGCTCACCGTTGTACATAACGTAGGTGAAGTAATTGTTTGCGGTGTCTTTGATAAACGTATCAGTCTCTACGCGCGCGCTTCCGTCGTACACGTACAATTTATAGTTTCTGAGGTTTACCTTTTGTTCGACTTCACCGAACTTCACGAGACCGTAATAGTCGTTGTTCTTGTTGATGTATTTGCCGTATGCGACGCCCGTGATGAGCTCGTACTTGGAGTTGGGCGCGATATAGGTCTTGCCCGCTTCGTACTTGCTCGTGATGACGTACGTCGTCACTTTCTTGTACATCGTGCCTTCGTAGGTGTCTTTCTCACCTTCCGCAAGCTCGACGTAGTTTTCACCGTCCAATTTGTAGATTGCACCCGTGTAAGAGGACGCTTCGTCCTTGGTGATTGCAACGTAGTTGTCGACTGCCGTGTAGAGTATCACGCTGTCTGCCGCGTAATAGTCACCCTTCTCGGTGCGATAGTACGCGTCGAGGTCGGTGATTTCCACGTAATAGGTGTCTTGGACGTCGGGATCGGTGGAGTTGTTGAGTTTGTATCTGTCACCCTTATATTCGTTGTCGAATTTGGCTCTTTCCTCTTCGGACAAGTCGGAAATCTTCTTGAATTCCGCTCTGCCGAGGTCAACGCCGAGAGAAATGTTGAACACGTCAAACACTTCTTCGATAGAACCGAGGTCGGGCATAAAGGACGAGATGACGAATGCGAGCAACGCGCGCGTCAATTGAATTTGGAATTGAGCGTCGCTGTATGCGAGCAATACCATTGCGTCTCTGACCGCCGCCGCACGTTCTGCGTTTTCCGCTTGGACGTCCGACGCTACGGAAGCACCGTTGCCGTTTCCGCCGATAGAATTGATCTTGTCGACGACTTTCTTTGCAAACTCTACGAAGTTGTCGATCTTGGAGTAGTTTTCAGCCGTGTCGACCGCTTCGGTGAGGTCGATATAGAGAGTGCCGTGATTGAGGTACAATCCGCCGAGAACTTTCTTTTCGCCGTTTGCGTACTCTGCGAAGAAGCCGTATTCGTCAACTTCGATAAACTCGATTGCGAGTTCCACCTTGTCAAGGTCGCTGTTTGCGATGAAGGAGTCGATAGAACCGCCCGAAATCAAGCCGAGCAAGTCAAGTGCCGCAAGGTCAACGTTGGCGGAAATTCTCACGCCGATACCCGCGTTGAATGCGGACTTGGTTTGCAAATTGATGATCATATCACCAAAGAGGTTGCTGATAAGACCGCCTGCGTTGGTGGTTTCCGCACTGCTTGAATTGAAGTAGATAAGACCGCTTACGCTCAAACCGATGTTTTGGTCTTGATATACCGCTTTTTCAGCTCTCTTGTACACTTTGACGTCCTTGGAAGACGCAACGACCGTGTTGCCGTCCGCGTCAGTGACCTTGATTGCCGTCATCGTGCGTGCGTAATATGTTGTCGCGTCCGCGGGTGCGTCCGCGCTATTTCTATTTACGTATACGCCTTTTTCTTCGTTATATACGTACGCGCCGTTTGCGTCCTCGACGTAATCGAGTGCGTAAACCGCGTCACCCTCTTCGAGTGCGTAGCGTTGCATACCGCTGACGTCTTCACCGTCGTTCACGAGGCGGAAGTTGCCCGTCTTTGCGTCAAAGACGTAATTGCCGTCCGCGTTTTCGACGTAGCGTGCGCCGACCGTCACGTATGCGCGAGAATAACGAACGGTGCCTTCCGCAAGTTCTTCACCCTCGTTGATAGGACGATACATACCCGATTTGAGGATATAGTTGCCGTTGGCGTCTTCGTTGAAGACGTAGTATACGCCGTTTTCGAGCGGAGTCTTTTCAACGGAATAGATTTCGTCTCTGAAACCGTTGATAAGTCCGAGAATGTTTTGGACGTATTCGTTGAGTGAGATGAATTGACGACGTTCGTCGATGTCGAGCATACCTTCTTCGTTGCCCGAAGTGCTTTGAAGCCCTATTTGAGCGTTGAGCGCAAGCACCAAATCCATCGTGTATTGTTGATAATCTTCACCGTTTGCAATCCACACGGGGTCTTTCTTGTTGGCAAGGGACGCTCTGAGTCTCAAAGCGAGCATATCGTCGCCGAACATATCCGTTTGCGGATAGAGATACAAACCGCTGTTGCTTTCGTCAAGCACCACTTGGTCGGACTCGATGGTGGTTTTGAGAAGCAACGAGAGCAAATCGTTGATGGCGTTGCTTCTGAAAAATACGCCGATATTGTCAATTCTGTTGCCGTTTTCCGTAGAGCCCGCAACCCACGGTTTTGCGGTGACGATAACGTTCTTGATAAGTTTGTTTACGATGCCGATTACGTCAACGGAAGAGGACGTGTCGTCTGCCGTGTCCGCCGTCATAGCGTCGGAAGAGGAAGAGGACGCGAGTTCGATTCCGAGAGAGTCGAGCAAATCGAGCACGTCGACTTGAATACGAGGACCGCCAACGCCGAGAGCGTCGATATAAATTCTGCCGTCGATGAGGTAGATATCGAGTTTTGCAGTGCTTTCCGTGCCGAGTTCGTACGTGAAGTCGAGACCGATATGCGCTTCGAGACCCGCCAAAATGGTTTCAAGACTGAGGTTGAGGTTCTTCAAATCGATTTGCGACAAGTCGCTCATACCCATATTTTCAAGGTTGAGGCGGACGTTGATATCGAGTTTGAAGCCGTCGTCCACTTTGTCGGTGAGCGCAAGCGTCAATCCGAGACGTTGCAACAAATCACCCACGCTGAACGCGTTGTTCACCGTCGTGAAACCGAGTTCTTTGTTTGCGGTGGAGATGAGGATTTGCGGAAGCATCGTATTGGTGATGCTTTCGAGTCCTTGCATACCGAGGATTACGTCGAGAAGTTTGTCGAACGTAAAGCCTTCGCGGATATAGCGACCGTTGTCGTCTTGTACGAATCTGTTGTCGCGAGTGTTGAGAGAGTATCTTTCGGACGGATTGACTCTGCTCAAAGCTCTTTCGTCGTCGACGTAGGTGTACGTTGCACTGCCGTAGTAGTCGACGATGAGGCTCAAATCTACTGCGATAACGTGTGCGTCGGTGAGTTCTTCAAATCTACCGCTGTTTACGATTGCGTCAACCTTGGCGTCTATCGTCTTGCGAGTTTGAGTGTCGTCACCCGTTGCCAAAGCAAGGTCTTTGACGCCGATACCGACGTTGATGAGATTGCTGTCGACGTTGAGGTCGAGTCTAAGGCTCGGGTCAAGTTGGAAGTCAACCGCAACCGACAAGTCAAGATCGAATTCTTCGAGGATCTTTGCGATGTCGATATCACCGCTCGTGCCGGACGTAACCGCCGCGATAAGGCCGACGATGACGTTTTCCATAACGAGAACGCTGAGTTTGCCTTCCGAGATACCCAAAATGAGTTGCATCTTTTCGTCTGCGCTCATTTCAGCGGTATCTGCCGCCGTGGAAGCGTCGTTTCCACCCTTGCCGACGATGCCGTTGAGGTCACCGAGCAATTGCTTTACGTAGTTGCAAACTACTTCGCTGAGGTTGGTGTTTTTGAGATAGAACGGTTTGTTTCCGCCGAGTTCACCGAAGTCGAAGTAGATGTCTCCGCCGTCGACGTACACGGAAAGAATGCTTTCACCGTTGTTTTCGTTTTTGAGTTCGACGATCATTCTCGACGCGTTTGCTTCGTTGAGAACGAGGTTCGCACCGACCGTCAAACCGATGTTGTAAGTTACGTCGTCCTTAAAGTCAATGCCGAGTTTAAGACCGAGGTCCTTGATAAGGAGGTCAAGGTATTTTTCAAGACGGATTTCTTCGTCTTGCTTTTTGAGACCGAGTTCGAGACCGAGTTCGACGTTGAGCGAGAGCGTATTGAGGTTTTCAAAGCTCGTGTATACGGACGCGTCGAAATCTTCGGGCAATACGCCGTCTTCTTTGCCGATTTCGATATCGATACCGCTGAGCGTGATACCGAGAGAAACGGGGTCTGCCTTGACTTTGAGGTCAAGTTTATAATTGCTCTTCCACGGAGAGTCGTTGTTCCACATAAACGCGAGATAACTGTTGTCGGAGTCGAGTTTGAGGAAGTCGTCCGCGGAGATTTGCTTGCCGGAAATCATACTGACGAGCGTTGCTACGAGCGCTTGTGCAAAGTTGACTTTGATACTGTCTTCACCGATACCGATACGGCCGATGAGGTTGCCGAGAGACGAGCTGATAATACCCATAATGTCGGGCGTCGTGCTCGTATCAGTCGTATCGTCGGACGTCGTTGCCGTGCTATCCGAAGGCGTGAGCAAACTGCCGAGCAAGTCACCGAGCGGAATGTTGGTGAGTGCAAGGTGGAAGTCGTCTTTGAGGTCGAGATAGAGAGTGCTTACGCTCTTGCCGTTCTCTTCACCCGCGTAAACAACGCGAAGTGCGAGGATAACTTTTTCGAGTTTTTGAGCGTTGCTCATACCGTCGATTTCTTCGATACTTGCATTGTAAATCTCTATTGCGAGGTCGCTGTGCGAGAGAATGTAAGTGATATCGAGGAAGGACGCCGCCGAATAAAGCGCAACGTCTTTGTACGTCTCTGCGTTGTCGTCCGTGACGTTGATCTTGACTGCCGCGTCACCCTTGACGATAAACGCTTCGCCTCTGAACGCGACGTCGTGTTTGGTCTCGGCAAGTGCGATACCGCCAGTCTTGTAGTACTTGACGAACACTTGTCCCGTGTAGGTATTGCGCTCGTCTTCCGTCAAAAGAACGTATTTCTTGCCCGCTTCGTCGAGTTTGTACACTTCGACGTAATCGAAGTCGCTCGTCAAAGCAATCGGAGTGGTCAAAACGTGTTTTACATAGTAAACGTTTTGCGTCAAATCGATAGGCACTTCGGGGTTGAGGCGTGCGTTGAGCGCGATACGGAAGCCGATGTCCGAACCCGCCGCAACCGGCGTGTTGAATTGCAAGAGCAAATCGCTGATAAAGGATTTGAGACTCGGATTGTCGTCACCGAGGAAGTTGGAAATCCATTCGCCTATCGTCCACTTGTCGTTGCCTGCGTCTGCGCCGATGGAAATCGTGCCCTTAATCTCCGCGTAAATGCTGGGAATGGTCACGTCTCCGTTCTCGTTGAACAAGCTTGCGTCTTCAAATTGATTGTCTTGCAAGTACTTGCCCATCGACACGCTTTCACCGTTGTGGTCAATCAAAATTTCGGTTGAGTACTCTTTGTACGTACCAAACCAGTTGTAATAGTATTTTCCCTTATAATCTGCGGGCGCGGGTTGGTCTGCCACTGCGATATATTCGTTCGTGGCTTCGTTGTACCAGTGCGTAGGACCTTGTTTGTTGCCAAGGTTGATGCTGACCGTACGGCCGTAAATTTCCGCACCGCCCGTTTCTTGTCCGCTTACGTTGCTTACCGAACCGCTGACGCGGAAGAACTTGCCGTCGTGCGCTTCGAGGTTGTCCCAAGCAATATCGAGCCACGCCGTGACGTCGTTGGCGTCAACGCCGAGGAGCTCGTAAACGAGGTCGGTCAAACCTTTTGCAAGTTCGATTTTGAGGCTGTCGGAAGAGAGCAAAGCGATAATAGACAAAGCGAGTTGTCTCTTTGCCTTGGTATCGGTTGCGTCACCGTCCGCCGCCGTCATTGCGTCAACCGCTTGTCCGTTGCCGTTGATGCTCACTACGGAGTCTTTTGCAAGCAATCCGAGGATAATTTCGTACAAATCTACGTCCGCTTTGACTTTGCCGATGCCAAAGTTGCTTGCGTCGATGTAGAGTTGGCTACCCGTGTAGTACAAACCGAGCAAAACTTTGCGGTCGTAGTCGAATTTCTTGCCCGTAAGTTCGATGAGCAAGGACGTTGAGTTGTCTTTGGTGCTGATTTCGGGTGAACCGAACAAGTACGCGAGGATAGGCGACAAGTCGATTTGACCCGCGAGACGGAACTCGTAATTGAGTTTCATATCTCTGTCAAACGTAAATTCCGTCGTGTTGACGGTTTCGGGAACGTATTGACCCGCCGTCTCGTCGTAATAGTAGAGTTTTCCGAGATATCCGCCGGGAACGGGAGTGGTCTTGGTGATTTCCACGAATTGCTTCGTTTCTTCGTCGAAGTAGTGCGTGCCTTTGACGCCGAATTGCATCAAAGTAGTACCTTCGTCGGCGTGGAAGTCGAGACCGAGGCTCAAATCGAGAGAGATATACGGATATTTCAAGATCTCGAGATATTCGTTTGCGTCGCTTTCGTCGAGATATTTGGTGCATTGGTCGGAGAGACCCGCGGTTATACCCATAATTGAGATATCCGCGTTGAGACTGCTTCCGAGTCCGAGGAATACGCCGAGTTCGAGCTTGCTGAGATTGAGACCGTCGTTGAGCGCGATTCTTATACCGCCTTGGATATCGGAGTTTTCAAAATTGATGTCGATGCCGTTTGCCACCTTGTATTCGCCAGTGGAAGCGTCGAGATAGTAATACTTACCCGTGTAATCGTCGGGTGCGGGAGTTTGTGCGATTTCAACGTAAACGCCGTTTGCCTCGTCGTACCAATGCGTTGCGGGATTGTTGATACCGAGCATCGTGAGAAGCTCGTTGAGAATACCGCCGCCGATGACTACTTCGATTGCGTTGTTGCCGAGTTTAACGCCTTGGAACACGCCCGCGATGAAACCGATAAGCTTCGTGGCGTCAAGTCCGCCACCCTCTTCTTCGTCAGCAACTACGAAAGCGTCTTTGGAAGACGTGCTTGCGCCGATGCCGAGTGCGGGCAACAATTCCGCAAGGTCAACCTTGATTTTGTCCACTCTGATGCTGTTAAGCAAGGACGCGTCGAGATACAAAACGCCGTCTTGCAAGTAGATTGCAAGCACTTGATCGCCGTTTGACTTGGTGATGACTATCTTTGCGGTGGATTTGAGTATCGCGTTGAGGTCGATACCGTCCGTTGCGTCGATGTCCGCGCTGAGGTCGAGTTTAAGTCCGCCCTTGATGTTGCCGAGCTCGATGAGCAAGTCAATGAGAATACCTCTGAACGAATCGCCGAGTTCTTGGTCGCGCAAGTCGACTTTGAGGTCTGCAAGCGTGCCTTTGAGCGTCTCGAAATCGATCTTGATGCCCGTAGAAACGTTGACGTGCAAGAGATTTGCGTTGAGTTCACCGTTGGAAAGAATGGGCAAATACTCGTTTGCGTGTTCTTGTACGTATGCGAAAGCGTCGTTGAAATAATCGATATTGTTGATATTGCCGAACGTGATCGCACCGCCCAATCCGAGCGTCAAATCGAGACCGCCGTTGATATTGTTATCGGAGTTGGGGATAAGGAGTTTTGCCGTGAGACCGAGGCGTTTTTCAAGTTGTCCGCCGTCGTTCTCGTATTTGAGTTCCGCATATTGAAGCGGAATTTTCGCGCCTGCGTTGTCTCCCGTGAAGACGAGACCGAAAATCATATCGAGGACGTCTTGCGTGAGTGCCACGGAAATACCTTTGATGTTGAAGATATTGCCGTCCATATCCACTTTGACCTTTTCCACGATAGCGGAAATGAGGCTCATCGTGTCGACGCTGGTGGACGCGAGAGTGTCGTGTTCGACGATGATGTCCGCGTCGTCGAGAAGTTGAGCGTAGCTTGCGCTTCCCGTTGCGTCACCCTTGATTGCATTCTCGATGGTGTCGAAGAGTTGGTCGATAAGTCCGCTGAGAAGTTCGTTGACGTTGATGTCGTCCACTCTGAACTTCGTGCCGTTCTCACCGAGCACACCGCTTGCGTCGATATAAACGCCTTCGAGAGAGCCGTCGTAGTACGCGCCGAGTCTCTTCTTGCTGTCAAGACCGCGGACTTCCGCCAAAATCTTGGTTTCTTTGGGGTTCTTGGTGTTGATCTTGCCTTGCAAGGCAATGGAAAGTTCTATCTTCTGATCGTTGATGACGATGTCTTTCGCAAACAATTTGGAAAGCGAAGCCATCATTTCGGGAGATACGTTTTTGGTGATTATATTTGAAATGAGCGTGCCGAAAGAGTCGATTGCGTTTTGAATGGTCAACTTGCCTTCTTTGAGGTCAAGCGTGAGTTTGATTTCCGCATCGAGAGTGAGGAAAGAATAAGTTTGCTTGTTTTCAGCGATTTTTGATTCAACGTGAGAATAGAAGTTATCGGAAGTGTCCGCACCGTCTTCAAACGGTACGTTGTCTTTGGAGCGGTTTTGAAGAAGTCCCTTTACGTCAACGTCGGGAGAGCCCGCAAAGTCTGCTTTTGCGTAGCCCAAAGAGATACCGACTTCGCTTTGGAATTTGCCGTATCTTTCTTCGACTTCTTTTACGCCGTAGGAATTGAAGTTGGTGTCGATGTCGAACTTGATGCCCGTAAGTTTTGCCTTATCGGTGTCCGCCTCTCTGATGTCCGCTTCGAGATACAAAGCCATACCCGCGAGCGAGCCGAGCTTGCCGAGGTCGAGACCGAGGATTTGTTTTACGAGACCCGTGATATTTTCGGGGATCAAGCCTTGAACGAGCGGAAGCGCCCCGACGATAATGCCGAGGTCGATAGGAATTTGCAATACAGCGTGTCCGCTGCCGTAGTCGATATAACGAGAACGAGCACCGCCCAAGAGAACGTTGACGAGCAATTGCTCCACCGTTACGTTGACGAGGTCAAGTCCCGCAAGATTCTTGATGAGCGAGCCGACGTCGAGGCCGAGGAGCTTGTCAAACACCACTTGCGTGAGGTTGAGGTCGTCGAGCAAGCCGTTGAATTTCTCAACGAACGCGCCCATATCGATGTCCTTCGTCCACACTACTTGCACGCCCTTCTTGATACCGCGCATATCGGCAACGAGTTTGCCCTCGTAGTAGTACGCGCCGAAGAGGAGCTTGCCTTGTCCGCTTGACGAGAGTGCCGTAATTCTGTCCGCGTCCACCGTCTCACCGCCGAGTTCGTCCGTCTTGAATTGTCTGAACTCAACGAGGATTTCGCTGGTGTCGTCGGCTTGCGAATTGGCTTCCGTATCGATCTTGCCCGCAAAGCGCATCGTCACGAGAGAATCGTACGAGTCTTTTTGGAAACCGAGTATGAACGTCGTGTCGACCGATATGTAACGACTGCCTCTACTGCTTTCCGCTCCGGCATTGAGTGCAACCGTCTTGAACAATTGCCACGCAATCTGCGAATCGAGCATCGTCTTGTTGTCGACGATGTCACCGCCGGGATTCGGGGTCGGGATAACAGGCGTAGTGCTGTTATCGCCCGAGGACGTATTACACGCTACGAGACCGAACAGCATAACGCTGATCATCACGAGCAGCAAAACGAGTGATAACTTTCTCATTCTCATAATCTTCCTCCGAAGGCACACGCTCACTTGCGTATGCACGATAGATTATTATACGTGACAATTATACGATTTTCGCACGCTTTTGTCAATAGATATCTTTTTAGATATCTCAAAACTATACCTTGTGGTGTGGGCGTGTCCGAGCCACAATAACTTGCGTTTTTACCCTCAAAAAGTATTAAAATTTGAGTGGCAACGGCGCAAAACGCGATAAACTTTGCGATTTTACCCGTTTTTGACAAAATTTTACCGTTTTACCGACTTTTCAACGTTCTAACGGCATATTTTTACATAATTTTACAATTTTCCGCGCCTCGTTAAACGCCGTTAGATATCTTGAAAAAATTATTTTACGGCAAATTTTATTTTCGTCGATTTTTCGACGGTTTTCGCATAAAAATTTTGATTTTTCGATATTCTATCGCGTTGCTTTTTAGATTGGCAATTCCGACAATCGTCGGTCGTTTGACAGTGTGTCGTTTGTATGATAAAATTTTTAATATGCAAAATTCGTACGAAAAAAGTCCGCTCGTCACCGACGACACCGTAGTCGTCAGAGTGCAAAAAAGAAAACGCCAACGCGTGTGGGAAATCGACTTCCTACGAGGCTTTTGCGTCATTTTGATGGTGCTTGACCACCTCGCGCTTTTGCTATCCGATTTTTTCGGGCCGACTTGGTACGGTTGGGGTTTTGCAAGGAAAGGCGTCGGAGACGCTTTCACGATTTTTTGCCACAATTGGATATGGAGCGACGCAAGGGATATAATTCACCCTATCGTACTGTTCGTTTTCTTCTCGATTTCGGGCATTTCTTGCACGTTTTCTCGCAACAACGCCAAGCGCGGACTTATCCTCGGCGCGATTGCGCTTCTCTACACTCTCGGCTCGTATATCGCGCAAGAATATATGGGTATAGGCGGGGTTTTCGTTGCGTTCGGCGTGCTTGATTTCCTTGCCGTTTCAATGCTTTTATACGCGCTCGTATCCTTTATTTGCAGAGACAATCGTTGGGGCATTGCGGGCGTAAGCGTCGCGCTTATAGTTGTTACGCTTTGCCTATACTTCCTCTACACTCCGCCCGAAGATACGCCCACGATTTTTGCGATCATATTCCCGCCTCGCGACTTCTACGGCAATCCGTCCTTGTTCTATACGCAGAGTGAGTTTTCACCAGGGGACTTGTTTACGATGATACCCTATACCGCGTTCTATTTTGCGGGCGTGCTTATAGGCGAACTCTTCTATTACGAGAGGACGTCGCTCTTCCAATTTGCGCTCACAAAGTACGTTTTCACAAAGACTTGCGACGCGTTGACGGCGGGCACTCAAAGCGAAAAGAAATCTTTGCGCGACTTCTCGTCCTTCACGCTCTCGACGCTTCTCGGCACGCAAAAAGTCGTCAAAACCGTTGCGACGGGCGCGCAAAAAGGCGTATGTTTCGTGGGCCGTCACGCGCTTATAATTTACATCATACACGTGGTGTTGCTTGCGGGACTTTTGTCGCTCATAACGGGACTGTTTATAACCCCCGGAAACTTCGGATTTTGATAAAAATTCAATCGTCAAAAAACCGTTTATAAAACAAAAAACAAGGGTTTATCTATGCGTTTTGCACTGACAAACCCTATTTTGTTGCTAATTTTCGTTATCTTTTCGCTATAATATTAACGCTAATTTTCACTATCTTTTCGCTATAACTCTAACGCTGATTTTCGTTATTTTTCGTTACGATAATTATTGCTTACTCATTGCGGAATTTTGCGATATTCCGCCCCGCAAATTCATCACTTTTCGTTTGCGAATTGCGAGATATTTTTATCCGACGAGGCGCACTTGCGCGCGTCTCGAAGAGTCCGTGCGCACTTCGGAGATTTGCTTCATAATTCTTCGTGTGAGTCTGTCCGCGCCCTTAATATTTTTGATGGTATACGGTTGCACGGCGTCGGATACGACGAGCATATCGCACACGCCCACGAGACGTTGGAAAAAGTTTTGCTTGGTCTCGACGAGTTTGATTTCGTTGAGCGGAATGACCGTCGTTTTAACGCTCAACGCGCCCTCACGATATACCACTTTATCCTCGGTGAGCAACAACTCTCTTGCGTTGAATTGAATGGTTTGTATCAAAAGGCTCACGAGCACTATTACGCCCGCGCCGAGCAATACGTATTTCATAACCGTGTCGGTGAGATATTGCGCGTGTTCGGCTTTGGTGAAAACGCCTTCGATTTTGTCTTTGTAAATCCACACGACCGCGATAAGTCCGCCCAAAATCACGGCAAGCAATACCGTCCGTATAAATACCCACACGGAAAACCTGCCTTTTGCCACTATTCGTTCTGTTCTTGAATACTTTCTTTCGAGTGCTTTCATACGCTCACCTCTCACTTAAAGCATTTGGGAAATTTTGCAATATGCAACGTCGTCGTGCCGAAGGGCTGATACGTCCTTTCGAGGCACTCTTCCGAATAACTGCATTTTTTTGGAATTTGCGTAAATCCGTTTACGTCGTAATCCCAGTTGAACACCGTTTTGGAGCGGATTTTGAGCTCGAACGGCGGATTGTCGAATGCAAACGGCTTGTCCGTAATGTCGTTGACCACGGTAGTTTCCTCTTCCGCAAGCGCGCGCCCGCCCGCCTTTCTTGCAAATATCGGTGAGATATTCCATTTCTTTACCGATTTTACGTAGAGTATGCGCCTATCCGCCGCGTTTTGCGTAACCTCGCAAGGAAGTTTGAGCGACATAAGCAAATTGCCCTTGAAAAGGCTCTTCGTGCCGTCGTCGTTGTCTTCCGCAACGAGCGGTATGGACATTTTGAGCATAAACGTGCTTCCCGTTTTGAGAATACATTTGACGGATATCTCTCTCGATCCGCTTGCGACCACTTGACCGCCCGATATGAGTTGCATCGTGGTGTTCTTTGGCACGCGGAAATTGATTTTGACCTCTTGCTCCGCACTTGCTTGCTCAACCTTGAAAACGACGGTGTTGCGGAAAGGATAGCTCGTGCGCTCGCTTATGGTGAGCGACGTGCCCTCCACCGTAACGTCCATAGTGCACGGCGTATAGGTGAGGAAATTGAGCTCGTCGTCCTTGACCATACACGCGGTCTGCATATACAGCGGATACGCCGAAAGCACCGCAATTGCGCCCCTTGACAACTTTCTGGTGTAGAAAGCGTTGTCGCAATCGGAGTACGGCAACTTGCGCGCGTCGGACGCCTCGATTTGATTTATCAAAACGGTGTCTTGCACCGCACTGCAATCATCGAAGCACGCCCCCGGCACGAGATTGAAGATTATCCTTTCAATCAAGTCCATAGCTCGATAATCTTTGGTTTCCTTGACCACCTCAACGAGAGAGTCGAGATATTCCACCCCCGCTTGCACGTCAACGCCTCTAACGCCCTTCGAGCCCGCAAGACGCGGATCGCAAGCAAACGCTCCGAGCGGAGTTCCGTGATGTTTTTCAAGCGCGGAAATCATTTTGAGCGACAAATTTTTGAGTGCGTCGTCCCCTATAAATCTGCCGTACGTCGCGGGGTACTTGACCGCCTTTGCAACGTTGACGCCACTCGTTTCAACCGCCACTTGGTGCACTGCCTTGCGCCAATACTTATCGGCAAACTCGCTTGTGAACGCCTTTTGGCGTTTGGACACCGGTACGACGGAATCGTAGGTTGAAACCATCTTATTGACGCGTTTAAGTGCGTGTTGTGAAATATACTTGTTGTAAGGCTTCTTGTACGGGAAGCGCACTGCAAGTCTAAACCAATCGTTGGATTGGTCTCTCAATTTCTCTCCGAGGTCTTGCAACCACTCCAAATCAGTCTCTCTATAAACTGCTTCTATTGCCTCAATCTCTTCGAGCAATCTTGCTCTCGAATCGTACAAGTTTGCCCACATCGACGACGTGTTGAACTGGCTCTTGAAATACTTTTTCAAAAACGGCAAAATGCGTTCGCTACCCGTTGCCTCGTAATAGGTGAGCAACGCCTTTACCGCCTCGATTTTGGGCGTCAAGGAACGAGAGTCTTTCGAGCCGAAATCACCGCCCTCGTTGGCACTTGACAAAATGGGCATAACGAAACTCTTTGCCTTGTCTTTGAGGTTCTTGTCGTCCAAAGCGCAAGCAAGCAAAGTTATACCGCGGACGAAACGAGGCAAACTCTCGCTGCCGCACCACTCTCCGTCTTTCACCAAACCCGAAAGCGCGCCCAACCTCTTTTGAAGGTTGTTCATAAGTTGCATCTCGTCGTACAGCCAACCTTGCGGTTTGATTGCGCCGAGGGGCAGTTTTTTCAGGTTTTTGTCCACAGATTTTGCCAAAACATTTTCCTTTGCGTGAGGCAAAGCCTCACGTCACCGTTTATTATATTAAATTAACACACAAACGCCACAAAATCAAGTGAAACGATTATCAAACGAAAAGTATATGAAAACGACACGCGTTTTCCGCCTTGCGAAAGCACTGCAAAATCACGCGCCTTGAAAGAGCTTCAAAACGAAAAAACACGACGAAAGCACCGATCATAACTCCGATGAAAAAGCATAGAAAAACCGCTCGTTCGGAGCGGTTTTTCGCTTGCTATTATTATACCATTATTTACAAATATCGCACTTTATATACTTATTTTGCTTTTATAAAGTGTCTTTAGTGCGATTTTGCGCGTTTTTGCGTCTTATCCCTTATACGAGTTTTCTTTGACTTTATCGGACGTGGTTTTCTTCTTTTTTGCGCCGTCTTTGAAGTTGTGCATTTCCACTTTATATTTCTTGGAAAGGCTGTTCTTTGCGCACTTCATTGCAAACTTTGCAATCTTCAAAGATAGTTGCACGAGTGCTACGAAGAAGGTGAAACCGAACACTATCCATTTGGTAAGGTCGGGTTTTCCCGTTGCGATACCCACCATAGACACCGCGGTGAGCGCAAGGAAGAAAACGTTGACGAACGCTTTGAAAATTCCCAAAATCTTCTTGTACGTTTTGACGTTGGTTTTGAGTTTCTTGGGGTCTTTGAACGTGAGCACGACAAGTGCGATAAACACGCCCACGAACACCGCAAGCATAGGTATGAGCGCGTAGGTATAAACGCTGTCAACCCACTTTTTTGCAACGAAGGTGCAAACGGACGCGATTGCGTAAAGCGTTGAGATAACCGTCCATACGACGTCTATTTTTTGGAACGTCGTGAGCTTCTTGTTCTCCTCTTCCGCGACGACTTCGGCAGTGGCTTTTTCCACTTGCTCGCTCGTGTAATCACCCGATATGCCCTTCTCGTCCGCAAGTGCCGATTTGGGCGTAAACTTTGCTTTTTTTGCCATATACTTCTCCTAAAAAACGACCTGCCCGTACGGGGCAGGCCTCAAAATTTTGCTTTGGTATTTTACACCTCTTTTGCAACCACTCTTGCAAGGAAATCGTCGCAAAGTTTGATGTTTTCGATTGCCGCGCCCTTGTTCCAATTGAGAGGATAACAGTGATTGTCAAAAAACTTGGTGCTGTGATGTTCCTCTACGTGTACGCCGAGGTCTTGAAGTTTCTTGACGAGTTTTTGCCCTTGACCTTTGCAGAACATATCCTTTTCCGCGTACGTGATGAAGGAAATCGGGAAATTTTCGTCCACGTATCCGAACGGCGCAAGATAGTCGGTATATTCGTACTTGTCGAGCTCTTTTACGTGCACTCCGCTGAAATCGTACAAAATCTTGTCCGTGAGATTGAAGGGCATTTTTTGTCCGAGTGCTTCGCCGATGTCGTAGATACCGCAGTCGAGCATTGCCGTGCGGAATTTCAAATCCGTGCTTACTCCGAACTTCTCTTGAAGAGCCTTGTTGGTGGACACGCAAGAAAGCATTGCGGAATAGTAACCGCCCGCAGAGTCTCCCGATACGCACATATTGTCAAGGTCGAGGTTGTATTTTTCCGCGTTTGCGCCAACCCAGTTGAGAGCGGATACGAGATGTTGCAATCCCTTCGGGAAGAGATATTTAGGACCGAGACCGTAGTTGACGTTGACTACGAAGAAGCCTTTGTTTGCCGCCCATTTGGCAAGGCCTCTGCGGTAGTGTTTGTCTCCCGCCACGAATCCGCCGCCGTGAATGTAGAAGAACACGGGATATTTTTCGTTGCCGTCTTTTTTGACGTAATAAGTGTCGAGCTTGCAAGCGTCGTCCTTGTCGTATGCAATGTCCGTCTCGATCTCGAACTTCACGTCTTTGAAGCGGAGCATTTTCTTGTTGTTTTGCGATCCGTCGAACATTTTGTCGATTGCCACAAACAAAAATTGCGCAAAAGTCATAATAATTACCCCTTTTGGATTATTTAATAGAATTTTAGCATATATCGCACATTTGTGCAATATCTATCGCTCAAAATTGCTCACACAATTTGTTTTTGAAAAATATATTGACATAAGGCAAAACTTATGTTATTTACATATAGAAAAACTTTGTGGACTTTTCCGGGCTACGCCAACTTTTCGCCACACGATTGCGCTTTTGCAATTGTGTTATTTTTTTGCAAGGCGCACGAAGGAAAGGAATTATGAAAAAAATCACCCTACACAGCGAAATCGTATATTTTGTGGCAATAATAATTCTTGCCCTATCCGTCGCTATGCTCACGACGTCGGGTTACGGACTATCTATGCTCGTTGCGCCCGCGTATATTTTGAGCCTTATTCTCGGCATAGAGTTCGGCATCGCGGAATATATCGTGCAAGGCGTATTGATAATTTTGTTTTGCATTATCGTAAGGCGTTTCAAGGTGGGATATCTATTCTCGTTCATATCTTGCCTTCTTTACGGCGCGATACTCATTGCGTGGCAAAAAATCCCGTTTTTCAACACTTCGATAAATCCGCCCGAAAGCTACGAAACGTGGCAAAGAGTGCTTCTCTTTATCTTCGGAGATTTGCTCACGTTCTTCTCCGTCGCGCTGTCGTTTAAGGCGTATTTGCACCCGCAAGTTTACGACTTTTTCGTAAAAGGCGTGAGTGAACGCTATCACTTTAAGCAAACTATCGTAAAAACCGTGTTTGACCTCTGCTGTCTTGCGGTCGGCACGGCAATGACTCTCGTTGCGTTCAAAGAATTTCGCGGAATATACTGGGGTACGCTTGCAACGGCAATATGCGGCGGCACGATTATAGGCTTTTTCAGCAAAATATTGGACAAGATTACGGTAACCAAATCACTCTTCCCCAAGCTTGAAAAATACTTCGAGATAGACGACAAAGTTCTATCGATAAAAACCGACGAATACGTGCGAGAGTAAAAATCAATGCATACACATCTTTTAATAATGATATTGAAAGAAAAATGTTTTTTTGCTATAATTGATTTGTAAACATTAATCACAAGGGAGAACATATGAATCAAATACATAAAGAATGGGAAAAGATCAAAGATACAAACATATTTCCTTCTTTCAATGACTTCGAAAAATTATTTAATTCCAATCCAAACGGCAGATGTTTTAGAAAGTTTACTGCATATCCGTGGTCGAAAGAAAATTTCTTTTTTGGCACATATGACGAACTTCTTGAATATTACAAAACAAGCACAGAAGTCCCTTTTTATTTACAAAAAGACATAGGCAAACGCTTTGGTTCGCTTACAGTTTCATCATTTGAAATAAAATTTGTTAAAGGCAAAAGACAAATCTTCGCAATTAGCAAATGTGATTGTGGTAATATGTGTGAAGCAAACTATGATTTATTGCTAAAAGGCGACAAAAAATCTTGTGGGTGCAGACATAAACCTAACGACAAAACTTTATTTGCAAAATATCCTCAATACAAACAATATTGGAGTGACAAAAATAAAAATATCTCTTACGAACAAGTAAAGCTGAACGATAGCACTAAATACTGGTGGACATTGGGCGAAGGTAACGCCCTTTTAATGACCTGTAAAGAATTAATTTCAAGAGTATCCAAAAAACAGCCAATCGATAGCATTGGCAAATTATATCCAAATTTTTGCAAAAACCATTGGGACTACACAAAAAATAGCGAAAATCCTATTTATATTTCAATTCGTTCGCAAAAGCCGATATGGCTAATAGATAACCGAGGTAACAGTTATCAGTCAACGCCAAAAGCCATTTTTTCAAACAATAACAGTACTTCTTTCCCCGAACAAGCAGTTTTTTACTTTTTAAAACAATACTTCAATGATGCTGAAAATAGAGTACAACTTGTTGCAAAAGATGGTGAGATATTGGAAGCCGACATTTTTATTCCATCAAAAAACTATGTCATTGAATACGATGGAATGTTTTGGCACAAAGATAAACTTCTACACGACAATCTAAAACGAGCCTCGTTTTGCGAATTAGGATTGTCGGTAATCAATATTCGAGAATACGGTTTACCGGCACTTGACGACACAAAAGGGGTGTCAATTATTAGAAGTATAAGTGGCTCTCCCGGATATCATCTAAGCGAAATAATATGCGCCATAATTAGCACAATAGATAAGAACATCACGCCTGAGATTACAAGCGAATTAATAAAAAATGTCCGTCCAAAAATTTATGCGCAATACAAATCAGCATACAAAGAACACAACTTTGCATCTTCTTGTCTAATTAATTTTTATGATCAAGACGAGAATTATCCTCTTAATCCCGAAAATTTTTCCATTTCAGAAAAAATGTTCATAACTCTAATTTGTCCTCAACAACGAAAATTCAACTTGAATATTTCTATTTTTAAGGACATAGAAAATTGTAAAAAAGAGGACTGCAAATATTGCTATTATGCAAAATGTCCACTCGCGTTGGAAATGTTGTTCAATAGATTCCATATCGATATTCCCAATCGTGATTGTTGTAAAACTTGCGCCATATTTAAAGAAATTATAATCGCTTTTAATCACGACTTGCAAACATTTAATAGGGCAAATTTTCAATTTCCATATTGGTATAAAGAATATAAGAAAGACATCGGCATTATTGAAGAGTATCAACAAAACAAGTTTAAGTTTAATAAAAATTCAACTGAGAGAGATGCTTTTATAACCAAATACATAAATTCTCAAATTTCATTTTGGGATTACAACCCTTCAATTGAAACGATGAAAGACATCTTGATGCTTTTTAAAAACAAGGCTATTGGCGTTAATTTATCGTTTTTTGACACTTCAAAAAACGATAGATTATGGTTCATCAGCTATATGGATCAACTAATAAAACACAGCACGATAACACAAGTCATTAATTTCTATTTTCACAATACCTTTTTGTCAATAGATATGAATATAAAGAATATATCTGACGATTTTAAAATATTAATTCTTGACTGGTTATCCAATATGAAAGAAACGCCAATAGATGTAAGATGGGTTATGGACAGATTAAATAAAACTTTGTCACAAACTAATAATTGATTAATATCAAAAGTAGCCATATGCTATAACAAAAACGGCGCAAATTTGCGCCGTTTTTCAATAGAATTTTTATTTTTTACGCCTCGATTGAGTTGAATTCTTTGAGGTTCTTTTCAACCAAGTCAAAGTAACGGTTGGCAATCTCTACGTCTTTTTCATTGCCTCTGATTGCCGTGGAGAGCGTCACTCTGCCGAGTATCGTCGTTACGGACATAAGGAAGAAGGGTTTGTACTTGACCGCACCCGAGATGAAGCCGTCAATCATCGTCATACCGTCAAAGGTGAGTTTCTTGTCGTCGAGCAAGCCCATATTGCTCACCGCGATAAGCGGATTGTCGTAGCCCGCCTTGATTGCAAACTCTGCGATATCGTGAGGGAAGATTGTGTAAGCAAGTTTGAGAAGAGGCAAGGAATAAAGCCCCATAAACTTGTCGCGCTTATAGCCTTTGGTGGAGCGAATGATGTTGACTACGGTGTCTTGAATGGTTTCGCCTTTACAAAGGGTGCGGACTGCCATCCACGCCGTGTGGTTGGTGAGACCGCCTTGCAAACCGCCCTCGACTATGTGCTTGCGAAGGTCGATTGCGCAAGATACCGTGAGGCTGTCGTCGTCTTTGAGTCCGCAAAGTTCGTACAAGGAGCGGAACACGAGCGCCATAATCGCGTCGTTGACGGTGATGCCGAGTTTTTTGGCAATCGCGCGCATTTTGGCAAAGTCCTCTTGACCGATTTCTCTCTTGATAATGCGGTTGACGTCCTCGGGAACGCTTTCCGACCACGGGAACGGCACTTTGTCTTGGGCCTTGCTTATATTCTTATAAAGTCCTTTTGCGTGCTTCAAGTCGTCGCCTTCGAGCATCGAATACACTTGCTCGTACGCACGAGAACCCGTCTTCATACTCAAAGACGCATAATCTTTTCCTTTGAGCGCGTTGTAGTTGTTGCAAAGCGTTGCAAGGAAGTATTTGAGGTCGCCGCCGTCCATACACATATGGTTGTTGCGCCAACAAAATACGCTTTGGTTGTCGTCCTCGAAAATCGCTATCTTGATTTGCACGTTGTTGTCGTAAGGGATAACTTCGCAAAGCCACTTGTCCGCCACTTCGTCGGCGTTCTCGACGCGCTCGTAAGAGACGATATCGTCTATCGTGTACTTCTCTTCCTTCCAATACGGTTCGACCACCGTGGTGTTGAAAGACGAGTGGAGCACGGGTGCTTTTTCAACCATATATAGCACCGCGTTTTTGAGTGCGGTCATATCGAAACTTCCTTTATATGAGAATTTCGCGTGAACCATTCTATCGTAATAGTTGCGGAAAAGAAACTGCATTCTATCCCACATTTCAGCCTTTATAGTGTTTGCCATAACAATTCCTCTATTTACACAAAACGACTTTTATATCGTCAAAACGATACGTTAATCGTCCCATTCCGTCCAATAAGCTTCGTTTTGTTTTTCGTTCTTATCGGCAAGTTGCGCCTTCTCTTTGGCGTTGTTTTTCTTTGCTTTCTTGACGACTACGACGATAACTTGCACGAGTGCGCACACGACGCCCGCAAGGCAAAGAAGCCAACCCGGATGCCAGAAACCTTGCACGAGTATGCCGAGCATAACGTAAAGCATTACGCCGAAAATCTCAATGAATACGGGAAGCTCGAACCATCTTACTTTGCTCTTGGTTGCAAACGCAATCGAAGTGTCCGTACCAAAAATCAACACGACCATTGCGAGGAAGGTCATCCAAGAACCTTCAAAATGCAACGCGGGTTCGAGCACGAGTTGGAGAAGCAAGAACACGAATACGGAAAACAGCACTTCGCATACTGCGACGCAAATTCTCGTGACGATAAATTTATGCTTTTGAGCAAATTTGAGCGCAACGTATCCGAGCAACACGCCAACACCCGCGAACGCACCGCCAACGACGATGAGCCAAGTGGGATGCCATATTTTTGCAACGCCTCCGACGATGAGATACACCACCGTCAAAAGTGCGACGATTGCTGCCGCACTGATGCCGACCGCGCTTGCTTTGCGCTTTACGACACCGCTCTTGATTTGTCTGTTTTCAAATTCCGCAAGAGTTTGGTCTATGTCGCCGAGTTCGGAAACTGCCATATTGTAGATAAGTTCGTCGTCGGTTACGCCCTTGATGCGCAATTCTTGTTCTCTGTCGAGAAGCTCGACGAGCAACGTCTTGCGGTATTCCATCGCAGCCTTGGTAGGTGCGATTTTTCTAAAATGCTCTTCCAAAAATTGTTTGAATCTCTCTTTCATATAGATATCCTCTCTGCACTTTCGTGCCGTTGTTTACACGTAATATACGAACGAAGACGATTTGGGTTACGTATTCACGCAAAAAAATTTTTGCACATACGATATATGGACGGTCAAATCCTTGTCGCGTATATATTTTACTCCACTTGCACGCAGTTTTCAACAAAATTCGTCTTTTACATAAAAAGGAGGTAAAATACTATGCTTTTCAATTGGTTCGGAAACTCTTGCTGTAACAACAATCCTCGTCCGTGCGGGTGCTCGGGCACGAATGCTATCGAATATATCAGAGGTCCTATCGGCCCGCAAGGTCCTGCCGGTCCGATCGGTCCTATGGGGCCGATGGGTGCGCAAGGTCCGGTAGGTCCGACGGGTGCTACCGGCGCGACGGGCGCAACCGGTGCAACCGGTCCGCAAGGGCCGGCGGGAACGAGCGCGCTTCAAGACGCACTCTACGCCTACGGCGGAACTCAAACGGTGGAATCGGGCGCGATTATTCCGCTTGCAAACTCCGTCACTACCCCGACTACCACTATGGCACTCACCGATAACGCCGTAGTGTTGCCTACGGGCACGTATCTAATCACCTACGGGGCAACGGGAGAGAGAACGACGGACGGCAATCTCTCCGTGCAACTTTACGCAAACGGTACTGCGATTGCAACCGAGATTATATCCGCAAACGCGTCCTCGACGAACTCGGCAAATTTGTCAAAAACCGTGCTTTACAACGCGACGTCGGACGGCACGACGATTTCGCTCTACAACGCGTCGGGTGAAAGCGTAAATCTCACGGAAGCAAACGTCACCGCTATGAGAATAGTGTGATTGAGCATAATTGCAAGCGACAACGATAAAATTTTATCACCGTCGCAAACGAATATCTTTTGCTCACGAGGCGTTGTCTACGGATAATGACGAATTGCGCGCGACTAAAAATCGGACGATAAAAAGGAGGCGTTTTTGAATAAAAATCGCCTCTTTTTATTAGTTATTTGACAAACGTACGATTGCTTGATTTTTACAGTCGATTTTTCGACAAAAAGTTGCAAAAAACATTGCTTTTTATATTTTAAGTTGTTAGAATGAGGGTACTGTACGCGCGCATACGCCTATATGCGTACGTATACGTGCTTAACAATATTATTCACACGCGCTACAAACGCGCGCTTGATTTTCGGAGTTGCGATATGGACGGAAAAACGATTATCATTGCCGTTGCCGGAAAAGGAGGAGTCGGAAAGACCTCTCTTTCTGCCGTAATCGTAAAACTTCTCGTAGAAAATTTTCCCAATAAAAAAATACTCGCAATAGACGCAGACCCCGCAATCGGATTGTCAACGGCACTCGGTATCGAGCCCAAAAAGACGATTGACGACGTGCGCAAAGAGACCGTGGAGCAAACGCAAAACGGCAAAATCGCGCCTATCGAAATCCTCGGCAACGCGGAATATTCCATTGAAGAAGCGATATGCACCGCAAACGGCTTTGACTTTATCGCAATCGGCCGTCCCGAAAGCGCGGGGTGCTACTGCAAGATAAACACGTATCTCAAAGACGTGATTGCGCTCATTGCCAAACACTACGACTTCGTGGTGATAGACGGAGAGGCGGGCATAGAGCAAATCAACCGCCGAGTTATGGAAAAGGTGTCGCACATATTGCTAATCACCGACCAATCCAAGAAAGGTCGCGACGTAGTGAAAACCATTGCAAAAGTTGCGTCCGAGCTCGTTATGTACGACGAAATCGGCGTAATTCAAAACAGATTGTCCACCGAGGCTATGGCACAAAAGCCCGTGGTGGACGATATAAAGACGCTTGCCTATATTCCGTCGGACACCGCTTTGGCGCGTTGCGACGTTATGGGTGAAAACGTGTTCCTCCTCCCCGACGACTCGCCTATCTGCGTCGGCGCGAAAGAGGCTTTGCAAGAAATACATATTTTATAGGAGATATATCGTGAGAGATCTAAAACACCTCATCTACTTTGAGAACTTGCTGGAAAACTCCAACAACGAGCTCATCCAACAGGCGCAAGAGGCAGGAAGAAAGGCAATCGGTCACGTTTGCTATCAAATTCCCGAACCGTTGCTCAACTTGCCGGGAATCTTTTCCGTCAGACTTCGCGCGCCGAGAACAACCAGCACGGAAATGGGCAACTACTATCTCAGCCCCATTTTCTGTGAGGCTTGCCGTGCCATTTTGGAACGCGCTCTCGAAGGCGGATTTTCTTTCCTCGACGGATTGATTGCCCCCGAAGCGTGCGCTATGATGAACCGCCTTGCCGAAAACATCGAGCATCTCGGTTGCTGTCCGCACGAAGGCTTCTTTGCTTCTTACTGCGACGTGCCTATGAAGAGCGACGAAGTTACGCTCAAACACTACGTACTTCAAATGCAAGAGCACTGCCTCAAACCGCTTCACGAGCATCTCGGCATCGACGTAAGCGACGCCGCTATCCGCAAAGCCGTTGAGGAGCAAAACAAAATCTCTCGTCTCATCACCGAAATCGGCAATTACAGAAAAGACGCTCAACCGAGAATTACGGGTTACGAATTTGCGATTTTCTGCCTTGCGACGTACTGCTGTCCCAAAGATTTGCTCATCGAAAAGCTCGAAGAGACTGCGGAAGAACTCAAAACGAGAGTTCCCGATCCTATCGGAACGTACCGCGCTCGCGTAGCGATGGTGGGTAGCGAAATCGACGATCCGAGCTTTATCAAGCTTGCGGAAGACACGGGTCTCGTGGTGGTTGCGGACAGATACTGCTTCGGTTCTTTGCCCGGCAGACAAGAAATTATCCTCAACGACGAAGAGGACGCACTCACCCAAGTGTGCAGATACTATATGCAATCGGGACAATGCCCCCGCTTCCTCAACACCGAAAAGGTGAACGAGCGTCACGGATTCGTCGATAGAATCGCAAGAGAATATCACGCCGACGGCATTATCATCGAGCAAATCAAGTTCTGCGACTACTGGGGATACGGCAGACCATTTATGCACGCAGTGTTGCAAAACGAATACGGCTATCAAGTCCTTTCCATCGACCGTCCGTACAACGCGGGACAATCGGGACAATTGCGTACGAGAATCCAAGCGTTCGTCGAAGCAATGGAAATCAAGAAAATCCAAACTGAAAAAGGAGAGCACTGACTATGGGCGCAAAACTTAACTCCGAAAAATTGGGCAAATTTTATAAACCCGGCAAAAAGACTGCCACCCGTAGAGAATGGCGCGGTTTCAAAGATACGATGTACGACTTCGGTCGTTGGCTCAAAAACTTGCTCGTTATGGGCAAATTCATTATGAAACCCACCACCATCAAAGCACTCTTCACTTATAGATGGTTTGGCAACTATATGGCGGCTTTCGACTATATCGACAGACACCTCGAAGGCGTAAGAGGAGAACAACTCCGCATAGGTCACAAGCAATACGACAGCATCGTCGGACACCTTACGCAAACGATGGACACCCTCTTTAAGTGCGACAAGCGCATCGGCAACAAGAACGGCAAATACGACGAACTCAACAAAAAAGTCGTCATTATGGACGAAAACGGTATGATGGTCGTTGCAATGGGCTTCCCCAACCTCAAATTCTTGTCCAAAGAAGTGCCCGCAATCTACACGGGCTCTACCATCGCACAAGACGGCGTTTTGCACTATATCGAGGTTTCCGAGGAGTTCCAAATTCCCTCCGACGTATGCCCGATGCCTTGCGCGGAACTCGGTTGCGCAATCGACGAGGACTTCCCCATCTGCGGTGTGTGCGCAATTCACTGCAACACCACTTGCGACGGTTCTTTGATGGGCAACCAAATCGAAGATCGCCACGACGATCTCCCCTCTTTCACGATGGCTGCGCCTATGCGCCACCAACAAGAGTCCGTTCTTCCTTACTCTCGCGATCAAGTGGTTGCGGCAATCAAGTTTATCGAAGAACACACGGGTGAAAAGTGGGACTGGGACGCTTTTGCAAGAAACTGCAAGACGTACAACGCTCAAAACGCTTTGTTCGATACGTGGCTTGAAATGAACAAGACGCCCTATCCTCAAATTTGCGGAAACAACATTATGCTTTACCGCGACGCAGAGTATATGGTTATCTCCGGACGTGACGCGTCCTTCCTCAAACTCGACCAAGAAATCACCGACCTTGCAAAGAAAGGTTACGAGAAAAAGACCTTGGCGGCAAAGGAAATTCGTCACCGCGCAATCGTATGGGGCGTGCACGCTCAATACTACACCGCTTTCAACCAATGGCTTGCAAACTGCTGGGGTATCGTGACGCTTTGCGATATGCTTTCCTTCACGCTCACCAAGCCCATCAACTACGAGGATCACGAACAAGCTATGCTCGACCTCGGCGAATACAATATGAATATGATTATGCGTAACCACTCCAACGGCGGTTACGAAGTCGGCGTCGAACAACTTTGGCAATATTGCGAAGAATTCAACGCGGATATGGTCATTATGTACGAGCACATCGGTTGCAAGTCTATGGCGGGTTATCACGGACTTATCGAAGAAGAAGGCAGAAAACGCGGTATCCACATCGTTTGGGTATACCACGCGTTGATGAACCCCACCAAGGCGTCGAGAAAAGATATGCGTAACGACGTCAACCGTTATATGAAGACCGTGTTGAGAGAAGAACCTCTCGACCCGACCATCGTCGATTTTGACGATACCAATCGTTGGTAAAAGGAGAATAATATTATGAAATATTTTGGCGGATGCGACGTAGGTTCAACCTACACCAAAGCAGTTATATTGGACGAAAACGGAAAGATGGTTGCAGATACCACCATCAAGAGCAAAATCAACGCGGCACTCTC
>DLLD01000014.1:0-26447 GCA_002476605.1 Christensenella sp. UBA7571
AATATGTGTCAAGTTATCTCGATGAGATAAGTGACACGTGTTTAGCATTCGGCGCAAAAGATTTATCTTCTTTGTCTTACAGCCTCGTATAACACAATTCCCGCTGCGACGGAGGCGTTGAGGGAATTGACTTTGCCGTATTGCGGAATGGTCAAAGTATCGTCGCAAAGGTCCTTGGTGAGGCGGTGAATTCCTTCTCCTTCGCTTCCGATGACGATAGCGAGATTTCCGTTGAGATTTGCGTCTTTCGGGGCTTTACCGTCAAAATCCGTCGCATAAACCCATACGTTTTGCTCTTTGAGCATTCTTATGGTGTCGTTGATATTGGTGACTTTTGCAATGAGAGTATGCTCCGTCGCACCGCAAGCAACCTTGACTACGGTGTCGTTGACGCTTACGCTTCTATGCTTTGGAATGACTATGCCGTGTGCGCCGAAACACTCCGCGCTACGAATAATCGCGCCGAGGTTGTGCGGGTCGGTTATGCCGTCCAAAATGACTATGAGAAGGGGCTCGTCCTTTTGTTTTGCGAGGTTGATTATATCCTCGACGTCGCAGTATTCAAAGTCCGTGACGGCGGCAACTACGCCTTGGTGATTTCCGCCCGCGGCAAGCTTGTCGAGCATATTTTTGTCAACGTAACTCACCACCGTGCGCGCTTCTTTTGCAAGTTTGTGCACGGAAGAAAGCATAGGGTCAAATTCACCTTTTTGCATAAAAAGTTTGTCGATAGTCTTGCCCGCGCGGTAGGCTTCTTTTACGGGATTGCGTCCATAGATATACATAGCGTGCCCTCTTTATCCTTCGATATTATCTTCAAAGCATACGGACAAAAACTCGTTGAGTCGAGCGGTGTTGCCCGTGAGATACAAGTATCCGAGCACCGCCTCGAAACCGCTTGCTCTGCGATATTCGCTCATTTCGGCGTGTTTTGCGCTCGTTTGCACTTTGCAATTGCGTGCTCTGCGGAAGACGTCTTGTTCCTCCTCGTCAAAGAGAGGAAGAAGTTTTTCCGCTTCGGCGGCTTGTGAGACCGCTTTGACCACTTTGATGACTTCGTGATGCAACGCGCCCGTCTTTTGGGTAGAGCCGATGGTCACGCGAGTGCGCGTATAAAGAGATTGCACCGCGTCTCCCACGAAAGCCAAAGCCATAGGGTGGAGCGCAAGTGCGTCTTTTTTGGATATAGGCGTTTGCATATAGAAGATAGAATTGTCGCTCATAACTTGCATTTTAGCACATAAAGTAGAGATTGACAATAAACAATTATAATAATAAAATATTTATATAAACCAAACGAGAAGGTATCCTTATGAAGAGAAGATCCGCAGTTTTCAAAGTTTCGCTAATCGCAATTATGATTGTGATATTGTGCGTTTCGCTCAGTGCGTGCGGACTTATAGATGCACTCAAAACCATAACTCACGCGAGCGTTTACGCGATAGACGGCCTCGAAAGCGGAGAAAACGACGTATACGTGGCGTATCTGGGCAAAGAGTTTACTCTGGGCGTCAACTGGTACAACGGAAGAGTGACTTCTCCCGATATAGAGTGGCGTATGTCCGAGGACGACGGGGAAGAGGTTGTCGTCGCAACCAATCAAAAGACGCTTTCCTTGACGTATGAGCGCGAAAATCTTGGCAAAACGTACACGATTTACGCCGTAGTCAACGAGGTCAAATCGTCGAGCGTCAAAATCACGCCCGCAGAAGCACCTCTTTCTCAACCTACTATTACGAGTTCCACTCATACCGTCGTGGACGGAAAAATCCAACAAAACAGATTGCAAGAATTGTCCCATATCGCACTTTCGGTAAGCTGGAACGAGGAAGACATCTCGCAAGCGCTTGAAATACAAATCAAATGGTACGTCGACGGCGTGTTGTCGGCAGAGAACGCAAGAGACTTCTCGTACGACGCAAAAACGCTCGTTACGCAAGATTGCAACGTCGTAATCAGCGTCGTTATCGGATATCAAAACGGTGAGGACACGATTGCAAAAGGTTCAAGCGTAACGCTCGTGTTCGTGTCCGAATACGAACTCGTTTCGTCCGTAAAAGCGTTCCCGTACGAAGAAGGCGGAAAGCTCAAACGAGTCGCACCCGACACTTATTATCTCACGGGTGAATCGGACGCGGAGAATACGGCAAAATTCACCACTTCGCTCTCTCCCGACGGCGCGTATCAAAACGCAAAGTGCGAGTGGACGTTGCGTAGCGGTGACGACGCACAAACTCTCGAAACGACGGACAGAACGGCGGATATTCAACTTGCTTACGGCAAAAACGTCGTTACGGCAAGCATAGGCAACGTGCAAAGCAGACAAATCATTGTGTACGTGATGTCATACGAGTTTACCGAAATTCCGACCGAAATCAAAAATGCGATGATAGACAAATTTGTGTGGAAAGGCAATTCCTACGACAAATATATCTCGTCGCAATACGATTTGAACGCGTGCATCGGCAACGCGATATCCTTGCACAAAATCGATACGGACTATCAAATGTACGTCGGTCGCACGGATTGGCGCAACAGCGAGAGCTTCGTAAAACAATGCTCCGTCGCAATGAAACAAGGCAACGACGAATCGGGCGCATTCTCGTACAGCGTGTCGGTGGCGGGGACTACCGCAACGTTGACCTTCAAGTCCGCAACAAAGTTCGGTATTCCGAGCGGAGCGTACTCCAACCCCGACGAATCGCATCAAGCAAAAGTGCTTTTGAGATATAGCGAGCAAAGCGTCAAGCGCACGTCCTTGCCCGTGGACGATTTTAAGGAGACGGTGGACGTTTACAACTCAAACGACCTCTATCGCGCGGTGTCTTTCGGATATAAGCCTATCTTTATGGGCGACGACGCGCAAAAGTTGCAAGAGTTGTATAGCAAGGCAAGAGACGTGCTTATCAAATATATATCCGACGATATGACGGAAGTGGAAAAAGTTGCCGTTATTTACGATTGGATAGTCTACAACGTAGAGTACGACCACGCTGTTGCAAGTCTTGCAAACGACGCCAACACCAGCAGTTACAACGCGTTCTATCTCGAAGGCGTGTTTGATGACCATAGAGCGGTGTGCGACGGCAAGTCCAAGGCGTTTGCGCTTCTTTGCGGTATGGAAGGCATAAGAGCGTTGCGTATAACGGGTGAAGCGCTTACCGGTGGAGCGTACGGCGGTCACGCTTGGAACAAAGTTCTCGTAGACGCCAACGACGACGGCGAGAGAGAGTGGTACGTCGTGGACACGACGTGGGGTGACGCCGCGGTGCAAACGAGCGCGGGCGTGTGGGACGAATATCTCACTTATTCCTACTTCTTGCGCACGGACGCGGACGTGGCAAGCACGCATAGAAGCGACGCGGAGCAACCCGTTGCCGACACCGTTTACGACACGTACAAAAACACCTACGTCACCGTAGCGGGACAACGAATCAGTATGTACGTAAGGACGGCGGCGGAACTCAACGCTTTGCTTGCGTATAGCAAAGCCAACGGCGGTACGTGTCTCAGCGTATACATCGTCGAGAGCGTAAGAGGAAGCGAAAACTTCGGACATCTCACGCCCGTGCGTGACGGCGAATACGTGATATTTGCCTCGTCTTCGTTGATAGGTTGATAAAATAAAGCAAAAAGTATAGAAAAAGTCCGTTGAAAAACAACGGACTTTTATATTATCTTTCGACGTTTTAGGGGGAGGGAAAATCGTCGTCGGATACTACAAATACAATCTCAACGCCTTGATGTTTTTGTCGTACGTCTTCATAAGATCGCGCGCAAGGTCGGGGACGTCGACGCCCGTTTCTTTCAATTCGTTGATGCATTTTTGCACGCTTTCTATGCCCATATTGTAGCCGTCTATAAGCATACTTGCAAGGTGCGAACAAGAGTTGTTTATGCCCGCGTTCATTTTTACGCCCGCTTTGAGCATCATTCGTTGAATGGGGTTGGTTTGCGCTTCTTCAACCTCTTTTTCGCTCAATTCTTGTTTTGCTTTTTGATAAAAATCTTCCATAACTTCTTTTTGCGAGAGTATGAGATTTTTCATTTTGTCGCTGTCGACGTAGCAAAGAATGTTGTCTATCGATTGCGCGCCCATTGCGGTATTGCGCAAGATTTCTCTATAAATTTTCATATATTCTCCTTGTATTCTTTTTGCGTATTATGTGCGGAATTTGCGCTTTTATAGCACACGTTCATCTTTTTATTAGCGTGCCGACAGCCGTTGATTTATCTTTATAAGCCGTTGCAAACGAACGCTTTTTATCAACCGAATATTTTGTCAAGCCACTCTTTCACCCAAGACTTATAGACGATTTTTTCACCGTTTTGAGTGCTCGGAACGAAGCAAAGAGGAGGAAACGCCACGCACCACCAATTGTCTCCCGTGCCCTCTCCGAGGTAGATTATAAGAGCGTCGTAATAGCCCTCGGGGAAGTCGTATCCGTCGTATTCTCTGTCGGGGAAATATTCGTTTTTTAGCACAATCGAGGCTTTATATGTAAAATCGTTGGCGTAAAGTGTCTTATTTGCGATATTGACGAGGTTTTGCTCTTCGCTCTCCAAGATATCGCGCGCTTCTGATTTGCTTTTGCAGTTTTCAAGGATAGACGATAGATAGGTCGTGATTGCGTCGCGCACTTTGAGCTTGACCGCTTGGTCCTCATCGTCGTTGGAGTTGGCGCGGATATGTATGCGTATGCACTCGTTTGCAAGGCGTTTTTGAGATACCGTGCCGTTGCAAGAGCAAAGCACCACCGTGAGTATTGCGCCGAGCAACAGCGCGACTATGACGTAAATTACGAGATTGTTTTTCATACCCCAAGTGTTGCCCAATCGGTTGCGAGATATACCGATTGCAAGAATTTTGCGATTTAACGCTTGCTTGCATAAAAGCAAAACCGCGTGAAAAACTACTGAAAAAGAGGTGATATATGAAAACGAATTCCATATTAACGCGAGGTTTGATTTTGTCGCTTGCTTTTCTGCTTTTGAGTGTTGCGCTCGTATGCGCGTTTTTGCAAGAGGACGAATCTCCCGTTGCGGACGCCGCGGTACTCAAGCAAGGCTCGAAGGGAGACCTCGTCAAGACGGTGCAAACCAAGCTTATCAAGTGGGGATATCTCTCCGGCAAGGCGGACGGAATTTTCGGCGCAAAGACAAAAGCTGCCGTCATCAAGTTTCAACGCAAAAACGGGCTTACCGCCGACGGCATAATCGGAACGAGAACGGCGCAAGCGTTGGGCATAAGCCTTTCGAGCAATACGTCTTCGTCGTCGCAAACGACGTCTTCGACGGACTTGAATTTGCTTGCAAGAGTGGTTTACGGTGAGGCAAGAGGAGAGCCGTACACGGGACAAGTGGCGGTTGCCGCGGTGGTGCTTAACAGAGTCAAAAGTTCCAGTTTCCCCAACACCGTGGCGGGCGTGGTGTATCAATCGGGTGCGTTCGATTGCGTAAGCGACGGACAAATCAATCTTACGCCCAATCAATCCGCATACAACGCGGCACGCGACGCGCTCAACGGTTGGGACCCCACGTACGGATGCTTGTTCTACTACAATCCGCGCACGGCTACGAGCAAATGGATGCTCTCGCGCACGGTCAAACTAAATATCGGCAATCACGCATTTTGCTGAAAGGAGTGATATATGAAAAATCAAAACGATAAAAAGAAAAACACGCAAGAGCAAGAGGGCAAAAAGCCCAAAAAGCACGCTCCCGCAAAAGTCGTAAAAACCGCCGTTCTCGGCACGGTGCTCGGACTTTTTGCAAGCGCGATAGTGGGACTTTCGGTTGCACTGTACTTCTCTCAAAAGAGCGTGCAAACGCACGAAACCTATCAAAGGCAAATGGACGCGGTGTACTCTCGCGCGTATTACGATTTGCTTGACGGTGCAAGCGACCTCGGTATACAGTTGCGCAAGATAAGCGTGTCCAACTCACCCAAAATGCAACAATCGCTGTTGTACGAGGTGTGGGGCACGGCGCAACTTGCCGAGGATAATCTCGGTATGTTCGAGTCGCAAGACGACGGAATACTCAAAGCGCAAAAATTCGTCAATCAACTCGGTGATTACACGCACTCGCTTGCGCTCCGCATATCCGACGGTCACCCGCTGACGGCGGAAGACAGACACAAGTTGCAACAGATGGGAGATATGGCGGACACCTACAAAAACGCCTTGCAATCCGTGCAAAAAAACCTCGATAACGGACAAATGTTCGTTGAGGACGGTGGCGCGCTCGATAATTTCGCTTCGGCGTTTTCGGAATTTTCCGAGCCGAGTTTCGAGTATCCCGAAATGATTTACGACGGACCTTTTTCTTCCGCACTCGAAAATAGGCAAACGTACGGTCTTACGGGAGCGGAAATAACCGTCGAGAGAGGAGAGAAAATCGTCAAAGAATTGTTTGAGGAGTATAGACCTCGCAATATCGAATACGCGGGTCAAGCGGACGGTGATATCGTGACGCTCGATTATAGGTTCGTAAGCGGGGACGATAGTTGCTACGTGCAAATCGCAAAAAAAGGCGGTATGCTAATATCTTTTAACACCTCACCCGTAAACGACGAGAGCGTCGCAATAGTCGAAGCAAGCGAAACTTGCCAACAAAGCGCGTTGAGATTTGCCTCTCGCGTAGGATTTGAAAATATGAGGGTCGTGTGGTCGTCCTCGGCGGATGGTGAGTGCGTTATAAATCTTGCGCCCGTGCAAAACGATGCAATACTTTATCCCGACCTCGTCAAGGTCAAGGTGAGAGAGGACGATTTGCGCGTTATCGGCTTTGATTCCACTCACTATGCGTTCAATCACCGCGAGCGCACTTTCGACGAACCGACCATATCCGCGACGGACGCGCAATCCACGCTTTCCGTCCAACCGATATCCGAAGGCCGTCTTGCACTTATCCCGTTGCGTGAAACGAGGGAAGTGTTGACCTACGAGTTCGAGTGCCATAGCGACGGCACGTACTACGTGTATATCGACGCTCACAGCGGTGAAGAAGTGAATATTCTCTATGTGGTATCCGACGATACGGGTATGCGTACGGCGTGAAAATTAATAATTATGAATTAATAATTAATAATTTTGGAATATTCCATTTGTCATTCCGAGCGTAGCGTGGGAATCCAGCGGTAGCGAAATGCGTCTACTCCTAGATTGCCACGGCGCAACTTTCGTTGTTTCTCGCAATGACGATAGGGTGGGACACCCACACCCGAACGAATATTCCACAACTGCGACAAAGTCGCAATATCACTATTGCAAAATAAAAAGCACTCGGAAAACCGAGTGCTTTTTTGTTTTTCGTAAATTTTACTTATTTTGCTTTTTTCTCTTTTCTTTCAAGAGACTTGGTGAAGCAAAGACCGAAGATGATTTGCAATAAGCCGAGTGCCGCACCTGCAAGTACGACGTATTCCTTGGTGACGAACGCTTTGTAGTATGCGCCGAAACCCACACCTTCTTCGTTGTTGACGATGAATTGTGCAAAGAGCACTGCGATTGCAACGAGTCCGATAAGGATACTTGATACGACGTTGTATGCTCTGCCGTATTTCTTACCGCAAGCGGAAATAAATGCGACGAGGAAGTTGATTCCTGCAAGAACGAGCAATGCCATCGGCAATACATAGAGAATGCCGTAAATTACGGAGTGGTCAAACAACGCTTTGAAGAAGTCCGTATCTTTGAAGAGGGTGATCCATCCGGAAATACCGTCGAACGCGCCGATACCGAAGAGGTCGTTTTTAATCTTGCCAACATTTACGAAGTAACCGACCACGGTAAGTGCAACGAAGAGAAGTGACATAAGCATCATAACGACGTTTCTGCCGACACCGCTGTGTTTTGCTTTCTTTGCGGGGGCTGCCACGGTTTCCTCATTGTTGTAAACGGGTTCAAAGTTGGTTTGAGGTTGTGTATAAGCGGGCGCTTGTTGAACGAGCGTCGCAGCTTGTGTGTCTATTTTGTTGATTTTTACGCCGATCGTTACACCGCAACTGGGGCATTTGATACGATGTTTGTATCCATCGGGAAGAGTCTCCATATTCGCCGGCGGTTCAAAACTGATTTCGGCTCTGCAACTTGGGCATCTAGTGTACATAGTTTATCTCCTTAAAAACTATTCTTACGATATTATATTATTAAAGTGCGTTAAAGTCAATGATAGTTGAGCAAAAAAATTTTTTAATAGCGTAAAATAGCGTATTTAAGCGGACGACGGCGCAAAAAATAACGTCGAAAAATGCAAAATGCAATCGGTTTTACGCAATATTTTGCAAACTTTTCAGGCGCGACGAAAGCACGGTTAAAAATCAAAAACGCGCGCAAAACGGACTTTATATCGTCAAATTAAACGATAAAACCCGCTTTGCGTGCAAAACTTATTGCTTATGTGCGCTAAATGTTCGTCAATAAATTGGTTGTAATCGTCTATCCGACGGACTTCTTTTCCATATAGTTTTTGACGCTGACGTAATCGGCGCAAAGTTTGATTATGTAGCGTTGCCTTTCCTCGTGGGACAGTGTGCGGAGAATATTTTCGTCGGCAAGTTGCGCAACGGGGTTGGTGACGCTCTCTCCCGCGCGTTTGAGTTTGTTGAGTTTGACGTAGATTGCCTTTTGTTCGGGCGTAACGTCTTTGGGTGCGCTCAATTCGTCTTTGTCGTACGAGTTGTTGCCAAGTCTTGATTTTGCCGATTTTGCAAGTGCGCGAAGGGCGCAGTTTTTGTGTTTTACGTTGCTCATTTCCGCCTCCGATTACGATATTAGCACAATTCCGTGCAATTGGAAGAGGGGTGGCAAACTTAGACCTTATTCGTCCTTTTCTCTCTTTTTTCTCACGCGCTTTTTTATCTTCGAGAGAAGAAAAGGCGGTATAAATACGCCCAAACCGAAGGCAAATACGCCGTAGAGTTGCATTTTGCCTTGCATTATCCACTCCACGCAAGCGATAAACGCCCCCGATATGCACACCGTGGCAAAAAAGTCCGTCAACGCACGCTCCAAGGGCTTTGCCTTGCGTAGATAAAGAAGAGCGAAAAGCCCTCCCGCAAGACCTGCAAGAAGGCAAAAAGCAAAGCATATCGCTTGATTTTGGGCGTTTGCGCCGAGATATAGGTTCATTTGAAAAGGCGTTTTGCAAAGGACGTCGGCGTTGATTGCGCACTGTATTTTAGGGACGTGATTTGCCCCGAAATCTGCAATTTTCCGCTTTCAACGTCAAGATTTTTGACGACGAGGTCGGTGCCGACTATCGTCAGCGTTTCACCTTCCAAGCGCACGACTACCGTTTTGTCCGTAAACGTCGGGACGTCCAAAACGCCCGTCATAGACACGGAGTGAAGGTGGTCGAGCTCGATTTTGTGAGGAGATTTTGCTTTTTGAGATTGTTCGGCTTTGGTCTGTACTTTTGCCGAGTCGAGAGCGCGCGATTGCGTGGTAGATTTTGAAAATTCCATATTACACCTCTTGCGCTTGCGCGCTTTTCATTGACAATAATATTAAAAGAGAATAAAATATATTCCACAAAAACAAAAAAATACGCTCGCACGGGCGTAGGGGGAGCAATGGCAAAGTCAAAGAAATCCGCAAATCAAAAGAGGCGTTTTGCAATAGACAATTCGGCAAAATACTATCCGATTATGTCCACCAAGAAAGCGCAAAGTTTGTTTTGCATAAGCGCAAAGATGTTCGACGAGGTCGATAGGGACGTTCTCGAAGTTGCGCTCAACGACGTGCTCAACCGTTTCCAAGCGTACAAAGTGCGCCTCAAAAAGGGCTATGCGTGGCACTTTTTCGAGCATAACGACGCACCCGCAAAGGTTTTCGGAAACGAAGCGTTGCTTACTCCTATCAATCCCGACGATACCAACGGATATTGGTTTAGAGTGAGTGCGGTGGGCAATCTTATTAAACTTGAAATGTTCCACGCGCTTGCGGACGGCAACGGAGCGTTGATGTTTTTGAGAAGTATCGTCAAAAGATATCGCGAGCTTTTGGGCTTCGACGTCGAGGACGACGGAATAATCGATTGGAAGAGCCAGTCATACGACGAGGAGTTCGAGGACAGTTTTGAGAAAAACTACAAGCCAATAACCTTTGGACAAATGAATCTCAAAGCGTTGGCGGGCAAAGTGCCTCATCGCATAGGCGGTACTTTCTCGCAAGCGGGATATCAAAGCAGTGAAGCGGTTGCCGAGGCAAGCGATATCGTCGCAAAGGCAAAGGAAATAGGCGTTACGTTCACGGCGTATCTTACGGGCGCGCTGGCGTATACCATTGAAAAGACTTACGCCAACAAAAAGCCTATCGCGATAATGGTACCCGTCAATCTCCGCTCGCTTTATCCGTCGAGGACTATGCGCAACTTCGTCACTTTCGTGAGAATTATATTCTTGCCGTCTTCGTGCAAGAGTGTGGAAGATTGCGCAAAAGAGGCGTATAGGCAACTCAAAATCGAGACCGCAAAGGACAAACTCGACGCGTTTATCTCCACCACGGTGCGTGCGCAAAAGAACTGGCTTCTCAAAACGTTGCCACTCTTCGTCAAGACCGCGCTTATAAGGTTTGGAAAACTGTTTATGCGCTCGCGTCAGACGATGATTTTCAGCAATCTCGGCAACGTGGTATCTCCCGAAACGATGGGCGTGGACAGATATATTCTCAATATGAACGTGTCCAAGAACAACGTTCAAAATCTCGGCGCGATAACCACCAACGGCAAGACCAATCTCGGTTTTACGCGCTATATCAAAGAAAACGATTTGCCCGAGGCGTTCTTTGACGTGCTCGAACAAAAAGGTATAAGACTTACGAGAGTGTAAGCCAAAACGAAAAGAAATAAGAGTGTGACTTCTCTACAAAAGAGTATAAAGAGGTATTTATGAAACGACTCAATTCAAGCGAACTTCGCAAAATGTATCTTGATTTTTACAAATCAAAGGGACACGCGGTTATCGGTTCTGCATCGCTTATTCCCGAAAACGACCCGACCGTATTGTTCACCACTGCGGGTATGCATCCGCTCGTACCGTATCTTCTCGGTGAAAAGCACCCCGCGGGCAACCGTCTTACGGACGTTCAAATCTGCGTGCGTACGGGTGATATCGACGAAGTGGGTGACGCAACGCACTGCACCTTCTTCGAGATGCTCGGAAGATGGTCGCTCGGTGATTATTTCAAGGAATACGCAATCGCTTGCTCCTACGATTTCTTGCTCAATCAGCTTGAATTCGACAAGGACAAATTTGCGGTAACCGTTTTTGCGGGTGACGAGGATTGCCCCAGAGACGAGGAAAGCGCGTCCTATTGGAAAGCGCAAGGTATCCCCGAAGACCACATTTTCTATTGCAACAAAAAGCACAATTGGTGGGGGCCCGCCGGCATAACCGGTCCTTGCGGTCCGGATACCGAAATGTTTATAGATACCGGCAAGCCCAAATGCTCGGACGATTGCTCTCCCGCTTGCGACTGCGGAAAGTACGTGGAAATCGGCAACGACGTGTTTATGCAATACTTCAAAAACGCCGACGGTACGTTCTCACCGCTTGCGCAAAAGAACGTCGACGAGGGTATGGGACTTGAAAGAATGCTTTGCATACTCAACGGATATAAGTCGGTATACGAGACGGATTTGTTCAGTTTCGCAATCCAAAAACTCGAAGAATTGAGCGGAAAGAAATACGGTGAAGACGAGCAAACCACCGTCGCAATGCGCATAATCGCAGACCATACGCGCACGGCAACCTTCCTCCTCGGCGATATCAAAGCGGTGTCTCCGTCCAACGTCGACCAAGGCTACGTGCTTCGTCGTCTTATTCGCAGAGCAATGAGATATTGCCGTACTCTCGGCGTCGACGACAGCGCGCTCGTGGATCTTGCAAAACTCTACGTCGCAAAATACGAAGAGGCTTATCCGTACATCAAAGAGAATGAGGGTAGAATCGTGTCCGAACTCGAAGCGGAAAGAAACAAGTTTGCAAAGACCATCGAACAAGGTCTCAAAGAGTTTGACAAGATAGTGGCGCACCTCCCGCAAGGTATGACGGTGTTCCCGGGCAAGACGGCGTTCAGACTTTACGACACGTACGGCTTCCCCATCGAGATGACGGAAGAGCTTGCCAAAGAAAAGGGTTTCACCCTCGACAGAGCGGGCTACGACAAGGCGTTCGGAGAGCACCAAGCACTCAGCAAAGCGGGCGCGGAACAAAAGTTCAAAGGCGGTCTTGCAGACGGCGGTGAACTTACCGCAAGACTTCACAGCGCAACGCACCTTCTCAACGCAGCTCTCAAAATCGTGCTTCACGACGACTCTATCCAACAAAGAGGCAGTAATATAACGTCCGAAAGATTGCGTTTTGACTTCAACTTCCCGCGTCCTCTCACGCAAGACGAGATTGCGCAAGTGGAGAAAATCGTCAACGACGAAATCGCAAAAGACACCGAAGTCAAGCTTGAAGAAATGTCCGTTGAAGAGGCAAAGAAAGCGGGTGCAATCGGCGTGTTCGACAACCGTTACGGCGACGTCGTAAAGGTGTACACGATTGGCATTTCCAAAGAAATCTGCGGTGGTCCTCACGCAAAACGCACGGGTGAACTCGGCAAATTCCGCATCGTGAAAGAGCAAAGTTCTTCCGCGGGTATCAGACGTATCAAAGCGGTGTTGGAGTACTAAAAAATGAGATGTGACACGCACGTACACACTCGCAATTCACACGACGGCAAATTGCCGATCGCGACGATAGTTGACCTTGCCAAAGCGCAAGGTCTTTGTTATCTTGCAACCACGGATCATCTCGATTACGATTTCGAGTACGGCAAAAACAAAGCCCCGATAAAGTGGCCCGCGCTCAATCTCGAAGAATACCAAAAAGAGTGGCAAATTGCAAAATCGGCACTTGATAACGACGAAAACAACACGTTAAATCTCTGTTTCGGTATTGAGGCAAGTTACGACAAGAGCGCGCTTGCCAAGCAAAAGTATCAAGAAACCATTGCAAAATATCCATTTGACGTGGTGATAAATTCCGTGCATTGCGTGGACGGATACGACGTGTATTTCAAGATGGCGTTTTTGTTCAAGCGCAAAAAACACGTGTATAAGAGATATCTGGAAACCATTCTCGAAAGCCTCGACGCTCCGTACCCGTACGATATCGTGGCGCACATCGGATATATCGCGCACGGCGCACCGTATAGGGACAAAACGCTCAAATACGCGGACTTCCCCAAAGAGATAGACGCAATACTCAAAGGCATTATCGCAAGGGGCAAGGCAATGGAAATCAACTTCCATCACGAGATGGCTCCCGGCAGAGATATCGTCGAGAGATATTACGAGCTCGGCGGACGAAAAATCAGTTACGGTTCGGACGCGCACCGCGGTGATATTTGCAAGAACTTCGACGAAGCGTGCGCAATGCTCAAAGAGATAGGCTTCACCCATCTTTCCACCTTCGTAAAGCACCAAGAAGTGCTCGTCCCAATCGAATAAAACGACCAAACGATTTCCATACGGAAGTCGTTTTTTCTTTGTTTTTTACGGTATTTTGAATAGACGGAAAAAATCCGCTCTTTACTTCAAATAAAACGCAGTGTAAAATTGTATATATAAGTGTAAGCAACGTAGGGACGACTTGATTTTTATTTACACGCTTAACTAAATTTGAGGAGAAAATTATGAAAAATTTGAGAAGAGCAATTATCGCAATTTTATTGATTGTGCTCGTATGCGCTACGTTCGTTGCGTGCAACGACGATAACAATCCGCCGACGAATGGAAACGGGCAACAAGTATTGGGAAAGAAACCGATAGCAAATCCCGATCCGAACAACCCGTATGACGTGAGAAATAGCGAACGCGATTATGGCGATGAAAAATATCAATACGATTGTCAAAAAATCACGGTAACTTTGACAAACAGCGAGTCGTTAAACAATTTGTCTTACGATTACGTTTTGGTAGATTTCGGAGCGGATACATTTGGCACTATTGAAGAGAAAACAAAAGACAAAACAGAAAAATTAAGACAACAAATTAACAACGGAGTGCAGTATGATGAAAATGATAGTACTCTCGTAAATCCAAAAACTTTTTGGAGAATTTTTGCGCTTACGTTGAAAGATCCCACTCGTGAAAATGTCGTAAGCTATATAAATACATTAATGGAAAGGAAAGACGTTCTATATGCCGATCCCGAGCTGAAAGGCGGTTCGTGGTTTAAGACATCCAACGATACGAGTATAGGACAACAATGGGCGTTGGAAAAGATTGATGCGTATGGTGCGTGGGATATAACAACGGGGACATCAAGTATTGCGGTCGGTCTTATTGACTCCGGAATAAGGAAAACACACGAGGATTTGTCTGCTAATATTGTCGATGGCGGATATGCGGCTACTAATCAGAATCCACATTCCGACTCTGTTAATCACGGAACAAGAACGGCGGGAATAATCGGAGCGGTCGGCAATAACGGGAAAGGCGTTAGCGGAGTATGTTGGAACGTTAATATAGTTTCGTTAAAGGCGTGTATAGGTTCACAGAATGAAACACCGGAATTGGTTATAAATGCCATTGAATATGCAAAAGCAAATAATATTAAATTGCTTAATTTTAGCGGAGGTTTTTACGATTGGGAAATAACCGAAACCGAGATACAAGGGTTAAAAACTGCGCTTTCAAATTATAGTGGATTAATTGTTGTTGCCGCTGGAAACGGAAAAAACGAATACAATCAGTCTATTCCAGGCACGGATAATGATGTAAAAAAGGTGTATCCGCAATCTTTTGATTTGAATAACATTTTGGTTGTGGGTGCGACGGATAGAGAGGATAACAAAGCAAGTTTTTCAAATTATGGGGCGATATCAGTTGATTTATTTGCTCCGGGTGAAAGTATATATACAACAAGAGCGCTTTCTAACTCCGATTATGGAGATGCGTCTGGCACTTCTATGTCGGCACCGTTTGTTACGGGGGTTGCTGCGCTTATTTTGGCAAGAGAACCTAATTTGACCGCAGCACAATTGAAGTATAGAATTATGCAAAACGTGGATTCCGTGCCTTCGTTGCAAGGGAAATGTGTCTCCGGCGGAAGATTAAATGCTAAAAAAGCGGTAGAATACACAAATCACCCACATAGTAAGGCTACACTTGATTATACAAATCTCGGAATTACAACCGGACATAAAATAACTTGTAATTATTGCGATTACACTGTTAAAGAAGGGCATACTTGGACGACTGTTGGTCCGACGTTAGCGCCAAAGGGTTATCAATGTTCCGGTTGCGGAGCGTTTACCAAAACTATCGAGATTGTAATATTCGATAACGTCGTTGAGCTTGAAGGCGTGTTTGAAAAAGAGGCAGTGCTCGTAAACGGCGTTGAGATGATGGCGGTGTCGGATGACGTTGCAATCATAAAAGGTGAGGATGGGCGTTATTACGTTTTGGTTGCGTGTGATGAAAACGGTGAAATTGCAAACGATATCGTAGAGGATATAAAGATACCGTGGCTCAAAGATTTGATTGCAAACGAGGTGTCCAAAGTCAAAGACGAAAAAGATTGAGGTCAAAAATCTTTGCGCGCGGTTGACTATTTATAAAACATAGTTTATATTAAATAAACGGTGAGAGCGCAATGCGCGCGCTCGCACAGAGGTGTATTATGAAAAAGAATCTTGAAAAAATCTTTGCATCTTGTTCCATCGTCGTGGCGGTGATACTCATTATGGTACTCGTCGTGGCGGCGTTTGGCGGTATCGAGCCGGACGAATTCAACAGCAAACTCGTCAGAGGCTTGATTATCACGCTCGCAATCTTGTATATCGTGCTTGCAATCGTGTCGCTCGTTCTCATTTTCGTCAACAGCGACGTCGTGAAAGAGATAACTATCCGTCAAGAAAAGGGCGGTTCGGTGAGAGTGTCTTCGCAAGTGGTGTCCAAACTCGTCAAACAAACTTGCAAGCAAGTTGAGGGCGTAAAGTGCCAAAAGGTTGCTCTCGTCACGGACGAATACGGCGTGCGCCTCAAACTCAACGTCAAGGTGGTTGACAAAGACGTCGTGGAAGCGGAAACTTACGTGCGCACTTTGCTCGAAGACGTTTTCCTCGGAGAATTCGGATTTAAGTTCAGTTCCATCGAGATAAAGGTTATGGCGCTCACTCCCAAGTACAAAGCGGACGAGGCGGATATCCAAAGCAAAGTCGAGGCAAAACTTGCTCAAATGAAAGCGGAAGAAGCTCGTCAAGATACGGTTGCGGAAGCCGAGGCGGAAACCGCAGTCGAAGAAGCGCAAGCGGACGAAAACGTAGAGAACGTCCAAGACGTCGTAGAGGACGTTGAAGAAACCGCACAAGAAAGCGTAGATAGCGTAGACGAAGCCGTTGAAGGTGAAACCGAAGCTACGGACGAAGCGGAAGCGGTGGACGGTGAAGTTGAAGAAGCAGAGAGCGTCGAAGAAAAAAAGTAAAAAATATAGCGCGGGTAAAACCGTCGGAGGAATATAATGAAAGAAGTTTATCTTACCCAGGAAGGTCTTGAAGAATTAAAGCAAAGACTCGATTATCTCATCGTATATTTGCGCGGTGACGTCGCAAAGAAATTGCAACACGCACGTGAACTCGGTGACTTGTCCGAAAACGCAGAATACGACGCGGCAAAACAAGAAGAAAGCCAAGTCGCGGCGGAAATTAAGGACCTCGAAGAGCGTATCAAAAACGCTGTTATCATCGAAAAGAGCGGTACGCACAAAGTGTCTATCGGCAACACTATCACCGTCGAATACCTCGGTGAATTGGAAGAAGGCGAAGACGCAACGATGCAATTCCAACTCGTAGGCGAGACGGAAGCGGACTTTGCAAAGGGCAAAATCAGCAACGAATCTCCTCTCGGCAAAGCCATTCTCGGCAGAAAGAGCGGTGAAGTCGTGAGATTCAAGACCGTCCAAGGCGGAGTTGAAGAATACAAAATCGTAGCTATCAAATAAGCATTTTAGACAACGTACATCTTTGATGTATTCTACGCCTGTTTTCAAATGGGCGTAATCCTTTTTATAGAGAGAAACGAAATGAGCGAAGAAATGAACGTAAACGCACCCGTCGAAAAAGAAGTAGACGTAAACGAAGTGCGCAAAGTTAGAATCGAGAAGTTGAACGAGTTGGTGGCAAAAGGTGAAAACCCCTTTGAAATCACGTCGTTTGAACGCACCGCAACCGCGGGACAAATCCTTGCAAACTACGACGAGTTCGAGGGCAAAGAGGTCAAAATCGCGGGCCGTCTTATGTCCAAGCGCATAATGGGCAAGGCAAGTTTCGGCCATATTATGGACAGCGACGGCAGAATGCAAGGCTATTTCAGCCGTGACGATATGGGCGTTGACGAGTACCAAGCGTTCAAAAAGACGGACGTCGGTGATATTATCGGTATCGAGGGCTTCGTTTTCAAGACCAAAACGGGAGAAATCTCCGTGCACGTCAAGAAAGCAACCTTGCTTACCAAATCGCTTTTGCCGTTGCCCGAGAAATTCCACGGTTTGCGTGATCCCGAACTTCGCTTCCGTCAACGCTACGTCGATTTGATTGCAAATCCCGAAGTCAAAGACGTCTTTATCAAGCGTAGCAAGATTATCTCCACTATCCGCGAAGTGCTTGACAAAAAAGGCTTTATCGAAGTGGAAACTCCCGTCCTCAACACGCTTGCGGGCGGTGCAAACGCTCGTCCGTTCATCACGCACCACAACACGCTCGACATCGATATGTATATGCGTATAGCAACCGAGTTGCACCTCAAACGTTGCATAGTCGGCGGTTTTGAAAAGGTGTACGAAATCGGTCGTCAATTCCGCAACGAGGGTATGGACACCAAGCACAACCCCGAGTTTACCACGATTGAGCTTTATCAAGCTTACGTCGACTACAACGAGATGATGAACATCACCGAGGAACTTTACACGACGGCGGCGGAACGCGTATGCGGGGGCTTGGATATAACCTATCAAGGCACGCCTCTTTCTCTCAAAACGCCGTGGGAAAGACTCACTATGGTCGAAGCGGTCAAGAAATACACGGGGCTCGATTTTGACAATCAACCCCTTGACGAACTTATCGCAAAGGGCAACGCAATGGGTCTCGATATGCCAAAAGACACCACGTGGGGCAAAGCTCTTTACAGCATTTTCGACGCTTTCGTCGAAGAAAAGCTCACGGGCCCCGTCTTTATCACGGACTATCCCGTCGAGGTCAGTCCTCTTGCCAAGAAGAAACCGTCCGATCCTCGTCTCACCGAGAGATTTGAGTTCTTCATCTGCGCAAGCGAGGGCGGAAACGCTTTCAGCGAACTCAACGATCCTATCGACCAACGCTCTCGTTTCGAGCAACAAATGCTTGCCAAAGCCAAAGGTGACGAAGAAGCGCAACCCTACGACGAGGACTTCTGCACCGCGCTCGAATACGGTATGCCCCCCACCGGTGGTCTCGGCATCGGTATCGACCGTATGGTAATGTTCCTTACGGATTCGGCGTCGATACGTGATGTCCTTTTGTTCCCCACAATGAAACCTATCAAGTGATGATTGAGCGAATAGCTTTGTCAAAGCCCCTTGCCCGGCAACTCACGTACGCATTAGTACGTTAGGGTTGCCGTTCAAGGGGCTTTTTCGCGCTCTTCATCTCAATCATCGCTTGATGGTAACTCTATACAATTTTTGTTTTATTGTGGAATATTCCATAATCTAAATATTTCTTAAACTATATTTAACTTGAAAAACTATATTATTATGTTATAATCAAAACAGTATTAGGCATAAAAGCGTGAGGTGAAAAATGAACTTCAATATTTTGCTCGCAGAAGACGACGAGGACATAGTAAAGTTGCTCAAACTGTATCTTGAAAACGAAGGATACGGCGTATTGTGGGCAAAAGACGGTGTCGAGGCTAGTGAGATTTTTGACAAGGAAAAAGTGGATTTGGCTCTCGTCGATATTATGATGCCCAGAATGAACGGCTACGAACTCACCAAGTATATCCGCAAAAAGAGCAATATCCCCATCATTATTTTGTCGGCGGCGCAACTTGACAGCGACAAGATTTTGGGACTCAATCTCGGCGCGGACGATTATATGGTCAAACCGTTCAATCCTCTCGAACTGATTGCGAGAATCAACGCCAACCTCCGTCGTTTCTACAAACTCGGCAACGTTAAAGACGCCGACGACGGCAAAATCAGCATAGGTGAACTTACTCTCGATACGCATATGCTCACGCTTGAAAAGAAGGGCGTGCCTATCAACCTCACCGCGACGGAATACAAGATTTTGGTTATGCTTATGAAGTCCCCAGGCAGAGTGTTCACCAAGATGCAAATATACGAAGAGGTCAACGGCGATTACTACGCAAACGACGACAACACTATGATGGTACACATCTCAAACCTCAGAGACAAGATCGAGGACGATCCCAAAAATCCTCGTTATATCAAGACCGTAAGAGGACTCGGATACAAGATTGAAAAACAATAAAAAGACACAAAACGGCGTTTATCAGTCGGAATTGGCAAGTAAAGGTGCCGATTTGGACGATAAAGACCAAAACGTTAAGACGAGAAAGCGCGGTAAAAACAAAAAACTTACCCCGCCGTCTCGCATAGACAACGCAAGCTTCCTTGCGTTGCTTATACGTAGTTTCGTGTCTTTTTCTCTTATTATAATTCTCGGCGTCGTTGCTATATTCGGCGTCGTCAGTTGGGCGGTTACCAACCAAAACGTCAAGATGGAAGAAAAGAGCATTGCCGACTACGCCGAGCAATTGAAGAACGGCAAGTATTCGGATGTGCCCGCAACCAAATTGTTCGGTAAAGACGGCTGGCTTGAAATATCCGACAAAAACGGCACGGTGGTGTATTCCACCAAGTCCGAGCCGAGCGCGTACACCAAAGGTGAGCTCGATTGGATACAAAAGTTCGGTTCAAACGAGACGGTAGAGCTTCACAAACTTTCCGACGATCCTTACTATTATCTTGTCGTCAAAACTTATTACGATGAGAACGGTCAAAAGCAAGACCAGTTTTTGGCACTTGACTCTTCGTACAGAGTTTTGTCGGGCAATATTCCCACCACGGCGGGCAAGACTTTTACCGTGCGTGAATTTGATTTTCTCACTTACAACGCCGTACACGGCAAACAAACTCTCACCAAATACACCTTCGAGGGGAGCGACGGAGAGACGTATTACGCGATAATGCTCGACCAACACGAGAGCAAAAACACCGCCGCGTACGTCGTGGTTATCATAATCGGCGCGTGCATACTTGCGTTGTTTGCGGGCGTTATGGTGCTTTACGTAAGATATATCAACAAGCACGTGCAAAAACCGCTCGATATGCTCGAAGGCGGTATGGCAAGTTTCGCAAACGGTGAAAAGATAGGGCATCTCGACTACAAAGGCTCAAAGGAATTCGAGCATTTATACGACAGTTTCAACGAGATGGTGGACGTGCTCGGCGCAAGCGAAAAGCAACGCAAGGCACTCGAAGAGGACAAACAGAGAATGTTGGCGGGACTTTCGCACGATCTTAAAACGCCCGTAACCATAATCCAAGGCTTCACCAAGGCAATAAAGGACGGGCTCGTCAGCGAAGAAGACAAGCAAAAGTATTTACAAATTATCCTCAACAAGTCCACGCAAATGGGTGATTTGATCAATCAATTCTACGAGTATAACAAACTCGAGCACCCCGACTTCGCGCTGGAAAGAAAGCGTCAAGACGTGGCGGAACTTGCGCGCACCTTCCTTGCGGGCATTTACGACGAGTTTGAACTTCGCGGATACAATCTCGACACGCAGATAACGGAAGATAGGCTTGATTGCGACGTTGACGCAAAGCAACTCACGCGCGTATTCGAGAACGTCGTGAGCAACTTTTTCAAATACACGCCACAAGGCACTACGCTGTTGTTCGTGGTCGAAAAGGCGGAAAATGGGGCGGTTATCCGCATTGCGGACAACGGTCCCGGTATAAACGACGAGAGCAAAAACGACGTCTTCGAAGCGTTCGTTGTCGGCGAAAAATCGAGAAAAGGACAAGGTTCGGGCCTTGGTCTTGCCGTGTGCAAGAAGATAATCGAGATGCACGGCGGGACTATTACCCTTGCAAAAGAACCGATAGAGGGGTATAGCACGCAGTTCGATATAACCCTTGACTTGGCGGAAGAAAAATGAGCGTAGATCAAACGACGTTTACCATTTCAGTGCCGGCAAAGCTCAATTTGTCCCTTGCAATTACGGGCAAGAGAGGCGGGCTTCATACGCTGGATATGATAGTGTGTCCTTATTATAAATACAAGGACGTCGTTTCCTTTTGTCCGCAAGAGGGCGTAGTAGGCGTAACGAGCGTCAAGATAGATAGCGATTTGCAAGGCTTTGACGGAGAAAGATTCGAGGGCGTAATAAAGGACAAACTCGACGATATCGCAAAACGCGCAAACGTCGGCGGAAGCGTGTATATTCGCAAAAATATTCCCCTCGGTGCGGGTATGGGCGGTTCGTCGGCAAGCGTTGTAGGTGCGCTCAAAGCGATGGAATCGTATTGCGCGTCAATCGAAAAAAATACGTCGTTAGATACCGTTTTTTTGCTGTCTCTCGGCAGTGACGTGCCTTGTATGTACGAGGGCGGAGTTTGCCGTGTGAGAGGCGTAGGAGAAATCGTCGACAGATTGGATTGCACGGATATTCCCGCGTTTGAAAGCGTCGTTGTCGAGGGCGGAGCGGACAGCGGTGCGTGTTATAGAGCGTACGATACGCTCGGCAAAGATTATAGCGATTTGGCTATACCTCAAAGTGTAGATGAGGCACTCGATGTCAATAGAAACGATTTGTTCGAGGCGTCTTGCATAGTAAATCCTCGCATAAAAGAGACGGTAAAAAGGCTCAAAAACGAGGGAATCGATAAAGTTTTTATGACGGGCAGCGGAAGCGGTCTGTTTTATATCGTTTGAAAAAAGTTTACAAATTTGGCAAATAAAGTTGCAAAATTTACAAAAGTGTGAAAAATGTTAATGCAAATTTGCAAGTTTTGCAAAAAAAGTTGCAAATTGCTATTGTATGCGCGCGCATTTTTTGTTACAATAGTTATAAAGTATTACAAAAGCGATAAATATAGTTTTTTGTTGCTTTACGGAGAGTTTATGGCAAAAATTAAAGACAGTTATGCAAGTTATTTGTTCCACGAGGGGACGAATTACCAAGCGCATAAGATGTTTTCACCGACGCCCGACGTAGAAAACGGCGTCGACGGTTGGGATTTTGCGGTATGGGCACCGGGCGCAAAGAGCGTGTCCGTCGTAGGAGATTTCAACGGATGGAACGAGGGGACAAACCCGATGCAAATGCAAGACGACGGCGTATGGACGACGTTTATTGCAGGCGCACAGCAGTATCAAGCTTACAAGTACGCGATTACTTCGCAAGACGGCACTACGGTTTATAAGTGCGACCCGTACGGTTTGCATTTCGAGACCGCACCCGCCAACGCTTCCAAACTTTACGACATTTCCGGTTATCGTTGGAAGGACAAAAAGTGGATGAGGGAGAGAGAAAATTTCAACCCCTACGGCAGTCCTATCAACATTTACGAGATTCATTTCGGCTCTTGGCGCAAGTACGCCGACGGCAACTACATCAATTACAGCGCAATGGCGGACGAGCTTATCCCGTACGTCAAAAAAATGGGCTACACGCACGTTGAGATTATGCCTTTGACGGAATATCCATTTGACGGAAGTTGGGGATATCAGACGACGGGTATGTTTGCGCCCACCTCTCGCTACGGCACGCCCAAGGACCTTATGGAATTCGTGGACAGATGCCACCGTGCGGGCATAGGCATTATACTCGACTGGGTGCTTGCTCACTTCCCGCGCGACGAGCAAGGTTTGCGCCTCTTTGACGGCACGCCTCTTTACGAATACGCCGACCCGCGCAAGGGTGAGCATAAAGAGTGGGGCACGATGGTCTACGACTTCGGCAAGAACGAAGTCAAGTCCTTCCTCATATCGGCGGCAATGTTCTGGTTTGACACCTACCACATCGACGGTATCCGTTGCGACGCCGTTGCAAGTATGCTCTATCTCGACTACGGTCGCAAGGACGGAGAGTGGGCGCCCAACCAATACGGCGGAAACTACAATCTCGAAGCAAAAGATTTCTTGAAGCAGATGAACACCGCAATACTTTCCAAGTATCACGGAGCACTTACCATTGCGGAAGAGTCCACGGCTTATCCTATGATAACCAAACCCGCATACGACGGCGGTCTGGGCTTCAATTTCAAGTGGAATATGGGCTGGATGAACGACAGCTTGCATTATCTGTCTCTCGACCCGTTTTTCAGAAAAGACAATCACAACAATCTCACTTTCGCAATCACGTACGCGTATAGCGAAAACTATATTCTTCCCATCTCTCACGACGAGGTCGTCCACGGCAAGTGCAGTATGATAAACAAAGTGCCGGGAGATTACGACGAGAAGTTCGAGGGGCTCAAAGCTTTCTACGGCTTTATGATGGGACACCCGGGCAAGAAACTCAACTTTATGGGCAACGAGTTCGCGCAGTTTATAGAGTGGAATTACGCACAGCAACTCGACTGGTTCTTGCTGGATTATCCGCGCCATCGCACTTTTCAAAAGTTTATCAAGGATCTCAACGATTTTTATCTTGAAAACAAGGCTATGTGGCAACTCGATTGCACGTACGACGGCTTCAAGTGGATAGTGGTTGACGACAATACGCAAAACGTCGTGTCCTTTATGCGCAAGGCGGCTGACGGGGAATACGTCATTTGTATTGTAAACTTCTCGCCCGTGGAGCGTCTCAAATACGTTATGGGCGTGCCCGAGGGCGTGACGTACAAGGCGGATTTGTATTCCGCACTCAAAAAGTACGGCGGTGAAGAGGAGCGTCGCCCCTCGTTCAGAGCGACCGCAAAACCCTCGCACGGCTATCCGTACTCAATTAAAGTAAATATTCCGAAAAATTCGGTTATGTTTTTGAAACCTGAATATAAGGAGGAGAAATGATGAGCAAAATATCCAAGAAGGAATGCATTGCAATGCTACTCGCGGGCGGACAAGGCACGAGACTGGGCGTTCTCACGTCCTCGGTTGCAAAACCTGCCGTTCCGTTCGGCGCGAAGTATCGCATCATCGACTTTCCGCTTTCCAACAGCATCAACAGCGGTATTGACACGATAGGCGTGCTTACCCAATATCGTCCGTTTGAATTGCACCAATACATAGGCAACGGTCAACCGTGGGATCTCGACAGATTGAGCGGCGGTATCTACGTTTTGCCTCCGTATATGGGCGCAAAATCGGGCGAATGGTACAAGGGTACGGCAAACGCAATTTATCAAAACATAGACTTTATCGACAACTATAACCCCGATTACGTCGTGATTTTGAGCGGTGACCACATCTACAAGATGGATTATCACGATATGCTCAAAGAGCACAAGAAGAACAACGCCGACTGCACAATCGCGGTGCGCGACGTACCCATCGAAGAGGCAAGCCGTTTCGGTATTCTCAATCTCAAAAAGAACAGCAAACAGATTGAGGAATTTGAGGAAAAACCAAAACACCCGAAGAGCACCAAAGCGTCAATGGGTATCTATATCTTCACGTGGGAAAAACTTCGTCAATACCTCATCGACGACGAGAACGACAAAGAGAGCGAGAACGACTTTGGCAAAAACATCATTCCCAAAATGCTTGCGGACAACCAAAGAATGTACGCATATCAATTTGACGGATACTGGAAAGACGTCGGAACTATCTCTTCTTTGTGGGAAGCCAATATGGATATTCTCAACGGAAGCGAACTCAATCTCGACGACGACAAGTGGAAGATTTACGCGCGTAACAACGCCGAACCGCCACACTACGTCTCACCCACGGGCAGAGTTATCAACTGCCTCGTCAGTGAAGGTACGGTTATCGACGGCACGGTGCGCGACAGTATAGTGTCCAACTCTTGCAAGATCGGCAAAGACGCTTACGTGGAATCGTCCATAATTATGCCGGGCGCGGTCATCGAGGACGGCGCAGACGTCAGATACTCTATCGTGGGTTGGAACGCGGTCGTCGGCAAAAACAGTATGGTGGGTGAAACTTTGTCCCATTGCAACCCCGGTGAGTGGAAAATCAGCGTAATTGCACCCAACTACGAATTGCCCGCCAATTCCGTCGTCGGTGCAAACGAAATGATAGGTTAAGGAGGAGAAATTATGAAAAACAATACGATGAGCATCTTGTTTGCTTCGGACCCCGACAGCCATCTCAACGATTTGACGATTCATCGCACTACGGCGTCTCTTCCGTTCGGTGGCAGATATCGTCTTATCGACTTTACCTTGTCCAACCTCGTGCACGCCAATATCACGACTATCGGCATCGTCACTCGCAATAACTACAACTCTCTTATGGACCATCTCCGTATGGGCCGTGACTGGGACTTGAATAGAAAAAACAGCGGTCTCACGCTTTTCCCGCCCTTCGTTTTCAACAGCGAACACGAAGTGTACAAGGGCAAAATCGAGGCTCTTTACAATTTGCGCGGATACCTTATGAACAACAATGAGGAATACGTCGTAATATCCAACACCAACATTGCGTGCAACATCGATTTTGACCAAGTCGAAGCGTTCCACATCAACAAAGGCGCGGATATCACCGTCCTCACGTACAGAACGGACGACGTAAACACCCGCAAACTCATAATCACGTCCGACAAGAACGACAGAATTACGGATATGAGATACGCCGTCGCAAGCGACGCGGGCAAGCAACTTTGCAATCTCAATATCTACTTCGTCAAAAAGGACTTGCTTATCTCTCTCGTGGACAACGCTTACGCACACGGTTGCTACGACTTTGAAAAGGATATCCTTCAAGCAAACCTTGCCGATTTGTATATAATGAATTACGAAGTCAAAGAATACGTTGCCGTCATCGACCGTATTCCTACCTACTTCAAATCGAGTATGGACTTGCTCAAACCCGAAGTGAGAGAGGCGTTGTTCTACAAACACTCCACCATTCTCACCAAGGTCAAGGACAGTGTTCCCGCAAGGTATAAAGAGGGTGCAGACGTCAAAAATTCTATCATTGCCGACGGTTGCGTCATCGACGGCACCGTTGAAAACTCTATTCTTTTCCGTAGCGTCAAAGTCGGCAAAGGCGCAGTCATCCGCAACTCCATTGTTATGGAAGACACCATCGTTATGGAAAACGCAACCCTCGACTACACCATCACCGACAAGGACGTCATCATTCAACCCAATCGTGTGTTGAGCGGGTATGAGACTTATCCTATGGTCGTCGTCAAAGGCAAAGTGATTTGAGAAAATTGCGCCGAGTGCTAAACACGTGTCACTTATC
>DLLD01000014.1:26605-163694 GCA_002476605.1 Christensenella sp. UBA7571
GATGCTCACAATTAGTCTTCGTTGAGTTATAAACTACGGCTCCGCCTGTCTACGAGTGTCGTTAGGCGCAATAAATTGCGCAAATGGAATATTCCTTATGTCATTCCGCCAATGTCGAGTGAGGAAACTTGCTTGCAAGGGTTTCCGAACGACGATATTTTTAAGTGATTGGATTTGCATTTATGCAAATATAAGTCAAAGGCTTGCGCTATAAGCGCACAATCACCGTGGGAACGAAGTGACCGTGGGAATTCAGCGTAGCGAAAATATGGAATATTCCGCAATTATTAATTAATAATTATTAATTATTAATTAAACATAATTATTCCCCACAAGGAGAATTAGTATCTATGAAAATATTATTTGTCGCATCAGAAGCAATGCCGTTCGTGCGCTCGGGTGGGCTCGGGGACGTCGCGGGGGCTTTGCCAAAAGCACTCAACGCACTCGGACACGATTGCAGAGTTATTATCCCGTTCTACAAAGAGGAAATCAGCGAGAGCTATCGTGATACGTTCCGTTTCGTCGCTTCCACCTTCGTTGAATTGAGCTGGCGTAGACAATACTGCGGTGTATACGAGGCGGTTTACGACGGCGTAACGTACTACTTCGTGGACAACGAGTATTACTTCAAACGCAAAGGCCTTTACGGACACTTTGACGACGGTGAACGCTTTGCGTTCTTCTCAAAGGCGGTTTTGGAAGTTTTGCCTCTTATCGACTTCTATCCCGACGTTCTTCACGCCAACGATTGGCACACCGCGCTCACGCCCGTGTTCCTCGACGTGTTCTATCGCTTCAACGAGGATTATCAACGCATCAAAACCGTGTTCACGATCCACAATATCGAGTTCCAAGGCAAGTACGGCGACGGGCTTATCAACGACATTCTAGGTCTTCCGGATTGGGCGCGTCCGCTCGTTATGAACGGAGATTGTGTCAACTATATGAAGGGCGGTATCGAATCGTCCAACGCAGTCACCACCGTCAGCGAAACTTACGCCAACGAAATTCTCGATCCGTTCTATTCCTACGGTCTCGAAGGTATTTTGAGCGAGCGTCGCTTCAAGCTTCACGGCGTCGTCAACGGCATAGACCAAAAGGTGTATGATCCCAAGACGGATAAACGTCTCTTTGCAAACTACACGCTCAAAGATTACGCAAAGAAGAAAGCGGAAAACAAGAAAGCTCTTTGTGAGATGATCGATCTTCCGTTTGACGAAAATCGTCCTCTCGTTGCAATGGTTACGAGGCTTACCGAGCAAAAGGGACTCGATCTCGTCGGCACGGTCATAGACGACGTTATGCGTGCGGATATCCAAGTGGTGGTTCTCGGCACGGGTGATTGGAAGTACGAGAATATGATAAAATCCGTCGAGAGCAGATATCCCAACAAATTCCGCGGTATTTTGGCGTTCTCGGGAGACCTTGCAAGCAAACTTTACGGAGCAAGCGATATCTTCCTTATGCCCAGCAAGTTCGAGCCGTGCGGACTTTCGCAACTCATTGCGATGAGATACGGTTCAGTCCCCGTCGTACGCGAAACGGGCGGACTCAAAGACACCGTTCCCGCCTACAATCCCGAGACGGGGGAGGGCAAAGGTTTCACCTTCAAGACGTACAACGCATACGATATGCTCGACGCGATTTGGCGTGCGTACGCGACGTACAACGACAAGGACAACTGGAACAAAATCGTCACCAACGATATGAATTCCGACTTCGGTTGGGAAGTAAGTGCCCAAAAGTACGTCGATATCTATAAAAACCTTTGATATAATATATCAATACGTTGTAAAACCGCGACTACACGGCAAAAATGTAGTACAATATAATACGTAATAAACGACTTTCGTCCGAGGGGGAAGCGGAAGGAAGGAATAATAATGAAATCAAACGTTACCCAAAAAGAAATCAAAGCCAACATCTCGGCGGTTCTCACCAGCTATTTCGGCGTGAAGCCCGAAGATGCGAGCAAAAATCAAATTTATCGTGCAACTTGTATGGCGATAAGGGATTTGCTCACCAACAAGCGCGTCAACTTCAAGAAAGTTTGCCACGAGAAAAACGCAAAGCAAGTGTATTATATGTCGATGGAGTTCCTTCTCGGCAGATCGCTTCGCAACCATCTTTTCAACCTCGGCATCACCGACGAAGTGACCAAAGCGGTTGAAAGTTTCGGCGTGGATATGGAAGAGATTTACGCATTCGAGCCCGACGCAGGTCTCGGAAATGGCGGTCTCGGACGTCTTGCCGCCGCTTATATGGACTCGCTCACTTCCTGCGGTTATCCCGCGAGCGGTTTTTCCATACTTTACGACTACGGCATTTTCAAGCAAGTTATAGTTGACGGTTGGCAACTCGAACAACCCGACGATTGGCTCAAAGGCGGAGACGTATGGCTTGCGCCTCGTCTGGAAGAGACCTATCAAGTGCGCTTTGGCGGTGTAGTGGACCAAGACTGGTCCGACGGCAAACTCAAAGTCACACAACGCGACTGCACCGTGGTCGACGCCGTCCCGTACGATATGAACATCTCGGGTTACGACACCGACGCAGTCAACCGCATAAGACTTTGGCACTCCCAAGCTCCGCAAGACTTCGATATGACGATGTTTTCAAGAGGCGAATACGTCAAAGCAAGCGCGGCAAAGGCTATGGCGGAGTCCATCAACAAGGTGCTTTATCCCGCCGACGACCACATCGAAGGCAAGTCTTTGCGCCTCAAACAGCAATACTTCTTCGTATCGGCGTCCATACAATCCATTTTGCGTCGTCATCTCAAAACCAATCCGAGCCTTGACAACCTTGCGGACTGCGTGGCAATCCACATCAACGATACGCACCCGACGCTCTGCATACCCGAACTTATGCGTTTGCTCCTCGACGAGTACGGATACGGTTGGGATCAAGCGTGGCAAATCACTACCAACACCATCTCTTACACCAACCATACCGTTATGGCGGAAGCTCTTGAAAAATGGCCTCAAAGTCTCTTTCAAAGCCTTCTTCCGCGTATCTTCCAAATCGTGCAAGAGATCAACCAACGCTTCTGCGGTGAACTTTGGGAATATTATCCCAACAATTGGGACGTGGTCAACCGCAACGCCGTGCTTTCAAACGGTCAAGTGAAAATGGCAAATCTTTGCCTCGTCACCTCGCACACCATCAACGGCGTGTCCGCGCTTCATAGCGATATTCTCAAAAACGACGTTTTTGCGGATTATTACCGTATGCACCCCGAGAAGTTTACCAACGTCACCAACGGCATTACGCACAGAAGATGGGTTGCACAAGCCAATCCGCGCCTTGCTTCGCTCATTACCGAACTTATCGGTGACAAATGGCTCAAAGACGCCGACGCTTTGCAAGACTTGCAAAAGTATATGGGCGACAGACAAGTCCTCGACAGACTTGCCTCCATCAAGCGCGCCAACAAGGAAGACCTTGCAAAGTATATTCTCGAACACAACGACGTCACCGTCGATCCCGACAGTATTTTCGACGTCCAAGTCAAGAGATTGCACGAATATAAGCGTCAACTCCTCAACGCGCTCAATATCCTCGATTTGTATTTGAGATTGAAGGAAAATCCCGATCTCGATATCCAACCGCGCACGTTCATCTTCGGCGCAAAGGCCGCAAGCGCGTACTATATGGCAAAGCAAATCATTCGCTTTATCTGCGCTCTCGGCAACCTCGTCAACAACGATCCCGACATCAAAGGCAAGCTCAAAGTCGTTTTCCTTGAAAACTACCGCGTAACACTTGCCGAAATCATTATGCCGGCGGCGGAAGTCAGCGAACAAATCTCTCTTGCGGGCAAAGAAGCAAGCGGTACGGGCAATATGAAGTTTATGATAAACGGTGCGCTCACCATCGGCACTCTCGACGGCGCAAACGTTGAGATACACCAAGAAGTGGGCGACGGCAACATCTTCCTCTTCGGTATGCTTGCCGACGAAGTCGAAGCACTTTGGAAACAAGGCTACAATCCTTCGCACTATTATCAAACCAATCCTCGTATCAAACGCCTCATCGACACACTCCGTCAAGGTGTCAACGGCATCTCCTTCGGTGAAATTGCCGATTCGCTCACCATCGGTCGCGGCGGTCAACCCGACGGATATATGGTGCTTGCCGATTTCGACAGTTACTCCGCCGCACAAGAGCGCGTCAACGCCACCTATCAAGACAAAGAGACGTGGAATCGTATGTCTCTCGTCAACATTGCCAAAGCAGGCTTTTTCGCAGCCGATAGGGCTGTGGAGGAGTATGCGCAACGCATCTGGAACCTAAAAAAGATTTGTCATTGAGCGAATAGCTTTGTCAGACGCACCTTGCCGCCAAGTCACGTACGCTTAGTACGTTTGGCTTGTCGGCAAGATACGTCTTTCGCGCTCTTCATCTCAATGACAAACTTTTTTATCAAAAAGTGTGTAATGAGCACGCAAAATCTTCCAAAATTATTAATTAAATAAGCAATATGTACTCACCTCTTATTCACAAAAAGCCCTACGGCGCAAGCGTAGCAAATCAAGCTACGACGATCACTTTTCCTATCGATAGCAATATGCGTATCGGGAGAGTGTTTGTCGTGTTGCGCCAAATTTTCGGCAAAGAGGGAGAAGTGCTTTGCGGGCGCAGTGAACGCATAGAATTGCCTTTCGCTTATGCCAAGGACGGCATAGACTATTTCGTCGGATCGTTTGCACTTTCGGAGTGGGGTATTTGGAAATATCGTTTCGAGGGTGAGTTCTCAAACGGTGATTTGGCGTTCTTCGGCAGAGGTCTTGACGGCACGGCTATAAGAGGCGATTGGCTACCCGAATGGCAGTTGACCGTTACGGAATGCGACTATAAAACGCCGAATTGGGCAAAACGAGGCGTAATTTATCAAATATTTGCGGATAGATTTTGCAAGAGTGGCAATATTCCGTTTACAAAGCGTGGACGGCTTCACGACGATTGGTACGAGCGTCCCGATATTGCCGAGGACGGCAAGGACTATCGCGCGGACGACTTTTTCGGCGGGAACATCGAGGGTATTATCTCCAAACTCGATTATATCCGAAGCCTTGGTGTAAAGTGCATTTATCTCTCACCCGTTTTCAAGTCTTGCTCCAATCATAGATACGACACGGGTGACTATCTTGAGATTGACGAGTTGTTCGGCACAGAAGAGCAGTTCAAGACGTTGATTGACGAGGCAAACAGTCGCGGAATAGAAATAATGCTTGACGGCGTATTCAACCATACGGGCGCGGATAGTAAGTATTTCAATCGCGAGGGAACTTACGACACGCTCGGCGCGTATCAAAGCAAGCAATCCCCATATTACGATTGGTATTATTTCACCCACTATCCCACGGAATACGCGTGTTGGTGGGGAAGCACCGTCGTGCCCACCGTCAACAAGAGCGCGCAAGGTTACAGAGATTTGGTTCTCGGTGAAAACGGCGTAATCGACAAGTGGTCCAAGCTCGGTGTAAAGGGTTGGAGACTTGACGTCGTGGACGAGTTGCCCATAAATTTTACCTACGACCTATGTTCTCGTATCAAAGACGAGGGCAAAGATATGCTCGTAGTCGGTGAGGTGTGGGAAGACGCTTCCACCAAAATCGCGTACAGCGAGTGGAGACCCTATTTTATGGGCAAGCAACTTGACTCGGTTATGAACTATCCTTTCAAGGAAGCGATTTTGGCGTACACTCTCGACGGTGACAAAAACGCGTTTATATCCCGTGTCAGCGATATATTGGAGCATTATCCCAAGCAATCTCTCGATTGCCTTATGAATTTGATAGACAGTCACGACACCGCGCGTGCAATCACCACGCTTTCGGGCGTAAAACCGCCCCGCGACAAAAAGGACAGAGCGGACTTCCGCTTGTCGAAAGAGCAATACGACCTTGCAAAGCGCAGACTCAAATTTGCAAGTGTGTTGCAATACGTTTTGCCGGGTGTGCCTTGCGTGTTCTACGGTGACGAAGCGGGCGTTCAAGGTTGGGAAGACCCGCTCAACAGAGGCACTTATCCGTGGGAAAGAGAAGATACCGACCTCGTAAATCATTATCAAACTCTCGGCAAATTCCGCGAGAATTACGCCGAATTTTTGCAAGGTGAAACACATTTCGTTCCCGACGCGGACAATCTCGTTATGCAAAGAGTATGCGAGAAAGGCACTCTCGAAGTGGTTGCAAACGGCTTGAACATTTGCGTTTCCGTCAACGGTGAAACGGTGCTGAATATTCAATAAAACCAATAAAAACGATATAAGCGAAATTGCAAAGCAATTCAATTGCAACACGAAACGCTTGAAATACTCAAAAAGTCGCGCAATGCGACAAAAACGGTGCATCCGAAGTCATACAATATAAACGTAGAGGTGATACTATGTGTATATTTGACTTGCTGGACGCACTTTTTTCAACCCAAAATTCAAGCGTATCGAAGAGCGTAAAAAATAAAACCTCTTCCGAAGAAGAGGATTGGCTTGACGAATGTATTTTGTGTGACGAACTCGTAGAGGACTGCGAGTGCGACGATTGCGGGGACGAAGATTGCGACGAGTTTTGATATAAGATATTCAAAAATTCGTTGCGTTAAAACTTGATTTTTGCGGTTTTGTAAAAATTATCTTGCAAAGCGTTATCTTAAAAAGATATGCAAAAATCAATATTCAAAGGCACTACGATCAATATCCGCGCAAGCCGATTTTTGCCACTTTCCCGTCAAAGAACGACTTGAATTTTTCCACTTCGTCTTTTTCGATCGGCGAAAAACCGTGCTCGATACACTCTTCGTTGTCTTTGTATTTTTGCATAAAATACTTTTTCGCACCGTTTATCAAAGAGGCAATATCCGCGATATCCTCGGCGGTGTGAAATTCTTTTATAAGAGTGGTGCGGAACTCGTAATCGACGTTTCCTTTTATGAGCATATTCACGCTCTCTTTTATTTTTGCCGTGTCCACGCTATCGAGCCCGACGGTGAGCGCGTATTTTTTGAGGCTGTTTTTGACGTCCATTGCCACGTAATCTACGAGTTTTTCGTTGAGCACCGACTTCAAAACGTCGGGGCGCAAACCGTTGGTGTCAAGTTTGGTAAGATAGCCCATATCGCGCACTTTGTGCAAAAAATCTTTCAAATCGGGTTGCAAAGTCGGCTCTCCGCCCGTAACGCACACCGCGTCCACGAGACCTTTGCGCTTTTGGAGATAATCGAACACCTCGTTTTCGTCGATTTGCTCGGCTTTGACGTTGCCTACGACGAGTGCGCCGTTGTGACAAAACGGACAGCGGAAATTGCACCCGCCCGTAAACACGGTGCAAGCGATTTTCTCGTCAAAATCAACCATTGAAAATTTTTCGTATCCGCAAACTATCATAATTTTATTTTAGCACACCGTATTGCGATAGGACAATAGATTTGTTCAATTTGTCCGCTTTATCTTTTAGGAGCGGAGATTTTTATATATCCATACGCTCGCGCGCTTCCCAATTTACGCAATCGTCGCGGGTCTTGCAACGCTACGCGCAAAAATCGCAAGAAGTTGGCAATATCCTATGGGGAGTGCTCGTAAAAAGAGGCATATTTTTTCGCATTTGCGCCCAAATTGAGTATTTACATTTGTCTAATATTCCTATATAATAAATATGTATTTATTATCGCGCGCACGCACGTACAATAGATATAGACATTCGATTTGGAGAAAAGTATGAAGAAAAAAGAGACGCCCGCTCCCGTGTTGGACGAGAAAGGCAGACCACCGCTAAAACTCAACTATCCGCAGACGTTCAAGGTCGGCTTTGCGTTTGCAATCATTATGCTGTTCTGGACGGCATACGATTTCGTCGTGCCACTTTTGCTTGAACAAGCGTACGGACTCCCGAGCTGGGCGCGCGGTATAATTATGGGTCTTGACAACTTGCTTTCGTTGTTTATGTTGCCACTCTTCGGCAAGCTCAGCGACAATGCGAAAGGCAAACTCGTCAAGAAGTGGGGCAGACGCACTCCGTTTATCGTCATCGGTACGGTATGCGCAGTGGTTCTTATGGTCTTCGTGCCCGTCGTCACCCTCAAACAACAAGCCAAAGCGCAAGAATACACTGCTTCTATCGAGGCTCAACTTGCCGACGACGACTTTATGGCTCCGCTCCTCGGTGAATGGTGGGATAAGGCAGAAGCAAAAGATAAAGGCAGTGCCAACTATTGCGATTTGTCTTACATAAGAGATCAAAACCATCTCACCAAAGACGACTTCGTCGCTATCCGCTACTACGGCGATATGACGTCAAAGAAAGCCGTCCTCAATATGCTCGGTGAGACGTCGTACTATTATAAAGGTGAAGCCGTGTCCGATTTGAACGCAACGTGCGAAGACACGGGCAAAACCTACCAAGAAATGCTTGACAGCAACGCCGCTTACAAAAAGTACGTTGCCGCGGGTATGAACAACTATATCTCCAACGGTATTCACGAAAATTACACCAAGACGTCGGAAGGTATCAAGAGCCTCGTTGTATATATGGTCATCTTGCTCCTCGTGCTTATCGCAATGGCAACCTTCCGTTCCCCCGCCGTCGCGCTTATGCCGGACGTCACGCCCAAACCGCTCCGTTCGCAAGCCAACGCAATCATCAACCTTTGCGGTGGTGTAGGCGGTGCAATCGCGTTCTTGATTTACACGGTGGTGCTGTTCGGTCAACGTCTTGAAAACTACGTAATCATATTCGGTTCGGTCGCGGGCGGTATGCTCTTGCTCCTTGCGGGCTTCATCGCACTCGTCAACGAGCGCAAGATGGTTGCAAAGTGCCAAGAGATTTGCAAAGAGTATGAAATCGACGACTTCGCAGAGGGTGAAAACCCAGACGCAGAGAGATTTGCGGAAGAACTTATCAGCGAAGGCGACGCGGAATACAATCTCGACAGCAAACCGTCGGGTGACGCGCAACAATTGCTCGATGCCGACGTAAACGCGGAAAACAAAGAGCAAATCGCACCCGAAACGCTTGAATTTGCTCAACAAGTGGTGGAAAACACCAAGAAAAAGCATCAATCTCCTAAAGAGTGGTGGGGCGCAAAGAGCGACCTCGAAAAAGGCAGACTCAAATCCTTTGCTCTCATTCTCGCTTCTATCTTTATGTGGTTTATGGGGTACAACGCGGTATCTTCCAACTTGTCCATCTACACCACCAAAGCACTCAACCTCTCGGCCGGTATCGCGTCCATCATCTCGGGCGTATCTATGGGCATAAGCGCAATCGCATTTATCCCCGTCGGATATATGGCGGCAAAGATCGGCAGAAGAAAATCGATTATGATCGGCTTCGGTATGGCAGTCGTATCCTTCGTCCTCATCTTTGCGGCGGTATCACCCAACGACAACGCGGCAATCCCCGCAGTCTTGTTTGCACTGTTCTACCTCATCGCGGGCTTCGGTCTTATCATTGCCAACGTCAACACGTTCCCGATGGTCACCGAACTTTCCACGGCGGAAACGGTGGGACAATACACCGGTTACTACTATATGGCAACGATGTCCGCACAAGCAATCACCCCCGCAATCGGCGGTGCGATTATGGACGCGGGCGGCAACAAATATTTGTTCCTTTACAGTGCAATATGCATCGTAATCGCAATCGTGCTTATGATCTTCGTCAAACACGGTGACAGCGCAATGACCGCAAAAGGTCGCAAGCTCACCAAAGAAGAGAAGAAACAAATTCGTCTCGACGCGTTGGACGCAGATTAAGACACAAAATTAGATATAACGAAAAAGACACGCAATCGCGTGTCTTTTTAATAGTTTTAACGTATTTCAAACAAGTCGTTTGGCGTTATGTCGAGGCGGTTGCACAAGAATACGATTTTCTCATAGTCGAGTTCGATTTTTCCCGTTTCGTATTCGCTATAATCGGGTTGATACTTTCCCATTTCGTCCGCAATTTGTTTTTGTGTCAACCCAGCTGCTTTTCGTGCGTTTTTTAGATTGTTGCCAACTGTCTCTCTGATGTTCATATTTCGACTTCCTAATATTCTATTGCCAAAAATATAGTAAAAAATCCATATTTTGCATTGACATATAGGATATATTCCTATAAAATATATTTAACCCATATAGGAGGAAAAATTATGAAAAGACGGGTTTTATGTAGCTTTATAGTTGTTGCAATGCTTTTAGTATCGTTCGTAATGTGCGCTTGTGACGCAACTGAAAACGGTAAGGACAATGCGAAACAAGTTTCGTTGAAGGAAGGAATGACATTACAAGAACTTTCCGACTTTTTTGAAACTGTGACGAGTTTTGGATATTGTGAAAGCGAGATGGATGTGTTTCGAGAGTATTGGACGGAAAAAGGAATGTGCAATATAATGGTGGATGATTGGGGGTACCCCGAAAAAATTAAAAAAGTGTGGGAATTCTATGAAGACGGGCGTCGATATAATATTTCTTGCAGTTATATTAAGGATACCAATGAAGAATTGTCTAGTAATATATTGATTGACGACATTTCAAAAGAAGAATATGAAGAAATTACTACAATTAAAACGATGCTAGACAATTTTATAATGTTATGTGAAGAAGGTTGGGAGTGGCATATTGAAGGAAATAAAATTGTAATGGGAGATGATGCGGGTTATACTTATATATTATTCGGTTTTAATACGACAGAATTGTTTGAAATTCCGCAACAGTACAAAAATTACAAGGACTTGCCAACAAACAGTTGAAAGCAAACGTTAGAGAATATCACCGAAAAAGACACGCAATCGCGTGTCTTTTTCGTTAGTCGTTGAGTTTTAGCATCGTAAAGCCTTGTTTTGCTTTGCAAAGCGGGCACATATCCCACGCTTCTTTGCTTTCGGCTTCGTATCCGCAACCGGAACACTTCCATTTTACGGGTTTTTCTTTCTTGTACATCGTATCGTTTTTGAGCTGATTGTACAAGTCCTCAAACATAAGTTTGTGGCAATGTTCCACGTCCGAGAGCATTTTGAACGCGTTTGCGATTTCTTCAAAACCCTCTTCGCGAGCGGTTTTTTCAAATACTCGATAGGTTTTTACTTCGCTTTCCTCGTCCTCGGCGGCAAGTTTGAGATTTTGCTCTAAATCCCACTTTTCTTTGAACGGATAGCCCGCGCAAATCTCGATATTTTCAATGGTTTTGTTGCTTGCTTGTTGGATAAAGGTGTACAGCACGCGTGCGTGATTGAATTCGTTGTACACCACCTTGTCTATGACTTCCGCAAGGGCGTTGTAGCCCTCGTTGCGTGCGCCGTATTCGAGGAACTTGTATCTCGTCATTGCTTGTGTTTCGCCCGCGTAAGCGCGAGCGAGGTTTGAAAACGTTTTGCTGTCGATGAGTTTCATATACGATATCTCCTTTTTGTGATATACGGATTATTGCGATTTAGGCGCGTTTTTATACGGACGGCGCGCCACAATCCGCGCGGAAACGGCAAAAAGGCGGATTTTTTCAAAAAGACTTTTAATAATCGCAACAAAGTGGTATTATAATCGCAGAAATAAAAGTTTGGCGACGCAAGTCGCAAGGAGTATATATATGAGTGATTGTACGCACGATTGCGGTTCTTGTTCCAAGGACTGCTCGTCGAGAAGTTTGATTGCCGAGCAAAACAAACTTTCGGATATCAAAAAAGTTATAGCCGTCGTAAGCGGTAAGGGCGGAGTGGGCAAATCCCTCGTGACGTCCTTGCTTGCGGTGGGCAAAGCCAAAGAAGGCAAAGCGGTCGGCATTTTGGACGCAGATATAACCGGACCGTCCATTCCGCGCGCTTTCGGCATATACGGAAGCGTTGAGGGTGACGCCAACGGCATTTATCCTCGTCAAAGCGATTTCGGAGTGAGAGTGGTGTCTTCCAATTTGCTTTTGGACGACGAAACCGACCCCGTTATATGGCGCGGACCGGTGATCGCGGGGATGGTGAAACAATTCTGGACGGACGTCGTATGGGGAGATCTCGATTTCCTCTTCGTAGACTGCCCTCCGGGAACGGGTGACGTACCTCTCACCGTATTCCAATCCATCAAACTCGACGGCATAATCATAGTCACCTCACCGCAAGATCTCGTGTCTATGATCGTCGAAAAAGCCGTCAAAATGGCAAACAAAATGAATATCCCCATCTACGGCGTAGTGGAGAATATGAGCTACATCGAGTGCCCCGATTGCGGAAAGAAGATCGACGTTTTCGGCACGAGCAACGTTGACAAAATCGCAAAAGATTTCAACCTCAAAGTGCTGGGCAAACTCCCGATTGATCGCAATATCGCAAGCGCGGTAGACCAAGGCAAAGTGGAGCAACTCGACGCAAGCAAGTACCTTGCGGACGCACTTCAAGCAATCGAAAAGTAATATGACTAGACGCGAGATTGCAGAGAACAACTTCGTCCAAGGTTACAGTTGCGCGCAAGCTGTGGTGCTTGCCTTTTCGGACGTCACCGGCTTTCAAGGAGAGCAAGCGTTGCGCCTTTGCTCGTCCTTTGGCGGAGGAATGGGAAGATTGAGAGAAGTGTGCGGTGCGGTAAGCGGTATGTTTATCGTCGAAGGACTTTTGGAAGGATACGACTATCCCGACAAGCCCGACGCAAAGCAATGCAAAACCGCTCATTACGCACGCATACAAGAACTTGCGCACCGCTTCAAACAAATCAACGGCTCTATCGTGTGCCGTGAGATTTTGGGAGCACGCGCAACCACTTCACCCGTCCCCGACGACCGCACTCCCGAGTATTACAAGACGAGACCGTGTGCCAAAATGTGTGGTGACGCCGCCGAAGTGCTTGAAACTTTCTTGCGTGAGCGTGGAATAATAGAATAAAAGTGGAATATTCCATATATGTCATTCCGAGGGAACGAAGTGACCGTGGGAATCCAGCGTAGCGAAATGCGCCTACGGCTAGATTGCCACGTCGCAACATTTGTTGCTCCTCGCAATGACGATATGGTGCGACACCCACACCCGAATAGTAAAAAGTATCGGATAAGGCTACGCCTTCCACAATTATTAATTATTAATTCATAATTATTAATTGACACTCGCACGAAAAAGCACTTTATGCGTTGATAAACGCATTATAAAGTGCCAGTTTGCACAAAATATGCCTATGAGTTTCTACGACGTCGTATACGAACAAGTAAAGAAAATCCCAAGCGGAAAAGTGGCAACCTACGGACAAATCGCAGTGTTGTGCGGTTCTCCGCGCGCTTCGCGTGCAGTGGGGTATGCGCTCCATTTCAACCCCGATCCCGAGCACGTGCCTTGTTTTAGAGTGGTCAATCGTTTTGGCAGATGCGCACCCGCGTTTGCTTTTGGCGGTCCGGAAGTGCAAGCCAATCTTCTCCGTGCCGACGGCATTGAGGTTGACAAAGACGGCTACGTTGATTTGGACAAATATTTGTGGCAACCCGTTGAAAGGTAGACCTTTTATATAAAAATAGGGGGGAATATAAATGAAAAAATGCCCAAAATGTGAATTGAATTGGATAAGAGACGATATGAACGAGTGTGACGTCTGCAAGGGAGACAAGAATTATTCTTCGGCATCGCTTGACTCACACAAGCCGTTGCACCCATTTGCAATTAGAGAGTTCGTAATCAAGAACGAAATCTCTTCTATCGGGTATGAAACGGGATATGATTTTTACGATTTGTCGGGGCGCAAATTGGGAGTTGTGTTTGCAACGCACGATAAAAAAGATTCTCCGTCTTTTGGAAAATGTGAGATGTGCTTTTATCCAAAGTACGAGAGTGAGTTTAGGCGTTATCATAGATTCAAAATAAACGGTGAAAGATTGGATTTTTCCATTTTACAATTGTATTTAACCCAACATAACGAAAAGACGATACTTATCGATTGATACTTAATAATTATATAAATATGAGAGAATTGAAAAAGCGTACCGTATCGGCGCGCTTTTACTTTATTTTCAAAATTTCGTCTGCGGAACAATCCAGAAAATCGCACAATTTTGCAAACGTCGTTAGCGACGGCATAATCCGTCCCGAAAGGTATTGTGAAACGGTCGGTTTCGACACTCCGATTGCTTTAGCAATCTCGCTTTTCGATTTTCCCGACAATTCGATTTCTTCTTTCAGCCTTTTAACAATTTTCGCGTTTAGTTCTTCCATATCTTTTGTTAATAATACTTGTATATTAAATATTAGGCATTACTTAACCAAAAGTCCGTCAAATTAGGCATCACCTAATTATTAAGACGCACATAATATCGAGTGCTATTATTCTTGTGAGTTAAAGGGGGTTTTTATGGGAAAAGTTGTTTTACATTGTGGACAGCGTTTTAAAAGTTATAGTTATGTTGGAATGATTAATAAGATTTTTAAAACAGATTACAAAATGTATATTCGGTCTAGTTTTAAATTGGACGATTATGGAAAAAGGGGATATATTGCGTGGATTGTTTATTTAAATAACGAGTGGCATTCAAATTGGAAAAACAACATTGTAGAAGATAAAATTATTGAAGAGTGCAACGATATAGAAAAATTTTTAAAAGATGCCAAGAAATATCCAAAAAGGTTAGTGTTTAGCAGATGCCCGAAAACAAGTGGCGAGTGTGTTTTTATAGGCACGGCATATTTAAAAAGCGTAGATTTTGTACACATGACGAAAGAATATTCGCTCGTTAGAAAAGAAGAAGTATTAGTAATATAATAAAGTGGGGAAAAATATGAAAAGAACAAAATATGCAGTAATATGGTTATTGTTGATTGTTTTTTGTATTGCGTTGATTTCATGTGATAAGGAAACCGAAAAAAGCGAAGAAGAAAATAATTATGACATAGTAGGCGTTTGGCATCACTATGATGAGCAAACAATCGATATAATAATCGGCACGCAAGTGTTGTCTTATGATATGTATTACTCTTTCAAGGAAGATGGAACGGCTTACAAAAGAACTATTTTCAAAGTTAACAAACAAGTGCAAGATGATAGCGGTTGGCTAATGTTAGACGGATATTGGCGAGCAAACAAAAAAGAAATTAGGTTTGTTCATGATAACGAAACTTTTGAAGTGTTAAAATTATACAATGGTTATTTTATTGAAACAATCAAAGGCAATTCGTATGAGTATTATAAGGAAAAAACAGCATGAAGAATAAAGAAAAGGTGTTAACTATTGTCTATGGTGCCCTTATTGTATTAGGCATTATATCTATAGTGTTAATAATTTATGGTTTTGAAACTAATAGATATGTTCTCGGCGGTGTGTTTTCTGGAGTGCTGATAGCAGAGGTTTTTATATTTTTTATAAGTGAGTATATTGTAAATACAATAGCCGCAATCAAGAAGAAAAAACATCCGCCGACGAGTGTTCCTCAGACGAGTGTTCCTCAAACGAGTGCTCCGAATGTGCAAACGCAAAGTTTTTCTTGCATAGATTTGTTGTATTCTTTTTTGAAATATAATGCCAATAAAAATGTTAGCATGCAAACAAAACCTAACGGCGAAAAAATTCTTTTCATTGAATATCAGATAGGCTTTATTTGGGATGTCGTAATCGAGATTAATGAGCTTTTTTGGAAAGCGCATATTTATGCGATTTTGTTTATTGTTAATAAAAACTTTGAAAAAGATACAACGGCTTATATAGATATGTATAACAGAAAAGACAAACAATTAAGATTGATACGACATGGAGATTTTGTTATAGCAGATCGAACGGTTGATTTGAACGAGGGGAACAATATCATGCAGATTGTTCGCGAGGCAGATGCGTTCGCAGAGAAAATTGATAATTTATTTAGAACAATTCCTAAAAATCTCATTGGACGATAAATATGTATAAACAGCCACCGATTTTTCGGTGGCTGTTGCTTTTTATTATGTTTTGTTTCCTTATCAGTTTGCCAAATTTGCCATATATGCAAGGTATTGTTCCGCAAGGGCGGTTGCTTCTGCTTGGGTGGGTTTGCTTGTTGCTACGTAGAATTTGAGTTTTGGTTCAGTACCGCTCGGGCGGACGCAAATCCAGTCTCCGTTTTCAAGGTGAATTTTGAAAGCGTTGGTCTTTGGCAAGTCTATATCTTCAACCTTTCCGCAAGCGTACGTCTTTTTGCGCGTTACGAAGTCGCTTTGCGCAAGCACTTTGACTCCCGCAATTTCGGTGAAAGAAGTGGAGCGGATTTCGTTCATAATATCCGCCATTTTTTGCATACCGTCCAAACCGCCGAAGGTTATGGATTTTGCCTTTTCTACGTAGTAGCCGAATTTTTTGTAAATGCCTTGAAGCACGTCGTATACGCTGATGCCCTTGGACTCGAAGTAGCACACCATTTCAGCAAACGTCATACTTGCCACGACCGCGTCTTTATCTCTTGCGTGCGTGCCGACGAGCGAACCGTAGCTTTCCTCAAAACCGAATAGGTAAGTGTATTCGCCGTTTTGCTCCCATTCCTTGATTTTTTCACCGATAAATTTGAAGCCCGTGAGCACGTCAAATGTCGTAACGCCGTAGCTGGTTGCAAGCACTCTTGCAAGTTCCGTGGTGACGATGGTCTTGACGAGTGCGCCGTTTTTGGGCATAGTGCCGTTTTCGCTCTTGCGAAGGAATATGTAATTTGCAAGAAGCACGCCTATTTGATTGCCGTTGAGAAGCACGAATTTGCCCTCGTCGTTGCGCACCGCGATGCCCATTCTGTCCGCGTCGGGGTCTGTGCCAATGACGATGTCGCTTCCGATTTTGTCCGCAAGTTCAACGCCCAAACGCAAGGTGTCTGCCTCTTCGGGGTTGGGAACGCGCACGGTTGAAAACTCGGTATCGGGCAAGGCTTGTTCCTTGACGACGTTGACGGTGATACCCATTCTCGAAAGTATGGTGGTCACGGGCACGTAACCGCTTCCGTGTATTGGAGTGTATACGATTTTGACGTCCTTACCGTATTTTTGCACGGCTTCGGGGGAGAGCGAAAGTTTGCTTATGGTGTCGTAATACGCCTCGTCCACGCTCTTGCCGATGACGGTGATATGCGGTGCGACTTTGACGTTGTCAAGACCTTTGATATTGTCCGCAGTCAAGACCGCGTTTTCTTCCTCAATGCCGAAATAAGGGGTTTTATCTATAAATTCCACCACTTTATTCGTCGATTCGGGTGACATCTGCGCTCCGTCCTCGCCGTAGACTTTGTATCCGTTGTAGATTTTGGGATTGTGTGAAGCGGTGATCATAACGCCCGCAATCGCGTTTAAGTGGCGTATTGCAAAGGAGCACATCGGCACGGGGTGCACGGTGTCGAAGAGGTAGGCGTTTACGCCGTTTTTGGCAAGCACTTTTGCCACCTCGATAGAAAATTCGCTTGAATATTTACGAGTGTCGTAGGATATAACGACACCTCTTTGCATTGCTTCGCTTCCGAGTGTTTTTATATATTCGGCAAGACCTTTCGTCGCTCGACGTACGGTGAACGTATTCATTCTGTTCGTACCCACGTCAAGCACGCCTCTCATACCTGCCGTGCCGAATTGGAGAGGGCAATAAAACGCCTCTTTCTTTTCCTCTTCCGATAAAGAAGCGAGTCTTGCTTTGTCCTCGGCGGACACTTCATCGCTTGTGAGCCACTGCGTATAACTTGATTGATAGTCCATAGCATACCTCTACGTTTTCGTTTGTTAAATTATACCGCTATCAACCCTCTCGTGTCAATGCCGAATCTGCCGTCCCGCGCAAAACTATTCGTTTTTGCGGGAAATACGTGTCTTTGCGGATAAGCACGGTTTTTAGGAGTTTTCCGTTTTGGTAGTATTCCAAAAACCCTTGCGAGCGAAGCCCCGCTTTTCCGTACGTGTCGATGACCTCTTCTCCGAGTTTGAGAGTGGCGTCGTCGCGGTATTCTATCTCGAAGGGAAGAGTTTCGATAGTCTGCGAACGACGGCGTATGGCGCAAGACTCTACGCCGTACATTTCCGCTTTGAGATATTTTCCGTCCGCAACCATTTTGATGGTTACGGGAGAGGATAGAGTGTTGACGAACCGCAAATCGCTTGCCGTGGACACCATAGCGTCAAAGGACGGCGCAACGTAGCTCACGGGCAGAGAGTGTGCCCTCACGCAAGTTATAGTGAGATTGGCAAGCAAGGCGCAGTTGTACACGGTGCTCGACACTTGGCACACGCCACCGCCTATGCCCTCCACGAATTCTCCGTCCTTGATGATATACGCGCTTTTGAACCCGTTTTCGACCGTGCGCGCACCCACGATATCGTTGAAGGAGAACTCGTCCTCGGGGTATAGCACCGTTCCGTCGATTTTGCGACAAGCAAGAGCAACGTTGTCCTTGCGATTGGGTTTGCTGTCGCCGTAGTAGGTGGAAAAGCGCGCGATTAGTTTTTGTCCGTCGGATACTGCGGTTGCTACGTCGTTTGTGTGCATAGTTCCTTCCATAAATAAAGCAATTGACGCCAATGCGAGAGCAAGGCACGCAAAAGCGAGGGTTTTGATATATTTTTTCATACCTATAGTATGTGTGCAAAACGCAAAAAGAAACAAAAATCGCAATTTTGAGCATATCGGTTGTGGAAAGGGCAGTATATGTTATATACTGATGCCGAGAGAGAATAAAAATGAATACTTTAATTTTGATACTATCATTGGTTGCCGGCATAGTCGGCACGGGACTCGGTGGTATAATCGGTGTATTGCTCAAAAATAAGGGTAACAAGGTTATGGGCAGAGTTTTGAGTTTTGCGGGCGGGGTTATGGTCGGCGTCGTAACTTTCGAGATGTTGCCGGAAGCGGTGGATTATTCCGTTATCGAAGGCGCGATATCTCAATCGGGTATATTGATTGCCGTCTCTGCGCTCGTCGTGGGTATGCTCGTAATATTCGGGCTAAACAAACTCCTCGACGTCGTGGAAAATATGCGCGATACGCATAGAAGCATTGAGGAATTGCACCACGAAACTGCCGTCATCGAAGCAAACGACGCGTTGAAAGTGGACGGCTCGGCAGCCGTTTTGACGGGGCAAAACATTGTCGTGGCGACGAGCGTGGACAAAAAGTCTCTTCTCAAAGCAGGCATAATAATGCTTATGGCAATTGCGCTACACAACCTTCCCGAAGGTATGGCAATCGGTGCAACGGGTGCGTCGGATACTCAAACGGGTATACTCATTGCGGTTATAATCGCGGTACATAACATTCCCGAGGGTATGGCGATATCCGCTCCGTTGGCAAGCGGTGGAGTGAAAGGTTGGAAAACGGTGCTTTTGACCGCTCTTGCGGGTGCGGCAACCGTTCTCGGCGCGGTTATAGGTCTTGCCGTCGGCGGAATAAGCAAGCTTGCAAGCGGAATTTGTATGGGGCTTGCGGGCGGAGCAATGCTTTACGTCACGTTCTGCGAAATTTTGCCTCAATCCATACTTATGGAAGAGGGGAGAGTCCCCGCCGTCAGTATGCTCGTGGGCATAATTTGTTCAATGATATTCGTATTTGCGTTTTGAGGTGCAAAATGAAGCAAATCGTTTCGGTTGACGGAATAAAAAGATATATGACCGCGGATTTTTCCGTGGAAGTGTTTGACGTCGTTTCTTCAACCAATACGATCGTAAAAGAGCGCGCAAAGCAAGGTGAAAAGGATATTTTGGTCGTCGCAAGAGAGCAAACGAGCGGAAGAGGTCGTTTTACGCGCAAATTCTTCTCACCAAAGGACGCGGGCATCTATTTCAGTTTCGCAATAGAACCCACTTGCGCCGCCGAGATAAGTTTCGTCACTCCGATGTGCGCCGTTGCCACGGCAAAGGCAATTCGCGAGGTGTGCGCCAAAAACGCGCAAATCAAGTGGGTGAACGATATCTACGTCGATATGAAAAAGTGCGTCGGTATACTTTGCGAGGGCGTATCGTCGCAAGGCGGTGCGATAGACCGAGTAGTGTGCGGAATAGGCGTCAACCTCTACGAAAAAGAGGGCGGTGTAGACGAGCAAATCAAGGAAATAGCGGGCTTCGTCGGTGACGGCGTCGACGATTGCGCCAACAAAATCGTGGGCGCGATTTGCAATAATTTTGCGGATTTGCACTTGCATTTTGACAAAAATTATATTGCAAAGCAATATAAAGATATGTCGATGCTCGTTGGACGAAGCGTCGCCGTGTGCAAAACGGACGAGGAATGTTCCGCAATCGTCGAGGATATAGACGAAGCGTGCAGACTGGTAGTGCGCTACGAGGACGGAGAGCGCGAAACGCTCGAAGTCGGTGAGGTAAGGATAAAACTTTGAACAAAGCATCTTCAAAAGCAGTATCGAGGACGTTGCGCCTCGTAAGAATAGCAATTTTTCTCGCGCTCATAATCGTGGGTGCGTTCGTCAAATTTCCGATAGGCATAGTGCCCGTATCGATGCAGTTTGCGTTTTGTATGTTCGCATCGCTTATGCTGGGCGGAACGGACTCTCTTATTTGCGTTGCGATATACATTGCAATGGGGCTTATCGGCATACCCGTATTTTCGGCGGGAGGCGGATTTTTCTACGTCTTGCAACCCACTTTCGGTTATATCCTCGGTTTTTTGATAGGTGCGCCGATTAGCGGTTATATCGCAAGAGGTTTCAAAAATAACGCACCTATAAGCGTATGGCGTATGCTCCTTGGCGCGTTCAGCGCGCTTGCAATCGTGTACGCGGTGGGCGTGTTTTATATGTATCTTATGCTCAATTTCTACGTAGGCACGGCAATGTCTATGTCAAAGGCGTGGTTTGCGGGTTGCGCGGTGTTCTTGCCAACGGACGTAAGCTGGTGCGTAATCGGCTCGCTCGTCTCGTGCGCGGTGCTCAAAAGATACGCGCCTTACGTCGGCGTCGCGGACAAATATTCGGGCTACGTTTATACGAGACAATCGTTGATTTCCGACGACGAAGACGGCGAACTTCAAAATCTATAATTATATTCGTACAAAAACACACCGATAGAGTGCAAATAGCGTTCAAATAGCGGATATTTGCTATTGAAAACGCGCGCGAAATATGATATTATTGTTTTATATTAAACTTAATAGGAGACTATTATGCAACACGAAATCACCAATCCAACCGATTTGTTGAACGCAGAGGGCAATATTCTCGAACCGGGATTTGCCAAGAAAATGCTTTACAATTACAATCGCGAAAACGTCAAAGCACCCAAAACTCGTCTCAAAGAGTGGGATTATTACTATATTTCCAACAAGGAATTTGCACTTTGCCTCACCATCAGCGATATGGGCTTCGTGGGCGCGTTGAGCCTTACCGTTATGGACTTCGTTACGCCCGCGCAATTCACCAATTCGGCAATCTGCCTCTTCCCGATGGGCAAGTTCAATATGCCTAAAACGAGCGAAAGCGGAGACTGCGCTTGGAAAATCGGCAAGGTCGAGATGAAATTTGAAAACGACGGCACGAAGCGTCACCTTACGGGCGTTTATCCCAACGCGGACAAATTCGGCACGGACGTCAAGTGGGATATCACCATCACCGACGTTCCCGAAGAGAGTATGGTCATCGCAACGCCGTTCAACAAGGACAAACACTTCTATTTCAATCAAAAAATCAATTGTATGAGAACGGAGGGCAGTTTCTTCCTCGGTGACAAAGAGTGCAAGTTCGACCCGTCCGACAGTCTAGCGACGCTCGATTGGGGACGCGGTGTTTGGACTTACGACAACACTTGGTATTGGGGCAGTTTGCAAACTCGTCTCAAAGACGGTTCTACGTTTGGTTGGAACATCGGCTACGGCTTCGGCAACACGGAAGCGGCAAGTGAAGATATATTCTTCTACAACGGCAAATCTCACAAAATCGGTCGCACCGAGTTTATAATCCCGGGAGACAAAGAGGGCGATCCCAAGTATATGGAAGATTGGAAGTTCGTCTCGGACGACGGTCGTCTCGACTGCACCTTCCATCCGCTCATCGACCGCTACGAGCCGTTCGATTTGAAGGTTATGTGTATGATACCTCACCAAGTGTTCGGTTATATTTCGGGCAAGTGCGTGCTTGACGACGGCACGGTTATCAAGCTTGATAACGAACTCGGCTTTGCGGAAAAAGTACACAACAAATGGTAAAAACTATGCGAGCGCGACTTATAATCGCGCTCGCAATCAAATAAGATATCACGAATGAGGTGAATATGGAATACAACGGTGAAGGCATACACGCGCTCGTTTGCGCAGTGGAAGATTTGCAAAGTTCCAACCTTATTTTTATTGACAGAAAGCTCAAACCGCTTCTCAAATGCCTTGCGTATTATCCGGAATTTCGCACGGTTTTGTCCTATTGCAATCAAGGCTTCGACTACGAGGCGGAAAAGCGCAAAGCGTTTGCCAAGCTCGGCGACAGCGACGTTTTTCGTATGCCCAAAAATCCCAAGACTATCGTTGCGCTCGTGTCCAATATGCTCGTTGAATTTGATGCGGGCAGTATGGATATCGTGACGTTTTCAAGCAGATTTTTCCCGACGGAAACCAAGCAAGCAAGCTTCGAGCAATGTTGCGCCAAGGTCGTCGAACCTTTCAAACTTGCACTCGTCAGTCTCGTCATAGACGGCATAGAGGAAGAGCCCAAGGCGGTTGAAAGAACGGTGGAATTTGCGTCCAGCGGACTTCATCAACAGACGGAGTATTTGCTCGTCGCAATATACAACGCGGTGCAAGAGGCACAAATAGGAGAGGGCGAAAGACAAGACTTTATGGTTATGCTCGAAGGCTTTGCCGCCGCACTCGACACGCGCGATTCGCTGATGATAAAGGCAATTTGGCTCGGGCTCAAAAATTCGCTTTCCGCACAAAAACTTTGTGCCAAGGAGATTGAAAAGTTGGGCGACACTTTGAGATTGTATTTGGTGACCAAGTAATTATGTTGACACAATCAAGGGTTTATCTTCTCTTTGTGAGCGGATAAACCCTTGTTTTTTGAAAAGAAGATATAGAGGGATATTATGAAAAGTAAGAAGATTATTATCGCGTTGCTCGTGCTTTGCCTATTGGCAATATCGTGTTTTGCGCTTTCTGCGTGCGACAAGGACAAGGGCAAAGACAAGGCAATTATCTACGTCACGGCGTTGTTTGCGGGCGGTCTTTACGACGAGAAAACGGGTGAAGCAAAGTGGGAACCGTTTAAAACGGAAGTGGACGCTGCCAAAGTTATGGCGGGTGAAATTCCTATGGGCGAGTTACTCGATATATTCGGAGATGAAATTTCCGATATTCTCGATTTGGTAGATAGCGCGCTCTCTTACGAGAGGGGTACTTTGCTTTGGGACTTGACTCTCGACAACGACGGCAACGGTTACAATCCAAACGTCGTCCCCGCCAACGATTTGAAAAATTATATGGACATCGACTACGGCGTGTTCGGAATATACCGCAATTTCGTCGATAATATCTCCGCAAAGTACAAAGACGAGTACGACGTGTTCGTGTACAATCAAGACTGGCGTATCTCTCCTGCAAAGAGTGCGGAAGCGCTTGAAAACTATATCAATCGCAAAGGATATAAAGAGGTCGTCTTTATGTCGCACAGTATGGGCGCGCCCGTCGTCAACAATTATCTCGTAAGAAGCCAAGAAAACCGCGACAAGGTCAAGCTTTATATGGGCTTTGCTCCCGCAACGCTCGGTTCGTTCGACGCGCTTGCCGCACTTGCGTGTCCGGATACTTACGTAGACAAGTTCCTTGCGGGTATGAATTTGGAAGAAAGTATGCTCAATATGATCAAAAATATGGTGCAAAACGCGCTCGGCGGTCAACTCGGGGACTTCTTCCGCAATAACCAAGGTCTTATGTCTCTCGTGCCGTCTTGGCAATTGGTGTCTTCCGATCAATACGACGAGCAAAACCCCGCAATCACCGTTGACGGCAAGGCGATTACGAGCAAGGACGAGCTTTACGAGCTTTACGCTTCTATGCGTTGGGCAAAATATCTCACGCCCAAGTCGCAAGCGGAGCAAGAGAGCGCGGACTACGACGGCGTGCTTTACAACAGAGTTTTGGCGCAAGAGGGGCAAGCAAAAGACAGCGACGGATATCGCGTCAAGGACTTTGCCGCAAACCTTGCAAGCTACTTTGACAATATGTTCATAGACGGCAAGATTGCTTCCGAACAAATCAATTCTTATTACTTCCTCGGCACGGGTATGGCAAACACCATCACGGGTATGAGCCTCACCACCAAGAAAGACGCCGACGGCAACGTCCTTTACGACGACTACGGTTGCGTGCAGTACGATTATCAACTTTTGAGCGGTGGTTACGGCTCGGCGGTTAAGTACGGTGACGGCACAGTTCCGTATTATAGTTCCATCGGCGGAAACACCGCAACGGCAGAGTTTATCGAGTCTCTCGGAGACAGACTCGTGGAGCTTGACTCTCAAAATCACGGTATGGTCGGCGTCAGCTGGGATCTCCTCGGCACGTACGTAATGGACCTTTTGGAACAATATATATAAGTATTGCGCCGAATGCGAGCAAAAGTCGTCGCTGTGGCAAAGACAACTCACAAGTTCATTGTCTACTGCCACGCTAGCCTTATTGCTCTTAACCAAGCAACCGATATACGCTATCAATTTAAGCAAGGACAAAAACTCCTACCACAGTTTCGCTATATCGCTTGCTTGGTGAGTAATGCGGAAGATTTGATGTGGTGGCTCATAACGATTTTTTCGTAGAGTTATAAACTACTACTCCGCCTATCTACGAGCGCCGTTAGGCGCAATATAAAATTGCGCTAATGGAATATTCCATTTGTCATTGCGAGCTATGCGTGGCAATCTAGGCGTAGCCGCACACCAAACAGACAATCTTGTGAAATTGTGGTGTGGGTTTTGTCCGTCTTATACTGATAGCAAAGATTGGCTGTGCGGTAGTAATGTGAAAATCAAGACGATAAAAAGAAGGCGCATCATTTGATGCGCCTTCTGAAAAATCGTGCTTGGTTTTCACATATGCGTAGTTTTGTCTTCACCGATGCCGATCATACCGTCAACGACGTATTTTTTGCCGTCAGTGTCGGTGACGTATCCGCTGATTTTGCCGTAGGGAAGTGCGTAGTAGCACATAAGCGGAATGGGCATATAGAACACTTTGCTTATCTCGAACTTGATATCGACGATGCCTTGTCCTTGTTCGTCTTTGATATACCAAACATTGGCTTTTTTCTTGCCGTCTTCGTGCGTGAATACGACGGGAGGCATCGGGAAGGATTTGTCGTCAACCCAAATCACGTTCTCGTTGTATTGGCTTTGGTCAACGGATTGATTGCGCGTGAGGTTGAAAGCAAAATATCTCTTGGTGCCGTTGTCGTCGATTTGTCCCATCGTGGTGAGCCAATCGTAGTGCGCGTTGAAGGGATAGAAGCCCTTGTGGTCGTCGATGATACCCACGGAACGCTCGTTGGTGGTGTAGACTTTGCCGTTGACGGTGATAGTGCCCGTTGCCTTGAAAAAGTCCTTTTCACTGTACAAAGCGTTGATAAAGTTGCCTTCTTTGTCCTTGCCGAGGGGCATAACGCCGTTTGCAAGCGGAGAAATGCGCTCAAAGCTTATATCTATCGTAAATTGACCGTTTTTGCCTTTGGTAAATCCTTTGGCGTGCGCTTTTCCGTTCAAGAAGTCGTTCTCGATCTTGTATTCGCTGTTTTTGGTCTTGCAATAGCAATAGTCGCTGACGAGTTGCGTTGCGACGTGCGCTTTTTTCTTGGGAACGAGGTTGCGCCAGCTGTAAATCTTGTCTTCCTTTTTGTCGTACCACACGAAGATGGAAAAGCCCATCGGACCCGTGTTGTAAACCGCGCTGATAAGTGCGCCTTCGTCGAGATGCACTTCAAACGCTTCCCATTCGACGAGGCGAGCGGGTTTCAAAAAGTCGGGCATATTCTTTCCGCAAGGCTTTACGCAATCGAGAAGATTGAGGTTTTCAAACGGAGCGTCAAACGTGCCGAAATGCACTTTGCCGTCTTCGACGATAGACTTGGGCGTCGGGGCGGGCAAACGAGTTTCGCTTATGTAATCGGGTAAATTGCTCATATTTCTTTCTCCCTTAGTATTATAAGGAAATATTATCATAATTTGTGCGCGTTGGCAATACGTGTGCAAAAACTTTTTGCACAAGTGTACGATATTTTTTGAAAATACGCAGTATTCGGCATCGTTTAGAAGACGGAAAGGGTGGGAATAATTGAAAAATACCTACAAAAAGGAGATAATTTATGTCATTCAATCCGTTTGAACAAAAACCCGAAAACGTCGAAAAACTGTTTATCGACTGGAAAAACCTCAATCCGCAAAGTTATTCCAAGCACGACGTGCACCCGTTTACGAAATTACGTTGTATTCTCACTAACGGCGCGGAGTACGAGGCGGTGTGGTTTTCGCACCAATTCTTCCGCCATTGTGCCGACAACGATTTGCGTCGTCAACTTGCGCTTGTAAGGCGCAGTGAACAAGCGCAACAACACCTCGGCGCGTGCCTCAAACCAAAGGACGAAACCGTGCTCGAAACCACCATAGGATACGAGCAACTTGCCGTGGAACTCACCGCAATGCTTGCAATGCGTGAGCCCGATAAGCACGTCAAAGACGCACTCGATTTTGCGTTGCTCGAAGACTTTGACCACTTGTATCGCTACTCCGATTTGCTTGATATGGAGCACGGCGTGCACGCCGAGGATCTCGTGGGAGAACTTACCGAAATTATGCCCGCGCGCCCCACGATTACGCACCATAGACACCCTTACGACGAGGTGAAAAAGCCCATAAACGCCAAAAAAGCAAGTCCCATAACCAAGCTTGACGTTGCCATAATCACCGCTGCGGAACAACAGACGATGAACTACTATATGAACCAATGCGGGTTCTACACGAGCGATCTCGGCAGACGACTTTATCAAGAAATCGGTATGGTTGAGGAACAACACGTATCGCAATACGGCTCGCTTCTCGACGTCAAAGAGGGGTGGCTGGAAGGTTGGCTCAATCACGAATACACCGAGTGCTACGTTTACTATTCTTGCTACAAAGACGAGACGGACAAGAATATCAAAAAGATTTGGGAAAGATGTCTTCTTCAAGAGATTGCGCACTTGCATATTGCTGCCGATTGCCTCAAAAAGTACGGCAAGAAAGATTGGCAAGAAGTCATACCTTGCGGTGAATTTCCAGAGCTTCTTGCGTTCAAATCCACCAAGGACTACGTGCGTGGCGTCATAGAAAATACGGTGCAAAATACGGCGTGCCGAGAGGGATACAAAAACGTGTGCGATATGCCCGACGACGCGGACTTTTTTAAGTATCAAAAGATAGTCAACGACAACGTCAAGATGACGCCGAGCCACAGCGTTATAGACGCGCATATAGACAAAGTCGGCAAGGACTATCGCTACGAGGACGCACCCAATCCCATACCGTCGTTGCGCCCGAGAGATAAAGACAATATAACTCTCGGAAGAGTGAAGAATTGCAAATAATCGCAAAACACGCACTTTATGATATCAAAACGATTATATAAAAGTATCATTTTGCATTATAATACAAACGCTCGTCGTTGACGGGCGTTTTTGTATACACGCGTTAAATTGTGTTGAAAAAGTGGAAAACGTTTGGTATAATAACGATAGGTGATTATTATGGAACTCAACGAAAAGTACTTTCAACCCAAAGACGACACGAACGGCGTTCAAACGATAGAGCAGTCGCTTATGCCCGATGAAAAAATCTTGTGGCAAGGCAAACCGCAAAAGAAAGCGTTCGTCCTCAACAACGTTTTCAAGATGCTTCCGCTTGCGCTTTTGTGGATTGCGTTCGACGTGTTTTTTATAGTTATGCTCGCAACCAACGCGGACGGTTTTCCGTCATCGATGATTGCGCCGATTTGCATATTCTTCGTATTGCATCTCGCGCCCGTGTGGATATGGATTTATAGAAGCGTCACCGCAAGCAAACGCCACAAAAACACCGATTACGCCTTTACCGACAAGCGCATTATTATCCGCAAAGGCACTATTGCCGTGGACTTCAAAAGCATAGAATACAAGGACGTCGTTGCCGTCAATCTTCGCTACGGCGTCATCGATAGACTTGCAAAAGTAGGCGATATCTATATCACCGCCACCGGCAAAGCCTCCGTCCTCGAAGACCTTGAAAATCCGTCCGCCATTGCAAAAATCCTTCAAGACACGATTTCCCAAACCAAGCAAAACGTGTCCTTCACCGTGGGCGCAAAAGTGACCTACGTCAAGTGCAAGTATTGCGGGTGCAAGAATAAGTCGACTGATACCACTTGTTCTTCTTGTGGTGCTCCACTCGAATAAAGCCGTCAAATAGCGAATAGCTTTGTCAAAGCCCCTCGCCCATCAACTCATTTACGACTTGTAAATTAGGGTTGCTGTTCGAGGGGCTTTTTCGCGCTCTTCACCTATTTGACGGCTTTATTCGTTCGTAGTATATTTTACCCCAAACGGCGAATAACTTGGACACTTTATTCGGGTAGAGAATATTTTTGGGACGTTATTCCCGTTCTAAAACTTAATTAAAAGCGGAATATTCCACAATAATTAAAAATTCACTATGGACATTTGGGCGGATATCAAATACAATATATTTGATATATCGTTGATTTGCAAAGGAAAAACTTTGCGATAGAGATTTTGAGGTAACAATGAGTTTGATTTCAAAGATAGTCAATTTGTTCTCACCCACGGCGCAAAAGACGGGGGCGGGGGACAACAATAAAATGGCGGTTACGTCCAAACCGATGAGAGACACCGCGCGTGCGCTTGCCGCGGAAGGTATCGTTTTGCTCAAAAACGACGGTGTTTTGCCCATAAAAGATGACGACGAAGTGGCAGTGTTCGGACGCACTCAATATAACTATTTTTGCGTGGGTTACGGCTCGGGCGGTGACGTGAAAGCACCGTACAAGACGAGTTTTGCCGACGGTCTTAAAGTGTGCGACAAAATCAAAGTCAATAAGTATCTTTCGGGGATTTACGCCGACTGGTGCGCAAAGCACGTTCCCGACGAGGGATTTTGGGGACATTGGCCGTTTTGCTTTGACGAGATGCCACTCACTGCCGAAATCGTCAAAAAAGCAAGGGAGACGAGCAATATCGCAATCGTCGTGATAGGTCGCGCCGCGGGTGAAGACAGAGAACAAAAGTTGAAAGGCGGAAGTTTTCTTTTGAGCGACGACGAGCTTAAAATGATAGACCTCGTGCGCAAGTATTTTGAAAAAGTGGTGCTCGTTCTCGACACCGGCAATATCATCGAGTTTGACGATATCGAAATATTCGGTGACGATATATCCGCCGTCGTGCTTGCGTGGCAAGGCGGTATGGAAAGCGGAAACGCGCTTTGCGACGTGCTTTGCGGAAAGGTTAATCCCTCGGGAAGACTTACGGACAGCATTGCAAGAAGGTATATTTTCTATCCGTCGGCAAGCGAATTCGGACACAAAAAATACAATAATTACGTCGAAGATATATTCGTCGGTTATAGATATTTCGAGTCCTTTGCGCAAAACGAAGTGCTATATCCGTTCGGATTCGGACTGTCGTACACGACTTTCGATATAACCGCAAAACTCCAAAGAGTATCGGACGGCGTAAAAATCGTAGCAAACGTAAAAAACACGGGCAGCGTAGCGGGCAAAACCGTCGTGCAAGCATACGTGCGTGCGCCTCAAAACGTTATGGTCAAACCGTCGAGAGAACTCAAAGCGTTTGCAAAAACCAAACTTCTCGAAGCGGGTGAAGCGCAAACGATTGAGCTTAATATCGACGAGTACGCCTTGTCTTCTTACGACGACGAAGGGCTTACGGGCTACAAAGCTTGTTGGGTGCTGGAAGACGGAGAATACGAGTTTTTCGTCGGTGAAAACGTGCGCGACGCCGTAAGCGTGGGAAGCGTGCGCTTTGACAAAAAGGCAACCGAAGAGTGCCACACGGCTTGTTCGCCGAGATACGATTTGACGGTGCTTGAAAGCTACGACAGTCTTCTCAATAATGCGGAAGATTATTCGCAACTTATGAAATACGACACGCTTGCGGACTTCCAATCGGACGTATATAAAATGGAAGCGGACGATGCGGAAGTGTACCTCAACAAGTTTGAAAATATGATAAAAGCGCACGAGTGGAAGTGCGCTCAAAAGCACGCTCAAACGGGTTATCTCAAAGAGCGCGTAGAGCGCAATATGCCCACGGAGATTGCGCAAAACAAGGGCTTAAAACTATCGTTTGACGACGTTAAACGCGGAGTTGTGTCGGTTGACGAGTTTATATCCACTCTGTCGGACGAGGACTTGGAGACGCTTTGCCACGGGGATTTGAGAATGAACAGCCTTCTCGGAGCAAAGGGAAACGCGGGTGCGTTCGGCGGTATAAGCGACAGCCTCAAAGCAAAGGGCGTGCCGTGTGCAATCACCACGGACGGTCCGAGCGGAATAAGACTTTGCGCAAAGGCGTCCTTGCTTCCGTGCGGTAGTGCGATTGCCTCGTCGTGGAACGAGGAGCTTGCTCAAAAACTGTATTCGCTCGTCGCACTCGAAATGAAAGAAAAAGGCTCGGACGTGCTTTTAGCCCCCGGCATAAACATACATCGCAACGTGCTTTGCGGGCGCAATTTCGAGTACTTGTCGGAAGACCCCTATCTTACGGGCAAGATGGCAAGCGCAATCGTGAGAGGCATACAAGCGGAGGGCGGAGCAAGTTGCGTCAAGCACTTTGCTTGCAACAATCAAGAGAAGGCGCGTTATATAAATGATTCGCGCGTGAGTGAGCGCGCGCTACGCGAGATATACCTCAAAGGCTTCGAGATATGCGTGAAAGAGGCAAATCCCAAAGCGATTATTACCTCGTACAACAAGATAAACGGCGTGTATTCCTATCACAATTACGATCTATGCACGACGATTTTGCGCGGTGAGTGGGGATACAAAAATCTCGTTATGACGGACTGGTGGACGAGAAAGTCAAAGAACCCCGATTTCAAGGGCGTTGACGACAACGCGTACAGAGTGCGCGCGCAAGTTGACGTACTAATGCCGGGCGGATCGAGAGTGCTGGGTAAGTACGACGGCTCGACGCTCAAATCGCTCAAAAAGGGCGGACTTAAACGCGCGGAACTTCAACGCACCGCAAGAAACGTGCTCAACTTCTTGTTGAGTATAGACAAGAGCGACGAAGTTGAGGAATAAGCGATAGCAACGTTAAAAGCAAAAGATATAGAGGGATTTATGAGCAAATTTTACAAAATTATAGTGATTTTTGCATTGGTTGCGGTGCTTGCGTGTTGCTTTGCGCTTTTCGTCGGTTGCGGTGACAAGGGGGGAGGAAAAGGCGGAAGCGAAAAACTGCCCTTTGACAGAGCAAGCGAAAGCGAGGACGGATACGCCACGGTGTATATTCCCGATGATAGAGATTTCAAAATTCTCGTTCTTTCCGACCCGCAAATAGATACTTTGCAAAAGTACACGCTCGTGGGAAGCCTCGGCAACGACAAAACGTACGAATTTATAGAAGACTTTGTCAAACAATGCGCGCCCGACCTCGTCGTTATCAACGGTGACTTGGTGATGAACGATACGCTCTTGACTTCCGCGCCGTATTTCAAGAGATACGGTGAGATTTTCGACAGAATAAAAGTGCCTTGGACGTTTACTTTCGGCAATCACGACCTTGACGGAACGTACACCGACGAAGAAGCGGATATGGACGATCCCGATTGCGGACAATGCACCAAGCAAACGCTTATCGATTATTTCAACGCAAATTATAAATATTGCCTTATCAATACGGACGCTTCTTGCGAGGACGGCGCGGGCAATCACTTTATCAACGTGAGAAAAAAGAGCGGAGAGCTCGTGTACACGCTTTGCCTTTTCGATTGCGTGTACGACGTGGACAATCATACCTACAACGCCGTGCCCACCGCAAATCAAGTGAATTGGTACAAGAATACTATCCTCAAAATTTCCGATAACGAACTCGGCGCGGACAGAGGAGATGACGAAGTGGTAAAATCGATGATTTTCAACCACGTAGGCATACCCGAATTCAAAGAGGCGTGGCAAAAGGCGTGGAATAACGGCAATCCTACGGAAGACTATCATTACGGACATTGGTTTGACGGTAATTACGCAAACAAGTACGGCGATATGCCCGAAGACGAGCAAATATTTGCCGTTGCAAAGAACCTCAAAAGCACGACGGCAATCTTTATGTGCCATCATCACGACAACGATTTTTCCGTCGATTACGAGGGAATAAGGCTGACGTTCGGACAACACTCGGGCTTTGCGCACAATTATCGCACGCAACAGACTTTTGCGGAGGGCGTGTTCGGCTTTGTCGATAAAACGGATTTGAAAAACTGGTTGAGCATAAGCTTCAAGCGCATAGACGATTACGGTGACGAGAGAGGCGGAACTACCGTTACGATATCCGAAGACGGCACTTTCGATATAAGTCAAACCATCGCAAGAGAGGTTATGCCTGACTATTTTGACAAATACTATATCGATTACGACGCGGTGGCGCAAAGCCTCGATAACGACTCGCGTTTTATAGGCACGGTGGAAAGAGGCACTGCGAGAAAGTGGCAAAAGGCGTAATTTAACGCGATGAGGCGCAACCGAAGAATATAGTCTAAAAAACCAAAGTATTACGGCAGAAAAACGCCGTAAAAAGGAATAATAAAAGGATATAAAACCAAAGAAATAAAATAATCATACAACAACGATAAAATGTCTTGAAAATTGCTTGTTTTTTCCTAAAAATATAGGTGCAAACGGCTTGACACGAGATACGCGTGTAGATATAATTATATCGATAAATAGTTATCGAATATTTAACCTAAAATAATCGATAGCTCGAAAATTTGACAAACACGTATAGGAGAGAACAAAAAATGGAAGCAAGAAACCGTATCGTTGACGGAGTCGAAAAACTCGAAGAAGCAATCGCAACCGTGCGCAAAGCTCAAAGAGAATATGCGACCTACACACAAGAGCAAGTGGACAAAATCTTCTTTGCGGCGGCAACTGCTGCAAACAAAATGAGAATACCTCTTGCAAAACTCGCAGTTGAAGAGACCGGTATGGGCATAGTAGAAGACAAGGTCATCAAAAACCACTATGCGTCCGAGTATATCTACAACGCCTACAAGAACACCAAGACTTGCGGAATCATCGAAGAGGACAAGGCTTACGGCACTATCAAGATTGCAGAGCCTCTCGGACTTATCGCGGCGGTTATCCCCACCACGAACCCGACCTCTACCGCAATCTTCAAGACGCTTATCGCTCTTAAAACGAGAAACGGAATCATCATCAGCCCGCACCCGAGAGCGAAAAAGTCCACTATCGCGGCGGCAAAAGTCGTGCTCGAAGCGGCAGTCGCGGCGGGCGCACCCGAGAATATCATCGATTGGATTGACGTTCCCAGCCTTGAAATGACCAACCTTCTTATGAAAGAAGCGGACATCATTTTGGCAACGGGCGGTCCCGGTATGGTCAAAGCGGCGTATTCCAGCGGAAAACCGGCACTCGGCGTCGGCGCGGGCAACACTCCCGCAATCATCGACGAAACGGCGGACGTAGTGCTTGCGGTCAACTCCATTATTCACTCCAAGACGTTTGACAACGGTATGATTTGCGCAAGCGAACAATCCGTTATCGTACTTGACAAGGTATATAAAGCGGCAAAGAAAGAATTTGCCGACAGAGGTTGCTACTTCCTCAATCCCGAAGAGACGGAGAAAGTGCGCAAAACTATCCTCATCAACGGTGCGCTCAACGCAAAAATCGTCGGACAAAAGCCCGTAACGATTGCGAAACTTGCGGGATTCGACGTGCCTCAAAACACCAAAATTCTTATCGGTGAAGTCGAAAGCGTAGACATCAGCGAAGAATTTGCACACGAAAAACTCTCACCCGTGCTTGCGATGTACAAAGCCAAGGACATTCAAGACGCGTTCTCCAAAGCGGAGCGTCTCGTTGCCGACGGCGGATACGGACACACGTCCTCTATCTATCTCAACGCAGTGACCGAAAGAGCAAAAATAGACGAATTTGCGTCAAGAATGAAAACTTGCCGTATCCTCGTCAACACGCCGTCCTCACAAGGCGGTATCGGAGACTTGTACAACTTCAAACTTACGCCGTCGCTCACGCTCGGTTGCGGTTCGTGGGGTGGAAACTCCGTATCCGAAAACGTCGGAGTCAAACATTTGCTCAATATCAAAACGGTTGCCCAAAGGAGAGAAAATATGCTATGGTTCAGAGCACCTCAAAAGGTGTATATGAAGAAGGGTTGCTTGCCCGTTGCTCTTGACGAACTCAAACACGTTATGAACAAAAAGAAAGCGTTTATCGTTACTGACAGTTTCTTGTATAACAACGGATATACCAAACCCATCACGGACAAACTCGACGAAATGGGTATCCAACACACCACGTTCTTTGACGTCGCTCCCGACCCGACGCTCGCTTGCGCAAAGGAAGGCGCGGCACAAATGGCGGCGTTCAAGCCCGATTGCATCATCGCACTCGGCGGCGGCAGCGCAATGGACGCAGGTAAGATTATGTGGGTTATGTACGAACACCCCGAAGTCGACTTCCTCGATATGGCAATGCGCTTTATGGATATAAGAAAGCGTGTTTACACCTTCCCCAAGATGGGTGAAAAAGCGTACTTCATCGCAGTTCCGACCTCTGCGGGTACGGGCTCGGAAGTCACTCCGTTTGCGGTTATCACCGACGAGAAGACGGGCGTCAAGTATCCTCTTGCGGACTACGAACTCTTGCCGAATATGGCAATCGTCGACGCCGACTTCCATATGAGCGCTCCGAAGGGACTTACGGCGGCAAGCGGTATCGACGCGGTTACGCACGACCTCGAAGCAATCGCCGCAATGCTTGCAACCGACTATACGGACGGCCTTGCTATGCGTTCGCTCAAGATGATATTCACATATCTCCCGAGAGCTTACGACAACGGTCCCAACGACCCCGAAGCAAGAGAGAAGATGGCAAACGCGGCAACTATGGCGGGTATGGCGTTTGCAAACGCGTTCCTCGGCGTATGCCACTCTATGGCGCACAAACTCGGTGCGTTCCATCACCTCCCGCACGGCGTAGCCAACGCGCTTATGATTGACGAAGTGTTGCGCTTCAACGCAAGCGAAACTCCCGTCAAGATGGGTACTTTCCCGCAATACGGATATCCGCACACGCTTGCAAGATACGCAGAAGTTGCAGATTATCTCGGCATCAAGGGAAAGAACGACAACGAAAAACTCGAAAACCTCATCAAAGCTATCGACGATTTGAAGGCAAGAGTGGGTATCAAGCCGACCATCAAGGACTACGTGCCCGACGAGCAAGACTTCCTAGGCCGTCTCGACGATATGGTGGAACAAGCCTTTGACGACCAATGCACGGGCGCAAATCCGAGATATCCGCTTATGAGCGAAATCAAACAAATGTATCTCAATGCCTACTACGGCACACACATAGAGGTATAAGGAGGAGAATATGAATCTCGACAGAATTATTGCCGTGAGAACCAACAAGACCGTTTATCGCGACGGAGAGCATTGCGTAAAGGTGTTCGACGAGGACTTTTCCAAAGTCGACGTCCTCAACGAAGCTCTCAACCAAGCGAGAGTGGAAGAGACGGGACTCAACGTGCCCAAAATCATCGAAGTGACCAAGGTCAACGGCAAATGGGCAATCGTATCCGAGTTTATCGGCGGAAAGACGCTCGACAGACTTATGAAGGAAAATCCCGCAAAGAAAGACGAGTATCTTGAAAGATTCGTTGATTTGCAAATCGAAGTGCAATCCAAGAAATGCCCGCTTCTCACCAAGCTTCGCGACAAGATGAACAGAAAGATCAACTTGACCAACTTGGACGACAGCATCAAGTACGAGTTGCACACGCGCCTCGAAGGTATGCCCAAACACGACAAATTGTGCCACGGTGACTTCAACCCGTCCAATATCATCATAACGGGCGACGACGAGGCTTACGTCATCGACTGGTCGCACGCAACGCAAGGCAACGCGTCCGCGGACGTGGCGAGAACGTATATGCTCTTCTGGCTTGACGGTGATATCGCTACGGCGGAAAAATACCTCGATTTGTTCTGCAAAAAGAGCGGAACTGACAAGAGATACGTTCAAAAATGGATGCCTATCGTGGCGGCGTCGCAATCTGTGAAAGGTCACGAAAAAGAAAGAGAATTCCTTATGTCTTGGATTGACGTGGCGGAGTTCCAATAATAAACGAGAGGGAATAGATTATGAAAGTTACAGTGTGTATCGGCAGTTCCTGCCACATCAAAGGATCGAGACAAGTCGTCGAACAATTGCAATATCTCATCGCTCAAAACGACCTCAAAGACAAGGTTGAACTCGGCGGAACGTTTTGTATGGGCAAGTGCCAACAAGGCGTTTGCGTGACGGTGGACGACGCGTTCTTCTCGCTCACTCCCGACACCACCAAAGAATTCTTTGAAAAAGAAATACTTGCAAAGGCGTAATGATATGGTTATAATACAAATTTGTGTCGGCAGTTCCTGCCACCTCAAAGGCTCGCAAGAGATAGTCGAGATGTTGCGCAAAGAAATTGCGCAACGCAATCTCGAAGGAGACGCCGTTCTCACCGGAAGCTTTTGCTTTGGCAAATGCAACAGAGTGGGCGTGACGGTGGCTGTCGACGACGATATATATCCCGGTATTACCGTTGAGAATTTCCAAGAATTCTTCAAGGATAAAGTCTTGCCCCGCATAGAGGCAGGCAGGAGTTGATATGGATTGTCTTACTCTGAAAAAGTCAAACTGTAAGAACTGTTACAAGTGCATCAGACATTGCCCCGTAAAAGCTATACGCTTTTCGGGCAATCAGGCGCACATCATAGGCAATGAGTGCATTTTATGCGGTCATTGCTTTGTCGTTTGTCCCCAAAACGCAAAAGAGATTGCAAGCGAAGTGGAAAAGGTCAAAGTGCTTATCCATTCGGGTGAACCCGTTTACGTGTCGCTTGCTCCGTCCTTCGTGGCAAACTACGAGGGCGTGGGAATAGGCGCAATGAGAGAGGCTCTTCAAAAACTCGGTTTTGCCGACGTCGAGGAAACCGCAATCGGTGCTACGATGGTCAAAAACGAGTACGAGAGAATGATCGAGAAGGAAAAGAGAGATATTATCATCTCCTCTTGCTGTCACTCGATCAATTTGCTCATTCAAAAGTATTTCCCGTCGCTTTTGCCGTATCTTGCGGACGTATTGTCTCCTATGCAAGCGCACTGCGCGGATATCAAGAAGAGATATCCTAATGCAAAAACCGTCTTTATCGGTCCGTGCGTTGCAAAGAAGGACGAGGCGCAACATTACGAGGGAATAGTTGACGCGGTTTTGACTTACGAAGAGTTGACGGAATGGCTTTCGGCGGAGGGTATCGAACTCAAAAAAGAGATGGATAGCAATCGCGAGAGCAGAGCGAGATTCTTCCCGACTACGGGCGGAATTCTCAAAACTATGAAACTCAATCAACCCGATTACGATTATATGGCAATCGACGGCGTTGAAAACTGTATCGCCGCGCTCAAAGATATCGAGCAAGGCAACATACACCACGCGTTTATCGAGATGTCCTCGTGCGTGGGCAGTTGCGTAGGCGGTCCTGTTATGGAAAAATATCACCCCTCACCCGTGAGAGAATATCTTGCGGTGGCAAAGTACGCGGGGGATAAGGACTTCAAGGTGCAACAGCCCAACCAAGAAGATATAAGGAAGTATTTTTCCGAAATCGAAAGAAAAAATCAAGTTCCCACCGAAGCGGAAATCGCGGCAACGCTACGCAAGATGGGCAAGATAAGCAAACGCGACGAGCTCAATTGCGGAAGTTGCGGATACAATACTTGCCGTGAAAAGGCAATTGCTATTTTGCAAGGCAAAGCGGAAGTGTCTATGTGCTTGCCCTACCTTCAAAAGAAAGCGGAAGGCTTCTCGGACAGAATCGTCAACAACACGCCAAACGGCATTATCGTGCTCAACGACGCTTTTGAGGTGCAACAGATAAATCAGTCCGCAATGGACATTATGAATATCCGTTCCGCAACCGACGTTTTGGGCGAGCAAGTGGTGCGTATTATGGACCCGCAAGTTTTCCTCGAAGTGAAGAAAACGAGGTTTAACGTGCGCAATCGTAGGGTTTATCTTGCGGAATATAAAAGATACGTGGAACTTACCGTCGTTTACGACTTCGACAACCGCCTCTATATCGGCATTATGAGAGACATCACCGACGAGGAAAAACAGAAAGAGAAAAAGGAGTCGATAAGCAGACAAACCATCGAGACGGCAGACAAAGTCGTCGACAAGCAAATGCGCATCGTGCAAGAAATCGCGTCCCTTTTGGGCGAGACCGCTGCCGAGACCAAGATTGCGTTGACCAAACTCAAGGAGTCCATCAAAGATGAATGATTTGTGCGCCGATATCGGCTACAAAAGTATAAATCACTTCGGAGAGCAACTTTGCGGTGACCACGTGGATATCGTCAATCAAGACGAAAATTCCACCGTTATCGTGCTTGCGGACGGCTTGGGAAGCGGTGTCAAGGCAAGTATTCTCTCAACGCTCACCAGCAAAATTATCTCCACGATGATGGCGGAGGGGCTCACCCTCGAAGACTGCGTCGAGACTATTGCCGCGACGTTGCCTATTTGCTCGGTGAGAGGCGTTGCGTATTCGACGTTCACAATCGTGCACATCGTCAACAACCGTGACGCGGAGATAATCCAATACGACAATCCGCAAGTCATACTTTTGCGCGACGGACAAAACTACGATTATCCCAAAACCGAGATGGTCATCGGCGGAAAGAAGATTTTCAAATCCGTCGTGCCTCTTATGGAGAACGATATCTTTATCCTTATGAGCGACGGTTGCCCGCACGCGGGACTGGGGCTTTCGTACAACTTCGGTTGGAAGAGAGAGGATATAATATCGTTTATGGAAAGCATAAGCCTCGTGGGCTACACGGCAAAGACGCTTTCCACGATTTTGGTGGACGAGTGCAACAAACTTTACGGTGAAAGACCGGGGGACGACGCTACGGCGTGCGTTATAAGAATACGCAAGCGCGAGCCTATGAACATATTGTTCGGACCGCCGTCCAATCGCGACGATTGCGATAGAATGATGTCCTTGTTCTTCTCAAAAGAGGGCAAACATATCGTGTGCGGAGGCACTACCTCGTCAATTGCCGCAAAATATCTCGGAAAACAATTGCGTACGACGCTCAACTTCGAGTCGTCGGACGTTCCGCCGATATCCGAAATCGAGGGCATAGACCTCGTCACGGAAGGCGTTATAACTATGAACAAAGTGCTCACCTACGCCAAGGACTATCTCGAAGACAACGAGAGTTACGAGCAGTGGAGCTTCAAGCGCGACGGTGCTTCGCTTATGTCGAGATTGCTCTTTGAAGAGGCTACGGACATCAACTTTTTCGTGGGAAGAGCCATCAACCCCGCGCACCAAAACCCCGATTTGCCCATCAATTTCAGCATCAAAATGAACCTCGTAAAAGAGCTCAGTGAGTGCCTTATCAAGATGGGAAAGCGCGTAAAGGTGAGTTATTTCTAAAAAAGTAGCAAAAAATTGCAAAAATAGGCACAAAAGGAATTGTTTTGAGCGTGTTTTGTTATATAATACGGCAAGACGAAAGAAGGTGCAAGATGAGAATATTCGATACAAAAGTTCAACACTTGAAATACAAAGTATTGCGTGAGGTCGCTCGCGAGGCGTGGGACGATAGGCTGGACAAGACCGCCATCGACATTCCCAAAAAGATAGTCCCCGGCAAAGTACCGACTATGCGTTGTTGCGTGTACAAAGAGCGTGCGATTTTGCTCGAACGCGTCAAACTTGCAATGGGCGGTGACAAGGAAAATCCAAACGTCATCGAGGTTATCGACATCGCTTGCGACGAGTGTCCGATGGGCGGATACGAAGTAACCGGCGCGTGCAGAGGTTGCCTTGCGCATAGATGCGAAGACGTATGCAAATTCGGCGCAATCACGTTTGACGCGCAACACGTGGCGCATATAGATAAGTCAAAGTGCAAAGAGTGCGGTGCGTGCGCAAAAGTTTGCCCGTACAGCGCAATAACCAACAACAAACGCCCTTGCGAAAGAGCGTGCAAGGTCAAAGCCATCACTATGGACGAGGAATACGCCGCAAAAATCGACAATTCCAAGTGCATTGCGTGCGGTGCTTGCGTGTATCAATGCCCGTGGGGTGCGATTTCGGACAAATCCTATATCCTCGACGTCATCGACTTGATAAAGAAGAGCGAAAACAACACCAAGTACAAACTTTACGCGGTGGTCGCTCCGTCCATTTCCAGTCAGTTTACTTACGCAAAACTCGGTCAAGTCATTACGGGACTTAAAAAACTCGGTTTCTACACCGTAATCGAGGCGGCTCTCGGCGCGGATATGGTCGCGCTTGCAGAGGGCAAAGAGTTGGCGGAAAAGGGCTTCCTCACAAGCTCTTGTTGCCCCGCGTTCGTTGCGTATATCAAGAAGAATTTCCCCGCACTCCAACAACACGTGTCGGGCAATCTCTCTCCGATGGCTACGCTTGCAAAGTATATCAAGGAAACCACTCCCGACGCCAAAGTCGTGTTTATCGGTCCTTGCACCGCAAAGAAAATGGAAATCAAGGACGAAAGAGTCAAACCTTACGTCGATTCCGTCCTCACTTTTGAGGAATTGCAAGCGCTTTTCGACAGCAGAGACTTCGATATCACCACTCTTGAAGAAGGCGTGCTCGACAACGCTTCTTACTTTGGAAGAATATTTGCCCGCAGCGGTGGTTTGAGCGACGCGGTAAGACAATCTCTCAAAGAACAAAACATCGATTTCGATCTCAAACCTTGCTCTTGCGACGGCATCGAAGAGTGCAAGATTGCGCTCCTCAAAAAGAGCAAAAACCTTCTCGACGCCAACTTTATCGAGGGTATGGCGTGCACCGGCGGTTGCATCGGCGGCGCAGGTTGCCTCACTCACGGCGAAAAGAACAAAGCCGAAGTGGACAAGTACGGACGGGAGGCGTTGGAAAAGTCTATCCTCGACGCTGTTTCCATACTGCACTAAGGACTCAAATAGCGAATAACTTTGTCAACACCCCATTGCCATCAACTCATTTACGTCTTGTAAATTAGGGTTGCTGTCAATGGGGTGTTTCCTTGTTCTTCATCTATTTGAGCCTCTTATTGCAGTATGGAAATTAAATATGGTGTGGGACGGCTCTTTCTTGTTTTTCATTGAAGAAGCTATAATCTCTTTATCTTTTCTTATAACCAAAACTTTCAACGCTTTTTGCGGTTTTTGGGCACAAAACAATCATTATTTTTATTATTCGACAAAATTCGACAAAACAAGACAATATCCAACAATATAAGTCATTCCGAAAGGGGGCATTATATTGTAAAATTGGTGTGGAAAAAGTTGTACATATATGATATTATGGTATTAGGCGCAAATCATTTGTGCCGAGAACAAAACGAGACGTCTATACGTAGAGACGTCGAAACGGAGGATTTATTATGAAAAAGAAACTGGCAATCATCGCAATGATCGTATTGCTGTGCACGGCACTCGTATTGTGCGCTTGTGACGACACGGACAACAACGGTGACGGCAACGCGGCATCCGTCGCTTGCAATTGTCCCAATTGCCACGACGGAGTGTGCAGTTGCGATCAATGCAAAGGTGATACGACTATACCCGAGATAAATAGAGCAGAAGTAAAAATAGGCAAGGACGCAACGTATTATTCCGGTTCGGACAATCAAGAGTTTTCCGCAGTTGCATATTACGTATTTGAGCCGAAATATACGAGCGATTATACGATTGCTTGGGACAAAAACGTTGCCGAACTCAAAATAAACGGTACGCCTATAACTTTGAGTGAGGAGCAAAAGAGTGTAAAACGTCGTCTTGTCGGCGGGAAAAAATACGAGATAGATGCATCTATGGGCAAGTTCTCGCTTGCGGAATATCCAATAACGTTGTCCGTTACCCCCGAAGATTATCAAACGGAAGTGTCATTGACCAAAGACGAAGAATACATCGTTAGAATACCGAAAAATGCAAACGGAATGCAGATTGCAACTATATCGTTCGGAGAAAACGTTTTGATTAAGCAAGTGCTTGAATGTGTAGACGGACGATTGGATTATGCCGAGCCGAACGGTGTGTATTATTTTATGCAAGTTGGCAATGAACTGAATATAGGAATAGGACATAAAGAGTATTATTTCGTAATCGGTTCAAGTGAGAACACGCAAGCCAAATGCATTGCAAAAGATGCCGAAGTTCAAAAAGTATACCTAAATCAAAAAACCGAAATTGCAATAAAAGCAAATACCGTATATTACGTTGCTTTCATAAACGATTATGCAGGGCAATCTTCCACCACTGCACGATATATTATGAACGTTTATGACAATGAGACTGTTTCGGGAAGGGCACTCCAAACATCTATGTTTATGTATGACGAGAGTGGAGATGAAGTTCAAATATCAAGATTTGTTCGTGACTCATATTACGAGTTTACGGTAGTTGACGGAACATTTTATATAATGCTCTACGCAACCGATAAAGATAAAACGATTACGATTGAAATTGTAGAAAGGACAGATTTCTAAGTGTTTTTCAATATTGGGGAGCGTTTGGGCAAAGTATAACCAAATGACAAGGAGGAGCTTATGAAAAGCACAAGAAGATGTAGCAACATCTTGCTTGTGGCATTGATTATCATTGCCGTCTTTGCGACGGCAATGACAGTCGTGTTTACAACGCGGGACAGCAACGTTGCATTCGCAACGGACGGCGTGCTTGCAATCGAGGAAGGAATGTATGATGCCTATACCGATAGCAAGACGTTCACTTATAGGGGAAACGATTATAGTATTTCCGACTATACCACCAATTCTTTATTGCAAAAAGGATTGGTATCGGTAGATACCGTCGATTTGAAAAAAGTACTCTCGGTATCGGAAGATAATGCCATAACAAAGATTATCCCCAAAGAATTGTTTGCCAACAACGGCAACCATTTGTACATAGGCAAAGAATACGGCTTTTTTGTAAACACCGAAGATTTTGAATCAAATAAAAAATCTATCGTTTTGGTTTTTGAAATCAATACGGTAGGGCTCGATTTACAAAATGCGGGAATGTTTAGCATAGAAGTCAAGCCAATTTTTCAAAAAACGTTTCTATATTTGGCACAAGGTAGTGGTACGTGCAAACTTCACAACGCATTAATCGGAGCACAATATACTATTTCGCAACCGTTGGTAATACCGTATTTTGATATAAACATCAACAATGAACTTAGTGTAGATTATGAAGTTTCGGAGTTTTACTTGAAAGACGTTTCGTATGCATTGAGACTGTTGAATGAACAAGAGTCAAACAACGGCTATTCCGATTATAGTGCTGAAAACGATAACGGCTCATTTTTCACGTATTTCGATTACGAATTTAATGCTACTATCAGAGAAAAAGGCGAGCCGAGTTCTATGGAATTTGGCTTAGATATAGCGAAAGACTTTGGGTCGTTGGCGTTATCTATTGTTGGACTTTTTCCCGGAGTTGGAAAAATTATAGGCGGTATCGATGTAATTATGTCGATTAATAAGCTTGGAAAATCTATAATGAACCACATCGACGATGAAAGAAACGCTTTGAAATTAAACGATTATGCAATCAGTAGCGGACGGCTTACGGCAACACATTTTTTTGCAAATAAAAACGACCAAATAGAAAATTACGGTGGATTGGCAAAGGCAACTTTGCTTGCGGTAAATACAGACGATAACGGAAAATCGATTTGGTACAAACAAGGAGATAGTTTTAAGGGTTATTTCAAAGTCGGTCATCCCGATTCCGACAACGGACAACCGCTTCATACGAGATTGTTGCGCCAAATTGCAATGAAAGTCGTAAGCAAAGATTGTCAGACCGTTGCTATTGCAGACGGCAATACAACTTATATGTTGAGAGACAAGGTATATAAAAACATCAATATCGGTGCAAATAACATAATGTATTTGTTGCCGAACGGAGTAAATGCGTTTAAGTTTACACCTCAATATACCAGTGACTACGAGTTCTCGTTTGATAATACGCAAGACTTCACAATGAAAGTCAACGGGGTAGCCGTGCCGAGTATAATCGAGGACGAAAAACGTATATTCAAGACAAAGATGTTGCAAGGTCAGCAATACAATATAGATATTGCTGCGGTTTCAAGCGGATGTATATCGCGTTTTTCGCTATTCCCGTGTTCTCAAACGCAAGGAATTACGTTGCAAACGAATGAGGAGTATCTTGTGCGTTTGCCAAAAGAGGACGGATTGGAATACAAGCACGTAACGCTTGGCAACGATATCACTATCAAAAAAGTGTTGTATCGCAATAACAACGCGTTTGTTGCAGCAGACGGTTATACCAATTTCAACGGAGATAATACCGTTGATATGACGTATGGTGACAAAGACTACTATTTGGTGGTGTGCGCGTCTACGGGAAAGACGGCTAATGTTTCGATTTCGGACGTGCCTCAAATTGAATTAAATCAGCAAATAGACCTAACACTTGCCGATAACGGAAGCTATCATATATTCAGATTTGATTGCCAGAACTCGAATATGAACTTGCTGATATGTATGCTTGACAATGAAGGCAATTATTATCAAGATGTAAACGTTCTCGTTTCAAAAGAAGGTTTTTTGTCTGCATTTAGATACAAAGGCGGTGTTTTTTCCGCGACAGTAATTGCTGGTGATAATTATATTTGGCTAAAATCTGCAACGGGTGAGAAATCTGGAAAGATATTTATTCAAGAAGAGGCGGCCGAAAATGTAAAACAATGGCAAATCGCACGTAAAATCAATGGTACAACATCGACTTTTGAAAACATATCAACATCATATATTATGAGCAGACCCTCATCGGGTACAGATGAGTATGTTTTGAGATTGATGTTGGGAAGTTCGATTTATTCCACAGAGTGCACAACATTAACAAGAGTTCCAAATGGAACAGGATGGAGGCTTAATTCAAACGGAAATGTAAGTATCGATTATAATTGTGAATTAATAAACTTGGACGTGTTCGCATATAAAGACGAAGATAGTGTGTTTGTAAATAGAATTACACTACAATTTAGACAAGGCTTACACGCATTTAATATCAATCAAACAGTCTATTACACAAATGAGGCAAGTGCCGTAGTAACGCCAGTTGAGGGGATTACTCAGTATGAATTTATAGTCGGCAACACAACTATGATTTATAATATAACATCTCAAACGGCAGTGAACTTCTTGCAACAACTGGTCAATGCTCGTGCCGTTGGCAATACGACGGTAAGATTGAATAAGGTTCGTGCACTTGGTGTTTGGTATGACGTAAACGATACGTCAAAGATTGCAAAAGGCAACGGAAATTATAGCGTGAGTGTCAATTGCAGTTATACAAGCACAAAGAAAGTGCTTGGACAATTGCGTTGGAATATCACCAACGCCTTGCAGTTGGCAAATATCGGAAGCAGTGAATGTCACGTTTATTTGAATAACGATATCCAAATGCAACCGTATTATCCCGATTGGACGCCTATTCCGACACTCTCAAAGAACTTGTACGGTAATACGCACACCATATATGGGCTCAAAATCAATATCGACAACAAACAAGGCACGAATTTCGGATTGGTTGCTGTGAATAATGCATCGATAATGGGTGTATATTTGGAAGTCGAAATAAGAGCGAATAATATTATTAACGGCGGTACGTGGATAAACGTCGGCAGTTTTGTCGGAACAAATTCAAGCACCGGAGTGGTTGGTTTATCTTTTGCATACGGCACGATAATTGTAAATCGTTCTTCTTCGGCAATCGGAGGTTTGGTCGGTCGCAATAATGGTGGTTCTTTGTCGGGAGCTACGTTTGGCAAAGACGGCATAAGAAGTAAAATTCAAGGTCGTGGAGATATCGGCGGACTTGTCGGTGTAAACGAAAACGGTGGTTTAGTTGAAGGCGGCTGGGTTACAAATGCAGATATAGAACAATACGTCGAAGATGCGGGTCGTTCTATCGGCGGTATAGTAGGATACTGCAACGGCGCAAGTATTGAAAATTCAAGTATAACCAATTGCACGATTAAAAATATAGGTTATAACAGCAAGTATAACGTACAACCCAAAATGGGCATATTCGTTGGACATATTACAGGCTCGACGCTAACAGATACAACTCAAGAAAATTGTATTCCGTCGGCTGGTACTCTTAGCGGTTCACGCAAAGATTATTGCTTTAAAGGTCCACAAGGCACATACGGTTTAAGTAACTGATAAAACAACTCTACAACAAAAAAAGCACTCTTCGGAGTGCTTTTTTGATGGGAATAGTAGAGATTTGGGGAGTGTGGAATAGCACAATTTTGCGGGAGGCGGGCGCGATGGGAAAAATAAAAGTTGACAAATCGGCGGTGGGGGCTTATAGTTTTGGTATCAAGTAGGAGGTCGGATATGAAAAAAGGCGTGAAAAACGGCATAAATAACGTCAAAAACAACGCACTTTGTGTGTCCGTTTCCTATGAGGCGGAGTCTTTTGCGTGCGCATCTCGATTTTATGAGAGCGCATTTTATTTTTACTTTTGCAGAGAGGGCAAATAAGCAAAGGACGCCGAGAGCGGTCGCGATTTTCGTGCATACAAAACGGTTTCCTTTGCGGAAGCCGTTTTTTTGATAGATTTGTTGCGACAAACGGTCAAAATAGGCGCGGAATTTGAGGATATTTGGGCAAATATGCGCAAATACGATAAAAATGAGGACGCAAAAGCACAAAATGCGAAAAAAACTTTGGAATTATAATCATAATTGATTATAATGGGGTTGAGAGGTAGATATGAAAGACATTCAATCGTCAAGAAAGGAAATCAATCAAATCGATTTGCAAATGGCAGAGCTCTTTGAGAAGAGAATGGAGATTTGCAAAGATATCGCGTTGTACAAAAAGGACAACGGTTTAAGCGTACGCGACGAGGCGCGCGAGGCGGAAGTGGTCAAGCGCAACGCGGAGTATATTCAAAACTCCGAAATTCAACCCTATTACGAAGATTTTATCAGAAGCACGATGGACGTGTCTTGCAAGTATCAATCGTCGCTGTTGCGTTCTATGCGCGTGGCGTATTGCGGTATTCAAGGCGCGTTTGCGTACATTGCGTCCAAGCGTATGTTCCCCGAGGCGGAATACGTGGCGTGCGCGACTTTCGCAGAGGCGTACGAGGGCGTGGAAAAGGGTGAGTTCGATTGCGCCGTTCTTCCGCTTGAAAACAGTTATGCGGGAGAGGTCGGCGAGGTTATGGACTTGACCTTCAACGGCAGTTTGCATATCAACCAAGTCATCGAAGTGCCCGTGACGCACAATCTCATTGCGTGCGAGGGCGCGACTCTCGACACGATAAAGACGGTGGTCAGCCACCCGCAAGCACTTGCGCAATGTGCGGAATATCTCAAAGAAAAAGGCATTGAGGGCAAGCCGTATTCCAACACCGCGCTTGCCGCCGAGTACGTCAAGAACGCCCGGGACGTCACTATCGGAGCGATTGCTTCAGACGAGACGGCAAACATTTTCGGGCTTCAAATCCTAGAAGAGGGCATCAACGACGCAAACAACAATACGACGAGATTTGCATCGTTTTCAAGGCAAATCAACAAGCCCGCAAGCGTTTCAAAGCGTGAGGACGAGAATTTTATCCTCGTATTCACCGTGCAAAACGAATCGGGTGCGCTTGCAAGTGCGCTCAATATAATCGGCGCGCACAACTTCAATATGCGTTCGCTTCGTTCTCGTCCGATGAAGAACTTGCAGTGGAACTATTATTTCTACATCGAGGCGGAAGGTGACGTGAACACTCAAAACGGCAAAGACCTTATGCAAGAGTTGTCCGCGCTTTGCGCAAAGCTCAAACTGGTCGGTAGCTACTTTGCCGACAATGCGGACGGTGCAAAATGATTTTGAACGTAAACCTAAAAACTCAATCTTACGACGTTATAGTGCAAGAGGGCGCGCTTGACGATATCGCAAATTTTCTCGATCTCGACAGAAAAGTGCTCGTAGTAACCGACGACGGAGTGCCAAAACAGTACGCTCAAAAAGTGGCGTCTTTGGCAAAAGAAAGCGTTGTTGCGGTGCTCAAAAGCGGTGAAGAAAGCAAGAATTTCGACAATTTCAAGGCACTGCTTTCGCTTATGCTCGCGCACTCGTTCACGAGAAAAGATTGCGTGGTCGCGGTCGGCGGAGGCGTGGTCGGAGACATCGCGGGCTTTGCCTCTTCGTGCTATATGCGCGGTATCGATTTTTACAACGTTCCCACGACGTTGCTTTCGCAAATAGACTCGTCGGTGGGCGGAAAAACCGCAATCGATTTTGAGGGCGTAAAGAACGTGGTCGGCACGTTTTATCAACCCAAGAAAGTCGTTATAGACACGAGAGTGCTCGATACGCTGGACAAAAGACAACTTGCGTCTGGACTTGCCGAGGCAATCAAGATGTCGCTCACGTCCGACAAGGTACTGTTTGAACTTATAGAAAATTGCGCCGATTTGGAAGAGATAAAGCGCAATTTGCCCGAGATTATCAAGCGTTCGCTCCGCGTCAAAATCGCAGTGGTCGAGCAAGACGAAAAAGAGGGCGGACTGCGCAAAGTTCTCAACTTCGGACACACGGTGGGACACGCAATCGAGAGTGCGGAAAAGGGCAGACTTTTGCACGGTGAGTGCGTCGGGCTGGGTATGTTGCCGATGTGCGACGCATCGGTGAGAGAGAGGCTTGAAAAAGTGCTTGAAAAGTGCGGATTGCCTCATAAAATTGCGTGGAACAGCGACGATTTGAGAGAGTATATTTCTCACGATAAAAAGGCAAACGAAGACGGCGTATGCGTCGTCAAAGTGGACGAGGTAGGCAGTTTTCGATTTGAGAACGCCACGGTTGAGCAAATATTGAAAGCTACGGAGGAAGTCAAATGAAAAACACATTCGGACAAAGCGTTGCAATGACCGTATTCGGTGAAAGTCACGGTGATTGCGTGGGCGTGGTTATAGACGGACTTTGCTCCGGCGTTGAGGTAAACGAGGACAAGATAAGAGAAGCACTTGCGCTTCGCGCTCCCTCGCAAAGCATAGACACGGCACGCAGAGAAAAGGACGAATTCAAAATCGTCAGCGGTGTGTTTAACGGTAAAACCACGGGCACGCCTATCTGCATAATAATACCCAACGAAAATACCAAAAGCAGTGATTATCAATACGGAATCGCGCGCCCGTCGCACGCGGATTACACGGCTTTTTGCAAGTATCACGGCTTTGAAGATTATAGAGGCGGCGGGCATTTCTCGGGTAGAGTTACCGCCGGCATAGTGGCCGGAGGTACACTTCTCAAAAGCGCGCTCGACAATCTCGGAATAAAGATAGGCACGCACGTGCTTGAATGTGCAAACGTGCGCGATAAAGAGTTTAACGACGTACGGAACGAGCTTTTAAGTCTCGATTGCGTCAAATTCCCCGTAATCGACAAAACCGTCGAGGCAAAGATGACGGAGGCAATCGAGCTTGCAAAAGCGGTCGGAGACAGCGTCGGAGGTATCACCCAAACGGCAATCGTGGGTATGCCCGCGGGCGTTGGCGAGCCGTACTTCGACACGATGGAAAGCGTACTTGCGCACGCACTGTTTGCAGTGGGAGGCGTCAAGGGTATCGAGTTCGGAAAAGGCTTCGATATGTGCAAAATGCGCGGAAGCGAAGCAAACGACGAGATGCGTTTTGAGGACGGAAAAGTCGTCACCGTCACCAACAACAACGGCGGAATAAACGGCGGAATAACCAACGGTATGCCTATCCTTTTCAATTGCGCAATCAAACCTACGCCGTCAATCTATAAAATGCAAAACACCGTTGATTTTGCAAACGGTAAAAATACGGAACTTCAAATAAACGGCAGACACGATCCCGCAATCGTGCGCAGAGTTTGCCACGTCGTCAACGCGGTGAGCACGCTTTGCGTGTGCGACACGCTTGCGCAAAGATACGGCACGGACGTTTTTATAAAAGGTATAAATCAATGAAATGCGCACTTATCGGCAAGCCTTTGGGACACAGTTATTCCAAAGAAATACACGCGCTTATCGCGCCGTACTCGTACGACCTCGTGGAACTTGACGAGAGCAAGGTTGCGCCGTACCTTAAAAAGCGCGATTTTGACGGAATAAACGTTACGATACCGTACAAGCAAACGGTTATGCCTCTTCTTGACGAGATAAGCGACGAGGCAAAGGAAATCGGCGCGGTGAACACAATTGTAAACGAGGGCGGGAAGCTCGTCGGATACAATACGGACTTTGCGGGTATGCGCGCGCTTATCCTCAAAAACGGCATTGACGTAAGCGGAAAAAAGGCACTCGTGCTCGGGACGGGCGGAACGTCCAAGACTGCAACTGAAGTGCTAAAAAGCCTCGGTGCAAGCGAGGTTATAAGAGTTTCGAGGACGGCAAAAGACGGCGCGGTGAGCTACGACGACGCATACGAAAAGCACTCGGACGCACGAGTGATAGTCAACGCAACGCCCGTGGGAATGTATCCGCACGAGAACGAGAAGCCTATCGATATCGACAGACTTCCGTGTGTAGACGCTGTGATTGACGCCATTTATCACCCGCTTTGCACCGAGCTTGTGATAGACGCAAAGCGCAAAGGTATCAAGGCGTGCGGTGGGCTTTATATGCTCGTGGCACAAGCGGTGTACGCTTGCGGATTGTTCCAAAATAAAGAAATAAACGCCGATATAATCGACGACGTCTACGAAAAGGTGTTCGCACAAAAGCGCAATATCGTGCTCGTGGGTATGCCGTCTTGCGGAAAGACTACGATTGCAAACGAGCTTGCGCGCATTACGGGCAGAGAGGTAGTCGACACGGACGAAGAAGTTGAAAAACGCGCGGGCGTTACGATATCGCAAATATTTGAAAGAGATGGCGAGGGTGCGTTCCGAGCACTCGAAAGCGAGGTCGTAAGCGACGCTTCTAGCCTATCTTGCGCGATAATATCGACGGGCGGAGGCGTGCCTCTCAACGACGATAATATCAAAAAACTGTCGAGAAACGGCATAATACTGTTTTTGGATAGGGGCGTAGACAAACTCGTTGCGACGAGCGACAGACCGCTTGCCCAAAACGTACAAGCAATAAAAAAACTGTATGAAAAACGCTATCCGATTTACGTCAAATGCGCCGATGAGCGTATAGACGCCAACGGAAGCGTGCAAGAGACGATAAATTCGATAAGGGAGTTGACGAAGATATGAAATTGCTGGTTTTGAACGGACCGAATATCAATATGCTCGGTATAAGAGAACCCGATATTTACGGCAAGCGCACGTACGAAGATTTGAAAAATCTCGTGAGCGAACACGCAAAGGAAATAGGCGTGGAAGTCGAGTTTTTCCAATCCAATCACGAAGGCGCGCTGATTGACGAGATACAAAGGGCGTATTTTGACAAGGTTGACGGCATAGTATTCAATCCCGCCGGATACACGCACACGAGCGTTGCCATTGCCGACGCAATCAAGGGTGTGGATATCCCAACCGTCGAGGTGCATATCTCCGAGGTTGATAAGAGAGAACCGTTTAGACAAATAAGTTACGTGCGCGCGGTTGCCGTGGACACGATACAAGGTATGGGTTTCGAGGGATATCTCAAAGCAATGGATATCCTCAAACAGAGGTTGCAATAGGTATGAAAGCGACGTTTTCCCCGTCGGTTGCAAGGGGTGAGATTTGTGCTCCGCCGTCAAAAAGCGTGGCGCACAGATTGCTCGTCGCTTGCGCACTTGCGGGCGGACAAAGTGTAATAAACGGAATAAGCCAAAGCGAGGATATGCTCGCCACTTTGTCGTGCGTGCGCGCACTCGGCGCAAAAGCAAGGGTGGACGGAAACGTTGCGTATATAGAAGGTTGCAAAAAAACACCGATAGAAAACGCCGTGTTCGATTGCAACGAGAGCGGAAGCACGTTGCGCTTTTTCTTGCCCGTTGTGCTTGCGCTCGGTGCAAAAAATTGCATTTTCAAAGGCACGGCGCGCCTTATCCAAAGAGGTATAGGCGTGTACGACGAAGTGTTTGCTCAAAACGGCGTAGAAGTGCAAAAAGACGTCGATACGATCACGGTTTGCGGGCGTCTTGCAAGCGGAAATTATACCGTGCGAGGAGACGTGAGTAGTCAATATATCACGGGCTTGCTTATTGCGCTATCGCTACTTGACGAGGATAGCACGATTACGGTAATAGAGCCGTTTGAGTCGCGCGCGTACGTGGATATCACCTTAGACGTTATGAAAAAGTGCGGTGTGATTGTCCAAAAGACGGATAAAAACGTTTTCGTCGTAAAAGGCGGTCAACGTTTTGAGAACGGAAATTATACCGTTGAGGGAGATTGGTCAAATTCGGCGTTTTTGCTTGCTTTCAACGGTATGGGCGGAGAGGTACAAGTCGACGGTTTGGACGAGAACTGCGCGCAAGGGGACAAGGTGTGCAAGATGTGTTTCGAGCAGTTAGAAGACGAAAACGCCGTGATTGACGTGTCGGATTGTCCCGATTTAGCACCCGTGCTGTTTGCGGTGAGCGCATTAAAGCACGGCGCGACGTTCGTAGGCACGAGACGTCTCAAAATCAAGGAAAGCGACCGCGCCGAGGCAATGGCGGACGAGCTTGCAAAGTACGGGATAAAGGCGGACGTCAAAGAAAACGAAGTGACGATATACGGCGGAGAATTGCACGCTCCTACCGCTACGATATCTGGGCATAACGACCACCGCATAGTTATGGCAAACGCCGTGATTTTGAGCAAGGTCGGCGGAACGATTGACGGAATTGAAGCAGTGAAAAAGAGTTATCCGAACTTTTTTGAAGATATAGCAAAACTGGGTGTCAAATATGAAATTGAATGAGAATACCAAAATTTTGATAGTCGGTCTCGGGCTCATAGGCGGAAGTTACGCCGAGGCGTTGAGCGCAAAAGGCTACGAATTGGGGGCGATAGATACCAAGAAATCGTCTATTGACTACGCGCTTGCCAAAGGTTGGATAAAGAGCGGACAGACGGATGTCGAGAAGGACTACGTGTCGCAATTCGACCTCGTCGTGTTTGCGCTATATCCGCATTTGCTTGCCGAGTGGATTGAAAAATATCAATCGTTTTTCAAGAGCGGTGCGCTTATCACGGACGTTACGGGCGTAAAGGGTAGCGTGGTTAGAAAAGTGCAATCGATATTGCGCAAAGACGTGGAATTCGTCGGCGCGCACCCTATGGCGGGAAGAGAAACGAGCGGTGTCGAGAGCGCAAACGCGCAAATCTTCAAGGACGCAAACTATATCGTAACGCCCACGAGCGAAAATACGACGGAGAATATAGAGGCGTGCAAGGAGTTGGGGCGCGAACTCGGATTTGAGAGAATAAGCGAACTTTCACCCGAAGAGCACGACGAAATAGTTGGATTTTTGTCGCATCTAACGCACTGTATTGCGGTGTCGCTTATGGTGTGCAAGGACAACGAACACCTTGCGGAGTATACGGGTGACTCGTTTAGAGACTTGACGAGGATAGCCAAAATCAACGACGAGATGTGGAGCGAATTGTTCCTTGCCAACAAAGACGAATTGGTGGCACAAATGGAACTTTTCGAGAAACAGTTTGACAGTCTCAAAAAAGCAATTATATCGGAAGACAGAGAAAATATACGCAAGACGATGCGCCTTTCGACGGAACGCAGAAAGACGTTTGACAAGGACGCACAGGAGACGAAATGAATTTGGAATTTAAGAGGAAACTTCCCACGCTTCAAGAAATCAAGGCAATGTATCCCATTGACGATACGCTTGCCGAGCATAAAAAAGAGACGGATAGAACGCTCAAAAGCATATTTGAGGGCAAAGACGACAGACTTTTGCTGGTTATAGGTCCGTGCTCTGCGGACAGAGAAGACGCCGTGCTCGACTATATAGGCAGACTTACCGCCGTGCAAGAGAAGGTCAAGGACAAAATCGTCATCGTTCCGCGTATCTACACCAACAAACCGCGCACGACTGGTGACGGATACAAGGGTATGCTTCATCAACCCGACCCGCACGCAAGCGAGAATATGCTCAAAGGCTTGATTGCCATACGCAAACTGCACATAAAAGCACTTCAAGAGACGGGTTTTTCTTGCGCGGACGAGATGTTGTATCCCGAGAACCACGTCTATTTGTCCGACGTGCTTTCCTACGTCGCGGTGGGAGCAAGGTCGGTGGAAAATCAATTCCATCGTCTTACGGCAAGCGGTCTCGACATACCCGTGGGTATGAAAAACCCGACCAGCGGTGATTTGGCGGTTATGATGAATTCCATACGCGCGGCGCAACACCCGCACACCTTCGTGTATACGGGGTGGGAAGTCAACAGCAAAGGCAACACGCTTGCCCACGCGATTTTGCGAGGTTCGGTGGATAGATACGGTCAAACTATACCCAACTATCATTACGAGGACTTGCAAACGCTTTGCCAAATGTACGCGCAAGCGGGGCTTGCAAATCCCGCGGTTATCGTGGACACCAACCACTCCAATTCCGCCAAGAAATACGACGAACAACCTCGTATCGCAAAGGAAATTATGCACAGCACCCGTTGCGACAAGGATATATACAAGCTTGTCAAAGGCCTTATGATAGAGTCCTACATCGAGGACGGCGCGCAATCTCCCGACGGCGGAGTGTACGGCAAATCCATCACCGACCCGTGCCTCGGCTGGGAGAAGACGGAAAGATTGATTTTTGAATTGGCGGAATTACGCTAATTGCGAATTAATAATTAATAATGAATAATTAATAATTGCGGAAAGCGAAGCCTTATCGGGAAAAAACAAAAGTGGTATATTCCGCTTGTCATTCCGAGCGATAGCGTGGGAATCCAGCGTAGCGAAATGCGCCTTCGGCTAGATTGCCGCGTTGCAATGATGTTGCTCCTCGCAATGACATAAGGAGCAATGGAATAAACCGCAAATAAACGTGCCTACGGCGCAATATCACTTTTCAAATAGCGTGCGAAAGCGCGCTTTTTCTTTTATAATTTTTCGTCTTGAAATAACAATTCGTTTGGGTTATACTTGATTTGTACGCGAGTACAAAATTTGATAAACACATCGGGAGGTTTATATGAAGTGTTCGGTTTGTGGTAGCGAAAATATGTTTGAAGTATCAATCATTGACAACCAAGTTTTGGCAACGGAAGGATACGTAAAACAGACGGTTAATGCGTATGCGTGCAAAGATTGCGGACATATAGATCTATATATGCCAAAAGAGAAAACAGATAAAAATACCGTTTCGACAAGAAGCAGTCTTTTAGGCGGTTAATTTTTACTAGTAATTGTTTGTAGATATTAAGAAAAACAAACGCCCCGTGGCTGCGGAGCGTCTGTTTTTTTGTAAAGAAGATAATTTGGAGAAATCACCGTTTTTGAGATGAGATTTGGTGATGTTAGTCTACGTTGTGGCTTTCGCCTTGTTCGCTTATGATTATATGCGATAATCGGCGTTTAGTCAATGAAAATGTGAAATTTTTTTCATATTTTTATAAAATTTAATAAAAATTGGCGTTTGGGGCGCAAATAACGATAAAAATCGTCTATTTATTGATACATTTATATAAATATTTTCATATAGAATATGGACAACGATTTTTTTTGATGTTAATATAAATACAAGCGTAACGATATTTGTATATATGTGTTGTTATTTGATGAAGGAACGCAAAAGCGCGACTTTCGTTTTCTTTCTTTTTTGCAACAAAAGGGGGCTATGCCCGATTATTATAGGAGAATTATATGAGAGACTTAAAGCATCTGCTTTACTTCGAGAACCTTTTGACGGAAGCCAACAACGAGCTGGTCAAAAAAGCTGTTCAAGAAGACGGCAAACTTGCACTCGGCTACACTTGCTATCACGTACCCGAAGTGTTGCTCAATCTCGACAACTGCGTAAGCGTAAGACTTCGCGCGCCTCGTACGGGATCGGTGGATATCGCGACGTACTATTTGAGTCCGTTTATTTGCGGATACGCCAAGGCTTTGCTCGAAAGAGGCATAGAGGGCGGTTACGGATTTTTGTCCGCGCTGTTCTCGGGTGAAACGTGCAGTGAGATGAACCGCACCATCGAGCATTTCGAGCTTTTGCAACTCGTCGACAACGACAAGTTCTTCGTGAGCATTTTCGATATGCCGTTCAAGACCAACCAACATTGCCTTGACAGTTACGTCAATCAAATGCGCCTCAAAGTGCTCGGCAAGCTCAAAGACGTTTACGGCGTGGACACTTCCGACGAAGCGATGCGCAAGGCGGTTGAGCTCCACAACAGAGTGTGCAGAGCGATTACGCAAATAGGTGAATTCCGCAAGGAAGAAAATCCGCGTATTACGGGATACGAATTCCACGTGCTTTGCGTTGCAAGCTATTGTTGCCCCAAGTATCTCATCGTGGACAAACTCGAAGAGACTCTTGAAGAGCTCAAAACGCGTGAGCCCGACCAAAAGAAATTTTACAGAGCGAGAATCGTACTCGTCGGCAGTGAAATGGACGATCCCGACTTCACCAAATTGTTTGAAGACAGCGGAGCGTTCGTGTGCGCGGACAGATATTGCTTCGGTTCGTTCCCGGGAAGAGAAGAGATTATCCTCAACGACGACGAGGACGTGCTTACGCAAATTTGCCGTCACTATATGAAGACGTGCCAATGCCCGAGATATATGGAACACGAAAAGGTCGAAGACAGACGTCAGTTCGTAAAGCACCTCGTTGACGAATTCCACGCCGACGGCGTCGTGTACGAACAGCTCAAATTCTGCGAATACTGGGGCTACGAGCGCGCGCTCGCGTCGTACATAATGACCAACGAATTCGGCATTCCGTCCATAGCAATCGACCGTCAATATACGGCAAGCGCGTCGGGACAATTGCGCACGCGTATTCAAGCTTTCGTCGAAAGTCTTGAAATCAAACATATTCAAAAAGCCAAAAAGGCGAAGGAGTGACCTATGGCAAAGAAAAAATACGGCGGTTACAAAAATCTTCACGAAGACAAAACGGGCTTGCTCAAACACCGCGAATGGCGCGGTTTCAAGGACACTCTCGTCGACTACTGGCGTTGGCTCGTGACGTGGAAGGATATGGTCGTTATGGTTCTCAAAAACCCGATTGCCGTGGTCAAGGGACTTTGGCGTTATCGTTGGATGGCAACGTACCTTTCCACTCCCGCGTTCGTGGATCGGCACACGGAAGGTTTGCGCGGACCGCAACTTCTTATGACGCACCTTCACTTCAATATGATAGTCAAGCACGCAACGGGGCTTATCCTCACTGCGTTCGAGGCTGACGAAAAGATGTTCCCAAAGAACAAAAAGAGCAAGAAACTCGTTTGCATCGACGAGCTTATCCCCGTCGAGTTCATCGCGGGTTTCCCCAATCTCAAAGCGTACCCGATGCAAACTATGCCTATCTTCCTTTCGAGTATGGTCGACCAACTCGTCGTACCGCCTTATCTCGACGCAATCGAGAGTTTCGGCGTGCCGGCGGACGTTTGCCCTCTCCCCAGTGCGGAAGCGGGCGTGTGCGTCGAGGACGATTATCCCAAGCTCGGCACTTGTATGATCACTTGCAATATGCCTTGCGACGGCTCGATTATGACCACGACGTTCCAAGACAGATATTTCAGACTTCCCACGCACGTGTACAACGTGCCTTTGAGATACAAGGGTGAGGACGTGCAAGAATACGCCGTCGAGGAAATCAAGGAAATGATCAAATTCGTGGAAGATCAAACGGGTGAAAAGTTTGATTGGGACGCGTTTATCAAGGCTCTTGAAAGATACAATAAGCAACTCGATTACGAATTGCAAAAGTGGGAAGTAAACAAGACCAAATATCCGCAAATGACGGGTGCTACGTTCTGGCTTTACAGACTTTATTACTATCACCTTTCGGGCGGTTTCGACAAGAGATTCCTCAAAGTCGATAAGAAAGTCAACAAGATTATGCTCAAAGCGTACGAGAAGAAAACTCCCGCAAGCAAGGAAATGCGCCACAGAGCAATCGTGTGGAGTTGCCCCGCAAACTACTATACGTCTTTTGCAAACTGGCTTGAAAACTGCTGGGGTATCAACGTCGTTATGGATATGGAAACTATGATTTCCTATCTCAAATTCCGTACGGACACTCACGAGCACGCTTTGCAAGACCTCGCAAAGACCTATCAACGCGCAACTATGCGTACTCACACCAAGGGCGGTTACGCCAACGTACTCAACGAGTGCTGGCGCGTCGCGGAAGAGTACAACGTCGACACCATCATTATGTACGATCAAATCTCTTGCAAGGGTATGGACGGACTCGTGGGTATCTTCGACGAGCAAGCGCGCGAGAGAGGATACAACTTCATTTGGGTGCAACAAGACCTTATGGACAGCAGAACGATATCAAGACGCGATATGCGTGAGCAAGTCAATAAGTATATGACTACGGTTTTGCAAGAAAAACCGCTCGACGAAAGCCTCTTGGACTTCGACGACACGCAAGCGTGGTAATTTGAAAAATAAAAGGTAGGATACTATTATGAAATATTTTGGCGGATGCGACGTAGGTTCAACCTACACCAAAGCAGTTATATTGGACGAAAACGGAAAGATGGTTGCAGATACCACCATCAAGAGCAAAATCAACGCGGCACTCTCTGCGGAAGCGGCTATGACGGAAGTCGTCAACGCCGTCCCCGACCTCAAAGGCGACGTGAAAAACCTCACCTACCTCGTAGGTACCGGTTACGGCCGTAACAAGGTCGCAACGGCAGACGAGAACATCTCAGAAATCTCTTGCCACGCAATGGGCGTACACGTTACCGACCCGAGCGTAAAGGCAATTATCGATATCGGCGGACAAGATATCAAAGGTATCGCAATCGATACGGACGGCACGGTCAAGAACTTTGCAATGAACGACAAGTGCGCGGCAGGTACGGGCAGATTCTTCGAGGCTATGGCAAGATCTTTCGAGATGTCCCTCAGCGACTTCTCCAAGCTCTCACTCAAAGCGAAGAACGTTATCCCCATCTCCGCACAATGCACGGTTTTCGCAGAGTCCGAGGTTATCTCACTCGTGGGTGAGGGCAAGCCTATGGACGAAATCGCGGCTGGTATCGAGATGTCCGTTGCAAAGAGATGCTTCGTAATGGCAAAGAAAGCGGGCGCAACGGATAGCATAACGCTTACGGGCGGTTGCGCAAAGAACGACGGATTGAAACAAGCGATAGAACAAGTGCTCAAAATCAAAGTTATAGACCTCAAAACCGACCCGCAACTTATGGGTGCGCTCGGTGCGGCGGAATACGCAAGACAAAAAGGCTTGGCAAAGTAAGGAGGCAATTATGATATCAACGGCATTGTCCGCTCTCGGCGGAGGCGCAATCGCAGGTATAGTGCTCGGTAGCATCGCGGGATTACTCTTGTTGTTCTTCCTCGTCACCTTTACTATCTACTGGTTCAACCTCGATATGAAATTCATATACTGGTTCTACAACAAGATGAAAAAGCACTACGACCATATGGAAAGACAAAGAAGACTGTAAAGTCACAAAGCAAGGCAATTTTGCCTTGCTTTTTTCTTGATCGCATATTGAATATTTTGCGATTGAGGGTTATAATATCTACGTAAATAATCCAAAACGGAGGGAAAATTATGTTACCGTATTTTTTGCTTGCAGTAGGCATAGTTATGCTCGTGCTGTTCTTGATTGCAAGAGATAAAAAATCGTCTATGCTCGCTATAATTCTCAAAACCGTCACCTCGCTCTTTTTTATCGCGACGGGACTTGCGTCTATGGTGGAAAACGGCGTTGCCAACGACCTTGGTAAGGTTGCTTTGCCGTGTGCGCTCGTCTTGATGGGACTAGTGCTCGGTATGGTGGGGGATATCACGCTCGACTTCAAGATTTACTTCAAAGGCTTGGAAGGTGAGTACGCCGGCGCGGGCAAGGACAAAGACAGTATGATGTATTTCGGTATGCTCGCTTTCGGCATCGGTCACGTGCTTTATATCACCTCTATGGCAATACGCTTCCCGGGTGCGGAAATGAACGTGCTTTGGTCCGCGCTTGTGTCAATCGGTGTGGTCGCGGTTATGTTCGTCGTGTGCATATTCGCGCTCAAAATGCAGTTTGGCAAATTCCTCGTGCCCAGCATAATCTACGCGTTCTTGCTTTGCTGGTTCGTGGTGATGTCCGCAATGTACGTAAAACCCGCAAACGCTTCCACGTCCTCAATCGTGTTGCTCGTAGGCTCAATACTCTTCGTGGTGTCGGATATGGTGCTTTCAATGACCTATTTCAGCAAGCCCGCCGATTACGAAAAGCAAGGCGTTCTCAATCCCGAATCGCGCCTTATGATAGTGGTCAATCACGTGACGTATTATCTTGCGCAATTCCTCATTGCTCTTTCCTTGCTCTTCATCTAAAACGATTGCAACGGTAAACGACGATTATAAAAACTAACGTAAAAGGCAGATAAAATTTTGGTTTTATCTGCCTTTCTTTTTGCTCAAAAATGACATAATTTTCGTTGAAAAATCGATGTTTTTTTGCGGTTTATTCGCACTTTTTTTACGTCGTTTTCAATTGACTTTTATTGTGGTTTTCATTACTTTTAGATTTTTGTTATTTTACGATTTCACCGTTGCGCGCGGATTGATATATTATCCAGTATCCGCCGTCTCCAACGGGTAGCCATACGCAAGCGTTTTGCAGTTCCTTGGGCGGTTCGGTCTTTTGCGGGGAGGGGACGCCGTAGCATATAAAAGACGGATCGTCTTCGTTGAAAAGCACGCCCACGACGTAGTATCCGTCCTTGACGTCCACGCGCACCCATTTGGAATTTGGAACGGCGTCGCAAAGCGCGTCTTCGCTCGGATAGCACACGAACATTTCGTCGATTTGCGGTTTGACGGCGTAATAAAAATTGTTGCCGTCGTACTTCGTCCACTCGCTCATAACGAGCACGTCGTCGAGGGTGTGTTCTTCCTTTTTGGACGCTTGAACAGTGCGCACTTTTGCCTTGTCAACGCTTTCTTTGAGAGTGGCGCGCTTGTTGCTCTCGTCTATTTTGGCAAGAGCTTTGCTCTTTGACATACCGCCTCCGAACATCGTCAGCGAACTTGATCTAACCACGCATCCGTACTCGTCATTTGCACAAAACGGCACTTCAAACGCCGTATTGACGTCGTTAAGTTTGATTTTTGCGATTTGCTCACCCACGATATATAGCGTTGCGTTGCTCGGACGGAAGTCCAGATTGCAGTTGCCTTTGATATAATCCGTTTTGCCGATCACGCTTTGAATTTTGACTATGCCTTTGTGTCCTCCGCCCGTAAGCACCACGATTTCTTTTTTGTTGTCCATATCTTCACCTCGTATAAAGGTATGATTGCGGACGTGCAAAAATGTGTGCCAATCAAAAATCGGTCGCGTGATTTTCCGTCGTTAGACAATAAAAACCGTCGGACTATATGATGGCTTCTTAATGCAATAAAAAAGCGTCCTTTTCGGGGACGCTTTTTACATTGATTTGAATTGTAAATTGACATCTATCAATACATATATTTGTCGAGTTCTTCTTCGACGTAGGCGTATTTTTTGACTTTGGGGTTCTTGACGATTTTACCGCGGAGTACGACCATTTTGGGATTGCGCAAGTTTTCGAGGTTTTCGAGCGGGTTGCCGTCAACCACCATAAAGTCTGCGGATTTGCCTTTTTCGACGCTACCCGTGATATTGTCGATTTGCGCGATTTGGGCGTTGACCATAGTCGCGGTGTGAATTGCCATCGAGTTGCTTGCACCGAGGTATTTGTGGAAGTACATAAGTTCACGCCACATATCGTAATGCGTTACGTACGGGCAAGCGGTGTCCGTGCCGAGGCCTACGGGAATACCGTTGTCGAGGCAAGTTTTTGCGCATTGCAACATACCCTCGAACACGACTTCGCCGTTGATGCGATGAAGTTCCGTTCCGCCCGATTTTTCGGGAGGGAAGAAGCAAAGCGGAATGACGGGGGATATGGTGAGGATATGCGCCGAGCCGTTCTTTTTGAAAAGCTCGATTTCGTGCTCGGTGACTCTTCCGCCGTGTTCGATTGTGTCGACACCGCCTTCGAGCGCAACGGTTACGCCTTGCGGACTTTCTACGTGCGCTGCAACCTTGAAGCCGAGTTTGTGCGCTTCCTCACAGCACGCTTTGACTATATCGGGAGACATACGGAGTACGCCCGGTTCGCCTTTCACTTTTGCGTCGAGAATACCGCCCGTTATCATAAGTTTGATAAGGTCGGGTTTGGTCTTTGCGATTTCGTCAACGATTCTCACGCCGTCCGCGGGGTCTTTTGCTTCGTATGCGAGAAGTCCCGCCATATGTCCGTCTTTGACGGATACCGCCATATTGGACGCAAGAATACGCGGTGCTTTGATTTTTCCCGCCGCGCCGTTGTCTCTGATGGTCGAGTCGATGTCGTCAAGTCCGCCCACCGTACGAATGGTGGTTACGCCCGACATAAGCTCCGTTTTGGCGTAAGCGGCGCACATCTTGTAGACGATATATTTGGTGAGCTTGTGGCTCATAAGTTTGTGCACGGTTTCTTTGTTTTGCTTCTTGGTGTCGCGAGGCATACCGCTTCCGGGGAGGTGTACGTGCATATTGATAAGACCGGGCAAGAGATATTTCCCTTGCAAATCTACGGTTTTGAGCCCCGCAAGTTTGGTCTTGTCGTCGGTGATATCGGCAATTTTGCCGTTTTCGACTATGACGGATTGACCTTTGACGACGTCTTCGTCAAGTTTTCCCGTGATAATATTGGCGTTTACGATTGCATATTTATCCATAATCCGCTCCTTTTTGCATAGATATCATATTTCGATAGGAATATAATATACCCGTTTTGCCAAATTGAAAACTGTTTTTTGCCTCGGCAAAGTATAAAAAACGGCGTATTTTTCGTCTTTGGAATTGAACAGCCAAAAATCTTATAGAAAAACGTATATTAAACCGCATAAAAAATCCGCCGCCGAATAGTTTCGACAGCGGATAACGATAGTTATATCGATTATGCAAGGCGTATGCCTTTTTTCTTTCTCACCGCACGCGCGATGACTTTTACTATTTCCACGAGCGGAATAACCGTAACCGCAAGCGCAAGCGCAATGCCGTATTCCATTGCGTCGAGTTTGGCAAGTTCAAAAGCGTTGGCAAGGAAGGGAACTTCGACGACTATCGTCGTAAGAGCAAGCGATATCGCGCCCGCGCCCCAAAGCCACCAGTTTTGTTTCTTTATAGCGAAGATAGAGCCGTGAAGCGAACGCATATTGAACGCGTGGAAGATTTCCGCCATAGAGAGGGTGAGGAACGCCATTGACGAGCCTACGTCCGCGGGAGTGTACGCCGCGTTGGCGTGTTGAGGCATTTGAGCTATGACGTCGCGTCCCAAATAGAAGGAGGCAAGCGTGATAGCGGTGAGGAACACGCCTTGATACGCTATCGCCGCGCCCATACCGTTTGCAAAGATGCCGTCTTTGGAGTTTCTCGGCGGACGACTCATAATATCCTTTTCGGGTGCTTCCATACCGAGAGAAAGTGCGGGGAAGCAGTCGGTTATGAGGTTTATCCAAAGAAGGTGCGCGGGCTTGAATATCGTGAAGCCGAGAAGCGTTGCCATAAATATGGACAGCACTTCCGAGAGGTTGGACGCAAGCAAGAATTGTATGGACTTGCGTATGTTGTCGTATATACGTCTGCCTTCTCCCGCCGCCGCGACTATGGTTGCAAAGTTGTCGTCTGCAAGTATCATATCCGCAACGTTCTTGGTGACGTCCGTGCCCGTGATACCCATACCGACGCCTATGTCCGCGTTCTTAATAGACGGAGCGTCGTTTACGCCGTCTCCCGTCATTGCGGTGATATAGCCTTTTGCACGCCACGCGTTGACAATCCTCGTCTTGTGCTCGGGTTGAACGCGCGCGTATACGGAGTATTTTTCAACGTCGTTTGCAAAGTCTTCGTCGCTGATTTTATCGAGTTCCGCACCCGTAATTGCTTGCGAAGGATCTGTGATTATTCCGAGTTGCATTGCAATCGCAACCGCGGTGTCGCGATGATCGCCCGTAATCATAATGGGGCGAATGCCTGCTTTGCGACATTCCTCTATTGCGGGAAGCACCTCGGGACGTACGGGGTCTATCATACCCACGAGTCCAACGAAGCACATATCCTTTTCCATCGTTTCCGAAGAGTAATCGTCGGGTTCTGTGCTCAAAACCTTTTGCGCCACCGCAAGCACGCGGAGAGCTTTGTCCGCCATTGCTTTGTTTTGCGCAAGTATTTCGTCGCGTTTTTGTTCCGTCATTTCCACCACTGCGCCGTTTTCGTAAACGTGAGTGCAACGCTTTACGATTTCGTCGGGCGCGCCCTTGGTGTATTGTACGATTGCGCCGTTTTCGTCGCGGTGCACCGTCGTCATCATCTTGCGCATAGAGTCGAAGGGAATTTCACCTATACGCGGATAAAGCGTCTTTTGCACGTTTTTGTCAAGGTCGAGGGTGGAAGCGTAGTTGACGAGCGCGCACTCGGTGGGCTCTCCCGTCGCTTCGCCTTTTTCAACGTCGTATTCCGCGTCCGAGCAGAGCGACATCGCGTTTGCAAGCAACTTTTCGTCGTCTCCGTAATGCTCTACGACCGTCATTTTGTTTTGGGTGAGAGTGCCCGTTTTGTCCGAACAAATTATTTGCGTGCAACCGAGCGTTTCGACCGCGGTGAGTTTGCGGATAATTGCGTTGCGCTTGGACATATTGGTTACGCCGATTGAAAGCACTATGGTTACCACCGTCGCAAGACCTTCCGGAATTGCCGCAACGGCAAGCGATACCGCAATCATAAACGTGTTGAGTATGGTGTTTGCGGTGTCGTTCATAAGCGTTTTGTTAACCGCCGCGCGAATGAGGCTGATTGCAAATATAACTACGCAAATGCCGATAACCATATAGGTGAGCACTTTGGAGAGCTGCGAAAGCTTTTGTTGAAGGGGAGTTTTGCCCTCTTTTGCGGTTTGCAAAGCGTCGGCAATCTTGCCCATTTCCGTGTTCATACCCGTGCCGACTATCACGGCTTTGCCTCTGCCGTAAACGACGGTACTGCCCATAAATACCATATTCTTTCTGTCACCGAGGGGTACGTCCGCACCGCTTGCGTCTATCGCTCCCGCGGTCTTGATGACGGGCACGCTTTCACCCGTGAGGGCGGCTTCTTCCACTTTCATACTTGCGCACTCGATAATGCGCGCGTCGGCGGGCACTGCGTCTCCCGCTTCGAGCACGATTACGTCACCCGAGACCAAATCTTCGCTCTTTACGACGACTATGCGCCCGTCGCGTATAACTTTGGACGTGGCGGCGGCTATCTTTTGAAGAGCGTCGATTGCTTTTTCCGCCTTGCTCTCTTGAAGCACGCCCAAAACGGCGTTGATTACGACTACCGCCATAATGATAATCACGTCGGTGGGGAACTCCTTGTTGAGACCCGACATAACCGCGGATATGATTGCCGCCACGATGAGAATAAGCGTCATAGGCTCTATGAATTGCTTCAAAAAGCGCAAAATCATAGGCTCTTTTTTGCCCTCGGCAAGCTTGTTCTTGCCTTGCGATTGAAGTCTTGCTTCCGACTCTTCGACGGTCAGTCCGTTTTCGCAAGATTTCACGTCTGCAAAAACTTCGTCGATTGATTGCAAATACGGTTTCATAAATACTCCTTTTTAAGTATATACGTGTTGTTCTATAAAAAAAGACTTACCCGAAAAACGGATAAGTCTCATCATTCAAAATAAAACCGGAGCGCGATGCTCGTGTTAGCGATTTTATTACACCGGAGTGCCGATTACTCCCTTACGTTGTAAGCAGATTGTATCAAATACTTTTGATACTGTCAACGTTTTTATCGCTCTATCGGCGCAAATTTTGCCGTAAGCTCAAAGCAAGGATTGCCGTCGACTATACCGACGAGAGATAGGTCGTCGTCGCTTTGAGTGTATTTGAGCGTTACGGTTTGACCGAGTTTTATCTCGGACTTGTATTCTATTTCAAGTGAGCGCAGTTCGTGGCGTTTGAGATAATCCGCACCGAGCAAGTCTTCCGTTTCGTCGATATACTTGCTGTTGTTCATATGCCCGTTGATATCCACTTGACTATACGCCACGGTGAAAGTCTTTTCTTGTTTTTGTTCACCGAGCGCGACACCGCACGGTAGTGCGATATTCGGTTGAATGTCGGGTGCGGGGACTTCCACTCCGTACGCTTCGGGGAAGACCATACGGCGCGATTTTTCGTCCATAAGAAGCCATACCGCACTTGCGCGTACGAGCACTTTGCCGTCCTTGTCGCGCATCTCGTAGTATCGAGGAAATAGCACACGCATAGTCTTTCCCGCCCAACTCGCAAGAGTGATTTCGTCGTCGTAAGAGGGGAGGGATATCACTTCCAACTTCATTCGCGCAACCACCCACAAAGCACCCTTATCGAGCGTCTTTGCTCTGCCCGCGCCAAGCGCCTCCGTGTGTGCGATGGATATCTCTTGAAGCATACGCATAAGCGTGGACGGGCGCAAATTGCGGTACATCGTCACGTCGTCCGCAAGCAGTTTTCTATGCACGGTATATATCAAATCTTGTGTTTTATCCATACGATTTTGCAGTATAAAATGTCGATTGTGTGATTTGCGGTGCAATTACTTGTTGATTGCCATATCGTAAACGGTGTCTACGACTTCACCTACGGTGCGCAATTTCATCCACACTTTATCGGGGATTTTTACGCCGTAGTCGCTTTCAAGCGTGCATACGATATAGATGTAGTTGAGCGATTCGTAACCCTTGGAATTTATAGGAGTTTCGCGCGTGATTTCCGCGTTTGCGAGGGTAGGAACGTATTGTTTTACAAGCTTCGTGAGGTTGTCTTGAATTTCTTGTTTTGTTACTTGCATATTTTACTCCTTTTTGTCGATTGCTCTTATTTGAGTGCCCAGCGTTTGATTTTGCCCGTTGCGGTCTTTTCGAGCGCGTGAGGCAATACGCATACGTCGGCAATTTGTTGGTCGAACGATTTGGTTTTGTTGAAGGCGGATACCTTTTGCTTGACGATATTTTCGTCTATATCACCGTCTTTGTCTCCCACGAAAAGCGTTACGCAACCCTCTCTCGTGTTGAGCGCTATGTCGTCTATGCCGAGGGCTTCGCGTAAGTCGGTTTCCCATTCGGCAAGGTATATTTTCGTGCCGTTTTCAAGCACGAGAATATCTTTTTTGCGCCCCGTTATATATAGGTTGCCTTGCTCGTCGAATTTGCCGAGGTCTCCCGAGTGGAATACACCTTGGGAAAGCACCGCGTCCGTAGCGGATTGATTTTTGTAGTAGCCTTTCATTATGCACTCGGGGCACTCGATGAGTATCTCACCGTCGTCCGCAAGCGTGATTTTGTCGTCGGGGCATACGGACATAGCAAACGGATTTTCCCCGCAACTTATGGCAACGCCGCTCGACGTCTCGGTAAGTCCGTAGCCGAAGCGCACTTCTATGCCTTTTGCCTTAACCGCTTGCAAAACTTGCTCGTTTGCGGGGCCCGCGCCTACGAGTATCATTCGCAATCCGTCGTTGAGGGCGTCAAAGCCCACCATAAATTTGAGGATAGACGGCACGACGGATATAATCGTGGGGTTGAAGTATTTTGCGTCGAAGGGGATATAGCGCATACCTCTCGTTATCGACACGCACGCGCCTTGCGAGAGTGGCCAGAGCATTGCGCACACGAAACCGAACACGTGAGTGAGCGGGAGCACGCAAAGAAGGTTGTCGTTTTGATTGCAAGGGCATTTCTCTTGTCCGTTCCACGCGCTCGCGCACAAAGATTTGGAGGTGAGAACAACCGCTTTGGACGAGTCCGTTGTGCCCGACGTGAAGAAGAGAATATCGCCTTCGCCGTCCGCTTTTTCGACCGATTTGGGGCAAGTTTTGAGTGCGTTTTTATAAGGCGCGGTGATATTGTCGGTGAAAAGCGTTTCGACGTCGGTTGCAAGCACGCATTTTTGGAGGGTGGCGGCGTCCGCAGTAGCGTCGAGAAGCACCGTTTGCTTGCCCGCAATCACGCACGCGAACGTATCTATAATCCACTTTGCCGACGGGGCTTGAAGTATGCCCACGCAGTTTTCTTTGAGGTCTGCCACTTCTTTGGCACGACGAAGCACGTCTGCGTAAAGCTGTGCATACGAAATATTGCAAATAGTGCCGTTGTTATCGTAGCGCAGAGCGACGTTTGCACCGTATTCGTTTGCGCAGTGGCTCAAAAGTTGGTTGAAAGACTCAAATTTCATATTCGCCTCACTTGTCGAGTATATTATATCACGCCTATTTTACAATGTGAATAGTAAATCGACAAATAAATAAAAAAATATCGATATTTTTCGTCAAACTATTTACATTGAAAAAAATGGTGATATAATATTGTTAAACAAATTGTAAGTTAGCAACTTGCAAAATCTAAGGAGATTATTATGGCAAAGAACGAAAAGATTTGTATCATCGGCGCAGGTCCTGCGGGATTGAGCGCGGCAGTACATCTTGAGAAGAATGGTTACACCGATTACGCTATCCTCGAAAGAGAAGATCACGTCGGCGGCAAATGCCACTCTCCGTATCACGATGGAAAGAGATTTGAAATGGGCGCAATTATGGGTTGCCCGACGTACTATGCCGTTCACGAACTCGAATTGTTCGGCGGTGTAGATCACAACGGTCCGAAGCTCGAACGTGCGTATCGTAGAAAAAACGGTAAAGAATACGATCCGTTCAACCCCAAGAAAAACCCGTTCCTCATTCCTCACCTTTTGAAAGTCAAATCCCAAGTCAAGAAACTCGGCACGCTTCTTGCAACCAAGTACAAGGGATATCAATACACCGGTCATAAGGGCGTTGCAGAAGGCAAATACGACGGTTACGATCCCGTAACGGGCGAACACGTAGTCGGTGAAAACCCCAACCTCAAAGAACTCTCGATGAACTTTGCGGATTTCTGCAAACTCAACAAGGTTGAACTTGCACAAGAGATTTGGATCGGACCTTACACCGCATTCGGTTACGGTTTCTTCGATGAGATCCCCGCTGCGTACGTCGTCAAATATCTTGACTTTGCAACCGCAATGTACTTCGTCAACAAAGATTTGTGGACGTGGAAAGACGGCACGCAAAGCATTTACGAGGCAGTGAATGCAAAACTTCAACATCCCGCACGCCTCAACGTCAACATCACCAAAGTAACTCGTGAAAACGGCAAAGTCCAAGTTTATATCGGTGAGGATATGGAAGAGTACGACAAGATCATCGTCACCGCACCTCTTCAATATTTGCCCAACTACTTCGACGCAACCGAACAAGAGAAAGCACTCTTTGCAAAGATCGATTACGAGCGTTACGACGTATCCGCAATCACTTGCAAGAAAGGCACGTATTATCCCGATATGTCCGGTTATCTCTTCGACAATATGGTCCCCGAGAGAATCGGTCACCTTATGGTCTTCTATCACAGATGGAAGAACGAGCCCAATCAAGTCCTCACCACTTACGTCTTGCGTAACCACAAGGGCAAGGAGCTCAAATCCTACGAAGAAGCAAAACAAATGGCTTGGGACGATATGAAACTTTGCGGTATCGATATGGACAAATGCGTCTACGAGAGAAAGTGGTATTATTTCCCGCACGTCTTCGAGAAAGACTATGCCGACGGTTGGTACGACAAAGTCGAAGCAATGCAAGGCAATCTCAACACCTACTATGCAGGTGAGATTATGAGCTTTGGCGATATGGAAGAGACTGTGCAATATTCCAAAGACCTTGTCGCGCGTTTCTTTTAAGGCTGTCAAATAGCGAATAACTGTGTCAACACCCACCCGCTACAAAATCACGTACGCACTAGTACGTTGGGTTTTGTATCGGGTGGGTGTTTCCTTGTTCTTCATCTATTTGACAGCCTTAAAAGTAAACGGGCGGTGGAGAACACTTTTATAAACAAAAACGCTCGCGAAGTGCGAGCGTTTAGTGGAATTTTTCCGCATTTTTATAATATTTTACCGCATTTATATATTCTTTCCAAACTTTTACTTAATCTCTGCTTTTTGGGCGTTGCTGAGGCGGATAAGTTGGTTGTCAACCGCAAGTTTGTCGATGAGGTTGTGCATTGCCTTGTCAAGCTCTTCGTCTTTGCGGTAGTCTGCCTCGAATATCCAGTCCACGCGCTCGTGTTTGAGAAGAGGTTGCACCTTGTCTTTTTGTCCTTGTTGGTAGAGGGCGATTGAATGTCCGCCCGAGAGTTTGACCAATTTCATACAAGGCACGTCCGTAAGTCCGTCACCGATGTAAATCATATTGTTGAAATACACGCGTCTTTCGTTTTCGGGCTTGGAGGCGTTGACGTCGACGTTGTTGCTGATGTCCAAAACGCCTTTGTTTATGCGGTAGACGAATTGAGTTTTGTTGGTGTAGTTGACTGCCATTTTTGCCCAAACGGCTTTGCCGTCTTGATACAAAAACTCACTTGCGAAAATCTTTTTGAAGTGCTTTGCGATGCTCGATCCGTCGATAATCTCTTTAAGACCGGAGGAAAGCACGTAATGTTCCACCTCAACGCCCGCTTGTCTGCCGTATTCGTTGATACGCTCAAACCAATCTTCAACGCCGGGGAGATACTCGATATGCTTTCCGCATTCCGTCAAGTCTTCGCGAGAGAAGGGCTTGCCTATGCGCTCGGATTGCTTGATCATACAATACATATACGTAAGCACGCTGTCCATCTGTTGTTCGGACGCCACTTCCGCCGTCTTGCCCCAAAACTCGTCGGGTTGCATACCGAGGCTGGGAATAAACGTGTACTCTTGCATATCTCTGGTGCAAAGAGTTTTGTCAAAGTCGTACATTATCGCGATAATAGGTTTATTCATAATTCACCTTTTCAATACGAAACGTGTATTTTTATCAAACTATATTTTAGCAGTTTGCCGCGCTATTGTCAATAGACGCGCGAAACGGCGTGCTTTTGGCGGTAAAAAGGGCGGTTTTTGCGGTAATTGCGTGCCAAAATGCAAAATTTTCTATTGTTATGTGTGCGCGCGTGTGTTAATATGATAGGGTAAATCAAATTTTTGCGAGGTATCACGTGAAAAAGAACAAGGAAAACACCGCGGTTTTAGACCCCATAAGACCAGAGGACAAAGTTCCGCTCAAAGAAAAACTTGCTTACGGCATAGGCGGTTTGATGGACGGCGGCGGCGTGAGTATGATGTCTTGCGTTATGCTTGCGTATATGACCAAAAACGGCATTGCGATGTGGGTTGCTTCCACTATTATGATGGTTGCAAAACTTTGGGACGCAATCACCGACCCCTTTATGGGCTTCATCTCCGACAACACGCGCGGAAAGTACGGCAGACGCAAACCGTATATGTTTTGGGGCGGTATTTCACTCCTCATTTGCATTTTCTTCGTGTTCTTACCCGTAAGAGAGTGGGGTATGTCCGTTGGCGGATTTACGGCGTACATAATCATTATGTATTTGATTTGGAACACGTGTTCCACGGTTACGCAAGTGCCGTATTGCTCTATGGCAAGCGATATAACTCCGTCTTTTAGAGAGCGCAACAACGCCAACACCGTAAAACTCGTATTCACGGCGGCTGCGTCGGGACTCGGCTACGTTCTTCCGCTCGTATTTATCGAAGCGTTGACCAATCCCGAGGGCAAAGGCTTCTTGTTTATGCCACAACTCACCTCGACGGAGTTTTGGCTTTGTATGAGCATAATCTTCGGCACGTTGTTCGGCGGAGGATTGATTATTTGCGGTATATTCGTAAAAGAACGTATCAATCCCAAGACTCCCAAACAAAAATTTGACTTCAAACAATTCGTCAACAGCTACGCCATACCGTACAAAAACCGTTCCTATCGCTGGCATATAGTGATGTACGTAACGGCGTTTATGTGTATGGATATCATATCCGCGCTTGCCGTCTATTACGCAACGGACGTATGGCACGGATATAAAGTGTTCGGTATGACGATGTCTTCGCTCTTCATCATCGCGCCTCTTATGGTGGCGGCGGTGATTATGTTCCCTCTCGCTCGCGTTATGATGGACAAAAAGAGCAAGCAATTTGCTTTCCGTATGGGACTTCCGTTCTATATCGGAGGCGGAATTATGCTTGCCGTTATGGACCCCAGCTGGGCACCCGCGTGGCTCGTTCCTATCGTTGCGCTCATAATGGGCTTGGGCTTTGGCGGTGCGCAAATGATGCCGTGGATTATATTCCCCGACACCGTCGACGTTGCGGAAATGGCAACGGGCGCAAGACCTACGGGTACGTATAGCGGTATGATGACGCTTGCAAGAAAGGTGGGCGGTGCGCTCGGCGTAGGTCTCGTAGGCTGGATTATCGGCGGTCTCGGATACGTTGAGAATACGTCCGACGACGTTGCGGCGTATATCCCGCAATCGGATAAAGTGTTGCTCACCATACGCCTCGTGCTCGGTATTTCCGTCGCGGTGTTTATCACTATCGCGCTTATCGCGTCGTTCAGATACAAAATCACCAGTGCAAAACTTACTCGTATAAGATACTTCATCGAAGCAAGAAAATCGGGCAAGCAACTCACCGACGAAGAGAGCGCGGAAAGAGAAGCTCTCGTTGCCGAATTGTACGGCAAAGTCGACCCGCGCGACGTCGTGGAAATCGTCGTTTCGGACGACGAAAACGGTGAGATTTTGAGCGAAGGCACGGAAGGCGCACTTGCGGACGTTACCGAAAATGACGAAGTGAAAAAGCTTGAAACAGAATTGAAAGTTTGTGAGCTAAAAAACAAAATAGAAGAAGAAAAAGGTAAAGCAGTAGTTGTTTGTCCATATTGTGGGGCAAAGAATAAAGCAAGTGATACTAACTGTGTGAATTGTGGTGCAAAAATCGAAGATATAAACAACTAATTACAAGAAAACGAGGTTGAAGACGTCAAAAACGACCAATCAACCGTCGATTGTGAGGAAAACGAGTAATATGTCGGCAGTATTTGAAAAGCGTGACGGCAGAGAAGTCATAATGAAAAAAGCGGGACAACCGCTACGCATTTTGCAACTTACGGATATCCATATAGGCGGAAGCGTATTCACGCGCAAGAAAGATAGACTTGCGCTTGACGCCGTGCGCAAAATCGTAAAGAACGCAAAGCCCGATTTCGTCGTCGTAACGGGGGATATGGTGTATCCTATGCCGTGGCTTTTGCAAGGTTCGCTCAACAACTTGAAGGCAAGCAAGACGTTTGCGTCCGTTATGGAAGAGCTCGGCGTCGAGTGGACGGTGGTGTTTGGCAATCACGACAGTGAGGTGTGGGCAAAGTGCAATAAGTCCGAACTTGCGGACTTTTACGCGTCTATGCCCCATTGCCACTTTCAAAGAGGCGACGAGAAGATTACGGGAATCGGCAACTACTGTATACCCGTACTCAACGAGGACGGAACTATAAACACCGCGCTTATGTTCGTGGACAGCAACGCCTATCTTACGTGGAACTTTTTCAGCGGTTTCGACACTATCCACGACGACCAAATCGAGTGGTACAAAAACACTATAAACGACTTGTCAAAAGGCAGAGATTTAGTGCCGTCGCTTGCGTTTTTCCACATTCCGCCCAAAGAATTCAAAGAGGGCTGGGAAAAGTGCTATCTCGGCACGGGTGAAGCGACGTATCATTGCGGTTTCGTGCAAGAAAAAGACAACTATTTCGGCTATCCGAAGACCGTCGAGGGCAAGTTCTTCCCGCAAATGGTTGAGTTTGGAAGTTGCAAGGGTATGTTTATGGGACACGACCACCTCAACACGCTTTCCATAACGTACGAGGGCATACGCCTCACTTACGGTATGAGCATAGACTACAACGCCTACAAGGGCATAGAAAAGCGTTTTACACAAAGGGGCGGGACGATTATCGAGATAAGAGACGACGCTTCGTTTGACGTAAAAATGCTTCCCTTGACCTCTTGCACTTGATAGAACAAAACAAAATGCGAAAACGCAACGAAAAGTAGCGTAAAAGCAACCGATAGTATCTCACCGCCGACTAAAAATGTGTTTACAATTCGTCGGCGGTATTTTATACTTAAAATATCAAATAAATAGAGGAAATAAATATGTACGAATTCAATCCGTCATTTTATTCGGACGTGAGAATCGAAGACAGAGAGACCACTGCCATCGCTTTCAAAAACGGCGTATTGGACACTTGCCGTACGAGAAACGAAAAGCGCGCGTTTATCCGCGTTTTCGACGGCAATATGTGGCTTTATACTTCTACGTCCGACGTTGACAACGTCCAGAGCGAACTGGACAAATTATATCTTCAAGCGACGCCCAATCCCGACATTGCTTCCAATCCTATCGTAAAGAGATACGAGGTGAACGTGGCAAACGAGATGAAGTTCGCAAAAAGAAGCGCAAGGAACGTGAGCAAAGACCAAAAAATCGCGCTTCTCAAAGAAATTCAACCGCACGTAAAGAGCCAATTCCTCGTTATGTCGCAAGTGGCATATCAAGACCGCAACAGCAATTACGAGTTTTATTCTTCCAAAGGTGCGGACATAAAGTACGATTATCAAATGTGCGGTATTCTCGCGCTCGGCGTGCTTGCTGCTCAAAACGACTTCGTTCAAGCGTACTATCAACAAGCAAGTCCGTTCTTTGACGAGATAAAGGGCTTTGAGGGCAAAATCGAAAAACGCCTTGCGGACGCGGATAACTTCGTTATCAACGCAAAGCCGTGTAAGAAGGGCAAATTTCCCGTTATCCTCTCACCTATGGCGGCGGGTATGTTTGCTCACGAGTCCTTCGGACACAAGAGCGAAGCGGACTTTATGCTCGGTGACGAGACTATGGCAAAAGAGTGGGTGCTCGGCAAAAAGGTGGGCAGTGACATATTGTCAATCGTCGATTCGGGCACGGAATTCGGCTCGGGTTACGTTCCGTTCGACGACGAGGGAACGCGCGCGGGCAAGACGTACCTTATCAAAAACGGTATACTTTGCGGAAGATTGCACAGCGCAACTACGGCGGCGGCACTCGACGAGGAGCTTACCGGCAACGCAAGAGCAATCGATTGCAAATTCGAGCCTATCGTGCGTATGACCAACACGTATATCGAGCCCGGCACAAGCACTTTTGACGAACTCGTCGCGGGTATCGAGGACGGATACTTTATCGACACCGTATCTCACGGCTCGGGCGGATCGACCTTTACCATTGCGCCGTCCACCGCTTACGAGATCAAAAACGGCAAAATCGGCGCGCCCGTCAAGATTTCCGTCGTTACGGGTGACGTTTTCGAGACGCTCAACCACATTGACGGCTTGTCAAACGAACTCATATTCGAAGAGGGCGTGTTCGGTGGTTGCGGAAAGATGGAACAATTCCCGCTCCACGTGCTCGACGGCGGTCCGTACGTGAGAGTATCGCAAATGAACGTTCAATAGAGAGGTAGTTATGCAAAAAGAATATATAACCAAAAAGACCTCGTCGCTTTCAATCAACGTCGTGGCAACCGAGGTGGAATCTTTGAGAAAGGTCGTCGAGAGCACGCAAACAGTGCGCGTTTACGATGATAATTGCATAGGCGTTGCGGGGCAAATCGGCAACGCAAACGTCGAAAACGTTGAAAAGGACGCGCTTGAAAACCTTGCGCTCGGCATTTCGTATCCTTGCGATTTCACGAAAGACGTAAATTTGAGCGTCGACGCACGCAAAGATATCGTCGACGAGGACAAATTCGTACAAGTGGCAAAGAACTTGCTTGCAAGGCTCAAAAAAGAAGTGCCCGATTTCCTTTTTAGCAACAAAATCCAGTATTTCACTAGCGAAACGGAATATAAGAACACTCAAAACACCACGCTTTCCTACAAAGGCAACGAAATGGTGCTCGTATTGTGCGTCAAGAGCAAATCCAGCGCAAATATAATGGATTTTGCATACGTGGCAGACACGGACGCTTACGACGAGAATAAGGCGGTTGAGGACGTCAAATCGCTTTGCGAAGCGTATAACAACGTGCTTCCGTGGCAAGAGGGCAAATATCCCGTTATTGCGGAGCAAGATTTGTATTGCGGAAGTTACGTCGCGGGCAATTTCGACGGTGAAAGTTACGCAACGGGCGCGTCTTTGTTCAAGGATATGCTCGGCAAAAAGATTTTCAACGACAAAGTTACGCTTGCAATCAATAATGATTTGCCCAACAGCACGTTCTTCGACGCGGAAGGCACGGTATGCGACGAGCAAAACGGTACGCTTATCAAAAACGGCGTATTCGAGAGAGTGATTGCCAACAAGAAGATTGCGGCTCAATACGGATTGCCACGCTTCAGCGGTTCTATGGCAACGTACGACACCATACCTTACGGCACGGCGCGCGGGGTGGAATTTAAGAACACGACGGAGCGTATACAAGACTTGATCGGCAATCAAAAGGCAATCTACGTGCTTGACGCTTCGGGCGGTGATATGACCACCAGCGGTGACTTCGCAACGCCTTGCGAGGTTTCGTTGCTCGTTGAAAACGGCAAGTTCGTCGGAAGACTGCCAAAGCTCAATATCTTCGGCAACGTAAAGGATTTCTTGGGTGACGATTTTATCGGCGCAAGCGACAAAGGTTTGCTCAATTACAGAACGCCTCTTGCCGTCGCAAATATGAACGTTACGCTCATCTAAAACCGAGCGTATTGCACGAAACGGCGTTTTACGCAATCAAAAAGAGTAAATAAACGACAAAAACGGATCTTTACGATCCGTTTTTTCGTTATGCTATTTGTTGCGTTTTTCTTTTACGCAGTGCAAAGTTTGATTACGATAAGCAGTATGACTGCGACGATTATGAAGACCGCGCCTATGACGAGCATTGCCGGTTGCGTCTTTTGCTTTTCGGGTTGGTGCTTTCTTTCGACGTACTCTTGATACGTCTCTTTCTTCTGCCAATTGAGTCCTTTGCCCGCGGGCTTGTGAACATTAAAGAAGGAAGAGAAGCTGTATCCCAGTCCGTCAAACGCGCCCTTGTCCGACGCCCAAGCGAGACCTCCGAAGCAAAAGAAGATTGCGCCCGCCACGAAAAATGCGTCGCATACGGCGGTAAGTTCCGTCAAAGCGTCCTTTTTCTCCGTGAGAATACCTCTCAAACCGCACACCAAAAGCACCATCGCAAGCGCGACGATAAAGGATATTGTGCACAGTATGATTTTCTTTTTCATTATTCTTCGGGTTTTTCTTCTTCGGGAGTTGAATCGACGACTTCTTCGACTACGAAGTCGGGATCTCCGATAGGCGTACCTTCGTTGCGGATAAGAGAGGCGTTAATGCTCGCGTCGACGGGATTGTCGATGACCACTTCTTGTACCGCGTCTTCGGGTTGTACGGTGTCTACGAGCTCGTCCGTGGTGTTGTTCACGGGGTCTGCCTCACCGTTGCATATCTTGACGTATTGTTCGTACTCAGCTTGGTTACAGCTGACGAAGTGTCCCGGTGCAACCTCTCTGAAAGTGGGCTTGTCCACGGAATAGTCGTGGTCTGCAAGCGGATTGTACACGATACGTTTGCGCTTTTTCTCGTAAATGGGGTCGGGAAGAGGTATTGCTGACAAAAGCGAGCGCGTGTAGGGGTGCAATGGGTGCGCAAACAGTTCTTCGGAAGTGGCAAGTTCCACCATATTGCCGAAGTACATAACTGCAATTCTGTCCGAGAAATATTTGACTACGGACAAATCGTGCGCAATGAAGAGAATGGTCAAGCCGAGTTCGTTTCTCAAATCGTTGAGAAGGTTGATGACTTGCGCTTGAATGGAAACGTCCAAAGCGGAGATAGGTTCGTCCGCGATGATAAGTTCGGGTTCCATAATAATTGCGCGCGCAACGCCTATACGTTGTCTTTGACCGCCCGAAAATTCGTGCGGATATCTGCCCGCGTGTTCTCTTACGAGACCGACTTTTTCAAGCACGTCGTACACCTTTTCGTCGACCACCTTTTTGTTGCGAATACCGCGGATAGTAAGACCTTCCGCAATGATTTCACGCACCGTCATACGAGGGTCGAGCGACGCAATCGGGTCTTGGAAGACCATTTGTATCTTGGTTACGAGTCTCGATTTGTGAGCAAGGCGCAAGTCCTTGTGGAAGTCCCAAAGAAGTTTGGAATATTCCTTGGATTTCTTGTCGACTTCCGCAAATTTGGGCTTGTATTCCTCTTTGACTTTTGCCATTTGAGTTTTGGCATAGTCCTTGTCGCATTTCTTTTGGTCGTGATTGGCAAGACGGATATTCTTGTTTTGCTCTTTCACGACTTGGGACATATCCTTGAAGGACGCTTTGAGATCGAGTTTTTCCTCTTCGGATTTTTTCATCGATCTCTTTACGTCGCTAAGGAAGCCTTTGATTGCTTTCTTTCTCTCTTCCTTATACGAGAGTGTGCCCGCGCAGATACGCTTGTCGTTGAAGTAAACGTTGCCCGACGTGCAGTTGTAAAGCTTGATTATGCTTCTGCCCGTGGTGGTTTTTCCGCAACCCGACTCACCGACGAGACCGAAAACTTCGCCTTTTTTGATATCGAAGCTTACGTCGTTGACGGCTTTGAGGGTGGAAGAGCCGAGCTTGAAGTATTGGCAAAGATGCTCAACTCGCAAAAGGGTTTCTTTTTCGTTGACGTTGTTTTCCACGTTGTCCATTATTCAAGCCTCCTTTATTGATTTTGAGCGTCGTTTTGCTCTGCGAGTTTCTTCATACGCGCTATGCGATCGGCGACGATTTTTGGTATTTCGACCTTTGGTGCGTTGGGGTGCAAAAGCCACGTCGCAGCACTGTGGGTGTCGCTGATTTTGAACATAGGCGGTTGTCTTTCAAAGTCTATCTTCATAGCGTACTTGTTTCTTGCCGCGAATGCGTCACCCTTGGGCGGGTAAATCATATTCGGGGGAGTGCCGGGGATAGCTTCGAGTTTTTCGTTGGTGTCGAGGTCGGGCATAGAAGAGAGCAACGCCCAAGTGTAGGGGTGTGCGGGAGAGTAGAACACGTCTTCCGCCGTGCCCGTTTCCACGATTTTGCCCGCGTACATAACCGCAATTCTGTCCGCCATATTCGCAACGACGCCGAGGTCGTGAGTGATGAATATGATGGAGAGGTTTCTCTCGCGCTTAATCTTGTTGATAAGTTCGAGAATTTGCGCTTGAATGGTAACGTCGAGTGCCGTCGTAGGCTCGTCGCAGATGAGAATATCGGGGTTTGCGGCAAGCGCGATTGCGATGACTATACGTTGACGCATACCGCCCGAGAATTGGAAGGGATATTGACGATATCTCTTTCTCGGTTCGGGAATGCCGACTTCTTCCATAAGTTTGAGAGCCTTGTTTTTGGCAACCATTCTCGTGACGCGATAAGCAACCGCTTGCGCCTTTTCTTTGAGGAAGTCGATCATTGCGACGGTAGCGGCGTCCGCGTCGTACGAATCCGCGTTTTCAATCGCTTTGGTGTACGAGTCGCAAATCTTGTCGAGTATCGCGACGATGTTCTCTCTTGCGATGCCGAGGTCGACGATTTTTGCGGGAACGACCTTATAATCGGGCGTTTTGCCTCTTGCGATGAGCTTGTCGTACTTGGATTGTTCCTTATCGAAGCGTTTTTGCTCTTTCTTGTTGTTGGGGATAGCGTCGAAGTACGTCTTTATCGCGCGATAGAGACTCGATTTGAAGGTGTACGCCGTGCTGTCCTTGACGAGCGCAAGTCTGTCGATGGAGTCGGCAACCGCCGCGGACAATTCCTTTGCGGTGGCTTTGTAGAGAGCCTTGTCGGGTTCTCCGTCGGTGAAGACGCTACGCTTGGATTTGACGAGTTCGACAACGCCTTTCTTCTTTTCGAGCGACTGATTGAAGGAATATACGATGCCTTGCTTTGCGTCGCTGATGAAGTCAAGCATAAAGTTGTCGTCGAGGTACTTTCTCAAAAACTTGTTGAGTTCCGCAACAGACTCCGTGGGCAATTCCTCGCCGTGTCCGAAGGTGAGATAGTACGCAAAAGCGAAGAAGTTGGGCATTTCTTTTGCGCAAGCGTCCTCAAAATACTTTTTGAGTGCGTTGAGAGGCTCTACGCAACCGGAATAATCCTTGACCTTGCCCTTGGTTGACTTTGCGACTTTTGCCGCCTCCGCAAACTGCTCGCTTGCCGTCAAAATCTCTTGCGGACACACGTATTCGTGTACGGAAAGCTTTGCGTTTTTGACGATTTCGCGCACGCTTCTGGAAAACTCTTCGACGGCGTTCTTTTCTATGTGGAAGAGAAGGTCGGTGACGTTTTCAAGCCCCGATTCCGCATTTTCAAAAGCGGTGTTGTACGCGCCCTCTATCTTCAAGTGATAGCACTCGAAAGTGTCGAAATCCTTGGTCTTTTGAGCGTTGAGCTTGCCTCTTTCGGACTTGGCGTCCACGCCCATTGCGCTGTTCATAGCCTCGCGCAAAAGTGCCATTTTGGTGTTGAATTCCTTGCGCGACTCTCTGCGGTTGGAGCGGTTTTTGAGGATCATTGCCTCGGTGAGTTGCATACCGATACGGTTGATCGGATCGAGTGCGGAAAGAGGATCTTGGAAGATCATCGCGATTTTGTCGCCTCTGAGCTTATGGAAGTCCTCTTCGCTTATTTGCAACAAGTCCATACCGTCGTACAAAATCTCACCGCTTTCAACGATAGCGTTGGGGGCGGATATGCCGATAATAGCCTTGTTCGTGACCGATTTGCCCGAGCCGGACTCACCGACGATAGCCAGCGTCTCGCCCTTGTACAAATCAAAGTCGATACCGCGCACGGCTTGCACTTTGCCCGCGTCCGTGCGGAAGGAAATACGTAGATTTTTAACTTCAAGTTTCTTTTCCATATCAGCCCTCCGAACCTCTTAATGACGGGTTGAACGCGTCGCGCAATCCGTTGCCGAACAAGTTGAAACAAATCATTAGCAAAGCAAGGAACAGTGCCGGCAATATAAGTACGTGCGGTGACGTCAATAGGCTGTTTTGACCTTGTTGCAGTAGTGCACCGATGCTCGATACAGTGTCGGATTCAAGGTTGACTATATTGAGATAAGTCAACATCGTTTCAGAGCCGATAACGCCGGGTATAACGAGTACGCAACTTGTGACTATCGTACCCAAAGAGTTTGGGAATATATGTCTGAACATTAAGCTCAAATCACTTGCGCCGAGTGTTCTTGCGGCAAGTATATACTCTTGACCCTTAAAGCGATAGAATTGTTTTCTTACGAGTGACGCCGTTCCAATCCAACCCGTTGCGATAAACGCAAGTATAAAGGCGGGTATAACGCCCGTGTCTTTTGCAAGATGTAGGTTGAACAGTGTGACGACGATCATCATCGGTATAGCGGATAAGATATCGGAAACCCTTTCCATAATCATATCGGCTACTCCGCCGTAATAACCTTCTATTGCGCCGTAAATAGTGCCTATAACGAGGTTTACGAGGCTTACGCAGAACGCGAGGAGCAACGAGAATCTTGCGCCTTTTCCGAGGCACGTAAGCAAGTCTCTGCCGTATTGTTCGGTGCCGAACAAGAACGAAGGTTCGTGACCGTATTTATACGTATAGTAGTTCCAATAGCAGACGCGAGCACTTATACCGCCGTCGATTTTTTTGCCGTATGCATATCCTTCGACGTCGTTCGTAGGATCGTACGGATCAGAGGTTATACGTTTGCTCGTGTATTCGGGGTAGTGTGCTCTTTTCCTTCCCGATTTCGGCATCGTTGTGTAAGCGGAAATGAAGTTGCCGTTTGCGTCCAGAGTCGGGGTGCCGTCGGTGGACATCTTAAACCAATAATTTCCACCCTCCGTGCGTTGTTGCAATTTTTCGTACAATTGCAATTGGAAGTCGCCGGCGCTGTCTCCGAAATCTTTATAATCAACGTACGGATAGAGTATTTGTACGTCGTTTGCGTCTTGATAAGCGCAAATCTCGTCAAATTCTTCTTGTGTCAGCGTCATAATAATTACACCGACGGAATAGTACGTGTTTATTCTTACGTTTCTTACGTTTCCGTTGCGTGCTTTTACCTTGATTATAGGATTCATACCGGTTTCTTCGTTTATAGCTCTATAAAACTGGTATTTATTGTCGTTGAGATTGAGCATATCTCTTCCGCCGTCCCAAAAACCGGAGTTGGCAAACAACTTCGCATATGGGGCTTTGTTTATGTAGATGTTGTTTCTGTCTGTAAGTTCATACTTTGAAAATACGGGCGCAAATATAGCGAACAATACCAACAGAATAATGATACAAGCAGCAACGACCGAGCCTTTGTTTTTGCAGAATCTGTTAAACGCGTCTCTGAAAAAGCCAACGGGTTTAGTATCAAACTTTTGGTCGTGCAAATGGGATTCTTTTTGCGCAAATTCAAACATCGAGCTATCAATGTTCATATTTTCGGTTTTATCCATTATTTTTTACCTCCCATTCTAATTCTCGGGTCAATGATGCCGTAACTTATATCTACTACGATGCCTGCGAGCAATCCTATAAAGATATAAAAAGCTGAGAGCATCATAAAGAAGTTGTAGTCTACCGCGTTGATAGCGTTCAGATAGAGTTGACCGACGCCCGGAATACTGAATATGTTTTCGATAATAAGCGAACCGCTCATAATGCCGATAAACTCACCCATAATTGCGGGGACGATAACGACTGCGCAGTTTCGCAATGCGTGGCGCATTATCGCTTGGGTTTTCGTAAGACCTTTGGTGCGTGCAAGCAACATAAAGTCGGAAGTCAACACTTCGGTAAGTTCTGCACGGGTAATACGAGTAAAACCGGCAATAGAACCGAAAGACATTGACAAGACGGGGAGGATCAAACTCTTGAAAGTTGCCCAAGTGAAATATCCGTTCTCTTCGGTAATAGGCATCATAGTTGCACGATCAACCCAACCCAATTTGAAGAAAAACAAATATTGCATCAAAAACGCCAATACGAAACTAGGCACGGATATGAAAATCATAACGCCCGTGGAAATGACTTGGTCTTGCCATTTGTTCTTTTTGAGCGCAGCAAAAATACCCAAAGCGATACCGAGAGGAATTGCAAGGACGATGCTGTATATATTTACGAGCATCGTAACGGGAAGACGCGATGCAAACGTTTCAGCAACGTCTTTCGTCATCAAATAGTTTTCTCCGACGCCCCAATCCCAATCCGTGAAGACTCTTTTCCAATAAATGAAAAACTGTTCGATTATAGGCTTGTTATAGCCTCTCAATTCGCGTTGTCTTTCTATAATCATAATTTGTGCTTCCGACCCGACGGGTTTTTGTAGGGGAAGGAGCTTTATGAGCGTAAAACAAATGAGCATAATTATGAAAAACGTAAAGAGCATAAGTAGAATACGTTTTAACGTGTATTTTATCATTCGTTACCTCCTTTTGATTTATATTCCTCGACGTTTGAAATACGTTCCAAGCATCGAGGAATATAAACCTCCAAAGTCCGTCGGGGGATAGTTTTTTCCCCGACGGACGATAGATTGTGTGTTGATTAAAAATCAATCAAAAGATTAATATGCCAATTCTCCGCCTTGTGAAGCAACGTAGCTTGCCCAAGCTTCATCGGTGTAGTTGTAGTGGATATAAGTGAGTCCGCCACGTCCGAGAACTGCGTTATAATCAGATGCGGGCAATGCATATTCCAATTTCTTGGAGAGCAAGAATGCAGAGCCGTCTTGCATCATCGGGATATAGTAGTTCGTTTCAAGTATAGCTTTTTCAAGTTCAGCCATAATCGTAAGACGAACGCTATCCTCAACTTGTTCAAATCCGAAGTTGTAGGAGACACCCTTTACGGTTTTTGCGTCACCGGTAAGGCATTGTGCCCAATCTTGAAGCGTCATCGTAAGTTCAACGTTTGCACCGTTTTCGCCAATGGGGAGAGTCATCGTTCTGTCAACTTTTGACGTATCCCACCATTGTTGTGCATACGGCTCGTGATCGTTTGCAAGATAATACAACATAGAGTTGAACGGGTCGAGCATTCCGCCTTTCCAACCGCAGAGTGCAGTTTGAGATTTACCGCTCTTGAGGTTGTCAGCCCATTCGTTTCCGCTCGGTGAAGAAATCGTGAATTTCACTCTGCCTTCAAGGACGGTTCCTTCCAAAATCTTATTGATTTGATCGTTCATATAGTTGATTACTTTGGTGATGAACGCACTGGTTTGAGATGAAGAGTATTCAATTTCGATTACGTCGTTGTCGCCGATCTTGCCTGCCTTTTTCCAGTCGTTATAAGCGTCAATGAAGAGCTCTTGTGCAAGCGTCGGGTTGTAACCGGTTATTGCCGCTACTGCGTCGTCGAGATCGTACTTTACGTCCTCTTTGCCGGGGAAGTAGTAGTAGACGCCGTCTTCGTCTTCGCCACTCAGCAATCCGTAGTATTCAACGAGTGCTTTTTTAGCAATTTCCGTTCCGCGGTATTTTTCACCGGAGATAGGATTCCAAATATCGTATGCGCCGATTACGCTGTACGCCGCACTGTTGGAAGGTCTCAAATCACGGCAGAATTGCGCTTTGTCGAAAGCTACGCTCAACGCTCTGCGGAAATCGTCGTTTGCGAGGATAGTTTTGTTGATGCCGGACGTTTGTGCGTTCGCAAGAATTTGCTCGTTGGAGAACAACACCATAAAGAATACCGTCGTTCCCGGGCTTACGTACAACTTGGTGCTGGTGCCGTATTGTTCGTAATCTTCTGCTTGCAATCCGTAAGTTTCGAGTTGTCCTTTCAAGAACATTTGTTTTCTCGTGGACGCTTCGCTTACTTGCTCGCAAGTGATTCTGCTCGTTTGATACATACAGTCAAAACGACTGTCGCTGTAACCGAACCAATTCTCGTTACGCTCGAATTCGATGTACTTGCCTTCTTGGTAAGATTTGATCTTGTAAGGACCGTAACAGCTGGTGGTTTCTTTGCTCGTGTTATAAGTGTTTTTGTATTCGCCAGTTACGGAGTCAACCTTCGTGTACGCTTTATATTTGTCGACGTTGACGATCCAGTTGCCGGAGAGGTTGTACAAGAGGTAGAAACCGCTGCAAGATTTTTCGAGAACGATTACGATTTCATATTCGTCGACTTTGTAGATACCAACGCCGTCTTCCCACTTGAAACCGTAGTCATCGTTTTCGGAGTAGATCATAAAGAGATCGTCAGTCAAATACGAACCGTAATATGCTTCGTACAATTCTTTACCGCTGAAACGATCGTTGCCTTCTTCGGTTGCAAAATCTTCGACAGATACGTCGTATTGTGTTTCGTCGTCAATTGCGACGTATTGCGGGCACTCGTTGCCGTCTTTGTCAACGTAGCCTTCTGCGCCCCAGAAATCCCAGCAGTCAAAGTACACCGTCTCGTTTGCGTCAAGTGCTTCTTGGAGAGTTGCATACTTCACGCTCATATTGACGTAATAATTCTTTTGAGTACTCATAAGGTACTTCTTTGCGTTTTTGAATACGACCGAACCGCTCGTATAGTCTGCTGCACGGTAGTTGTTGTAGTTAGGATCCATCAAAAGCTTGTAGGATTCGACGTACGTATCTGCGTTGATAGGCGTGCCGTCGTCCCATTTTGCGTTTTTGTTGAGACGGATCTTATATGCGTATCCCTTCGTAGCGTTGGCGGGGATGCCCCATTTCGCTTCCGATTTGACGTCGTTGGTGATATCTTCGGGATAAGCAGATGCCATTACCGGCCAGATTTCGTATCCGGATTTTGAGCCGTTGAAGTGGAATTCGTACAAGCCGTTGGTTATGAAGTCGATTGGGTATGAATCGTCATCGGTTTGATAAATATGTTGGTTCCACACTGATGCGATAGTTGATGTAGCATCTTGATACGTGTAGTTGCCTGCAACTCTTTGATAATTGCCGCAAACCGTGCACTTGCCGTCAACGATGTTGTGTCCCATACCGGTAAAGCATTTGTCGCATACGCAGTTGTGATCTGCGTCTACGTGCTCACAAGTTGCGGGGTCAACGTAATCGTAGAAAGACTGGTTTCCTTGATTACCGCCGTTACCACCGTTACCGCCGTTACCGCCGTCTCCGTCCGGAGTCGGGTTACAAGCAGCAAAGACGCCGACGCAAAGCACGAGAACCAAAATCATAGCCAAAATAGCAATAACTTTTCTTTGCTTCATTGTTTGTTACCTCCTAATTCTATATTGTTTTTATTTTTAGGTTGTGTTGTTCGTTTTTTGTTTTTTCGTTATCGATTGCGTTTGTTAAAGATTGATCGCGGTGCAACCAAACCTTTGAATTTTTAATCGAAAATTAATTTCCAACTATTTTTGATTTTTGGTTGCTTTTATTTTTTGTTTGTTGTATAGTATGTCGTTTTATACGACTTTTTCTATTTGTGTACATTATAAGGGCAGTTTGCCGATATGTAAACAATTTTTTTATCGATTTTGAAAAAATAAATTTTTATGCAAAATTTTCATCTTGCGTTTTAACGTTCGTTTTTCGCCCCTTTATCCGTGCTCTCGTCAATGCTCTTTCGCATACGCGCTTTATTATAATGTTATATATCTTCCTCTATTTAGTATTATATATTATATGCAAACGGTGTAACGCGTGCGTTTTTGACGACGATTTCGAGGCGGTTAAAACGATATTTTCGATGCCGAATTTTATGCTTTTTGAAGCAAATTTTATGCATAAAAAGATTAAAAATGTATAAATATCAAAAATTTTGTATAAGCGATTTTTCAAAAAATCGCCAATTTTCGACAAATCTTGTATTCGGATTTCATTTTATTTGCGGTTTTTGTAAGTTTTTTGCGTCGTTTAGATAAGTTTTGCGACCTTTTGTAAACGCTCAAAACTCGCTCTTGCAATCTTGCAAAATCTCGGTGTGGTGGTTTGGGAATAGATAAATTGTGTATGGCGGTCAAAAATTTTTTCAAAAAATTAAAAGATTTTCTACGATATTTTGCCGACAAAAAAGCCTTGATATATATTTGATTCTTATAGTATAATAAATTATCAATTTATAATATTGAGGGACTTATGAAGAAAAATTTGAGAATAGACCTCGATTTCGACTGGGTATTGACGCGCATAAGCGACTCCAAGCACCCCGCCGACGTCCTTGCGGATAAGTTTGCCAAGGGCAAAATCACTCTCGTCGAAAAGTCGTGCTTGCATTTGGTATTTTCCGTCGAAGAGGACGATATCGACAAAATCAAAGATAAAATTTGCGTTTACGTCACGCAAAAATACGGAAAAAGCGACGAAAAACGGCTTATTTTTACCGTTGACGGTGAAGACGATTTAGGCGCGGACAATACCGCCGATACGCAAGCGGACGCGCAAAATAACAACGGAAACGACGAAAACGCGGGCAATTCCGCTCAATCCGAGGCAAAAACCGACAAAAAGGCAAGCGAAACGTCCATAGAAGAGACGCTTAACGCGGTGAACGCGCTCGTCGGGGCAAAAGAGTTCAAGGACCTCGTGCGTGAAATCGTGCTCGTTGCGCCCGAAATCAAAAAGGCTAACTCACAAGACGTTTTTATGGCGCAAAGCTATCTTTTCTCGCTTGGCGACGGGTGCGGTCTTACGACGTATCTCGAAGTTTTGGCAAAGATTGCGTCTTCGCTCAATCTAGCAAAGGTCTCCAAGGATATTCCCGTTCAAGAAATCAAGCTTGACCTCACAGACAAACCCAAAGACGATTTGCTCAAAGCAAGCGACGAGATTGACAAGTACGACGATGACGACGACTTCGCTCGCGTGATTTGCATCGATATCAGCAAATGGATTGACAAGTCGGACAACGAGGACTTCCGCAACTTCCTCAAAAACGTGCAAAAGAACACGCAAAGACATATATTCGTGTTCAGAGTGCCGTTCGTGGACAAGGACGTTCTCGGAAGAATAGAGACTACTCTCAACGATTTGACTTACGTTAAGACGGTGTCTTTCCCGCCTTTCGACAACGCGCAAACCAAGGAAATCGCAAGGCGCGACTTTGCTCGCTACGGAATGAAGCTCACGGACGGGGCGTGGAAATGCTTCTTGCAACGCATTGCGGAAGAGAAGTCGGACGGCAAGTTCTACGGGCTCAACACGATAAAGAAAGTGGTAAAAGAGCTCGTGTACAAAAAGCATTTGGCTTCGGCAAGCGGAGCAAAGGACGCTACGATTATCGACGCAGTCGACGCAAAGAAGATTTGCTTGGACAATGAAAACGACGCCGAGGGAATGAAACAACTCGACAAACTCGTCGGTTGCGAGAAAATCAAGGCGCAAATCGAGGAAATTCTTGCGCAAATCGCGCTTTCCAAGACGGAAAACGGACCGGACAGACCTTGTTTGCATATGCGCTTCGTAGGTGCGCCCGGTACGGGTAAGACCACCGTTGCAAGAATTCTCGGCAAAATTCTCAAAGAAAAGGGCGTGCTTCGCATAGGCAACCTTTACGAATACAAGGGCAGAGATTTTTGCGGTCAGTATATAGGCGAAACCGCACCGAAGACGTCGGGTATGTGCCGTGACGCGTACGGTTCGGTGCTGTTTATAGACGAAGCGTATTCGCTTTATCGCGGTGACGGTAATTCAAGAGACTACGGCGTAGAGGCAATCGATACGCTCATTGCCGAGATGGAAAACCACAAGGACGATCTCGTCGTAATTATGGCGGGCTACACCGAGGATATGGACAAGCTTATGGAAGCCAACCGCGGTCTCAAAAGCAGAATGCCTTACACGATAGAGTTTCCCAACTTCACGCGCGAGCAACTTTTTGAGATATACGTGTCTATGGCGGAGGGGAAGTTCAAAATATTGGACGACCTTCGCGCCACGGCAAAGGAATATTTCTTGAATTTGTCCGACGACGTGCTTTCCTCAGAAAAATTTAGCAACGCGCGTTTCGTGCGCAATCTTTTTGAGAGAACGTGGGCAAAAGCGGCTATGAGATGTCAACTCGAAGGTAAAAAGTCGGTTACGCTCTGCGCGTGCGATTTCACCAACGCCGCAAGCGAAAAAGACTTCGCTTTCCGTCCTGAAAAGAAAATAAAACTCGGATTTTAATTTATATGGCAAACAAAACGACTTTCAAACAAAAGAAACTCGCAAAGACGGTCTTCGGACTGCTTTGCGACGTTCTTGACGAAAACGACGTCAAATATACCAAGCAAAAAGGCAAATTCGGGCTAAATTGCGCGTTGCAAGGGGAAGATTTGCCCGTTCGTCTCGACGTGGTGGTGGACGCAGATCTCTCGGACGTACTCGTGATGTCCGTTTTGCCCTTCCCCATACCCAAAGAGCGAAGAGACGCCATCGCGGTTGCGGTGTGCGAGGTCAATACATACGTATCCAACGGGTGCTTCGATTTTCAATGGCAAACGGGCGAGATTACGTTCAGAATATCCGCAAATTTTTCAAACAGCATAGTGGGCAAAGAGTTGCTCGATTATCTCGCAAGAGCAACGCTCACCACCGTCGACGAATTCAACGAGAAGTTTTTGTTCTTGTCCAAGAGCGAATTGTCGGCGGAACAAATAATAGCATACTTGCGTTGAGGTGGAATTATGGACGATATCAAATTAAAAATCGCAACCAACGTATATAACTCCATAGTCGAAAAACTTCAAGGCAGGGGCTACGAACTCGAAAGAGAAGACGATAGTCTTACGGCGTATTTCCAAGCGGAAACGAGCGTGCTGCCGATAACGTTTGCCGTGACCGTCAATGCCGACAAACAGTCGCTTATGCTTATCGCAACGTCCGATATAACTTTCCCCAAAGACAGACTTTCGGACGGCGCAATTGCAACTTGCGTCACCAATTGTATGCTCGTAGACGGCGGATTTGAATTTGAGTACGCAACTGGAAAACTCGTTTTCCGAGTGTCGTCAAGCTTCAAAGGAAGCGTTATATCGACGGACGTTTTCGACTATCTTTTCAGACGCGCTTACAACGCAAGTCTCACTTATTGCACGGAACTTTCCAAACTCGCAAAAGGTGAAATCGACCTCGGCGTGTACGTGTATTTTATAGAAGAATTGTGATGAAAACGGCTTATAAGTCTTGCAAAAAGAAGCACTGAATAAGTTTTATAAAATCACAGCAATAAGCGAAAAACACACTTTATCAATTGTTTTTATATACTTAAAGTGTCGATAATCACTAAAAACCTCGCAAATTATATTGCGAGGTTTCTTGAGTTTTTAACGTGTTTTTGCTTTTTTCAAAGCAAGCGTTTTTTATCAGTTTGCAGTGCCTGCGACGGGGACGTCAAAGAACTTGACCGCGTAAGGACCTTCGTAGTTTGCCGAGACGAATCTGTCCTTTGAGAAGAGCATTCTTTGTTGCGCTTCTATGAGGTTGCCGTTTATAGAACCGCCCGTAACGGGTGTGACTTTGCCGTCCTCGATGAGGTATGCAAGACGGATTTCACCGCCGAAGTGTCCCGTGAAAGTGTCCATTTGGAAGTCGGAGAAAGCAACCGTCCAAAGGCAAGGAGTTTTCTTCATATCCTCAAAGGATACGCTACCTTGGTTGTTGCATTTTGTCTTGTCGTATGCGCCGGTAGGCCCAATGCCGAGATAACGGCAGAAGGGGGTGCTTCCATGTATTGCGCGGAGTTTGCCGTTTTCGATAACTTCGAGGTCTTGCATTTTGATGCCGTCACCGCTGAACGGACGCGTCGCAATCAACGTCAAATCGAGCGCGTCACCCTTGACTTCACCTTGCACGCCGTCGTCTTTCTTCCAAGAAGAATATCCCGGATAAATCATATCCGCGGCGGATTTTTCCGTGTAATAAGAGAGGACTTCCGCAAGGTTTTTACCGCTCAAAATAACGTCGTATTTTCCGCTTTTCAGCGTCTTTTGCGCGCACGCTCTGTCGTATACGAAATCGAGATATTCCTTTACGCCTCGTTTGAGCGCGTCGGTGTTTACGTCGTCGTATTCAAATTGATTGATAAGCTCAACGTCGTCGGGCGTCTTGCATTGCACCACGTAGTCACCCTTGCAAGTCGCGTCGGTGAAAGATACGTCCGTACCCTCGGACGTGAGAATACGGCAATAAAGTCTGTGGCAAAATACTTCCGTCGAGTTGATATAGGAGTGCTCGTTGACGTCTGCGGAGAAGATTGCTTCCGCCATTTTGCCTGCGCTTTGAGCAAGCGGAGCAGTGGCAAGTTCGTTGTGCTTTTCCACGACGTCCGACACTACCTTTTTGGGCGGTGCGTAATACGGATTCATCGCAAATTGTGCCGCAAAATACGCGTCTTCGATTTCCTTTTTTATCTCGTCGTAGGTCATAGACGGGTTGATATTCGCGCCCGTGTCACCGACGAGTTTTTTGCCGTCTTTTTCGCTTTCTCTCGATACCGTAACGACGCATTTATGAGTGTCTTTTATACGTCTCGTGTCGAGATTGTGCTTGACGAAAAACAACTCCGCCGACTCCTCTTTGACTTCGTTTATTCTCCAACGTTCGATATTTAGTTCAGACAATGCTTTTTTGATTTTTTCTATCATAATATCACCTCTCAGCCAAGTCTTATGCGCGCCTTCATATAAGGACCGCCGTCGGACACTTTAACCCATTCCTTGTAGCCTTTTCCGCAAAAACCGCTGCCGCACGTTACGAGGGAAGAACTCATCATACTCACTGATTTAAGCAAGTCGGGAACGTATCCCGTAAGCACGATAGGCGAGTAGATTTTGCCGGTGAGTTTGCCGTCTTTGATCTCTCTTGCTTTGGTAACCATACATTGAATACCCCAGTTTTTGGGATCTTCCATACCGCTTGACGGGGATTCGAGCAAGAAGCCGTATTTGATAGACGCAATCATATCTTCGGGCGTAACGCCTTCTTTTGCGCCTTCAAAGTAGGTGTTGGTCATACGCGTATACACTTTTCGTTCGTAGCTTTCGCGTCTGCCGTTGCCGGTAGGCTTTACGCCGAGACGACTTGCGGAAAGAGTGTCGCACATACCGTGTTTCAAAATGCCATTGGAGATGACGACCGTATCACCCGTGAAAGTGCCTTCGTCGTCAAACCAGCAAGTTGCCGTATCGTCGACCGCGTTGCCGTCGTGCATAGTTACGAGATCGCTTGCGACGCGCTCGTCGATAAAGCTCGAAGCAAGCGCTCTGTCTTTGACGAACATATCCATTTCCACACCGTGTCCGAATGCTTCGTGAACTATCATACCCGTGGTGTCGGGATCGCAAATACAGTCGTATTCTCCGGGGATCATCGGTTCGCTCTTTAAGAGTTCAACCGCTTCGTTTGCGACTGTCAAGGCGTATTCGTCCATTTCGTCGAGAAGTTCCGCTCCGCCGAGGGTGGAGAAGCCTTTGTATGCGTCCAAAACCTCTTCTCCGCGTTGGGACATTGCCATAATCGCGCCGTTGGTGTACATCACGGTTTGATCGAGATCGCGATTTTTGGATATAAACAACTTTCGGAACGCTCTATACGATATCGTTGCGATTGCGTCGAGCACGCCGTCCACCGTCAACGCCTTGTTGCGTATTCCTTCGAGGCGCGCGAGTATTGCCTCGTCACCCATTTTTTTGGGATTGATTGCGTATCCGCCCACCTTTTTGAGAGTTGCGGGTTCGTCGCTCGGAATAGGGGTTGGAAGGGGAGTTATTCCGCTCGGAATATTCTTTGCCTCTTGCGCTATGCGCTCACCCATCGTTTTTACGATTTGGGGGATTTTGTCTTCGGAAAATTCGTTGAATGAATATTCCGCACAGCCCGTTTGGTCAAATACTCTCACCACGTAGCCCGAGCCACCGCCGAGACCTTTGTTGTTTATCCTTTTGCCCGTGCGACTTATTCTCCAACCGCGATTTTCGTCTTCCACCGCAAGCACCGACGCGTAAGCGTACGTCTTGTCAAGTTCGGCTATGAGTTTTTTGAGCGCAGGCTTGATTTGATCAAGTTTTTCAAACATAATCGGTTCTCCTTTTTTAGATTTTGAAGAATTCCGCATCGTCGGCTTTTGCCTCCGTCGATTGGGATTCTTCGATACGATATTAGATATAAATAATTTACGGATACATTATTAGTCCAAACCCGCGATTTGTCAAGTTAAGCGTGTCCGCTATTTTGGAGTGAAGCAGAGTTTTATGGTATATTTGCATATTGAGGAATCAAATAATACGTCCGCAACTTTTCGTTCTTAAACGAACGCGTCAAAATCATATAGTCGCTATTCTTGTTTTTTATTACTCCGTACTTGAATTAGGGATTATAAATTGATATAATTAATCGTATGATTTTATCTTGGTGCAGAGAAGATAGGTTATAACCAAAAAGAAAAACGGAGACTCAATTTTGAAAAATATACTCGGTATAGAACTCGGATCGACGAGAATAAAATCGGTTTTAATAGACGAAAACGGCAAAGTGCTTGCAAATGGTTCGTATCATTGGGAGAATAAACTTGTAAACGGACACTGGTCTTATTCTATGGATGAAGTTCGTTGTGGCCTTCAAATAAGTTACAAAGAACTAGTTAAAGATTACGGCTATCCCATTGAAACGCTGGATGCAATAGGTATTTCCGCAATGATGCACGGATATCTTGCTTTCGATGAAAAATGGAATTTATTAGAGCCGTTCAGAACGTGGCGCGATACGACCACTGCGCAAGCGGCAGATATTTTGACAAAAGAATTACAATTCAATATGCCGCAGCGTTGGTCTGCTACGCATTACTTTCAAGCCGTTTTGAATAAGGAAAAAACGGTAAAAGAAATTGCTCATTTGCAAACGCTTGCGGGTTACGTTCACTATCTCTTGACGGGTAAAAACGTGCTTGGTGCCAACGATGCCAGCGGAATGTTCCCGATTGATGGAAAATCGTGGGATAAGGAACGTATTGAAAAGTACGACGCTTTGTTGTCGAAATATGGCGTGAACGCCAATTTAACCGATTTATTGCCGCAAGTTTTGTTGGCGGGAGAAAATGCGGGAAGACTTACGGAAAGCGGTGCATGGTATCTCGATCCCACGGGAACGCTGAAAGCCGGTGCGGCAATGTGTCCGCCCGAAGGTGATATGGGCACGGGTATGATATGCACGAATTCTTTAAGGCCAACGACGGGACACGTGTCATCGGGAACTACGGCGAATATGTCCGTCGTGTTGGAAAAGCCGTTTAAGAATTATTACAGACAGATAGATATAATCGCCACTCCCGACGGATACCCTTGTGCGCTTATACATACGAACAATTGTACGTCGGAAATAGACCAATGGGTAAATCTTTTCGACGAAGTAATAAAGTTGTCCGGCGGGAATATCGACAAGGACAAACTATACACGGAATTGTTTAACAAGTCCGCAGAAAGCGACAGCGACGTCGGCAAACTCGTAGGATACAACTATTTGAGCGGTGAGCCGCTTGCAGAGACTGCAAAAGGAGCGCCGATGATAATTCGTCCGCAAGACGGTAAATTAAACCTTGCCAACTTTATGCAGATGCAAGTGTATTCTGCGGTTGCGGCGTTGTCGCTCGGAACGGATATACTCAAAAACGAGGGAGTCAAAATATCGTCCGTAACAGCGCACGGCGGATATTACAAAACGTCGAAGATAGGGCAGATAGCGACGAGTGCGGCTCTCGGCGCTCCCGTAACGGTAATGAGTACGGCGGGGGAAGGCGGTGCATACGGAATAGCTTTGCTTGCAGGATACGTTTTAATTAACGATATTTCTTTGCAAGATTATCTCGACAGTATCTTTTCCAATGACGATAACGTTACGTTTTCAGCCAACGAGACGGAAAAAGCAAAATATAACGCATTTATTACTAACTACAAAAGGTATCTTGTGTCGGAACAAACCGCAAGCAAAGTATAATTGTGTTTGAAGAATTAAAAAAGATTGTAATACTTTTTTGTGCGCTTCAAATTTGAGCGTGCAATTTCAAAATGTTTATTTGCTATGTCCGCTCCGCACGATATCCGCAAATGCTTCGCTCTTGTGACTATCTTTGCTTGCGCCACTCGGGTGTCCCGAGTTCGGCACGCAAAGCGTGCGGATATGATAATATCCAAAACCTTGGTAGGGTATAAAAAAATACGAACAAACAGTTCGTACTTTTTTATTGTGGTGAGCAAAATAATGCATCATTTGATTTGAAATATCTCGTCTTAGATTTGCTCAAGAGAATAGTCATCCAAAAGGAAATCAAGTGCATTGATTTTTTTGTAACCGTTTTTTAGACTGACAAAAGGATCGTCGTCCATTGTGATGACGATCTTTTTATAACCGTCATCTAGTCCGTAGAATGACGATACTTCCTGTTCGTTTTTATCTGGATCCGAAAGGGTATAAGCCACTTGTATATAAAACAAATCTTTGTCATTCTTTGCGACAAAATCGATCTCTTTTGAATTGTTTTTGCCGATGTCGACTATATATCCGCGTCGTATTAGATCTAGTTATAATACGTTTTCAAGCGAGTGAGTTATCTCTATTTGTCGATAATTCAATTTGCTATTGCGGATTCCGAGGTCGCAAATATAGTATTTGTTCAGCGTTTTAAGATATGTCGCTACAATTGAAGTACGTAATGGTAATTGCTCTTTTGTTGATAATTTTGTATATTGTCAAGAAAAACCACGTTCGGCAAAAGAAACTGAAAGAATAAAAGAATTAGGATTAGAGACTATTTGTTTGGTTTTAGAGTCGCCTCACGAGAAAGAATATAATTCTAATGGAAAGCCATTAGGTCCTGCATTATCTACAACGGGTAAAAACATTAGTGAACATTTGGAAGAAATCTTAAGTGATGCAATAAAAAATAGCTTTATTTCTATTCCGGACGGAGATTATTCATCGTTGCTTATTGAGGCGGTGTCTTATCAGTGCAGTAATGCTCAAAGTTTAAAAATAAAAGCAAATAAAGATGATAGAGATAAGGTTTTTGCAGCGGTGTGGGGGAATGGTGGCAAAGAAAATTTTTTAGAGCGAATCCGTAATGCTAGCCCGATATTAATTATCAATTCTTGTACGGGCGGAATAAAAAATGTTGATGATGTGGATTTCTTGAACGGCAAAATTAAGGAAGCGTTAGTTCTGGCTGGGTATGACGAAAAAACAGTCAGTAGCCCACATCCGTCTTCAAGTTGGTTTTGGAGAAAAGGAGTAAAAAAATAAATTATAGAGATGTAAAGAATTATGAGCGTTGAAAAATCAGCATTTAATCTACATAGTGCAAAAAAAGTTATCCATAAATCGCGACATATCTTTGGCGCATTTTGATAAAATATTCATACACGGTGGATTGCGCTCGTTCAAGTATGGCGGCGATTTCGGGATAGCTCAACCCGTTTTGCCTACATTCGAGCGCAATTCGCATATTGTCCGTCAAATTGAGGCTCTCAACGATTGAATCATAGATGGTATAGTCTTTGACAATATCTTCTTCAATCTCGAAAGACGGTTCGCTGACGGGCGTTAAGGATTCAAGGCTCACGGATCGGTAATTATCGCTTGTTTTGCGGGTTATAAGCTTAGACATTGCTCTAATGCACGCAATCTTGACCGTTATTGCCTTTCCGTTTTTATCGTATGTCAAAACGTCGTTTAATCGCTTCCCATAATGATTACAAAGGAATAGCGCGCATTCTTGGACTAAATCATAACTGTCGCTGAACGTGTGGTTGATGTCGTTTTTACGCCTTTTATCAACGCATAGGTCTGCATATGTCTTTTGCATTCTGCTTCCCATATAACCGATAAGGAATCGTGTTTCATACATCGCCAATTGCTCTGCCATTGCAAGAACGTTGTTTTCTGAGATTGTTTCTTTGAAAACGTCATAATTTTCAATATGTTTTTTCATTTTTGGGATACGCTCCGAGTTTTATTTGCCTTTCGGCAACAAGACGGCGCAGCACCGAGAAAACTCAAAAACATATCGATTCAAATTGCGAAAAGCATATGTCAACGAACAGCGTAAATTATTGCGCCTGCAATAAAATAGCCCATATCTAACAAGCAATAATTTTGCCGTTGATATAGGCTTTTCTCTGTGCCAAAACGTCACGCCGAAAGGCAATAGAAAACTCGGAGCGGTGAATAATATTTTAAATTTGGTTTAATCGCAAATGGAATACAACGCTTTATGGAATTGACATTTGACCATTTTCAATCTTGCGATGAATATCTTCTTGAATTATTGCTTGAAGATTGGGATTCTAAGTATGAAAAACGATATGTTGACCTTGTTAATGAACAGAATAATGCAAATGTTATTACTGCAAGAATAGTCGCAAGTTTTAGTTCCGAAATTGGATTGTGCGACAGCTTGACAAAACAATTAATAAAAATTGAGCGCTTTGAAAAAGCCGTAATAGGTCAAACGCTATACTATAAAAAATTTTTGTTTGACAAAGCTATACCGATGTATGTCTATGTTAATCTGTTTAATAATAACGACGGTATTGCGATGTATATGGAGCAGAACAACGATTTTAAAATAGCATTAAGCAATAATATTGGGATGAAAGAATTAAAATATAAAAGATTGAAATCATTTAATGATTGGGATCAGAATAGAAATATGTTCACAGCATTAGTTTCGAATGCCGATAGTATTAACGAGGTTGTTGATTATTTGCGCAATATCAGAGTTGACTCGATAAAAAGTGATTACGCGGAAATGGTCGGAATTATAATAGAGTCAAAATACGCAGAGGCTCTATTGGATGAAGATGTGCAAAGCAGAATAAAAGATAATGGATATGGTTTTCCCAAATTTGAACAGCAAAGTATCAACCGAAAGATTGGTGCGTTGAAAAGAATGCGTCGAATTAGTTAGAGTATAAATTGCAAAATGGAAAGCACACAATATTTGAATGATAGTATAGCGTTCATCTGAAATTTGAGATATAATAATATATTGACAAAGATGTGTTTTATCCGTTTAGCGAGAAAGTATATGCATTATATTCGCAAAGTGTTGGCATTAATGTTGAATTTATCTTTATGTATCAATAGAGAGCGGACATTTCTTGTTGTGTAAATATACGTGTGCGTAGCTAAGAGAACAGATAGCTATTATAATTATATAGAAATACAAAAAAGATTGGTATGAAATACGAAAATATTATAAAAGAGTGCGAAACGCAGCAAGATCAGAAAGATTTCGAAAGAAGAATAGATGAATGGTTGTCGCAGTTTGAGGAAGATGAGCGGCCATTAATGATTGACCTTTTAATGCATTATACATATTATAGCGAACGTTCTTTAAAAGTCGAATCATCGAGGCTTTTTGAACGATTTACGAGTGAATGTAAAGAAGAGTTTATCGTCGTTCCAATTCAAAGAGAATATGGAGCAAATTTTTCAGACTTTTTTTACACTATATTTTGGATGCAAAACAATATAAAATCCAGAGCAGAAAAAAACATTTTTGGTTTGGCAAGGAAATCAAGTTTGCAACACATCGAAGTAATTGCGATAGTAGATGATTATTCGGGTTCAGCAAAATCATTCATAGATTTTCATCGTAAATTAATTGAAACGAATGAAGCACTTAAAACAAAAGCATTTTACTTTTTAACGGTAGCAAGTTCGTCTTTTTCGCAATTAGCAATAAACGAATATGCAAAGGAAAATGGTTACAGAATTAACTTAATTTCATTACAAATTCAAGATAAGGCGTTTGAAAATGATTATATATACAAAAGAATCGAATCTGAAATTAAGCGGCGTCAGTATGCGGAAATTTGCCAAAAGTATTCTGTACAGCCCAATTACATTTTAGGTTTCAAAGCGGTAGAAGCTCTAATATCATTTTCGTACAATACGCCAAATAATACGTTGGGAATCTTTTGGCATGATTCCCAAAATTTTAAACATTTATTTGAAAGATATAAATCTCAAAAAACGACGTTAAAAATAATGCAAAAGGAAGTACTGCAACACAACGCAATAAAGAAGACAAAGCCCGCAATTATGAATGTTGAGGATACGAAGCTTAATGTTTTTATTCTTTACTGCACGGGTAAAGGACGAAAATATAGTATCATTGAAGCATGCAATGAGTTGGGATTGTCAAAAGACCAGCTTGATAATCTCTTGACAGAATCTATAGACAAAGGTTATATTACGATTGAGGAAGGTTTTCCAGAGGCAACACAAAAGACGATGGATGTAATATTTAAAAGTCGTTTTGCCGAGTTTTTTAAGCTGCTGGAAGGGGAAGCTCTCTCTTTATCTGCAGAGCATATTCCTTCTGTTGATCAAGATAAGGACAGTTATATACCTGTCAATTTCAATAATAGGAGGTGATAACATAGGAATTAATGCTTAGAAGACGAAAAACAGGTAGTTTTTCTATTATTTAAGGCTGCTTTGAGCCATATGCTTGCTGCGGAAGGATGGTTGTTGGCACAAGGCCAATACAACGCACCATTCCTTTCCGCAAGCATATGCATATGGCTCCGCCAAATGGATTGCCAATAAGATATTCAATCTTAAATTAGCATTTTCGATTGAATATCAGCACTTTGTTTTTAAACAAAGTGCTGTAATCTGCTTCGATATTAAAATATCGAGCAGATTGCTAATAACAGATATAGTAAGTATTAATTCCTATGTGTCATATATGGCTACAGAAGAAAGATTGAAGAAAGCTGTAGAGCAAGGAATAGTTTCCCATAAAACGGCAGATGCTATAAAAGTTTATAATTATAGGCTGAATCAAAATAATATGCCCATTATTTACAATCTGCGCCATTTGCGTAAGATTTTAAATATAAAAAAGAGAGAACAAGACTTATATTTTGGTAAAAAGAGGAATGAATATCATATATTTTATATTCCTAAAAAGAATGGAGATAAAAGAAAAATAGAAGCACCATCTGCAAGGCTAAAGGCTTTTCAATTATGGATTAAAGAGAATATCCTTGATAAAATAGGCCTTTCCGATTACGCGATGGGATTCAAGAAATCACGTTCAATATTTGATAATGCGCAAATGCACACCAATAAAGAATTAGTCATAAATGTTGATTTAAAGGATTTTTTTCCAACGATAACTTATGATAAGGTGTATAGAATTTTTGCATATATGGGCTATACAAACGAAGTCGCACATTTGTTAACTCAGTTATGCACGAATAATGATAATGTATTACCTCAGGGATCTCCAGCAAGCCCTGCTATTTCTAACATAGTTGCAATGAAACTTGATAAAAGATTGGCTGGAATAGCAGAAAAATACAATTGCTCTTACACAAGATATGCGGATGATATTACGTTTTCTGGTGGCGCAGGAATTAAAAATATTATGCCAATAGTAAGGTGTATTATTGAAGAAGAAGGATTCACTGTAAATGAGAAAAAGATTAGATTTCAATATAGCAATCAAAGACAAGAGGTTACAGGACTAATTGTAAATAAGAAAGTTTCAGTTTCGTCGGCAATAATTAAGGAAATTGATAATGCCGTTTATTATTGTAAAAAATACGGTGTAGAAAGCCATATGAAAAGAATAGGATGCGATAAATCTTTTTATAAAGAACATCTTTATGGTATAGCATACTTTATTAAGATGATTGATGTTCATAAAGGAGAGTACTACTTATCCAAATTAGATCAAATTGTTTGGTCATATTGACTAGTACAATGAAAAATTCAAAAAAGCACAGCTCGTTAATAAGTTGTGCTTTTTATTATTTATACTTGTTTATGTCGTATCATTTATGCACACTTTTACGAATGGGTGTGATTAACGATATAATCTCTTCGATTTTTAATAAAAATTTACATATTCTAAATTTCGCAAAATCAAGTTTATGCTAATTTTGCGAAATGAGCCAACGCGCGATATCTATGATTCGGACGCCTTCGATTTGGCTTTCAGGATGCTTCGTTCGTGCGATAATAATTTTTGGATAAGCATCTTTGATTGATAGTAAGGGGGCTAATTCTCGTTTTTGAGTTTCGGGACGACTCATATCGTCGCAAACTTGAATATAGGTTTTGAAACCGTCTTTTATGGCAACAAAATCAACCTCTTTTTCGCCTAGTTGCCCCACGTAAACCTCATATCCGCGACGCAATAATTCAATCGCTACTATATTCTCATATAAATGACCGTAATCGGCGTTTTTTGTGCCGATAATTGCATAGCGGAAAGAGAGATCTGCAAGATAATATTTTTTATCCGATTCCAAATATCGCTTTCCTTTTACGTCGTAACGCTTGAAAGGGTAGAACAGGAAACTGCGACAGAGATAATCTATATATGCGCCGCAGGTTTTGTCGTTGGTTTTGTATGTGTTTGAAGTGAGCGCATTTGCAATATTGCGTATAGATGTTTTGTTGCCTACGTTGTCCATAAGATAATCCGCAATCATATTAAGCAAGTCTTCGTTTTCGATTTTGAATTTTTTAACAATATCTTTTGTAATAGTGGTGCGTACAATGTTTGCAAGATATTTCCGTGCGTCGCTTTGATTGCTATATAGATAAGAGCCTGCCATACCACCGACAGATACGTAATTGTCAAAAGCCTCGTCAATATCGTTTTGCGGATAGTAGGAAAGATATTCCGTAAAGGAAAACGGGAACATGCTGATTTCAAAGACTCGACCGCCGAAGAGTGTTGCCAAATCGCTAGACAGCAAGAATGCGTTTGAACCGGTGAGGAATATATTGAAACGTTCTTCTTCATACAGGCTATTGATAACGGTTTCGAATCCCGCACAAAGTTGTATTTCGTCCACAAATACAAAGTTTTCTTTATCCGCAGAATAATGTTTGTCAATATAATCGTATAATGCATCACCGTTTTTCAATGATTCAAATTCTTTCAAATTTAGTTTGATGCGGATTACGTTATTATTTTCGGATTGTTTTTTGACATAATCTATGAATGCATCCATCAATTTTGATTTGCCTGAGCGGCGAATGCCTGTGATAACTTTGATGTCCGGAGTGTTCATAACATCGATAAGTTGTTGAAGATAGGTCGGTCTTTCGATAAGTTTCATAGAATAACACCTCATAGTCAATATATCTTATTTCGCAAAATTTGTCAAACGCAAAAATTGCGAAATAAAACATAATATAAGATAATTTGATTAATCTTAGGGAAAAGAGGTTGCGCACATAATTTGTGCGCAACCAAAATGTATGATATCTTGCTTAATTGCTCCGCGTTTTTATTGCCTTTCTGCGTGGCGGTTTAGCACCGACAAAAGCCTATATCAACGGCATAAAAATTTTGTTTTCTTACTCTCAAAAATTGCTTTAATTTCAACGTTCATTTTAGCCGATTTTTTATGCATTGGCGATTAGACGTGCCGTAGTCTTTTATACAAGTGTGACGATTAGACGTGCCGTAGTCTTGATACAAGTATATGGACTTTTAACAACATTTTTATGCGATTCGTTGACATAGGCATCTTGTGATTTGAAGCGATACGTTTTTGAGTTTTCTCGGTGCTGCGCCGTCTTGTTGCCGAAAGGCAAATAAAACTCGGAGCGTATCCAAAAATGAAAAAACACATTCGAAATTATGACGTTTTCAAAGAAGCAATCTCTCAAAGTAACGTTTTTGCAATGGCAGAACAGTTGGCAATGTATGAAACTCGATTCCTTATCGGCTATATGGGAAGCAGGATGCAAAAGATATATGCAGACCTATGCGTTGATATAAAACGTAAAAACGATATTAACCATACGTTCAGTGACAGTTATGATTTGATTCAAGAATGTGCGCTATTCCTTTGCAATCATTATGGTAGGCGATTAAACGACGTTTTGACATACGATAAAAACGGAAAGACAATAACCGTCAAGATTGCGTGCATTAGAACGATGTCTAAACTTATCACTCGAAAAACAAGCGACTATTACCATTCCGTGAGCCTTGATACCTTAACGCCCATCAGCGAGCCGTCTTGCGAGATTGAAGAAGATGTTGTCAAAGACTATACCGTCTATGATTCAATCGTTGAGAGTCTAAATCTGACGGACAATATGAGAATTGCGCTCGAATGTAGGCAAAACGGATTAAGTTATCCCGAAATCGCCGCCATACTTGAACGTGCTCAATCCACCGTGTTTGAGTACTTCATAAAAATGCGACAAAGATATGTCGCAATTTATAGGTAAGTAAAAATGATTAAGCATTTTGGGAAATTATCTCGAAGTCGCACAATTGCCGACTAGCAACAGCATAGTTAGATATCGTAAAAAGGCATATGAGATAGATTTTTGCCGTTGCGACACAAAATTTATAAACCGCGAGTTAATTACTTAACTGACAGTTTATGGAGTTTTGCCTTATTTGCTATTATAATCAAATTCAGAAATTGCAAAGAATATATTGAAAAAAAACAGTTTATATGATAAACTGCGCTTGTCACATTATATGTAAATATAAAAGAGAGTGGTTTGCTACTCTCTATTTGCGTATTAATTTTCCAATCGTATATTTTCGGCAGAAACACGACTCGCAGATAATCGATTGGAAAAAATCCTTATTACATATAGTGTGACAACTATGCGAGATGTGAACTCTGTAGTGGCATCTCGTTTGGGGTGTCACTTTTTTATTTTGTGATGCCACTAATGACAAGGGAGAAATGGCATTGTCCATTACTAAAAATGGGATTGATAAAAGACTTGTTTTTTCCAAATTCACCTGCAATACCGCCTACACTGACATCAATACTTCCGTATCAAGCAGTGTTAAAAATTGAAGCGGGAGTTTTGCCGTTTATTTCGGCAAACAAAATAGTGCTTTCAAAGGGCGAGAATTGTCACTATGTTGAAGTCGCAGCAATTGTCACAGAAAAGAAGCATTTTGAGAGTAAAAGAAACGGCGCGAGTTTTAGACTTTTTGACGGTTGCTATTATCATACGGGAGAATCAAAAAGCGAACCGATATATGAAACTGAATACACCAAGGGTATTCTGTTCTTTACAAACAAGAGGGTGGTATTTCATGCTTCAAAAAACGGATTTGAGCAGAAAATCGAAAAACTATCCGCAACTACACCATATGCTGATGCAATTACATTACAGTTCGGAAGTAAAACATATACGTTAATGCTTCCTGATGGGGCATTGGCCGAAAGAGTATTGAAACTTATTAGATAAAGAAAGGGCACAAAAGAAAATGATTGATTTAAAGAGTGTAATTAACCAATACCCCGAATGCGTGCGAGACGGCAAGAAACTTAAATCGTTATTGTCGGATTTGTACCCATCGGAAAGTCTCTATGCAAGTATATTATGCTCTATGCTCGACGATGGCATTGTGGATGAAATAAAAGACAAAGATGTAATCGACAAATTGACTTTTACCAATTTGAGTTCTCATATAGAAGCTAAGCACGGATATGCGCAAAAATATATTGACGGTTGCTTGAATATATGGGCAAGTGCATATGACGTAAAGATAAATAATGCTCAAAATACAAGAAAGATTCAGCCGATACAAAAACCTATATCGAAAGATATAGAAATTAATACTACGATACATACACATAAATTCGAAATTATTCAAGTAGAACCAACATGCACCGAAAAGGGATACACGCTACATAGGTGTGATTGCGGATATGAATATAAGGATAATTTTGTCAATGCGAAACATGATTTTGTCCTTGTAGAATACATAGAGCCTACATGCGAAAAGAATGGTAGAGAATTGTATAAATGTACTAGATGCGGTGAAGAAAAAGCAATTGTTCAAAAAGCAAAAGGGCATGCGTTCGGGGCATGGATTGAACAAGTAAAACCGTCGTGTGAAAAGAATGGATTTTCACTCAGACAATGTAAAAGATGCGGTAAAAAAGAGAAACGAATAATAAAGGCCACCGGCCATAGCTTTTCGAAATGGAGACAAGACGGCAATGGTTTTGTCCGAGATTGCGATAGATGCGGAAAGACAGAGAAAGTAGAAAAAAGCGAGTTTTATTGCAAACAAGCAGAAGAATTGAAGAAACAGAACACTTGGGACAGCAATGAACAAGCTTTCAAATCATATATGTATGCCGCTGAACTCGGTAATGCCAGCGCTATGTTTTGGGTAGGTTGGATGTATCACACAGGAACCGGCGTGGGTAAGAATCTTACGGAAGCAATAAAATGGTATCAATTGGCAGCGAAGAAAAATCATCCGACAGCATTGAATAATTTGGGGAAAATGTATGAGACGGGCGAATTAGGCGTTGCGAATTATGATGTCGCTAAAAAGTATTACGAACAAGCAGTTTCGTGTGGAAGTGAAATAGCCAAAAACAACCTGAAAAACGTACAGTCAGTACTTTCGATAAAACAGCATGAAAAGACAAAGAAAAAGACGATTTTGATAACAAGCATCACGGGAATAATTGTTTTTGTAGTGATAATAGTTCTTGTAGCTTGTTTGACATAAACACCAATGACGGAGGCCGAAATGACAGATTTTAAGCCTGGAAAAAAACTTTTATTAACCAATGGGGATCCAATCATAGTCAAAGCTAAGATAGGTGAAGGCGGGCAGGGAAGTGTCTATAAAGTGACATATAATGGTGCGGAATATGCACTTAAATGGTATTTGCCAAATTATCTGAAATCGCTGAAACCGAATTGCAAGAAATTCTATGAAAACCTTTCAAACAACGTAAAAAGCGGAAGTCCGTCTTCTCATTTTCTGTGGATGAAAGCGGTCGCTGCTACGGGAAAAAATAGCGAAGGCTTCGGATACATAATGGATTTAAGACCGACAAACTATGCAGAGTTTACAAAGTTTATAAAAGCAAAAGAACACTTTGCAAATACGCAAGCTGTTATAAATGCTGCAATAAACATCGTCGAAGCGTTTCAAGCGTTGCATAGAAAGGGGTACAGTTATCAAGATTTGAGTCCGGGAAACTTTTTTATAGACAAGAAGAATGGAGACGTGCTGATTTGTGACAACGATAACGTTGCGCCCGACGGTAGCAATTTGGGCGTAGGCGGAACACCCGGATATATGGCACCGGAAGTGATTTTAGGCAAAGAAAAACCGAGCACAAACACAGACTTATTCTCGTTGTCGGTGATCCTTTTTGAATTGCTGTTTTTGTCGCATCCGCTCGAAGGCGCAAACTGTTGTAAGTACCCTTGTTTGACACCGCAAATAGAGAAGGAACTCTATGCGGAGCATCCGGTTTTCGTTTGTAGCACAAAGGATAGATCAAATGGACCTGTGCGCGGTATTTGCTCAAACCTCATGTCATTGTGGCCGATATATCCCGATTATATTCATGACGCATTTCAAACGGCGTTTTCGGAAGAATCGTTACACGATGGTAGAAAACGTAAGTCCGAAATGTTTTGGAGAGATATATTATATCGCCTTCTTGACGATGCCGTTGTTTGTCCTTGTTGCGGCGAAATCAATTTTGCTAGCAAATCAAACGGAAAAGAAATTGTGTGCACCGAATGCAATAAAAAACAAATTTTACCGTATTCGATAGTTACGGAACAAGCGAGAGTCGTGGCACAAAACGGGAAAACGCTTACACAATTCCACGTGGCACACGGAAGTAGAGACATAACGATGGGAACTGTCGTGGAAAGCAAAAAAACGAAAGGGGTGTATGGATTGAGAAATGAATCGGCATCAATTTGGGCGGTTGAATACCCCGAGAAACCGATAGTATCGTATGAACCCGGAAAAACTGTTACGTTGATTCCGCAAACGAAGATTACGATAGGAAACAAAACGATACACGTAGAAGAATGAAACAACAAGTTTTCACTTGTTAGATAAAATGTATAAACAAAAGGAGAAATACTATGAGCAACAGATATGGAGATAACCTTGAAGGTGTGGCAACTAGAACAATGACTTTGTTCTATCTTTTCGACAAGTCGGGAAGCATGTCGGGTACAAAAATCGCACAAGTCAATAATGCGATGCGTGATATTCCGCAAATCATCAAAGATGTGGCGGATGGTGCGCCTAATGCAAAAATTGAGGTTGTGGCAGCGTCTTTTTCAAATGACGTTGAATGGATTACACCGACGCCACAAACGCCCGAAGAGTTTATAAACACTTGGCAACCTATAAATGCAGGCGGTCTTACATCATTGGGTGCAGCTCTCAAAGCACTTAATGAGAAGATGTCAAGAAAAGGCTTTCTCGGAGAAAATCCGATGGGATATCTTGCCCCGGGCCTCATCTTTTTGAGCGACGGTGAACCGACCGATGACTGGGAAAGACCGCTTGAAGAACTCAAAAAGAACAATTGGTTCAAATCTGCAATCAAAGTTGCGTTTGCAGTCGGTGAAGATGCGGATCGTGATGTGCTTGCAAAAGTTTGCGGAACACCCGAGGCGGTAGTTGCAATAGACGATCCCGAGAAGATTAGACAGTACATAAAATTCGTTACTGCTACCGTGTCAAAGACCGGAACTACAAGTTCGACGGGTAAAGATGCGCAAACGGTCGTAAATGAAGCAATTGCCGATATCGATAATGATCAACCGATTGTGGTCAATATCCCGGATATTGATGATAGCCAATGGTAAATCAGACATCTAATCAGGTGAATTTATGAATGACAACAAGGTTGCCAACATATCTATCCGAGGATATTCTCATATTTTAGGCGAGAAAGAATGTCAAGATAATTCGATAAGTTGGCAAGAAAAACGATATGATGCTGTTATCGTCTGCGACGGACACGGTGGCGACAAGTATTTCAGAAGTGCCATCGGGTCTCGTTTCGCATGCGAAGCGGGGAAGAAAATGATTTCCTCGTTTATGGACTATGTCTTAAATAACGATGGAATTAAAACAAGTTGGGATACGTTGATTTCACAATTGGAAATATCCATTATCAACGAATGGAACGAACTTGTTAGAAATCATTTTTTAGATAACCCGTTTGAATCCGACATGCGTTTTGAACCGTTGGGAGAAGACGACAAAAGGTCGTTACGTTCTTCATACGTTAAAGCGTATGGTTCAACGTTTATTGCTGCCGTATTGACAGACAAATACTTATTTGTCTTGAAACTCGGAGACGGAAACGTTTGCGTATTAAACGGACAGTATAAAGTTTGTTTGTTAGATAAAATCCATCGTGAATTGGCGGACGACCAATTGCAGTTTAATCTTACGACGTCGTTGTGCAACAGCGATGCGGCAAAGTCATTCAAACATTGCATTATATCTTTAAATAAATCAAATAGGATAAATGCAGTTCTGCTTTCATCGGATGGTGTGATAAACAGTTTTTCGACGGAAGAAGCATACGTCGCTTTTGTCGAGAATGTGTTCAAGGGCTTTCAAGAACAAAAACTCGGAGATGCAAAACAAGAGCTCGTGGCTTTTTTGCCTGAGTTGTCAAAAAAAGGAAGCGGCGATGATTTGTCAATCGCAATAATTGTGGAGAAGCAAAAGTAAAAATGGATAGAAAAGATTTTGAATTGTTGTTGAATAAATATCCCGATTGCGTATCGGATGGGAAGAAACTAAAATCTTATATAAAAGACTTATATCCCGATACTCCCAAAGCCATTATGAACACATTGATGACTATGGCGGATGACGGCATTATTTCACAAATGCAAAAAAACGGACAATCAGCAGTGCTTTTGTCAAGATTAAAAAAGACTCTCGTCGATGATTATGGATTGTCTGAACAGATTATTGAAAAATGTTTCGAAATAATCGTAATCGATGGCATGGAATCAATTGACACTACGATTGCAATAAGAGATGAATATTCAAATGATAGCAGGCAAACACCATTCGATGAACAAGAGTATGATTCGAATATTTTTGAAATTGAAAATGGAGTGTTGTTAAAATACAATTGGTGCGATGATGATCAAAGAGAATCAGTTGTGATTCCGCATGGAGTATCAAGAATTGGAGAATATGCGTTTTCAGAGTGCGAATTTACAAGTATTGTCATTCCAAATGGTGTAAAAACCATTGGTGAGGGCGCCTTTTATTATTGCACTAGTTTAGAAAAAATCGAGTTTCCAGAAGGTTTAGAGAGTATAGAGGATGGCGCATTTTACGGGTGTGAATCGTTGAAAAGGATTGTCTTGCCACAAGGTATAACGCACATCGGTCGGGATGCGTTCCGCGAGTGTAGCGAATTAAAAAGAGCAATAATCCCCAACAGTGTTTTGTCAATCGAAGAATACACATTTTATGATTGTACCAATTTGTCAGTCATCTCAATTGGCGATAATGCGACATATATAGGTGGTTATGCTTTTGATAATACGGAATGGTATAGAAGGCAACCAAACGGTCTTTTGTATATCGGGAATATTGCATATAAATATAAAGGAACTATGCCTAGTAATACAACAATAAACATCAGAGAAAATACCCGTGGCATTGCGGGCTATGCATTTGCAGATTGTAAAGGGTTAGAAAGTATCATTATTCCTGATGGTGTACGTAATATTGGAGAAGTTGCATTTTATGGCTGCGAAGATTTAAAGAAAATAACCATTCCAAATAGCGTCGATTATATAGGAGATGATGCATTCCGCGGATGCGATAATTTGATTATCTATTGCGAAAGGGAACTCGAACCTGAATCGTGGAAAGGTTCATGTTGGAATAATGATAATAGGCCGGTTGTGTGGGGCGTGAAGAATTAATAGCATATATGTGATTTCACATAAAGTTTATTTAAGTTGTGACGGTAATTAAGGATTATAGCAAGAAAGGAGAATATAGATTATGAGAACACAAATTCCAAGGATAACAACAAAAATCAAAATAATATGTCCACATTCAGGTAAGGAGGAAGTCGCATTACAGCAAAAACAACCAAAATCATTACAAAACATTCTGCCTTCAACCTTTTCCATAACATGCGACAAGGCGAACTATTGCGATTTAGGGAAGTGCCAATATAAGCCGGAACAATGACCAAAGAAATGATTGCGGTGATGTGTCGCTGCTCTAAAACTAAAAAACTGTTCGGAATGCGCTTTGATAAAGAAGGAAGAAACGCATGGGAATGCGCTTGGGCTTTTCCTATGAAAGAAGGCGCAGATAAGCGTGAAAGTGGATTTTCATCAACGATAAAAGGAACGTTTGAAATCGGTGATGAGTATCCGGGGTGTCCGTACTGTGGAAACACGATGTTTTTTATGTGCGGTAATTGCAAAAAGCTCGCGTGTTGGGATGGTGAAAACAGCCATGTGATATGCCCGCATTGCGGATTTGAAGGCGACTTAGATTCTTACATTACAGAAATACATGGCTATGGAAATATATAAAGAGGAGCAAAAAAAATGGAATTTATAGATTTGTCACAAATATTATCCCAAAATCCTAATTGTTTAAATGATAGTAAACTGTTAAGAGCTGTGTTGCTTGATACTTTTCCTAATTTGAATAAAGGATTACTAAATGTCATTACTACGATTGCAAAAAGTAGCATCTTTAACGAGTTGAGAAATCTGCAATATTGCGAGCCGTCAACGGAACAACGTTGGATAGATATTCTGATAAACGAATATGGCTTTTCCAGAGATTTGGTTCAAGCGGCGTTAAGTATTTGGTGTTCCGTTTTCTTTCAATTTGTTATTAAGGATGGCGTTTTAATAGAGTATCGAGGATCAGACGATGTTGCTATTATTCCGGAAGGTGTCACAAGAATTCACGAAGGAGCTTTTAAGAAATCAAATACCATTAGGAGTATTACTATTCCAAATAGTCTAAGAGAAATAGATGGTTGGGCTTTTGTAGGATGTGATAGTTTAAAAGAAGTACATATATCAAACCTCGCGAATTGGTGTGCAATTAGCTTTGGAACGAATGAATATGACGGCGATCCTGAGGATAAATGGGATTTTGTCAAGACGGCAAATCCTTTGTCCTACGCACACAACTTATATATAAAGAATCAGTTGGCTAAAAGGCTTATTATTCCCGATAATGTAAGAGAAATTAAACAGGGTGCTTTTATTGGATGGAATGGTATAACCATGGAAGTCGGTAAAGGAACCGAATCAATAGGTAAGTACTCTTTTATGGATTGTTTTTCTTTGGCAAAAATTACGTTAAAAGAGAAAATACAGCGCATTGATGATACCGCATTTAGAAATTGTACCCTCTATGAAATATATGACAAGTCGCAATATGAGTGCGTCGATGATATTTGTGCAGAGAGTATTTATATAGATGAAAAAGATAGTTGCTTTGAAATAGATAATAATGGATTTGCACTATATCGTGACTATTCGGATGGAATTATTGATGTGTGCCTAATAAATTATCTGGGGAATGAAGATGATATTACTGTTCCAGATAACGTAACGATAATAGAGGAGCATGCATTTCATGATTCGCACATCAAAAGTGTTAGATTAGTGTCAAAAGTGATTCAAATTCATCGCAATGCCTTCAAAAATTGCAAAGAACTTACCAAGATCGAATTACCTAGTAATATAGAGTGGTTTGATTCAATGGCATTTGAAGGTTGTGATAATCTCGAGACTATAATTTGGAATGCAAGTACCTACACAAATACACACTTTAACACATGGAAATTTGCACGCGTACCTTCATTGAAAAAAATAATCTTTAGCGATAAAGTGACAAAGGTTTCAGGATGGCTGTGTTCAGGGTGTGAAATGTTGGAATGCGTTGAAATGCATGACAGCATTGAACGTATCGATGAATATGCGTTTTATAATTGCAAGGCTTTAAAAAGCGTAAGCATTCCTAATTCTGTAAATCTAATAGGAGCCTATGCGTTTTCAGGTTGCATAAAGTTGAAAAATGTTTTATTCGGGAATAAAATCACATCAATTGGAGAATATGCTTTTTCAAGATGTGTTTCGCTACAAGAGATTGCTTTGCCTAATAGTTTAGAACAAATAGGAGCATATGCATTCTCTATATGTACCAATTTGAAAATGGTAGATATAAAAGATGGCGTTAAAATGATTGGTAGTTTTGCATTTTTGAAATGCAACAGCCTTTCGATTTTTGACATTCCAAATTCAATTAATCGTATATCAGATGGTATGTTTTCTATGTGCAATAATTTGAAGAAAGTTCGTGGTGGTGCCAATGTCCAAAGTATAGGACATTATGCGTTCTATCATTGCGAAGCATTGGTTGATATCGGTATGTGCCAAAAAGCTCAAAGTATAGCGGATACCGCTTTTGAAGGCTGTGGCTCACTGAGATAAAAGGTATGACATACGATAGGTACTATTACGCAAAACTAGATAGTATTCAAAAAGCGGGATATAAAACGATATATGCCGCTTTTGAGCGATTCGAAAAAGAGATCTTTTTGAATTGTGGCATGCTGCCCGTTGAAGATGTTCGGGATATCGTTTATGCTATCAATTTGGACAATCCACATTTATTTTATGTCGATTTCGGCAATATTAAAATCAAAACCCTACTCGGCATGGTTGTGGTGACTGTGACGTATTTTTACAATCAAAACGAGATGTTGCAAATACAACCTAAAATACAAAAAGCCGCAAATGCTATCTTGAAAAGAGTGCATGGAACGACAGTATATGATAGAGTTCTTTCGTTGCATGATTTGTTGGCCGAAAACATTTTGTACGATGATAATGCCGCGGATGAAATAGATAAATACTATTTGAAAAGTAACACTATTTTAGGCGTTTTGTTCTTTAAGACCGCTATTTGCGAGGGAATCTCAAAAACATTCAAATTGCTTCTAAATATGCTAGACGTGAAGTGTTTGATTGTGATCGGAGATACCAATGAGAATGCTGATAAAAATGTTAAGCACGCTTGGAATATTGTAAAAATAGAAGGAGCGCCATATCATATTGATTTGACGTGGGATGTCAATAGATCTTTTCCAAATGCAATATCACACGCATATTTTTGCCTTTCGGATAAAAATGCAATCAAAACTCATAGTTGGAGACTTGGAGATATACCGACATGCACCGGCGACAGAAGTTATTATATTGAACATGATTTAATTGCGAAAACTGATTATGACATCTGTCGTATTATTGACAATGCTTGCATGCAAGGGAAATTATCGGTTGAGATTCAAACTAACGTTTCAAAATCTATCAATGATTATGCTGAATTGTGTATGCGTGTTATAAAACATCATCCTCACTCTAAGGCGGCGGTCGAAGTCGGAATGGATGCATCTAGCATGGTGATTTTATTTAGATGGACTTTGCATGGTGAGGATTTTCAAAGAAAGCCTGATGAGGAGAATGTCGTTTTAGCACAAAACAAAAACGCAGGTTTTGGTTTATTTGAAAGCATAAAAAACTTTTTCGAAAAATTAAGGAAATAAATTACAATTTACAATAAATGGCACTTAGGCGTATGCTTGTCTTAAACAAGTCGGCTCGGCTTCGCCTCGCCGAGACAAGCATACGCCATATACAAAGAGAAACAACTAAACACAATTCAAAAAATCTCGACAAAATTTATAACAAAAAAACACTTATAAACGTCCAAAAACTATAGACAGAAAACAAATTAATTTTAGCTCGTATTTTAGCAATTTGACAGTTAGACGTGCCGTAGTCTTTGATACAAGTGCGCACGCGCACGCGCGCGCAAGACTACGGCACGTCTTTGCATAAAAACAAACCCAATTCCGCAAAAGGCGGCACGGAGCGGAGCGAGGTTTCGCGCTAACCCGCTTGGCGAAATCCTCGCTTATCCGTCATGCCGTTGCCGTCGCTTTTCTTGCGGAAATCCTTGGTGTTTTTGTATTGCAAAATTCCGTTTGCTGCTTTGTTCTTTTGTGTTGCATAGGCGTTGCACCATTGTTACGCAATCATATTTTCATCATCAAAATTGTGTTCAAATCTCGTTCCGTTATTGTTTCAAATTTGTCCAAATCACGCACATTGATGTTCTTGTTTGTTTATTCGCTCACGTTTACGATGTGTATTGTTCACAACACGTAAAGATGTAGCGAGTACGGATAAGTCTAGACTGAGTACGGGCAAGTCTTGGAAAAGTACGGCTGAGTCTTGAAACTGTCCTACTCATATCCAAAAGTGTCCGGATGGAGTCTGTGTACAATGCCAATTCAACTGTGTTATGAATAAAACCGCAAGGTCGAGAAAAAGAGGTAAAGCCCATGTAGCAACCAAGTCCGTGAAAGCCAAATCTTCGTCTTTACTTCCTTTTCTCAACTCTTGCAAAGAATACTTAAAAAGGAGGTGATGCCATTGAAGAGAAAACAAGTCCAACTCAAAGTAACAACCGTCGGCGAGCCGGATATCTGCAAATTGAGCGAGAGCGAGCAAAAGGCGTTCTACGTTTCAATGCTCATGCGTATTTTGGATAAACGCCATCAGCAACTGGAAGAACAATCCGCAAATGAGCATAATTGCAAAACAGCAAGTTGATATATGCAAAACAGTTATATTAACTATTTGTTATGCAAAATTGTGTTCAAACAAAATAGCGTCATCAACCGGCGCAACGTCAATAAAAATACTATGAAAACAAAAATCATTTATCGTCTTTCGCATCGGGAGCGTAAACGAAAACTGCGGTTTATCAAGGGTAAAATGTATGCTTTCCAGCACCCTTGACAAACCTATAAAACCACTATGATATAGACAATATCGTTTCCGTTTTTCTCTCTCTTGTCGAAAGACAAATCAATTGTAAAAAAGGAGAAAGAAAAACAACATGAAAACAGCAGCAATATATGCAAGATACTCTTGCGAGAACCAAACTGAGCAGTCCATCGAAGGGCAGTTGAGAGTGTGTCAGGAATACGCCGCAAGCCTTGGCATTCTCATCGTGGAAACGTACATAGACAGGGCGATGTCGGGCACGAACGACAATCGTGCGGCATTTCAGCAAATGCTCAAAGACAGCAGCAAAAAGCAATTTCAGTTTGTAATCGTTTACAAATTGGACCGATTCGCACGCAACAAAGTCGAGTCCGTTATCAACAAAAAGACGTTGCAAGACAACGGAGTTTCGCTATTATCGGCAATGGAACGCATTACGGATACACCCGAAGGGCATATGATGGAAACCATACTCGAAGGCTTCAACCAATACTTCTCGGAAGAGTTGGCGCAGAAAGTAAAGCGCGGTATGCGAGAGACAAGACTTAAAGGCTTGTATCAAGGCGGTGGCGTGCCGTACGGATATAAGGTCGAAGGTCGCAAAGTCGTTATAGACGAGAGCGCAGCGGAGATTGTACGATATGCGTTTCAGGAATACTCGAAAGGCGCATTCGTATTGGAGATTATAGATACGTTGCACAAGAAGGGATTATTGTACAAGGGCAAGCCGTTTCCGAGAAATCTTTTATACCATGTGCTGCGCAATGAAAAATATACAGGCTCATATAAATGCAGAGATGAAGTCGTGGATAATATATATCCGCAAATCATACCCGTTGAGTTATTCCAAAAGGTCGGCGCAAGGCTTGAAAAGAACAGATACGGCAAACGCAGTTTCGAAGCGACATATTTGTTGAAATTCAAAGCGAAATGCGGATATTGCGGAATGCCAATGTATTCGGAAACGGGAACGGCATCGAACGGCGAAACTAACAGATACTATAAATGCGGCGGCAAAAAGAAGTATCACAACGGATGCACGAAAAGCCAAGTGCGCAAAGAGTATCTCGAAGAGATCGTCGTAAATGCAATCGTCGATGAATTGAATCGCCCGGGCGCAATAGAGTTTATAACGAAGAAATTACTTGAAGAGCAGGATGAGAACATAAAAAACAATTCGGCAGTGAACGCACTTGTCAAAGAGAAAACGAAGATAGACAAACAACTTGAAAATATCGCCAACGCAATACAGAACGGAATTGTGTCGAAAACGACCGCAAAGCGATTGCAAGACCTCGAAGAACAACAGGAAAAACTTGAGAGAGAAATACTGATAGAACAAAGTAGGCAAGCGGTGCCGCTGACAAGAGCGCAGATAAAAGAGTTTTATTCGGATGCGCTAGAAATGGAACCGCGTATGCTCATAGAATATTTGGTAAAAGAAGTAATATTATATGATGACAAAATACAAATAATATTCAAATCCCCGATAAGCACCGTCCCCGACGAAGATCGGGGATTTTTATTATCCGTAAAATATTGCAAACCGAAAAAGGTTATATCGTCCCGTTCGTCCACGAAACGCAAGATAATGGTTGAGATAAGAGTAGAATAGCGCAAAATACTCTGAAAACGATAAAAAAATAATAACCTAACTTGCAAATTCAAGTTAGGTTATTCGTGGTGAAAAATCCGCCTTATTGTACGAACTGGATATAAAAGAAACAGCAGACGCATCTACCGATTCAATCTGCTGCTCTATGTTTTCGACGTATTCCGTTGTCACTTTTGTCGGGACATCGTAGTCTATAAAATTATATGTTATCGTGACCGCATTGTCATATAGTATCACTTCTCGCACGAACGTATTTATTAGAAGTTTTCTAACTGCCATGTCTGTGGTGTCGGGATTTACGAATTCTCGCAAGTATTCTTTTATTTGCTCAACCGTCAAGAAAGAGAATTGCCTATCTTTTTCTTGCTGTATATCGAAATCGTATTGTGTGATCAATGTGTCCAATTCATCCAGTCGGCTTTTTGTCGCCGCATTGAATATGCCTTGTTCAAGAGCCTTTATTAGATTGTTTTGTGCCTTAACCGCTTCGAGCCTGTTTTTCTCAAGCATTCTAAGTTTTGTATTGTCTGTGCAGGATTTTTCATGAACGGCGCATATTTTCTTTGCAATGCCGTCAATGCGTTCTTCCGTCGCTACGATTTTTGCGGTGGTATCGATAACAAGGTCTTCTATAAATTGCTTTTGTATCGGTTTTTTGTTGCAGGCTATATTTTTTCGTGTTCTGGACAGGCAGGAATAGTAGTAGTGTATATCGCCTGTCATAGACGTTCCGCTTATCCCGACCATTTTGCGCTTACAATCTCCGCAAATAAGTTTGCCGGATAGGATGTAATCGTAAATCTCTTTCTTGCGACTGGGCGCACGCTTATTCTCTTTATGTACGGCGCAGACCTTTGCCCATAACTCGTCCGATATGAGTTTCGGAAATATGTTATCGTATTTCGTACCTTGACGTTCCACGACTCCGTTGTATTTTGTATTGCGCAAAACGTGATATATCAGCGACACTCGTATCGGCTGCCCGTCACGATTTCTATATCCGCATTCTTTGAAATGCTTTTCTATTGCGTTTGCGGTATAGCCTTGTGCGCACTTGGTGAACATCTCGACGACGAGCGGCGCTTCTATGGGGTGGGGTACATATTTTTTGTCAATGATATCATATCCGAAAACGCTATGCCCACCCGTTGCGTTGCCTTTGAGCCAACTTTCTCGCAGTCCGCGATTTACCTTTTGCGTGAGTTCTTCCGAGAAATATTGATTGAAGCCTTCGAGTATGGTTTCCATCATTCGTCCTTCGGGTGTATCCGTAATGCGTTCCATTGCCGATAATAGCGAAACACCGTTATCTTGCAACGTCTTTTTGTTGATGACGGATTCAACTTTGTTGCGGGCGAATCGGTCTAATTTGTAAACGATTACAAACTGAAATTGCTTTTTGCTGCTGTCTTTCAGCATTTGTTGGAATGCCGCACGGTTGTCATTCGTACCCGACATCGCTCTGTCTATGTACGTTTCAACGATGAGAATGCCAAGGCTTGCGGCGTATTCCTGACACACTCTCAACTGTCCTTCTATGGACTGTTCCGTTTGGTTCTCGCAAGAGTATCTTGCATATATTGCTGCTGTTTTCATATTGTTGTTTTTGTCTCCTTTTTTTTGGTTATTTCGTCTTGCGACGGGAACGAAAATAAACGGAAACGATAGTGTCTATATCATAGTGGTTTTATAGGTTTGTCAAGGGGGCTGAAAAGCATGCATTTTACCCTTGACAAACCGCAGTTTTCGTTTACGCTCCCATCGCGAAAGACGATAAGAAATCGTCAGTTTGCCTTTGGCATTTGACTTATTGTTTGCGGACTCACTTCGCCTATAATTTCGCCGTCCGCAACGCAAGTGAAATTGTCAAAAAGAAGTAATTTTCTGTCTTCGATGCCTATCCTGCACGCAACGTCGTCGTCCATAATATCGGACTTGAAATACGTCGGTAATCCACGCGAATATACCAGCTTTTCGCCGGACTTTTCAAGGTATTTTACGATGTATCCGACGGACAAATATAAGTCTTGTTTTGTGCATAGAGGCTTGAAGTCGTTTCTACCGAACAAAGACTTAAAGTGCGAGTTTATATAACTCAACTGCATTTTGTGCGTTTTGGTGCTGAAATCTCTTACTTCTTCGAGTTTGCCGATCATACCGTTTTCGGGTATGTAAAATATGCCGTGAAAGTGCAAGCGTTGTTTTGTAGGCGAACGCTCCCAAACGCCTATATATTTCCAACCTTTACGAGATGATAAATGCTTGAAACAATTGCTTAATTTGTTGCGAAAGGTTTCTTCCGTATGCAAAGCCGAATCGTATGTGAAAGTGCAAAAATAGTTCCATTCTTGCAGGTTCACTTTGCGCATAAGCCTTACTTTTCTGGCTATGGAATTTGTGTTCTTTCGCTCTATATTGACATCCACAAAATCTTGTGCGGATTGAGGGTTTTCGAAATACGGTTCTAATTGATTTTGTATGAATTTTTTGCGCTGCTTTTTAGGTAGTTTCGCGCTCTCTTCGTATGCTTCTTCAAACAACGTTTTGGGGCTTTTGGGTTGTTCCGTTTCGGCTTTGATTTCTTCTACATTTTCCGTATTACCTCCGCTTATGTTCTCGAGCGATTTTGCTTTTCGTTTAGGTCTTGTCGTATGCGGTATTGCGATAAAGTGGCTCCCGTCCGAATAGACTTTACACTCGGGGAACGGCATTATCTTTTTGCGCATTGACGGGAGATTGCTCTTCCAGTTGCTGACGGCGTTTATCCAAAATCCGCATTAGCATTGAAACGTAGAACGCCTTTTGTTCGCTTTCGCTCAATTTGCAGATATCCGGCTCGCCGACGGTTGTTACTTTGAGTTGGACTTGTTTTTTCTTCAATGGCATTACCTCCTTTTTTAGTATTTTTTGCAAGGATGAGAAAAGGAAGTAAAGTCGAAGATTTAACTTTCACGGACTTGGTTGCAACATAGGCTTTACCTCTTTTCTCGGTCTTGCAGTTTTATTCATAACACAGTTGAATTGGCGTTGTACACAGACAAAACTGGTCATCTTTCTAGACAGTTCCGCCCAATTTCAAGACTTGCCCGTATTCAATCAAGACTTATCCGTACTCGCTACACTTTTACGTGTTGTGAACAATACACATCGTAAACGTGAGCGAATGAACAAACAAGAACATCGTTGTGCGCACTTTGGACAAGTTTGAAATAATGACTGAACGCTGTTCAAACCCTGTTGTGATATGAACTACCGATAGCGTAGCATTGCCGACACGTTTTGCACAAATGGGTGCAAGTTTAGTTTCAATGGTTTTCGAGAGGTTTTGCAGGACAGCGCAATGGTTTGAGAATGGCGTTGCAATGGTTTTTGTGTGTTATGAACAGTTTTAAGTTAGCACAGAATCGTTTTTGAGCGTGAGTACATAAAATCCAACTTTAGGGGAAATTTTTGTAAAAAAAATGAATGTTGAGTGGAAACTTGAATGGGAAAACGCATTTTAAAGGGAACTCAAGTGGGAATTCCGACGTCGAAAAGACAAAAGCAAATTTCGCCGATTGATATAAAAAAAGAAAAAATCCGCCTATGAAAAAGAGGACAAAAAAATCGCATTGCCGATGTGCGAGAAAAACGGGCCCGATTCGCCAAGCGGTTTAGCGCGAACGGCCCGTTCCGCACGGCTGCGATTTTGCCTTTTTAGGCGGTTTGTTTTTATACAAGGCGTATGCTTGTCTCGGCGAGGCGAAGCCGAGCCGACTTGTTCAAGACAAGCATACGCCTAAGTGCCAAAAGAGTTTTAAGTGTAACTTGAGAAGAATAAATCACGAAATCTTGATAATGTCCCACAGATGGTGCATTTGATTGAATAAGATATAGATAATTTTTACGCAGGAGATTAGTATGAGTTTTGAAAAGATTATTGAGTTGGAACGAATTGCAAGAAACAACGTTAAAAAGATGTTGCCGTGCGACGTAAGTTGGGACGATACGATTGAGAAAGAGATTATACGCATAATGGAACTCGATATGGCGAAGCATTTTTGCATTGCGAAAAAGATAAGCGAGTTTTTGAAAGAGAAGGATGAAAGTCCGCGGTTTATCGGGAACGGGTGTTGCAGTCTTATGGCGTATTTGCTTGGGATAACGGACATAAACCCGTTTGAATACGGCTTGATATTTGAAAGATATTTCAACGAAAAGAGCAATCTGCAAGAATTATTTGGTTTCTATATGGACGAGGACACGCTCGACGAGCTGGCGGTATATCTAAAAGAGTGTTTTGAATTTGTGGAAATAGAGATTGGAGATGGGGAAAGCGTTTTGCATATCGACAAAGTTGAGATATCGATAATAACGTCAATTGAAGTGTTGAAAGGAGCACAAGATTGGACTTGTGAAAGATTTTGTCGTTTGAAAACAACGCCGTATACCGAAGATTATATGCATTTTATCCGTTATATCGCGGGCTATAACTATGACGAAGTTGAAAAAATAAGGCGCATTATATGTAGTTGCAAAAAGGACGAAGAAGATGCGCTCGAAGCGCAGTTTATCAAGCGTTGTCCACAATGGGTTACTTGCGCAGAAAGATTTGCGTTGTTTGATAAAATAGCGCACGGAATGCGAATGTCGATAAGCAAGGCGTATTGCGTGTCGGTATTAAAATTGCTCGAAGGCAATAGTATCGATTGCGCCGAGATGCCGTTTGACGTTGAGCGCGTCGACGAAAAGTAACGGTGAAAATTTGTACCGCGTACGGTGCATTGAGTATTTACAATTTTGCAAATCGGGGGTATGATATATGAAAGGAGATTTGCTTATGGGATTTGAAAATAAACAAACTTTGCTTTTTAGATTATATCAAGTGCTTTTCGATTATTCTGACGAAAACAATTTGCTCACGCAACAAGATATCATCGATATTCTTGAAAGAGAATACGGTTTGGTGGTGGAGCGCAAGGCGATCGGACGCAATATATCCTATCTCAACGAGATGGGCATTGACGTAGAATCGAGCCGCAAGGGTGCGTATCTCGTGGATAGACCGATTGAAAAATCCGAACTGCACATGCTCATAGACAGCGTGCTTTGCTCAAATCATATAAGCGCGACGCACTCCAAGCAACTTATCGACAAACTCGTCAAAATGGGCGGGCGCAATTTCAAGTCGCGCGTCAAATACGTGCAATCGCTCAACGATTGGAACAAAACCGAAAACAAGGCGGTGTTTTTCAATATATCGGTGATAGACGATGCGATAAGTCAAGGCAAACAGATAAAATTCTACTACAATAAAATCGGCGCGGACAAGCAACTGCACCACACGTCGCACCCGTGCGTAAGCCCGTATAGAATGGTGTTGCACAATCAACACTACTACCTTATGGGATGCAACCACAAGTGGATGAACATAAGCTTCTACCGCCTTGACAAAATCACCGAAATCGAGATAGTGGAGCAATCGATCGTGCCGATAAAGAGCCTTGACGGATACAAAAACGGCATAAATTACAAGGAATTGTCCACAGCGCGCCCTTATATGTTCACAGATAAGCCCGAAAAAGTTGTAATTGCGGCGAAGAAGTGGATGATGGATGACATCGTGGATTGGTTTGGCAAAGACGTAAAAGTGTCGACAATCGATGACGAAAATATAAAAGTCGAATTGATTGTCAGCCCGACGGCAATGAAGTTTTGGGCATTGCAATACGGAGAAAACGCCGAAGTTCTTGCGCCGGAGCATTTGCGCAACGAAATAAAACAAAGCATAGAACAAATATGTGAAAAATATAACAGATAAGTTGTGGAAGGTTGGGAGTGAATTATGTATTTCAGCAAATCAAGATATTGCTCTTTGTGTCAATGCCCAAAGAGCGTGTGGCTCAAAAAGTATAAGCCCGACGAATACGAAATAGACGATAGCGTCAAGGCGAGAATGGACAACGGCAACGTCGTTGGTGATTTTGCAATGGGGCTTTTCGGGGATTACGTCGAAGTAACCGTCAAGAAAGAAGACGGCGCGTTGGATTTGTCAGCAATGATTGCCAAGACCAAGGAGTGTATTGCAAGCGGTGTGGAGAATATATGCGAAGCGTCGTTTGATTTTTGCGGTTTATATTGCGCCGTGGATATACTTCGCAAAGACGGAGACGGGTATTCCATATACGAAGTCAAGAGTTCCACGAGAGTAAAGCCCGTCTATATTTTTGATATAAGCTATCAAAAATACGTGCTTGAAAAATGCGGAGTGAACGTCAAACACACCTATCTCGTACATATAAACAACGAGTACGTCGGAGGCAAGGAACTTGACGTAAAACAAGTGTTCAAAATCCACAACGTGGACGAACTCGTTGCACAAGAATACGGCAAAGTCGAAGGACTTTTGCAAAGTGCGGAAACAATGCTCGAAAACGAGCAAGAACCCCAAATCGGCATTTCAATCAACTGTTTTGCACCGTACAAGTGTGGATTTTGGAAATACTGCTCAAAATATTTGCCGAATCCGAGCGTGTTCAATATGTATCGTTTGCCAAAAACGAAAGCGTTTGAGTGCTACGAGCAAGGCGTGGTTTCATTTGAAGATTACGAGCGCACGGGTTGGTATTTTTCCCAAGAAATCAATAGGCAAGTAGACTTTTATTTGCACGATAGAGGCGTGTATGCGGACAAGGACGGAATAAAGAAATTCCTCGATACGCTCTCGTATCCGCTATACTTTTTGGACTTTGAAACGATGCAACCCATTCTTCCTCCTTTTGAGGGAACGAGCCCGTATCAGCAAATACCGTTCCAATATTCCTTGCATTATATCGAGAGGGAAGGCGGAGAGCTCAAACACAAAGAGTTCTTGGCGGTATCGGGAGAAAATCCCTTGCGCGCTATTGCGGAAAGCCTCGTGAAAGATATTCCCGAAAACGTGTGCACGCTTGCGTATAACAAGGCGTTTGAGTGTTCGCGCATCAAGGAACTTGCCGATATGTTCCCCGACCTCAAAGCACATTTGCTCAATATCAGAGGCAATATCAAGGACTTGTTGGACGTTTTCCGTGACGGATATTATTATCGAAAAGAGATCGGAGGCTCGTTCTCAATCAAATCGGTGTTGCCCGCGATGTTCCCAAACGATCCCGAACTCGATTATCACAATCTCGACGGCGTCCACAACGGCGGTGAGGCAATGAGCATCTTCCCGTTGATCAAAGATATGCCACCCGAAGGGCAAGCCGTGGCGCGCCACAATCTTTTGAAGTATTGCGAACTTGACACCTATGCTATGGTGAAAATCTGGCAAGCCCTCTGCGACATCGTCAAAGAGTGAAATATATAAACACGGAGGAAAAAGAGTATGAAAATGGAAGAAAAAGTATTAGAATTATTTAATAATAGTTCTACCGAGTGTCTAACAAGATCTGAAATAGCGCAAAAAATAGATACAAAAGATCCGTCAGGAATTATTAGAAATTTATTATATTTTGATTATCTTATTGAGAATGCTGACAGAACGTTATCAAGAACCCAAAAAGAGTATAATGTCGAGAAAAGGGCGAAAGAGCATAAACCAGAAAACTACGAAATTGTACTAAATAAAGTATTTACCGGTTCTCATTTAGAATTTAACCTTGGGCACGAAATAATCAATTTTATAAAGGATAATGATGGCCAAAGATATGTGTATTTAAATCCCTATGGCGTAAGAGGCGATCAGGCTGCTAAACAAACAAAATATGTTTTTCATATCATCGAGTCTTCAATTAATAATGAAAACGGAATATATGAATTAGTTGCAGTTTCTGAGATAGATCAAGAAGCTCAAGTAAATTACAAAAAGGGATCACCTTCAGATTTTAGTGGATGCCCAATGTTTGAAGGTCATAGTTTTTATGATATATTTTATTGCGGTTCTGAATCTGGCAAAGCATATTATTATACATACAAAGCTTCCAAATTATATAGACCAAAAGATAATCTAAGAATAATTTTGAAGATTGATAGAAATAAGGCAACCATTATGCGTGATGAAGATAATAATAAGATTATTATTGAATTGATGTGTAATCCTCAACACAATATTTGTTATGCAGATGCTTTCGGCAAAACCACAAATGACTCTGCTCCAAATGAAAGAAACGATAGAGATATATTAGAATCATTAATAACAAATGGTGATGTCGTTGAATCGGATGGAACAATTGATATTAACAGTATTGATGATGAGCAGTGTTTTTCTGTCATAAGTGGCAGAGCACAACTTGAAGTGTCTACTTCTAACCAGATTGCTTACTTTTTAAGAAGGGACAATAATTTAATGTATTCGTTTTTACACGATTTTTTAGGGGTAAATAGTGTTGATAGAAATGAGAAATTTGATATTGTTAGAGAAAAAGAAAAGAATATTGATCTCTTGTTTAAAAGCGATAATCATGTGTTTGTTGTAGAAAACAAAATAGATTCCAAGATTAATGGTAAATCAGAAAGTCCTAACAAGAACGGAAAATATAACTCGCAGTTAAGTAAGTATTATGATTATGTCGAGAGAAAATATTTTGATATCCAAACAAGAAAATATTTTGTGTTGGCACCAGAATATAATGATATTTCTCAACAACAGTTAAATGATGTTTATGAAAATGGAGATAAGTATATATTAAAAACTTACAATCAATTGTTCCAAACATTTAATGATTTATCATATTCTCCATTAGGGGTAACTCCAAGCGACGAGCAAAAATTCTTGTTTTCTCAATTTAACAAAAGTTTGGAATATTTAACATGGTCTAGAGGAAAGCAAAGAGAAAGGACAGCTTATATTCGTTTGAAACAGCGAATCGCAGAACTGAATCATAATGAAGATAAAAAATAAACTATGATAAGAACGGAGTTGTATGGTGGATAGAGAAGTTGCATACAACCTTGAATTTTGCTATGTCGATTCTAGTGTTTGCTTATAGGAATAGATTGTTGAAAGAGCAAAATTGGAAGTTGTTTATGTTATAAAAACATTCGGGCTGACTTTATGTTCGCTCGAATGTTTGTTTTTTATTCAGTTTCTTCTTCGTCGAAGATTCGTTGGAACATCTCGAATATTTTTTTGTCTGTAGTACTAATGGATCTAATATTTGATAAAATTTCACTCTCGTTTTCCGTTTCACACCAGTCATATATCAATTTCATTCACAGGTATTACAGTTATTGCCATTTTTACATGTCTCCTTGAACCTTTATTGATTTAATAATGATACATATTTGATGAATATGCAATAGTAAAGTGGCGCAATATTTCATTTTATATATTATGTACCGTACGCGGTACAATGCGGAACGAGATTTAGTGGATTTTTGTCGAAAGAGGGTGTATGATAATAGCGTAAATCAACCAAACGCGTATCCCACAATCACTATTCGACGAGATGAGGGGACGGCAAATCGAGATATTGAATTTGGATTGACGAACGATTTGTAGTAGCACACGAAACAATTGAATAACCAATAAACATTTCATTAAATTTCGGAGAGAAAGCAATGAGGTTTTTTAATATTACCATAAAAGTGAAAGACGCACAGCAAATCAAGGATTTCAAGCCCGAAGAAGCGGCTTGCGTGAGCGGTGAGCTTTTTGAAGAAGATCCGACTTGTTACGCTTACGTCAGCGGAATGCGCAAGAACGTCGTGGACGCAATTGCGTGTCTAAATTCCGCGTGCAACGAGAAGAAATTTGCCAAGAATTTTGCAGAGAAACTGTTTGCGGATATCGTGGCGGTCAAGGTGGTTGAAGGCAAGATGGTGGACTTTTTGAAGAATATCGACGACGCCATGTTATACGATTACGTCAAAAACGGTGAAAGCGCAATAGAACGATTGGGGCTTGGGTTTTTCTATAATTCGCGCAACGAATCTTTTGAAGAGCGCGTCGTGTTGGAACGTAAAACGAAGGCAAGCGTATACGAAGACGTAAAGAAAAACTTTTTGGACAAGGAATTTAAGCGCGAACTCGACCGAATTTACGGAGGGAAAACGCTCAAAAAACCGATTGGCAATCCCGCGCATTATTTTATGGTTTCCGACGACGATAATTCGCGTACGACGCGCAATCGTGATCTTATATTCTCACTGTATCAAAAAGGGAGAATAACCAGCAAAAAGTACACGATAATAGGGTTAAGAGATAGGAACGTCACGGAATGGTACGTGGAACAACTTTATAGAGTGAACGTCGGCGGAGCGGTGGTTTTGCGCCCCGACGAAGATAGTATTTTTGAAAGCGACAAGAAGTATTACAAGTGGTCGTGGAGCGGAATTGCCGATATCATCAAACGATATGCGTCAAGTGTCGTTACGATTATCTCTATGGATTCCGCTTTCGCAAAAACGCGCAAACGAATAAAAGAAAGTCTAAACGGCATTGCGCTCGTTGAGTTTTACGACCCCGAATACAAAGGTGATTCCGCAGCCGAGTACTTTCGTGAAATTGCGAAGCAAGACGGCATAGCTATGCCCGAAGGGGAAGCCGAAAAGATCAGAAAATCGGATAGGGCGTACTCGAAGACGGCATTGCGAAGCATATATAGCAATTGGTGCAACGAGTATTCCGCAACGGTGCAATTTCCCGAATACGCCTCGTATTACAACGGGAAAAGCGGAGAAGATGAAGATGTGCGCGAAAATAGCGCGTATCAAAAGTTGTCCGAGATGATTGGACTTGAAAACGTCAAAAGAATAGTCGACGGCGCAATCAATTACTTCAAATTGCAAAGTGAATACAAAGAGCGCAATATCGATTTTTCACGCCCCGCTATGCATATGGTTTTCACGGGCAATCCTGGCACTGCAAAGACGACGGTGGCACGCCTTTTGGCGCAAATACTTCACGACAACGGCGTTTTGAGTCGAGGTGAACTCGTTGAGGTCGGCAGAGCGGATATAGTGGGGGAATACGTCGGACAAACCGCGCCGAAAGTGAAACAGCAATTTGCAAGAGCAAAAGGTTCTGTGCTGTTTATCGACGAGGCGTATTCGCTTTTGGACGACAAAAAAGGGCTTTACGGCGACGAGGCAATCAACACGATAGTGCAAGAAATGGAAAATGCGCGCGACGATATAATCGTGATTTTTGCGGGATACAAGGACGAAATGGAGGAGTTTGTGGATCGCAACCCCGGTCTTTCGTCGAGAATAGCGTTTCACGTCGATTTTGACGATTATTCTGCAATCGAACTTTTGGATATAACCAAACTTCTTGCTCGTGACAGAGATATTATTCTTGATCCGTCCTGCGATCAAAAGTTGCTAGAAATATATGAGAACGCACGCAAAGATCCGTCTTTCGGAAACGGCAGATTTGCAAGAAACGTACTTGAAAAAGCAAAACTCAATCAAGCCAATCGTATCGTGAAACAAGACGTCGAGTATTTGTCAAACGAGCAACTGAAAACGATAGTTGCCGACGATATAGTCGTAGATGACCAAAGGCAAAAACGCACGATAAATCGGCTCGGTTTTTATTGATTACGGAGGAAAATGTATGAAAAGAAAAGACGATTTGAACGATATTTATAAAGAAGCAACCCAAAGTTGCGAGTTTCGCAACGCCGTAGGGAAGAGCGCAAACGAAGCGGAGGCGTTGACGCTTGCGTATGAAAACGCGCCAGACAAAAGTCGTGGTGTAAGTGCGCTTATAGGGGTGCACGAAAGCGCGCCCGTATTTTGGAATTTGTCCGAGCAAAACTTGCTTGCGTCGTGTGATACGGGATACGGCGTTTACTCACACGGACACAATTTGCCACTTGCGAGCGCAAGAGAACATTATTCCGTAGATGAATTCGGATATTATATATTCGTCGGAGACGGCATTGTGTGGAAGGAGAAATACGACGAGCATTGTGTTGCTTGTTGCGAATTGTCCAATCCGAATTTAGACAAAAAAGAGCAAGACGACGTCGTCCGCCAATTGTATACGTTGATAAAGGAGCGTGAAAAAGCGTCCGACGAAGACTTGAAAAATCAAAAACATATAGAACTGTTTTTCGTGAGTATCAACGTGCCGAACGCATACGATTTTTATATGCGCAACAAACGTGAATTTGACGAGATAATCGAGACGACGTTTAAGAAGGGCAAACGTTTGAAAGTCGGATTGTATTTGTCGGGGCGTCCGAACTTGTTTGATATGAGTCCGACGAGAGATATGTTTTGGACGTATCGCAAGTCGTTTGACGCAAAACTAATAGGCGTGTGCAGATCAAAGTTGTCGTCTACGTTATTGACGGGAAGCGACGTTGCGTATTACGACAAATATAGGTTCGTAAGTCCGCTTATGCCGAGACTGCCTGCAGTGTTTATTCAAGGTGAAAGTATGGAAAATTTGAAGTTTCCGAACACGTGGCAAATGAATAGAGAATGAAAAGGAGACAACTATGACGATTTATATATCGGGAGATACCCACGGAATTTGGGACGTAAACAAGATCCAAGAACTCAATGCAACAAATGATGATTATATAATTATCTGTGGCGATTGCGGCGTGCTTTGGGACAAAAAGAGTGCGCCCAAAATGATTGAACTGTACGAGAGTTTTGGCGCAACGGTGTTGTTTGTGGACGGCAATCACGAGAACTTCGATATGCTCAAGGCGTTGCCGATCGTGGAGATTTTTGGCGGGCGTGCACACAAGGTGAGCGATAGAATTTATCATTTAATGCGCGGAGAAGTGTTTGAAATAGGCGGCAAGAAAATCCTTGCGATAGGCGGCGCAGAGTCGCACGATAAAGAGTGGAGATTGGAGCATAAAACCTGGTGGAAAGACGAAGAGATTTGCGATGACAATATTCACAACGCAATGTTTAATATTGCAAAATGCGACAATAAAGTTGATATTGTGTTGACACACATTCCGCCGTCCAGATTTAAGAAACTCATAATCGAAGAACTCACGCAATGCGGAGAAGATGTGCCTTGCTATCTCGAACCGAAACTTAAAAACACTCAAAGCGAGGAGCTTTTGAAGCAAATCGAAAAGGTCGTAGAGTTCAAATATTGGTTTTCGGGACACCTGCATACGGACACGCACATAGGCAAATATTATTCGCTTTATGACGACGTTGTGCCGATAAAACTTTGAGTTGTGGCTGTGCAATGCTTGCAAAAAAATCGGAGGCAATAGCATATGAAATGGAAAATATGGCTTGACGATATACGGGAATCCCCACAAGATTACGTATGGTGTCGCAGCGTCAACGAATGCAAAAAACAAATTGAACTGTGTGAAGCCTTGGAGGGTGTCGAGTTGCTCGATATCGACCACGATCTCGGCGATTATTCCTCGGACGGCGGTGACGGAATCGAACTCATTGATTGGCTTGCAAAGAGAGATACTATGTACCCCATTGCTTTGCACACGCAAAACCCTGTTGGTCGGGACAATATGCTCCGCACAATCGAGGCATATTATAGGCATAAGAATAAACGAGAGGAACAGGCAATGTCATTCGATAGTATCGATGAAAACCCAAAAATACGCGTGTACTACAAAGGCATCTTTTGGATTGTGGATGATAATCATTTAGAAAACAACAATGATTATATTTTCAGAATACCCGTGGATTGCAACGGTAACTTGCTTGATATCGGTTTGTTTTATCCCCTCAACAGCAAGAGCGGGAGAGGCTACAATCACCGACTGACTTGGCTTACATATGTCAAAAAGGGATTGCAAAAGGGCAAAGAATACAATTATTTCCCGCGTGGACGGGTGGAGATTAGAAACTTAACGGCAACGATTTTTCTCAATCCCGACATTGCAACAAAGGGAATCCTAGAATACTTATCCGCACAATTCGCGCTTGCCGATCTTTCGATTAGAGTTGTATGCGACGGCTCTAAGCATTATAGAAGTTTTTTAGATTTTGACACTTAATGTACCGTATATGGTACAAAGTGTGGATTATAATGCAATTACAATAAATGATAGGATGGAATCTAAAATGAAAAACCTTCTCACAATCAAAAATATCAACGACCTTTCAAACACTCAAATCGTGGACGCTCTGTTTGGCGCAATCCAAGACGGAGTGTTGAGCATCGGTTTTGAAAGCGCCGAGGATTATTGCGTGATTGCAGACGATGCCAGGAGTGCAAATATCATTGAAACTTGCACGATTGATTGCAAAAAAGAAGACTGTGCGCAATTTCTCAAAAGATTTGACGAAACTCTTGCAAAACTCTCGCAAGTGAAGACGGATAAGATCACCGGGACGTTTTCAGGTGAAGTGTCTTGCTATATCAAGCGTCTTTGCAAACTTATCGAACTCGGCGCACCGCAAATTCTCATTCGCAACGAGCAGATTTCTTTGCTTATTTATTCGTTCTTGAACGAATACACGCTGCTTAGAGATATAGATTGCGTCGGATAAAATGGGCAATACTTGTTGAAAGTCGCAATTAAAGCGGCTTTCGACAAAAAAAGGGAAATCAACACACTCAAACTAATGTCATATTGTTGTAGGGGACGATAGTGTATTTCGACTTTTTTCGAAAGGGGCGGCGAGTCACCATCTTGTCACTCAATTTCTCTCACTCTCTGCGCCTGTATGTCAAAATAGGGGAGAATAGGAGAAAAACATGGAACTTATCAGCCACGATGCAAAAAACTTGCTCGTCAAACACCAGGAAGAAATCGACAAAAGCGTGCTTTTGCCATTGTTTATCGACGCTCTCATTACAGGCGGCATGACGCTGTTCGATGAGGTGCGCTCGCTGCTTGAAAATTCAGGAATTTGTTTGGATGACTTTGATTTTTCCAAATTGAAGTAAAACGTCTGTGTTTGTATGACAAAAGTTATATCTGATGTTTTGTCCGTCGTGTGAGTTTAGAAAGGACGGCGAAGAGATGATGCTTGTTTTGCACACGTTTGGCTCGTTCGCTACCAAATATTATCCGAGAAGCACGGTTGACGTTATGCTGATGCAATCGCCGAAAAATGTCGTGACCATGTACCCGATAGATGCACACGATCTTCAAGATCACCTTAATAAAGCTATTAAGAGGTTTAAAGGTAGCACTGTGATTTCAAATAAATAGATAACGTTGTTATTAAACATATATTCGACAAAGCCTTGCTTTATATGGATAAATCCAAGGCAGTTTTAGTTGCAATTGATTGACAACAATGTCGTTGTAGGTAAAAACAAAGTGATGTTCTTCATTACCAAATTAATTAAGAGGGCAGGGAACAGTAAATCGCGGCATATCGTTGTCGCATTTTGATGAAGTATTCAAACACGGTGGATTGAGCGCGTTCAAGAATGGCTGCGATTTCGGGATAACTTAGTCCGTTTTGCCTACATTCGAGCGCAATTCGCATATTGTCGGTTAGATTTAGGCTGTCAACGATTGAATCATAGAAGGTATAGTCTTTGACAATATCTTCTTCAATCTCGCAGGATGGCTCGCTGGTGGGCGTTAAAGCGTCAAGGCTCACAAACCGGAAATCATCACTTGTTTTTCGAGTTATAAGTTTAGACATCGCTCTAATGCACGCAATCTTGATCGTTATTGCCTTACCTTTTTTATCGTGTGTCAAAACGTCGTTTAATCGCTTCCCATAATGATTACAAAGGAACAGCGCACATTCTTGCACCAAATCATAACTGTCGCTGTAAGTGTGGTTAATATCGTTTTTACGCTTTATATCAGCACATAGATCCGAATATATCTTTTGCATCCTGCTTCCCATATAGCCGATAAGGAATCGTGTTTCATACATCGCCAGTTGTTCTGCCATTGCAAGAACGTTGATTTGAGATATTGTTTCTTTGAAAACGTCATAATTTTTGATGTAGTTTTTCATTTTTGAGATACGCTCCGAGTTTTATTTGCCTTTCGGCAACAATACGGTGTAGCACCGAGAAAACTCAAAAACATATCGCTTCAAATCGCGTAAGATGCCTATGTCAACGACCAGCGAAAATTATTGCACTTACAATAAAACAACCTATATCGAACAAGCAATAATTTCGCCGTTGATATAGGCTTTTCTCTGTGCTAAACCGCCACGCCAAAAGGCAATATAAATCGGGAGCAGTTATTTTTTAATTTGGTTTAATCGCTAATTGAATACAACGCTTTTAAGGAGTATAAAAGAGCTTACGCACAAAATTTATGCGTAAGCAGATGTATAGATAAATAGAGTGGTGTTTTGATTGCCTAAAATCAATAATACGAGATTTTTATAAATTCATAGAATTTATAGGTGCAGTTTTGTTGCAAAAAATTCTCGAAGAAAAAATAATACGAACCCATTATCTGAGTTCGTATTATTGTCTGTTGGTGACCCTACCGAGGTTCGAACTCGGGTTACCGCCGTGAAAGGGCGATGTCTTAGACCACTTGACCATAGGGCCGTTTTTGTTTTATTTGGTGGAAGTTACAGGACTCGAACCTGTGACCCCTTGCTTGTAAGGCAAGTGCTCTAACCAACTGAGCTAAACTTCCGTGTGGATTGCTCCACTATGGTAGCGGCGATCGGATTCGAACCAATGACCTGCCGGGTATGAACCGGCCGCTATAACCAACTAAGCTACGCCGCCATATCTTTTGGGTTGTTGCTGAGGGGAGCGCGTTGCGCTCCGCGACAACAAAATTTGCAAGGGCGGACTTGCATTTGACGCTGACGCCTTGACGCCGACGTCGCATTCCGCTTTCGCTGTGGTTGCGGGGGAAGGATTTGAACCAACGACCTCCGGGTTATGAGCCCGACGAGCTACCAGCTGCTCTACCCCGCGATATTCAATGCTTGCTTATGATATGATAAATCATAAAAAATGTCAAGCAGATTGAAAAAATAAATTTTATCAAGTTTGAAAAGGGGAAGAATTTTGCCGTTTTACGCGCAAAATTTTGCAAATTTCCTCAAAATAACGTAAAACTTCGATTGGAATTTTAACGCAAATTTAATAGCCGTACGTTTTAATAAATTATATCCTCGCAAAGCAAAAATAGGAGCGGAAAAGCGCGAAAAACCGCAATTCTAACGCTTTTTATCGTGCAAAAAGTTCTAAATCGTCGAAAAACCGAAAGGGGCAAAATCGGCAATTGTGAGACTCGATTTTGCGACGGTGGGGGATAATATAGATATAAAATATTTTTTAATAATTAATTTTAGCAATAAAAAACGCTTGCGCGCCTCGTGCGCTACGTGTATAATAGTTTATACTATTGATATAATGCTCGTTATATGGAGTTATGATATGAAAAAGAAATTGATACTCGCAACAGCCATCGTACTTTTGTTCGCAATCAGTGTGTCTATGCTCGTAGGCTGTGACGAAATCATCAAAAAGAACGAAACCCGCGACGCAAAGCAAGTCGTTGCGACAGTGACGTACAAGGACAAAACCGAATACGTCTACAAGTACGAGTTGGAAACTGTGTTTAACAACTACGCTCCCGCATACGTCAATTACTACGGTATGACGTACGAAGAGGCGGCGAACACGCTTGTACAATCTCTTGCGCAACAAAAGTTGCTCAACCTTTTCGCACTCTACAAAGTTGCGGAACTCAAAGGCGTGAACGTCCCGACCAAAGCGGAAGAGTTGCTCACCAAGAGTGAGAGAAACAAAGCTGTGACCGATTCCAACGAAAGTATGCTTTCGACTCTCGTGTCCATCGTCGAAGACCTCATCACCGAGGATAACGCAAACGCGGGCGGAACGAACACTGATACCAAGACCGACGAAACGGTTGAAGTGACCAAAGAGAACGAGGTGTACGTGAGATTCGAGACCAACGGCGCAACCGCAATCGACAAACAAAGAATTGCAAAGGGCACGAAGGCAACCGAACCGACCGAACCTACCAAGACGGGTTACACCTTCTACGGCTGGCATCTTGACAAAGACTGCAACGAAGACGGTTACGTCGGCGACGAATTCGATTTCGACACCGCAGTGACCGAAAGCATCACGTTGTACGCAAAGTGGGTGAAACACACCGACGCACGTACGGAAAGACCGACCGCCGAGGAAGAGGACGATTACGATCCCGAAGACGACACGGTTGAAATCGCTGCAAAATTCTTCACGGAAGATTATCAAGCGGGCTTGTTTGACGAGACCGATCCGGAAAGCGTGTTCAACAAGAGCTTCGTCGAAGCAGACTTTGCAAAGAACGTAGTCTACGACAAAGAAACGACCACTCTCCAAGCAGCACTCAAAGAGTATATCAACGAAGGTCTTGCCGATATGAGGAAACAACTTATGGCAAACCTCTACAAAGACAACGTCGAAGAGTGCTACGAGTACTATCTCAACAGCCAAATGCAATCCGTGCTTATCACGAGACTCAAACGTATGATCAAGGACAATGTCGAGGTCTCTGCGGAAGAAATCAAGAAGCAATACGACGACGCGGTTGCAAAGAACAACGAGACGTACAAGGACAACGAGTCCGGTTATAAATCCGCACTTACGGGTTCTCTCTCGGGCACGTACTATCATCCCACCAAAGATTATGGTTTCGTCATCAACATCTTGCTCAAACTCGACGACGAAAGTATGACCAAGCTCACGGACTACGCAAAAGAGCAACCCACGAGCGGTCAAGCAGTGCTTATCAGACGCGACCAACTCATTGCGGATATGAAAGTTAAGGTTTCCAACCCCAACTACAAATCCGACTCCGTGATCGAAGATAAAGACGGCAACGAGATCGAAGTTCGCGATCCGATGACCGACGCACTCAACCCCTACAACGACGTTATCGGCAAAGATGCGACCAAACAATACGACAATTCTTACGAATACGAAGTGAGCGAAGGCAACTACGCCAACGATTACAACCAAATCGTAGACTTTGTGGAAGTCGGCGGTGAATATCAAATCGTGTTCAAAGCAACGCAACATCCGTCGATGGCGTACTTGCTCAAATCCGTTCCCGCATTCGACTACGTTGAAGACGGCGTAACGAAGAACGGTATCATTCACCAAATCTACAACACGTTTGACAAGGTCAACGCTGCAACGGGTCTCACCCACGAGCAACGCGTGTACTGGTTGCGTGAAGTTGCAACGACGTGGGCATACCTCGTCGGTGACGATAGCGGTGCGGTGTCTTCCGACTCCAACAACAACGGCCTCGGCTACATCGTAGCTCCCGAAGGACAAGACAACTCCTACATCGCAGACTTCACGGATTATGCACAAAGCCTTATCAAGAAAGGCACGGGCGCATACTGCACGGAAGAAGTGACCGACTTCACGTCAAGCTTCGCCGGCAACAAGAAAGCGTACGTCATCGCAGACAGCCTCGTCACCGAGAAAGACGGTAAATACACCGTCGGTAGCACGAGCAGTGCATACGCGGGCGTGTTCGTACTCCTCAACTCTTACACCGTTTGGGACAAGACCAACATCAAGGGCGGTGACAAAGACTTTGCAAGCGAGAACGAAACGGATATGACGTTGCCTTACGATTACGTCATTACGTTTGCAAAATCCGAAGACGACGTCAAGACTCTCGAAGAAAGTATCCGCGAGACGTTGAAAGACGCAAAGGCAACCGACCAATACAACAGCCTCGTCAACACCGAGATCAACAGTCTCAAAGACACGATCACGTACAACGACAAGGTCATCAAAGACCTCTGGAAGGATTTGGACTGATTGAATTATAATCATCGATACGAAAGGCGATTTGCGAAAGCAAGTCGCCTTTTTATTTATTTGGAAAGTAAAAGTAACTATTTATATAATATATATAGTTACGTGCGTGTATAGAAACACCTTGAACGAGTAAATTGCGTGTAATGGGGACGCTTTGAATAGGCAAAGTGCGTGTATAGGTAGGCAACGAATAGAGGGTAGTCGTAACTCTTCTAAATGCAATACCCCCTCTTTCCGGACACGCCGGCATTTCTCCCACCACTCGGTTAGGGGCATTTCTCTACAATATTATTCATCGCTCGCGGGGGAGACAACGGCACTCGCATAGATAGGGACATTTCACTCGTTATGCCACTCGTTCGCCAACGAAAAAAAACAACACTCGTTGGCTCACTTGTACTACACCCACAAGGCTTCCACACACAAAAGACAAGCGAACGAAAGTGTGATATATAAGATGGAAGCGCAGTCTTTTGTGTGAAGGAAAAAAGGAGCACCAAGGCAAAAAGCAAGCAATTGGCACGAGTGACAATTGTGGCTAAAAGCCTTGTGTGTGACGCAAGCTCGGCGCTTATCCGCTCGTCGCCTTGCGACTCGAAACTCCGAATAAGCAGATACCGATAATAGGTACGCTCCAAACAAACTTTTATTCGGGTGTGGGTGTCCCGCCAATTGTCATTGCGAGGCGCGAAGTGACGTGGCAATCTAGCCGAAGGCGCAGTTATATAATATCCGATTAGCGTACGCAGTGCGCATAAACCAAGCAAGCGATATAGCGAAACTGTGGTTTGACAATTTTTCCGTTTAATTAACGTCACTCGTAGACAGGCGGAGCCGTAGCTTATAACTCCACGAAGACTAATTGTGAGCATCAACTTTCTATC
>DLLD01000014.1:163729-194921 GCA_002476605.1 Christensenella sp. UBA7571
CCGAGCAACCGCCGAGCCGTCTCAAAGTTGCGAGACCTTACGCACAAAAAGCAATGCTCCGATTGCTTTTGTGTAGGACGTTTGCGCCTAAATATGTGTCAAGTTATCTCATGGAGATAAGTGACACGTGTTTAGCATTCGGCGCAAAAAGGGTGTGACACACCCGCCCGCGTGGCACGTGCGATAATATATAAATACGATATATTAAAAGACAAAATTTTAACCATATATACAAGATTTTGGGGCGGAGAATAAAAAATATACACAAGATTAAAAAATATTCGGTTTTTGCCATAAATTTGCTTGACTTTAATTTTCAAAAATTATATATTTAACGAGCGTGTCGAAAGCGATACGTATTTTCCGTCGCGCTGCGACGGCTGAAAAATATAAGACACACACGGACAAGTGTTAATATTAGGAGGCTAATAATGGCTGGACAAAAGATCAGAATTAAACTTAAGGCGTACGACCACAACCTTATCGACCTTTCTGCGGAAAAGATTGTTGAAACAGTCAAGAAGACGGGTACGAAGGTTTCCGGTCCTATCCCACTTCCTACGGAAAAGGAAATCATCACAATTTTGCGTGCTACTCACAAATACAAAGATAGCCGTGAACAATTTGAACTCAGAACACACAAGCGTTTGATTGATATCTACAATCCGACGAGCAAGACGGTGGATTCTTTGATGAAACTCGATCTTCCCGCGGGCGTTGATATTTCAATCAAGCTCTAAGCGTAAATAAAAGGAGGATGAACTTTACATGGATAAAGCAATCATCGGTAAAAAAATCGGTATGAGCCAAATCTTTACTGCGGAAGGCAAGGTCATTCCCGTAACTGTCGTGGAAGCAGGTCCGTGCCCGGTAGTGCAGATAAAGACGAAAGAGAACGATGGCTACGAAGCTGTACAAGTCGGCTTTGGAACTATCAAGGAAACAAGAGTAAACAAGCCTGTTGCCGGACACTTCAAAAAAGCCGGCGTGACAGTCAAAAAGTACCTTCGTGAATTCCGTTTCGCAAACTGTGCAAGTTACGCACTTGGACAGGAACTGACCTGCGATATGTTCACCGAAGGCGACAAAGTTGACGTCACCGGAACTAGCAAGGGTCACGGATATTCGGGCGTTATCCAAAGATGGAACTCTCACAGAATCGGACCTATGACACACGGTACCGGTCCTATCCACAGAAGCGTCGGCTCTATGGGTGCTTGCTCCTCTCCGTCGAGAGTGTTCAAGAACAAACATATGGCAGGACAATGGGGTCACGAAAAGGTGACTGTCCAAAACCTTACGGTTGCACGCGTCGATGCAGCAAGAAATCTTCTTCTCATCAAGGGTGCTATCCCCGGTCCGAAGGGCGGAGTGGTTATCGTGAAGGAGTCCGTCAAGGGCTAAGCGGAGGTAGAATATGAAACTGAATGTTGTTAATATGGCAGGCAAAAAGGCCGGCACGGTAGAAGTCAGCGATTCCATCTTTGCACGCGAGTACAACGAAGCACTTATCCATCAAGTAGTCGTAGCACAACTCGCAAACAAGCGCCAAGGAACGATGAGCGCGTTGACGAGAACGGAAGTTCGCGGCGGTGGCTGCAAACCTTATCGTCAAAAAGGCACGGGTCGTGCACGTCAAGGCTCAATCGTTGCTCCTCATTACGTAGGCGGCGGCGTCGTGTTTGCAAAGAAGCCGAGAGATTTCTCTCAAAAAATCAACAAAACTATGAAGACGGCTGCGTTCTATTCCGCACTGTCCGAAAAGATCCGTCAAAACGAAGTCGTGGTTCTCGACAAATTCGCACTTGCGGAAGTTAAGACCAAACTCGTAGCAAGCGCAGTCAAAGCACTCTCTCTCAACGGCAAGGTTATGTTCGTCCTCGACGAGTACAACAAAGACGCACTCGTGGCAAGCAAGAACATTCCGACCGTAGACGTTTGCGAAGCAAGAACGCTCAACGTTTACGACGTAGTTGCGACGAAGAACATCGTCATCACGGTTGACGCATTGAAAAAACTTGAGGAGGCAGCACAATGACAGCATACGACATCATTATCGAGCCTATCCTTTCCGAAAAGAGTTACGACGGTATCGCAGTGAAGAAATACACGTTCAAAGTTGCAAAAAACGCAACCAAGACGCAAGTTAAAGCCGCGGTCGAACAAATCTTCGGCGTAAAGGTTGACAAAGTCAACACGTCCAACTACGACGGCAAAGTCAAGAGAATGGGAAGAAACGAGGGCAGACGCTCCGCTTTCAAGAAAGCAATCGTGACTTTGACCGCTGACAGCAAATCGATCGAATTCTTCGAGAGTTTGGCATAATGCAAAGGAGAGTATAGAATATGGCTATTAAGAAATATAAACCAACATCTCCTGCACGTCGTTTTATGACGGTGTCTGCTTATGAAGAGATTACAAGCACGACTCCCGAGCGTTCACTTCTCGTATCGCTCAACAAGAGTGGCGGTAGAAACTCAATGGGCAGAATTACCGTTCGTCATATCGGCGGAGGTAACAGAAACAAATATCGTATCATCGACTATAAGCGCAACAAAGACGGTATCCCCGCAAAAGTCGCTACCATCGAATACGACCCCAACCGTTCTGCAAACATCGCACTTCTTCACTATGCAGACGGTGAAAAGAAATATATCCTTGCACCTTTGGGACTCAACGTCGGTGACGTTATCGAAAGCGGTGAGCACGCAGACATCAAAGTCGGCAACGCACTTCCTCTTTCCGCAATTCCCGTCGGTACGATGATCCACAACATCGAGTTGCAACCCGGCAACGGCGGTATCATCGCAAGAGCAGCCGGCAACGCGGCGCAACTTATGGCAAAAGAAGGCAAATATGCAATCGTGCGTATGCCCAGCGGTGAAATGAGATACATCCTCATCAATTGCAGAGCGACAATCGGTCAAGTAGGCAACCTCGATCACGAAATCGTGCGCGTAGGTAAAGCAGGTAAGACTCGCCATATGGGCGTGCGTCCGACCGTCCGTGGTGTTGTTATGAACCCGAACGATCACCCGCACGGCGGTGGTGAAGGTAAGTCTCCTGTCGGTATGCCGTCACCTGTCACACCTTGGGGCAAACCTGCTCTCGGTTACAAGACAAGAAAGAAGAAGAATGCGTCTAATAAGTTTATTATTAAGCGTGTGAACTAATCGGAGGACAAAATGAGTAGAAGTGTTAAAAAAGGCCCGTACGTAGAAGAGCGCCTTATGAACAGAATCAATGCGATGAACGCATCCGGTGAACGCCAATCTGTTAAAACCTGGTCAAGAAGTTCCACGATTTTCCCCGAAATGGTAGGTCACACGATAGCAGTTCACAACGGTAAGCAACACGTCCCCGTATATATCACGGAAGATATGGTCGGTTGCAAACTCGGCGAGTTTGCTCCCACGCGTACGTTTAGAGGTCACGCGGGCGCAAAGACCACGAAGTAATAGGAGGAAGATATGGCTACAAGAAGTAAACAAAAAGCCTTGGACCGTCAAGCAAAAGCGGATACAAGACCTTGCGCAACGGCTAAATTCGTCAGAATCTCTCCCTTCAAGGTTCGCATCGTGCTCGACATCATCAGAGGCAAATCGGTAACAGAAGCAATCGCAATCTTGGAAAATACTCCCAAGGCAGCAAGCGAACCGCTCATCAAGTTGGTTAACAGCGCAGCTGCAAACGGCGAAAACAATCAAAATCTTGCAAGAAACGATATGTACATTGCAGAATGCTATGCAAACGAAGGTCCGACCCTCAAACGCATTCAAGCAGTATCAAAGGGCAGAGCGTATCGTATCAACAAGAGAACGAGTCACATCACGGTCATTCTTGACACCGTGAAAGCATAAGGAGGCATACACAATGGGACAAAAAGTTGATCCAAACGGTCTTCGTACCGGCGTCATCAAAGCTTGGAACGCCAAGTGGTATGCCGACAAGGCTCACTTTGCAGACAACATTGTAGAAGACAATAAAGTCCGCAAGTTCATCAAGAAAAAATATTACGATACCGCTATTTCTAAAATAGTTATCGAAAGAGCAGCAGACAAACTCGTCGTCGCAATCTACACCGCACGTCCGGCAGTGCTCATCGGCAAAGCTGGCGCAGGCGTTGAAGAAATCAAGAAAGAAGTTGAAAAACTCGTTTCCGGCGACAAGAAAGTCAGCATCAACATTATGGAAGTCAAACATCCGGACGCAGACGCACAACTCGTTGCAGAAGGCATTGCAAAACAACTCGAAGGACGTGCATCCTTCCGTCGTGCTATGAAGCAAGCAATGTCCAAGGCAATGAAAGCGGGCGCAAAGGGTGTCAAGACTATGGTCAGCGGAAGACTTGACGGTGCTGAAATCGCAAGAAGCGAACAATACAGAGAGGGTTCTATTCCTCTTCAAACGCTCCGTGCGGACATCGATTACGGCGTAGCGACCGCAAACACCACTTTTGGTGCTATCGGCGTCAAATGCTGGATCTACAAGGGCGAAGTCCTTGGTAAAAATCCAATTGAAGGAGGAAATCAATAATGTTAATGCCTAAACGCGTCAAAAGACGTCGCCAAATGCGTGGCAGAATGAAAGGCAAAGCGAACAAGGGTAACATCGTCGCATACGGCGAATACGGTCTTGTTTCGACGGAGCCGGGCTGGATTACCTCCAACCAAATCGAAGCAGCCCGTGTCGCTATGACGAGATATATCCGTCGTGGCGGACAAGTATGGGTGGATATATTCCCTCACAAACCGGTTACGAAGAAACCTGCTGAAACTCGTATGGGTTCCGGTAAAGGTTCTCCCGAATACTGGGTAGCAGTCGTTAAGCCGGGCCGTGTGATGTTTGAAATCGCAGGTATCGACGAAGCAGTAGCAAAAGAGGCACTCCGTCTTGCAGCTAACAAACTTCCCGTCAAGTGCAAGTTTGTAAGAGCCGAGGACGTAAACGGTGTCGAAGGCGGTGAACAATGAAATCGAAACAAGTTTTGGAAATGACAGATAAAGAGTTGCAAACCAAACTCAACGAATTGAAGTCGGAATTGTTTTTCCTCCGCTTCAAGAATGCCACCAATCAATTGACGAACCCTATGGTGTTGGTTGAGACCAGACGTGACATTGCCCGTATCAAGACTGTCATCCGTCAAAGAGAAATTGCTCGCGCAAAAGACGAAGCAAAGGGCTAATCGGAGGAGTATATGGAAAGAAATCTCAGAAAAGAAAGAGTCGGTATCGTTGTCAGCGACAAAATGGACAAGACCATCGTCGTCGCAGTCAGCGAACGTGTAAAACACCCGCTCTATAAGAAGATAGTAAACCGCACCAAGAAGTTCAAAGCGCACGACGAAAACAACGCTTGCGGAATTGGCGACAAGGTGCTTATCGCAGAAACTCGTCCTCTTTCAAAGGACAAGTGCTGGAGACTCGTCGAGATAGTCGAGAAAGCGAAGTAATAGGAGGGACGCTATGATTCAACCATTGAGTTGGCTTAAAGTCGCTGACAACAGCGGTGCTAAGGAAATTATGTGTATCAGAGTCTTGGGCGGTTCTTTCAGAAGAAGCGGCAACATCGGTGACGTTATCGTTGCTTCCGTAAAATCGGCAATCCCGGGCGGCAAAGTCAAGAAAGGCGACGTCGTAAAGGCAGTCATCGTTCGTACGACTTTCGGTCTTCAACGCGAAGACGGCAGCTACATCAAGTTTGACGACAACGCAGCTGTCATCATCGACAACCAAAAACAACCACAAGGCACTCGTATTTTTGGGCCTATCGCAAGAGAACTTCGTGACAAGGATTACACCAAGATCATTTCTCTCGCACCCGAAGTGCTGTAAGGAGGTAAGACTATTATGGCAAAATTGAGTGTTAAGAAAGGCGACAACGTTATGGTCATCACCGGTAAAGACTCCGGCAAAGTGGGCAAGGTTCTCAAAGTCGTGCCCGAAACCGGCAGAATTTACGTTGAAGGCGTAAACATCGTCGCAAAGAGCAAAAAGCCGAGAAACGCACAAGACAAGGGCGGTATCATCAAACAAGAAGGCACAATCGATGCATCCAACGTTATGCACGTTTGCGCAAGTTGCGGTGACGTCGTCAGAGTCAAACACGAACTTAAAGAGGTAGACGGCAAGGTCAAATCCTTCCGCGTATGCCCCAAGTGCGGTGCGTCCCTTGACGAGAAGAAGCCGTCTGCAAAGAAGGCTGCAAAAAAGGCTGCAAAGAAAAAAGCAGAAAAGTCCACTGAAAACAAGGACTAATACATCGGAGGTAATATCGTGGCAGACAAGAAAAATCAGGTTGCTAAAGTAACTGCAACCGATACGACAAATGCTGGTAATGCTGACAGATATCGTATGAGAAAACAGTACACGGAAGAAGTTGTACCGGCTCTCATCAAACGCTTTGGCTATAAGAATATTAACGAAGTTCCTCGTCTTGAGAAAATCGTGCTTAATATGGGCTTGGGCGACTGCAAAGACAACAGCAAATCACTGCAACAAGCAGTTGAAGAGCTCAAAATGATTGCAGGTCAAAAACCGGTTATCACGCAAGCAAAGAAATCCGTTGCAAACTTCAAGGTGAGAGAAGGTATGAACGTCGGTGCAAAAGTTACCCTTCGCGGAAACAGAATGTACGACTTCCTTGACAAATTCATCTCCATCGCACTTCCGAGAGTGCGCGACTTCAGAGGCATTTCTTCCAAGTCTTTTGACGGCAGAGGAAACTATGCAGTCGGCGTAAAAGAGCAACTTATCTTCCCCGAAATCGAGTTCGACAAAGTCGAGAAAGTTCGTGGATTCGATATTTGCATCGTAACAACGGCAAAAACCGATGAGGAAGCACGTGAATTGCTTAAACTTATGGGTATGCCTTTTGCAAAGTAAGGAGTGAACTATGGCCAAAACATCAATGAAAATAAAGCAACAAAGACCACAAAAGTTCTCGACGCGTGAATATACACGTTGCCGTATTTGCGGAAGACCACACGCCGTTCTTAAAAAGTACGGTATTTGCAGAGTTTGCTTCAGAAACCTCGCTTACAAGGGCGAGATCCCCGGAGTAAAGAAGGCAAGTTGGTAAGAGGAGGCACAAAAAATGACTGATCCAATTGCAGATATGCTTACAAGAATTAGAAATGCCTTGACCGCAAAGCACGAAACAGTTGAAGTTCCGGCGAGCAAAATCAAGGTCGCAATCGCAGACATACTCGTAAAAGAAGGCTATATCAAAGGCTACGAAATCGTTGACGGCGCAGTCCAAAACACTATCGTAATCACTTTGAAATACGCTCCCGTCAAAGGTCAAAAGGTCGTTACGGGACTTAAAAGAGTATCCACCCCCGGTCTCCGCGTTTACGCAGGTGTTGACAATCTCCCCAAGGTTTTGAACGGTATGGGCATCGCTATCCTTTCAACCTCCAAGGGTATTCTCACCGACAAAGAGGCTAAGGCACAACACATCGGCGGCGAAGTGTTGGCATACATCTGGTAAGGAGGCGCGCTATGTCAAGAATTGGTAGAGCACCTATCGTCATCCCCCAAGGTGTTACATTTGAAAACAACGACAACCTCGTTACCGTGAAAGGTCCGCTCGGCACTCTCACGCAAAAGGTTGACAAGTCCATCGACGTCAACGTTGAAAACGGACACATCGTATGCACTCGTCACTCCGATGACAAAGACCATCGCGCATTGCACGGTCTTTACCGCGCGCTTATCCACAATATGGTGGTCGGCGTTACGAAAGGTTTTGAAAAGAGCCTCATCGTAAGCGGTGTCGGTTACAAGGTTACTCTCGCGGGCAACAAACTCACGATGAACATCGGTTTTTCTCACCCCGTGGAATATACCGCTCCGGACGGCATCACGTTTGCGCAACCGCAACCTCTTGAAATCGTTGTCAAAGGCATCGACCGTCAACTCGTCGGTCAAACTGCCGCAACCATCAAGGCAATCAAACCGGTAGAACCGTATCACGGATACGGCATCCACTACAAGGATGAAGTGGTCATCCACAAAGTCGGCAAGAGAGCCACGAAGTAATTGAGGTGAAGTATGATAACAAAAAAAGATAAAAACGCAGATAGAATCATTCGTCACGCAAGAGTGAGAAAGAAAGTCAGCGGTACTGCCGCAAGACCTCGTCTCAGCGTGTACAGAAGCACAAACCATATCTATGCTCAAGTCATCGACGACGTGAAGGGCAACACCCTTTGCGCTGCTTCTACGGTCGAAAAAGACATCGCTGCGAAAGTTGCTGAACTTTCCAAGAGCGACGCTGCAAAGGTCGTAGGCGCGGCTATCGCCGAAAAGGCTCAAGCACTCGGCATCAAAGAAGTCGTCTTCGATAGAGGCGGTTATCTTTACACCGGTAGAGTTCAAGCACTCGCCGACGGCGCAAGAGAAGCCGGTCTTGAGTTTTAATTGGAGGAATTATGGCAGAAAATCGTGATAGAAGAAACGATAGAAACAGAGAAGAGAACGACGGTTTGACCAAAAAGCTCATCGCAGTCAACCGTGTTACCAAGACCGTTAAGGGTGGTAAGAATATGCGTTTCTCCGCGCTCGTCGTAGTCGGTGACGGCAACGGCAAGATCGGTCTCGGAATGGGCAAAGCGGCGGAAGTTCCCGAAGCAATCGAGAAAGCAACGCAAAGCGCAAAACGTAACCTCGTTACTGTTTCTTTGAAAGGCAACACAATTCCTCACGCGACGACGGGCAAGTTTGGTCGCGGACAAGTTCTTCTCCTTCCGGCTGAAGAAGGTACCGGCGTTATCGCCGGCGGCGCAGTCCGTATGGTACTCGAAGTTGCAGGCGTCAAGGATATCAGAACCAAGTCTTTGGGTTCAAACAACCCCATCAACAGTGCAAAAGCGACGTTGGAAGGACTTATGAGCCTCCGCAACGCAGAACAAATTGCACAACTTCGCGGCGTTGACGTCGTGGCTGACTAATCGGGAGGTGTACTATGGCAAAGAAAGCGGCTGCAAAAGCAGAAGTGAAAAATATCAAAGTTACTCTCGTTAAGAGCGCGAACGGCATCCTCAAGAACCAAAAAGCCAATCTCGAAGCAATGGGCTTGCACAAAATCGGCAACTCCAACGTTTTCGTTGACGACGCTTGCGTGAGAGGAAAAATCGCGAAAGTTTCTCACCTCGTAAAGGTTGAGGAAGTCTGAGGAGGCGCAATATGAACATTCAAGACATCAAACCCGCAGAAGGCGCACGCACCACGACCAAGAGAATCGGTCGCGGTATCGGCTCCGGTATGGGTAAAACATCAACTCGCGGACACAAAGGTCAATGGGCAAGAAGTGGTGGCGGCGTACGTCCCAACTTTGAAGGCGGTCAAATGCCGATGACCAGAAGACTTCCGAAAATCGGTTTCAACAACAAGAGATTCGCACACGTTTACAATGAAGTCAACGTCGACGTTTTCAATAGATTTGAAGACGGAGCAGTTGTCGGTATTGATGAACTTGTTGCAAGTGGAATTATCAAGAAAGTCGAGCCTTACGGACTCAAAGTCCTCGGAAACGGCGAACTTGAAAAGAAGCTTACAATCAAAGCCAACAAATTCACCGCGTCTGCAATTCAAAAAATCGAAAAGGCAGGCGGCACAGTAGAGGTGCTATAATGTTTGAAACACTCAAAAACGCATTCAAGACGAAAGAGATCCGAGTGAAGATTTGGCTTACACTCGCTCTCATTCTCGTCTATAGAATCGGTTGCTACGTTCCCGTTCCTACGTTCAACGCAGTAGCAATGGCAGGCAGCGATGCAATGCAATCGGACTTCCTCGGAATCCTTAACGTAATCACGGGCGGATCAATGCAAAACGCTACGATATTTGCGCTTGGCGTATTGCCGTTCATTAACTCGTCGATTATTATGCAATTGCTCGCTCTCGTCATTCCCGCGCTTGAAAGATTGTCCAAGGAAGGCGACGAAGGAAGAGAAAAATTGACTCAAATCACGCGTATCGTGGCTATCGTTCTTGCAATAGTGCAAGCAATCGGTATCGTGGTCGGCTTCAAATCCTACATTCGTCCTATCTTCGGCTTTGAAATGAACGCTGAGGGCGATCCTATTCTTACGATGGCAATAACTATCGTGTTGCTCACTGCGGGCAGCGTGATGGTTATGTGGCTCAGCGAGAGAATCACGGAATACGGAATCGGCAACGGCACTTCAATCATCATCTTCATCGGTATCCTTTCCACGGCTGGCACGACGATGGCAAAAGCGTTCAGAATGGTCGGTGACAACTGGGTTTATATCTGGAATATCCTCGGCTTCATCGCTTTGGTCGTTGCAATATTCGTGTTTATCGTGTTTATGGACGGTGCGGAAAGAAGAATTGCAGTGCAATACTCCAAACAAATCAAAGGCAACAAGATGTACGGCGGTCAAACGACCTATATCCCCATCCGCGTCAACGGAAGCGGCGTTATGCCCATCATCTTCGCTTCGTCTTTGCTTATGTTCCCGCAAATGATCATCCAACTCTTCTTCAACAACACCGAAGCTTCGGCGTGGTATGCAAGATATATGGGTAGCGGTACTGCCGTTTACTACGTGCTTTTGGCTCTGTTCATTCTCGGATTCAGTTATTTCTATGCACAAATTCAGTTTAACCCTGACGACGTGTCCAGAAATATCCAACAATACGGCGGATTTATCCCCGGCATCAGAGCGGGTAAACCGACGAGCGACTTTTTGAGAAAGATCAACAACCGTATCACGTTGTTCGGAGCTCTCTTCCTTATGATCATCTCACTCGTTCCGACGTTCTTGTTTATGGCTTTGTCCGGACAATATTCCGATCCGCAATACAATCTCGGTTTTGCAAGCTCGTTCTCCGCAACCGGATTGCTCATCGTCGTATCCGTTGCTCTCGAACTCAACAAGCAACTCGAATCTCAAATTATGATGAAACACTACAAAGGTTTCCTCAAATAAGAGAAAAACGACAAACTAACCTATATTTTTCAAGTGATGGCGCAAATCGGCAATCGATTTGATTGCCATCACCGAGAAAAAGTGCTATAATAAATAATTATGAAAAATATTATATTATTAGGCGCTCCGGGCGCAGGTAAAGGTACGCAAGCGGCAATGATTGCAGAGGAATTCAAAGTTCCTCACATCTCAACGGGTGATATCCTTCGTCGCAATATGAAAGAGGGCACGCCTCTCGGCCTCAAAGCGAAAGCTTTCGTGGAATCGGGCGGACTCGTTCCCGACGACGTGGTAATCGGCCTTGTGAAAGACAGACTCGAACAAGACGATTGCAAAAACGGATACATACTCGACGGTTTCCCCCGCACGATTGCACAAGCACAAGAGCTTGACAAGGTTGCGAAAATCGATATGGCAATCAACATCGACGTTCCTTTCGAGACTATAATCGAAAGACTCGGCGGAAGAAGAGTTTGCGTATGCGGTGAGACTTATCACGTATCTATGCTCGATGGTAAGACGACTTGCGAAAAGTGCGGAAAAGAACTTTTCATTCGTGACGACGACAAGCCCGAGACCGTAAAGAACAGACTCAGAGTTTATCAAGATCAAACTCAACCGCTCATCGATTACTACCGTGCGCAAGGCAAGATAGTTGATATCGTCGCAAACGGCACGAAAGAAGAAATCTTTGCGGATATCAAGAAGGTGCTCGAATGATAAACATCAAAAGTCCTCAAGAAATCGAATGTATGAGAAAATCCGGCGCAATCTTGCGAGATTGCTTGCTCTATCTTGAAGAGAGAGTAAAACCGGGAGTATCTACGAAAAAACTCGACGAGTTTGCATACGATTTTATTAAGAGGCACAATTCAACCCCGTCCTTCCTCGGTTACGGCGGATTCCCCGGCACGATATGCGCGTCGATCGACGAAGTGGTCGTCCACGGATTTCCGTCCGAAAGAAGACTCAAAGAAGGCGAGATAATCGGCGTCGACTGCGGACTGGTTTTCAAAGGCTGGCAAGCGGACGCGGCAAGAACGTTTTTGGTCGGTGAAGTAAGCGACGAAAAGAAAGCGTTGGTTGCCACTACGAGAGAGAGTTTTTTTGAAGGCGTCAAGCAATTCAAAGACGGCGGACATCTCGGAGACATATCTCACGCAATTCAAGTCTACAACGAGGATAGAGGATACGGCGTCGTGCGTTCGATGGTCGGACACGGCATAGGACGCGAGATGCACGAAGATCCGGCAGTGCCCAACTACGGCAAGGCGGGACACGGACCGAAACTTCAAGTAGGTATGGTGCTCGCAATCGAACCGATGGTGAATATGGGTACGTGGCAGACTTTGGAGGACGGTTGGAAGTGCGAAACTTTGGACGGCAAGCCGTCGGCGCACTACGAAAACACTGTTGCTCTGACAGAAAACGGAGCGGAAATACTTACGCTTTGATATGGAACTGGGAACAATCGTTTATTCAAAAGCCGGTCGCGACCAAGGTGCGTATTACGCGATTGTGGAAATCGTGGACGAGAACACCGTGAGAATTGCGGACGGAGATTTGAGACACATCAAAAGCGCAAAGCTTAAAAACGTAAAACACCTGCAATCTACGGGCGACGTGCTCGAAAAGATTGCGGAAAAACTTAAAAACGGTATGCAAGTGTTCGATGCGGAATTGCACAGCGCGCTCCGTTTTTACAACGACAACAAAGAATAAAGAGGACTCTATGTCAAAAGAAGACGTTATCGAAACCGAAGGCAAAGTCATTGAGGTATTGCCAAAAACGCAGTTCAGAGTGATGCTGAGCAACGGACACGAGATACTTGCTTATCTCGGCGGAAAATTGCGCATCAACAACATACGAATTCTCGAAGGCGACAAAGTCAAAATCGAAATGTCGCCGTACGACCTGACAAAAGGCAGAATTATCTACCGCAACAAATAAGGTCAACAAATCAAAGCCAAACAAAAGGACTCATTAGGAGGTTAACTATGAAAGTCAGACCCAGCGTCAAGCCTATGTGCGACAAATGCAAAGTTATCAAAAGAAACGGCAGAGTTATGGTTATCTGCTCAAAGTATCCAAACCACAAACAACGTCAAGGTTGATTGAGGGGTTTGGCTTTTGAACGTTTTGAGGCATAGCTCCGCTTCGAGACTTCAAAAGTTAAAATCGGCAAAAAGCGTAGGGCGGCTGGTTGCTACATTCCACAATTAAACGGCAACTACCTATGCGTGGCATATATAAAAAACTTTTTTCACTATTTCGGAGGTAGAAAATGGCAAGAATCGCCGGCGTGGATCTTCCGCGCGACAAGAGAGTTGAATACGGACTTACCTACATTTACGGTATCGGTCTTGCAACGTCTCAAAAAATCTTGAGCGAGACAGGCATCAATCCCGACGTTAGAGTCAAGGATTTGACAGAAGACCAAGTAAGTCTCATTCGTGATTACATTGAACAACATTTGCACGTTGAAGGCGACCTCAAAAGAGAAGTCGGTCTCAATATCAAGAGATTGATGGAAATCGGTTGCTATCGTGGTGTTCGCCACAGAAAAGGACTTCCCGTCCGTGGCCAAAACACAAAACAAAACGCCCGTACGAGAAAGGGACCAAAGCGCGCAGTAAGCCGCAAGAAATAAGGAGGCGCGACTATGGCAGGTATTGCAAGAAAGGCTATTAAGAAAAGAAAAGATATCAAACACGTTGAGAAAGGTCAAGTGCATATCCACGCATCTTTCAACAACACGATCGTCACTATTACCGATATGAACGGCAACGCGATTTCTTGGTCTTCCGCAGGTAAACTCAAACTCCGCGGCAGCCGTAAATCCACTCCGTTTGCAGCACAAATGGTAAGTGAAGACGCAGCAAAAGTCGCTTACGACCAAGGTATGAGAAGCGTTGAAGTTTACGTCAAAGGTCCGGGTCAAGGCAGAGAAAGCGCAATCCGCGCACTCGGCAACGTCGGTATCGAAGTTACCCTCATTCAAGACGTATCTCCGATTCCTCACAACGGATGCCGTCCGCCGAAGGCGAGAAGACTGTAAGAGGAGGATTTAAGATATGGCTAAATATACAGGAGCAGATTGCCGTCTTTGCAGACGTGAAGGTTGCAAACTTTATTTGAAAGGCGAAAAGTGCAGTTCCACCAAATGCCCCATCCTTACCAAGTACGCACCTCCGGGTGACCACGGCAAAGGAAGAAAGAAAGCAAGCGGTTACAGCATTCAACTTCGCGAGAAACAAAAAACTAAACGCTACTACGGCGTAACGGAAAAACAATTCAAGATGTACTACGACAGAGCGTCCGAAATGCGCGGTGTCACCGGTGACAATATGCTCACCCTTATCGAAAGACGTCTTGACAACGCAGTTTATCGTCTTGGTCTCGGCTCTTCAAGAGCAATGGCACGTCAAATCGTCAACCACGGACACATCACGGTCAACGGCAAAACGGTTGACATTCCGTCCTACCTCATCAAAGTCGGCGACGTCATCGCAGTCAAAGAGAACAAGAGAGACTCTTCTATGTGGGACGCTGTCAAAGAAACAAAGAATCTCAGCCTCGTAAAATGGCTTGAATTCGACAACGCAACGTTGACGGGCAAGGTTGTAGCACTTCCTCAAAGAGAAGACATCGACCTCGATATTCAAGAACACCTTATCGTCGAGTTGTACTCAAAATAATCTGATTGGAGGACACAGTTATGATGGAAATGAGAAGTCCCAAAATTACGCCTACACCGAACGAAAGCGGCAATTACTGCAAGTTCGTAGTCGAACCGCTCGAGCGCGGATTTGGCACGACTATCGGCAACTGCTTGCGTCGTATCCTTCTTTCCGCACTCCCCGGTGCTGCTGCTGTCGGCATTAAGATTGCGGGTGTGGAACACGAATTTTCCACAATCAAGGGCGTAAAAGAGGAAGTTACGGAAATTATCCTCAACCTCAAAACTGTTCGTTTCAAAGCGGTAAGCAGTCTCGAAACCGCCGGCAAGCAAGAGTGCAAACTCTATGCAAACACCGTCGGCACAGTTACTGCCGGTGACATTCAATGCGCAACAGGCATCGAAGTTATGAACCCCGACCAAGTCATCTGCACTTTGGACGAGGGCGCTGAGATAGATATGTCCATTTTCGTGGATTGCGGAAGAGGTTACGTTCCGGCATCTCAAAACAAGGACAGTCACGAACTCATCGGTTATATTCCAATCGATTCCATTTACACGCCGGTTGTAAAAGTCAACTATGCGGTAGAAAGCACTCGTGTCGAGCAAAGCATCGACTTTGACAAACTCACTCTCGAAGTGACGACCGACGGCACGACATCCGCAGAAGAAATCACGTCGCTCGCAGCAAAGATTATGAACGATCATCTCAAACTCTTTGTTGACCTCGTTGAAAGTATGAAGGGCGTTGAAATCCTCAAACCCGACACGCAAGACACCAAAACCAAGGTGCTCGATATGTCGGTTGAAGATCTCGACCTCTCGGTACGCTCATACAACTGCTTGAAGCGTGCAAATATCCACACAGTCGAAGATCTCACCAAGCGTACGGAAGACGATATGCTCAAAGTGAGAAACCTCGGCAGAAAATCACTCGAAGAAGTTGTCAAGAAACTCGAAGACCTCGGACTTGGTTTGAAAGTCGTTGAGGACTAAGGGTACAGGAGGAACTAAATGTCTAAATTAGGAAAACGCACAGACCAAAGAATGGCTATGCTCAAAAACCAAGTTTCTGAACTCTTGTGGTACGGTCAAATCGAAACGACTGTCGACCGCGCAAAAGCAGTCAGAAGTCTTGCAGAGAAATACATCACAATCGCAATGAGAGCCTATCAAGACGACGTCAAAGTCACCAAGACCGTTACGAACGCAAAGGGCGCAAAGAACGAAGTCGTTTTCACCAACGACGGCCCGAAGAAGCTCGCAGCACGCAGAAGACTTATGGCAGAACTTGTTGACCTCAAAGAAATCAAGGGCGACAAAGAGTCCAAGAGCGCGTACAAAGCACGCATCAAAGACACCAAACACCCGCTTATCGAAAAGATTTTCAAAGAGTATGCACCCAAGTACGACGCTCGCAAGAACGAACTCGGACAAGGTGGCGGTTACACTCGCATCCTCAAAACGGGCAACCGTCGCGGTGATGCAGCAGAAACCTGCATTTTGCAACTCATCTAATCGATAAACACAACGCACAAAATCCACCGATTGCTCGGTGGATTTTTCATATAGTAGAGTTTTATTGACAAAAGGCATAATTATGGTACGCTATAATAAAAGAGGTAAATATGCCGACGATTATACCTATAAAAGAATTGAAAAACACAGCAAATATATCGCAAATGTGTGACCAAAAAGACGAACCGGTTTTCTTAACTAAGAACGGTTACGGAGATTTGGTAGTTATGAGCCAAAAGTGCTACGATGAAAAGTACAAAGACGATTTTCAAACCTTGATCAAAAAACTGTATACAATCAAGGACGATTATCTCAATGTTTCTTTGCATAATTCTATAATTGAAAATGCAAAATCGCAAGAAGAAGTCGTTTTTTTCAGCGGGATATACGATACCGTGCTCAAAATCAAGCAAAACGAGGTAATAAACAATGAAAGATACTAAACTTACCATATTTGCGGGCGTCAACGGCGCAGGGAAGAGCACTCTATCGCTTGCTTACGGAGATATAAAAATTAAGTTCAATATTTAAGTCTTTATAAAAAGCCACACGAAGATTCGTGTGGCTTTTCGTTTATAAGGATAAGGTTTAATTATTTCAAGTTTTCGGGATTTAAGCCGAAGAGTTCGGGGAGGACAAAGCGACCGTCTTTGCGGATAAGGACGTCGTCAAACCAAATTTCACCACCGCCGTATTCGGGTGTCTGGCACAATACCAAATCCCAGTGTATCGCGCTCTTATTGCCGTTTGGTGCGTCGTCGTAGCAACAACCGGGAGTGAAGTGGAAAGAACCGCTTATCTTCTCGTCAAAGAGAATATCGCCGATTGCTTTAGTGACGTACGGATTGACGCCGATTGCAAATTCACCCACGTATCTTGCGCCCTCGTCGGTATCGAAGATAGCGTTGGCTTTCTCGGTGTTGTTGGCAGTTGCTTTGACGATTTTGCCGTCCTTGAATTCGAGGCGCACGTTCTCGAAGCGGAATCCGTTCTCGATGGACGGGGTATTGTAGCTGATATAACCGTTGACGCTGTCCTTGACGGGAGCGGTGTAAACCTCACCGTCGGGGATATTGCACGCGCCGTCGCATTTGATTGCGGGAATACCCTTTATAGAGAACGTCAAATCGGTGTCTTTTGCAAGAATATGCACTTTATCCGTCTTATTCATAAGATTAACCAGCGGTTGCATCGCATCGCTCATCTTTTGATAGTCGAGACAGCACACATCGAAGAAGTAGTCTTCAAACGCTTCGGTGCTCATTCCCGCAAGTTGACTCATACTCGGAGTGGGGTATCTCAAAATAACCCAACGGGTGTGCGCAACGCGTCTGTCGCTGTGTACGGGGATACCGTAACGCTTGTCGTACTCTTGCATAATGTTCTCGGGCACGTCGCTCGTTTCGTAACTGTTGCTACCACCGCGTATGCCGATATAGCAATCCATTTTATCCATAAAATCGGCGTCGCGCTTTGCCCATATATCCAGCATTTCGGGAGTCGCGCCCATAAGCAATTCGCGCTCCAAGCGTTTGTCTATAATATTGAGGAAGGGAATACCGCCCACTTTGTACACTTCGCGAATAATGCACGCGGGCAGTTGCTCTCCGCAACCGATAGCGTCTATCCAAACCTTGTCGCCTTTGCCGACGTGGATAGAGTAGTTGACCAAATTGTGCGCAAGCACCTCTTGTCTTTTATCTACGATCATAAAAACCACCTATAAGATATTTATTGCAATAATTATACCACAAAATCTCACGGTGTAAATGCAAAACGGCAAAAAACAAGCGCCACTCAACGAGTGACGCTTGCAGTGTGATATTTTGCGTTATTGTTTTTCATAAACGTTGCCGTTGGCTGTTACGAGATTACCGCTTTCGTCGATAGAGAGTTGCATCAACGACTTGTCGGGCTTAAAAAGCGTAACGACTTTCTTCGTGGAATCCAATATGTACGTACCGGATAGCAGAGAAGTGCCCGAATCGGCGTTTTTGAAGTCGTATTGAGCCTTTGCAAGAGTCAAAACTATATCGTTGAATTTGTACGTTCCGTCCACTTGTAAAAGTTGAGAAAACTGACTATATTGTGTATCTGGTTGCGGTTGCACTTGTTTTACCGTCGGTGCAAAACCGTACTTTTTCATTACTTTGGCTTTTTCAACCGCAAATTCGTCTGCGGAAAGTATTCCGTTGTCAAGCAAGTATTTGTATTGTTGCAATTCTTGCGACATTGAATTTATCGCGTCGAGAGAGGCTTGAGAGTTTGGCTGTGCATTTGTTAAAACCCGAGAGGAAGCTTGTTTGTTTTGCTTTCCGTTCATAATGATATTGCATATACCCCAAACGAGATATATTGCTCCGAGCACGTTTGCAATTGGGAGTAATAGAGACGTAATCACATTGTTTGTAATTGTAAAGCCGTTGGCATAATAAATATTGTAGTATATGCCACCAGAAACTCCAATCATATATTCTGAAACGGAACTAATTACGAGCATACCAATCGTTAATAGCGGTTTTTTGAGCATAGCAAAGACTGTAAAAGCGATTGCGCCAAGCAAAATTATGCTTCCCACTATTCCTAATGGGTTCACGTAAATGCTGTTGGTAATCAATCCGACAAAGAAACTCAATGCAAGCAAAACTATAATCGGTATACATATATATTTGAATTTGTTTTCCATATTTTACCTCTTATTAATTATTTTTTATCAATTGACGAGATTATCCGTTGTTTTTGCGCGATAAACTCTTTTTCTGTGAGTATTCCGCAGTCGTAAAGCGACTTGAAAGACAACAATTGTTGCGCTCCTTCATCATAAGAAAGGCAGGGAAGAGTAGGTATCTCTTCATTGGTTTTTTCAAGCGTTGTGTTGGTAGATACGTTGGTTCGTTGACTTTGATGCTGTATGTTTTTAGGTTGAGCCGAATATTTTTTTGCGGAAAGCGATGCTATAACGACATAAACGATTGTAGCAATCGCAAGTACACCCAAAACAACTGCCGTTGCAATCATCAACGCCAAACACGTCGTGTCAATAGTAATGCGCTGAGCATAAAGTATGATACCATCATAAGAATAGTATGTCGTAGTGGCAATTATTAGCAATATCATACAAACGAGATATACGAATACTGCGCCGATTGCAAACAATTGCTTATTTTTGATTTTCACGAAGCGTGCCAACAATAAAAATATCAGCGCAAGCGCAAGTAGGCTTGTTCCCGATACTATCAACGAAACTTCCGTATCGTGATAGATATGGCCTACGGATGTCGAAAAATCGCCATACCCATTTGGTTCAAGTATAATATATTTTTGGACATCATTGTACGTCATTATTGCGCTGACTATACCGAGGACAACGCAACAAAGCGTGAGTGCCACCAAAACATAAAGAAATACGTTGGTTTTTCTCATATTATACCCCGTGTTTGAGCAATTTGCGTTTTATCGTATCAAACTCTTCTTGTGTGATAACTCCCGTATCAAGCAAATTCTTGTAGGTCATAAGAGTTTGCGCAACGTCCACTTGCGACGATTGCGTTGCTCCGTTTGACGGTTGTTGACTGATAGTTTTGGATGTTTCTGTCGGTGCGCAAGTTGAAGACGTTATTTTTCGAACATCGGTAGTACCGTTGTATTTGGCGTTGAAATCGTCATCGCTCATTGTCAAGAGTATTATAGCTTCGATAAGAGCTATAATTGCTGGTATGCCAGTCCAACAGAATAGTAAATAAACTATTCCGATTCCCGTTTCACCGAGATAAAACTTGTGGACGCCCAGTCCTCCGACAAAAAAAGCCAAAAGGCCCGCTGTCAATTTTGTTTTCATAATTGAATTCCTCCACAAAACGAGTACAAACAACTTGTACTTTTTTACATATTGTACAAAAAACTTGTACTATTGTCAATATGAAAAACGAAATCGGGAAGAATATCAAAGCACTTCGTATACTATACGGCAAGACGCAAAGCGAACTTGCGGAGATGTTGGGCGGGAAGAAGAGTTTGGTATCCAATTATGAGAACGGATACAGCACTCCCGACATATTTATGCTTATAAAAATCGCGGATATTTTTGACGTTTCGCTTGACGAACTCGTCGGAAGAAAATGATGCTCTTTGCGGGGCATTATTTTTATTATAGGCGCAAATGTTGATTTTTCGCACGGGTGTGGTATAATGTTTGCAGAAAATAAATTTAGTGAGGCTTTTATGGATTACACTTATAAAAGACAAAACGTTTACGCGTTGGCGGACGAGAAACAACTTTCCGTCATCAGCGAATATGCAGAAGGTTACAAAAAATTCCTCGACAACGGCAAGACCGAGAGGGAAGTGGTGGCGGAAAGCGTCGCTATGATCGAAGCGCAAGGCTACAAAGCGTACGTGCTCGGTGACAAGATCAATCCCGGCGACAAACTCTACTACAACAATCGCGGAAAGGGGCTTTTCATTATCCGCGCGGGCAAGGCAGACGTGGCAAAGAACGGCGTGCGTATTCTCGTCGCACACGTTGACAGCCCCCGTCTTGACCTCAAACAAGTTCCGCTCTACGAAAAAGCGGATATGGCGTACCTCAAAACGCACTATTACGGCGGTATCAAAAAGTATCAATGGCTTACAATTCCTCTTGCGCTACACGGCGTAGTGATGCTCAAAGACGGCACGAAAGTCACGCTCAACGTCGGAGAGGACGAAAACGACCCCGTATTCTACATCACGGACTTGCTCCCGCACCTTTCCCAAGAGCTTAACACCAAGACGATTGCGGACGGTTTCCAAGCGGAAAACCTCAACTTGCTCGTTGGCGGTATCCCCGTAAAAGGTGACGAGAAAGACGCAGTGAAGAAGGGCGTTTTGAATATTCTCAACGCCAAGTACGGCATTTGCGAAGAAGACTTTATCTCCGCAGAACTCGAAGCAGTGCCCGCAGTCAAGGCAAAAGACGTCGGTTTTGATAGAGCGTACGTCGCAAGCTACGGCCACGACGACAGAGTGTGCGCTTATCCCGAAATCACTGCAACCCTTCAAGCGAACACGGATCAAACGGTTATGTGCATACTTGCCGACAAGGAAGAGATCGGCTCGGAAGGCAACACCGGTATGCAATGCGTGCTTATCAACGACTTGCTCAACGAGATCGCAAAGAGCTACGGCGCAAATCCGTCCGTCGTGAGGGAAAACTCCAAGTGCATTTCCGCAGACGTCACCGCGGGCTACGATCCCGCATTTGCGTCCGCATTTGAGGATATGAACGCGGGACACGTCAACTTTGGCGTTACTATGAACAAGTTCACGGGCGCACGCGGTAAATCGGGCTCTAACGACGCGTCGGCAGAGTATATCGGATATTTGCGTCAAGTGTTTGCAAAAGCGGGTATCGTGTGGCAAACGGGTGAACTCGGCAGAGTGGACCTCGGTGGCGGCGGAACGGTTGCAAAGTTCATCTCCAATATGAACATCGACACCGTGGATATGGGCGTCCCCGTGCTCTCTATGCACGCACCGTACGAGCTTATCTCCAAAGGAGACCTCTACTCGGCGCATCAAGCGTTCGTAGCGTTCGTCGAATAAGCAAATTATGGTATAAGCAAAATAAAAGGACTTGCAAATCGCAAGTCCTTTTTCGTTGCTTAATTTTAAGTGATTTTGCACGAAAACGAAGTTTAAGTGCGCTTTTTTACAACTTTATCTCGATATTTTGTCCTTTTTGCACGATTGCGCAGTCAAGAAAAGCGTTTACGCATTTTTGCATCTTTTCGATATCCGTTGCGCCCACCGTTTCGACTGCGGAGTGCATTGCAAGTTGCGCAAGACCTATATCGCAAGCGTTCATTGCAAGGTTTGCGCTGGTCATAAGACCTATCGTGCTACCGCAACGCAAATCGGAATGATTGTAATAATCTTGGTATTCGACGCCAGCTTTGTCAAGCATAGTTTTTACGACTGCGGAGGAGAAACCGTCCGTCGAGTAGTTGGTGTGGTGCTTTATCACGATACCGCCGTTGAGATACACGCGCTCTTTGATATCCGACTTTTCGGGGAAGGAGGGGTGCATTGCGTGGCCGTTGTCGATGGAGAGAATAAAGCCGTTTTCGCAAGCGGAGATAAATTCGTCTTTGCTCTTGCCCAGTCCGCGCGCAATCTTTTTGAGCACGTTGCGAAGGAGTGCGGAGTTTGCGCCTTGCTTGGTGCGACTGCCCACTTCCTCGTTATCGAAACAGCACGCGAGCGCGACGTTCTTTGGATTGCACGCCACGATTGCTTGCATAGAGGCGTAGACGCTCGTGAGGTTGTCTATTCTCGGAGAGCAGAGGTATTCCTCGTTTACACCGCTATAATATGGCGCGGTTGCGGGCACGACGTACAAGTCGGCGTCCACGATTTCGTCCTTAGAAAGCGTGGAGTACAAGTCCTCGACGGTGCCAAGAAGCGGAAGCATATCTTTTTGCACGCTCAACGCCATACCGTTGTTGACGGTGGGGTTGTGGTGTATCGCGATAGAGGGGATAGTGACGTTGTATTTGCTCTCTACCACTTTGGACACGAGTTTGTCACCGTGTCTTTCAAGAACGCGACCGGCGATTTTGAGAGGCGCGTCGAGCATAGAGTAGAGGATAAGTCCGCCGTACTCTTCCACGTTGACGCGTGCGCCCTCCGGCGTTTGCACGAGGCTGTTGCCCTTGACTTTGAGGCAAGGGGAGTCCGTGTGGCTTTCCGTGATATTGAAAGCAAAGTTTTCACCCACTCTGAACGCAATAAGCGCGCTGTCGTTCTTTGTTACGTAATATTTACCGCCTTTGGTCAAAGTCCATTCTTTGTCGAGGTCGAGTTGTTCAAAACCGCTCTTTTCGAGTATGAATTGGCAATTGAGCGTGGCGTGGTACGCAGTGTACGATTTTTCCAAAAAAGTGCAAATATCCATTTGTTTAATTCCTTTATATTGCTATTGATATAATAAGCCGTATTTGCTCGAAAATCAAGCGTAACGGCAAAAAACGAAAGCGAGCGCATATTTTGCGCTCGCTCGTGCGTCCGATATTCGTTATTCCGCCATTTCGTCGCAAGCGACTTCGATAGGCGTTTCCATAATAGGTGCTACGTCGTCGATTTCTTGGACGTATTCGCTTTGCACCGCCTCACGCCCAGCTTTGAGTACGGGCAGTTCGTCGGTGGTGAAGAGACGTATTTTGCCGTCCTTGTTCTTGCCTACGATATTGAGAATTTTGCCTCTCGTCACGCAAATGCCCGCAAACAGCGGTTCGAGCAAGAAGAGTATTGACAAAAGAAGCATAAACACGAGCACGACCCAAAGGAACGCCCCGCTTCCGAACCAGTCCATAAATCCCGCAAGAATATTGTCCGTGCGCATAACTTGGTCAACGACGCCCAGTTGCTCGAAGGCGGGCATACCGCTCGTCGTGGCTTTTGCCGCCAGCGGAAGTATTGCGATAAACACGTATACGAGCGGAAGCGTCAGCACGAACGCAAACGCCGTTATGCCGATCGTAAGCCCGTTGCGCAGTTTCTTATTCGGGAAGCGTAACGCCACGTTTGAAAACAGCATAATTCCGCAACTCATCGTGAGTATCACCACGATGTATTTTGCAAGAACGTTGTCGATTTTGCTGAACGCGGTGAAGAACGCAATATTGTCGGGATTGGACATATCTTGCATAGCGTTGAGCAAAAACAGTATGCCGAGGACGATGATTGCAACGGACAAGCCGAGCAAAGAAAACAAGATTTTTTCGGTTTTTGAAATTTTTGACACGATAGTTCCCCCTAATCGTTATAAAAACAGTATAATTTAGATTATGCAGATATGCAAGACAAAATTTGTTGCAAAATCAAAATAAATATACTATAATGGTCAAGCAACGTGAGGGAAAACTCGAGTTTAATTAATAATTAACAATTGTGGGCGGGACACCCGCACCCGAAAGTTGTGTAAAATCAAGAACACAGAGTGTTCGTATTGTTTAACGGAAGTGTATCGAAGTGGTCACTATATATGCGCACGGCGCGCCTATGCCCACTTCAACACACAATACGGAAGTGTATCGAAGTGGTCACTGTATGTACGCACGCGTACCTAATGCCCACTTCAATATTCCGACGAAAAATTAAATGGAAGTGTATCGAAGTGGTCATAACGGCCCGCACTCGAAATGCGGTAACGGGGTAACTCGTTCGTGGGTTCGAATCCCACCGCTTCCGCCACGAAAAGCAATCCTACGAAACCCGTAGGGTTGCTTTTCTTATATGCTCGCCACCGTGCTTGCACGAGTTGGCGTGCATATAAGAAAATAGACAATGCGTAGCATCGTAGGATTGCCGACGGTGGCAGTAACCCTCCGCAGGGCGGAGGGGATGTTCTTTGCGAAGCAAAGACTTACGCCACCGTTCGTTTTTTGGTTGCATCAGCGGTGGGATTCGTTGCGTTTGCAGTCGCAAATGCAACGGTGCGCATTGCGCACCGAACCCGATTGCTCAAACGGCATCGCGGTGATGACAACAAGCACGCTTATTGCCATAAACCGCATTTGTTATCGCAATCACTAACCGCGACGCCAATTACCGCTATAAAATCAGACGAAAACGAAACTCAAATAGTAGTTCCGCTCAATTGTCGTCTTGGTGTAATCGCTATTACGCTCGCATAGCTCGCTACGAATCCCATTTGCGGGGCGGGTGGGTGTTCTTTGCAAAAGCAAAGACTTACGCCACCGCTTTTCTTTTTTCGTTGCGGAAGCGGTGGGATTTGAACCTAACAATTAATATTTTTGTAAAATGTTGCAGTTTTTCGTAATGAAAAAATCTCGTAGGTTGTTATTTGCGCTTGACAATTGAAAACAACTTTCTTTTATGGTATGATAAAGCCAAATCACGAGGCGGATATGGAAAGCAAGAGACATCAAAAATTGTACGAGCATTACACAAATTATTTCGGGCAAGAGCCGAAGTTCAGTCTTAAACTCAAAAAGAACGTGTTACCCGATGGTATGAAGCCTATCACGACGCACGTTTTCGAGCCGACGGACGAAATGCCGTTTTGGAAGCTTTGCACGATAGGCGCAAGCGATTTTCTTATGTCCGAGCGCGAAATAGGTTGGGGAAGAAAGGCAAATCGTCGCAACGAGTATATTATGCTCATCTCACCCGACGTCAACATATGCCCCGTGTCCGACGACGAAGTGCAAGATCCGTCCGAGACGAACTGGCTCTATCTCAACTCTATGCTTTGGTCTACGGCGCAGTACCCGTACGTGGAAAACGACAATATCACCGTGTCCGACACCATCGATATGGGGCTTGACGGCAAGTATTGCGGAACGGTGCTTTTGTTGCCCGAAGCGTTCAAATCTCCCAAAATCGTGAAGTGCTATATCTCCGAGCATAAATATATCAGCATATTCCAAGTGATGCCGATAACGAGAGAGTTGCTGTCCGAGAAGCTCAAAAAGGGCACAAACGGCATTTATTGGCTTATGGAGTATTTTTACACGCACGACGACGATTATCGTTTGACGGCGTCCAAGCCGTTTGCGATATTGTGATATGAATGAGCGGAAGGATAGATTATGAGAATAGAAGATTTGATTACCCAAGAATACGAGCAAAAGTATTTTGACGAGTGCCGGTATATTTGGCAACGTTATGTCCCCGGACGTGGACAATCCAAAACCCTGCAAGGTGAATTGTTGCGAGAAATCGAAAAAATACGTTGTGAGGCGCAAGACAACGGCAACGTAAACTGGGATACCGATTTTGCGTTTTTTTGTGATTTTATAGCCGACTCGTTAATTGCGCAAACAATCTACACGGAAGATGACAAAACGACGATCAAACTGATAATGGATTATCTCAAAGATTGCGGACGATATGCAGAGATGTATAATAGCGGAAATATCAACGATAAAGACGTAATACCGTCAAAACTTGCGTACGTCAAAGACAATTTATACGACGTAATCTGTGATTATATAGGCAAATTGCAAAAATTTCACCCCGAGGCTATTCCGTATGTGCGCAACAAGAAAATTAAGAGATAAATAAACGATTTAGTCAAAAGTAAAAACGCTCAACCGATTTGCTGTTGGGTGTTTTTTCTATCGTTTTTGATTCAAAAATGAAAAATATGGCATAAATACTTGAAATCTAGGGAACAAATTGATATGATTTAAGCACAAATGTTCCCTAGAAATTAAGGAGACCGATAAAATGGAAAATAAATTTGAGATAATTCAAGAATTGTTGAGGACGAAAGCCGAGTATCAAGCAAGGCTCAATCTTATCCCATACGAAGGAACGATTGAAATTAAGGTTAACGGTTCAAAGAAATACTTGTATATAAGAAAACGCAGAAACGGGAAAATATCCTCTTCTTACGTAGGTCCGTATTCTGAAGAGCTTCATCAAGTTTTGCTTAAAAGCATAAAAGACGCAAGGGAAATAAAAAAGGCAATTCGCGATATCGAAAAACGGCTTGCCGATTACGGATATAGTCAAGAAGAACTTTCTCCCGACGTGATTTTGAATATGGATTTCGCGCGCGCAAATATGAAGTCCGTCATTTACGACCAAGCGGTTTTGGAAGGTGTCGCAACGACTTTCCCCGATACCGAACTCATAATCGATAACGGCAAAGTAAACAACGTCAGCGCGGAAGACGTGCAGAAAATTTTGAATTTGAAACACGCGTGGGAGTTCGTGCTTGACAAAGACGTGATTATGTCCGAAACCAATTATTACGTATGCCAATATATCGCAAGGTTGGTCAACGAGGGCTTTTATCAGCAAGGCGGACGCATTAGGGCAGTGCCCGTTGCAATCGGCGGTTCGTCTTACGTTCCGCCAATTCCCATTGAACATCAAATCAAGGAAGATATCGACGATATCGTCAAGGGCGGTGCGGACGTCGTTGAAGTTGCAATCGAACTTGCCTTGTACGTGATGAAAACGCAAATATTCAACGACGGCAACAAACGCACGGCAATAATATTTGCCAATCACTATTTGATTGCCCACGCGGGCGGATTGCTCGTCGTTCCGCAATCGCTTGTTCTCGAATATAAAAAAATGCTCGTCCAATATTACGAGGGCACGGACGAGAACGCCATAAAATCTTTTATGAGAGAAAAGTGCCTTAAAAACTTCCGATAAACACAAGTGCTATTAATACAAAAACGCTCAACCGATTTGCGGTTGGGCGTTTTTTGTCGTTAGAATTGCGGTTTTGCGGGGTTATTCCTTTACGTAAGCGGGGGCTTGGGCGGTGGCAACGTTTTTGCGCGTGGCAAAGAATATCGTCAGTGCGACGGCAAGCGTAATGAGTTCGGCGGCGGGAGTCGCGAGCCAAAGTCCCATAATTTGCCACAAGAACGCAAAGAGATACGCGATGGGGATAATCAGCACCACACCGCGCAATATCGTGATGATTTGCGCGTACAAGCCTCTGTTGGAAGCGGCAAAATATCCCGAGAAGAGCAGATTGAAGCCCGAGAACAACGAGGATATAAAGTACAGTTTGATACCTTGCGACGCAAGTGCTTGCAAGCGTTCCTCTCCTTGCGAGTTGAATATTTTTGCAATTCCGTCCGCACCGAAGAACAGCACGACGTACACGACGACGGCAATTCCCGCCACGGTGATAAGTGCGTATTTGAGCACTTGGTGTATCTTTTTGTGGTCGTTTTCACCATAACTGAAACTTATCATCGGTTGCGTGCCCGACGCCACGCCGTTGAAGATTGCGTTGACGACGTAGAACACGTTGATAACGATTGCAAACGCAGCGACGGCAGTGTCCCCGCCGAGCGATTTGAAGAGTTTGTTGATGAGCATCATCACGATGCCGAAGCCGAATTCCGAGATGAACGACGCAAGCCCGAGCGAACAAATTCCGCCGTACGTGCGGATGGATATTTTGGTCTTTTCTATGCGGAAAGAGTTTTTCTTGCGCAAGAAGAATATCGAAAGTATACACATACTCACGATAGGGGAGAAGCCCGTTGCGAGTGCCGCGCCGAGCATACCCATATTGCACGGAAAAACGAGAATATAGTCGAATAGAATATTGAAAAGATTGCCGGTCAGCGACGCAATCATTGCAAGCCTCGGCGCGCCGTCGTTGCGTACGAAGTTTTGCAAAGTGTTGTTGAACATAAAGAAGGGCGCAAAGCAAAGCATAATTTGCACGTACGTCTTGCTATAATCGTACGTCGCGCCGTCCGCGCCGAGGAAAGTTGCGATAGGTCCGCTCAAAAACGCGCCCAACAGCACGAAAATCGTTGCAAAGCAACCCACGATAATAACGGTGTGCGTAAACACGCCGTTTGCGCCTTTGGTATCTCCCGCGCCTTTGTGAATTGCAAATCTCGTCGCACCGCCTATTGCAAAAAGCATACCCAGCGAAAACACGAGGCTGAAAGAGGGCATAGACAGATTGAGTGCCGCAAGCCCTGCCTCTCCGAGTTTTTTGGATATGAAAAACGTATCCGCAAGGATATAGCAAGACAAGCCTATCATTGCAACGACGTTTGCCGATACGTATTTCGTAAAGTCTTTCAAAGTCTGATTTTTCATTATTACACCAATAAAAAAGCGTCACTTTGCATCTTCAAAGGCCTAACGATACAATTTGACGCACTCACCCGGCGGTGATTATTTCTTCGTTTTCAATTGGATTATATAGGACGATATTTATATTGTCAACGAATTTGGACGAGCAAAAGCATATTAAAAGAGAGTGACGTTTTGCCACTCTCTATTGCTTATTGTTGGTCGTCTATATCGCCCTCGTCGTCGCTTACGCGATTGATGTTGATATTGAATATCGGCTTTTTCTTGATTGCACGCTTGATGGGCTCAACCACGCAGTAGTACGCGGGGATTATGAGGAACAACGCCCAGTAGGGATGCCACAGTCCCCAAGTGCAACCGAGAAGAAGATATACGCCGGTAACTATCAATATAATGGGAAAGGAAGACGGATTTTTCTTTGCCACGCACTCGTATATCCCCACCGTAATCATAGGCACGAAGAAGAGTAGCCAACCCGGGTGCCAAAGCTTGCAAAGGAAACCTATTAGAAGGTATGCGATAGTGCAGAGAAGGAAGGAAACGCCTCCCACTACACCCGACCATACCGCGACGTTCTTTGCTTTTTTGTCGGTGAAAGTTATGTGTCCGTTCTCAACGCGGACGTATCCGTTCTTTGCCTCGTTTTGCGCGTTTTCGGACTTTTTATCCTCGTTTTGGTCGTTTGAAGTGTCGTTTTCATTCGTTTTGTCTTCAACGTGAATATCACCGACGATTTTGTTGACGAGTTTTGCAATTCCGCCTTTTATAACGACGTTTGAGCCGTCTTTGTCGTGTACGTGTATGCCGTTTTCGTCAATGTGTACGTGCTCACCGTCACCCGTATAGGTAAATCCGCTCGTCGTTTGAGTTTGCTCTTCGTCGTTTTGCGCGTCGGAAGGGGCGTCTTGCTCGTTATCGCTCGTCTTTTGAGGAGTGTAGTTTAGAAGCTCGTCAAGACTTATTCCGTACAATTTCGCAAGCGCGATAAGATTGTCCGTGTCGGGGGAGCTTTCCGAGCGTTCCCATTTAGATACTGCTTGACGTGATACGTTGAGTTTTTCCGCAAGTTCGTCTTGCGAAAGTCCGTGTTGTTTTCTTAATTCGTAAAGTCTGTTTGCGGTTGAAATGTCCATATTTTGCCTCGCTTGTTTTTGTGCCTTTATTGTGGCAAAAAACGTGTCGGTTGCGCCACCCATTCTGCTTGTCAAATGCGCAACTATCGGTTGCATTTTGCAAAAATTCGGCTATTTGGTGCGTTTTATCCAAGCAAAATCGTTGCAAAACTTGCAATCGATTTGCAATCTCCGAGATTGCCCACTTGCTCGTTGGTCGTTGCGGTTATGCCGATTTTTTGGCAAGGAATTTGCAATATCGCGCTCATATTGTTGCGCATTGCGTCTATATACGGCGCAAGCATCGGGCGTTCCGCGATTATGGATACGGATACGTTGATTACGCTATATCCCTTGTCCGTCGCTTTTTGCAAAACTGTGCGAAGTAGGTCAACGCTGTCCGCGCCGTCGTAGCGCGTATCGTCGACGGGGAAGAGGTGTCCGATATCCTTTTCTCCTATTGCGGAAAGTATTGCGTCCATAAGCGCGTGTATCGCAACGTCTCCGTCACTGTGCGCAACGAAAGAAAATTCGCAAGGAATAAGCGTCCCGAGCAATTTGATGCCGTTACCATCTTGCATACGGTGTATGTCGTAGCCTATTCCGCAAAGGTTGGTTTTTAGGTCTTCTTTGGTGGTGATTTTGATGTTTTTCTCGTCACCTTCCACTATTTTGACGTCACCGTTTGCGTACTTTTGCACTACGCTTATATCGTCGTAAAAATCACGTTTGCACTTCGCGTACGCGCTCAAAAGTCTCGACTTTTCCACGCACACGGGAGTTTGCACTCTGCGATAGAGTGTTCTGTCCACGCTCTTCACGCCAGATTTTATATTGACCAGCGAGTCGGTGAGTTTGAGAAGAGGGAGGCTTGCTCCGCACTCGATTGCACCGTCTACGACTTGTCTTATAAGAGATACGCTTGCGTACGGGCGCGCGCCGTCGTGTACGATTACGTAGTCGCAATCGTCGTCGATTGCACGCAATCCGTTTTTGACAGTTTTGGTTCGGGTCTCACCGCCGTTGGTGAGCTTGATCCTATCGTCTTCGATATGCGCGTTTTCAAGCGAGTTGAGCAATTCGTCGCTGAAAGAAGGGTGTATCGCGACGACGATTTTGCTTATTTCGTCAAATTGGAGAAAGGGCTTTATCGCTTCCACGATAACGCAAGTTGCTCCGCACGGCGCAAAAAGTTTGTTTTCCACTCCGTAGCGTTGCGACGTTCCGCCCGCCGTAATGATAACGTTGATTTTCATAATTCTACCTCAATATTTTCAATCCTAATAGAGTGTAGTCGTAACTCCTCTAAATACAATGCCCCCTCTTTC
>DLLD01000014.1:195029-213549 GCA_002476605.1 Christensenella sp. UBA7571
GAGACAACGGCACTCGCATAGAAAAGTATCGTCCTCTCGTTATGCCACTCGCTCGCCAACGAAAAGAACAACACTCGTTGGTTCACTTGTACAACCGTCAAGCTCGGCGCTTATCCGCTCACCGCCTTGCGGTTCGAGTTCCATCTCCGAAGTCGCACATACCGTGTATAAGTACGCTCCGAATAAGTATGCGTTCGGATAAGGCTATACCTTCCAAAATTATTAATTATTAATTATTAATTAATAATTTTGTACATACTTTCCGCGCTTTGCTTGGTTTGATGCTCGTCGATAGATAATACTTCAAACGACATCGAGTTGTTGCCGAACGTGACGGTGACGACGTCACCGACTTTCACCTCTTTTGCGGGTTTGACGGCTTTGCCGTTGATTTCGATACGACCGCCGTCGCACGCTTCTTGCGCAACGGTGCGTCTTTTGATAACTCTGGATACTTTCAAAAATTTGTCTATTCTCATAGCCTTATTATACAATTATCGTCCGCATTTTGCAATAATTAACTGACGCACGAAGTCCAAGATAAAAAATAGTGCGGAAATTTTGCAAAAAACACCCTAAAAATGCCTCAAAATTTGTTGATTTTATATGCGCGTCGCACTTGACAGTCTTGATTTTTCAATATATAATAGAAAACTGCGCAATAATGCGAATTCCTACCCCTAAAACAGTGCGTTTTTGGGGGTAGGGGGTTATAATTACATAGTTATTGAGTGGTTTTCCCCGCAAAAAAGCGCAGATTTTGGAAAAAGACGGGAGGCTGTGAAAAATTTTTTTCGCAGATTTTCAAAAAATTTTTTCAAGATCGAAAAAACGGCAATTTTTTTAAGGAGTGAATGTATGTCCCAAAGAATTCACAATCAAATGTACGGAACGACGGAAAGACGCGACTTCTCTCAAATCAAAGACGTTTTGCCCATTCCGTACCTCATTGAGGTGCAAAAGAATTCCTACGCCAATTTCATTGACGCCGGCATTACGGAAGTTTTCAAAGATTATTCTCCGATCGTTGACTTCTCCGGCAGATTGAAACTCGAATTTTTGTCCCACAGATTTGACGGCGAACCCAAGTACAACGTCAAAGAGTGCAAAGATCGCGACACGACGTATGCTATTCCTCTCAAGGTGAAGGCTCGCCTCACCAACAACGAAACCGGTGAAGTGACCGAGCAAGAAGTGTTTATGGGCGATTTCCCGCTTATGACAGATTCCGGCTCTTTCGTCATCAACGGTGCAGAGCGCGTCATCGTATCCCAGCTCGTAAGAAGCCCCGGTGTGTACAACGACAAAGTGCTTGACAAGAACGGCGTTCCTCGCTACGCAACGACGGTTATTCCGAACCGCGGTGCTTGGCTCGAATACGAACAAGATTCCAACGACGTTCAATGGGTGCACGTTGACAGAACCAGAAAGATCACGGCAACGACGCTTTTGCGCGCACTCGGTTACGGCACGGACGAGGAAATCATCGATTTGTTCGGCGGTGACGAGATGATAGTCAAGACTTGTGAGAAAGACGCTCAATGCAAGAACGAGGAGCAAGGCAAAATCGATTTGTTCCGTCGTTTGCGTCCGGGTGAAGTTCCCACGGTGGAAGGCGCAACTATCCTCATTCACAACACGTTCTACGATTACAAGAGATACGACCTTGCAAGAGTGGGACGCTACAAATACAATAAGAAACTCGCGCTCGCAACGCGTATCGCAGGCTACACGCTCGCGGAAGACGTCGTAAGCAACGTCACGGGTGAGATCCTTGCTCAAAAGGGTGAAGTGGTCAGCGAAGAAAAAGGTCGCGAGATCCAAAACAACGCAGTCAACGTGGTATGGCTTGCATACACCGACCACGACGGCAAAGAAAAGAAGTTCAAAGTCATCGGCAACAACACCGTAGACCTCGACGCTTTCGTAGACTGCAACCCGCGTGAACTCGGTATTCTCGAAAAAGTTTACTATCCCAACCTCAAAAAGCTTATGGACGAGTTCGGCGCAAACAAAGACGAGTTGCTTCTTGCCATTCGTTCTTCCGTGGACGAGCTCGTGTACAAACACATCACGCTTGACGACATCGTCGCAATCGAGGACTACAACCTCGGCTTGCGTTACGGTTTTGGCACGTGCGACGATATCGACCACCTCTCGAACCGTCGCGTTCGCGCGGTAGGTGAATTGCTCCAAAACCAATTCCGTATCGGTATCTCTCGTCTCGAAAGAGTCATCAAAGAAAGAATGGCGTCCGCACAGGAGAATGCGGATATCACTCCTCAAACGCTTATAAACATTCGTCCCGTTACGAGTGCAATCAAAGAGTTCTTCGGCTCTTCGCAACTTTCGCAATTTATGGATCAACCCAACCCGATTGCAGAGCTTACGCACAAACGTAAACTTTCCGCACTCGGCCCGGGCGGTCTCAACAGAGAGCGCGCAAGCTTCGAGGTCCGCGACGTTCACCACTCACACTACGGTCGTATGTGCCCGATTGAGACTCCTGAAGGTCAAAACATCGGTCTTATCACTTCCTTGTCCTCTTACGCAAAGGTCAACGAGTACGGCTTCATCGAGACTCCGTACCGCAAGATCGACAAAGCGACGGGCGTCGTAACCGACGAAGTCGTATATATGGCGGCGGACGAAGAAGACAAATACGTCATCGCACAAGCCAACGAACCGCTTGACGAAAACAGCAGATTCGTTCGCAACCGTGTCAACTGCCGTATTCAAAAGGACATCCGTGAAGTTCCGAAAGAGAGAGCGGACTATATGGACGTCAACCCCAAACAGCTTATCTCCATCGCAACGGCACTTATCCCGTTCCTCGAAAACGACGATACCAACCGTGCGTTGATGGGCTCGAATATGCAACGTCAGGCAGTTCCGCTTTTGAGACCGCAAGCCCCGATGATTGCAACGGGCGTCGAGCATAAGATCGCTTACGACTCCGGCGTTTTGAAGATTGCAAAACACGACGGTTTCGTAAAATACGTTGACAGCAATAAGATCGTGGTTGAGTGCACGGACGGCACTACGGACGAATATATCCTCAGCAAGTTCGAGCGTTCCAACCAATCCACTTGCATCAACCAACACCCGATCGTCAACAAGGGCGACAAAGTCGTGGCGGCAAAGTACGACGAGAAAGGCAATATGATCAGCGAAGGCACGGTCCTTGCGGACGGTCCTGCAACCGATCACGGTGAGCTTGCTCTCGGCAGAAATATGCTTATCGGCTTTATGTCTTGGGAAGGTTACAACTACGAAGACGCAGTCCTTATCAGTGAAGAACTCGTCCGTGACGACCTCTACACGTCAATCCACGTCGAAGAGTACGAAATCGAGTGCAGAGACACCAAACTCGGTGACGAACAAATCACCAGAGATATCCCCAACCTCAGCGACGAAGTCCTCAAAAACCTTGACGAAGACGGCATCGTAATGGTAGGTGCGGAAGTCAAGCCCGGCGATATCCTCGTCGGTAAAGTCACTCCGAAGGGCGAGACGGAACTCACTCCCGAAGAAAGATTGCTCCGCGCAATCTTCGGTGAGAAGGCAAGAGAAGTGCGTGACACGTCCTTGCGCGTTCCCAACGGCGAAAGCGGTATCGTAGTAGACGTCAAGATCTTTACGAGAAAGAATAAAGACGAACTCGCACCCGGCGTCAACAAGCTCGTCCGCGTATACATCGCACAAAAGAGAAAAATCTCCGTCGGCGACAAGATGGCGGGACGTCACGGCAACAAGGGCGTCGTGTCCAGAGTTCTCCCCAAAGAGGATATGCCTTTTATGGCAGACGGCACACCGCTTCAAATCGTGCTCAACCCGTTGGGCGTTCCGAGCCGTATGAATATCGGACAAGTTCTCGAAGTTCACCTCGGTCTCATCGCTCATATGCTTGACTGGAAAGTCGCAACGCCGGTATTCGACGGTGCAAACGAGCAAGACATCAAAGCGTTGTTCCAACAATGCGGACTCGTCAACGAAGACGGTGAAGTAGACGGCAAGATTCAACTATACGACGGAAGAACGGGTGAACCGTTTGAAAACCGCGCAACGGTCGGCTATATGTACTACCTCAAACTGCATCACCTCGTAGACGACAAGATCCACGCAAGAAGCACGGGCCCGTACAGCGTAGTTACGCAACAACCTCTCGGCGGTAAGGCACAATTCGGCGGACAACGTTTCGGTGAAATGGAAGTCTGGGCGCTCGAAGCGTACGGCGCGGCAAACGTCTTGCAAGAGATTTTGACGGTCAAGTCGGACGACGTGGTAGGACGTGTAAAGACGTACGAATCCATCGTCAAGGGTAGCAACGTTTCGGAGCCGGGTATCCCCGAATCCTTCAAGGTTCTCGTCAAAGAGTTGCAAGCGCTTGCGCTCGACGTCAAGATCCTCACCGAGGACAGAGACGAAGTCAAACTCCGCGATTACTCCGACGAGGAAATGGAATTTGACAACGCGTTGGCAAAGAAACACGACGACCTCAAAGAAATCGACCTTATGGCAGACGAGAACATCTTCGCAAACTTCGGCGCAGACGAAAAGGCCGACACCGATACGAGTTTGTTCGACACCGACGACGATGACGAGAGCATTTTCAGTGCACTCACCGAGGGTACGCCCGATATGGACGACATCTTCGGCAACAACTCCGACGAAGAGTAATAGGAGGACGACAATATGTACGAACTCAGCAATTTCGATGCAATTCAAATCGGCATAGCCTCACCCGAAAAGATCAGAGAATGGTCTTACGGTGAGGTCACCAAGCCGGAAACTATAAACTATCGTACGCAAAAGCCCGAAAAAGACGGTCTTTTCTGCGAAAGAATATTCGGGCCTACGCGTGACTGGGAATGCCACTGCGGAAGATATAAGAGAATCCGCTACAAAGGCGTCATCTGCGAAAAGTGCGGCGTTGAAGTCACCAAGGCAAAAGTACGTCGTGAAAGAATGGGACATATCGAACTCGCTTGCCCCGTCACTCACATCTGGTATTTGAGAGGCGTACCTTCCAGAATAAGCATTTTGCTCGACGTTTCCCCCAAGGAACTCGAACAAGTCGTTTACTTCGTGTCCTTCATCGTTCTCGATGCGGGCAACGTAAACGAAATCCACAAAAAACAAGTCATCAGCGACAAGGAGTATAGAGATCTCCTTGAAAAATACGACGCAAAAGATTTCAGAGTGGGTATGGGCGCGGAAGCGGTCAAGGAACTCCTTATGGAAGTAGACCTCGACGCAGAGAGCGAACAACTCAAAAACATCATCAACAACTCCGTAGGTCAAAAGCGTCTCAAAGCGGTCAAACGCCTTGAAATCGTGGAAGCGTTCCGTCAATCGGGCAACAAACCCGAATGGATGGTTTTGGACGTTCTTCCCGTTCTTCCTCCCGAATTGCGTCCTATGTTGCAACTCGACGGCGGAAGATTTGCAACGAGCGACCTCAACGACCTCTATCGTAGAGTCATCAATCGTAACAACCGTCTCAAAAAGCTCAAAGAGCTCGGCGCACCGGACATCATCGTAAGAAACGAAAAACGTATGCTTCAAGAAGCAGTCGACGCTCTTATCGACAACGGTCGCAGAGGCAAAGCGGTATCCGGCCCCGGCAACAGAGACCTCAAATCACTCTCCGGTATGCTCCGCGGTAAACAAGGTCGTTTCCGTCAAAACCTTCTCGGTAAACGTGTCGACTACTCCGGTCGTTCGGTTATCGTCGTTGGCCCTGAACTCAAACTCTATCAATGCGGTTTGCCGAAGGAAATGGCTCTCGAACTCTTCAAGCCGTTCATTATGAACAAGCTCGTCGAGCGCAACCTTTGCCACAACATCAAGAGCGCAAAACGCTTCGTAGATACCGGCAAAAACCAAGTGTGGGATATCCTCGAAGAGATCATCAAGGATCACCCCGTGCTCCTCAACCGTGCTCCGACGCTTCACAGACTCGGTATTCAAGCGTTCGAGCCCGTGCTCGTAGAGGGTAGAGCAATCAAACTTCACCCGCTTGCTTGCGGCGCGTTCAACGCCGACTTCGACGGCGACCAAATGGCAGTACACGTACCGCTCTCCATCGAAGCACAAGCAGAAGCAAGAATTTTGATGCTTTGCACCAACAACATTCTCAAACTTTCGGACGGTAAACCTATCGTTTCACCGACGCAAGATATGGTCATCGGTTCTTACTACCTCACGATCGTAAGACCGGGCGCAAAGGGCGAGGGCAACTATTATAGCTCCTTCGACGAAGCAATGATGGCTTACCAAGACAAAGACCTCACGCTTCAATCCTTGTGCTATATCCGCACCAAAGTCACGCGTGAAGACGGCACGAGCTACAACAAGCTCTTGCACACCACCATCGGTCGTTGCATCTTCAACAACAACATTCCGCAAGACTTGCACTTCGTTGACAGAGAAGACCCCGCAAACGAAGGTCAACTCGAAGTCGAAGGCATCTTGGGCGTCAACGCTTGCGTAGACGAAAATCAATTCCACGCACTCGTTGATTTGTTTAGAAATAGCGACGTCAACGCTGATACGTGCGTGCGCGCGCGTTCCATATTGAAGAGAGGCAACGTCTCCGACGATCAAATCGCACAAATCGCAACGGCGGTTAAGGAAGCGGGCGATCTCGACATCGACAACAAGAAAGAACTCAATCGTGAAATCACCGCACTTCGCGAGAACATTCAAAAGGCTCTCGGCAAGAAAGCAATGGCTATCGGTAAGAAGCAACTCAGTATGATCGTTGACAATTGCTTCAAGTATCACGGCGCAACCGAGACGGCGGCAATGCTCGACAACATCAAAGCACTCGGTTACAAGTATTCCACCATCGGTGCAATCACGGCGTCCGTCTTCGATATGCATATCCCCGGTGATAAGAAGCAAATCGTTCACGAAGCAGAGCAAGAAGTCGTCAAGATTGAAAGACTTCACGCTCGCGGCGTGCTCTCCGACGAAGGTCGTTACAAAGAAATCATCAAGATTTGGAAAGACGCAGCCGACAAGGTTGAGTCCGAACTCAAAAAAGGTCTTGACGACTTCAACCCGATTTGGATGATGGCAAACTCCGGTGCTCGTGGTAGTATGGGACAAATTCGTCAGCTCGCAGGTATGCGTGGCTTGATGGCTGACCCGTCAGGTAGAACCATAGAGCTCCCCGTTCGCTCCTCCTTCCGTGAAGGCTTGTCCGTTTTGGAATACTTCATTTCCTCTCACGGCGGAAGAAAAGGTCTTGCGGATACCGCTCTTAAAACGGCTGACTCCGGTTACCTCACCAGACGTCTCGTCGACGTATCTCACTCCGTCATCGTACGCGAGCAAGATTGCGGAGACACCAAGGGTACGTTCATCACGGCAATCAGAGACGAAAAGAGCGTCATCGAAGCACTTGCAGACCGTATTGCCGGCAGATACACCATAGGTGACGTCGTAAATCCCGAAACGGGCGAAATCATTTGCGACGGCGACACGCTCATCTCCACCGACAAGGCAAAAGAGATCGACAAGATCCTCACTTCTTACTGGGAGAAGAACGGCTCGGATATGCACCATCAACCCGGTGTGCTTATCCGCTCCATTCTCACTTGTAAGTCCAAAGACGGCGTGTGCGCAAAGTGCTACGGCAAGAATATGGCTTCGGGCAACCCCGTCAAGATCGGCGAAGCAGTCGGTATCATCGCTGCTCAATCAATCGGTGAACCTGGCACGCAGCTCACGATGAGAACCTTCCACTCGGGCGGTGTTGCAACGGACGACGATATCACGCAAGGTTTGCCGCGTGTCGAAGAATTGTTCGAAGCGCGTAACCCGAAAGGTAAAGCAGTCATCACCGAGAACAACGGCGCAGTCCATATCAGCGACGACCGTCGTGAAATCACGGTTACGGGTCCCGATGGTGAGACCAAAGCGTACGCAATCCCGTACAACGCCAACATCTTGGTGCAAGAAGGCGAGATTATCGGCGCTGGCGATCCGCTCACCAAAGGTTCTATCAACCCGCAAGATATGCTTCGTGCAAAGGGCGTCAAGGGCGTTCAAGAGTATATCGCAAAAGAAGTTCAATCCGCTTACCGTACGGCGGGCGTCGAGATCAACGACAAACACGTCGAAGTCATCGTCAGACAAATGCTCCGCAAGGTACGCATAGAGAACCAAGGCGACACCAATATGCTCCCGGGTACGCTCGTTGACTTGCTTGCATACGAAGAAGAAAACGAAAAAGCACTCGAAAACGGCGGTGTGCCCGCAACTGCAAAACGTACGTTGCTCGGTATCACCAAGGCCGCACTTGCAACCGAGTCCTTCTTGTCCGCAGCGTCCTTCCAAGAGACCGCAAAGGTTTTGGCAGAGGCCGCAATCAACAACAAGGTCGACCCGTTGCTCGGACTCAAAGAAAACGTCATTATCGGTAAACTCATTCCGGCTGGTACCGGTATGAAGTGCTACAAGAACGTAACCACCGTTCCCGCATCTCAAACCCAACCCAGAGACGTAGTGGTTGACGAGATAATCGACGACAATATCGACGAACTATAATGAAAAAAAGATTTTTTACATCTGAAAGCGTGACGGAAGGGCATCCCGATAAGGTATGCGACCAGATCGCAGACGCAATCCTCGACGACATCTTTACGGAAGACAATTCCGCAAGAGTCGCCGTTGAGGTGTGCGCAACGACGGGTATGGTTATGGTGTTCGGAGAAGTTTCCACCAAGCACTATTGCGATATCCCGTCCATTGTGCGCGGTGTCATTAAAGACGTGGGATACAACGACAGCTCACTCGGATTTGACTACAAAACTTGCGCGGTTTTGAGTTCTATCGACGAGCAATCCGCGGATATCGCACTCGGCGTTGACAACGCAACGGACACCGACGACGAAGACGAATTCGACAAGATCGGCGCGGGCGACCAAGGTATGATGTTCGGTTACGCTTGCGACGAGACCGAGTCCTTGATGCCGTTGCCGATTACGCTTGCTCACGCGCTTACTAAACGCCTCACCGACGTCAGAAAGAGCGGAGAACTTGCGTGGTTGCGTCCCGACGGAAAAGCACAAGTCACCGTCGAATACATCGACGACGTTCCCGAAAGAGTTGATACCATCGTCGTAAGTTGCCAACACTCCGAAAACGTGAGTATGGAAGAGCTCGAAGAGGAAATTATCAATAGAGTTATCAACGTTGCAATTCCCAGCGAGTATATCGACGACGACACCAAGATTTACATCAACCCGACGGGCAGATTCGTCATCGGCGGACCGGCGGGCGACAGCGGTGTTACTGGAAGAAAGATTATCGTTGATACGTACGGCGGTTTCTGCCCCCACGGTGGCGGAGCGTTCAGCGGAAAAGACCCCACGAAAGTTGATAGAAGCGCGTCCTATATGGCTCGTTATATCTGCAAAAACCTCGTGGCGGCCGGCGTGTGCAAGAGAGCGGAATTGCAAGTTGCTTACGCAATCGGTATGGCGCACCCCGTATCTATTTACGTCAATACGTACGGCACGGGCGTCGTAGACGACGATACGCTTGCAAAAGTGGTGAGAGAAGTGTTTGACTTGCGCCCGAAAGCGATTATCAAGCACTTGCACCTCGATAGACCTATCTACCGCTCCACTTCCAACTACGGACACTTCGGCAAAGAAGGGTTCACTTGGGAAGAAACGGACAAGATTGACGAAATCAAACAAGCAGTGTCCAAGTACACGTTCTGAATTACGAAAGAAAACGGTGGGTTTTATTGACCTACCGTTTTTTCTAAAATTGACGTAATTTTTGCTCAAAAAACCGCATTTTTTGAGCAAAAAAACGATAAAATTTTGCCAAAAAACGAGCAAAAAACTTGTCCAAAACAAGTAAAATTCTCGTTAAAATCGAGCGAAAAATCAACGAAAATTATGTCAAAAACGAATAAAAATCAAGCTGATTTTTGACGATTGCGGAGGGAAAATGCAACTGCAAGGTGAGATAAAAACCGTAATATTTGCAAGCCAAGACACGGGATATACCGTCCTCGATATGAGATGTGAGGACAGTGTTTTCACCGTCGTCGGCATTTTTCCGCCAGTAAGCGAAGGTCAAAATATAAGAGTTGAAGGCAAATTTCAAGTGCGCACGATGTACGGAAAGCAATTCTTTGCGGACAAAGTGTGGGTGTACGAACCTAATAAACTTGACGGAATAAAGAAGTTTTTGGGAAGCGGACTTATAAGCGGATTAGGCCCTGTTACGGCGGAGGCTATCGTAAATACGTTCGGCGTAGATTCGCTTGAAGCGATGAAACACCCGATGGAACTTGCAAAGGTGCGCGGAATATCGCTTAAACGCGCGACGGAATTCGGAATGAATTACGTCAAAATCCAAAAGATGCAAGACGCGATTATGTTCCTCCAAGACCTCGGAATAACCATAAATATGGCGCTTCGTATCTACAAAACGTACGACGTGAAGACGGTGGATAACGTGCGCAAAAATCCGTATATGCTCGTTGACGACGTGGACGGAATAGGCTTTGCCACCGCCGACAGAATTGCGGGTGAATTGGGTATTGAAAAGAACAGCGATTACAGAATATGCGCCGCAATATCCTATCTTTTGAAGGACGCTGCACTCAAAGGCGGACACAACTATTTGCCAGAAAACGAACTTGTGAGCAACGCAATCGCACTTTTAAGTATCGATAGTGACAATATCGAAGAAAGAGTGCGTGACAACTTGCAAGATATGGTGCTGATGGGAGACCTCGTAAGGTACGACGCAAAAGAGCATATCGCAATACTCTTGAAGAAGAACTTCAACACCGAAAAGAACATTGCAAGAAAGCTCTTGCAACTGCAACAAGAGGCGGGAGATTTCCGTGTGGACGTTGCAAACGAGGTTGCAAGATTTGAAAAAGAAGCGGGCTTTGAACTGCACCCCAACCAAGTGTCCGCCGTAAAAGAAGCAATCGAAAACGGCGTGCAAATAGTGACGGGCGGTCCCGGTACGGGTAAGACTACGATAGTCAAGTGCATACTCAAACTGTTCAAAGACCTCGGACAAAGAGTTACGCTTTGCGCACCTACGGGAAGAGCGGCAAAAAGACTGTCGCAAGCGACGGGAGAGGACGCAAAGACAATACATAGAATGCTCGACCTCGACTACAAAAACGGAGAGGGACACTTCACCTACAACGAGAATACGAGACTACCTTTTGACGTGGTTATCGTGGACGAGGTGAGTATGGTGGACGAATATGTGTTCAACGCACTCATAAACGCTATGGAAAGAGGCTCGCGCCTCGTTCTCGTGGGGGATAAAGACCAACTTGCGTCGGTGGGCGTGGGTAACGTGCTCAACGACCTTATTAAATGCGGAAAATTCAACGTGAGTTATCTCACGCAAATATACAGACAGAGCGAACAAAGCAAAATCGTGCCCAACGCTCACAAAATCAACAACGGCGTTATGCCCGATCTCGACAATAAGAGCAACGACTTCTTCTACGAGGAGAAGAACAGCAGTGAAGAGATTTGTCAAAGCACGATCGGATTGGTTACCAAGCGATTGCCCAAATATCTCAATATGAAGCCCGCCGACATTCAAGTGCTTTGCCCTATGAAGAGGGGAAGCGCGGGCACTATCAACCTCAACAAAGAATTGCAAAAAGCAATCAATCCGCCCTCTCCTTACAAGAAGGAAGTAAAGCACGGCGATTGTATCTATCGTGAGGGTGATAAGGTGATGCAACTTCAAAACAACTATCAGCAAGAATGGTCGCAAACCGTCGGTATGAGAGTTGAAAGGGGTAGCGGAGTATTCAACGGCGATATAGGCGTGATTGAAAGTATCAATACGCAAATTATGCAGTTTACCGTGCGCTTTGACGACGATAAAGTGTCGATTTACGAATATAGCGACATAGACCAACTTACTCTTGCATACGCCGTGACTATACACAAATCGCAAGGTTGCGAGTTTGACGCGGTGGTCATTGCGCTTGACGCAAACTATATGCTTCAAACGAGAAACTTGCTTTATACCGCCGTTACGAGGGCAAAGAAACTGGTCGTTATAAGCGGTGCTAAAAAGACTATAAGCCGTATGATACAAAACAACGAGACGGCAAGAAGATATTCGCTTTTGCTCAATCTCATCGAGGAAGAATACGCGGGCGGTGCTTATGAGTGGTGACGACGGAATAAAAGCCGAAGAAAATAAAGACAGTGCCGAAACGCGCAAGCAAAAACGCGAAGCGATGAAGACGAAAATCGTCGACTTTTTCAAGAGAGGGATAAAGATTTTTGACAAGGCACTCTATCCTATGGACTGCACTTGCGACGTATGCGGTGAGGAACTCGTTGCGGACACGAGATACAGACTTTGCTCGGACTGCATTGCAAAGTTGCCTTTTGCAAACGGGCATAGATGTCTTTGTTGCGGTGTTCCGCTTGCCGACGAGTCCGACTATTGCAATAGGTGTCAATACGAAAGAGGCGCGTTCGTGAAAAATCGCTCTCCGCTCGTATACGAGGGCGAGACGAGAAGAATTATATATTCGCTCAAATTCGGCAAGAAAAAGTATCTTGCGCAAACGCTCGGCGCGCTTATGGCGGACGAGTTTTTGAAAGACGATATGGAGGCGGATATAATCGTATACGTGCCTATGACCGAGGCGGAAGAAAAGAAGAGAGGTTTCAACCAATCCGAGCTTCTTGCCGAAGAGGTGGGAAAACGCCTAAATATCGCGGTGCTTCCCGCGCTCGTAAAAATCAAGGACACAAAAGCGCAGAAAGAACTCGGCGGTAAAGAAAGAGCGCAAAACCTCGACGGTGCGTTTGCGTGCGTGTTCGAGCAAGTGAAAAATCGCAAAATTTTGCTTATCGACGATATTTTCACGACGGGCGCAACCGCAAACGAGTGTGCCAAAGTGCTTCTCAAAGCAAAAGCAAGAGAAGTGAATGTCTTGACCGCTGCCATTGCGAAGCTCAAAATACCGGTGGAGAGCAACGACGGAACGACACAAAGGTGAGTGATATTGCGACTTTGTCGCAGTGATATTGTTGCTTCGCAACAGTGATATTTTTAGCCGTTGGCTAAAAGTGATATTCGCACTTCGTGCGAGTTGTGGATTATCTCAATGCGCCTTCGGCTGGATTCCCACGCTTGCGCTCGGAATGACGTAAGGAGTATTCCAATTTGATGCTTGGTGGGTGCGCCTTCGGCTGGATTGCCACGTCGCAACATTCGTTGCTCCTCGCAATGACGTTATAAGGAATATTCCGTAAAGGATAGGCGGGGGAAATATAAACGCACTATTTGTTGAAAAACAAAGAGTTATAGTGTATAATGAAAAATTGACGTTGCGTGCGTGTATTCGTGCGCGCGAAAAAGAAATATAAAGGTGAAATATGTCGCTTTTTAACGAAAACAAATTCAAATTGCGCAAAATCGACAAGATTGCAAACAAAATCGAAGATTTGGCAAGCAAATATTCCGCTATGGACGACGATACGCTCGTCGCTCAAACGCAAGTGCTCAAAGACAGACTTGCAAACGGTGAAACGCTCGATCAAATCTTGCCCGACGCTTACGCGCTCGTGAGAGAGGCAAGCGAGAGAGTGCTCGGTATGCGCCACTTCCACGTGCAACTTATGGGCGGTATCGCTTTGCACCAAGGTCGTATCGCAGAGATGGGCACGGGTGAAGGTAAGACGCTCGTTGCGACGCTTCCCGCATACCTCAACGCTCTTACCGGCAAAGGCGTGCACGTAGTAACCGTCAATGACTATCTTGCCACTCGTGACGCCGCGTGGATGGGAAAACTTTATAAATTCCTCGGTCTCACCGTGGGCGTGGTAGTCCCGCAAATGAGTTCGGACGCCAAAAAGAAGGCGTATGCAAGCGATATTACGTATTGCACCAACAACGAGCTCGGATTTGACTTTTTGAGAGACAATATGGTCGTGCGCAAAGCCGACAAGGTGCAAAGAGACCTCAACTTTGCGATTATCGACGAGGTGGACTCAATCCTTATCGACGAGGCGCGCACCCCGCTCATTATCTCGGGCAGAGGCGGGAAATCAAGCGAACTTTATAAATCCGCGGACTCCTTTGCAAGACAATGCAAGGAAGGAGACGATTTTACCATAGAAGAGAAGGAAAAGACCATTATGCTCACCGACGAGGGCGTCGCGAAGGCAGAAAGATTTTTCCACGTCGTCAACCTCACCGACCTTGAAAATACCGAACTTTATCACCATATTCAAGCCGCACTAAAAGCGCACTTTATGATGAAGAAGGACAAGGACTACATCGTCAGCGACGGTGAAGTGCTTATCGTCGACGAGTTCACGGGCCGTATTATGATAGGCAGACGTTACAACGAGGGCTTGCACCAAGCAATCGAAGCAAAGGAACACGTCGCTATAAGAAGCGAAAACAAGACGCTTGCGACCATCACTTTCCAAAACTTCTTCCGTATGTACAAGAAACTCTCGGGTATGACGGGTACTGCAAAGACGGAAGAGACGGAATTTGAGGGAATATACAACCTTGACGTCGTTACCATTCCGCCGAACAAGCCGTCGAGACGTATTGACGAGCACGACCAAATTTACACCAAAATAAGCGGAAAACTCACCGCAATCGTGCAAGATATCATAGACCATCACGCAACCGGACAACCTTTGCTCGTTGGTACTATCAGCGTTGAAAAGAGTGAGGAATTGAGCGGAATTTTGAAGAGAAAAGGCATTCCGCACAACGTCCTCAACGCAAAGTATCACAAGCAAGAGTCCGAAATCATCGCGCAAGCGGGCAAGCTCAACGCAGTGACCATCGCAACCAATATGGCAGGTCGTGGTACTGATATTATGTTGGGCGGTAACGCGGAATATCAAGCGAAGCAAAAGATGGAAAAGGACGGTTATCCGCTCGAAGTCATAGAACTTGCCTCGTCCCCGCACGCAAGCCAAGACCCCGAAATTATCGCGGCAAAGGAAGTGTACAAGCATCATTACGATGCGTTCAAAGCCATTTGCGACGAGGAAAAAGAAAAGGTCGTTGCGCTCGGCGGTTTGAGAATAATCGGTACGGAACGCCACGAAAGCCGTCGTATCGACAATCAGTTGAGAGGCCGTAGCGGTCGTCAAGGCGACCCCGGTAGCACCGTTTTCTATATCTCTATGGAAGACGATATCGCGCGTATTTTCGGCGGAGATAAGATGAAAGCCATTGCGCAATCGTTCAATCTCGGAGACGACGTGCCTATCTCAAACGGCATTATCACCAAGCAAATCGAAAAGGCGCAAAGACTCGTCGAGGGCAGAAACTACTCCATAAGAAAGCAAGTTTTGAGCTACGACGACGTTATGAACGCGCAACGCGAAATCATCTACAAAGAGCGCGGAAAAGTGCTTGACGGTATGGACGTGCACGATCAAATCCTCGAAATGATAGACGATCTCGCAGAGGAAATTATCGGATACTACGCCGACTACAAGACGGACTTCCAAACGTGGGATTACGCCGCTTTCAACCAAGCACTCGAAAAGAAGATGTTGCCCGAGGGTACGAACCTTATGGACACCAAACTTTGCTCTTGCTACGACGTGTACAAGCTCAAAGATGCAGTGCTTAAAGTGGCAATCAAGGACTACAACGACAAAATCGAAGCTCTCGAAAAAGACGGATTTGACTTCAAAGAACTCGAAAGAGTGGTGCTTCTCAAAACCGTTGACGCAAAGTGGATGGACCATATCGACGCAATGGACGCTTTGAGAAGAGGTATCGGATTGCGCGGTTACGGACAACGCGACCCCGTCATCGCATACCGCGAAGAGGGCTGGGAAATGTTTGAAGATATGGTGTCGCGCATACACTCGGAAACTGCCGCGATACTCCTCAAAATCCACGTCGAAAAGAAAGAGGAAGGCTCTCCCGCCACTATCAGACAAAGCATCGCAACCGCAAAACAAAGCGTTGCCACGAGCAAGAAAGTGGGCAGAAACGACCCGTGTCCGTGCGGTAGCGGTCTTAAATACAAGAACTGCTGTGGAAAGAACAAATAAGCGTAATCCGCACTTTATTGAGCAAAAATATAGCAATAAAACCCGTGATTTGAGATTTTGCAAGCAAATTGCATAATCTCGAACACGGTGAAAAAAGATATAGAAAAATATGATAGATTACAACGAACCGAGAAACCAACTTAAAGAAATGCGCACGGAAATGGTGCGCGCTTACGAAAGCATCAATCCCACCAAATTGCGCGAACGTATAAAGGAACTCGAAGCCGAGCAAAACTCCGACGGCTTTTGGGACGATACCGAAAACGCAAAGAAAGTGTCCAAAGAAATAAGTCAGTTGCAAAGCAAAATCGAGAAGTTTGAAAAGATGATTGCACGCATTGACGACGCTTTGGATACCGTCGATATCGTGGAGCTCGAAGGGGACGAAAGCGAAGACGAGAAAATCCTTGGTACGATACACGATTTGAGCGAGGCGGTGGAGAGTTTGTCGCTTGCTACGCTTTTGAGCGGTAAGTACGACTCTCTCAACGCTATCCTTACTTTGCACGCGGGTGCGGGAGGAACGGAAGCGCAAGATTGGTGCTCTATGCTTTACAGAATGTATACGCGTTACGTCGAGCGTACGGGCTGGACTTGCACGGAACTCGATTATCTCGCGGGAGACGAGGCGGGTATAAAATCGGTTACGTTTAGAGTTGAGGGCGACAACGCTTACGGATATCTCAAAGCGGAAAAAGGCGTACATAGATTGGTGCGTATCTCACCGTTTGACGCAAACGCAAGACGCCATACGTCATTTGCCTCTCTCGAAGTTATGCCCGAAATCATCGACACCAACGAAATCGAAATTCGTCCCGAGGACTTGAAGGTGGACACCTATCGTTCGTCGGGTGCGGGCGGACAACACGTCAATAAAACGGAGAGCGCAATACGTATTACGCACATTCCCACGGGTATTATCGTGGCGTGCCAAAACGAGCGTTCGCAAATTCAAAACAGAGAAGTAGCTATGCAAATGCTCCGCTCCAAACTCATCGAAAAGCGTGAAAGAGAGCGTGAGGAAGAGGCGGCGCAAATAAGCGGACAACTCAAAAAAATCGAGTGGGGAAGCCAAATTCGCAGTTACGTATTCTGCCCGTATACGATGGTAAAAGACCATCGCACCAACTACGAAACGGGCAACGTGCAAGCGGTTATGGACGGTGATTTGGACGGATTTATCAACGAATATCTCAAATTGTCGTCAATTCAAAAATAATCAAAAAGCGGTATTCTAACCGTGTGGAATTATGAATAATTTGCAAAATAAAAACAATTTGACCGTGCTTGCGATTGAGTCGAGTTGCGACGAAACCGCGTGCGCAATCGTGCGCGACGGAAGAGAGGTCGTCTCAAACGTCGTGGCTACGCAAATCGAGATACATCGTAGGTTCGGAGGCGTAGTTCCCGAAATCGCAAGCCGAAATCACACGCTTGCAATCGAGACCGTAGTCAAGGACGCGCTTGCGCAAGCAAATATGACCAAAGACGATATCGACGCGGTGGCGGTGACGTACGGCGCGGGGCTTTTGGGTGCGCTTCTGGTGGGCGTAAACTTTGCAAAAGCACTTGCTTACGCTTGGAAAAAACCGCTGTTTGCCGTGTCTCACGTAAAGGGGCATATTGCGGCAAATTACATAGATTCGACACTCGAACCGCCGTATCTTTGCTTGCTTGCGAGCGGTGGACATACGGCTATCGTGAAAGTGCTCGATTACGAGAATTTGGAACTCGTTGCGCAAAGTCGAGACGACGCGTGCGGTGAGGCGTTCGATAAGGTTGCAAGAGTGCTCGGATTGCCGTATCCCGGTGGTCCCGAAATACAAAGACTGGCGCACGAAGGCAAGCCCGTTTACGATATGCCGAAACCCAAATTCAACGGGTTAGATGACCTATATTTCAGTTATAGCGGACTCAAAACTTTCGTTATAAACCTCGTGCACAACCTTGAACAAAAGGGGCAAGAAATACCTCGTGCGGATATTGCCGCAGGCTTCCAAAAATGCGCCGTTTCGCAACTCGTCGATACGCTTGAACTTGCAATCGAAAAGACGGGAATAAAGAAAATTGCCGTTGCGGGCGGAGTTAGCGCAAACGAGGAATTGCGCCGTCGCTTTGACGAACTTGCAAGCAAAGGTTGCGAGGTGCATTATCCCAAGCTTAAATATTGTACGGACAACGCGGCAATGATAGGCGCGGAGGCGTGTTTTATGATAAAAGACGGCGTTGAACCCTCGGAGTTGACGCTGGACGCGAAGGCAACCGTGCCTTTGAAGTAAAATAGATTTTTTTCGCTTAAAGCGCGCATAAAGGCGCGCTTTTTATATGCAAACTGCGTGTATATAGTGTGCTCCGAATAGGCAAATTGCGTGTATGAGTAGGCAACGAATAGGGGATAGTCGTAACTCCCTAAATGCAATTGCCCCCTCTTTCCGGACACGCCG
>DLLD01000014.1:213596-240294 GCA_002476605.1 Christensenella sp. UBA7571
CCCCTCTTTCCGGACACGCCGGTATTTCTCCCACCACTCGGTTAGGGGCATTTCTCTATATAATTGCTCGTCGCTCGCGGAGGAGACATTTGGCACGCGCATAGATAGGGACATTTCTCTACTTATGCCACTTCGTCTGCGTGGCGGCTACGCAACAAAATGCCACGCATTCTCGTACTAATCGTCGAGCTTGGCGCAAAGACGCTCGTCGCCTTGCGACTCGAAACTCCGAATAAGCACATTCCGTTAATAAGTACGCCTTGAACGAGTGCACGGTGCGTATAGGTGCGCGTTTATTGTATTTTGTAGTATCTTTGAACTAATTTTCTCACTATATCTTGTATTATTTATATAATATATAAAAAAAATTAAAATTTTGACGATATTCGTTTGACATCGGTTTTGATTGTTGGTAAGATATAGAGGCTTACGAAAACGTAGGCAGTTTTTTGGTGTACAAAAAGAAATGGACAGAGAAAAACTTGAACAAATGCTTACAAGCTCTTCAAAAGTTGTCGGTTCCAAACAGGTTTTGAAGGGAATATCCAACTCTACCGTTAGGTGTGTAATCGTAGCGTTGGATGCCGATGCCGAGATAAGGAAGAAGATCGTGCAAAGCGCGAACGTTCGCCACATCGACGTCACGTACGTTTCCTCGAAAAAACGTCTTGGCGAGATGGCGGGGATCGACGTTGCGGCGGCGGTCGTCGGAATAATCGAGGATAAGGCATAGAGTCTTGAATTGCACCTGTTGGGTTGCAGGTACATTCGAAAAATCTTACAGGAGGAACAATAATGCCAACCATCAATCAACTTATCAGAAAAGGCAGAGAAAAACAGGTTAAGAAGTCATTGACGCCTATTATGGAGCAATGCCCGCAAAAACGCGGTATTTGCCTCAGCGTTACGACTACCTCTCCGAAGAAGCCGAACTCCGCTCTTCGTAAAATCGCAAGGGTTCGTTTGGTCAACGGAATGGAGGGTACTGTTTATATCCCCGGCGAAGGTCACAATCTGCAAGAACACAGCGTAGTTCTTATCAGAGGCGGCAGAGTCAAGGATTTGCCTGGTGTGCGTTATCACATTATCCGTGGTGCTCTTGATACGGCAGGCGTTGCAAAACGCGGTCAAGCAAGAAGCAAATACGGTGCGAAACGCCCCAAAAAATAATTTTTTCGAATGTATTTATCTTAGGAGGTTAATATGCCAAGAAGAAGTGGCGTGCCTAAAAGAGACGTTTTGCCCGATCCGATTTACAACAGCAAGGTTGTGACGAAACTCGTCAACCAAATTATGCTCGACGGTAAAAAGGGTACTGCGCAAACGATCGTCTACGAGGCTTTCAATATAGCAGCAAACAAACTCGGACAAGAACCTATGGATATCTTCAACAAGGCACTTGAAAACGCAATGCCCGTTCTCGAAGTCAAAGCAAGAAGAGTCGGTGGTTCAACATACCAAGTCCCGATGGAAATTCGTCCCGAACGCAGACAAACTCTCGCAATCCGTTGGTTGGTCAGCTTCGCAAGAAAGAGAAGCGAAAAAACGATGGACGCTAGACTTGCAGGCGAACTTATGGACGCTTACAATATGACCGGTGGCGCAGTCAAGAGAAAAGACGAAATGCACCGCGCGGCAGAAGCAAACAAGGCGTTTGCACATTACAGGTGGTAATTTATGTCTAGAAAATATGCTCTTGATAAGGTGAGGAATATCGGCATAATGGCACACATCGATGCCGGCAAGACCACGACGACCGAGCGTATTCTCTATTACACGGGTGTAAACAGAAAGTTGGGAGAGACTCACGACGGCTCTGCTACTATGGACTATATGGAGCAAGAGCGCGAAAGAGGTATCACCATCACCTCTGCGGCAACGACAGCCGTGTGGAAGGGACATCAAATCAACATCATCGACACTCCGGGCCACGTAGACTTCACGGTTGAAGTGGAACGCAGTTTGAGAGTGTTGGACGGAGCGGTCGCAGTATTTTGCGCAAAAGGCGGTGTCGAGCCCCAATCCGAAAACGTTTGGAGACAAGCCAATACCTACAAAGTGCCGAGAATCGCTTTCGTCAATAAGATGGATATCAACGGCGCAGATTTCTACAACGCAGTCAAAATGATGCGTGAAAGACTCGGAGCAAACGCCGTCCCCATCACGTTGCCGATCGGAAAAGAGTCCGACTTCGAAGGCGTTATAGATTTGCTTACTATGCAAGCGTTCTATTTCGACCAAAAGGACAAGGGCGTCACGTTCTACGCAAAGGAAATTCCCGCCGAATATAAAGAACTCGCGGAAGAGTACAGACTCAAAGTGCTCGAAGCGGCGGCGGACTTCGACGAGGACATCTTTGAAAAACTCATTATGGAAGACTACGAGTCGGTCTCCTTGGATCAACTCAAAAAGGCAATTCGTAAGGGTACGATAGAGATGAAACTCAATCCCGTTCTTTGCGGTAGTTCGTACAAGAACACGGGCGTTCAACTTATGCTCGACGCGGTGGTGGACTTCCTTCCCGCACCGACGGACGTTGCAAGTATCGAGGGCGTAAATCCCAAGACCAACCAACCCGAACTTCGCCACCCCGGCGAAAAAGAGCCGTTCAGCGCACTCGTGTTCAAAATTCTCACAGACGAATTCGTCGGTAAACTCTCGTTCATTCGTATCTATTCCGGTACGTTGACGACGGGCTCGACGGTTTACAATACCGTCAAAGGTGAAAACGAAAGAATAGGTCGTATTCTTCGTATGAACGCCGACAACCGTGAGGATATCGAAGAAGCGTACGCAGGTGACATCGTGGCCGTTATCGGTCTCAAAAAGAGCACCACGGGTGATACGCTCTCGGACAAAAACAATCAAATCGTTCTCGAAAATATGGTTTTCCCCGACCCGGTCATCAAGGTGGCAATAGAGCCGAAGTCGAAAGCCAGCCAAGAGAGAATGAATATGGCAATCATTAAACTGCAAGAGGAAGACCCGACCTTTAAGGCGTACACCGACAAGGAAACGGGACAAACCATCATCGCAGGTATGGGTGAGCTTCACCTCGACATCATCGTGGACAGAATGTTCAGAGAGTTCAAGGTTGAGGCAAACGTCGGTAAACCGCAAGTCAGTTACCGCGAAACGATTACAAAACCCGTCAGAGCAGAAGGCAAATTCGTGCGTCAATCGGGTGGTCACGGTCAATACGGACACATCGTTATCGAAATGGAGCCCAACCCCGAGAAAGGTTTGGAAATGGAAAACTGCATCGTCGGCGGCGTAGTCAACAAGGAATACGCCAACGCAGCTTGGGAAGGCATCAAGGAAGCAGCCCAAAGCGGTATCATTGCGGGATATGAGTGCGTGGACTTCAAGGTTCGCCTCGTAGACGGCAGTATGCACGAAGTAGACAGCTCGGAAATGGCGTTTAAGATTGCCGGTTCTATGGCCTTCAAGGAAGGCGCGGCAAAAGCTGCTCCGACCTTGCTCGAACCGATTATGAAAGTTGAAGTGGTAACTCCCGACGATTATCTCGGTGACGTTATGTCCAACCTCAACTCCCGTCGCGGTCAAGTTAAGGGCATTGAACCCAGAAACGGAGCACAAGTCGTCGATTGCGACGTACCGCTCTCGGAAATGTTCGGTTACGCTACGTCTTTGCGTAGCATAACGCAGGGCAGAGCAAACTTCACGATGTTGTTCGATCACTACGCAACAGTCCCCAAGAGCGTTGCGGAAAAGATCATCGGCGACGTGAAAAAAGATTCCAAAAAGTAAGAGTATATAGATTATTATATTTATATATAAATACTTTGGATAAATAAATAATAAAAAAACCAAAAAACAATATTGGAGGAAATCTAGTATGGCAAAAGCAAAGTTTGAAAGAACAAAGCCGCACGTTAACATTGGTACGATTGGACACGTTGACCACGGCAAAACCACTCTTACCGCTGCAATCACGATGTACTGCGCATCCAAGGGCGAAGCTCAAGCGATGAAGTATGACGAAATCGATAAAGCTCCGGAAGAGAAAGCAAGAGGTATCACGATCAACACCGCACACGTTGAGTACGAAACTCCGAAGCGTCACTATGCACACGTTGACTGCCCCGGCCACGCTGACTATGTTAAAAACATGATCACCGGTGCTGCTCAAATGGACGGCGCAATCCTCGTTGTTGCTGCATCTGACGGCCCGATGCCCCAAACTCGTGAGCACATCCTTCTTGCTCGTCAGGTTGGTGTTCCTTACATCCTCGTATTCCTTAACAAATGCGACCAAGTCGACGACGAAGAACTTCTCGAACTCGTTGAAATGGAAGTTCGCGAACTCCTTAGCGAGTACGGTTTCCCCGGAGACGATACTCCTATCATCCGCGGTTCTGCATTGAAAGCAATGGAAGCAGGTCTTGCAGGCAAGTGGGACGATCCCGCGTTTGCACCTATCCAAGCTCTTCTCGACGCAGTCGACAGCTACATTCCGGATCCTCAACGTGATACCGACAAACCGTTCTTGATGCCTGTTGAAGACGTCTTCACCATCACCGGTCGTGGTACCGTTGCAACCGGTAGAGTTGAACGTGGTGTTCTCCGTATGGGCGACAAGGTCGAAATCGTCGGTCTCTCCACCGAAAAGAAAGAAACGACCGTTACCGGTATCGAAATGTTCCGTAAGCTCCTCGACTTCGCAGAGGGCGGCGACAACATCGGTGCATTGCTCCGTGGTATCCAAAGAAATGAAATCGAACGTGGTCAAGTTCTTGCAAAACCGGGTTCAATTCATCCCCACACGCACTTCACGGCTCAAGTTTACGTTTTGACGAAAGATGAGGGTGGTCGTCACACGCCGTTCTTCGACGGATATCGTCCTCAATTCTATTTCAGAACAACTGACGTTACCGGTTCTATCAAATTGCCCCAAGGCGTTGAAATGGTTATGCCCGGTGACCACATCGATATGGAAATCACTCTTATCACCCCGATCGCAATCGAAGAAGGTCTTCGTTTCGCTATTCGTGAAGGCGGTAGAACGGTTGGTTCCGGTGTCGTTGCGAAAATCATCGAATAATATTTGTTCTTTCAATAATTATATAAAAAACTGCTCTGCACGGCAAAGTCTCTTTGCCGTGCGGGGTGCTTGATTTGTTGAGAACAAAAAGGAGGCTACTATGGCTCAAAAGGGAGCAAGAGTAAAGGTTGTACTCGCTTGCACGGAATGCAAACAACGCAACTACAATCTTACTAAAAACAAACAGAAGCATCCAGATAGAATGGAACTTCAAAAATACTGCAGATTCTGCAAAAAGCACACCTTGCACAGAGAAACAAAGTAAGGATAGGCTAGGATAGGAGGCAATATGGCAAAGAAAACGCCAAAAACCCAAACCTCAACCATAGAAGAAACGACTCAAACCGTCGAAACTAAGGACGCCAATAACAACGTTCAAAAGGCGGCTGTTAACGTCGATTCCAAAAATGAGTCTTCAAAAGCCAAAAAGTCGGCTAAAAAGTCCGTGAATTCCGAGAAAAAGCCCAATATTTTCAAGAGAATGGCAAAAGGAATCAAGGGCATTATTTCCGAACTTAAAAAAGTGACTTGGCCGAAGGGAAAAGAAGTTGGCAAAAACACAGCGGTCGTTCTTACCGTCGTCGTGCTCTTCTTCGTTATTCTCTTTGCGATAGATTACGTGCTCGGAGGCATCTTCAACGTACTTATCACAGATGACAGCCAATGGGCATTCATTTTCATTAAGTAAGCAGAGAGGGCCCTATGGAAAATATGGAACAACCCAAATGGTACGTAGTTCACACGTATTCCGGTTATGAAAATTCTGTGGAAACCGACTTACGCAATATGATTGAAAACAACAGCTTGCAGGATTATATCTTCGATATCAAAATCCCCGTGGAAGACGATATCGTTGAGAGAAACGGCAAGAAAAAGGTCGTTCAACGCAAAAAATTCCCTTGCTACGTTTTCATCAAAATGATATACACCAACCACATCTGGTTTATGGTGACGAGAGCTCGCGGAGTTACGAGTTTCGTTGGCTCGGCTGGTCGTCCCATTGCGCTTACGGAAGACGAGATCAGAAGAATCGGTCTTGAAACCGTCACGCTCGAAGATTTCGACATCAAGGTCGGTGACGACGTCAGAATCGTCAACGGCGCACTTGAAAACTTCATCGGTGTCGTTGAGTCTATCAGTGCGGAACGTCAAAAAGTCAAGGTTATCGTGGCTATGTTTGGTCGTCAAACACCAGTCGAACTTGATTTCGCACAGGTTGAAAAACTTTGATTGCGCATCGCGCAATATTCTTAATCGCGTCTGCAGGACGCAAGTCGCAGGACTATAAACTTCGTGGGAGACGGCAAATACTCTTTCATACCGTCGCAAAACCACGTTAGTCAGGAGGATTTATGGCTAAAAAGATTACAGCAGTTGTAAAATTGCAATTGCCCGCAGGCAAAGCTACTCCCGGACCGCCCGTAGGTTCAACGCTTGGCCCTCACGGCATCAATATCGCTGGTTTCACAAAGGAATTCAATGAAAAGACTTCCAAAGACGCTGGCTTGATTATCCCGGTCGTTATCACCATTTATCAAGACCACTCTTTCACGTTCGTGCTTAAAACACCGCCCGCGCCCGTTCTTATCAAGAAGGCTTGCGGTTTGCAAAGCGCATCGGCAGTCCCCAACAAGACCAAGGTTGCAACTCTTACCAAAGAGCAACTTAGGGAAATTGCTACGATGAAAATGCCCGACCTCAACGCAGCTAATATCGATTCTGCAATGAGTATGATCGCCGGTACTGCACGCAGTATGGGTATCCTCGTGGAAGAATAAGGAGGTTTGTATGAAACGCGGTAAACATTATATTGATTCGAAAAAACTCATCGACAGCACCAAGCTTTATGAAAGCGCGGAAGCAATCGAACTTGCCGTTCAAACTGCAAAGTCCAAATTCGATGAAACGATAGAATTGCACGTCAAACTCGGTATCGACCCCCGTCACGCCGATCAACAAGTCCGTGGTGTTGTGGTTCTCCCCAACGGCACCGGTAAAACCGTCCGTGTTCTTGCTATCTGCAAGGGCGCAAAAGCAGACGAAGCTACGGCAGCAGGCGCAGATTTCGTCGGCGGTGAAGAGATGATCCAAAAGATCCAACAAGAAAACTGGTTCGATTACGACGTCATCGTTACAACTCCCGATATGATGGGTATTGTCGGTCGTCTCGGTAAGGTTCTCGGCCCGAAGGGCTTGATGCCGAACCCCAAATCCGGTACCGTTACTATGGATATCACTCGTGCTATCCACGACATCAAAGCCGGTAAAGTCGAATACAGAGTCGACAAGCAAGCTATCTGCCACGTTCCTTTCGGCAAAGCATCCTTCGGCGTTGAAAAACTCACCGAGAACTTCAACACTCTTATGGAAGCACTTGTCAAAGCAAAACCGGCAGCGGCAAAAGGCGTATATTTCCGTTCCATTTACATCGCAACGACTATGGGACCGTCCATTAAGGTTTTGTACCGTATGGGTTAATAGCGCACTATTGAGCGAATAGCATCGTCAAAGCCCCTTGGGCATCAACTCATTTACGATTAGTAAATTAGGGTTGCTGTCCAAGGGGTTTTTCCTTGCTCTTCATCTCAATATTGCGCTATTAAATAAAAAACACAAAGCGAATAACTTCGGCAGCACCCCGAGTTGCGCAAATCACGTACGATTAGTACGCAGGGTTTGCACTCCTCGGGGTGCTTTCGCGTTCTTCATCTAAATAGCGCAGTTTTACGCCTAATTGCTCAACAATGGTAAATGTATAATTTGTATAAAACTATTTTGCAAAATCGGTTGACATAGATAGCGGAAAAATTGTATTATATATGCGTTCCAAAGACAGCAAGTGGCTTTTGCCGTAAGTACTCAAACGCTTGCCGAGGATACGCTCAATATCTTTCGTATATTTGCGTCATTCTCATTTGGAATGACGCTTTAATTTTTTACGCGGTGGAAACCGCCAACTATTATAGGAGGTAAAGATGAACAAAGAAGTTCTTGAGGCCAAAAAGCAACAGGTTGAAGACATCAAAGCGAAGATTCAATCTGCAAAATCCATCGTCATCGTTGACTATATGGGTCTTACGGTTGCACAAGACACCGCATTCCGTAAAGAACTCAGAGAAAACGGCGTTGATTACGCAGTTTTGAAGAACCGCCTCGTTAAGATCGCTTTCAACGAACTCGGTTACACCCAATTCGACGAAGCTCTCAACGGTCCTACCGCTGTTGCATTCTCATCCACTGACGCTGTCGCTCCTGCAAAGTACGTTGTCAAAAACATCAAGGCATTCAACAAGATGAAGACAAAGTGCGGTATGGTCGAAGGCGAATTCTTGGACGAAGCCGGATTGAAACAAATCGCAGAAATTCCGTCAAAGGAAATTTTGCTCTCGAAGATGCTTGGCTCTTTGCAAGCACCTATCTCGAAACTTGCTATTTGCTTGAACAAGATTGCAGAGGCAAAGGCAGAGTAACGTCGCTGGCAGTCGCGTGACTGCAAAATCAAAAAAATAAAATAACGGAGAAAACAAAAATGGCAGATTTGAATAAACTTATGGAAGAAATCAAGGCTATGACAGTCCTTGAACTCAACGATTTCGTAAAAGCACTTGAAGAAGAATTTGGCGTAAGCGCAGCAGCTCCCGTCGCAGCAGCAGGCGCAGTTGCAGCAGCACCCGCAGAAGAAGAGAAGACCGAATTTGACGTCGTCCTCAAAGAAGTTGGCCCGAACAAGGTTCAAGTTATCAAGGTCGTCAAAGACGCAACCGGACTCGGCCTCGTCGAAGCAAAAGGTGTTGTCGATGGCGCTCCCAAGACCGTCAAAGAAGCAATGCCCAAAGATGCAGCAGAAGCACTCGTTGCAAAATTCAAAGAAGTTGGCGCAACCGCAGAACTCAAATAATCTTACAACCTACTATAATAAAAACGACTTGCCTCGGCAAGCCGTTTTTCTTTGTATTGACAATCGGTTGTATAAATGCAATAATGTTTTCGTATTTGAGTAAAGAGGTAATCGATGAATAAACCGTCCCGTGAGTATTTGATTGAATTAATGAAAGATGCACAAGAAAAGTTTGACCGCTTTTCTTATGTTGAATCGGGTGCCCCAAATGAAATGATTACCTACGTTTGCACTAAAAGACGAAATATGATGGGCATTTTGAGTGGGTTAAGCGGACTTGCGGAAATTAAAAAATACGAAGTCAAAGAGACTTGCAGTATCGGTTCAAACTGCAAATATTACAACAAATTTTACAAATCGGACGGCAGATTAATTAAGGTTGAATGCTTTGTAGGCGGTCATGACGATATCGACGTTATCTATATTGCTCATTATGCTGGAAATTGTCGCTATTTATTCCCGCATTTTTCGGATTTGAGTAAAGCGGTGGGATATTATATTGTTGCAACAAAGTATGAAAACGGCAATGTGGTTGAAGAATATAGGGTAAATAACGGACAAATCGTGTATGAAAAATATGACTATTCTCTGCAAAACTATGTCGGCTATTATTGCGTAAACTATGTGCCGAACGGCAAGCATCAAATACTTGGCGAAGAAGATGGAATATTTGATAAAAATTCGCTTGAATATCGTCAAGTAAGCAATTATGCTTGGTTTCAAAACGATTAACAACTAAAACTAAAACATATTGCCACGCTCACGGCGTGGCTTTTTTTTGCCGTTTTGCTGCTTTGATAGCTCTGTGTGAAAGAGGTTAATTGTTGCGACATTTTCGCATAAAAAATAAAAAAATATTTTTTGAAAAAGTGTTGACAAATATAGGTTATGATGATATATTATAGGTAATAAGAATTGTTATCAATAACAATGATTGATAAAGGAAGAAATGAACAAGCGCAATACGATACAAAAAGACACGGTTTCCAGAATCGTCAAAGAGGCTTGCGACCATCCGACTGCCGAGATGGTGTTTGAAAAGGCAAAGGTTGAATTGCCCAATATCAGTCTCGGGACGGTGTATCGCATTTTGAAGGATATGGCGCACGAGGGCGAACTTCGAGAGGTCGTATGCAAGGACGCTCCGTCAAGATTTGACAAAACCACGATGGAACACGCACATTTCACTTGCGTGCAGTGCGGTAGGGTGGACGACGTTTTCATCAATACCGACAAGGTTGGAAAAGACATCGTGGACTTTGGCGGAAAAGTGGTGCTCGAATCGCAGATTATGTTCAGAGGTCTGTGCGAAGAGTGCGCAAAGAAAGTAAACAACGCCGAAAAGGCAAAATAATAAAGTAAAGATAAAAAGGAGAAATAACTATGGCAAAATATGTATGTCCGATATGCGGATACGTTCACGAAGGCGACAGCGCACCCGAAAAGTGCCCCCAATGCGGTTGCCCCGGTAGCAAATTTATCAAAGACGACGGCTCAAAGAAGGCTTGGGCGGCAGAACACGTGATCGGTGTCGGCCAAAACGTTCCGCAAGACATTTACGACGGTCTTAAAGCAAACTTTGAGGGCGAATGCACCGAAGTCGGTATGTATCTTGCAATGGCAAGAGCGGCACACCGTGAGGGATATCCCGAAATCGGTCTCTACTGGGAAAAGGCAGCGTTTGAAGAGGCAGAACACGCAGCAAAATTCTGCGAACTTCTCGGTGAACTCGTCAGCCCCTCCACCAAAAAGAACCTTGAAATGCGTGTAGACGCGGAAAACGGCGCAACCAGCGGTAAATTCGAGCTTGCAAAACGCGCCAAAGAAGAAGGGCTTGACGCAATCCACGACACGGTGCACGAGATGGCACGTGACGAGGCACGTCACGGGAGGGCGTTTGAAGGTCTTTTGAACCGTTACTTCAAATAAGCGTGCAAAACAGCGACTAACTTCGGCAGAGCCGTCCGAATATCGGACGGCTCTTTTATATGTTTTTGTCGTAACTCACTAAATGCAATAACCCCCTCTTTCCGGACACGCCGGCATATCCACTTCGGCGTTTGCGCACCGCAATCCGCCTCGTTCGCTTTGGCTACAACACATTCACCGAATGTGTTGCTTAACGCGTCGCGCCCAGCCACTCGTATAGGGTCATTTCTCTACAAGATTATTCGTCGCTCGCGGGGGAGACAACGGCACTCGCATAAATAGGGGCATTTCTTTTGTTATGCCACTCGTTCGCCAACGAAAAGAACAACACTCGTTGGCTCACTTGTACCAATTGTCAAGCTCGGCACTTATCCGCTCGTCGCCTTGCGACTCGAAGCTCCGAATAGACACATACCGTTAATAAGTACGCCCCGAATAGGCAAAACTCCGTGTATAAGGTTATATTATAATTGCGCTAAATAGATGAATAACAAGAAAGGACTGTCCGAACGGCAACCCTAATTTACTAATCGTAAATGAGTTGACGGGCGGGCAGTCCTGCCGCAGTTAGTCGCTATTTAGCGCAATTATAGATTAAGAGCTTGTTGATAGACCTCGTTCTTAGGAATACCTCTATCTTGGGAGACCTTTTTGACGGCTTCTTTTTTGTCTATGCCGAGGTCGATATAGTGCTTGATATGGTCGACTACGGATAAGCCGTTGAGAGGATTTTGTGCCGTTGCACCCTCGATAATCATAACGATTTCTCCACGCTCTTCGCACTCGAAATCGGATAGGGTGGTCTTTGTGAGGCTCTCGTGTATTTTGGTAAGTTCGCGTGCGACGTATACCGTGCGGTCTCCGAGTACGTCAAGCAAAGTCTTTGCCGTCTTCGTCAAATCGTGCGGTGCAACGTATAGTATTATCGGCAAACCCGAAAGTGACGCTTTTGACAAAACCGATACTTTATCGGTGTTTTTCTCGGGTAAAAACCCTAAAAACGTGAAACCGCTTGCTTTTATTCCGCTATACGCAATGGCGGTTGCAAACGCCGTAGGACCGGGGACTGTCTCAACGACAACGCCTCTTTCGTGGCATTTTGCAATGAGTTCCGCACCGGGGTCGCTGATAGAGGGCATACCCGCATCGGTGATAATTGCGACGTTATTGCCTTCTTCTATCGTAGAAATAAGGCGTTCGCTGCACTCGGCTTCGTTGAATTTGTGATAGGCAACGAGCGTTGCTTTTATATCGTATTTTTGCAAAAACGGCAGTGAGTGACGAGTGTCCTCGCACGCAATGACGTCCACGCTTTTGAGGGTGTCGAGCGCACGCAAAGTTACGTCTGCCAAATTGCCTATCGGTGTTCCGACTATATAAAGTTTTGCCATTAAGCGTACGTCTCCTTGTACTTGTCGGTGTATTCGCCTTTGTCGTCCGTGACGAAGAACGAAGATATTTTCAAACCTTCTTTTGCGCCTTTGCGTGCTTTGATTACGACGACGTCGACGTCGGAAGTCGGTTTGGGATAGACGAGGGTTGCCTCTTTTGGTTCGAGATTGTAAGATTTGAGCGAGTATATAAGACTTGCAAGTCTATCAGCCTTGATGACGAACCAAGCGTCTCCGCCGAAGCGCAAAGCGTAGGACGCGCCTTTGACGAAGTCGTCGAGGGTGGCGGTGCTTTCCGTGCGCGAAACACTTTTATCGGTTTTAACGCCACTGTCGAGGGCGTGGCTTTTATCGTCCGAAACGACTTTTTGACTATCGTTGCCAGCGTTCGTGAAATAGGGCGGATTGCAAAGAACTTTGTCAAAACTTTCCGCTTTGAGGATAGAACGAATATCCTTTACGTCGGCGCAAATTACGTTGAACTTGTCTTGCAAACCGTTTCGTATCACGCTATCGCGCGCCATATTCGCAACTTGGGGTTGTAGCTCTATACCCACCGCCTTTTTTACGCGTTTTTTGACGAGGGCAAGCGTTGCCAAAATCCCCGAACCGCAACCGAGATCCAAAACCACGTCGGAAGGGGAGAGTTTTGCCATATTTGCAAGAAACACCGAGTCTTGCGAAAACGCATAATCGTCGGTGTCTTGAAAAACGATATAATCGCCTATGCCCAAATCGGTTGCGTATCTTGCCATAGTTTAGGCTCGAACGACCTCGATTTTGAGCGTTTGCGTAACTTCGGGATAGAGTCTCAAAAGCACTTCAAAGTTGCCGAAATCGCGGATGCTTTCCTTGATTTCGATTTTCTTTTTGTCAACGTCGTAGCCGAGTGCGGAAAGTGCCTCGCTGATCATCTCGCTAGTGACCGAGCCGAACATCTTGCCGTTGTTTTCTCCGCCTTTTGCACTGACTTTGACGGTGAGTGCTTTAAGCTTTGAGGCAAGTTCTTGTGCTTCTTTGCGCTCTGCCGCAATCTTTGCTTCGTATGCTTTTTTGCGTTGCTCTGCAACGTAGATATTTTGTTGCGTGCCTTCTTGGGCAAAACCTTTCTTTATAAGGAAATTGCGTGCGTATCCGTCGTTGACTTCGATGATATCGCCTTTTTTGCCCGTGCCTTTCATATCTTTGAGAAGTATAACTTTCATATAAACTCCTTTTGCGACAATCGTCGCCTCTATCGTATACATTTTAGCACACGTCGAAGCAATTTTCAACACAAACGGATATAACGCTTAAAATTGAAGGAATTTTGCGATAAAAACGCAAGAAATTCCGCCAAAATACGCAAAATTCGGCAAATTCACGCTCCAATAAGGGCGCAATCGAGATAATCGTATCGCCGTCGCGGTTCGTGTCAAAAAATAGTATACTTGCGTGTAAAAATCGTGCTTTTGGGCATACTAATCAAAAAGGAGGCAATATGGAAAAAATCAATTGTGCAACGTCAAACTGTGAACATAATCTCAAAGGCGTATGCCTTGCGGGCGTAATCTCCATCAGCGAAAACGCAAAATGTATCAGCCGTATCAAGAGAGAGGGCGGTGCGCTTGCTCAAAACTTTGCGGACGTGGAAGCGGGAGACGATATCTACGACAAGGATCTCGAAAGCCTCGTGCAATGTGCCGCAAGCGATTGTGCTTTTAACAATTCCGGTCTCTGCGCCAATTCGCAAATAAGCGTCAAGGACTCGGCGTTTGCGACGAAGTGCAAGACTTATCTCAAAAAATAAGTTTGACAAAATCGCTTAAATTGTAGCAAAAAACCGCAAAAAAACCTCTTCTTAAAATGGTATCGTTATAAGCGGAGGTACGTATGGAAAATTTGCAAATCGAAAGACGCACCGTCAAAGACACGGACGTATTTATCGGCAGTAAAATAGTCAAGGAAATATTGCCGAGAGTGCGCACGGTCTTTGAAGAAGGTGCGCTTTTCGTCGTTTACGAAGAGGAACAAAAAGAGGTTGCGGAGGCTCTTATGCAAGAGCTTAAAAGAGGCGGATATAGGGTGTTTGCCTCCGAAATTAAGGCGGACGACGGAAGCGGTGAGGGCGTCGATATAGGCGCGATTCCCGAATACGTGCGCTTCGTTTTCGGCGTGGGTGAAGCAAAGGCGTCGCGCGTTGCGAAGAGAGTTTGCAACGCAAAAAATATCGATTGGGCACTGTTTATGTGCACGCCCTCGTGCGACGAGATAATGCAAGGCAAATCCCCAAAACAAGTGTTTATCGATACGGATATAATAGATAAAAGCCCAAAAGCGTGCGTTGCTTCGGGATACGGACTGTTGCTTGCGTCGTCGTTTACCGCTTTTGAAGGGGTGTTTGCAAGCAAGGTTTTGTCCGTCGAAAAGCAAGATAATACGACTAGCGAAAAACAAACGAATACGTTTACTTGTGCGAAGGTTGACAACGTCGAACTTGCCTATACGCTCCTAAAAGCATCGAGTGAAAAGAGCGGAGACGACAGTGCGGACAAGATGGCAAAACTCTTGTATGCCAAAGCACTTTCGCAAGGCAAGAAACCGAGACTTCTCGGTGAGTATAAATTTTTGTGTGCGTGTCTTATAACCGCGTTTTATTCCTCATTCCTCGGTGCGCCGTCAATCGACGCTATGCCACCGTCTTGTGTGAGCGACGCTCTCGACGAAATCGCTTCTTTACCGCTCGGAGTGTCAAATGAGGGTAAATGCGTTGACTTTTTTGATATTAACGGGTATTTTAGAATTAACTATATATTGAGTGAATATCGTATGGATTTGCTTGAAAAGCTTTCCGGCATAGACTTGCACGGTATGCAACGATTTTGGCGCAGACTCTATCCAGACGCGGGGTATTGGCTCAAAAGCGAGATAAGCGCAAAAGAGATGCTACACACGCTTGCTCTTGCGGGGGCGCAAAGCGACAATCTTCTCGGATACGCGTATGCAAGCGGTATTCTCAAAAAGATAGGCTAATCCGCATAAGGCGGTTACAGAGGACAAAATGAAAAATATCAAAGACGTAGAATTATTCGTATTCGACCTTGACGGCACGGTGTATATCGGCGATACTGAAATCGAGGGCTCGTTTGCCGCTATCAACGAATTGCGCGCGATGGGCAAGAGAATTTGCTTTTTCACCAACAATTCGTCGAGAATGCACACCGACTATATCGCAAGACTCAACAATCTCGGCTTGCGCACGTACGCGGACGAGATTTATACCAGCGGTCAAGTGACTTGCGAATATATCCTCGACAATTACAGAGGCAAGAAAGTCTATCTTCTCGGCAACGAGAGATTGAAAAACGAGTTTGAGCTATACGGCATAGACGTCGTTGACGAAGACCCCGATATTTGCGTAATCGGCTTCGATACGTCGCTCACTTACGACAGACTTTACAAGTTCTGCAAATACGTCAATAAGGGACTTCCGTATATCGCGACGCACCCCGACTATTTTTGCCCCGCACCCGAGTGTCCGATGCCGGATATCGGCTCGCTTATCGAGGCAATAAGATTGACTATCGGTCGCACGCCCGACATCGTTATGGGCAAACCGCACAAGACCGCGGGTGAGCGTCTTGCGATGAAGTACAATCTTCCCGCAAAGAAAATCGCAATGGTGGGGGACAGACTTTATACGGACGTCGCGTTTGGAAAGAACTGCGGATTCGTGTCCGTGTTGGTGCTTTCGGGTGAAACGACTTCCGATATGTTGCCCTCGTCCAAAATCAAACCCGACTACGTCTTCGACAAGGTAAAAGACATTATTCCGATGCTCAAATAAACAAAGTCTTTATAAAAAGGCATATAAAAAGCGCGATCGTACGGTCGCGCTTTTTCTTTTGTTTGCAAATATACGATAAAAACGGATATCGTCTTCCGATATTTCGCAGACGGTGAAAATACGATATAGATTATTTGATAAATATAGCAAAAAAGCCGTTTTATCAACGGCTTTTTGCGGTATTAACTTACGTTTCGGTTATTTTTCGGAAGAGATAAGCAGGTCTGCGGGATTGACGAGGACGTCGTCTTTGAGCACCTCGAAGTGAAGGTGTGCGCCGTCTGTGCTCTCACTGCCTTGCGTCGTGGACATCTTGCCGAGAAGTTGACCTTGTTTGACGCTCGCGCCCTTTTTGAGAGTGCAAGGCTCGGCAAGTGATAGGTATCTCGTGACGTAACCGTCTTTGTGGGTTATCTCTACGTAATTGCCGTCAAGCGCGTTGTAGCCGACTTCCTTGATAAATCCGTCCGCGGAGCAGAACACGTTTTGGTCTTCCGACGTAAAGTCGAGTGCGAGATGGGCGGAATATTGTTTGAGAGTGGGATTCCACACGAGCGCGGTGTCGCTGAAATTTTTACTTACCGTACCGTCGTTGCAAGGCATAAAGAATTTGAGTTTTTCATCGACGGGTTCGGGGTCGACGTCGGGTTCTTTGACGTCATCGTCGGGGTTGATGACGGGCGTATCGGGATTGGGTGATACCGTCGCTCCGCCGTCGGGCAAACCGTTGTTGCGAGTGACCGCCAAAGCGATGACCGTAGCAACGGACGCTATACACAATACGATAAGAAAATAGAATGCGTTGCGCTTCATAAAACCGCCAAAGCGTTTCATTGCAACTGAAAATTTGCTCATATTTGTACCTCCAAGTTGCTTTCATTATTGACGGGACGAGCGCAATTTATACAATCGACGTGAAAAATTTTTATCGAGCGATTTTTTTGGCTTTTGAATCGACGAAAAAGGAAAATTTACGAAAATTCGATATTGACTACAAATGTTTGATATTGTATAATTTTTCTATATGATAAACGTACATACTTCTTTATATAACTTTATGCGCGATTACCGCAAGAAACAGGACGATAGCATTGCCCTCGTTCGTGGCGGGCGCAAAATGCGGTTTGCAAAGTTTTTCAAAGATATAGATAGAGTTGCGGGCGGTCTTTACAAGCTCGGTGTGAGAAAAGGTGACGTGGTTATGCTCACTTTGCCCAACATAGAGCAAAGCGTTATAGCGTCCTACGCTTGCTCTCGTATAGGCGCGACGGCGTCTATGATACACCCCAAATTGTCCGCGGACGAATTTGAGGCTGCCGTCAAAAAACTCTCTCCCAAAGTCGTGTTTTTGAGCGACGTAAACCAAGGCAAGTTTTTCTTCAAATGCGGAAAGGCAAAGAGGGTTATATGCCACTTTGGCGTATACGATTATTTGGGACTTCCTCTCGGAGGGCACTTCGAGGTGTACGAGGGGGACGGCGAGGAAACGATGTTCTATATGCAGTCGGGCGGTACGTCGGGTGAGCCGAAAACCGTTGCTATATCCTCTCGATGCGCAAACGCTATGGCGGGCAATCTTCTTCAATACCTCGACGACAAATTCTCCGAGCGCAACGCAATGCTGGTGGTGTTGCCTATGTTCCACGGTTTCGGACTGTGCATAGGTATGCACGCCTCGCTTTGCACCAATATGCGAATGGTGCTTCAACCCATATTCAAGCCCGAAAAGACGGTGAAAATCATTGCCAAAAACAGAGTTACCACTATGCTTGCAGTGCCGAGAATGGTGTCCAAACTGCTTGCGTGCAAGGACTTTTGCGGTGACAACGTTTCTTGCATAGAGGACGTGTACGTGGGTGGTGACGCCGTAAGCAAGGAACTCGTGGACGCTTTCGACGCGCGTATGAAAGAAGCGGGCGGAAAGGGCGTGCTTTCGGCGGGTTACGGACTTACCGAGACGGCAAGCGTATGCACGGTGTCCAAGGGCGATTATCTTGCGGGAAGCGTGGGCAAGCCCATAAACGAGGTAAAGGTGCGCATCGTGGACGAGGATATGAGAGACGTCCCGAGAGGTGAGGTCGGTGAATTGCTTATAGGCGGAGACCAGATTATGAGCGGTTACGCCTTTGACGAAAAAGCCACCAAAGAGGCTATGATTACGCTCGACGGCGTTACGTACGTAAAGAGCGGTGATTTCTTCAAGCAAGACGAAGAGGGCAGACTGTTTTATATGGGGCGCAAAAAACGCCTTATAAAGATATCCGGCGTCAACGTGTTCCCCACCGAGATAGAGCGCGTTGCAAAAGAACTCGATTTTGTCAAAGAGTGCGCTTGCATAGAATATCGCGTGGGCGCGAAACCGTTTATAAAAATCGTGGTTGAGGGTGCGCTTACTCCTCAACAAAAACAAGAAGTTATTGCGCATATCGCAAAGCGTATGTCGCATTGGAACGTGCCGAGGTGCGTTGAGTGCAAGGACTCGTTCCCGAGAACAAAAATCGGAAAAATAGATATTAAGGGGTTGGAAAATGAATTTGGCAAAGATACGCAGGGCGGTCAATAAGATTGCTCCGTCCGTCAAAGTGGAAGAGTATCGCGGTTGCGTGAGACTCACGGGTGAACTCGATAACTGGGCGGATATTTACAGATGCGGAAAAGCCGCCGTGTGCAAAAAGTCGCTCGGCGTGATCAACGATATCAAACTCAAAGGTTTTCACGAAGAACCGAAACGTCCCGCGCTTCAAGATAACGCCGTCGACGGACAAACTCCCGACGTGCTCGTTATCGGAGGAGGCATAGTGGGTTGCGCCGTCGCGCGCGAACTTACGCGCCTTGACGTGAGCGTGCTTCTCGTGGAAAAGTGCAACGACGTGGCGTGCGGTGCTTCGTCGAGAAACGACGGGTGTATTCACCCCGGTATCGACCTCCACAAAGGTCAACAAAAACTCAAATACGTGCTTGCGGGCAACAAAGCGTACACCGCGCTTGCCGAGGAACTCGGACTTCAACTCAAACGCTGGGCACAAACTTTTATTTTCTCCACCAAGTGGGAGAACGCTATTATTTCTCCGCTTTACAAACTCCGCGCAAAACAACTCGGCGTAGAGGGTGTAAGGCATCTCACCCCAAAACAATTGAAAGAAATCGAACCCAATCCGCCACAGTGGGCAACGGGTGCTATGTATATGGCAACCGCGGGTATGGTTTCACCGTACAAGACGACGATTGCACTCGTCGATAACGCAATAGAGAACGGCGCGAAAGTGTCGCTCAATACCTACGTCAAAGGTATGAAGGTCGAAAACGGCAAAATCGTCAGCGTCCAAACCAACAGAGGCACTATTTATCCCAAAGCCGTGGTCAATTGCGCGGGCGTATACAGCGACGTGATTGCGGATATGGCCGGGGATAGGACGTTTACCATACACCCGAGAAAGGGTACGGATATCATTCTCGACAAGAAGAGAGTGGGATACGCGCTGTCTTCGTACGCGCGCAGTTTCTTTGCTCCGCTCCCGCCCGAAGCGCGTCCCGACAACAAAGAGCAAGTGGGGCACACCAAAGGCGGTGGAGTTATGCGCACCGTTGACGGCAATATCCTCGTAGGACCGGACGCTCACGAAGTGCCGTCGAGAGAGGACTATTCCACCTCGATGCAAGACATAGACAACATCATCAAAAAGCAAAAACTCGCTCAACCTATGCTCAACAAGGGCGACGTTATCACGTATTTTTCGGGCACTCGCGCCGCAACGTACGAAGAAGATTTCGTCGTGCGCAGAGGCATATTTACGAGCAATATTTACGAGGCGGCGGGTATTCAATCTCCGGGTATCACCGCAGCTCCCGCAATCGCTTGCGATATTAGGGACTGGGTGAAGCAAGACCTCGGCGCAAAGGACAATAAGTCTTTCAATCCCGTCTACAAGCACACTCCGCGCCTTGCGGATCAACCCGATAGCGTGCGCGCGGAATATATCGAGCGCAATTCCGACTACGGTGAGATTATCTGTCGTTGCGAAGAAGTGAGCAAGGGTGAGATTATCGACGCACTCAATAGTCCGCTCAAAGTCGCTACCATTGACGGTATCAAACGTCGCGTGCGCCCCGGTATGGGCAGATGCCAAGGCGGATTTTGTTCTCCGCTCGTTGCAAAAATCATTGCCGAGCACGAGGGCGTCGAGATAGAGGACGTTCTCAAAGGAGACGAGGGTAGCGTAATCGTTTACGGCAATACGAAAGGGGGTATGTGATATGCGAACTTACGATGTAGTGGTTATAGGCGGCGGACCTGCCGGTCTTTCCGCGGCGCAAAGCGCGTGCCTCAAAGGCGGGAAAGTTGCCGTCATCGAAAGAGAGGCAAGGCTCGGCGGTATTCTCAAACAATGCGTTCACGACGGTTTTGGACTTATTCGCTTCGGTGAAAAGCTCGCGGGTCCCGAGTATAGCGAAAGATATATAGATTTCGTAAAAGAACTCGATATAGACACTTATACTCTCACGTTCGTCACGCGCGTGGAGAAAAAGGACGGCGGATTTGAAATCACAGCGGTGTCCTCAAACGGCATTGAAAAGTTTTTTACAAAATCTATCGTTTTGGCAACGGGTTGCAGAGAGCGCACGGCAAAACAAGTGTTTATACAAGGCACTCGTCCAAGCGGTGTTTTCACTGCGGGTACGGCGCAAAACTTCGTCAACTTGCAAGGCAAACTCCCCACCAAAAAATGCGTGATTTTGGGAAGCGGTGACATCGGACTTATTATGGCGCGTCGTCTTACTTTGGAAGGCGCAAAGGTCGAGGGCGTGTACGAAGTCAAGCCCACTCCGAGCGGACTTACGAGAAACATACATCAGTGCTTGCACGATTTCGACATACCGCTTTATCTCTCGCACACGGTTACGAGAGTGTTCGGAAAAGACAGACTCGAAGGCGTTGAGGTGGCAAAAGTCGACGACAAAATGAGACCTATCGACGGCACTCAAAGACGTATAGATTGCGACGCGCTTATACTTTCCGTCGGTCTTATTCCCGAAAACGAAATTGCCGAATCGCTGGGCGTCAAAATCAATCCGTTCACCAAAGGTGCGGATTGCGACCAAACTTATATGTCTTCCATCGACGGCGTGTTTTCAGCGGGAAACGCACTTAACGTGTTCGATTTGGTAGATTACGTATCGGAATGTGCAAAAGACGCGGGTGCAAACGCGGTGGATTTCAAGCCGTCGGGCAAGAGCGCACGCATTGAAAAAGGCGAAGGACTTTTGAGCTTCGTGCCCCATCGCATTGACGTTAGCAAGCCTTGCGACAAGGTGGTGTTCTTCTTCCGCGCGTCAAAAGATATGGATAAAGCAACGCTCAAATTTACGATTGACGGAAAGGAAGTTTACAAGAAAAATTTCTCCTTCTTGCGCCCGCCGGAAATGCAAAGAGTGGAAGTCGACTTCTCGGCGTTCGGCATCGACGAGAACTCGAAAATCGTGGCAGTCGTGGAGGAAAGATAAATGGATTTGGTGTGTATCGTTTGCCCGAGAGGGTGCAGAATAAACGTCGAAAACGGAGTGGTTAGCGGCAACGGTTGCAAGAGAGGGGAGGCGTTTGCCATATCCGAAACCACGTGCCCGATGAGGAGCGTTTGCTCGACGGTGGCAACGACTTTTAAGGATTATCCCGTGCTTCCCGTGAGAACGGACGGTGAGATTCCAAAAGCGAAAATTGCCGATTTAATGAAAGAAATCAACGCTATCGTGGTTGATAAAAAGGTCAAAAGAGGGGACGTCGTGGCGCAAAATATCGTCGGTACGGACGTCAATCTCATAGCAACGGCAACGATTTATTGATATAAGGATAAGAGGGAAAATTATGAGTGAACCATTGGTGTTGACGATCGATTTCGGGACGCAGAGCGTGCGAGCAATGCTTTTCGACAAGCACGGCAAGGACTACGGAAAAGAAAAAGTCCACTTCAAAGAACCGTATTTTTCAAAGGAAATCGGTTGGGCGGAGCAAAAACCCGAGTTTTATTGGGACAGACTGAAAGAAGCAACCAACGGACTTAAAGCCAAATGCCCCGAGCTTTGGGACGATATCCGTGCGGTGAGCGTCACCACGATAAGAGACACGGCGGTAATAGTCGATAAAGACGGAAAACCGCTTCGCGATATCATATTGTGGCTTGACCAAAGAGAAGTCAAGGACGCCGACAAAACGAGATTCGGCTCGGGCTTCAAATCGTTGCTTCGACTTATCAATATGTACGATATGGCGGCAACGCAGTGCAAGTCGTCTCCGTGCAACTGGGTGCACGAGTACGAGCCCGAAGTTTGGACAAAAATGCACAAATTCTTGATGTTTTCGGGATATATCACCTATCGTTTGACGGGCGTTATGAAGGACTCGGTGGCAAACCAAATAGGGCATATCCCCTTTGACTACAAGGCAAAAACGTGGCAAGGTCCGCGCGCGATAACCGCACCTATATTCGATTTGAAAGCAAAGGATATGTGCGAACTCGTCGAGCCGGGCACTATCATCGGATATATCACCAAAGAGGCAAGCGACGACCTCGGCATAAAGCAAGGATTGCCCGTCATTGCTTCCGGCTCGGACAAAGGCTGCGAAACTTTGGGTTCGGGTTGCGTGGACAGTACGGGTGCGTCGCTCTCGCTCGGCACTACCGCAACGGTGCAAATGACAACGGATAAATACGTCGAAACCGAGCCTTTCGTGCCGTCTTATCCCGCGGTGCTCCCCGGCAAATATAATCCAGAAGTGGAGATTTATCGCGGATATTGGATGCTTTCGTGGTTTAAGAACGAATTTGCGCACAAAGAGGTGAAAGAGGCAAAGGAACTTGGCATTGCCGCGGAGGAGCTTCTCAACAGACACCTCAAAGACGTGCCCGCGGGTTGCGAAGGACTTATTTTGCAACCGTATTGGACGCCCGGTATAAAACACCCGACCGCAAGAGGCGCAATACTCGGTTTTGCGGATTGCCACACGCGTATACATATTTATCGCGCGATAATCGAGGGCATCGCGTACGGACTTTACGACGGACTTCTGTCAATCCAACGCAAGACCAAAATCAAGGTCGAATTTTTGGCAGTGTCGGGCGGTGGAAGCGAAAGCGACGAGATTTGCCAAATTACGGCAAATATTATGGGTATCCCCGTAAGAAGAGCGCAAACTTACGAGACGTCTTCGCTGGGCGCGGCAATCACCGCGTTTAAGGGCTTGGGCGTTTACAAGTCTTTTGAAGAGGCGGCGGAAAATATGGTGCATATTTCGGCAGAGTTCAAGCCCGATATGAAAGAACACGCGCTTTACAACAAACTCTACAACAGAATATATCGCAGAATATATCCAAATAATAAGAAACTTTACGACGATTTGAAGGTAATTTTGCGCAACGCAAAACCCGAAAACGCCAACGAATAAAAAAATAATAAAATGAATAAATCGTCGGTTTATCTGTCGAAAACAGTCGGATAAAACGGCAATTGGAGGAATTATGTCAAAACCTTACAAGGAATTCGAGCCCAAGTGGATCACCGAAGCACCCCAAGAGAAATCTTTCCGTTCCATTATGAAATGGGGCGATCCCAACAAGTACAAAGCCCCCAAAGAAGGTCTTTATAAACTTATCAAAAACATCTTCTCGCTCACCGACGACGACTTCAAAGAGATGGTAGATACGGGTGAGCAACTCGTGGACGTACACGTCGAAAGCGCGCTCACCAAAGAGCAAATTGCGGATATCACGGCAATCGTCGGTGAGGAAAACGCAAGCGTTGACGACTTTGAAAGAGTGCGCCTTGCATACGGCAAAACGATGATCGACATTATGCGACTTAGAAAAGGCATCGTAGAAAACGTGCCCGACATCGTCGTTTATCCCTCTACGAAGGAACAAATCGAAGGGCTCGTGCATTACGCCGACAAGAACGGAATAAAAGTGTACGTGCACGCGGGCGGTTCGAGCGTTACGCGCGGTACGGAAGCAATGGTGTCACCCAATATTATGATTGACATCAGCAAGAATTTCAACAAAGTTATTGCGTTCAACGAGGTCAATTCCACCATTACGGTGCAACCCGGTATCAGCGGTCCGCAACTCGAAGATATCCTCAATCACGCTCCCGAAAACTTCGGAACGAGCAAACGCTACACCTGCGGACACTTCCCGCAATCGTTTGAATATTCTTGCGTAGGCGGTTGGGTAGTCACTCGCGGTTCGGGACAAAACTCCACGTATTACGGCTGTGCGGCGGACCTCGTTCTCAAACAAGAATACGTCACGCCCATCGGCACGATTAAGACGGACGGCGCACCGAGAAAGGCAACGGGCCCCGATATCGACCAAATTATGATGGGTAGCGAAGGTTGCTTCGGCATCTTGACGGAAGTTACGCTCAAAGTGTTCCACCTCTCCAAAAAACATAGAAAATTCTCCTTTATGTTCCCGACGTGGGAAGACGGTATGGCGGTTATGAGAGAGGTTATGCAAGGTGAATTCGGTCACCCGTCGGCATTCCGTCTTTCTGACGCGGAAGAAACGGATATGATGTCGCATATGTACGGCATTATCGGCTCTCCGCTTGAACCGCTTCTTGCGGCAAAGGGCTATAAACAACATTCCAGATGCTTGCTTCTCGGCTTCTGCGACGGTGAGGACGGCTTGCAAAGAAATATTATGCGCAATATAAGAAAGATCGCAAGAAAGTATCACGGGCTCTCACTTACGGGCTACGTCACGACCGCGTGGGAGCACGGAAGATTCAGCGATCCGTATTTGAGAGATACCATTCAAGACTACGGCATCATTATCGACACGCTCGAATGTGCGGTCAATTGGGACAACATGCCCAAAGTGCACGACGAGGTGAGAGAAGTTGTCAAAGCGTGGCCCAACGCAATCTGCACTTGCCACATTTCGCACAGCTACCCCAACGGCGCAAACCTCTACTTCATCTTCATCATCAAGACGACGGACTTGGACGCTTTCAGAAAGTATCACAGTTCTATCCTCGAAGCGATTATGAAATCGGGCGCAGCACTTTCTCACCATCACGGCATAGGTAAACTCTTTGCTCCGTACCTCGAAGGCTCCGTGGGCACTGCGCAACTTGACGTGTTCAAGGCACTCAAAAAATACTTTGACCCCAACAACACGCTCAATCCGGGCGGAACGCTTGCTCTCGACGAACACCCGTCAAATTTCTAATAGGGTAGAGAGGCGCGAATTTGCGCTCGATACGCGCACAAATTCAGCGTAAAAATCGTCAAAAAGCCTAAACAAAATCAAAACGGTATATGTGTAAATGCGCATATACCGTTTTTTTTGTTTTTTAACGTATGCGTATATGTGAAAATATACGTATGTCGTTATATAAATATAAAAATAGGACGGTGAAGACTGCCCTATTTTTGAATTAATAATTAATAGTTAATAATTAATAATAATATACCACAACAGTAAAAATGAAATTAATTTTGAAAATGGGCGATATTTTACGGTTTTTGAGGTGAAATCCGGCGGAAAAGTATCAAAATTAAGGATATTTTTTGAAAAATGTAGTTCGTTTTGTGAATCGGTATAAGTTTTATTTCGTGTTTTATACTTGTTTTGTACTCGATGATACAAGACATATTTGAAAATTGTAAAGGTATAGGACGAATGAAAACACAAAATTGGAAGTGATTGTGAAAGCAGTATAATAAAAAACGGATGGCATTTGGTGTTTGCTATCCGTTTTTTACTCTTGTTTTTTAATTATTGCGTCAAGGGCTTGTATTGCTTTGTCTTGCGTGTCGGGGATGAAGTGGCTATACACTTTCAGGGTTACGGTTGAATCGCTGTGTCCCATATACTTGCTCACGGTTTGAATAGGCACGTTTTGGGAAAGCAATATGCTGCAATATGTGTGTCGTAAACCGTGTGGCGATACATTTTTGAAACCATATTTGTTCTCAAAGTCTTTTAGCCAAGGACCTATGGCATTTGTTCTTGTAGGCTCACGTTTTATGTTGGACGCTATATAGTATTCGTCTAACTTATTGTCGAAATCCGAGTCTGCAAGGCGAAACCAGTCTTTGTATTTTTCCAAATCGGCAATAAGTGTTTGTGGTATCGGAATATCTCTGAAAGACGTTTTCGTTTTTGGTACTTTCTCGTACCAACCAAATCCTTGCGCATACAATCTGTTTCTGCGCACGTGAATTATTCTATTGTCTAAATCGATATCGTTCCATCTCAAACCGCGTATTTCCGCTATACGCATTCCCGTAAATAGCATAAGTTTTATAGGAATGACAAATCGAATATGTTTTCCTTGTTCTTTGTCCAGTGCATACAGAAACTCTTGAGATTCCTTTATAGAGAATACTTGTTTTTCATTTACTTCTTTCAAACATACGTCACCTTTCGTTGCTCCGACTTTTGTTCCGCATACGGGATTCTTGGTTATCCACTCATAGCGCATTGCCTCGTTAAAAAGCACTCTCAAAATGCGTCTGTAACCTTTTACGCTCTCTTGCGAGTATTTATATTCTGCCGTGTTAAATGAATTCAAAAACATTTGCACGTCGC
>DLLD01000015.1:0-93315 GCA_002476605.1 Christensenella sp. UBA7571
CCGTTGCAAAGAGATGCTTCGTTATGGCAAAGAAAGCGGGCGCAACGGATAGCATAACGCTTACGGGCGGTTGCGCAAAGAACGACGGATTGAAGCAAGCGATAGAGCAAGTGCTCAAAATCAAGGTAATAGACCTCAAAACCGACCCGCAACTTATGGGTGCGCTCGGTGCGGCGGAATACGCAAGACAAAAAGGCTTGGCAAAGTAAGGAGGCAATTATGATTATCGGAACGACACTTATTGCTCTCACTTGGGCATTGTTTATCGATATGGGTTTGCCCACTTGGGCGGGCGCAATCATCACGGTAGTGTGCGCAATCGGCATCATCTTCGGGTTGCTCTTCACCGTGTACTTCTTCAACCTCGATTCCAAACTCCTCGTCGTAGTGCAAAAATTCCTTCAAAAGCTCTATGACAAGCGTAAGAGAAATCGTCATCTTGAATAATTATGAACTTATACGATTCAACCATTTTGAAATCGCTTGAACTTGCGGGAAGCGGACTTAAATCGCTTCCCGTTTCTTCAAACGTGAAAAACCTCGACGAAAAAGTCTTTATCTTCCCCGACGACAGCGCGGTGGAACTTGGCGCAACCGGTTGCGACTCTGGCTATCTCATTGCCTACACCACTGACAAAAACTTGGTGAGCGAGGACGAGATATTGCTTCGCGGTAAGGATATAAAAGACCTTGCGGGAGACGTTCCTTTTGCAAGAATTGCGATTATCCTCATCGACGAGGACGCAGAGCAAACCTTTGACAAGGAGCAAAAAGTCTATCGACTTTTGCGCGATATCGAATACAAACGCTACAAGGTCAATCCCGACGGATATATGGTGAGAGTCAACACCAACCTATTGCGCGAAGGCGGGCGCGTGTCCAAAAAAGCAAAGGCAAACGGATTGTCTTTTGCCGACGTCGGCACGGCGCTTAAAGACGCTTATAAGCAAGACAAGAACGTCAAAGCCGTCAAGCAAATATTTATCACCGACCCGACTTTTGACTTTGCGACGTTTGCGCAAGTGGCAAAACTCAACGAAGGTATAACCGTCACGCTCGACCACATTTTGAAGAACTTGAAAATGGATTGTGCGACGTGTTCCTTCAAAGATATATGCGACACAATAGAGGGTATGCGCGATATTCATAAACGCGAAGAATATCACTTTTAATTTGCAAAAACTATATTTTATTTATTGAAAAAGCGCACTTTAAGTGCGCTTTTCGTTATTTTATCGATAATATTTGAGGTTTTTACGCAATCGGTTTTATAAAATTTTGCCGTTTGTTTTATGGTTTGCTCGCTGTTCGTTTTGCGCATTATTCGATCCTTTGCGCTCGGTTTGTTTTGATGTTTGCGTGTGTTTATTACAGTTTTGTGAACTTGCCGTTTTCGTCAAACGTGCCCATTATATCCCCGTCCTCGTCGTACATACGATTTCCGCTGACGAAGCCAACGTAGTCGTGCGTCTCGGAACTGTATACCCTATTGCCGTCTCTATACGCAATCTCGTGTCCGCGATCGTCGACGTACGAGTCTCTTCTATTGGGATTGCTGTCTTCGTAAAAATACCCCGACGAGCTTTGAGAAGACGAACTGCTCGAACTCGACGAATAGTCGCTCGACGACGAACTGTCCCAACTGCTTGAATACGAAGACTCTTCACGCTCTCGTCTTTCTCTTGCTTCTTCTTTGCGTCTTTCCTCTGCCTCTGCGTCGAGTTTCTTTTGATAGGCTTTGGAACATTGTTTTTCAATGGTTTTTTCGTCACCGCCGAATTTGCTTATAATTCGTTTTTTAAGCTCGTCGATTTGACGATCGAGTTTTTCAATCTCGTCTTTATGCTTTTTTCTCGCGTTTTTTTCGTTTATTTTGACTATAAGTTTGGATACCGGTCTCGTGATAATCGTCCAAGCAAAAAACGTTGCCACTACCAAAATGAAGATCGTCCAACCCTTACTTATCATAAGATAATCCGCAAGTTTTACCGTTACGCCCGTAAAATACAAAACGACGTTTATCGCGACGAGTGCAAGCAAGTCAACGAGTGCCATTCGCCCTATAATTTTCCCATAGATTAGCTTTAGGCGTTTATCTCTCAATTCTCCGCACTCGGCCATAAGCTCTTGCTTTTCTTCTCGTTGTTGTTCCGTGAGGTTTTTGTCTTTCTTCATATTTTTTTCCTCGATTTTGTCTCGTTTTGTGCGATATCTTTCTATATCCTTATTGGATATTTGCAAAGAAGTCGATGAGTTTTTTGAGTTTTTGTTCCGCGGTGAGTTTGTTCACCTCAAATATCATAGACGGCGGTATAGTCGTCGTAAGCACCACGCTTCCGCTGTTTTCGGCAACCGCGCGCATAAGGCTTTCGTTTTTGAAAATATCCGCGTCGTAGAAGTTGACGCCCGCGCCGTTGCGGTTGATTATCACCCTCGAAGCGTCGTAGTTGGACGCAAGATTTTTGAGGAGCGCAATATTGATAAGGTTTTCAAGCGGTAAATCGACAGGCCCGTAGATTTCTCCGAGCTCTTTGATAAGAGCGTCGCGCGCTTGCACGCTTGCGACCTTGGATATTTGCTTGTACACGCGCAGTTTGTCGCGGCCGCTTATATAATCGTCGCTTATAAACGCCGCCGCGTCCACCTTCATCTCGACGTCTTTGTTCTCTTTCTTCACGACGCCCGTCTTGACCTCTTGGATTGCCTCGTCGAGAAGTTCGAGATACATCTCGTAACCGACCTTTTCGATATGTCCGCTTTGCTCCGCACCGAGAAGATTGCCCGCTCCGCGAATTGACAAGTCGGCAAGCGCAATGCGGAATCCGCTTCCTATATCCGTGTTTTCAAGCAAGGAATCCAGCCTCTTTTGCGCGGTATCGGTGAGCGTGCCGTTTTCGGGGAGCGTGAAATATGCGTGCGCAAGCACTCCGCGCCTTCCCACTCTGCCTCTCAATTGGTAGAGTTGCGACAGCCCGAAACGACCGCTGTCTATGACGATAAGCGTGTTGGCGTCAGGCAAATCTATGCCGTTTTCTATAATCGTGGTTGCCACGAGCACGTCAAACTCTTTGTCGTAGAACGCGCTCATTCGCTCTTCCAATTGTCCCGCAAGCATTTGTCCGTGCGCCGTGATAACTCTTGCATCGGGGCAAAGCGAGCGGATTTTGCTTGCAAACGGATCGAGTTGCTCGACGTTGTTGAGGAGTATCAAAGTTTGACCGCCTCGGGCAAGTTCTCTCGTGATTGCGTCGACGCAAAGCGAGTCGCTGTACGATACGACGTAAGTTTGCACGGGAAGTCTGCCGTGGGGCGCGGTTTCCAGCATTGAGATGTCTCTCACGCCCGTGAGCGACATATTGAGCGTGCGCGGAATGGGCGTTGCCGAGAGCGTAAGGACGTTGACGAGCGGATATCTCTCTTTGAGCTTTTCCTTGTGTTCCACGCCGAAACGTTGCTCTTCGTCAAGCACAAGCAAGCCCAAATCGTGAAATTCCACATCTTTGGCAAGCACTTTGTGCGTGGCAATGACCATATGCATAGTGCCGTCTTTGAGCTCGGCAAGCAAGGTGGCGTTGTCCTTTGAAGTTTGCAATCTCGTCAAAAGCCCGCACTTTATACCAAAGGGTTCAAGCCTCTTGACGATGTTTTCGTAATGTTGTCTTGCAAGAATTGTGGTAGGCGCAAGAAGCACCGCTTGTTTGCCGTCAAGCACCGTCTTGAACATCGCTCTAAACGCAACTTCCGTCTTGCCGAAGCCCACGTCTCCGACCAAAAGTCTGTCCATAATGCGACCGCTTTCCATATCTTGCTTTATCTCTCCGATTGCTTTGAGTTGGTCGGGCGTTTCCTCGTACTCGAAGTTGTCCTCGAACTCCTTTTGCCATACGGTGTCTTCGCTATACTTGAATCCGCGCTGTTTTTCGCGCTTGGCGTAAAGTTCAACGAGGTTAATTGCAAGCTTTCTAACGGATTTGCGTACTTTTTCCTTTTCTCTTTCAAACTCTTTTCCGCCGAGTTTGTTGAGTGCGGGGTGTTCCTCACCGACGAACCTTTGAAGGTTGTTCATCTGGTCGGTGGCAACGTAGAGCGTGTCTCCGTCCTTGTATTTGAGCACTATGTACTCTTTTTCAAAATCACCCGTTTTGAGTATGGTCGTACCCTCGCAAAGTCCGACGCCGTGTATTCTATGCACGACGTAATCACCCGCTTTGGGCGCAAGGGCTTGTTCCTTGCCTCTGACGCTTATATCCTCTCCTCTATGCTTGCCGATGCACTCACCGACGCCTATAAGGCACACTTTGGAAGCGGGATATATAACGCCCGTCTCCACACAAAGAGGCGTTGCAAGCACTCCGCCCTCGTCGTTGCCGTCTTCGCTGTACGTTGCAAATACGTCGTATTCGCGCAAGCTGTCGATAACAGTCTTTGCCCTCTCTTTGCTCGAACACGCCATAATGACCTTCGTGCCGTTGAGCGAGAACGTCTTGATGTCTTGCACGATGGTCTGCGGGTCGAGATAATACTTGGTTACGGGCTTGGTTTTGGGCTCTAATATATATTTGGGATCGAAAAGTTGGTTGTTGAGCGAAAGCGATGAAAAACTCATCTTGCGCAAGAAAACGAGTTCACGCTTGATTTCGTTGAGAGGCACGCAAACGTCCTTGTGCGTGCTCAAAATTTCTCCGCCTTCGAGGAGATTTTTTATACGACCGTCAAATTCTTTGGCAAGAATTTGCAGTTTGTCAAACACCACTTTCGGCTCGTCGAATATTACGAGCGTGGGCTTGTCGTCGTCAAAGAATTGCAAAAGAGGCGTGGTGCAGTCTTTCATAAACGGCAACGCCCACACGCACGACGGGTCGCACGCACCGAGGCTCAACCCCTCTTTGACTTCCACCGCGAACTTGTTGTCTTGGTGCAAAGAAAGTTGCTCTATTGCGCTTTCATAACACTTTTCGTCAAGCAAAATATCGCTCGCGGGCGCAAAACGCACGCTTTGCACTTCGTTTGAGGCAAGCATACTCTCTACGTCAAGCACCTTGATATCTTCCACGAGTTCGTCGAAAAAATTGATTCTGTACGCAACACCGTCTATGCCGAAAACGTCTACGATATCGCCCCTTACGGCAAAATCACCGATATCGGCAATCATCGCTTGTCGCTTGTATCCCGCCACGGTCAATTTGTCGGCAAGTGCTTGCGGAGATATAATATCTTCCTTTTTCACGCAAACGGAAAATTGCTTGATAAGACCTCTTTTGGGGAAAAACTGCAACAGCGAATCCGCGGACGTAACGATTATTTGCGCATCGTCGAACGCTACGTCGCAAAGCGTGTTTATTCTCTCTCTCACGCTTTGAGCGGAGAAAGTTTTTCTCGGCAAAAGCACGTCGTCGCGATATGGCAAATAGGAGGTTTTTACGCCCCAACTTTGCAATTTTCTCGCAAGCGATTTTGCTCCGAGACTGTCCGTCGTAACGACGAGTCTGCGCACGGGAAGTTGCGAAATTATGTGTATCTTCGCGCCCTCGCAAACGCGCAATACGGAAACCGCCGACAATTTGTCGTCGGATAATCTTTTTGCGCCGATGCCGTTCAAAGACGACAGCTTTTCGCCTAAATTGATAAGTCGTAATGCCTTTGGTGTATCCACTTTATCTCTTGTTTGCAATCTCTTGCACTCGTTGTATATCAAGCCCTTCCATAAGAGCCAAAATGGCGTCGTCCGCCTTGTCTATTGCGCCTTGCAAAATTTGTTTGTTGTCAAAATCGACCTTTGATAGTACAAAATCGATAAGTTCAACCTCTTTTTGTGCAAGTTGCTCCGTTTTAGTGCCTATGCGCACACGCTTGAAATCTTGCGTGTAAAGTTCCTTGACGATGTTGCGCATACCGTTGTGTGTACCCGCGCTTCCTTCCTCTCTTATGCGCAATTTTCCTATCGGCAAATCGACGTCGTCGTAACACACGATAAGTTCGTGCGCGACGTCAACGTCGTATCTTGCGACGAGTTTTTTTACCGCCTCACCGCTCAAATTCATATAAGTTTCGGGCTTGGCAAGCACGTACTCCACGCCCTTGTAATTGCCCTTGCAAGTGCGCGCGTCACATTCGGTTTTGTCAAACTTGACTTTGAGCCTTTTTGCCAAAGCGTCGATTGCCATAAAGCCTACGTTGTGATAGGTGTTTTTGTACTTCATACCGGGGTTGCCCAGCCCTACTACGAGTATCATATCTTTCGTCCTCTCGTGATGATTACTTTTTGATTTTGGTGTCTTGTCTCACTCTTCCTATCGTAAACGAGCCGTCCTCTATATCGCGCGTAACCGTCGTGCCCGCCGCGATAAAGGCGTTGTCTCCAACGACCACGGGTGCAATGAGATTGGTGTTCGCGCCGATAAAACAGTTGCAACCGACGGTTGTTTTGTGCTTGTCCACGCCGTCGTAATTGCAAAATACGCTTCCGCAACCGACGTTGGTGCGCTCTCCGACGTCCGCGTCTCCGATATAGGTTAGGTGCGAGGCTTTGACGCCCTCTCGCAACAAAGACGCTTTGACCTCGACGAAATCACCCACTCGACAATTTTTGCCGATAGTCGCGCCCCGAAGTCTTGCAAAAGGACCGACCGTCGCGCGCGCGTGCACGTGCGAACACGCAAGATAGGAATATTCCACGCTTGCGCCGTCAATCACACTGTCCCTGATATACGAACCCGCGACTTTTGCGCCGTTCATAAGGACGCTTTCACCCTCTATGCGAGTGTAAGGCAATATCACCACACCGCTCTCGATATTGACGGTATCGTCGATAAAAGTGGTGTTTTTGTCCAAAATCCGCACCCCTCGCGACAAACAATCGTCGAGAATTGCGTCTTTGAGCAAATTATACACCACATTATAAGATTTTGCATCATCAATCTTAAAAAAAGCCTTATCCGACGAAAAAACGCCCTTATTTGCGCTTTTGCCAATGCAAATTTTGGCTGTCGGGTTGTTTTTTCCAAGCCCAACGCAATCGATACTCTCCGCGCGCATACGCCTTACGAGCTCAAAAATATCACCTTTTTTGATTAGTGGCATATCCAGCGTCAGCACGACGTTGATATATCCGTCCAAAAGCGCGACGTCTTCCTTGTATGCGCCGATTTTGGCAATCCTACAATCGGGCGCGTTGAAATCGGCAAACTCCCTTATGACGAAATCTCCCACGCGCCTACCCAGCATAGTCTCTTGCGACCATTCGTTTTCCACAAAAACAATATTGTACTTATCCATACCATACTATATTCTTTTTTTGAAAAATGCTTGCAAAAGCGCGACATAATTTTTTGCAATCGTGGCGGTGAAAATGCTATATTTACGGCGTCGGGCATAATAAGACTCTCGCGATGGCAATCAAATCAAAGGGAGACTGTTATGGATAAGAAAAAGAAAAAAATCGTCGTTATCATCATTGCAACAATCGTATCGCTCGTGACGTCAATCGCGGGTTGCCTCCTCGGCATACCCAAGGACGCTTTCGACACCGCACTCACAAGTACGGAAATAGTTGAAATACTCGATGCGGACGAAATTCCGCAATAAAACCACTCTCAATCGATAGCAACAACTCGCAAGTCGCCCGACGCTCACGACTCGCTTGCACCGCAAGCGCGTGAGTACATAACGTTCACCCCTTTATTATTCTCTCTTTGAAAAGGAAATCGAGCCTTCGTGGCTCGATTTTCTTTTAATTAGTATTTGGTTTTATTTTCTCTTCCTTTTAAAAAAAGAAGATAAAAGCGCAGAGCACTGTTCTTTCAAGTGACCACCGCTTACGAGGACTGTATGGTTAAATAGGCTTTTTTCAAACAAATTTATTTTTGAACCGCAAGCACCCGTCTTCTCGTCGTACGCACCGAAGTACAAAGCGCGAATACGAGAATTTATCATTGCGCCCGCACACATAGAGCAAGGTTCGAGCGTGACGTAAACGTCGCAATCTTCAAGCCACCAATTGTCCACCGCTTCCGTAGCTTTGGAAAGCGCGACGATCTCGGCGTGGCAAATCGCGTTGTTTTTTCTCTCTTTGAAATTCGTGCCCTCGGCAATAATCTTGCCGTCTTTGACGACCACCGCCCCTACGGGAACTTCGTCGTAACTTGCGCTTTCTTCGGCAAGCTCAATTGCACGTATCATAAACTTTTCTTCATAAGCCATATTGCACCAATTGACAGTTCATCGTATGTTTTTGTATGTTTTAAGTATTTATTGTGTTAATTAATAATTATTAATTAATAATTAATAATTGTGGAATATTCCATTCCCGCGCATAGCGCGATTGCTCAATAGTGCCTTTATGTAATGAGGGCAATATTGAGATAAAGAACAAGGAAGATGCGTTTGCACGACAACCCTAATTTACTATGCGTAAATGAGTTGTCGGGCAAATGCGTCTGACGCAGTTATTTGCTCAATAGTGTTCTCATTTGTGATAGGGGGTGTTATTGATTATACTTAAAGTCCTATATACTTGTTCGCAGAGCATAACCCTAAACAACTGATGTGGGAATGTATTTGACGAGAAAGACAAGAGCAAATCTGCTTTTTTGCGCAAGTCGTCGGTGTGACCGTGGCTTCCGCCTATCAAAAACGAAAACTCGCTTTCTCCGTCAAGGCACTTGGATTTGATAAGATCGGCAAGACCTTCGCTTGACAATTGTTTGCCTCGCATATCCGTTGCGATGATAAAGCCTTTTGCTTTGGACAGCAATTGCTCGCTTTCGATTTTGCGTTGTTCGTCGGGTGATTTGGACGGAGGCGCGTCGGGAAGCTCGATTATCTTCACTTCGGCAAAGCGGGAACAACGCTTGATATACTCGTTGATTGCGTCGGAGAAATACTTCTCTTTTATTTTGCCGATTGCGATTATGTTTATCTTCATCTCGTCATACCCCACACGAAACTAAACAGCGTCGCGACTATGCCGACCGCCACCGTAAGAATAAACGGAATATCCTTGTGAATGGGCGTTACGTCATCGTCGGACAGTGCAAACGGAACTTGCGATATGCGCTCTTCCTTGACGCAGTTTTTGCGCATAAGGAAAAAGAACAGCACGAGCAATCCCGCGCATATTATCACGAGAAGCGCGCCGACCAAAAGTCCGAGCGTTGAGGAATAGAACCAATTTTGTATGGTCGCAATGAAACTGAACGCTCCGCCGTTTTGGTCGATATACCCCGAGATTACGCTGAAACCGTTGTTGGCAATATGCAATGCGATACCCGGCCAAATCGAGCCCGTATAGTACATCATAAGCGCGATGGTTGCACCGAAGAAGAACGTGTATCCCGTCTGCACTATGTTTTGGTGCATAAGCGAGAACAAAAGCGCGGACACGAGCACGAACTTCCACTTGCTTTCCTTATACCCTGCGTAAATTAGACCTCTGTGCGCCACTTCCTCGAATACGCCGGGGAGCACCGCCACCAAAAATAATTCCTTGAAAAGCACGCCAACACTGCTATAATCGGTGGACGACGAAATATGCGTAAAGCCCAACATACGCAACGCGAGTTGCCAAACGAGCGAAATACCGCTGGACACCGCGATTGCAAAAACGCACATCGGGACTATCAAAAGCCAATTTTTCCAAGATACTTTTCTCACGCCGAAATCGCTTGCGACGACCTTTGCACTCTCACCTCTCTTGCGCGCGGACAAACAGTACCCGAACACGCTAGCAAAGCCGAATATGGCAATCTGCACTACGCACGTGAAAAGTGCGTCGGCGTCCTCAACTCCGAGCGCGGAATAGATATCGAGTGCGGACGCCACCCTCAAAAGGAGCGTCAACAATACGACGATAAAATAGGTGATGCCGACGTTGAGCCTTTTTGTCATATCAACCCCGAAATAAAGCCGTAAAGCCAATACACGCACACGAATGCGAGAGCGATCCATACGCCTATCATATTTTGATTTTTGCCGACGTATTCGACCGAGTTGCTTTCTTCAAGCGAATAAGTTATCCTCTTCCACCCGCCTTTGGTGAATAGCATTACGAAAAACTTTCCGAAACCGACGAAGAAGTTATCTTTTTTCGTATCGTTTGCCGTTGCTACGATGGTGAAACCTTCCTCTTCGTACACGCTCTTGACTTCACCGCTTGCCGACTTCGGTTTGCCCGCACGATAGAACGCGTAAAGCAAGAATACGAGCAAAAGCAAGCCTATTACGACGCTTGCAAAGCCCGTAAGCCAGTTGTAATAGCCGAGTTTGTCGTAAATTTCATCCACTTGCGGGAGATACGCCGTGAGCGTGATACTGATAAAATTGTTGACGAAGTGCACTATCACGCTTGCCCACAGCGAACCCGATATCGCAACGACGAGCGCAAGCACGACGCCAAGTCCGAATTGGTGCACAGTTTGCACGGGGTTTGCGTGCATAAGGCTGAACATAAGCGCGGATATAAGCACGCCGAACCAAATATTGCGAGTGGACAATCCCGAAAAGAGATTGCCTCTTATAAGCAATTCCTCACCGAAAGCGGGCAAAACCGCCATCAAGAGCAAGGACAAGAAATAAATTCCTACGTTGGAATAATCGGGCATTGCGACGCCCGAGCCGTGATAACCGATGACGTTCAAAAACGCCGTCCACGCATTTGCAAGAGGCAAAAACACGAGGATAGTGGCAATTGCAATAAACGGAAGCACGGTTATTTGCAAAGGGTTGAGCTTGCCTCTCATTTTGGAGACGTAAACCAAGTCGTATTTGCGGACTTTGGAATATACGAGCACCGTGCATACGAACCCCACTTGCATAAGCGCGTATCCGCACCACGAGAAAACGTTCATTCCGTCAAAAGACGCGCCCGCGACGCCCGCGGCACGCAAAATCAAGGACAAAAACGTTGACAACAAACTGCCTACGCATATTCCCAACAAATATATAGAAGAGCCTTCGCTCGCGCCTATCGTCCTTCTCATAAGATTTCAAAAACCTCACTGCGCCTATTTTGATGCGCCACGTACAATTCTATGTCCGAGTCACGCTCTTTGAGCGTGTTTTCCACCGTGTCGTAAGCAAGTTTTTCGGTGTTGTTGTTTTCGCTGATATGCCCCAAGAGCAACCTTTGCACTTCCGAGCCTTCGCACAAGCGGTTTGCAATTCGTGCGGTTGCGTCGTTGGACAAGTGTCCGTTGTTGGACAAAATGCGTTGTTTGAGCCACGCGGGATATTTGCCATCTTGCAACATTTTGAGGTCGTGATTGGCTTCCAAAAGCACCACGCTACTGTCCTTTATATTGCGAAGAACGCCCACCGTGGGCGTGCCGATATCCGTTGCGACGCTACAACGCGCGTGCCCGCACTCAAAAGAATACGCAAGCGGATACGCCGCGTCGTGCGGTATTCTGAACGGCATAACTTTGATATCGCCTATATCGAAACCGCCCTCGTAATTATCGACGTCCGCAAAGTTTTTGAGACCGTCGTATTTTGCGCAAAGCGCGCGAGCGGTGAGCGTGTGCGCGTAAATTTGCGTGTGCTCGCAAAGTTTTGCAAGTCCGCAAACGTGGTCGGCGTGTTCGTGAGTTATCACTATGCCGTCAATCATATCGGGTGTAAGCCCGAAATCCCGAAGCTCGGTGGCAATCCTCGTATACGAAACGCCGGCGTCAACGAGTATTGCCGTCGTGTTGGAAAGTATAAGCGTAGCGTTGCCTTTGCTTCCGCTTGCCAGTGATACGAGTTTCAAGGACATATTTTTTCAAAAATTAAACGAATTACCGCCGAGGGTAATTCGTTTATATATCGACTGTTGCCGAATATCAGATTTCACGCGAAGCACGGTTGCTGTCTTCCACCTTGTCGTCGAGCTTGTTGAGCACGCAAGAGAACACGATGGTAAGAACGAGGTTGAGAAGCGTGAGTGCCACGAGCACTACAAGCGCAATCTCGTTGCCGAGGACGAATTGCTTCTTGACGAGCAACTTGATGAGGTATGCAAGCATTGCCGCCGCGCTTCCGAGAGAAAGTATAAACGTAAACGCACGCGGATATTTGCCCACGATTATGGAGATAAGCGAAGTTATCACCATCACCGCCTCGACTGCCGCCACGCCTATAAACGCGAAGTTGCGAAGAGGTCTTGCATTGAAGCCGTCTTTTACCCAGCCCATAATCACGCCGATAACGTTGTATTTGGTTATATCCAGCGTGCCTATCGACTTCATAAAGTAAGACAATATGAACGGGAGCACCGTGACTGCCGCAATCAAGAAGGTGACGAGTGCGAAAACTCTCGGTTGAACCTTTGCTTTCTTCTTGATTTTCTTTTGAGTGGATACGGTCTCGAATTCGGTTGCGTCACCGTACTCGACGGTTGACGGCATATAACCGCTCTGTTGCTTGCCGTCCGTGCGCAAAACGTTGCTGTCTTGCGTCATATAAGGCACGACCGCAAGAGGCACGACAATCGGTTGCAACTGAATGGTGTTGTGCTTGGGTGCGACGATAGGAACGGGACCGCCGATGCCGACGGGCTTCATAACCGTAACGTCAGAACCTGCTTCGGGTTGCGGAGTGCCGTACGCCTCCGACTCGAACAACGGCTCGTCGTCGACTTTTACGTCGTTAGTATCCGGAGAAAAAACTATCTCTTGATTTTTGTCCTTCTTTGCCATAATTCCTCCAAAAGAGTTATTTGAGATAACCGTACTTTTCGCGGTTTACGATTGCGCATATTCCGCAAAGTAGCACGTATCCCGCGCCGAACACGAGCATCGTAAACAAATAACTCGTACGATATCCGTGTATGAAGTCTTGCATAAAATCTATCTTTGCGATGCCTATACCGTTTGCCCCCACGAGTGCCGTGATGAATATCGCAAGCACGCATATAAGATTGACGATTGCACCGCTCGTATACTTGATCGGTTTGATTGCGCCGAATATCGCAAAAACGGATTTTATCATATTGATAAGAACGGATAAAATGCCGATTGTGATAACTATATCGGGAATCATACCAAGCCAAATCTTGCCTACCGTCTCACCTTTCCAGCCGAGTTCGGCAGTGCGTTTGAACGCGTCGATAAAATGTCCGACGACGTTGAATCTGTCCGCAACGAGCAAGAAAGGCAACTTTGCGTCCGCCTTTACCGCCGACAAAATATAGGGCAAAAGCACCGCGACCGAGGCAAGAAACGCTATTATACCCGCCGTCATATTCTTTGCTCGCTTGCCTCTCTTCCACTTCTTGTTGGCGTCTTCCTTTTTGGGTTGGAAGTCGTTGGCGGTGGATTGAGCGCGGACGGAATCGCCCTCTTGCGGGCGTTCTTCCGTCACGAGATGCGGCTCTATAACGAACTCTTGCATCACGGTGGGCATCACGTGATATCCCGAATTGGGCGCGGGGGTAGGCGCAAGCCTTATGCCCGCGTCGTCAACGCCTTTTATTCTGGGTTTGTTGTTTTTTGTATCTGCCATAATACGCCGTCAGTTTTTCTTGTTTGAACCTTTGCTCGGGGTTGCTACTACGGGTTTTTGCACCGTGCGTCTTTCCTCCACCACGGGTGAGTATTGCATAAGCGGTTGCTCTTGCGTCACGTAAGGCACGAACGCCACCGGTTGCACGATGGGAGGCATTTGATAGGGCTTGCCGTCAGCTCCCATAAAGAACGCGGGTTGACCTTGCGCAACTCCCGCTTGTTGGGGATAAGGTTGTGCCGCCGCCGGAGGCGCGTACGGATACGGGTACGGCGGATACGGATAGGGATAAGGAGGATACGCTCCGAAATGCGCTTGGTTAGGACCGGAAAAGTCCGCTTGTTCTTCCTTCTTCTCTTCCGTCTTGGGCGGTGCGACTTGCTCTTGCTTGGGCGCGTTGATTTCGTCTATAAACTCGTCCAAAGTGGGCGTCTTTTCCACTTCGAGATCCGCTTGCGGAGGGGGTACGATTTTTTGTTTGCGCTTAACGGGCGGGCATTGCTTGATCTTGTTTTTGGCAAGAAGCAAAAGCGCGCGCGCCTTGTCGCGACCGCAGTGAGTGCAAGCGGTTGCGTCGAGCGGATTGATAGTTCCGCACGCGGGGCAAACGTAGGTCTCACCCTCTATGTCGTCTTCGTCTATTTGAGAATACGGATCTGCGTAATACTTGGCGTAAGATTGGAGCGCAACGGACATCTTTTTGAGAAGAGCCACGTCTTCCGAGCCGAGTTCATTGAGTTTTTGTCTGTAACGTTCAAGCACGTTTGCCTTTTTCTCGTACTCTTCCTCGCTCTTTTTGCGGTAATCTTCCACTTGCAAGAGAGCGGTTTCTCTCTCTTCCGCGGTCTTTTGGCGTTTTTCGGCAATCTCTTTGTCAACCGCCGCCATTCTCTCGCGCTCCATATTGTCAAGACGCAATTTGGTCTTGCGCGCGTCGAGCATATCCGCGTCGCTGTGCGTTTCGCTTTCCGCTACGATGGGAGCACCGCAAGATACGCAAAATTTTGCACCGGGCAAGTTCTTCGTTCCGCAAACGGCGCAAACGGGTTTGCGCATAACGGACAAGATACCGCCGCACTTGGCGCAATATCTGCTTCCCGCACTGTTCTTTGCGTGACATACGGGGCAAACGGTCTCGTAATTTTCAACTACGTCCGCTCCGCACGTTGGGCAAAACGCTTGTCCGGGTTTTACTTCGTTTCCGCATATTTTACAAACAAACATATTTCACCTACAAAATGTTTATCGTTAAGTCACGCCTTGGGTTTGAAACTGTCTTTGAGGCCGACTATGCTGTTAAATTCGTTCTTATCGTTGCGCTTGATGAAGTAACCTTCGCGCAAGAATTGGAATCTCGTATGGACGGGTGCGTCTCCGACGATTTTCTCCGCTTTTCCGTGAAGAACGGTGAGCGAATTGGGATTGACTCTGTCCATATAATCTCCGTCTCCGTCGTTGATGAGGTAATCGAACATATTGAGAGTAACGTCCACGCAGTCGTTGGCATTGACGAAATGTATCGTGCCTTTGACTTTCATATTTGCGCCCTCTTCACCCGACTTCGTGCCTTCGAGATACTCGGCGTGCACCGCGGTGACGTTGCCGTCCGCGTCTTGCTCGCAACCGACGTATTTGATGATATACGCGCCTTTGAGGCGTACTATTCCGTCGGGCTTCAAGCGGAAGTATTTTGGCGGAGGATTGAGCGAGAAATCGTCTTGCTCGATGTACAATTCTCTACCGAACGTCGTCTCGTGTACGCCCGCACCCTCTTGTTGCGGATTGTTTTCGATATACACGGGTTCGCTCTTGCCTTCGGGATAGTTGTCGATGATGAGTTTCAAGGGCTTGGTTACGACCATCGCTCTTTGTGCGTGTGCGTTCAAGTCCTCTCTCACGCAGTGTTCCAAAATGGAAATATCCACTTCGCTATCCGCTTTTGCAACGCCTATGCGTTGGCAAAAATCTCTGATTGCTTCGGGAGTGTAACCTCTTTCTCTTATACCCGAAAGAGTGGACAATCTCGGATCGTCCCAGCCCCACACGATTTTTTCGTCGACCAAACGCTTGATAAAACGCTTGCTCATAACCGTGTGCGTGAGATTGAGTCTTGCAAACTCTATTTGACGAGGTCTGGGATCAAAACCGCAGTTGAGCGTAACCCAGTCGTAAAGCGGACGATGGTTTTCAAATTCAAGCGAGCAAAGGGAGTGCGTAATGCCCTCGATTGCGTCCTCGATGGGGTGCGCAAAGTCGTACATCGGGTAGATAACCCACTTGTCTCCCGTGTGCGGGTGCGTTGCGTGGCAAATACGATAGATGACGGGGTCACGCATATTGATGTTGGGTGACGCCATATCGATTTTTGCACGCAAGACTTTTTCACCGTCGGCAAATTCCCCCTTTCTCATACGCTCGAACAAATCGAGGTTTTCCTCTACGCTTCTGTTTCTGTACGGGCTTTCAGTACCTGGGGTGTTGAAATTGCCTCTCGTTGCGCTTATCTCTTCCGCGCTCAAATCGCAAACGTACGCTTTGCCCTCTTTGATGAGCTTGACGGCACAATCGTACATTTTCTCGAAATAATCGCTTGCGTTGTGGAGTTCGTCCCAATCGAAGCCGAGCCACTTGATGTCGGCTTTGATGCTCTCCATATATTCGACGTCCTCTTTGGCGGGGTTGGTGTCGTCAAAGCGCAAATTGCACGCGCCGTGATACTTTTCTTTCATACCGAAGTTGATGCAAAGAGCCTTTGCGTGTCCGATATGCAAATATCCGTTGGGTTCGGGCGGAAAACGAGTGATAATCTTGTTCACCTTTCCGCTTGCGAGGTCTTCGTCGATAAATTCTTCAATAAAGTTTCTTGAATTGTCTTCCATTTAGGTATAGCCTTTGCGCGACAACGTGCAGACACGCACGCATATTGCGCGTAAATAAAATTATTATACTTAATGATAAAACTAAAACGATTTTATGTCAATAACGTAAGCGCATAACGCGCATACAAATTTTTCAAAATTTTTGAAATTTTTTATCAATAAACCACTTTGATAAGGTGCAAACCCTTTGCCGAAAGCGTTTTGCCCGCCTTTTTGCGGTCGCCTTTTTCGAGAATATCCTTTACGTCGTCCACAGTGAGTTTGCCAATTCCCACGTACAACAAAGTGCCCGCGATTATGCGCACCATATTGTACAAAAAGCCGTTGCCCGTGACGTATATACATATCTCGCTGTCGTAGATAAAATCGGGATTTGAGCCGTTTAGACGTTGATTTTTGGCGTCGTCGAATATTGCCGAAGCGTAGGAAAGTTCGCGCGTTTGAATATCTACGGAATACACCGTGCGGACGGTGTTTTTAACCACGCTTCCGCTTGCCTCGAAGCACTTGAAATCGTGCGTTCCCTCAATGATTTTCGCAGCCTCTTTCATCGCTTTGAGGTTGAGCGGGACGACGACGTGTTCGTGCGTCGCTTCCATCATCGGCAAACGATGTTTTGAAAGATACATCTTGTAGCAGTACGTTTTGCGCTTGGCGTTGAACCTTGCGTTGAAATCGTCGTCTACGACTTCGCAATAGAGCATACTCACGTCGTCGGGCAATTCCGTATTGACGGCAAAAGGTATTTTGTCGGTGGGTATGGACGTCGTCGCGTCGAAATGCACCACTTGCCCCTCGGCGTGTACGCCCGCGTCCGTGCGACCGCTTGCGGTTGCGCTCGTTGGCGTTCCGAAAGTTTTGGAAAGTGCTTTTTCGAGGACTTCTTGTACGGAAAGACCGTTGAGTTGGCGTTGCCAGCCCACGTACCTCGTTCCGCAATACGAAATTATCGCGCGATATCTCATACCAGCCCTCCGAAAATCATTTGGTCGATATTTATGCCCACCGTCGGGAAATAGTATCTTTCAAGCAAAATCACCACGAAATACGCTATCATAAAAAACAATGCAAAAGCGTCGCCGACGCCGAATTTTGCCTTCTTCATTTTGGTGCGATTTTCCGTTGCGTTGTAACACCTTGCGTCCATTGCGAAAGCAAGTTCGTCCGCTCGTCTGAACGAGTTGACGAAAAGCGGAATAAGCACCGGAAGCATTGCCTTTGCCCTTGCGAAAAGTCCACCCGTATCGAAGCTTGCGCCACGTGCTTTTTGTGCGGAAATTATCTTGTTTGTTTCCTCGAAAAGCGTGGGGATAAAGCGAAGCGCAATGCTCATAATCATTGCGATATCTCTTACGGGGACTTTGATGAGTTTGAGCGGAGACATAAGGCTTTCCACACCGTCGGCAAGTGCTACGGGAGTTGTCGTAAGCGAAAGCAAAGACGCGCCCGAAATCAACAAAACGAGCCTTAAAACCATCTTTATGGTGGTATGAACCCCGTCTTTGGTTATCGTGAAGATTTTCCACGACCACAAAACTTCACCTTTTTTGATAAGAAACAAGTTGAGCACGGCGGTGAACAAAATGATGAACATCACGCCTTTGACGCTCTTCAAAACGGACATCATAGGCAGTTTTGCAAGCAAAACGATGCCTATCAAAATAACCGCCGTAAGTATAAAACCGAAGTACGATTTAACGAAGAAAATCGCAATCACGAACATAAGTGTGAGAAGCATTTTCACTCTTGCGTCGAGGCGGTGGATAATCGAATCCGCGGGGTAATATTGACCGAAAGCAACGTCCTTAAACATCGGCTTTTACCCCCTCGTTTTCTCTAATTTTCGAGAGCGCGTCGGCAAGCTCGTCAAGGCTTATTATATCTTTGGGAAGGTCGTATCCCCTTGCTATAAATTCGTCTGAAAGAGAGGTTGCAAAAGGCACGTCAAGACCAATCTCTTCAACGTGCTTTCTATCCGAAAATACTTCTTTGGGAGTGCCGTCGGCAACGATTTTTCCGTCTTTGAGCGCGACTATTCTATCCGCCATAACCGCGATATCGTCCATATTGTGGGACACCAAAATTATGGTGGGAGACACTTCTTTTTGAAGTTTTTTCACGAGCGCAAGTATCTCTTCTCTGCCCGCGGGATCGAGCCCCGCAACCGGTTCGTCGAGGACGAGAATTTCGGGTTGCATTGCGATAACGCCCGCAATTGCCGCTCTTCTCTTTTCACCACCGCTCAAATCGAAGGGACTGCGGGAAGCGAATTGGTCGTAATCGAGCCCCACCACGTCCATAGCCTTGCGCACTCTCGCGTCGATTTCCTCTTTGGACAATTTCATATTTTTAGGGCCGAACGCGACGTCCTTTTCCACCGTATCGGCAAAAAGTTGGTATTCGGGGTATTGGAACACCATACCCACCTTAAAACGCAAGTTTTTGAGCGTCTTTTTGTCCGTGGCGGACATACCCTTTACCACGACGCTCGACGTCTTTTTGTCTTGAACTTTGATAAGACCGTTGAGATGCTGAATAAGCGTGGATTTTCCGCTTCCCGTCGCGCCGACTATGCCTACGAAACTGCCTTCTTCAATGCAAAGATTGACGTCGTCGAGTGCTTTTTTCTCGTACGGCGTCTTGCGTGAGTAAATATACGTCAAATGTTTTATCTCAATTGCCGACATACTTCCTCCACGAGTTTGTCTTTGCTCACGATTGGCGCGTCAAAGACGAAACCTTTGCTTTTTAGTTTTTCGGACAATTGCGATACGGGCGGAAGCGTAAGTCCGCACGCTTCCAAAAGTCCCGACGAAAATACTTCTTCGGGAGTGCCGTCAACTGCGATTCTGCCCTTGCGGAGCACGATAATTCTGTCCGCAAGCACCGCTTCTTCCATATTGTGAGTGATGTTTACGACGGTAATTCCTTGCTCGTTGAGAGTGGTGGCAATATCCATAATCTCTTTGCGCCCGTTGGGGTCGAGCATAGAGGTGGACTCGTCCAAAATGAGAATATCGGGGCGCATTGCAAGCACGCCCGCGATTGCCACTCTTTGTTTTTGTCCTCCGCTCAATTTGGATACGGAACGATTGCGATATTCGCTCATTCCAACGGCATCGAGTGCGTAATTCACTCTTTCCACGATTTCTTCGCGCGGTAAACCGATATTTTCAGGTCCGAACGCTACGTCATCCTCGATAATGGTTGCAACCGTCTGATTGTCGGGATTTTGGAAAACCATACCCGCTTTTTTGCGGATTTCAAAAGTATTTTTTTCGTCGGACGTGGAAAGACCGTCGATAAGCACTTCTCCGCTCGACGGTATAAAAAGACCGTTGAGAAGTTTTGCAAGCGTGGATTTGCCGCTGCCGTTCATACCCACGAGCGCGACAAATTGGCCTTTCTCAACGGAAAAAGACAGGTTTTTGAGGGCTTTTAGACTGCGGCCCTCCCCTAATGAGTAACTATAACTTACTCCTTTGAGGACAATTTGCGACATATCGCGATTATACCACAGAGTATTTAGATTTGCAATCTTATATCGTTTATTGTGGATTTTATGAAAATTTCGAGTGTGGGTGTCCCGCCCTCGAAACAGTGATATCGTGCTTGCGCACGGTGATATTTGCGCATAGCGCAAGTGATATTTTTTGTTATCGCAAAAAGTGATATTGCGACTTTGTCGCAGTTGTGGAATATTCCATAAACAATAATAAAGTGCGTCGTAACTCCTCTAAATAGAATTGCCCCCTCTTTCCGGACACGCCGGCATTTCTAAAAAAATAATTAAATGCAACTTTCCCCCTTCCTCACGGTGTTTCCCCTATTCCGTTCCCCCTCCGCACTTCGTTTGAGGGAACCCACGGAACCGCTCCGCGGGGGGACACACTCGGCACGCGCATAGAGAAGTAACGTTCTCTCGTTATGCCACTCGTTCGCCAACGAAAAGAACAACACTCGTTGGCTCACTTGTACTTATCATCAAGCTTGGCGCTCGATTCGGTCGGCGCCTTGCGCCTCCAACTCCGAATAAGCAGATTCCGTGTATAAGTAGTCTTCGATTGAGTGTTCGTTAATTGGCCCGCTCTACAAGTTCGCGGACGGCGGTTTCTATTTCGTTTTCAAATAGGCACATTCCGTTAATAAGTACGCTCTCAATAGGTTTTCGTTCGGGTGTGGGTGTCCCACCCGCAATTATTAATTATTAACTATTAATTATTAATTCCTAAAAAATATTGACTTAAAATTTTTCTCAATATATAATATCTAATGACTATGCGCATCGCGCGCATACGCAAAATATTACTCGAAGATACTTTATTGGAGGAATTCCCGATATGAAAAAAATGACCATTGACGGTAACACCGCTGCGGCACATATTGCTTACGCTTTTTCCGACGTTGCGGCTATTTACCCTATCACTCCGTCATCCCCGATGGCAGAGAACTGTGACGACTGGGCAGGTCAAGGAAGAAAGAACATTTTCGGCAACGTTCTTAAAATTGCCGAAATGCAATCCGAAGCCGGCGCGGCAGGCGCAGTACACGGCTCTTTGGCAGCAGGCGCATTGACGAGCACGTTTACGGCGAGCCAAGGTTTGCTCCTTATGATTCCGAATATGTACAAAATCGCAGGCGAGTTGCTTCCTTGCGTATTCAACGTCTCCGCACGTAGCGTTGCAGGACACGCCCTCAACATTTTCGGAGATCACTCCGACGTTATGGCTTGCCGTCAAACCGGTTTTGCTATGCTCGCATCCAACAGCGTACAAGAAGTTATGGATTTGACCTTGGTCTCTTACCTTTCCACGATCGAATCCAGCGTTCCTTTCCTCAACTTCTTCGACGGTTTCCGCACCTCTCACGAAGTTGACAAGATCGACGTCATCGACTACGACGAGATCAAGGACCTCGTAAACTTCAAGAAGGTTGACGAATTCCGCGCACGTGCACTCAACCCCGAGCATCCGCATCAACAAGGCACGGCTCAAAACCCCGACATCTACTTCCAAAACAGAGAAGCAAGCAACAAATACTACGACGCAGTCCCCGCAATCGTTCAAGCGGAAATGGACAAAGTCAGCAAGCTCACGGGCAGAAAATACAATCTCGTTGACTACTACGGCGCAAAAGATGCAGACCGCGTGATCGTCATTATGGGTTCTGGTGCAGAAGCGGTTGAAGAGACCGTTGACTACCTCAACGCAAGAGGACAAAAAGTCGGTCTTCTCAAAGTCAGACTTTATCGTCCGTTCCCGATGGACGCATTCGTCGCGGCACTTCCCGAGACGGTCAAGACCATCACCGTTATGGACAGAACCAAAGAACCGGGCGCACAAGGCGAACCCCTCTACCTCGACGTCGTATCCGCTCTCAACGAGAAAGGCATCAAGAAAGAAGTGCTTTGCGGACGTTACGGCCTCGGCAGCAAGGAATTCAATCCTTCTATGGTCAACGCAATCTACGAAAATATGAACGGTGAGAAGAAAGATCGCTTCACGGTCGGCATCAACGACGACGTGACGTTCCACTCTCTCGCAGTCACCGAAAAGATCGACGCTTCCGACGCAAGCGCAATCTCTTGCAAGTTCTACGGTCTCGGCTCTGACGGTACGGTCGGCGCGAACAAGAACTCCATCAAGATCATCGGCGACCACACCGACAAATACGCACAAGCGTACTTTGCATACGACTCCAAGAAATCCGGCGGTATCACCATTTCTCACCTCCGTTTCAGCGACAAGCCCATCCGCAGCACGTACCTCATCGACCAAGCGGACTTCGTGGCGTGCCACAACGAGTCTTACGTGCTCCGTTACGATATGCTCTCCGACCTTAAAGAAGGCGGTACGTTCCTCCTCAACTCTCAATGGGAGCCCGAAGAGATGGACGCAAAACTCCCCGCTTCTATGAAGAATATGATTGCCAAAAAGCACATCAAATTCTACACTCTCGACGGTCTCAAAGTTATCCAAGAGATCGGCACGAAGAAGGGCGTCAACACGGTTATGCAAGCGGCGTTCTTCAAGCTTGCAAACGTCATTCCTTACGAAGACGCAGAGCGTTATATGAAGGAAATGATCAAGAAGTCCTACGGCAAGAAAGGTGACGCGGTCGTCGCAATGAACAACGCTTGCGTGGACAACGCAATCGCACACCTCAAAGAAGTCAAATATCCGCAAAGCTGGGAGACCACTACCAACGGCGCAGCTCCGCTCGAAGTGCCCAACGACGAATATTTCAAGAACTTCATCGCTCCGATCACCGCACAAGAAGGCGACAAACTCCCCGTTTCCGCATTCAATCCCAACGGCTTCGTACCCACCGGCACGACCAAATTTGAAAAACGCGGTATCGCAGTGTCCGTTCCTATGTGGGACAAAGACAAATGTATCCAATGCAACCGCTGCGCTCTCGTTTGCCCGCACGCGACTATCCGTCCGACGCTCGCAACCGCAGAGGAACTTGCAAACAAACCCGAAACGTTCGAAACCAAACCGGCTATCGGCGTAAAGGGCTACGAATTCCGTATGCAAGTAAGTCCGTACGACTGCACGGGTTGCTCCAACTGCGTTGCTGTATGCCCCGCAAAAGAAAAAGCTCTCACTATGGTTCCGCTTGACGAAGCAATCGCAAAAGAGGCGGAAAACTGGGAATATGCGGCAGACCTCAAAGAAACTTCCGCAGAACTCAAATCCGTCAACGTCAAGAACAGCCAATTCAAGAAACCGCTCTTCGAGTTCTCCGGCGCTTGCGCGGGTTGCGGTGAAACTCCGTACGTCAAGCTTATGACGCAACTCTTCGGTGACAGAATGCTCATCGCAAACGCAACGGGTTGCTCCTCCATCTACGGCGGTAGCGCTCCGACTTGCCCCTACACCAAGAACGACAAAGGTCGCGGTCCTGCTTGGGCAAACTCCTTGTTCGAGGACAACGCAGAGTTCGGTTACGGTATGCACCTCGCTTATGACACTCGTCGCAACGTGCTTGCAAACACGATTACCAACCTTATCAGCCTCGGCACGATTTCCGAAGATATGACTAACGCTCTCAACGCGTGGCTTGAAAACAAAGAAGACGCGGCAAAGAGCGAAGAAGCGGCAAACGCAATCATCGCACTTCTCCCCGAAGAAAAGAAGAACGCAAACGGCGTGAGTCTCGAACTCTTGCAAAACATCGAAGCAAGAGAAGATTGCCTCATCAAGAAATCCGTATGGATCGTCGGTGGTGACGGCTGGGCGTACGATATCGGTTACAACGGCGTTGACCACGTCCTCGCAAGCGGTGAAGACGTCAACATCCTCGTCCTCGACACCGAAGTGTACTCCAACACGGGCGGACAAGCTTCCAAGTCTACCCCGACCGGCGCAATCGCAAAATTCGCTGCAACGGGTAAACGCACCAAGAAGAAAGACCTTGCACTTCTCGCAATGGACTACGGTTACGTGTACGTCGCACAAGTTTCTATGGGCGCGGATATGAACCAAGTGGTCAAAGCGTTTGCAGAGGCAGAGGCATATCACGGACCGTCCATCATCATCGCTTACGCACCGTGCATCAACCACGGCATCAAAGGCGGTATGGACAATTCGCAAATGGAAATGAAGAAAGCAGTTGACTGCGGTTATTGGCAACTCTTCCGTTACAACCCGACGTTGGTCGGAACGGACAAAGCACCGCTCGCAATCGACAGCAAAGAGCCGACCGACGATTATCAAGCGTTCCTTATGAACGAAACGAGATATGCGTCCTTGGCAAAGATGAATCCGGATGCGGCAAAAGTCTTGTTCGCAAAGAACGAAGAAGACGCCGCAAAGAAACGTGCATTCTACCTCAAAAAGGCAGCTTCTTACACGGAAGAATAATTCCGCATAGCGTAGCAAAAACCCCTCGGAAATCCGAGGGGTTTTTATTTTGTTTTGACAAATTATTCGGCAAACGGTACGTGATCTTTATTCAGCGATATAGTGCCGTCTTTGCAAATCACGTACGTCGACATTTGATCTTCGCAATCTATCACAGCGTCCCATTGCGCCATAGTTCCTTCATAATATACGGTTATCGGGCGTTGTTTTGTTGTCACGTAATAATAAATCGATTCAAATGCATCATCGTCGATTTCTTCAATTGACGCTGGCACTATAACCGTTTCAACCAAGCTATCGCCACAAAATGCATATCTACCTATCTTTTTTACTCCGTAAGGCAAAATGACGCGTTTTACTTTTGAATTATAAAAAGCTCCGCTTACTACTTCCGACGTATCGGCATCGATGAACAAAACCTCTCTTTCGCTTCCGAAATATCCAACGAACCGTTTTTCTTGTTCAAGTACCAAATAATACGTGTCTTTTTCCGTCTCAACCAGTTTATTTCCTCCTTCTTCGCTATAAAAATATATGTCCAACCCATCAAAACAAAAAGATTGAATGGGAATATTTGATCTATTATAAACTTGTACGAGTCTCGGACAAGCTCTTACCACCGGCTCAAACCAGCCGATTATAGTTTGCTTATAATTCTTCCCGACAGTTATACTCATAAGGCTTGCACAATTATGAAAAGTATTTGAGTACAACGTTTCGACTTTATCGGGGAACACGACCTCTTTTATCGATGGACAATCGTAAAAACGAGTTGGATGCGTAATGTTTTCGCTAAATTTTACGGACTTTAACTTCTTACAATTCCTAAACAAGCAACTTCCGATATCCACGACGCTATCGGGCATAATCACTTCTACCAATTCGTCGCAATCTTCAAAAAAATAATCGGCAATAACCGTCGTTCCTTCTCTAAAAGCAACGGTAGTATCTTTGGGCATATTCCCTTTATATGCATAGGCAATAGTACCGTAATATATCACTCCGTCGGGTTGTGCGTCAAACCAAGCCGTGCCGTAAAAAGATTTTGCACAAACGCCTTTTAGTGATGACGGAAAAACTACGTCTTTAAGAGAAGAACAGCCGAAAAAGCAATTTTGCGAAATAAATTCAAAATCATCAGAAAACACGACTTCTACAAGTTTCTTGCAGTTTTCAAAAACTCCACGCCCCATTTGTACGTTTGGAAGCGTCACTTTTCGCAAATTTTTCATTTCCTTAAACGCGCCACCGTATATGAGAGCGCACGTATCCGGAATAACCATTTCAGTCACAACGTCTTTGTATTCGTATTTGATTTTTTTGATCTCAATCTTCCCTTCGGAAGCTCTTGAATCGTCAATTTCAAAATACTCGTAGTCCTCAACGTGAAAATCGGGAACTTCTTCCTCTACGTCCTCTATTGGTGTAGGTTGTTCGTCGTTGTCATCGCAAGCGGTAAACGCAAATATCAAGCAAGCCAATAATACGGCAATCAAAAGGGTGTAACCCAAGAATTTCATTCGTTTCATTTTATCTTCCCCCTAAAAATCGTTTTTGAAACTTATATAATGTATACAAATAACGACGTCGTTTTATTGGACTATACAGAAATTAGTTTTGCGATACATAAAAAACGAAGAGACGTTTTCTCTTCGTTTTTCTCGATATTTTACACAATCGGCACTTTATACCGTTATTTTGTCAATTTAATCTCTTTATTTTGCCGAATTGCGTACTGTACGACTCGAAAGACGTATGCCTTGTGTCAAGCAATGCGTCCATATCGTCCGCAACGTTTTCAAAGCGCGCTTTCATCGTATGCGTGATAACGTAGCCTACGCTTTTGAGCTTGCCTTTTTGCATTTTGCAAAACTCCCTAATAGGGGCGCACACACCAAACACCCACATCGGAGAACAGATTATAACGCTGTCGTAACTGCTTAAATCGATATCGTCGATAGGCATACCCCACTTGTGCATTCCGTATCTTCCGCACCACAAAAAGCCCAAATCTCCGTCCGTCTTTTCGGAAGTGGTGATTTGGTAAATATCCGCGCCTTGCGCGTTTGCGATTTGATAGGCAATCTTTTTGGTATATCCCAATCTTGAAAAATACACCACGGCGCAAGACGGGTTTTTGCCTATATTTTGATACTCGTTCTCGTCAAAATCGAAGTGATCTTGATCGTATCTCACAAGACAAACGTACCCCGTGATTGCTTGCAAAATGCCGAACACAAACCACAACGACGACATAACGTTTGGCGGAAAGATTACGAACTGAATTATTATCCACGCCATAAGAGTGACGCCGAATACCATTCCCATAATTATTCCGCTTTTCTTGTTTGCGAAAATCAAGCCCGTTGCGACGAGGTTGGTAACGCCGTTGACGATTATAAGCGCTATGCCCGAAAACAGAAAGTCTTGGAACAACTTGTCCGCAAGCGGTAACACTTGAAAGTACGGCAACATACCGTCCATTCCCATAACACTCCCGTCGGGTTTTATAATCATACACAATCCACCGCCGATTGCGCCCAAACCTATAAACAGCGTCCAAAACAGCAAAATGCCCTTTGAAATCTTATATCTCTTGCTCATTTTATCCTTCTTTGCGCACCTATGCGCAGTGATATGAACGTATAAAATCTATTGGTGCAATGCACTTCATTTTATATCCGTTTTATATCACAATTCGTTTTATTTTAATTCTCGCTCTTATCTTCGTAGAACTTGCCCTCGAAAAAGTTTTCGTTTCCGAGAGGCGTTGCCGTAAGGCGGAACATAACGCAACCGTCGGGACACACGATAGTTTTGACGTATTTGTCCTCACCGCCCACTTTGCGCAAGTCTCCACCGCTTCTCACCGCTTCCATAATCGGATAAAGCATAGTCATAGTCTTACTGCAAATTCCGTAGCCTTGCGCGTTGACGGGGCAACCGTAAGTGCACTCGTATTTATCTCCGATTTGCTCGCCGTTGCGACAATAATTTTCCGTCTTGTCCCCTCTCAAAAATCCGATGGTTTCAATCTCGAATTTATATTCTTCGTCATACCATTTTTTCATCGTTATATCCTCTCTTCGCAAAATTTCGCAATCTCTTTTTCCAGCGTGACGTACACTTGCGAAAGCAAATATCCGTCCACAATCGCGTGGTTGAGGCGCACCGTCAACGGCAACTTATATCTGCCGTTTTCTTCACGATACTTGCCCCAATTGACTACGGGTTGGAAATATAGATGCCCGTCGGGAAGTTCCACGTTCATACTGTCGTAACTCACCCACGGCAAATACGACGCGTCAAACCAATTGAGGTGATTTGCCATATCGAGACGATATTCTCTCGTTTGCTTTGCACGCGCTATATCCTTGGCGGCCTCGGCGTAAAACTCGTCGTAATCCTCGTAATACGTCGTATATACGGGAGTGCAAGTCTCCGTATCCTCGTGGAAAACGTATTGCGTCGGGTTTATCGTATCGAAGCAAATAAGTTCGTCCGTTTTCCAATCGTAAAACATCTTGTAATCGTCGCGCGAATTGAGCGTTTTGCAAAGCAAATACAAAAAGTTGATATAAAACTTGCTTCCCGTCTTTTTTGACACCTCGCGCAAGTCGGTTACGTCCACTCTTGCCGTCATAGAAATCGAGCATTTGCAATCTTGCGAAAAGTGCTTGAAAACGCCCTTTCTATAATACGTATTCATATCTATTTTTCTCATAATCGTATCAATCTCCAAACATTATCTTTGCTCTTTCGGGTGAAAGTCCCAAAATCATATTGACGGTTTTGCGTATTTGCGTGGTGCTGTCGTCCACCCATTCGGCGTCCTCGTGCAAAATCACGCTGCCGACGCCGTGGGACAAGAACACCGCCATAATCGGAGTGTCCATAGTCGGTTTTGCGCCGTCCGCTACCAAAACTTCCAAAATTTGCTCTATGTACGGTTCGATGACGGTGAGCGTTTGCTCTCGTATTGCCCAACGCACCGTGCGATGCATATTGCCCTCGTACTTATCCCTGAACTCGCGCACTTTTACCTTCATATAGCCGAAAAATCTCATAAGTGCTTGATTAGGGTTTTGCTTTGCGCTTTCCACAAGTGTGGCAAAATCTGCCTTGTACGGCTCGAAAAAGTGGTCGAGAACGTCGGAAAACAAATCGTCTTTGGTCTTGTAATAATAGTAAAACAATCCGACTTCGCAATCGAGCTCGTCCGTGATATTGCGTATGCACGTGCCGTCAAAGCCTTTTTCAAAAAACAGTTTCGTGCCGACTTCTATCATTTTGTTCTTCGTTCCGCAATCGTACTTTGGTTTTCTTGCCATATAGCCCCTCAAAAATTACTGAATTTCGCTCAATTATAGCACCGTAAGCGACGTGTGTCAACCGTTACTGAATATCGTACAAAAATAAACATAATAAAAAACGACGCATAAAAATGCGCCGTTTTTAGATAGTTTTTTTGCTGTTATTTAATTAAAAATTGAAGTGTGGGAAGATTGCCGTCTTCTATCGTCCACACGTCCTTGAAGTCAAAGCCCGTGTTGTCCGTAAACCACGTTTCGGAGCGGAACGAGCTCGTCGAGTCGGGGTCGGTTGATTTGAGGTTGCCCGTCTTGGTGATAACGAAGTTCTCGACGTCCTCACCGTCAACCACCGTAACGGAGTAAACTTCACCGTTGAGCGAAAGCGTGTTTTGAGGATCGTACCAGCACTTGGTTACGGTCGAATTGTTTTCCATACTGCCGAAACCAAAGCCGAGGAAGAGTGCATTGGTATCGTTGTTTTTGAGCTCACCCGCTTCGTCTTCGACGGTGTTGTCAACCGCGATATTCACGAGCGTGAAGCAAGAGGAGATTGACTTTTGAGAGTTTCTGCCCGCGATGCCCGCAACGTAAAGTCTGACGTTTTTCGTCTCTCTGTCGAGGCTTACGTCAATCGTGCCCGTTGAGTAGCAATAGTTGATTGCGCCGACGCTCGTCGTGGACGTGCCCGATTGCGATTTTCCGCTGAAATTGTTGCCGACGATACCGCCGATTGCGACGATACTTGCCGACTTGTTGAGAATGACTCTCATATCCGCGTCAACGTAGGAATTTCTCACGTAGCCTTCGTTCTTGCCGATGATACCGCCGATATTCACTGATTGCGAAAGCGATCCGCCAAGGATAGCGGGGCAACCGCCCGCACCGAAATTCACTTTGACAGACACTTTTTCAACTGCCGCCGCATTGTCCGCAACCGCACCGCCGAAGTACGCCGTGTTCGTCGCGATCATATTGTTGACTGTGTATACCTCAACTTCGCATTGAGAGACTTGACCGCCGTTTGTGCCCGCTATGCCGCCGATCTTGAAAGAGTCGCATCTGATTTCGTCTGGGGAAACGAACGCTTTGCCGTCCACGATAGTGGAAGAAGCCTTGTTTTCACCGACGATACCGCCGAAGATAAGAGACTTACTGTTTGATGTAAACGAAATCCTTCTCGTATCGCTTCCGAACGCGCTTCCGCCGATATAGCCCTTGTTTATGTCGCTTGCAACGCCTTGGTTGACCGCTACAATACCGCCGACGGTAACTTTGTTGAGTTCGTTAAGGTTGAGCGTTGCCGACTTCACCGTAACGCCGTAAATCCTACCGCTGTTGACGGTTGCAACTACGCCGACGCGCACGTCGCTCACGTAACTTTCACCGTCTTTGACGACGGAAAGCGTGATATTTTCAAAAGTGAGATTTTCAAGCGTACCGCCGACGTAACCGAACACGGAAGCGTGCGTGGTATCTCCAAAGATACCGCCCTTAATCGTTGCGCCGTTTTCACCGCCGTCAATCGTGCCTACAAAAACGTGAGACGCGTCGAAGAGAGGTTTGAAGACGTTAGTACCGAAGTTGATCGTGCCCGAGAACTTAATATCCGCGTCGAGAATTTCCTCGATTGCGACTTTTTCCTCGTCGGTGGGATTTTCCTTGTGCAAAACGTCGTAAACGCTCTCGTATTGGTCAACGGAAGAGATTGCGATTTGCTTGGTCCACTTGGAATAAATCTTTACGATACCGCCCTCGAAATAGTTGTCAAAGTCACCCATTGCAAAAACGCGCGTGCCCGTTTGCTCGTCGTTTTCGTATTTGATATCGTTCTTGACCGTTTCTTTGTCGGAATTGACGGTCTCGTAATACCATTTATCAAACTTGTAGCCCGAGATATTTTCGGGGACGTATTTGTCGCTTTCCGCAATCTTGTCAACGGAGCGCATTTCTTTGCTGTTGAGCACACTACCGTCTTTTGCAAGATATTGCAACGTAACCACGGGAAGCGTGGAGCGGAACATTGGATAGAGCGTCAACACGTCGGACGTGTTGTAAGTGAGCGTGTATTTGTCCAAAGACGCAACGTTGGTGTCCTTGTCGCTTGCAAGTGCGGTGAAACGCACGGGTTTGTTGTCTTTGTCAAGATAGAACCAGAAGCAGAACGTATCGTTCTCCGCCTCGGGGCAATCGAGATTGGTCTTGTCGTTGTACACGGATTTGACCTTTGCGTCCGCGCCGATAGTCATATCGTAGCCCGTCAAATTCTTGTACTCACCGTTATTGACGGTTATCGTGCCGTCCTCGTTGTAGGTGTACGTCGCGCCGAGAACGTAGTTATGATTGAACTCGTTGGGAGAATAATACGCCGAAAGCGTGGTGTTTTTGTTGATCGTTTGCGTATTGAAATCAAACTCTTTTTTGCCGTCTTCCGTCCAGTATTGGAAAGTGTATCCCGTCTTGGTGGGGATAACCTTTTCACCCTTATCGTTGGTGGGCGCTTTAATCTTCGAGCCTGCCACGACGCCCGTCAAAACGTTGTTTTCAAAGGTGTAATTGCTCAACGTGTTGAAAGTAACGGTGTATTTTGCAACTTCGTATTGGTTGTTTCCGCCGTTATTATTATTGTCGTCGTCTCTGTCCGTTCTGTTGCAAGCAACGCAAACCGAGCAAAGAAGAACGACGAGCAAAATCGTGCAAGTGAGCGTGAGAATTTTCTTCATATAAGTTCTCCGAGCGAAGGCGCGATATTATGCGCGCCCGCGCTATTATGATTAGTATGAATAGATAGATAAATTATATTATACATATAAAGCGCGCCTTTTTCAACAAGTTTTTGTCGCCGAAGCGTTTTTAACTCGTATTTAAGGCGCGTATTATAGTTTTTATGCAAATTTTTCAAAGTACGCTTTTGCGATTTGGTCTGCGGTTGCGCTTTGTTCAAGCGAGAGTAACGTTGCAATTTCGCTCTTCACGGTTGCATCGTTTATAGAGTAAGAGACCACCGCTTCTTCCCCGCTTTGCATACCGTCGCGAATTGCCGAAACGAGTGCGGTTGCAAGTTGCAACGCGGTGTTTCTATCTTCACCAATCACACAAACGCGCACTTTATCGTCGTCTTTGACTTGATAAACATCTTTTATTGCGTATTTGATGTTTTCACCTTGCTTGCCTACGTTGCTGAAAGGCGTATCTTCGCCGTCGCGCTCCAACGTGCAAACGGTCACGCTTTCGTCGCTTATAACGAAGCCGTAAATTATAGTCTTGCCTTCGCTTTCGACGCTCAATCTCACGTAACTTTGAGCGGGCGCGGGCTTATTGTCTTGCATAAGCGCAAGTGCGGAAAACGCAAGCGCACACACCAAAAGAAGTGCAAGCGCAATCCACAAAAGGCGCACCGCCGTGGTTTTATCAAAGGCGCGCAACGGCTCTTCACCCGTCAAAAGTCTGTTTATCGGGGCTTGCTGTGCGCGGGAAAAGACGTCGGGCACGGACTTTTCGTCGTGTTCGGTTTTGAGATTGTTTTTGATATCCCTAATCTTCATCTTTCCCCTCCTTTTGCAATTCTTTCTTTATTTTGGCAAGCGCGTTGTTGTATGCCCACAATATAGTTCCGAGCGGTTTTTCGAGCGTCTCGGCTATCTCTCTGTGCTTAAATCCCGATATAACGTGCAAGGTGACTATCTGCCTTTCCTCGTCGCTGAGCACCTTGTTCATCGCTTTGGTGACGGGCGTGTCCTCCTCTTCCATATCGTACGAGCCGAATCGTCCGTCGTCGCCGGTGGTGTCCGTCACGCTTTCGCGCTTGCGACGATTTAGCTCGTTGATGGTCACGTTCTTTGCTATCGTGTATAGCCAAGCGTATGCGTTAGAGCCCGCGCGATATTGCGATATGGTGGTTCTCAACCTTATATACGAGGTCTGCATCATATCTTCGGCAAGGTGATAATCGCGAGTCATAGACAAGAGGAACGCGAAAAGTCCGCGCTTGGTATCGTTGTAGATATTTTCAAACGCGGTTTCGTTGCCTTGTTGCAATTTGAGCATTTCTCTGTCCAATTCTTGCTTGGTCATAATTATATTTTAGCACACAAGTCAAGATATCTCAACTTTCTTTATTCAATGCGACGAGGATTGCGTTTTATCGTGCATTTGCTCGATATCGTGCGCGAATTTTGCAAAAATTTGCGATTTTTGGATATTCTTTTGATTATCTTTATGTTGATTTTATTGTGTTTTTATATTTTGGGTATATTATCTATATATAAAATAGAGGAAAGAGTATGCGCAATTACAAAAAAACGTCAATCTTGTTGGCTATGTGCCTTGCGTTCACGGTGCTTTGTGCCGTGTGTTTAATTGCGTGCAATTCCCTTACTCCCAACACCATTTCGTTCACGCCAAAAGCGACCTCTTACGTCAGCGTAGACGTCAATCCGTCAATAGAGCTCGTACTCGATCAAAACGACGAAGTTATGAGCGTCACGGGTGCGAACGAGGACGCAAGAGTGCTCTTATTCAGAGAAGACGGCATCGTCGGCGCAAAGGTGAACGTCGCAATCGAAAATATTGCCGCTCTTGCCGTTGAATACGGATATCTCAAAGAGGAAAACGCAACCGTCGACGTGTGCGTGGTATCCTCGTCTGACGATAAGCAAAACGACCTCTTCAAGTCTATATCAGACTCCTTTATAAAAGGCGTGCAAGAGCAAAACGAGTCGCTTTGCGTGTCTATCACAAACGAAATCAGCTTGTCTCTCAATACGGAACTTGCAAAGCTCAAATCACAATACTCGGCGGATGAGAATATTCAATCTTTGTCCGTTGGTGACTTCAAGCTCGTAAAGCGCGCAATGGAAACCGATCCGTCTCAAAACTACCAAGATTTGGCGAGCAAAAGCACGGAAGAGTTGTTGTCTATCGCTTCCGTCTTGCAAAACAACGCCGACGCAACGTACGGCGACGCGTACAAAAAACAAGTGGACAAGGCAAAACTCGTGTACAACAACACGGTGCAAACGCTTGAAGGCACTTTCTACGTAAAACACTTTGCAACCAAGGCACTCTCAAATTATACCGAGGCAATGGCAAACCTTGCAAAAACCTCAAGCGCAATCAAGTATACCGCCGCAAACGCGTATTTGCTTTCCCTCACCTACTATCAAACGAGATTTGCAAGCTATTTTGCAAACCCCACCTACACGATATCGCAAGACGCAATATCCAAGATTGCAACCGCACTCGGAGTGTACGAAGACGATTTTGAAAAGGCAATCGACGCATCTACGGTCAAAGACGGCGTGCAAATATCCAAAAGCGATCTCGAATTTTTCGTCGACAAACTCTATCGCAACGCAAGCGAGCAAGAAAAGGCGCGCCTTGCAAGCGTGTACGAAAATATTTGCAACGAGTATCTCGTAACCGCCGACAAGGACGAGGAGGATATGCAGTTCTCAATCGACGACGTGGACAAGCGCATACTCACTATCAAAGCCACCCTTGCGACGCCTCAAATGACGCTTATGCTCAATCTCGCAGGCTTCGATATCGACGATATACTCGGTCAATGCAAGCCCGAAAACGTGGACTACGACGATTATTCCAGCATAGATAAAGCAATCGCTTCCCTCAAAGAGTTTGCGCAATCGGCAAAGAAAGATATGGCACTCACCGAAGAGGACGAAGCGCAAGTTAAAGAAGATTTTTCATCGGTGCAATCAACGCTTGACGACGCACTGCAAATCTTCAATAAAGCAAAAGAAAAAGCCGTAAACGACGCAATTGACTATATTCTCTCAATAAAAGCAAGTCGCAAAAACGACAGTAAAAATCGAATTTAATTTTGTCAAGCATAGCTTGAAACCTTTTATCCCCTATATGAAAAAGCGTGCATAAATTGCACGCTTTTTCATATTCTCACAGTCTCTATTATTTCAACGCTCTGAAATAAACTATCTTGTCTCCCTCTTTCGTCGGCGTTTCGAGCGTCGGATTTTGCGCTCTTACGTCGTCGGGCATTGCGGATAGTGCTTTGCAAATATCGAGCATTTCCTCACCCTCGGAAGCCACGTATACGGACAATGCGGACGTGTTGGTGACTCTTGCCTCACCCACCGTGACTGCGGATATGTAGTCCGCTTGCAAGTCGGAATATCCGCACGCTTTGACCGCTATATCCATAACGATATCGAATTCTCTTTCTCTGACGATACTTGCGTCTATTCTTTGCACGTCGGAATGCACCTTGACCTCTTTGGAGAACGGAATTTCGCTTGCAACCGCCACCGCGAACGGAATTTCCGCACGCACCGCGTTGTAACCGTTTTCGTCCGTATAAATAATATCGGTGTTGACGACGCCCTCGACCACGAGTCTGTTGTCCTCGGTGACGTACGAGCGAGTTGTATAGCACCTTGCGTACGGCATTGCGCACACTTGAAGTGCGGCGGGCTTGTTGTCTCCGAGCATTGCCGTTCCGCTCACGCCTTGCATAAAGTATCCGCAACCGTCAAAGCATTGATAATTTGCGCTCTTGCGCTCGATTTCCGTCTCGTTGGAGAGCATAAAGAGGTCGCTTACGATTTCCGTTTTGGAGCATCTAAACGCGCCGACTTTGATTTGCACTTCACCTTCGACTCTAATAACGTTGTCGTCCGTCACGCCTTGAAGCACCACTTTTGCCGTCTTTACGCACGCTTCGACTTTGATTGCGTCCGACGGAGTAACGCCGTCAAGACTGAATTCGTCCTCTATGGGAATATTGAAAGCGCGTTGCTTAATTTCACCGTTTTCGACGTACGTTACGTTGGCAATCACTTGGAATTTGGTTTTCGCACCGCCGTCGGTTGCGATGGATTGCTTGGGAATACACACGGTATTGAGCCCGAGCACCACGCTTATTTCACCGCCCACGTCCGCCTCGTCGTCAAAGGGTACGGACGACGTTTTGGTTGCGATAAAGGACGGCACGTATATCTCTTTGGTGGTGGTATAGCAGTCCTCGCAAGAGGTGAGCATCTCTATCTCGTCGCGCTTGATTGCGCTTGCTCTTATGTCGAGAACGGCGGTCAATGACAATCTATCCGTCGCGCCTACGTCCGCTTCGGTGACGTATATGTCGCAACGAGCGTTGTCTCCCTCCGCAAATTCTCCGTCCACTCTCACTTCAAAATCGGCGTTGTAATCCACGCCTCTTGCCACGCCCTCTTTATCGAGGTAGATAAGTCGGAAATTGGTTCGTCCGCTCACTTGCACGTATCCGTCGTGCGCTTCTACGGTCGTGCTTTTTGCGTCAACCGCAAGCGACAACACTTTTGCGACGTTGCTCATATCAACGTCTTGCGGTGAAAACTCAACCACTCTCTCGACGGACGGCGCGGTGTAAAATTTGCTTGCACTTATTTTCTCAAAATTGAACATATACTCCTCCGTTTCACAAAAACATATTCTCAAAAGTCTTGCGATATGACGAATAAATTTCAAATTATCGGCAAAAATTATCGTATGAGAGAAATCGGACAATCAATCGCAGGCGCAAAAGAAAGAGTGCAAAAACTCGTGGGCATACCCGTGCTTATGAAAATCAATACCGGAAGAGGCAAATCCACTCTTCTCAAAGGCGAAGTTACGGCGGTATTTCCCGCAGTGTTCACCGTCAAATCCGACGACGGACAAAACCGCACCTTTTCATACTGCGACGTGCACACCAAAAACGTGCTTTTCCTCCCTCGCAAAGACTGAAAATCCTATTTGTAAATACTATGCGTATAAATACGATATTCTGCGTATAAGAAACGAGATTTTGGAAATAATCGAAATATAAAACGCAAAATCAACGCAAACCGTATCGATTTTCAAACAGCCCCAAAAGACGAAAACCATTGGCTTTCGCTCCTCATAATACTTCCCCTTATCAAGCAAAAGGCCGTCGCTATGGACGGTCTTTTGCTTATATAATATATTCGTAATATTTAGTTTGGATATCTTAACCTTATTGGGTTATTGCCTATCGTCGACCTTTACTCTTCCGTATCGTTTTGGGGCTCGTCGATGAGCATCGGTTTTCTCTTCTTTACGACTATCACGACGACGGTGATTATTGCCGCAAGCGCAATCGTAAGCCCTACGATGAGCATTGACAAGTCGAGAGGACGGAGTATAAACGGCTTGACGACGGCGGTGAATTTGTATTGGAAATCGACTATCGAATTATCCCCGAAGCGTGCCGTGATATAATACGTGCCCGCTTTCTTTGGCGTGAAATCAAAGGTTGCGCCCGATGCTACGTACTCACCGTTGACGTACCACTTGGTCTCGATATCGGGGTCGAGATATTTTACGCCCGTAAGCGCAAAGGTCGTCGTTTCGGTAGTATAAAGCGTTGCGCTCGACGGCGCGATCGATACGTCTTCACCCGCTCTGCTTGCAAGAGTGACGCGCACTTCACCAACGTAATATTTGCCGTATTCTACGTGCACTTGTTGATACGTTTCGAGATCGTAATAAGGCAATTTTGCTCTGACGATATAATCTCCGCCGCCCTCTGCGACGAAAGTTACGCTCTTGCCTTTGCCGAGAGAATACTCGTCAATAACGGTAGTATCGTCCGCATTTTTTATCTTTTGCGCAACCCACTCGACGCTATTCTCGACCAAAGGATCTACCGCACCGAGAGGAGCAAGTTGCACGTACAACTCGACGGGAGTTATTGCGTCCGCGCGCATATAAACCATATCGGTGTAATCACCCTCACCAAGCGTGCCGTTGTGAACGAGCGTCATTTCGGTAGGAGTCAAATATCCGAGGTTTACGTCGTCGAGATTTGCGCTTGCAACCGTCAAAAGATTGAGCGCGGGGAACGTGTATGCGGGGCTAACGGAAGTCGCGCTTACGCTCACCGTCTTGGGGTAATTCATTTTGCAAACGAGTCTTGCAATCTTTCTTGCGTCGACGTCTCTTGCTTGCACTTTGCAGCGGAGTTTCAAAAGCGCGCTTGCAAAACTCACGCTACCCGCCGAAAGACTAGTGCCCGTTACGTTGTCATATTTGCTCTCGGCATTGAAATCGTTGTAGCCTTTTGAGGTATAGATATCTTGTCCCGGGGCGCAAATGTCCGTCGTATCGTGATAGAAGGACGAAGCGTACAAATTGCCGTCGCTTCCTTGGTTGGCAACTGATATTACGTTTGGTAAAGAAGCGGGATAGAACGCTTGATTTCTGCTGTCCGAACTCGATTGTCTGTTGCCCGCCGCTGCCACGATTACGGAAGTTTCGCTTGCCTTGGACACCGCCACTTCAAAGGCGTTGCGCAAGGACGATCCATTTTGACTATAATTCTTTTGCGGAAAACCGAGCGACATATTGATAACGTCCGCTTTTGCGTTGCTTTGCGCCCACTCCACCGCCTTGGTGAGGCTTGCAATGGTGAAGTTGCTGTCACCCTTATCCGCTTTTATAGGGTAAATCTTGATATAATCTTCAAGTCCGAACTCTTTTATAAGCATTGCGATAACGCCCGCAATTTCAGAACCGTGCTTGGTGGTATTGTCGGAGATATCCACGCTTCCGTCGGAGTTTACACCGTTCGTGTTGTATCCGAGCACTTCGCCTTTATCGTTTTTGGCAAGAACGTCGTCAAAAAGCTCGTGCGCGGTATCGATACCCGTATCTATCACCGCAATGACGATAGGCTCGTTTATACGGCTCAAATCCCACGTATCAACGACGGCTTTTGCGCCTTGAACGTCCAAAAAACCGTCCTTGTAATAGGACAAATTTGCCGTGTCCTTTCCACCCCAACTCGTCGCATACGCAACGGACGGAGCGGGAATAAGCACGGCAAAAAGCACGCTTGTAAGTAGCACAAGCACCGCTATTATCGCAATTATTCTCTTATTTGCAAGAGTAAGTTTCATTTTACGTTACGCCTTTTCGAGCAAGTCGAGCGAGTACGCAAGACGGCGCATCGTCTCGTCTTTTTTGAGCACTACCGCCATTTCGATAGCACCGCCGGGGGTTACGGGTGCGCCCGTGAGCGCAACGCGCATAGAAAACATAACTTGTCCGCTCTTGACGCCGACTTGTTCGGAATACGTCTTAATACGCTCTTTGATAGCGTCCGCGTTCCAATCCTCGAAGTCTTTGAGCGCGTCGATTGCGGTCTTGACCGCGACTTTTGCAACGTCCTTGTTGACCTTCATCTTTTGATGCTCGTACATACCAAGGTCGTACTCTCCGAATTGATTGAGGAAGGCAAGTTTTTCGGGAATTTCGCTCAAAATATCCACTCTCGTTTGCATAAGAGACGCAAGTTCCTTCACGTCGTAGTCTTTGCCGTCGATTGCCTTTTCAATCCAGCTCGTCGCAACTTTTTCAAACTCTTCGGGAGTCATTGCTTTGAGGTATTCGCCGTTGAGCCAACGCATCTTTGCCTCGTCGAAAATGGAACTGCTGTGAGAGATGCCGTCCGTGTCGAACTCCTCAATCATCTCTTGCATAGTCATTTTCTCTTTGTTGTTCTTGGGACACCAGCCCAAAAGCGCGATATAGTTCACCACCGCTTCGGGAAGATATCCTTTTGCGATAAAGTCCTCGAAGTTGGCGTCACCGAAACGCTTGGAAAGTTTGCGCGTGGCGTCTTTCATAATGGGCGGAAGGTGCATATATTTGGGTCTTTCCCAACCGAACGCGTCGTAAATGAGGTTGTATTTGGGGGTTGAGCTCAAATATTCCGTACCTCTGATGACGTGCGTGATGCCCATAAGATGGTCGTCAACGACGTTTGCGAAGTTATACGTGGGAAGTCCGTCGCTTTTAAGCAAAACGCCGTCTTCGATATCCGCGCTGTCTACGCTTATCTCGCCAAAGACCATATCCGTATAACTGGACACTACGCCCTCGGGCACTTTTTGTCTTATAACGTACGGTTCACCCGCCGCAAGGCGTCTTTGCACTTCCTCTTTGGAAAGATTGCGACAATGCTTGTCGTAGGTGTGCACGCCGTTGGCGTCTTTGAGGCTTTCAAGTCTCTCTTTGTCGCAGAAGCAGTAGTAAGCACCGCCGAGTTCGACGAGTTTTTCAGCATACTCTTTGTATATGCCCATACGCTCGGTTTGCACGTAAGGACCGTATCCGCCGTCTTTGTCCGGACCTTCGTCGTAGGTGATACCCGCAGTCGCAAGCGTGCGATACACCATCTCAACCGCGCCTTCGACCTTTCTTTCTTGGTCAGTGTCCTCTATACGCAAGATAAATTTACCGCCGTTTTTGCGAGCATACAAAAAAGCGTACAATCCCGTGCGGAGATTGCCAATGTGCATAAATCCCGTCGGAGACGGAGCAAATCTCGTTCTAACCGTGTTACTCATAAAAATTTATACCTTCTTTCAAACAGTTCTTTACGTTTTTGATTTTGTCGAGCATACCTTGCTCTTCAAACGAATAATAGCTTGCACCGCTAAACACGTAGTGGTCAAGAAGAGCAATTCCCATTGCCGAGAGCGTAGTATACAGCTCTTGCGTTACGTCCACGTCCTTTTGAGACGGTGAGGGATTTCCGCTTGGGTGATTGTGTGCGATAACCACGCTGCACGCCTTGTTTTTGAGTGCGAAATCGACGATGTTTCTCACGTTGAGTTCAACTGCGTCCGCACTTCCTTTTGCAAGGCATCTTGCGTCTACCAAGCCGTCTCTGGCGTCGAGCGCGATTGCGTATAATTCCTCTTCGCGCAAGCCGTAGAACTTGTTGCCGAGAAACTTGCGTATCTCGCCTCTGCCTTTGAGCGTTTGCTTTTCACCCTCGCAATCTTGCATATATCTACGCAAAATCTCGGGCAAACACGCAATAAACAACGATGCGTTTTGCGTCATTCCGGCAACTTCGTTCAACCTCTTTTCGTCGGCGTTAAGAACCCCCGCCAAAGAGCCGAATTTGTCGATAAGCGCGTGCGCTATCTCGTTTGTGTCTTTTCTGGGCACGAACGCGTACAAAAGATATTCCAAAATCTCGTGTTCTTCCAAAGTTGCAATACCGCTCTTGCGTATGCGTGCGCGCATACGTTCGCGGTGACCTTCGTGTACTTGTTTAGCCATTTTAGTTCGTAGGGCAACGCTTTTGCGTTGCTATCCTCTTTCGTCTTATTCAAACGCTTACAGTTCCGGATATTCCTTAAAGACGGTCTCGTCCAACTTAACGAGACGTATAAGCACGTTTAGAGCGTCGTTTTCGTCCTTAAATCCGTAGGTTTTGCCGATAACCTTCCACGCTCCGTACGCGTGCAAAAAGTCGTACCAAAAATAACACTCGTCTTGAAGTTGGAAAATTTCGAGAAAACTGAAAGACTCGTATTTGCTCCAACGTTTAAGCACGTCGATGAGCGCGTTGACCTCTTCGTTGTCGTCGTAGCGCGCGTGGATAAATTGAAGCATATACTTCTTGACCTCTTTCGAGAATGTCATAACGCCTTGTTTGGCGTTTTCGATGTCCTTTATGATCGCGGCGATTTCGGGATCGTCGCTGTGTTTTTTGAGGACTTTCTGGCACGGAAATGCAAATGCGTTCGTCATAATGGTTAATATTATAAACTAAACTAGTTTATAAATCAAGGCGTATTGCACATTTGCGGTTTTTTCACGCTATTCAAAACGTAAAATTAAAAAACGGACGGACGCTTTTTGCAAGTCGTCCGTCCGCTCGTACGTCGTTTATCTATCGTCTAACGCGCTTATAAACGCTTCGGTATTCCAATAAGCCGGATAATGCTTCTTACAGATAAAAATCAAATCGTATCGACGCTCCGTCTTTGTCGTAGACGTATCCGTCGTTCTTAAAATCGTTAAACGTATAATTCTCGGGCACGTCAAACAAACCGTTCCAAAACGCCTCTTGTTTTTCTCGTGAAAGATTTTCAAAGTCTTCTCTACTCGCCATAAAGGCAAAAGTAAAGTTATTCAACTTGTCGCCTTTCAAGTTCAAATTGATGCTTTGGACGTTGAGGTCGTTCAATATTATACCGAACAATTGCGTTCCCGATATATTCAACAATCCCAAATTTACAACGATAGACGCGTTGTCGAGCCTATCGTAAGCGACGTAACGGATATTTGCAAACGAATATTTGTCGTAATCCGCATTATCCAAGAACGCTTGGTCTATCGTTACGGTAGGAATCGTGCCGTCTTCCCCTGCCGGATACGGTGGCAACGCAATGACGATTTCGGACGATCCGAAATTGGGCAATTGCAGTCCGTCTTTGGAACAAATCTTGCCGTCCACCATACTAAACAACGGTGAATTGCCGGTGAGCGTTATGGAGTTGACCGTATAGGAAATGACGCTTCCGTCGTTGAAGAATTTCGGCGTCCAACTAAACAAGCCCGCGTCGGACGGTTCTATAACCGACTTCAACACGCCGCTATACGTTCCGTTTTGGACGTGATAATATTTGTAGTTTTGCGGAATAACTATTTCTGTTATTTTATTGACGGTGAAAATTTGCATATTTTGCGGTTCTAATGCGTTGCAATCGGTTGGCAAAGCGAGAGTGCCGCCACAACTTCCCGTCTCGTCTATATATCCGAGCAAGAGCTTGCCGTCTTTTACCCAATAATCGGAAATAAGCACGCTCTCTTGGCAATCCGTTTGTGCAAACTCGTATTGAACGCTACCGTTTGCGTTTTTCCAACCGTTTTCTTTTATCGTCTCGTAATCGTTGCCGAAAATTCTATACGCGTACGGATAATTTTCGGTTTTTTCCATAGTTTCTTGCGTTTTCGGAAGTTTCACGATATAGCAAGGAGAAGTGAAAACATAATCGTCTCCGCACCAAATCTTGTTGTCGGTAGAGGGTCTGTCCGTGTCTTTGCCGGTCGCACCGTCCGTTCCGCTGTTTGCAGAACCGCTACCCGACGCTTCGTATCTGACGGGAGTAGGATTGAATTTGAGAGAGAGGAATTTTGCCGTAGGATTCAAAACGATTTCAACTGCGGAATAATCGTCAACGTTTATCTCTTCTTCAACGGCAATATTCGCATAGTTTCCGTCGACGGTCACATTATTTATTTTGCCGTTGACGTTGTCGAATACGTTATACGCGGATATATCCAATTCCGTCGTGCTGTCTTTGATAAGTTTAACGTCTCCGCCGACGCTAACGCTATCAAATATAGTATCTATCTCCGCCGATGCCAAAACGAATTTGTAACCGTTGGAAACTATTTTAAGCTCTCCGATCGAAATTCCGTTCAAACGATCTTTGATAGTACCGCCGTTAACGAGATTTGCAATTCTGATCGTGAGTCGATTTGCCGTGTCGTATTTGTCACCGACAGTGTCTTGTTGCGTTTTAAGAGGTTCGGGAGCGTTGCCGAAATGAATTTCAAGAGTATTCAAGTCCAATTGCCATTTTGCAACGAAATCACAAACGGTGCTTATATCGTACTTGAAAGTTATCTCACCATCCGAGCCCAAACTCGTCGGATAATACTTTTTGCTTGCGCTCGCAATCAAGGTTTTTACGCTACCGGAGTTTTTGAAACCGCGATTGTTTACGGCAAAATTATCGTCCAATTCCACACCACTTAAATCGTAAACTTCCGTGTTTTTGTCAAACAAATAAAACGCTTTGCCGTCGCTCGTTGCAAGTGTGCCGGACTTTTCGTCGGTCTTAAACAACGGAGAATACGACGTGATACTTTCAAGATTGTACTCCGCGTTGCCATTGCTTATATAAGGACTAAATTCGTTGCTATCCGCTATTTCCCAACGGTTAGATACGAGTTTTTTGACTTGTTCGCAAGAAGACGGTATTACGAGATTTTTGACCGTTCCCGTGTTGTCTACGATACGAAATTCGCTTGATATCGCCACCACTCCGTCGGGAATCGTTACGGTTTCCGCGGGCGTAACGTTTTTGGTCGCGAAATCGCAACCCGTCAAAACGTTGTTCTCGTATACCCAAGGAGAGCCGTCCTCTTCACTCTTGCCCGATTGCTCCGCCCAAAGGTTGAGAATTTTGTCAAGATCGTCTTTTGCAAGCGAAATCGAGTTGCGCGACGCAACGTTTCTAAAATAATCTTTGTCTACGTAGTCGTAAAGAATGTCGAGATTTGACGACAATTTTTCGCACTCTTGCGCGCTTGCGCTTGCCGTGATTTGCTTAGTGTCTCGTTTGAGATCTCCGTTCGCCCACGCAAAGCTATTGAGGCTTTCGTCTGACAAAACGCCGTAGGCAAACTTGTTTTGGTTGTCACCGTACGCAAACGTAACACTCTCGTTTTCTCCCGTTATGGAAATCATAGAAAAGCCGTAATTGCTTTCACTGACGTAATACAAATCCACGAACGAAAATGCTTCCTTTCTTACGTTCACTTCGCTCGTCCCTTCTATTTGAGTGACAGTTTGAGGATAATATACGAGTTGGAAAACGTGATTACCGTCTTTTTCGGCAACGTAATAGCTGTCCGCGTTTTGCTTCTCGTTCAAAATTTTGACGGTTTTTCCGTAAAAAGAACTTTCTCCTTTTATTCTCGTGATGCCGTCTCCGATCTGTTTTGCAAGCGAAAACGACGATGAAAACGCGTTTTTATAAACGGAATACATCTCGGGCATCGCTTCGGGAACGAAGCCGTTTTGCTCGTCTTGGGACAAAGCGTCCATCATCGTTTTTACGGCGTCTGCCATTCCCGTTATGGAGTTGTTTCCCTTATAAGCGGACTTACATATTTGGATGCTTGACGACGTCGTTGCGCCCTCCGTCTTGAACAAAGCGTTCTCCAATTTTGCGATAGTTTCGTAAAAATCCTTGTACTCGGCGTTCTTTTCAAAAACGTCGACTTTTGGCAATTCGTCGTCCGGATTATCGCCGGATTTCGAGCAAGATACTAGCACCGAAGCGCACGTAATCGCAACCAAGCAAATTGCCAAAATCGCAACAAATTTTCTTTTCATTTATGCTCTCCTAAATAATATTTTAAGCAAAATCCCCCTAACGAACAAAAATAGACCAAGGCTTTACCCTGATCTGTAAAACGGCAACACAAACGCTACCAAATTCATCGAAAATTTTCAGAAGAAGGCAAGATTCAAATCTTTTAGACCATTTTTGTTTGCGTGATTTATACTTTTGACGGACACATTGTAGCATATCTTTTTCGTCGTTTCAACGATTTTGAATTTATAATTTGAAAAAAATTATAACTTATATCGTTGCGCCACGCTCTTTTATTCCGTTTACGAGGCAAAACGGCATATTCCGTCCGCGATAACGCTTGCCATTCTATACTGATACTCGGGCAAAACCAAGTTCCTTTCGTCGGCAAAATTGCTCAAAAACCCACATTCTACGATGACGGACGGATATGGGCTACATTCAAGAAGATACTTTTGCGCACACAACGGAGAATACTCCCGTCCGCCGTCCGCAAGATTGATTTTGGCGTTGAGAATCGATTGTAAAACAGTTGCAAGCCTTGCACCGTCTTCGCTTTTTTTGTTGAAAAACACTTGCGCGCCTCTACGCGTGGGTGCGGAATAAAAATTTTGATGTATGCTGATCACCGCAAACGGCTTTGCCTCGTTGATTATCTCCCCTCGCTTGAACATATCCGCACGCTTTTTGTTGTTTTTTACGCCCTCGAACTCGTGCATAGCGTCGTTGCGACGCGTGTAGACAACGGTGTATCCGCGCGCTTTTAGAATTTCACCCAAGTAGAACGCTATTTTGAGGTTGACCGTCTTCTCCTCAACACCGGTTTTGACTCCCGACACTCCCGAATCTATACCGCCGTGCCCCGCGTCTATCACAATCGTGGACTCGTGCGCCTTTTCCGTGTTTACGGCGTTGATTATAAAGGGTGCGGAGGCGCAATACGCCACCAAAAGCACCGTTAAAACGATTACGATAAGTTTTGAATATTCTTTTTTGTTTCGACTCTTTTCGACACGCATATAGTTACAAAAGCAATTATATTCACGGCGGCATAAAAATACGTGTTTTTCCACAAAGTTATCCACATTTTGACCTCAAATTGTGGACAACTCGGTGGATAACCCCGTTTTGAGCGAAATTTTCACCTCGTTAGAACACCGCTTTTTTGATAGGATTTTTGCGGTATTCTGCGTGCATTTTTCGGCGTAATTCGACAATTTTCGTAAATCTATCCCGCCGTGTTTTTCGTCCTTGTCCGTCATATCGCAAAAGATATTCGCATACGCTTTTTCGAGGTGTAAATTATGGCTCAATTTTCTCAATTGCAAAACAAACCCGTGCTTGAAAGAGACTCGTCCAATATCGTCGGGCGCATAAAAAATGCATATTTTTCGCAAGGATGCAAATGCATCGTATATTTGGTTATGAATAGTTGCAAAAACGGTGAGGAAACGCTTATACCGTTTGACGACGTTTTGTCTTTTAAGGACGCAATCGTCGTGCAAAATTCCGTAAACTTCAAAAGTGCGCAAGATATAGACTTCACCGCTTTTACAGCGGGAATTATGGATATGCCGATATACACGCAAGCGGGCGTATTAAAAGGCAACGTGAGCGAAATCGAGTTTTCTCAAAGCGGAAAAGTGAGCAAAATATGCACGGAAACGGAGCAATTTTCACCCTCCGCAATACTCTCGGCGGGCAACGCGATAATATTGAAAGGCGCACCCAAAACGCCAAAGGCAAAACCCGCAAAAATTCCTCGTCCGAGCGTCGAAACGCTTGCCGTAATAGAAACCGACGATCTATCCGTACAAAACGACGCCACAAAGGTGAATATCGCAAGAGATATTTTCGTTAATACACAAAACGATAACTCCGACGGCACGACGAACGATATGTCGAATACGCAAATAGCAAAAACTGCAACCGACGCCAAACCCGACTATATTATGCAAAACGCAATATTGCACACCGCCCCGCCCGCAGTGTTCGTATCGGGCAATTCTCCTCTTTTTACGAAAGACGCGTTTGACACAATCGTCGGTGAGGAAAGCGAATACGAGGACACGCACACGCCTACGCGCGTTATATGCGATTACGAATTTCTTCTGGGCAGAGTGCTCGGACAAGACCTATATACGTATGCAAACGTGCCTATTGCCAAGAAAGGCGATATCGTCACGGACGAACTGGTAAGCAAAGCCCGCCTTGCAGGCAAACTTGTCGAACTCACGTTAAATAGCATAAAACAAGAGTGATAATTTGGATATTTTATATAAATAATATATAGATAATAAAATAATAGTTGATGTGGTTTGAAAGAGCCGCATCAACTTTTAAATTGAGAATTTTTGAAAAGTTGTGATAAATAGATGGTTTTATTGACGCGACTGTAAGTCGCACCAAATAAACGCATAATGCGAAAGCGCCACGATTTGGCAACCCTAACCGTACAAATGCGTACGTGAGTTGTCAAATCGTGGCGCTGACAAAATTAGGCGTTATTTGGTGTGACTTGGAAAGCCGTGCCAAATAGATGAAGAACAAGGAAGAGCCGTCCGTACGACAACCCAATTTACAAGTCGTAAATGAGTTGCGGGCGGACGGCTCTGACGCAGTTATTCGTTATTTGGTGCGGCTTTCCTCAATTTTGGAGATAACGCGGACGACTACGTCTAGTCCAAGCCCTACCGTGTCGGGGCTGAAACGCTCGGGAACGTCACGGAAGGTGTGATAGTAGTCGGACATAACGGGGTTTTGGGCGGCAAAGGTGATGGATTTGACACCGGCGCGTTGGAAAGGCGTTGAGTCGCACCCACCGACGGGGTTGGCAATGTTGCCGGGCTTTTTGATACCCGCTTCTTTCATTGCGTCGAAGAACATCTTTTCCAAGTCCTTGTCAAAGTGCGGGCAAAGCCAACTGTCACCGTGGATAACCTCGAAATGCTCTGCGTCGGCAATGGAGTCTATGTTGATGTGATAGGCGTTGTCGAGCATACCGTCGTCTTTATGCTTGCGAGTAAATGCGATAGATCCGCGAAGACCGGACTCCTCCGCACCGACGTTGCAGTCGATAATACGGCAGTTTTTGGGCATTTTGTCGGGGTTTTCCTTGTAATACTTAACCACTTGATACGCTATGGAAACGCCCGTTGCGTTGTCCATTGCACCTGGGGAGGCAATCTCTTCCGTCTTCTCGTTGTACATCGTGAGCAAGAATGAGCAAGCGATTGCAAGCGGTGAGCCGTAAAGCGCGATTTGGGAAAGTATTCCGTATGCTTCAAGCACGTTGAGGAGCGTGCGTTGGTCGAGGTTGTCACCGTATTGATACATCATAATGAGCACGGTGAGCGCAATGCTGACCATAGTCACGAGCGCAACCGCGATTGCACCGAGACCGAGTCTCAACACGACGCCGACGAAGCCGAGCTTGTATTGCGAGGCACTGAGTTTGAGCGTCCAACTCGTATCGGTGTGTCCCGTAAGATAGATAGTGTAATCGTATTTGCCGTCTTCGGGAAGAAGCTCCGCATAAGTGTTTTGCGACACTTTGTGCTTGAAGCACCAGTCAAAGCAAGTGTGATATTTGAACACGCTGACGAAAAGCCAAATCCACACGCAAATCATAAACATCGTGCAGACGAAGTGTACCACCACTCCCGCGAAAGGCGAACCGAAACGCATTCTGGTGAATTGATACAAATCACCGCCGATGGACGACACCAAGATTGCGATAAGCGTAAGAACGCAACCGATAATGCCCGCCCAACCCGCGTACGGAAGTCCGCCAATGGACGAGTGCGGTGCAAACACGAAGTTTTCGGTGACGGGATTGAGACCTATCTCTTTGAGCTTGCCCGACATATAGTCGTGGTATTTTTTCTCGTTTTGAGAACCGGGAAGGCGCGGACCGATTTCGTTGGCGGCGTATTCCACCATCTTGTACGCATCGTCGCCGTACTTTTTGAGTTCTTCTCTCATAATTTCCTCACTATCTTTTATTGTTATAAAATGCGAGCGCAAAATTATGCGCTCGCACACTAAAACCTATTTTATTTGGTGATTTTTTCCATACCGCCCATATACTTGCGAAGCACTTCGGGGATAGTTACGCTACCGTCGGCGTTTTGGAATTGCTCGACGATTGCGGGGATAAGGCGGGACGTTGCAAGACCGCTGCCGTTGAGCGTATGCACGTATTGGGGTTTGCCGGTCTTGGAGTCGCGATAACGCGTGTTGTTGCGACGCGCTTGATAATCGTTGGCGTTGGATACGGAAGAACATTCCTTATAAATGCCCATAGACGGAATCCAAAGCTCGACATCGTACGTTCTTGCCATAGACGCGGAGCAATCTCCCGCGGCAAGCTTGCTGACTCTGAAATGCAAGCCGAGTTGCTCGACGAGACGAGACGCCTTTTCTACGAGCTCCTCAAACGCTTCTTTGCTGTGTTCGGGGTGAGCGTATTGCACCATTTCGATTTTGTTGAATTGGTGACCTCTTATCATACCTCTCTCTTCCGCTCTTGCGCTGCCCGCTTCTTTTCTGAAACAAGGAGAATATGCAAAGAACTTCATTGGGAGCTTGCTTTCGTCGATGATTTCACCCGCGTACATATTGACGAGCGCGGTCTCCGCGGTGGGAAGCATAAAGCGGTTGCGCTTTCTGTCCTCGTCGCAATCGAGCCAATACACTTCGTCGCTGAATTTGGGGAATTGACCCGCGCCGAAACCGCAATTGTAGCCGAGTTGGTAAGGCGGAAGGATAAATTCGTAACCGTCTTTGAGGTGTTCGTCCACGAAGTAGTTGAGCAACGCCCATTCCAAGCGTGCACCAACGCCTCTGTAAATCCAAAAACCGTTACCCGAGAGTTTTACGCCTCTTTCATAGTCAATCATACCGAGGTCGGTGCAGATATCCACGTGGTTTTTGAGCGGGAAATCGAATTTGGGTTGTTCACCAACGATTTTGATAACCTTGTTGTTTTCCTTTTCACCGGGGAGCAAGTCTTCGTCGGGAATATTGGGCATACAAGCAAGCGTATCGTTGATTTTGGCGATGAGCTCGTTGATTTTGGCGTCACCCGCGGCAATCTCGTCACCGAGTTTTCTCATCTCGTCAAAGATAGGCTCGACGGGTTGTCCCGCTTTTTTGAGAACGGGGATTTGTGCGGAGACTTTGTTCTTTTGCGCTTTGAGTTGCTCGATTTGCGTGATGGTGGCTTTTCTTTCGTCGTCCCACTTGATCACGTCGGTAAAGTCCGCTTTATATCCTTTTTTTGCAAGAGCGTCAACGACTTCTTGCGGGTTGTTTCTGATTCTGATAAGGTCTAACATATATCCCTCTATTGATTTTATTGTCTATTTTTGTGCGCTATGCGCTTATGCTATGATGTTTACGAGTCTTCCCGGCACGACGATAACTTTCTTGGGTGCGCCGTTAAGTTGGTCTTTTACCGCTTCGAGAGCCGCTTTTTCCACTTCTTCCTTGCTTGCACTGCTTGCAACGGTCACTCTACCGCGAAGTTTGGAGTTGATTTGCACGGCAAGTTCCACCTCGTCGAGCACCATTGCGGACGGATCGAATTTGGGATACGGTTGATTGAACACGCTATACTCTTGTCCGAGCATTTCCCAAAGTTCCTCTGCAAAGTGCGGAGCGAACGGAGCGAGCAACAACACGAGGTCTTTTGCGCAGTCCTTGTAGAAAGCGTTCTTCTTGTCAACCGCGCTCTCGTACGCGTAGATTGCGTTGACGAATTCCATAAGACGAGCAACCGCCGTGTTGAATGAGAATATACCGAGGTCGTTGGTCACGCACTTGATGGTGTTGTGACGCACGCGATTGAGTTCCTTTTCCGCCTTGCCGAGCGGTTTTTCCTCGAAGTTGACTTCGTAGCACTTCTTGACGATGCGTTCCACTCTGTCGAAGAAACGATTGATGGAATCGAGACCGTTCTCGTTCCAAGGACCGCCCTCGATATAGTTGAAGCCGAACATAAGGTATACTCTGAATATATCCGCGCCGAATTTGGAAATGCTGTCGTCGGGAGATACCACGTTACCGCGAGACTTGGACATCTTGTTGCCGTCCGGTCCTAAAATAGTGCCTTGGTGCACGAGCGACAAGAACGGTTCGTCAAAGTTGAGATAGCCCATATCTCTCAACGCCTTGGTGAAGAAGCGCGCGTAGAGGAGGTGCATACAAGCGTGTTCCGCACCGCCGATATATTTGTCTACGGGGAGCATCTTGTTTATCCACTCGCTGTCGAACGGCTTGTCCGCGTTGTGCGCGTCGGGGTATCTCAAAAAATACCAACTTGAACACACGAACGTATCGAGCGTGTCCGCGTCACGTTTTGCGGGGCGTCCGCAAACGGGGCATACGGTGTCCTCGAATTCTTTGCACTTTTTGAGCGGAGATTCTCCGTCGGGAGTAAAGTTGACGTTGTGCGGAAGAAGTACGGGCAAATCCTTTTCGGGAACGGGCACGTCACCGCAGTGTTCGCAGTGGATAATGGGGATAGGCGCACCCCAATAACGTTGACGGCTTACGAGCCAGTCGCGCAAACGATAGTTGGTTTTGAGACCGCCCTTGCCCATACTTTCGAGCTTTTTGAGAATTGCAAGCTTGCCTTCTTCGCTGGTCATACCGTCAAATTCACCGCTGTTGCAGAGAATTCCGTATTCGCAGAACGGCAAATCGTCATTTTGTCCGTCCTTGCCTTTTATGACTCTCTCAACGGGCAAACCGAGTTTTTGAGCAAACACGAAGTCACGCTCGTCGTGAGCCGCAACACCCATAACCGCGCCCGTGCCGTAGCTTGCGATGACGTAGTCCGCAACCAAAATGGGCACTTCTCTGCCGTTGATGGGGTTGATTGCGTAAGAGCCGGTGAGCACGCCCGTCTTTTCTCTGGTCGAGGACAAACGGTCGATTTCGGTTGCCTTTGCGCTCTTTTCCTTGTACGCTTCAACCGCTTCTTTTTGCTCGGGGGTTACCACGAGGTCAACGAGCGGACTTTCGGGAGCGAGAACGACATAGCTTACGCCGAATATCGTATCGGCTCTCGTCGTAAACACCTTGAAAGTGACATCTTTGCCTTTGACCGCAAACTCGATTTCTCCGCCGTAACTTCTGCCGATCCAGTTCTTTTGCATAAGTTTGGTCTTTTCCGGCCAATCGAGCTTGTCAAGACCTTCGAGCAATTCGTCCGCGTAAGCGGTTATCTTGAAAAACCATTGATTGAGATTTTTGTGAGTGACTTGACTTCCGCATCTTTCGCAAATACCGCCTTGCGCTTGTTCGTTGGCAAGCACGGTGTTGCAAGAGGGACACCAGTTGACGGGCGCTTCCTTGCGGTATGCCAAGCCCTTTTTGTAGAGTTGCAAAAACATCCATTGCGTCCACTTGTAGTAATCGGGCATACAAGTCTTGATCTCGTAGTCCCAATCGTACATCGCGCCGATGCGTTTGAGTTGGTTCTCCATCGTTTCGATGTTTTTGAGAGTGCTTTCTTGGGGGTGAATACCCGTCTTTATGGCGTAGTTTTCCGCGGGCAAACCGAACGCGTCGAAGCCCATCGGCTGGAACACTTCGTAACCTTGCATTCTCTTAAAGCGCGCAAACGTGTCGGCAGGTCCGTAATTGTACCAGTGTCCTGCGTGAAGTTTTGCGCCCGAGGGATAAGAAAACATTTCGAGACAATAATATTTTTTGTCGACTTTTGAGCGGTCGAATTTATAAAGACCGGTTTCCGCCCATTTCTTTTGCCACTTTGCTTCAATTTGCTTATAGTCCATAAACTTTAAGCACTCCTATACTCTTAAAAATAATAATATTTAGTTTAATACCTAAATAGCGTCGTTGTCAAGTGGTAAGAGAAAGCGCATATTTGCTACTTCGTAACTCCTCAAATGCAATGCCCCCTCTTTCCGGACACGCCGGCATTTCTCCCGCCACTCGTATAAGGGTATTTCTCTACAATATTATCCGTCGCTCGCGGGGGAGACAATCGGCACTCACATAAAAAAGTATCGTCCCCTTGTTATATCACTCGTTCGCCAACGAAAAGAACAACACTCGTTGGCTCACTTGTACTATCCGTCAAGTTCGGCGCTCCACCGCTCACCGCCTTGCGGTTCGAGTTCTGTCTCCGAAATTGCGCATAGCGTTTATAAGCGCAGTATTGATTTTAGCCAGCAAAAGTGTTAAAATAAATTTTAGTAAAATATAGGGGTATGTTATGAAAAAAGTTGTTACTGCGCTTATTACGCTATTGCTTATATGTTGCGCCGTTATATTCTGTGCGTGCAACGATAGGGGTACACCGAAAGGCGCAACCACCGACGGCTACGTGCAGACGCAAGGCGTCAAAATCGTGGACGGAGAAGGCAACGCAATAGGTCTTTACGGCACTAATCTCGGCGGTTGGCTCGTGCAAGAGAGTTGGCTCGTCCCCACCGATATCGGCGGTGAGTACGGACAAATCGATATGATGCTCTCGCTTGCAAACAGATTCGGGCTTGACGGAATGAACCGACTTCTCAACGTATATATGGACAATTGGCTTACGGAAGCGGACTTTGCAAATATCGCAAATCTCGGTTTCAACTGCGTGCGTATCCCCTTCACCTATCTCAACCTCACCAACGCCGTAACGCTCGATGAAACGACGGGCACGTACGTGCGCACTCCGTTTGAGGATTTGCAAATTCAAGAAAGCGGATTTGCTCGTCTCGATTGGGCACTTTCTATGTGCGAAAAATACGGACTTTACGCCATACTCGATATGCACGGTGCGGTGGGCTCTCAAAGCGGAAACGACCACACGGGCGACATTGCCTACCCGAATAGCGGACTTTTGTGGAAAGACGACGAAACGGGCACAATTTGCCGTCAAAAAACCAAAGAAATTTGGGTTGCGATTGCGCAAAGATACAAAAACAACAAGTCCGTTGCGATGTACGACCTCATCAACGAACCGGGCATCAAATACCCCATCGTGGGACAACTTACCGACTCGACCACGGCGGAATATCACGACGAACTTTACAAAGCAATACGAAACGTTGACCCCGTGCACGTTATTTGTATGGAGTCCTGCTGGTCGGCAATCAATCTTCCAAATCCGTCGGAATACGGCTGGACGAACGTCGTGTACGAATATCACCACTACAACTGGGCAAGCAGCGGTATTCCCAACGACGTATATTACTCGAGACTTATCGACGACAACGCCGAATCGGGACACGGAGTGCCGATTTTGATTGGCGAATTTAACGTTTGGGGCGACGCTCACGACGACAAAATTAACAAATGGAACGGTTCTCGCACTTCCACTCAAACGGACGAGCAAGCGTGGGACGGCGCGATGGAACTTTATTGCGACCTCGGTTGGAACTTCACCACTTGGAATTTCAAGCACGCTGCCGAGCACTCCTCTTGGGGTATATTCAACTACGATAAAAACGTTGCCGACATCGATAAACAAGCCAACTATCTCACTATGACGGAAGAGGAAATCGCAACGATTTGGGCAAGACACAACTCACAAAATTACGTCGTAAACCAAACGCTCGTGGATTGCATAACTCCGCATATCGCGCACTTCAACGTCAACGGCAACGACACGAGAAAAACCGACGAAATCACCAAGGACTATTATATTCTCCGTCAAAACTACGCTTGGGCAAATTAGTGCAACGGCAAAAAACCGTTAAGTGTGGACACAAGGCTTGCTTTGTGATACAATAATTCAATCAAAATACATAGAGGCGTTATGTTTGTTTCATTTGAAGGTTGCGAAGGTGTAGGAAAATCCACGCAACTCAAACTTCTCAAAAACTATCTCGACTCCACTTCCCAACAAGCGGTCTACGTTCGCGAGCCGGGAAGCACGGACATCAGCGAACAAATCCGCAAGGTCATACTCAATCCGCAAAACACCGCGATGACTGACGTAACCGAGGCGTATCTTTACGCGTCCAGCCGTGCGCAACTCGTGCGCGAAGTCATCAAGCCGGCACTTGCCGAGGGCAAGCTCGTAATATGCGACAGATACGTGGACAGTTCGGTTGCCTACCAAGGCTACGGAAGAGGTATGGGTGCGGACAAAATTTGGCAAATTAACGCCAATGCAATCGACGGTTGTTTGCCCGACGTGACGATTTTCCTCGACTTGAAACCCAGCGAATCTTGGCGCACTTTCAGAATGCCCGACGACAGATTGGAGCAAGAATCCAACGAGTTTTTCGACAGAGTATATGAGGGCTTTGACACCGAAATCAAGCGTTCAAACGGTCGTTTCGTACGCATAAAACCCGATTTTGATAAAAACGTGACTTCTCAAAAGATAATTCAAGCTTTGAGAGAAAGAGGTGCTATAAAGTGAACGAAATCACCTTTGAAAAATCTTTGCGCGCGTCAAAAGCGTTTTCGCTGATAAGCAGTGATTTGAAGACGGGGCTAGGCCACGCCTATATGATCGTGTCTCCCGACGACGAAATCGTGGACGAACTTTTTATGCTTACGGCAGCGAGCGTGTATTGCGTATCGCACGACGCTTGTCTCGATTGCGCGGAATGCAAAAAGGTGCTTCACAACAACCACCCCGACATATTCCACCTCTACCCCGTCAAGGACAAAATCAAGGTTGAGGACATCGAAGGACTTTTGGACACGGTCTCGGTCAAGTCGCTTTCGGGACGCAAACTTTATTTTATCCACAGAGCGGATTTGATGAACGTGCAAGCGCAAAACAAGCTTCTCAAAACGCTTGAAGAACCGCCGTCGGACGTGACGATTTTCCTCGGCGTTGCCAACGAAGCGGGTATGCTCGACACCATCAAGTCGCGCACGAGAGAGATATACGTCGACATATTTGACGAGGACGTCGTATACGATGCAATGCTCGCACTCGGTCTCGACAAGGAGATGAGCGCGATTGCCGCCACTTGCAGTGAGGGACAATTGGGCAAAGCGCGCAAAATCGCAACTTCCCCAAAGTACGCCGATTTATACAAGAGTGCGCTCTACGTCCTCAACAATCTTGCACGAAGCAACGACGTCGTAAAGGTGGACGGAATTATCGCAACGCAAGAGGATATCCAAGGATTTTTGGACGTTCTCTCCATTATTTTGCGAGATATGCTCGTAAGCAAACAAAACGAAAAAATGATGTTGTCCAAACACGTCAGCGAGGACATAATAAATTTGAGCGGTCGATACAGCGAGCGCGCCGTTGCCGAGATTATCCTCAAAATCAACGCCGTGCGCAAAAAACTCGCGCTCAACGTCAGCACAATCGCGACGATTGACGACTTGCTCTTCTCTATATTGGAGGTTAGACACAAATGGCAGTAATTGTCGGAATAAAATTCAAAAACACCAACAAGGTGTACTACTTCGATCCAAAAGGTATCGAATTTAACGAAGGCGACGGCGTCATCGTGGAGACGGCGCGCGGTTTGGAATACGCCACTTGCACCATACCCAACAAGGACGTCGACGATAAAGAAATCGTGCAACCATTGAAGCCCGTCGTGCGCAAAGCCACCCCCGAAGACGTCAAAAAGGTGGAAAAAAACAGACAAGACAAGGAGCACGCCCTCAAAGTCATTCGCGAAAAAGTGGCGGAAATGAACGTCGATATGAAGCTCGTCGACGCCGAATACACCTTTGACCGCTCCAAGCTCATCTTCTACTTCACCGCAGAAGGCAGAGTGGATTTCAGAGAGCTCGTGCGCGTGCTTGCGTCAATATTCAAAGTGCGTATAGAACTCCGCCAAATTTACGAGCGCGACGACACCAAAATGCGCGGTGCACTTGCTCCTTGCGGACGTCCGTGTTGCTGCACCACCCACTTGCCCGACTTTGAAAAAGTGTCCATAAAAATGGCAAAAGTGCAAGGTTTGAGCCTCAATCCGCAAAAAATCAGCGGTGTTTGCGGTAGACTTATGTGCTGTTTGAAATACGAAAACGCCTATTACAGCGAAGTGTACAAACTTATGCCCAAAGTGGGTAGCAAAGTGCACACTCCCGACGGTGAAGGCACGGTTGAATCCAACGACCTCATCAAGCAAACCGCACGCGTAAAAGTTATGCTCAAAGACGGCAGTTTCGACGTCAAAACCTACGCCCTCGACGATATGAAGATCGGTGAACGCCAATCCACGGCGGAGATTGACGCAATGCCGGATAAAGAAGAGTAGCTTCGGTAGAGCCGTCCGATTTTCGGACGGCTCTTTCGACACCTATCTCGCACCGTTTTATAAAATATTTTTTATTAGATTATATCCGCATTACCCAAATTGTAATACGGCTATTTATGTGCTTTTGCATATTTCAATGCATTGTAAGCACCGCCAAAATCACTCGTCACATACAACAAAACGTAATCTGCGTTTTTTATCATCCACTCGTTTCTCTTGGATATAGCAAACTTTAACGGTACGTTCTCAATCTCGGGATAAACAATCTCGTCATATTCTTCGTTTAGATAATCTTCCCTATTCTTTAACCATTTATTTATATAAGGCGTCACGAAAATCAATCTCGTATCGGGGTGCGTTTCTTTATATTTTTTTGCACATTTTTTTACAAATCCGTCAAAATTCCCGTATCCGCCAAAATAAAAATTCAATCGTTCACCGTTTGAAATTTTTGATAATAAACTTAAAACTTTTTCTTCGTCCCCAAGGTTAGACATAAAGGAAGAGTGCCCAAAAACTGTAATATTCATTGCTAATATCCGCCCCGCTTATGTAAGTATACTTTCTCAATTATAGCACTGAATGTTTATTCTAGTAAAGCGTATGTAAGTATACATTCTTATTGTTAAAAATGCAAATACTATAATTGGTATGAAAGCATACTTTCATACAAATTATCGAGGTGCGTTGTGACTGTAAATGATGCCGTGGCAAAAAGAATAATTGCTCTGTTGTCCGAAAAGAAGATGACGCAGTATCGTTTGGAGCAACTTTCGGGCATACAACACGGACATATGCAATGGATATTGAGTGGGAAAAGCAAAACCGTGACTTTATCCACCGTAATGATGATTGCACACGGTTTTGGAATGACCGTATTAGAATTTTTGGACGACGACCTCTTCAAATACGAGAATTTAGAAGTAGAATAACATAGAAACCGAGAACTGTGTTCTCGGTCTTTTTTTCGGGTGTGGGTGTTCCACCCTCACCGTCATTCCCTCTATAAAAAATGCGATAAACAGATGAAGAACAAGAAAGGACTGTTCGCACGGCAACCCTAATTCCACTTGTTAAAAACGCGATAAATCGATGCACAACGCGAAAGCACCCCGAGGAGCGCAAACCCAACGTACACGACGTACGTGATTTGCGAAACTCGGGGTGCTGTAAGGAACGCAGTGACGGAATAGCGATTGTTACGTTATGCGTCAATCGCGTCCAAAGTTAGGCGCGATTTAGCGCGTTTGTAAAACTTCGATATTTAGATGAAGAGCAAGGAAAAGCCCCTCGAATGACAACCCTAATTTACTAATCGTAAATGAGTTGGCAGTCGAGGGGCTTTGACAAAGCTATTCGCTAAATAGCGAAGTTTTTACTTGCAGTCTTTGCAATCGGAAACGCCCTTTTTAGCGCGAGATTTCGTCGTTTTCTCTACTTTCGGTTCACCGCAATGGCAACCTTCGGATTTCTTGGTTTGTTTGACAGTTGAATTTGTTTTTGCCATAAATATCTCCTTTTATTTTGAGGCGTTGCGCCTCGGGTTATCCGTTTGAGCGGATTTGATTATAGTATGGCAAAAAGCGTGTGTTTATATACCTTGCGCAATCAAAAAAATGTGGTATAATATGGATATGGTCAATATAGGAAACAGCTGGGACGGAATACTGAAAGAGGATTTTGAGAGCGAAAATTATCAGAATCTGCGCAAATTTTTGGCGCAAGAGTATCGTGCGCATACGGTTTACCCCGATATGCACGACATTTTCAACGCGCTAAAAGCAACGCCGTACGAGGCGGTGAAAGTGGTGATTTTGGGGCAAGACCCCTATCACGGTGAAGGACAAGCTCACGGTATGTGCTTTTCCGTAAAGCCGAACGTCCCCGCTCCGCCGTCGCTGGTCAATATATTCAAAGAAATCGAGGACGACGTAGGCGTCAAAAACACGTCCCCCTATCTCGTCAATTGGGCAAAGCAAGGCGTTTTGCTTCTCAACACCGTGCTCACCGTGCGCGAAGGTCAACCCAACTCGCATAGAGGTATGGGCTGGGAAGTGCTCACGGATAGCATTATAAGAAAGCTCAACGCGCGCAAAGAGCCTATCGTGTTTATGCTTTGGGGCGCAAACGCTCGCTCCAAAAAGGCGTTGATAACCAATCCGCAACACTTGATTTTGGAATGTCCGCACCCCTCCCCGTTGTCGGCATACGCGGGATTTTTCGGGTGTAAACACTTCTCCAAGTGCAACGACTTCCTCGCAAAGCACGGGCAAACGCCCATAGACTGGCGCACGGACGTACGATAAGAATTATAAGAGGTATAATATGGATATCGCAAGAATAAACGAATTGGCAAAGAAAGCAAAGACCGTCGGGCTCACCGACGAGGAAAAAGCCGAGCAAGCAAAACTCCGCAAGAAATATATCCAAAGCGTAGTGGGTGATTTGCGCTCGCAACTCGACAACACGTACGTGCTGGATAAGGACGAAAACAAGGTCAAACTCACCGACTACAACAAAAATAACCAACCCCCGACGGATAAATAACTTGATAATTGTCCGCACACGGATTATAATAATAACTCAGTCAAACATCAGAGGGAAACAATGGACAGATTTTACACCGTTGACATCAAAGGCTACAAAGCCGACTTGCCTATACTTCCGCTCCCCAACGGAATCAGTATTTGCTTTTTCAACTTGCACGGCAATCAAGAGATGACCGAGCATTGCGGAAAGGAACTTGCCAAACTTCTCCACGGTTGCGACATCGTGCTCACCGCGGAGTCCAAGGGCTTGCAACTCTCGCACGTAATCGCGCGTGAACTCGGACAAAAATATTACGCCGTATGCCGTAAGTCCAAAAAACTCTATATGCAAGACGGTATCGAGACGAGCGTGAAGTCTATCACCACGGGCGGTACTCAAACGCTTTATTTGTCCAAGCACGACGCAGACCTTCTCAAAGGCAAGAAAGTGGCAATCGTAGACGACGTGGTATCCACGGGCGGCAGCCTCAAAGGGCTTGAACAAATAGTCAATCTCGCGGGCGGAACTATCTATAAAAAAGCGTTCGTCCTTGCAGAGGGTGACGCGGCAAACCGCGACGATATCGTGTATCTCGCAAAGATACCTATAATCACGGATAATCGATATTGATTGAAATCGGCATTTTATAATGCCGATTTGCATTGATAAACGCTTTATTGCGACAAAATCACACTATTTGACTTATGCTTGAACTATTGATGCCGGCGGGCAATCTCAAAAAACTCAAAACTGCTTTTCACTTCGGTGCGGACGCCGTGTATATAGGCGGAAAGCAGTTTTCTTTGCGTGCCTTTGCGGACAACTTCTCCGAAGAAGAAATGATAGAAGGCATAAATTTTGCTCACGCGTTCGGCAAAAAAGTGTACGTCACGGTCAATATATTTGCCAAAAATTCCGACCTCGAAAAAGCCAAAGAATACTTTGAGTTTTTGCAAAAAGTCGGCGCTGACGCGGTGCTTATAAGCGATATAGGTCTCGTGACGCTTTGCAAAGAAGTTGCTCCCGACCTCACTATTCACCTCTCCACGCAAGCCAACACAACTAACCTTCTTGCCGTCAAATTTTGGCAAAGTATGGGCGTAAAACGCGTGGTGCTTGCGCGCGAACTCGGCTACGACGAGATACTTGCCGTTCACAACGCCGTACCCGATATGGAACTCGAAGCGTTCGTGCACGGCGCAATGTGTATGAGTTACAGCGGGCGTTGTCTTCTCTCCTCTTATTTTAGCAATCGCAGTGCCAACCGCGGGGCGTGCATACAACCTTGCCGTTGGGGATATCGCATAACGGAGACGGAACGCCACGAGGGAAAACCTCTCGATATAGAGCAAGACGAGAGAGGCACTTACTTTATGAACAGTCGCGATTTGCGCCTTTTGAGGCATATTCCCGAAATTGCACAATCGGGCATCGTTTCACTCAAAGTGGAAGGCCGTATGAAGAGCGAATTTTACGTCGCTACGGTGGCGTGCGCCTATCGCAAGGCAATCGACGAGTATTTGTCCACGGGACGTATAGACGACGTGGACACGCTCGAAACGCGCCTCGAAACGGTTGCTCACCGCACCTACACCGACGCGTATTTTGACGGAGACAACCTCAACACCGTATGTATGGACGAGGGACAATCCCAAGAAAAATATATCTTCACCGCAGTCGTGCTTGACTACTCGGACGGCGTTGCCACGGTTGAAATGCGCAATCGCTTCAAAACGGGTGACGTCTTGCGTATACTCTCCCCCGACGAGAGCGTAGACGACGAGCTTTTTGCCGTCGGTGAGATAACCCACACTCAAACGAACGAAAAAACGGACGATGCCAAACTCGTGCAACATACCTATTCTTTTGGCTGCCCCTACGCCGTTCAAAAAGGTGATTTATTGCTTAAAGACATGGACAGTCATAACTCCTCTAAATAGAATTACCCCCTCTTTCCGGACACGCCGGCATTTCCACTTCGGCGTTTGCGCACCGCAATCCGCCTCGTTCGCTTTGGCTACAACACATTCACCGAATGTGTTGCTTGACGCGTCGCGCCCGACCACTCTTATAATGGCATTTCTCTGCAATATTATCCGTCGCTCGTGGGGGAGACATTTGGCACGCGCATAGAAAGGGACATTTCTCTCGTTATGCCACTGCGCTTTGTGCGCCAGCTACGCAACAACACGGCGCAGTCGCTTGTACTACACCCCACAAGGCTTCCACACACAAAAGACAAGCGAACGAAGGCGCGATATATAAGATGAAAGCGCAGTCTTTTGTGTGAAGGAAAGAAGGAGCACCAAGGCAAAAAGCAAACAATTGGCACAAGTGGCAATTGTGGCAAAAAGCCTTGTGTGTGACGCGAGCTTGGCGCAAAGACGCTCGCCGCCTTGCGGCTCGAAGATCTGAATAAGCACATTTCGCTTATAAGAGTGTTTCTAATATATAATATAAATGCGTAATATAACTTATAATAAAACAATAAAAAAGCACGCAAGATTGCGTGCTTTTTATTATTTGTTTTTTTGCGATTATGCGATTACGCCGTTGCCGTCGTATCCGCCGTTACGGGCGTATCGGCATTTTCGGGTGTTTCGTCCGTACCGAGTTCTTTTGCGAGCATAATGCGTTCGCGAGAATCGTCCGTGCGCTTGCGCGTCTTTTCACCCATATCACGGCATACGCCTGCCGCTATGATGAGCACCACGCCGACAGCACCGAGAGTGCAGAACCAGTTGCGCAAGGACACGACGTTGATAACCGCCATAAGCAAGTTGTCGCTGTCAACCCACGTTGCTTGCATATAGCCGAGCATACCGTAAGGTGCGTTCATTGAGAAGAGGTTAATTTCGAGTGCGTCATCGTCGTTGAGGCAAAGACCGATTTGAAGCGCAGAGCCTTGCGTTGCCGCAGCGATGACTTCTGCAAGGTCTTCTTGCACGAGACCGCCGACTGCTTTGACTGCGCCGAGTTGGTCGAGAACACCGATAACCAAACTTACGATATCGTTGTCAAGAGACGTGATTGACATCGGATCGCCGAGCATATCGAGGACGAGCCAGTTGATGGGACGTTTGGTATAGCCGTTTTCGTACATAATCCATCCGTCTTCGTTGTAGCCGTATCTGACCTTGACTTCGTTGTTGTTTTGGTCGACTATCGTACCCTCGTAATCGAACGCACCGCCGTTTGCGACGTATTCGTCAACCATAGCCTTGTCGTACAATTGATAGAGGAAGTTGCCGTTTTCACTGTAGATGGTCTTTCCGCTTCCGTCAGTGCCTTCGTAACCGGGTTGCGAATAACTCCAACCTTTGTTGAGGATAAGGCGCAACACCACGGGGATAGTCATACGACCGTTGACTTGCGCATAAAGGAGGAGCGGATCGTCAAACGTAAGATAACCGTCTTGGTTGAAGCTGTTGTAATTGTCAATGAACAACTTCTTCACGCGCGGATTGTTGAAACCTTCTTTGAGCAAGCCTTCGTAACCGCCTTTTGAGGTGTTGAAGTATTTGTAGATATAGTCGGTGATTGCAAGACCGAGAGCACGTCTTTCAACGCTGTTGTTGAAAGCGTAATCGTAGTCGTTGAGGATATCGTACTTGTAGATAAAGTCGAAAAGTTCAATCTTGGTCGGATTCTCTTTTCTGAGGTTTTCGATGGCTTTGTCTATGGTTTCGATATCGAGATAGTTGTCGTACCACTCCGCAAATCTTTCCGCGATGTACTCGTTGTCATATTCGAGACCCGTGCGTTTTGCAAGAGTTTTGTACGAGAAGTCACCGTTTTCTTTGATCTTGACTTCACCGGTGTCTGCATCCACCTCAAAGTCGTTGAGGTTGCCGTTGAGCACGTTGTAGGTGAAATAATCTCTTTCGAGTTTTGCATTCTTCTCCGCTTGCGCTTCACCGTTGTAGTACAAGTCCTCGCAGTAGAGAGTGTTTTGCGTTGCGTTTGCGATGACGTCGGGAACGATGTACGTGAGAAGAAGTCCAAACACGCAAGTGAGGCACACGAACGCAATGAGCGTGCGCACCGTTTGCGAACGTATGCTTCTCTTGGATTTTCTTCTCGTCACGACGAGCGTAATCGTCATAAAGATAATTCCGAAGAGCCCCGCGATAATCACGCCGACGAACGGCCAGAAGGAATAGTACGGCATAAGATTGTAGCACTTGATGCCGAGCACGAGCGAGATGATAAAGATAGGTAGATATGCAAGCACGTAAAGTACAACCGTTGCCACCGTGTACAAAACGGACGTTCTGGATTGGTCGTTTTTGGTGCGTTTGCTTATCGGGAAGGCTTTCTTGACCTTGACGTCTGCGACTTCTTCACTATTTTGTTGCGTATCGACGACTTCGTCTTGTACGACGTCGTTCACTTCGTTGACTGCGTTATAATTGTCGCTCATATTATTCTACCTCCTTTTGCGTATTTTCTTCCGCAGGTAAGGCGGTATCCTCCGTGGCGGAGGTGTCTACGGCGTTTGCCGTATCTGCTTCTTGCACGGCGTTTTCGTCTTGCAAAACGTTTTTACCTTTCTTTTTATTGCGTTTTTTGCGCTCTTCGACGACGGCAGTGCCGTTGGCGTATTCACGCTCTTTTTCAGCGCATACGAAGCTGAGGAAGTAGAAGAACACCACGAGTCCCGTGAAGAACATAAGCATATCTCTAAGCGAGAAGAGCGGATACATTCTCGGCTTGTAGGAGAGGTCAACCATAACTTGTCTTACGGAATTGAGGTCGGCAAGACCGAGTGCGGAGGGATAAGTTCCCGCGCCGAGTGTGTCACCTACGAGGACCGAACCGATCATTTTGCCGTAAGTTTGCGCTTCGTATTGTGCTTTGTAGAATTTCTTCACCGCTGCGTCGACTTCGCCCATTTCGGGATCGATAAATTCCCAGAACGGCTTGATAAGCGGAGATTGATAGGAGTACAATCCTTGGAGCACGTTCACGAGGATTGCGGTTATGTCGATGACGGGTTGATAATAAGTGTTGCCGTTGGCTCTCTTTGCCTCTTTGAAGAGCGGAATTTCGATACCGCTGATGCTGAGACCTTTGACGGTTTCACCGTTGACGGTGAGATCTTTAAGCACGAGACCGCCGACGAGTTTGCCGATGGTGTTTTGCACGAGAATGTTGTAAAGATCGATGCCGAACGTATTGAGCACGCCGTCAAGAGCCGTGTTGAGGAATTGGGAGAGGTGATCGAGGTCGAACGCATAATCGTCTTCACCGAGAAGCGTATTGTCAAAGTCGATATCGAGCAACACGTCACCGCCTTCCGTTGCTTTGGCGGGGTTCGTACCCATATTGCCGTCTTCGTCCGCTCTTACGAGTGCGACGTAGAGGTGATCTTTCTTTTGTCCGAAGATTTCACCCTTGTAAATAAGCACGAGGCTTGCGTTCTTCAATTCGTAGCTATCGTCAACGCCGACCAAGGACTTGATAAGTCCGCCGATCGTCGTACTGCCGACCGAGCCGTTCATATCCGCGCCCATATCTTTGAGACTCCAACCTTTTTCGAGTTTTTCGAGGATAGGAGCAATGATATTTGCGATAGTCGTTTGCTTGCCGTCAAAGTTGATTGAGATACTGTTGATAAGAGGTATCTTTTCTCCGAGTTTCTTGACGATTTCGCTTGCGCCGTAATCACCGCTTGCGTTCTTGTCGAGCAACAAGTCAAAGAGGTGGTTGTCACCGAGCAACGCACCCACTTGCGCCACGAGATAATCGAGTCTACCGTGCGTCAAAGAGAATCTGTCGGTAAAGTAGACTTCTTGCTCGTAGTACGCCGTCTCGCGTGCGCTTGCTTCCGTTGTATAGTAAGCGTCGCGTGCGTCGATTGCGTTTTGGATAACCATAGCAACTTCGTCTTTATAATCGTCGGACGTTACGAGTGCTTGCGATTCGTAGTAGTCTTCGAGGATTTCAAGGACGTTGTAGAGGCTGAACACCCAGCCGTCGGAGAACAATCCGTTGGGATTGTAAATACCCGTGCCGTAGTCACCGTCCGTGGTGTTGACGACGCTCACCGTTCCGCCTGCCGCGCCTTCGGGGAGTTCTTTGCCGTCTGCGTCAACGTACACCGTGCCGACGGGCATCAAATCTTTGGAATACCACACGTAAACGTATTGACCGTTTTCTTTGTCGGCACTGACGGTTACCCATTCACCTTTCTTCTCGTCGTATTGGACGGTTTTGTAGCCTTTCTCTTTATACCAATAGTTGGAGTAAGTCACACCGTTGATGACGAGCTTACCGTCGATAGGTTTAAGCTCGACGACTTGATTTCTCTCAACGTCGGTGATAAGACCGTCACCCGCTTCGATATTATTGTTTTTATCTGCGTTTACTCTGGACGCACCCGTCTTCTCGTCAATCGTGAAGCTGATGTCCACGCCGACTTCGACCGTGCCGTCCACTTCGTCGGAGATGAGATAGCCGTACGTTACGGGTTTGTTGGAGATGTTGCCCGCAACACCGCCCTTGTCTTTGCCTTCCATCTCGACATTGTACGCCTTTTTGAGCAAGTCGATTTTTTCAATGAGTTTGGTAGTTTCGTTCTTGCTTGCCGCGTTTGAAGAGAGGGTGCGGTAGTAGGAAAGCTGCGTCTTATAGTCTGCAACCGTAACTCCGTCCCCGTAGGTCTTCTTTGCGTCGGCTGCAATTTGCTCGATTTGGGACTCGAACACCGCGTCCATAACAAAGCCGGATACGAGCATAACCACGAGACACGTCGCGACAACCGCAAACATTCTCACTCGACTGCTTTTCACCGTCTTGGCAAGGATAATATGCACGATGGAAATAATCGCCCAAAGAGCAAACGCGATCCAAACGCCGTAAAGAGCGGGCGCGGTGATATACGCTTCCATTTGCATAAAGAAACCAAGCGCGGACGTGCTCACCGTGTCACCCATAAACGGGTCGTGACCGAGGAACTTGACTGTCGTGAAACACACGGCAACCATAAACAGCGGAAGACCAAGCATATAGAACACGATTTTCAGTGCACGATACAACTTGACCTTTTGGTACTGTTGATTTTGGCTCATAATGTTCTCCTTAACTTCTCGTACTCACGCCTACGTACGTAAGCGTGCGCACAATATATATAATATTACTTTTCTATCATATCATAACAAAAATCATATTTCAATACGATTTTGACAATTTTTTCTCGGCACAACAAATTGTGGTCGCGCACAACGCCGTGCGAATATGTGGCTTTTTATATATTTTATTCGGGTGTGGGTGTCCCACCCCCGCCCTCAAAAATAGTGATATTGTGCTTGCGCACAGTTATATTTGCGCTTTGCGCAAGTGATATTTTTGGCTTGCGCCAAAAGTGATATTCGCACTCTGTGCGAGTTGTGGAATATTCTATTCGGGTGCGGGTGTCCCGCCCCTTTCTCAAAAATAGTGATATTGTGCTTGCGCACAGTTATATTTGCGCTTTGCGAGAGTGATATTGTTGCTATCGCAACAGTGATATTCGCACTTTGTGCGAGTTATGGAATATTCCATATTTCGCTACGCTAGATTCCCACGCTAACGCTCGGAATGACAAACGGAATAATCCATCAGCGCACAAAGTGCGCCTAACGTTGCTCGTAGACAGGCGGAGCCGTAGAATATAACTCCACGAAGAGTTGTTGTGAGCATCAACTATCCGTCCGAGCAACCGCCGAGCCGTCTCAAGGTTGTGAGACCTTACGCACAAAAGCAATGCTCCTTTCACCAAGCAAGCGATATAGCGAAACTGTGGATTGAGTTTTTATCCGTGCCCAAACTGATAGCGTGTATCGGTTGCGCGGTAGTAGTTGCGAGAACAAATGCGGTTTATGACAACAAATGTATTTGTTGTCATCACCGCGATGCCGTTTGAGCAACGTGCGCCTAAATATGTGTCAAGTTATCTTGAAAAGATAAGTGACACGTGTTTAGCATTCGGCGCAAAAAAAATTAATACAATCATTAATTTTTGTGTGCATATAATTCGTTTTCGCATTTTAATCTTAAAACTCGCACAAATTGATTTCATTTTTGATATTGATTTTGCACCGATTGCAGTATATTATAAAATTACATAGGCGAAAGCCACTTTTAGGAGGAAAATATGTCATATATCAGTGAAGTCATTGAACAGACCGAATTGAAAAACCCGGGACAACCCCAATTTATGCAAACGGTGAAAGAGGTTCTTACGTCTCTCGCTCCCGCCGTCGAGCAACACGAAGAAACGATGAGAAAGAACGTTATCCTCGAACGCCTCGTAGAACCCGATAGACAAATTATGTTCCGCGTGCCTTGGATGGACGACAACGGTGTATATCACGTCAATCGTGGTTTCCGCGTGCAATTCAACAACGCAATCGGACCGTACAAGGGCGGTTTGCGCTTCCAAAAAGACGTCAACCTCGACGCAATGAAGTTCCTCGGTTTTGAACAAACCTTCAAAAACTCCCTCACTTCCCTTCCTATGGGCGGTGCAAAGGGCGGCGCGGACTTCGATCCCACCGGCAAGAGCGACGCTGAAATTATGCGTTTCTGCCAATCCTTTATGAACGAACTTTATCGCCACATCGGACCGAGTATGGACGTCCCCGCGGGTGATATGGGCGTCGGCGGAAGAGAAATCGGTTATCTCTTCGGACAATACAAAAAAATCGTCGGTTCTTACGAAAACGGCGTTCTCACCGGCAAAGGTTTGAGTTACGGCGGATCTCTCATCCGTCCCGAAGCAACCGGTTACGGCGCAACTTACTTCCTCGACGAAGTGCTCAAACACGAAGGCGAACAAATCAAAGGCAAGACCTTCTGCCTCAGCGGTTTCGGCAACGTCGCTTGGGGCGCAGCCGCAAAAATCACCGAACTCGGCGGTAAGGTCGTCACCCTCTCCGGTCCCGACGGATATATCTACGATCCGGACGGCGTAAGCGGTGAAAAAATCGATTATATGCTCGAAATGCGTGCATCTAACCGCAACAAAGTCAAAGATTACGCAGACAAATACGGTTGCGAATTCGTCGCGGGCAAGAAGCCTTGGGGCAACGTCAAAGCAGACGTTTATATGCCTTGCGCAAGACAAAACGAAGTGCTTCTCGAAGACGCGGAAGCCATGGTCAAACTCGGAGTCCCCGTACTCAACGAAGTTTCCAATATGCCCACCACCAACGAGGCAATCGCATACTTGCAATCTCACGGAGTTCTCGTCACTCCGTCCAAAGCAGTCAACGCGGGCGGCGTAGCGACCAGCGGTCTCGAAATGTCTCAAAACAGCGAACGTCTCTCTTGGACGGCAGAAGAAGTCGATGCAAAACTCAAACAAATTATGAAAGGCATCCACAACCAAATCTGCGACGCGCTCAACGCATACGGTCTCGACTACAACCTCGTCAAGGGTGCAAACCTTGCCGGTTTCAAGAAGGTATACGAAGCAATGTTGGCACAAGGCATAAACTGAAAATCGACGCGATTTTACGAAAGACACGCAATTTTGCGTGTCTTTCTTTTATTCGCTAGATTTTCAGTTTTCTAATCGCGCAACCGCTGTGTTGCTCGCAGTCCATACACGGACAAAAACTCCCGCCACAATTCCGCCACATCGCTTGCTTGATACTCGCTTCGCTCGTTGTTTTATGCGGATAGTAATTTTGGGTTTGCACCTCACGGGGTGCTTTCTTGTTCTTCATCTATTTTACAGCCTTTTAGAATTGTGTTTTTATTAAAAAAGGCACTCTATCGAGTGCCTTTTATTTATAATCGGGTTTGGGTGTCCCACCCACAATTATTAATTAATAATTGCTAATTATTAATTTTAACTCGCACAATTCCTCAATAATTTTTGTTCTTTATCATAACGTCGTGCGCACCGCCCTCGACGATGCTCGTTGCGGATACGAGTGTGAGTTTTGCGTCTTTGTGCAAATCCTCTATCGTAGTAACACCGCAGTTGCACATAGTGGACTTGACCTTGTAAAGGCTCCTGCGTACGTTGTCGGAAAGTTTGCCAGCGTACGGCACGTAGGAGTCGACGCCCTCTTCAAAGGAGAGCCCGCTCTTTCCGCCGAGGTCGTAACGTTGCCAATTCCTTGCGCGGTTGCTACCCTCACCCCAATATTCTTTGACGTAATTGCCGTTGATATTGAGTTTTGCCGTGGGGCTTTCGTCAAATCTTGCAAAATATCTGCCGAGCATTATAAAGTCCGCGCCCATAGCAAGCGCAAGCGTCATATGGTAGTCTTGCACGATACCGCCGTCAGAGCAAATGGGGATATATACGCCCGTTTCCTTATAATACTCGTCGCGAGCCGCCGCCACTTCGATAAGCGCGGTTGCTTGCCCTCTGCCTATACCCTTGGTTTCGCGCGTAATGCAGATAGATCCACCGCCAATGCCTACTTTGACGAAGTCCGCACCCGCTTTTGCGAGGAACAAAAATCCGTCTCTGTCCACGACGTTGCCCGCACCTACGAGCACGCTGTCGCCGTATTTGGTTCTAATAAAATCGATGGTCTTTTGTTGCCAAACTGTGTATCCCTCACTGCTGTCAATGCAAAGAACGTCCGCGCCCGCGTCCACGAGAAGCGGAACCCTCTTTTGGTAATCCAACGTGTTTATACCCGCGCCGACGAGATATCTCTTTTCGCTATCGAGCACTTCGAGCGGATTTTCTTTGTGTTGTTCGTAGTCTTTTCTAAATACGAAATAAAGCAATCTGTCCTCTTCGTCCACGATGGGCAACGTATTGAGTTTGTTGTCCCAAATGATATCGTTTGCCTCTGAAAGCGTCACGGTTGAGGGTGCGACCACGAGTTTTTCTCTCGGAGTCATAAACGAGGACACTTTATCTTCAAGCGACATTCTCGACACGCGATAGTCTCTGCTCGTAACCATACCCAAAAGTTTTCCGTTTGACGTACCGTCCGAAGTCACGGCTATGGTATTGTGTCCGTTTCTCTCAACGAGGTCGAGCACGTCTTTGAGCGTATCGCCGGGAGTGAGATTGCTGTCGCTCACCACGAAACCCGCCTTATACGCCTTGACTCTGCGCACCATATTCGCTTCGCTTTCGGGTGATTGCGAACCGTATATAAAAGAAATTCCGCCCTCTTTGGCAAGCGCAATAGCCATTTTGTCATCGCTGACCGATTGCATAATTGCCGAAACGAGCGGAATATTCAACGTGATTTTGGGTGCTTCGCCTTTTTTGAACTTGACGAGCGGAGTTTGCAGACTGACGTTTGCCGGTATGCATTTTTCCGACGTATATCCGGGGATAAGCAGATACTCGCTGAAAGTTCTCGACGGCTCTTGGGAATACTTTGCCATATTTCACCTCTATAAAAATTTTTTGTATTCTATCATAAAAACGGCGATCTTCAAACCGTTTTACCGCCAAAATTCAAAATTAATTTTTTATATCGAAAGAACGGCGTTTCCGCCGTCCTTTATCAATCGTTTCGTCTATTATTCAGCGAGTTTTGCACCGCATTTGTGGCAAACCTCGTCTTTGGCTTTGTTTTTTGCGCCACAGTACTTACAAACAACAGTCTTGTTTCCTTTTTCTTCTTCAATTTTGTTTTCGAGTTGTGCTACTTGCAAGTCTTTTTCCAATTGCTCTATTTGATTATCCGTAGCCTTATCTTCTACTTTTTCTTCCGTCTTTTTCGCTTTTGGCTTTCTGAACACTACGAACTTTTGCCACATAAATTCAAGCGCAAAGTTGATGACCATAACCGTGCCCTCTGCGATAATCCCCGCAAGCGTAGCGTTGATTTTTGCGGAAAGCAACGGCTCTATCGTGCAAACGTACCACGTTTGGAAGGGATAGAACGGCACGTAGAACAAAAACGCCAAAATCATTGCCTTGGGGACGTTGCTTGCGTCCTTAAAGGTGAATTTGCGGTTGAGCGTGAAGTTCCAAAGTATAGACGCGCAAAGTGCCACCGTCGTTGCGACGAAAGTATTGATTGCCGTCGGTTGGATAAAGTTGATGGTCTTTCCGTCGTCGGGAATGACGTTGTGCAAAATGGTAAACACCACCAATTGTATTATGCCCGCGCTTGCCGCGCAAAGTGCGTATTTGATAAATTGCATCACGCCTTGACGCTTCTCTTTTTTGGCTTGTTTCTCGGCGTATTTGACGCTGTAATCGGCAAGTATTCCGCTCGGTTTTTGCTCCTCGCTTACCTCTTGCAACTCGACCGTACGTACGACGTTTTCGTCCATAATTTCTACCTCTTTGATAGTATACGAATAGTTTAACAATATAAATATGCGATGTCAATATCTATCTTTATTTTCCCTTTATTTATATATATTTTTATCAGCTTTTCCCGCCATAGTTTCGTCGCTTTAATATCGGTGTACGGAGCGCAAAAAGATTTCTTTTTGTGTCGATTTTGCACGAACGCAAACTTTATATGCGTTTTCGTGCGTATAAACGCGTCGTTTTGGCAAAAATGCGTTTGTGAATATATCAGAGCTCGAACGACTTCTCAAATCGACTTTCTCGCATAGCGACGACTTTAAGTGTCGTCGTCTTTTCGTAGGGCAAAAGGAATGTATGTTTGCCTATCTCGACGGCAATATAGACAAAATGCTCTTTGAGCAAGACATAGTGCGCCCTCTCAAAAACGCCGAGGAATTTGACACGCCTTATCTCAAAGACCTACAAAACAAGGTTGCTTACGCCGACGAGATAGACGTCGTGCCCGTATCTCAAACGCCCGAGAAAATCGCTTGTTGCGACATAGCGTTTTATATAGACGGTGAAAACGACGCCTATATCTTTTCTTTGCGAAAACCCAGTGCACGCGCGATAGGCGAACCGCCAACGTCCAGCGTTATGAAAGGACCTCGCGAGGGATTTATCGAGGAAATCAAAACCAATATGTCTCTCATACGCCGTCGTATAAAATCACCCGACCTCGTGGCAAAAACTTTTCAAGTGGGACGATATTCCTCAACAACGGTTGCGCTTATGTATATAAGAGGCATTGCCGACGACGCAATAGTCGAACAGTTATCTCACAAAATCGAACGCATAGACGTTGACGGAGTAGTTGACAGCGCGTACGTGCTTTCGTTTATCCAAACTCGCAAAAATTCCTTCTTTTTGCAAGCGGGCTCGACGGAAAAACCCGACGTCGCAAGCGCGAAACTTCTCGAAGGGCGCGTTGTGATAATCGTTGACGGCTCACCCATAGTCATAACGCTTCCCTATCTCGTATTCGAGGACGTTCAAGACGGCTACGACTACTACTCGGGGGACTGGCGCGCTTCGATGATAAGAATGTTCCGTATGCTCGGTGCGCTTTTGACGGTGCTGTTGCCGGGTGCGTACGTAGCACTGCAAACCTACCACTTTCAGTTGCTACCCATAAAATTCCTTATGACGCTTATGGCGGCAACCACCAATATACCCTTCCCGCCCGCAATAGAAATGCTTCTCGTTATGACGCTTTTCGAGATACTCAACCAAGCGTCCATACGTATGCCTCGCTACTTCGGCATATCCCTATCCGTCGTGGGCGCAATCGTGCTCGGAGACACGGCAGTGAAAGCGGGACTTATATCCTCGCCCAGCGTCCTCGTAGTCGCGCTGTCGGCAATAGGCATATTCTGCGTGCCCGACCAAGTCGGACCTATGTCTATAATGAGATTTTTGTTTTTGTGCGTGAGTGCGGTTACTGGGTTCGTGGGTATGATAGTGCTCACCATAGTCATAATCGCATACCTTGCAAGCCTCGACAACTTCGGCACGCCTTACCTTGCCCCGTACGCTCCGCGCATAATCCCCGACCTTCAAGACGGCGTATTGAAAGCGGCCGCTTCGTCAATGGAACTGCGCCCCTACTCTATCCCGACGACAAACCGCCGTCGCATAAGAAAATCATAAAATAAGGACTTTAATCGTGCAAAACTTCACTGTAAAACACGGATTGCGAAAAAATCTACCAATAGGCACGCTATACAACAATCAAGTGGCAGCAATTATTCTTATGGTTGGAATAGCGTTCAAATTATCCGCCGCCCCGGGTATGATATCCTCCTATTACGGCTCGTCTACGCTTTGGGTGTTTATAACCTTTTCCGTCTTGGAACTTATTTGTGCCGTAACGATATTTGCGTTTTCGTGTATGAGCGGAGACGGCTTTTTGATTGCCACGAATTCGCTTTGGTACAAGGCAACGTGCGCGGTTGCATTCGTGCTGTTGAGCATAAAATGCACGTTCTATTTTTGCTACTGCGCATCGTACCTCACCCACGAATTGTTTACGGGCGCGCAACCCGTCTTCATATACGTGCTTCTCATAGTGCCGATAATTTACCTCGGCGCAAAAGGCACTCGCTCTGTCGCGCGCTCTTGCGAATTGTTTGCACCGCTGTTTTTGGCGGTGATAATCCTCAATCTTGCCTTCCTCGATACGGAATTCGATATAGGTCGCAATCTTCCCGTATTCTCGGTAAGTCCCACGGAATTCTTTTCAAAACTTCCGCATTACGGACTGTGGCTCGGAGATTTGTTGCCTTTTGCGTTCGTGCGAATACGCAACAAAAAACTCCCCTATATAACGTCGAGCATTGCAATAACTTGGGTGCTTGCCAACGTTATAGTTATGTTCGGAGTGGCAATCTACGGTGACGCGCTCAAAATGGTGTCCGACCTTCTTATCCACATCGCGAGTTTCAACCAACTGTCCCTCGAAATAGGCAGAATGGAGTGGACCAACCTCTTCGTAATCCTTGCGATGTCCATATTTTCCATATCTTTTTTGTACGATGGAGCAAACAACGCTTTCCGTCGCGCGTTCGGCTCGGCAGTGCCGTCCAAAATCGCGTGTCCGGTGGTGATACTTTGCACCGCGATATTCGTGACGTCCACCCAAACGGTGACGGACTTTGCCGTGGGTGCTTTCGGCTACGCCCTATCGATAACGTCGGTTGCAGTGCCACTTTTATTCCTCATTTTCGCACTCGTTCAAAAGCGAAAAATGCGCGGATTTTACCGTTGTGCGGACAGTGAATATATGCCACAAAAAGTTAAAAAACCGTCACTTCCGAGCAGTGAATTTGACGGCGTATTGTGCTGTGAAAAAGGCACTTGCGAGACGCTTGCGACGGACGGTCCGACGGGAGGTAAGAGATGAAAAAGCAGACTATTCCTTCCTATCTTGCACGCACGAAGTGGTTCGTCTTTGCACTCATCGCGCTCATACTAATAGTGTTCGGTCGCACGGTGGAAACACCCTCTCTCACCAAGTCCGCGGTGGTGCTCGGCATAGGTATAGATTATCAAGAAGACACCTCTCTTTTCACCGTAAGCGCGCAATGCGTTCTCGTCGGCTCGTCCAGCGGAGACACGTCCGAAACAACCTTCAACACCTACTCTTCGTCGGGCAACACGATTGCGGGCGCAATGGACGGTATTTCGCGCAAAATGGGTTTAATCATATCACTTGCGCACTGTAACGTGGTGGTTATGTCAAAATCGGCTCTTACGCTCGACCATTTGCAACTCATATATCCACTCACCGGAATGTACGCATTGCCCGAGCAAACCATAATCGTTTCTTGTCCCGATTCTCCCGAAGAATTGCTTTCTTTGCGCGTCGGCACGACGCTCAGCGCACCCTTCTTTTTGCAACAAGCACTCATCAACGAGGAAGGTTCGGACGGTATGATTCGCACCACGTCAAAGGACTTTCTCGCGCGCTCTCTGTCTCGTAGCGAAGCAAACGCAGTGCCTTATATCAAAGTGCAAAAAGCGCAAAGCCCGCCCATAAGTCAACAAGGCAACGACGAGGACACTTACGAGCTTTTGATAGGTGACGCACTCGTGTTCAACCACGACAAATTTGCGGTGATTGACAAGGAGCACGCCGAGGTGCTTGCGCTCTTCCTCGGACACGGAGTGACGGGCACTTTCAACTACACCGACGAAGAGGGCGGGTCGATGGAATTTAAGGTTCTCAAAAAGGACGTCAAACTCAAAGCAAACGGACGCGACGTAAAAGCTCAAATCAATCTGTCCGTCGATTTGAGCGACGTGCAAAACGTAAACACGGACAAGGTGCTTTCAAGTGCGGACGATATCGTAAAGCAATACGCTCAAAAACTTGCGGACGAGATAAAAGCCAAATTCGAGTATCTTTACGAGTTCTCGAAAAAGGAGAATATAGACTTTTTGAATCTACAAGCAAAAGCGTATCAGTCGGTGGGGCGAACGCTCGAAAGAGATTGCCTATCCACCATAAATTTCACGCCAGTCGTCAAAATAAGCGTACGGGAGACGGGTTGATTCACGCCGTTTTGACTTTTACTCATATAGTAAAGCGGAGGCTTTTATGGACTATACCCTTCCCGACGACGCAACTATGGAAAAAATGAGGCGCGCCTATGCCGAGCAATTGGACGGCAAAACGGACGCGCTTTGTTACGTACCCGACGCTGAAAGCGTCGCGCCCGAACGCTTTGCGTGCGCGCACATTTTATTTCTTTACATTGCACTGCTTTTGAGGTATAATGTTGCGTATGGAAATCAAATTTATGACGCCCACGGAAGTGTGGGAGGGATTCGACGCTCACAAAGCACCTTTGGAAGCGTCAATAATCTCGGCACAATCGCAAGATAATATCGTTTGCTCGCAACAGATATTCACGGCGGACACGACCAAAGAAGGTCGCGTGCGTGTCTTTTGCAAGATTTTTTACGACGGACGTTGGCAAGATAAGCGCCCCGCGCTTTTGGTTTTGCCGTCTTTTGACAACCCTTATTCGCAAGAAGCGATACGCTATCTCGTGGAAGAAGGCTACGTCACTTGCGTGCTCGATTATTGCGGTACGTTCGTGGACACACACACCTCTTATCCCTCGGATTTGAGCTTCGCCTCGCTCCCCTCTTGCAAGCAACATCTCGACGATATTCTCGGAGGCGCGCGCAACACGCCTTGGTTCGTATGGAGCAAAGTTGCAAGACGCGCGATATCTCTTCTCGAAGAGCAAAGCCTCGTTGCGACCGACCGCATAGGCGTGATAGGTTTCGGCATAGGCGCGCAACTTTCTTGGCAAGTGGCGGGCACTGACAACAGAGTGCGCGCTCTCGTTGCGGCAAACGGCGGTGGCTACCGTTGGGCAACCGACAGTCCCAAATTCTTGGGAAAAGATATCCCCGGCGGAGACGAGCAACTTGCATATTCCACTGGCGTAGGTGCGGAAACGTACGCAATGTTTGTCAACTGCCCTACGCTTGCAATTGCGGCAAGAGATTCCGTTGCTTGCGACGTGGATAGAATCGGCGATATGCTCGACCTCGTAAAGTGCAAAGACAAACAACTGATTATATCCGACTCGTGCGGACAACAGTTGACCAAATCCGTAGGCAACGCGTGCCTTTGCTGGCTACGCAAACATCTTGCCTCGGACGGTGAGACGCAAGTTATGCCCACTATGAAATTCGACACCACGGACGGCAGATTGTACGTTCGCGTCAATTCGGCAAGGGGCGCAAAATCACGCAGATTGTACGTAAGTTACGGTGAGCCTATATCCAAGGAACGCTATTGGACGATGCTCGACATCAAGCAAAAAGTCGGTGAGCACGAATACGTTTGCGACGTCCCCGTCTACGACGAAAACGAGCTTATCGTGGCGTACGCCACCTTCGACTACGAAGACGGTGACATAATCTCCACCAAAGTTATAGACGTTATCCCCGCAAAGCACGACGTTACTGCAACGGACTCCGCGATGCGCAATTCCAGCATAATTTACGACGGAAGTATGGGCATCGGCGCGTTTTCCGCAAAGTCGGACTCGGCGTTGCTTGACGAAAACTCTCTCAAAGTCAAAGAAGGACCTTTCGGCATAAAAGGCATCACCCTCGATCACGGAGTTTTGTCTCTTTGCCGTAGTATACACGAGATGAAAGCGCTTCCGCGCTCTGCGTCGCTACATATAGACGCATACTCCGAGGCCGCACGCAAGCTGGAAGTGTCCGTCTTGTCCTATCCGGATCTCAAACGCTACATCGCGCACGCCAACCTCACGGGCGGAGAGTTTTGGCAAAAACTGCTCTTCGAGTGTTCCGACTTCAAGAGCGAAGAAGGCAGAACGCTTTCCGCTTTCAGCACCGCAAAAGTCATAGAGGTCATCTCGGTGGACGGCGCGATACTCAACAATTTTTTGTGGATTTGAAAATAATTTGCAAAAGATAAAATATACTTTGATATGCAAGATTCATTCCAAACGGAAATCCCCGAAGTTCAGCCCGAGCGCAACAACCCCAAGCGCATAATCGTATCCGTGATATGCGTACTTTTGGTGGTTGCGATTGCGGTGACGAGCGCGCTACTCCTCAAAAAGTACGTTTTCTCGACCTTCATAGTTGACGGCATATCGATGTATCCCACCCTCGACGGCGGAAACGGCGCGCTTATAGAAGGCGACAGCGACGAGGAACGCACCAACGGCGAAACTCTTTACCTCAACAAAAAAGCGACTATAAAACGCGGTGATATCGTGGTCTTTACGCCCGACTGGATAGTTGACGGCAAGACGGGGCAAAAAGCGTCTTTGGTAAAGCGCGTAATCGCTCTCGGCGGAGACCACGTTCAAATAACCGACGGCAAAGTTTATATCAACGGTGAGTTGCTTGACGAACCTTATATAAATAGCGATTCCGTTATGGCCGACGAGATAGATTTGGTAGTCCCCGACGGACAAATGTTTTGTATGGGCGACAACAGAAATCACTCTTCCGACAGCCGAGTTTACGGTTGCGCAAGCCTCGACACCCTCGTAGGAAAGTGCTTCCTCATAAAAGGTCTCGACGGCAAATTGCGCAAGCCATAATCAATCGAAACACTGTTCACCGCACCACGCAACCGACAAAATTTACACTGCGACGACGCCCTGTAAAGCGGTTGAAAATACCCGAAAAACCAAAAACGACGCACCGATAATAAATTGCGTCGTTTTGCAAGAATAAACAGTTTATAATGCAAAATTATATGCTTAAACTCTCGCTTTGTGCGAGAGTTTAATTTTTTCTTTATATTACGATTTGACTTTAAGATACGAAATTCTTGTGTGGCAACGGCTTGCCGATGCAAGCCGTCACCGTCTCCCTCCCGACCTCCCAAAATCAAATCATTTTATTTCTTCGATATAGTGGATATACTCAATGCTTCTCAACGCTTCGATAATCTCGTCGTGCGTTTTGTACTTTTTGAGTTCCTTGCTCTCGATGGAAAGACGCAAAGAATACACGCTGAGTCCCGAGTTGATAAAAGCGGAATTGAGCTCCACGTCGTCTATGCGCATACCCAGTTGTCGAAGGGTTGACATAAACGTTTGCAAGTCGTTTTTGGACAACAATTCGAGGTGAAGTTCAAAGTGATTGGAGCGTTGTTTCAAGTACTTTTCGAGAGTCGGGAACGCTTGCAAAATCACCACGTACACCACGAGCAAAACGAGTGCAATCGTATAAAGTCCCGCGCCCACGATAAGTCCGAAGATACTGCACGACCAAAGCCACGCCGACGTCGTAAGTCCTTTGATTTGGTTCTTTGCGCCAAAGAGTATGGAGTTACCGCCGAGCATTGCCGTGCCGATTATCGCGCCGACGGAACAAATCGGCACTTTGAGCCCGAAACTTGCGTCGATAAGCATACACGCCGTTGACGAAATCGAAAGCAAGATGAACGTTTTAAGCCCCGCGGTGTGTCCTTTGGTGGATCTTTCGCACCCCACGTAGAACGCAAACAGTACGGGCACTAACACCCTCAACAATATGGAATATACCGTAACGGTATAAGCCCATTCCCCCATAACCTTAGCGAGCGGATCGATATAATTCATTTTGCACCTCCTATCTCTTTACGCGCTGTCTCGAATTGAGCAAGTAATATTCTTCTGCGGCCTCGTCGTACGCCTTTTCGTCCTCTTGGACGGGTTCGGGCGGAGGCAAAGCCTCTCTAATATGGTTGATTTTGTCTATAAGCACCTCAACGTCGTTCTTTTGCGCCACTTCTTCCACTTGCTCGTCGGGCACGACGGCGTTTATATCGTTGGAATAGGATTTGGATAGATACAGCGCAAGTTTCGCACACGCAGGACCTATAAGTTCGTATAGCACGCTCGACGCAAGGATTATGGTTTCGAGCGCGCTGCCCGTATCCCCGCCTATCGTCCTCGACGCAAGCGTTGCAAGACCTATCGCGACGCCCGCTTGCGGTATTAGCGCAAGTCCGAGGTAATTGCGCACTTTCTTGTCCTTTTTGGTGACGAGACAGCCGAGGAAAGAACCGCCGTACTTGCCGAGTATTCTCACGAAGAAATACACCACGCCTATCACAAGCAAGGACACTCCGCCAACCGATTCACCCGTGCTTACGAGCGCGTCAAGCTTGAAGTTTACGCCCGAGCGGACGAAGAACAGAAGCAAAATCGGCGGTGAAAAATAGTTGAGTTGTTTGAAGAGTTTGTCGTCGTTTGACGTATTCATATACACCGTGCCCATAGCCATACAGCCGAGAAGCGGTGACACGTCCATAAACGAGCATATTCCGCAAAATCCGAATATCGTCGCAACGGCAATGATGAGGCGGTTGTCCGTGGAGCGTTTGGATATGAGCAATTTGAGCAAGAATCCGAGCAAACCGCCCACGACGAACGCCACTATATTGTACACGATAGGCAACAGCACGTTGCCCACCGTAACCGTACCCGCAAGCGACGCCGTCGCAACCGCGATAGCCACCGAGAACGCCACGAGTCCGACCACGTCGTCGAGCGCGACCACTTGCAAAAGCGTATCTACGAAATCACCCTTGGAATTGGTCTGACGTATCGTCATCATAGTGGAAGCGGGCGCGGTAGCCGCCGCAAGCGCGCCGAGCACGATTGAAAACGGAAGGCTCAACCCGAGCGCAAAGTACATCACCAAGAACACTACTATGGAAGCAAGCAACGCCTCAAATACGGTTATAACGATATTTTTACCGCCGTTTTTTTTAAGTGTGGACATCTTGAAGAACTCACCCGTACTGAACGCAATAAACGCAAGCGCGATATCCGCAAGAAAGCTCATTCCTTCCACAACTTTGGTGGGAATAATATTGATGCAATACGGACCTATCAATATGCCCGCGATAATATACCCCGTGACGTTGGGGAGTTTAAGTTTTTTGGTCAAGCGCGACATAACGTATCCTGCGATAAGCATAACCGCGACGGATATTATGACTTGCGACACGCTTGAAAAATTTTGCAACAACATCTTTTCACCTCGACTTTCCGTTTATTTTTCGGATTTGTCTTGCCAAGTTCGTAATGCTATGCTATGATTTTGTCATCATAAAGTCAAATTATGGATATTTATATATTGATAATTATCCGTAATAATCGAGGTGTTTTATGTCGCTACTTGACGATAGACTCGACACGCTTATCACCGTGTGCGAAACCAAGAATTTCACCAAGGCGGGAGAAATACTTTCTCTCACCCAACCCGCCGTAAGCCAACACATAAAGAGGTTGGAAGAAGAGCTGAATACGACGCTTTTTTTGAGGAAAAAAGGGGAACTTATTCTCTCGCAAGAGGGAGAAATCGCACTTTTGTACGCAAGACGTATGAAAGCCCTTGCCGAGAAGATGCAAGAGAAAATCAAGAACGCCAAGTACAATATCAACAAAATCCGCATAGGCATCACGCATACGCAAGAAAGCGGATTTATGGTGGAAGCGTTGTCCAAAATGGCACTCGGTGACGATAACCTCAATATAACGTTGATAACTGACAACATAAAAAATCTTTATGATATGTTGGAAAATTTTGAAATCGATATTGCCATTATCGAGGAAAAACCCACCAATCCGTCCTTCAACTTTATGGTTATAGACACGGATATGTTGCTTTGTATGACGTCACCAAAGAACCCGCTTGCAAAAAAGACGGCAATCACCCTATCCGAGCTCAAAAAACAACATCTTATCTTGCGTCTGCCCTCTTCGTCCACTCGTGAGAAGTTTGAGAGCGCGCTCACCTCGATAGGCGAATCGCTCGACGACTTTGACGTGACGATTGAGGTTGACAGCATCGCAACTATCCGCAACCTCGTCAAAAAGGACATCGGCGTGTCCATACTTTCAAAGAGCGCGTGCTACAAGGAAATCAACAAAGGCTCGCTCGTCGCGCTCCCGATAGAAAATTTGAGTATGATACGCGAGACCGCAATCGTATATCACCGCACGTTCTCGCACCCCGATATCATAGAAGGCATATCCAAAGCGTATAACGATATGGCAACCGCGCTCAAAAAATAAGCGTTTATCTCGCGCGCGTATTGACTTATCAATAGGATTTATTTATAATCGAATTATTCCTATAAGGAGAGGAAATTATGAAACTCACGTCACTCAAAGACAACAAAGCCCAGAGCGCAAAATATATGCACGGATTTATATCCCACGTGATTAAATCCTTCGGCAAGCGCGACTGCGGAAGCAAAGGCGAGGTCGAAGCCGTAAAATATATGGCGCAAGAGGTCGCACCCTACGCAACCGACGTAAAAACCGAGCCGTACGACGTGCACACTCTGGCGTTTATGGGCTGGATTTACATCACCGTAACGCTTATTCTCGGCGCGTTCGTAAGCGCGTTCTTTATGCCGATGCTCTCGATTATTCTCATTTGCGTGGGTATGGCACTTATGGTTTTGGAATTCGTCTTCTACCGTCAAGTGGTGGACTTCCTCTTCCCCAAACGCCAATCTCTCAATATGACGGCTATCAAAAAACCGCAAGGTGAAGTGAAACGTCGCGTTCTCATCTCGGGACACGCAGACGCCGCGTACGAGTGGACTCTCAACTACTATTTGGGCGGAAAAGCGTTTATTGCGCATTTCCTTATCTCCGTTATCGGCATTTTGTACTTTATGGCAGTTGCAATCGCGGCTTGCGTAAAGGGCGCAATCTTCACTCCTATCACCGACCAAGCAATATTTATCGCGCTTTGTTGCAGCGGTGTGTTCGTGCCATTTTGGATACTTATGTACTTCCTCTTCAATCCGCGCGTGATTGCAGACGGCGCAACGGACAACCTCACGGGTTGCGCAATGGGCATAAGCTTCCTCAAAGCGCTCAAAGACAACGGCATCGAGTTTGAAAACACCGAAGTCGGTTGCATTTGCGCCGGCGGTGAAGAAGCAGGCTTGCGCGGCTCGAAAGCGTGGGTAAAAGCACACAAAAACGATTTCAAGGACTGCCCCACCACCATACTTTGCATTGACACTATCCGCGAAGAAGATCATATCTTGGTCAACTACAAGGATATGAACGGCTTTATCAAATGCGATCCCGAGGCAACCGAACTTTGGCTCGAAGCGTGCAAGGACGAGGGCGTAAATTGCAAGAAAGGCAGCGTCGCACTCGGCGCAACGGACGCCGCGGCGTATACGCAAGGCGGTTTCAACAGCGTTTGCGTGACCGCAATGAATTTCAATCTTCCGAGATATTACCACACTCGTCTCGACGTCGCGGAAGACGTCAACGAAGATTGCCTTGCCAAGACTTTCGGCGTGCTTTGCTCCTTCGTTGAGAAAATCGACGACCTCGCTCAAAAAGAAAACGGCGAAAAGAAGAACTAAAAAGCAACCAATCGCAACCAACGCACGTTTTGCCCCGACACCCGTCGGGGTTTTTATTTGGCAAATATAGCCATCTATCAAAAATCAAGCAAGCGCAAATATGCACGGATAGAACCGTCAATCGCAATATTTTTTTCAATATTTGCGAAAGAACTTGTCAAAACCGTTTTTTTGAGTTACAATACCTATGCTGTTTGAGAGAAGCGCACGCAATGCGCCAATCTTAAAAACGGAAAAGCACAATTTAATAACTCAAATCGGGGTATAGCGCAGTTTGGTTTGCGATAAGCAACGACCGCAAATGGAATTGTACCATATCTCACAACATCACTTGTCACGAGGTATTAAAACCGCAAGACCTAACGGAAATGCGCGAGCGCGCTCCCAAACATAAGGTCACGGCATCGAACAAGGACAATAAAAAAACAAATTTAATAAATTCTATCGGGGTATAGCGCAGTTTGGTAGCGCGCTTGACTGGGGGTCAAGAGGCCATGGGTTCAAGTCCCGTTACTCCGACCAAGAAACTATGCGAGTGCAAAAGCACTCGCATTTTTATATACAAGCATAGCCTTTGCAGTATGCAATAACGGCTATGTTTGTATATAAAACGGCACAATGCTTGTGCCGAGTTTCTTGAATTGGAACTAGCCGAAGGCGTACGTACCAAGAAACTACAAAGCACAATACTTGTGCCGAGTTTCTTGCCTTGTCACGAGCGTAGCGAGTGCCAAAACCCCATTCTTTCTAGCAAAACCACCCAAATGTCTTTCAAAAATTGATTTTTGGCAATCATTGTGTTATTATAACAACGCAAAACGTTTCCGTATCGTTCCGGCATTGTAAAACATTTTGCACCGCATTTCAAATCGTGCTATAATTCTTATATCTGCCTGTAGCTCAGCTGGAAAGAGCACCGCCCTCCTAAGGCGGGTTTTGCGGACGTTCGAATCGTCTCAGGCAGGCCATTTTCAGTCACTTCTTGCGTGGAGTGACTGATTTTTTTATGCCTAGACGAGCCATAAGTCGAAACGTTTCAAATGTAAATACTGTTGCAATGGAATATGTCAACGGACAAATCAATTTGAGCGAAAAATAGTGTAAAAATAAAATGAGCCAAACTTCTATGAGTCTGACTCCATAAAATGGCTCTCTAAACATCTACCGCTATTTTTCCGCGCCGTTGATATATTCGCTGACTTATGCGACGATAACCACCACGAAGGGCAAATACACCAGTAAATCTTTCGCATGTTTTATTATTGCTTTTCATTTAAACCGGCGACAAACATATCGGTTAACGGGGTAAAAATTGATTTTTTATCAAAATTTACCCCCTTAACCAAGTTTATCCTTGATATTTGTGCTAAATAAAAACAATAAATAGATGTTGATGAAACCACGTTTACTAGAACACATGATCCTCAAAACAGCAAAAGCTGGAAATTGTTTAATTTGATTGACATAAAAGTTGGAAAATGTTTAATTTTTTGTGATATTGTGGTTGTAAAATGTTTAATTGTCGTATATAATATAATCAAAGGAGTTAAACAATGCTAAAAAGAAAAACCGAGATCTTATTAAATGATTGGAAAAACAGCAAAGATGCACTTTTAATAACCGGAGCAAGGCAAGTTGGCAAATCGTATCTTGTGCGAGAGTTTGGGAAATCAAATTTTCAACATTTCATTGAAATTAACTTATATGAGCATAAGGAATTCATTCCTATTCTTGAGCAATCTAAAAATGCCGCTGACTTATTGTTTAGGATTTCGGCGTTTACATCCGAAGAAATGGTTCCCAATGAAACGCTTATATTCTTTGACGAAATTCAATATGCAAAAAACTGTGATTTAATCACACTTGCAAAATTCCTTGTCGAAGATGGCAAATTCCGCTACATTTTTTCGGGGTCTATGCTTGGTGTGGAGCTCAACAACATTGCCTCTTGGCCAACGGGATATATGAGAGAATTGCGGATGTTTCCGCTAGACTTCGAAGAGTTCTTATGGTCGGTTAGCTTGAAACAAGAAGTAATTGACTATTTGAACGATTGCTTTGTTCATGAAAAAACTGTTGACCAACTTATTCACGAAAGACTAATCGACGCTTTTTACAAGTATCTTTTAATTGGTGGTATGCCGGAAGTTGTACAAACTTTTATATCGACCAACGATTTGAAAAAGGTAAACGAAGTACAAGCCAAAATCGAACAATACTATAAAAAAGACATCGTACAATATGCATCACAACAACAAAATGTGCATCTTGACACAATTTATAGAGTCCTTCCGCAAGAATTGAATAGCAAAAACAAACGGTTTTCTCTTGGTGAAATCGGAAAAGGCTATGAAATAAAAGATGTGCAAGATGATTTTATGTGGCTTAAAAAAGCAGGTATTGCACTGCCTACTTTCAATGTCGCAGAACCAAAAATCCCCCTCGAGTTGTCTGCAAACAATCGTCTTACAAAATTATTCCATTCAGATGTGGGAATTTTATCGAACCTTTTAATGGACACTGACATTCAGTTAAAGTTGCTATCTAAAGAAAAAGATATCAATTATGGAGCAATATTTGAAAATGCAGTTGCGCAAGAGTTGTCTGCGCATGGATACGAAAATCTATATTACTTTAACAGTAAAAAACAAGGCGAAGTTGATTTTCTGATTGAATACAAAGGAGATGTCCTGCCTATTGAAGTCAAGTCCGGAAAAGATTACAAGAAGCATTCGGCTTTGGACAACCTTCTTAGCAACGAGAGTTATGATATACCGCAAGCATTTGTATTGTGCAATGGGAATATCGAAAGGAAAAACAAGAGATTATACTTGCCTATTTACATGGCGATGTTTATAATAAAAACAGCGCCTACAAAAACTAAAGTTACACTAAATCTATCCGCATTGGACATTTAGTATAATACAATCGTTTTTGTTTATTGCAGCAAAACAAATTAGCTATGTGCGATGACGCAAACTGGTATTAAATTGGTATTATTTTGGTATTAAAGTTATTTGAAGATATGAAAATTTTCTCAAATAATACCAAAAAACAAGCGATTTGAACGCAAAATATTGATTAAAACACTACAAAATGCAAGAAATTTGCTGGTTTTAACGATATTTTGCAAGGCAAGACGAACTCCTAAGGCGGGTTTTGCGGACGTTCGAATCGTCTCAGGCAGGCCATTTTTTCAGTCACTTCTTTCGAGGAGTGGCTGATTTTTTACCGTATCCATACAATACGATGTAGGAATACGATAACGTTGTAAAAGATAAGCAACCCTAAAAAAACCAATTTTATATAACGGCCTATTAGATACACTGTTTCTTGACACTTATTCTTTCACGCTTTTCGTCGCATACGAAAAAGCAACGGATAGAATACGCTTTTTGATGCGTTATGCCATTTCGCACGGGCAAAATGTCAAAAAATAAAAATTGTGTGCCTTAAATGTTTGCCAAACGCAATTTATTTGTGTACAATATTCACGATTTCATTGGAATAGATAGCGGTTTGACCGCCAAATCGTTTAAGGGAGTACACTATGGACAAAATTGCATTGCAAGCCAAATTGGACGAGCAAAAATGGAATGACAGCGTCACCAATCATCGCGATATGTGCGGTGGTTACGATTATTGCGCGTTTTGCGACAAGAGCGTCGCTCTTCCCTGCGCATCTGCATACGAAGAGATGAACAAGCCCAAAGTCGTGGAAAAACCGCAACCCGCAGTCGTGGAAAAAGCGGAAGAACAAGACGTAACCACGCTTGACTCTTCTCTCGGCAAAAAGTTTGATTACGACAAAGTTATGGCAAAGAAAGCGGCAAGAAAGAGCCTCACTTTTGCAGAGAAATACGCACTTTCCGACGACATCGTAAAGGAACGCTACGCAATCCTCAAAGACGCGCTCACCGCAACCCCGAAGGGCACGCCCAAAATCAAAAGCCGTATCAGCAAGCAATGCGACACCTACCGTAGAGAAGGCGACATCGTTGCCAAAGTGACCATCATCGGCACGTCTTTGCGTATCAACCTTCCCCTCGATCCGGAAGCACCCGAGTTCAACGACGGTCGCACCCCCCACACCGCAACGGGACACAAGAAAGTCTACGAGGAAGTCCCCTTCCAATTTAAGGTCAACAGCAAGCTCGCATTGAAGCGCGCACTTGCCCTCATCGACCTCGTAAAGTAATCGATAACTGTTATACAAATTGATTGTATAATCAATCAAAACGATAAAACCAACCAAAAACGCTATGCACTTCGCATAGCGTTTTCTTTTTGTATACCGCTTTTTTATACAATTTACAATATATAGAATTTTGCGTTATTGAGTCCGTAATGTCCGAGCGTCGTTGCAACCGCGTTGGGTGCAACGTAATCTTGCGCGGAAGACAACTTGTCGTTGACGGTCAAAGATATAGTGTTGGTAAGTACGATATTTCTCTCGGTATGTTCACCGCCCGTCGGGCAATAGCGCAATTGCGTCTTTATATCGATAGCCACCAACGCGCCGTCTTTCATTTCGACCACCATTTCCGCTTCGTCGATTTGATTGTCTTCGTTGAAGTAGTTTTGTACGTCGGTAACGTTGTCCGTCGGATTGGAGTTGATAACGTCGGTTATTCTCTTTTGGACGTCGTGCGCTGCCGTTTTATCAAGGTAGATATAATAGAATACGCTACCGTCTTTTTCCACCTTTTTGATACAGTCGATATCGGTATAGTCTGCCTTTGCAATGGACGTGAGATAATCAAACTGCCCGTCCGCACTCACGCCTTCAAGCAAAGTATTGGTATTCGTGCCTTTTCTCGATATACGATACACCTCACCCGTCTTGATATTTCCAACGGTAAACTTGAAGGTGTCTTTATCGTCCGTATCAGTGTGCGCTTTGTATTCAAAGGAGTGGTTGAAGTCCACTCTTCCCGTGTCGGCGTCGGTGTTTTTGTACATTCTTGCGATATACTTATCCACCGTTGCGTTGATATTCCACGCGGGATCGAACTCGTTTCTCGCTTCCAAATCAACGGAATATGCGGAAGAATTTTTCAAATCTTCGATTGCCTTGTCGACGATATCCATCTCGCTCTTGATTGCGTCTTTGCCGACTATCAAACCTTGCGTTGACGGAATATTTATCGTTGCGTTATTTTCTTTTTGCAAATACGTAAGTTTTATCGTCGCACTTACGCCCTTTACGGGGAACGACACGTCCGCGCTCATCTTGAAATCAACGAGCTTTTGCGCACCGTCGAGATTGAAATACATTTTCACGCCCATCGGATTTGTAAAACTCACGTCTTTGAGATTTACTTTCGTGCCGAGTTTTTCGATTTTGCCGAGAAGTGAAGCAACCGCCTCGTTGTCCGATTGAAGAGCAAGCGTCGCAACGTACTTGTATCCCGCAACTCCCGACAATTCTATTTTAGTTATATTGTCCTCTTTGAGTCCGTTTACGAGCGCGACGAACGGCATATTGATAAGATCAAGCCCTTCGTCCTCTTTGGGCAAAACAGCCGTCTTTTTCACTTCGCCCTTTTCGTTTGCGACGACTTTGATTTTTGCGTCGTTTTGCGTGTAGATATATTCGGTGGAGTCTACGAGCAATATTCCGCTCGTTTCCCTACGGAATTTAAGGTCTCCCGTAGCCGTGTTAAATCTATATTTGCCGTCGTAATTGGCGTTTGCCGTTTCGGTGATACCGAGCGCGTCCACAGTTCCCGCAAGATTGAGATAGAAATCGTAATTTTGCTCGTTGGCGTTCTTTGCGTTTGAGCGAGATGTGACGAGCATATTTGCGCTTGGCAAAATAACGAGTTTTGCGCTCAACGTCTTCGTTGCGTATCCGTCTTTCGATACGGTTGCGGTTGCGTTGTATTCGCCTATATCCGTACCTTTGTTGGACGTATAAACTACGCTCGCGTCGGCCGGCAAATTCTTGACGGTCAATTGGTGTTCTCTTCCGTCGTACGTCACCGTTTCGCTTGCAAAAGTCAACCCCTCGAAGTTTTTAAGTCCGCTTTCCGAACTTCCGCCTTGTTGACCTCCGCTTTGCTGGCTTCCGCCGTCGTTACGGCTACAAGCAACGAGACACGCGCATAAAATCGCACACATAACTACCACCAAAACGATTGTAAAAATAGTCTTTTTCATTATCGTTCTCCCTTAATATTGATAGCATATTGCTATATTTTACCTATATTTTATAACGTATTGCTATCATTGTCAATAATAAAGACTATGGAACGATTTCAACAAGCATTGATAGAACAGCGAAAACTCAACAACCTCACGCAACGACAAGTTGCAAGTGCACTTGGAATTTCGCAACCCTCTTATATCCGCTATGAGAAAGGTCAAGCCGAACCTACGCTTGAAAATCTCGTAAAACTTGCGGACTTATTTGACGTGTCCGTCGATTATTTGCTTGGAAGAAACGTATATTGACCTATTCGACGTCCGTGCCGTATCTTCTATTTTTATAGTTATTTATCTCGTTTAACCGGCGTATAAAAACACAGTTACCGCTTGCGAACGTTCTTCAAAACACCTTCAAAAAATTTCTTGAAAAAAGTTTGTGAAAATCTATTGACATACGACGAAAATATGGTATCATTCCAAATGTATTTTTTTTGAGAATGTCGCAAATTTACGTTGCGAATTACGGCTTAAAAAAATACGCACCACACCCTATAACAAGACCTAAAAAGGCGTTTTTTCTTTTGACTGACTCGGTTAGTTAAAAAAAAACGCCTTTTTTTTGTTTTTTAAGGGCAAAAAACACGATAAATAAACTGAAAATCATACAAATTTCTATCACGGAGGCACACAAATGAGCAAGTACATTTTCGTAACGGGCGGAGTCGTATCGGGACTCGGCAAAGGCATCGTCGCAGCGTCGCTCGGCAGACTTTTGAAATCGGCGGGATACAGCGTATATGTCGAGAAGTTCGACCCGTATATGAACATCGACCCCGGCACACTCAACCCCACCCAACACGGTGAAGTTTTCGTCACGGAAGACGGCGCGGAGACCGACCTCGACCTCGGACACTACGAGAGATTTATCGGTGAGAATTTGTCCAAGAGTTCCTCCCTTACGAGCGGAAAACTCTATCAATCCGTCCTCAACAAGGAGCGCAACGGAGACTATCAAGGCAAAACCGTGCAAATCATACCTCACGTGACCAACGAAATAAAGGACCATATTTTGCAGACGGCAAAAGAGTCGGGCGCGGATATCCTCATCACGGAAATCGGCGGAACGGTGGGTGACATCGAGAGCCAACCCTACCTCGAAGCGTTGCGCCAATTCAGCCTCGACGTAGGCAGAGAAAACTGCGCTTTTATCCACGTGTGCTTGCTTCTTTATATGTCTTGCTCGGACGAGTTCAAGTCCAAACCCGTACAACACTCCGTGCGCGAACTTCAACGTTTCGGCATATTCCCCGACGTGGTGGTGACGCGCTCGGACAAAAAACCGCCCGAGGAAATCATCAAGAAAATATCCCTCTTCTGCTCTATCGACGAGAACGCCGTCGTGCCGAGCACCACGGTCAAATGCTTGTACGACGCACCCGTTATGTTGCACAAAAACGGACTTTATACCGCTATAAGCAAGGCTTTAAGTCTCGATAACAAATGCAACCTCGCGGAATGGAAGAAAAAAGTCGCGACTATGAAGATCACTTCCGACAAGGTGAAAATCGCAATCGTGGGCAAATACGTGTCTTTGCGCGACTCGTACATTTCGCTCGTTGAAGCAATCAAGCACGCGGGCGGAGCAAACCTCGTGGGCATAGACCTCAAATGGATTGACAGCGAGACGATAACGGACAAAAACGTTGCCAAGACGCTCAAAGACGTGGACGGTATTATTATCCCCGGAGGCTTCGGAACGCGCGGAGTCGAGGGTATGATTACGACGTGCAAATACGCGCGCGAGCACAAAATCCCATATCTCGGAATTTGCCTCGGTATGCAAGTCACCGTCATCGAATACGCAAGACATATGCTCGGCATAGCGGACGCCACGAGCGGTGAGTTTTCCGAAAGCGGAAATCACGTCATCGACATACTCCCCGACAAGAAAGGCAAGAAGATCGGCGGAACGATGCGTCTCGGTGCGTATCCCTGCGCCCTTAAAGACGGCACGGTAATTCACGAAGCGTACGGCAAGGACGAAATCGAGGAAAGACATCGCCACAGATACGAGTTCAACAGCGACTACCTCAAAGCCTTTGAGGACGGCGGTCTCGTGATAAGCGGAAAGTCCCCCGACGGGCACATCGTGGAGACGGTTGAGGTAAGCGACCACCCCTTCTTCGTGGGCGTACAGTTCCACCCCGAGTTCACCTCTCGTCCCGACGCTCCGAGCCCCATATTCTCCGCGTTTATCAAAGCGTCGAAAGAGGAAAGAGGCAAAAAGCGTTAAAAGCCGTTTCTCACCTCATTGCGACGTGAAAAATGACATAATTTTTATCAAAAAATCACAAAAAAAGAGCGTTTTTACGCTCTTTTTTATATGCTTTTTCGGTTTGTTTTTGGCGTGTTTTTCAATTCTTATTTATACGATTTTTGCGCACTCGTTCTATAAGTTTTTATTTTAACTCAACGAAAAACCTTGATTTTCGTCTTTTGTAATTTTGCCTTTATGAAATTGCAAAATATCTGTCGCAATACGCTTTGCTTTGAGCGGATTTTTAGATATAATCTTTATATAAAGTCGAATAAACCTTTTAGGAGCATATATGAAAAATCAAACCATTCTCGTTATGGACTTCGGCGGACAATACAAGGAACTCATTGCGCGCACGGTGCGCCGTATGCACGTGTATTCCGTGGTAGAGCCCGCAAGCACGCCCATCGAAAAGATCAAGGAAATAAATCCTATCGGCATCATTTTCACGGGCGGACCTAACAGCGTATATTTCGACGACTCCCCCAAATGCGACAACGCGCTTTTCGACCTCGGTATCCCCGTGCTCGGAATATGCTACGGTATGCAATATATCGCGCACTCGTTCGGCGGAAAGGTGGAAGCGGGCAACGTCAGAGAATACGGACCGACCAACGTCCATATCGGCAAGTCCGCAATATTCGACGGACTCGATAAAGACGAGATTATGCTTATGAGCCACACGGACTACGTATCGCGCGTGCCCGACGGTTTCGTCACCACCGCAACGACGGACGATTGTCCTTGCGTTGCAATCGAGAATAGCGCAAGACGTATATACGGCGTGCAATTCCACCCCGAAGTGGAACGCTCTATCCACGGTGAAAAAGTGCTTGAAAACTTCGTAATCAACGTGTGCAAAGCCACCCGAGACTACTCCTTGGACGATTATATCGACACTCAAATCAAGCTTATCCGCGAAAAAGTCGGAGACAAAAAAGTGCTTCTCGGCTTGTCGGGCGGTGTGGACAGCTCCGTCGTTGCCGCGCTCATAAGCAAGGCTATTCCCGATCAACTCCTTTGCGTGTACGTCGATCACGGCTTTATGCGCAAGGACGAAACCAAGCAAATCAAAGAAGCATTTGCGCCCCTTCCGCTCAAATTGCAAGTGGTGGACGCAAGCCAAAACTTCCTCTCAAAAATCGCGGGCGTAACCGATCCCGAACGCAAGAGAAAAATCATCGGTGAGGAATTCGTCAAGACGTTTGCGGAAGTTGCCAACTCGCAAAAAGGTTACGATTTCCTTGCACAAGGCACGATTTATCCCGACGTCATCGAATCGGGCGCAAACAATTCGGCAAACATCAAGAGCCACCACAACGTTGGCGGACTTCCCAAAGATTTGCCCTTCACGGGACTTGTCGAGCCCCTTCGCGGTCTCTTCAAGGACGAAGTGCGCGTAATCGGCAAAAAGCTCGGACTTCCCGACTATCTCGTCAATCGTCAACCCTTCCCCGGCCCCGGTCTTGCAATCCGCACCATCGGTGAAATCACCGAGGATAAACTGGATATGCTCCGCGATGCCGACGCGATTATGCGTGAGGAAATCGCAAAAGCGGGCGTCAAAGCAGACCAATACTTTGCAGTCATCACCGACACCAAATCCGTGGGCGTAATCGGTGACTACCGCAACTACGGCTACGTAATCGTGCTTCGCGCGGTAACCACGTCCGACTTTATGACGGCGGAATACACCCGCGTTCCCTACGACGTACTCGGCAAAATCTCCTCTCGTATCGTCAACGAAGTGAAAGGCGTGAGCCGTGTGTGCTATGATATTACCGGGAAGCCCCCTGCGACCATCGAATGGGAATAAAATAATTGCGCCGAGTGCTAACCACGTGTCACTTATCTCTACGAGATAACTTGACACATATTTAGGCGCAAACGTCCTACACAAAAGCAATTGGAGCATTGCTTTTGTGCGTAAGGTCTCGCAACCTTGAGACGGCTCGGCGGTTGCTCGG
>DLLD01000015.1:93368-127987 GCA_002476605.1 Christensenella sp. UBA7571
GATGCTCACAATTAGTCTTCGTAGAGTTATATTCTACGGCTCCGCCTGTCTACGAGTATCGTTAGGCGCAATAACTTGCGCTGAAGGAATAATCAATATCAAAACAAAGGCTATAAAAACGCGATAAATCGATGCATAACGCGAAAGCACCCCGAGGAGCGCAAACCCAACGTACACTTTGTACGTGATTTGCGAAACTCGGGGTGCTGTAAGGAACGCAGTGACGGAATAGCGATTGTTACGCTATGCGTCAATCGCGTCCAAAGTTAGGCGCGATTTATCGCATTTTTTAAGAGACGAAAACCGCTTCGCTCATTTCCCTATCCTCTTTACCGCACGAAGCTCGATATATCCGCGCTGTCCGCGAGGTTCTAATTGAATACGCGGATTCTCGTCGTCCCAACGATAGCCGATGACGGACGGATCGTAGCCGTCCATAGCCACTTGCACGCTACGGATAGCTTCGCAATAATCTTCCTCTTTGAAAGACGGACCTTGGAACATCAAATATTCCGCCTCGGGTAGACGAATGGTATCGAAGCCCTCGGGGATTATTCCCGCATAATCGTTTTCGACTTCCACACCTTGCACGTACGTGGACGTATTAGGTTTTTTGTACTTTTCGGGCAACCACATTGAGACGGGCTCTCCGCAGAGCGATTTCATACTCATAAGAATACCCCATACATCACAGCTTACCTCTTCGCAATACGGAAAATAATCTTCCGCCTTTTTGCCTCTTTTGATAATGCACAGACGTTCCGGCTTGCGGACGATCTGTATAAAAATTGGTTGAACGTTTGACACGTCGATGTCCTCCTTTTTAAGTTCTCGATATTTAACTCCGTAAGGGATAAAGAAAGTGACGGGAACGGGATTTTTCATATAATCGCTCGGATTTAGTCCGAATTCTCGGTAAAAAGCTCGCGTAAACGTATCAAGATTGCAAAAACCCGCGTCGTACGCCACGTCGCTGACTTTTACGTTTCCGCTTTTCAGTTGTTTTGCCGCTTGTGTAAGCCGATATTTGCGGATATACTCCGTCGGCGTCAAACCGAGGCTGTCCCTAAAAAGCCTATACGCATACCACGGAGAAAACAACGATGCGCGCGCCAAATCCGTCAAACTGATTTCTTCCGTGTTGTTCTTTTCTATATAATCTTGCATTCTTTGGACAGCCAAAATCTGTTCTTTCATCTCTCTCAACTCCTTACGCCTATCATTATATATCACGATTTTGATTTTTTCTCGACTTTCCTTGCCTTTTTATAGGCGCAAAGCCGACACCTTGCCGTGCAATACCTTAATTTACGGTTTTATAAGTATATACCATATTTCTATTATTACTTTACAAAACTATAGACCTTGTTATAAAATCAAATCAATAAAACGCAATGTAGAATATTCCACAACTCGCACGAAGTGCGAATATCACTTTTGGCAAAGCCAAAAATATCACTTGTGCATAGCACAAATATCACTGCACCAACGGTGCAATATCATTTGCGCCAAAGGCGCAACAAGGAACGTTATGAATAATATCACCGTGAAAATCAAAAAACTCAATCCAGACGCAATCGTCCCCAAGTACGGCACGCCGTATGCGGCGGGGGCGGACTTGTATGCGTGCGAAGGAAAAGACGTCGTAGTCCAACCGCACAAAACCGTCTTCATCCACACGGGCATTGCCGTTGCCATACCCGAAGGTATGGTGGGATTGATATACGCGCGTAGCGGACTTGCAAGCAAACGCTCGCTTGCACCCGCCAACAAAGTGGGCGTCATTGACAGCGATTATAGAGGTGAGATTATCGTATCTCTTCACAATCACAGTGAAGTGGAGCAATTGATATCCGACAAGGAGCGCATTGCCCAACTCGTCATCGCACCTTACTACACCGCCGATTTCATAGAAGACGAACTTGACGACACCGCCCGCGGTGCAAACGGTTTCGGCAGTACTGGCAAACTGTAAAAGTCAATCGAAAAAGCAAAAAACAACTCGGTTTTTCCGAGTTGTTTTTTTGTTTATACCGTATCTTTTTCGTTAATATTATTCGTTTTGATTGTCTGTAATTTCTCGGTTCGTTTCTTCATCGTGACGCGCAAGCAACCACTCGTTCTGTTTCTTTGAGAATTTATCGTATAGACAAAAACCAACGAAACAATTTGCGCCCGTTCCGGCAAGTGCTACATCTGTAACGATCTCTATTTCTTTGCCGTCCCCGCATAAAAACCAAACAGTCAATTGAGCAATCAATAATCCTACGACTACTATTATCGTAACCAAAGCACAAATAAACGTAATCAAAAAGGTTTCTTTGGGTACAAACTCTAATTTGTGACCGTTTCGTTTTAATCGTATTAGTTTAATTTTTCTTTTGCCACTATATATCAGCATTGAGTCCATAGGCTTTATGGCTTTAAGATAGAGACAATAGTTGAAAATTACACAAATGCAACACCCGATAATCAAATGTATCATTTTTAGCTTCCCCCTCAATCTTTACGCCAAAAATCACTCGTTTTCTTTTAGGAAAACCACGGTGCGCTTCATAACCTCTTTTGAGATTTTGAGGAATTGAGCAACGGGGAATGCGTGCACTGCCCATTTGCCCTCACCGTGATAATGCTCGAATTTGACGTCCAATTTGCGCAGTTTGTCCACGAGGTCGAACGTAAGAACGGCAAGTTTGTCGTTTTCACCCGATATCGCAAACGTCGGCGGGAAATTTTCGGTCACCCAATATATGGGAGATATCTCATTTCTGAACTCCTCGCCGCACTCTTCTACGGGTATACCGCCGCAGTACGATTGCGTGTAAATGCCTATGTTCTTAAAGCCCGTATGCACGGCTTTTTCCATATCGTACACACCGCAGTTGAGCATAAGCGCGGATATTTTTTGGTCTTTGGATCTCTCGTCGAGACGGAACTTTTCGGCGTATTCCGGATTGGTGGAAATCGCGCCCGCCATAGAGCTCAAATGCGCGCCCGCGGACTCACCGCCAACGAATATGCTGTCCATATCGATATTGTATTCTTCGGCGTGTTCTTTGAGCCACGCAAACGCCTTGTAGACGTTTTCTATCATTTGCGGGTGCTTGTAGAACGGTGCTTCGCCGTAATACAAACTTGCCACGAAATATCCAGTCTTTTCACACAAAACGGTGGTGTACGCCTCTCTCGTTTCGGGAAGTCCGCCTATCCAACCGCCACCGTGGATATACACGAAGACTTTGGCTTTTTTACTGCGGTCTCTATCCTTTCTCTCGTAAAAATCGAGATACAATCTCTTGTCGTCTTCGGCGTATCTGACGAATCTCGTCGCTTTGATTTTGTGCGACCTACGGAAACTGAAAATGGTGCACCAACCCAAAAACTCGTTCTTTGCGTGTCCGCCCGCAACGTACAAATACTTTGCGTCGTACGCCGCCTTCTTGGCTTGCTTCTTTGCGTATTTTTTGGCCTTGGCGGAAAACTCCTTCAAGTCTTCCTTGACGAGAACGATTTTTGCCTCGCGCTCTTCTCTCCTTATTTGTCTGTCCAATTGCTCACGTCTCTTTTCGAGTTGGTCGCGCTTCAAATCAAACGGAGATATCTTGTTTAGGTTTTGCGTGAGAGTATTCTTTGACGTGAAAATGTGTCTTTTCATATCCTATCGTATCCTATGTAATTGCCTATATCTTTTTCGTTGCTATCTTGCGATTTTCGATATCGTTTTACGCTTCGTATTATCGCAACGTTATTTGCTTTTATCGTTATAAAAAAGGTTTATCTGTACGTTTCGTGCGGATAAACCTTGCGTTTCGTTGTTTTGCTTATTATAGTTTTTCCGCAAACGAGCCGTCTTTGGTGTCTTTTACGGCGTATCCGAGAGCGGAGATTTGCGCTCTCAATTCGTCCGCTTTTGCCCAGTCTTTGTTTTGCTTTGCAACGCGTCTTTGCTCCACGAGGTCAAGCACATCTTTGGGAATATCGCTTTCCTTTTGTGCTTGTTTCGCTTCGTAATACGCGATAAAGTCTTGCGGTTTTTCTTTGAAAAGTCCAAGCAAAGAATAGGTCTTGACCACTTGATTTGCGTCCGCTACGGCGTCGGCGTCACCCGCTTTGAGCTTTGCTTTTATGCCCTTGAAAATGCCGAACAAGTCCGCAAGAGCTTTTGCAGTATTAAAGTCGTCGTCCATTGCGCGGTTGAATCCGTCGTCAATCCACTTGCTTTCTTTGTCGCTCGTAAGACCGCTCTTTTGAACGTCATCAAGGACTTTGTAGAAGCCGTAAACGTGCTTGTCCGCTTCGGGGAACAAGTCGTCGGTGATATTAATGTCGCCTCTGTAATTGGTTTGCAAAAGCGCGTACTTGATTGTGTCGGGCTTGTACTCTTTGAGCAAATCCGCAAGCAAGAGACTGTTGCCCAGCGACTTGCTCATCTTTTGTCCGTTGACCTTGATAAGTCCGTTGTGTATCCAGTATTTTGCAAACTGCTTGCCCGTGAGCGATTCGGTCTGCGCAATCTCGTTTTCGTGGTGCGGGAAAATCAAATCTCTTCCGCCGCCGTGAACGTCTATTTGTTCACCGAAAGCAGCCATATTCATAGCCGAGCACTCGATGTGCCAACCCGGTCTACCCTTGCCCCACGGAGAGTCCCAATAAATCTCACCCTCTTTGGCGGATTTCCAAAGTGCGAAGTCAAGCGGATTGCGCTTGTTTTCCTCGTTTTCGATACGCACGCTTTCGTAGGCGTCTTCGAGTCTTCTTCCGCTCAATTTGCCGTAGCCGGGGAAACTCTCGACGGAGAAATATACGTCTCCTCTTTCCGTTGCGTAGGCGTGTCCTTTTTCAATGAGTTTGGACACGAAATTTATGATATTGCCGATATTGTCCGTCGCTTTGAGCCATATCGTGGGATCGTCCACCTCGAACTCACGCATAAGCGCGTCTATGCGCGCAATCATCATTTGTGCGTATTCGAGCGCGGGAATCCCCGTTTCATTGGACTTTGCGATAATCTTGTCGTCAACGTCCGTGTAGTTGCGCGCGTAGTTGACTTTGTAGCCGATTTTCTCAAAATACTTGCGAATGATATCGTAAATCAACGCTTGATAGGCGTGACCGATATGGGCGTCTCCCGACACCGTGATACCGCACGCGTACATATTGACTTGTCCGTCGTGAAGGGGGACGAAGTCTTCTTTTTTTCTTGTGAGAGTGTTGTAAATTTTCATAGTTTTCTATTGCGGATTTTTATTGCGGTTTGTCCGCGTCGTCGTGTTGATCTTGTAAATATTCTGCCTCGAACTCTTCCACTTCCGCGGGACAGAGGTTGTCCTCGTCAAGCGTTATGGAATATCTGCACGAGTGTACGTCCAGAGCCTTTTCGAGATTGTATATCCTCTTGTTGAGGCGTTTGAACTCTTCCATAATAGGGTCGGGCAACAAGATTTGGTCCATATCCGCAATACGCTTTCCGCACTGCTTGACCACTCTGCCGGGGACGCCCACTACCGTTGAGTGAGGCGGAACGTCTTTTAGCACCACGCTTCCCGCGCCTATCTTGCTGTACGCGCCCACGCGCACCGGTCCTAACACCTTTGCGCCCGCCGACACCATTACGCCCTCCTCGAGCGTCGGGTGACGCTTGCCCGTGTCCTTTCCCGTACCGCCGAGCGTTACGCCTTGATAAAGCACGCAATCGTCTCCGATTTCCGCCGTCTCGCCGATGACGAGACCTACGCCGTGGTCTATAAATATGCCCGAGCCGATGGTTGCGGCGGGGTGAATATCTATGCCCGTCTTGACTTTTGCCTTGTAAGACACGTAAAGGGCAAGGTCTTTTAGACCTTTTTGCCAACACCAATGAGCGCGACGGTACGCACAAAGAGCCTTATACCCCGTGTAAGTACGCTTTACCACCCACGCGCTCGTTGCTGCGGGGTCGTTTTGCAAAATCTTTTGCAAATCGCGCTTTTTGGCTTGACTGATTTTCATAAAACCTCGTTATTCCGCCTTGTTATCGTCGGATTTGGTATCTACTGCCGTGTTGTCGTTTGCCTCTCCCGCTCTGTTGATTTTGGAAGAGAACAAGCCGTCGCCACTGCTCGTTTCACCGAAGAGTGCGTCGATTTCGTCCTCGTAAATGGTCTCTTTCTCGTACAAAGCCTTGACCATTGCGTCCATAACCGAACGATTTTCTTTCAATATATTGAGAGCGACTTGATATTGTGCGTCGATGATGGATTTTACTTCCTCGTCGATCTTTGCCGCGACTTCCTCACTGTAATTGAGGTGCGTTTGATAATCTCTGCCGAGGAACACTTCTTCGCTCGAACCGAGGTACATATTGCCGATAGAATCGGACATACCCCACTCGGTGACCATCTTTCTTGCAAGTTGCGAAGCGCGTTGGATATCGTTGCTTGCGCCAGTCGACACGTCGTGAATGACGAGTTCTTCCGCCGCACGACCACCGAGCATCATTGCGATATCGTCGAGAAGCTTGCCTTTGGTCATATGGTTGTCGTCGTTCTCGGGCAAAGTGATGGTGTAACCCGCCGCCATACCGCGAGGAATAATGCTGACTTCGTGCACGTTGTCGCAATGCTTCATAAGTTTTGCGACGATTGCGTGTCCGCTCTCGTGGTACGCGGTGATACGCTTGTCGGACTCGGTTACGAGACGAGATTTCTTTGCGGGACCCGCCATAACCTTGTTGACGGCTTCGCTGATGTCCTTCATCGTGATAATCTTTCTATCGTCTCTTGCCGCCAAAATCGCGGATTCGTTGAGGATATTTTCGATATCCGCGCCCGTGAAGCCCGCCGTAAGTCTTGCAAGGGACTTGAAGTTGATATCGGAAGCAAGCGGTTTGTTGCGTGCGTGTACTTTGAAGATTTCCTCTCTGCCCTTGACGTCGGGGACGTTGACGTAGATTTGTCTGTCGAATCTGCCCGGTCTCATAAGTGCGGGGTCGAGAATATCGGCACGGTTGGTTGCCGCCATAACGATGATGGAAGAACTTGCCTCGAAACCGTCCATTTGCACGAGCAATTGGTTGAGCGTTTGCTCTCTCTCGTCGTTACCGCCGCCGAGACCCGCGCCTCTTTGACGACCGACTGCATCGATTTCGTCGATGAAGATGATGCAAGGCATATTCTTTTGCGCTTGCTCGAACAAGTCTCTGACGCGCGACGCGCCTACGCCTACGAACATCTCGACGAAGTCCGAACCGCTTATGGAGAAAAACGGCACGTTTGCCTCACCCGCAACCGCCTTTGCGAACAAAGTTTTACCCGTTCCAGGAGGGCCTACGAGGAGTACACCACGCGGAATACGCGCACCGATATCGGTGTATTTCTTGGGGTGTTTGAGGAAGTCGACGATCTCTTGAAGCTCTTGCTTTTCCTCTTCCGCACCGGCAACGTCGTTGAAGCGCACTTTGATGTCGCGCACTTGGTTGGCTTTGGTCTTGCCGAAGTTCATTGCTTGCGAATTTGCGCCCGCGCTCTTGCGAAGCACGATCATAAACACGATAAACAACGCCGCGTAAAGAATGAGGGGCACTACGATGCTGGAAATGAGCGAACCGCTGGACGGATCGTCGAAAGTGACGGTTACGCCGTCAAGCAAGCCTGCGTTGCCCGCTTTTATCTCGTCAAGGTCTTCCTTGAATTGAGTTCTCGAACTGATGTTGACGAAGTACGCGTAGCCTTTTTCGCCGACTTTCTTGATTTTGGCGGAATAGTTGCCTTCGATGTAGATTGCCTCGACTTGTTTGTTTGCGAGCATACTTTCAAGGCTGTTTTCCGTGCCGTAGAAAGTGATTTCGGTAGGCTTGGTCAACTCGTATGCGATGACGAACGCGATAATGACGAGCAATATCACGCCGACGATAATTAACGTGCGTCTGGTTGATGTTTTCATCGTTCCTCCTTGGGATGAACCACGTATATAACAGTGTATAGTGTGTCGTTGTATAGTGTGTCGTTGCTATATATATGTTCTACATATTATAAAAATTAAATACAAAAAAGTCAACGCAACTTTTGACATTTTCGTCGATATTGCATTGTCCTTTCGTCGTATCACGAGAAAATATTATGTTAAAAACCTTAAACTGGCATTAAAACGGTGATAAGCGTGTACGTGGATTTTGTTTTGGAATAAAGTGGTTGATAATTTGTAATTTTGCTCCAATCAATCGTTTATAGTATGTTTTTGTTGCTATAAAACCGTTTTTTCGTAATATGCAATATAGGAAACGGGTGTTTGTCGTAAATTGTAAAAATAATTTCCTTTTTGCAGAAAATAGTTGAATTTTGAATTATTTTTTCATAATTTTTCACGCATTTTTCGGCATATATCGACACATTGTGTAAGATATGCACACATTTGGACACTTTTGTCTATTATTTTTGTTATTTTCACAAATAAATTGTCGAAAACCGTCTAAATAGCGGGCAAAATCACACAATTAAGGTTATTTTAAGAGTATACAATATAAATAATTAAGGTTGACATAATACAATTTGTCGAGTAAAATACAATAACTAAATTACCTGCACGCGCAATACACGCACGCTTATACTTACACGCGCAATAAAATACGGGGAGTTATGGAAAGAATTTATACGACTGCGCCAGCCTTGCAAATCGAAACTCTATCAAAACAATATCCGTCGGCAAAGAACTTTGCTCTCGACGATTTTTCTATGTCTTGTTATCCGGGAGAGATAGTCGGTCTTCTCGGTCACAACGGTGCGGGAAAGTCCACCACGCTAAAATGCGTCACGGGCATACTGCCCTACTCCAAAGGCTCTATAACCATCAACGGCTACGACATATCCAAAGAACCCGTCAAGGCAAAAAGCACTTTCGGTTTCGTGAGCGACAAGCACGACGTCTTCGTCAAGCTCACCGGTCTTCAATATATCGACTTTATGGCAAACGCGTACGGCGTGAGCGTGGAAGATAGAAAAAGACGCCTTGAAAAACTGGACGAGGTGTTTTGCCTCGGCAACAGAATTTTCGACACCATCAACGACTACTCTCACGGTATGCGCCAAAAGATTTGCATGATGGGCTCTCTTATCCACAATCCCAAGCTTTGGATTTTGGACGAACCTATGATCGGTCTCGACCCAGTCACCAACGCCAACGTATGCGCGTTTATGAAAGAGTACGCAAGCAAAGGCAACTGTATTCTCTTCTCGTCGCACAACATCAATTCCGTACAAAAACTTTGCGATCGCGCGGTGATAATCCAAAACGGCGTAAAGACGGACGATTTCTACTTTGCGGATTTCAAGCTTGAAAATCCCGACGTCGACCTCGAAGAATACTTCCTCGCACGCACGACAAAGGAAAACTGATTATGAACAGATTTTCACTGCTCCTCAAAAAGCAGGTGCTTGACGCACTGCCGACGCGCTCGCGCAAGAAATCGCTCTCGGATTGGACGGGGACGATAGTTATGCTTGCGTTGGTTGCCGTGATGATTGCCGTGTTCGTGATGGTGTTCTCTCGTTTTGCGGAGACTTATACCGCAATCAAAATCAATCGCGTGCCCGACGTCGCGTCAAGACAATACGAGATTATGTCGATAGGATATTTTGCGCTTATCGTGCTTTTTGCCGTATTCGGCGTGAGCGCGCTTTGCCACACCCTATTTGAAAACAGCGATATAAATATCCTCATTACGATGCCGTTCTCATCGACGGAGATATTCCTCTCAAAACTCGCTTCGGTCTACTTCAAACAAGCGATTTTGTCCCTCGTATGCGTGCCCGTGTTCAACTTCACGTTCTTCTGCACGACGGACACGTTGTCGGTATACGGCGGTATTATGACGTTCGTGGTTGCGCTTGCGCTTCCGATTATTCCGCTTGCGATTGCGTCGATGATAGTGCTTCCTTTCTATTATCTCAAACGCCTCGTAAGCACCAATTATATCCTTACTTTTATAGTTATCACGGCTCTTGCGGCACTGTTCTGCTGGGGCTATTCTTATATTTTCCGCATTGCGCAAAACCTCTTGACAAGCGGAAAAATCACCACTCTTTTCAACGAAAAAGTTATGACGGGGATACTCAATTTCACCAAATACAACTACCCCGCCAATTTGTTTGCGTCCATTATGCTGGGAAGAGAGATAGGCAAAAACGTAGGCATACTGCTTGCAATCATCGCTGTGGCACTTGCGCTTTGTCTCGTAATCGTGCGCGCGATATTTATCCGCGTTACGCACTCCAACATCAACTTCGGCATACCGCACGCTCAAAGAACGCAAATCCACTTTGTAAAAAGAAGTCGTTTTGCGTCCTTGCTTGCAAAAGAGTTTATGATCGTAACCCGCACGGCGGACTACGCATATATGTATCTTACGACCGCCGCCGTAATGCCGGTTATGGCGTTCTACTCGGCAAAGATGGCTTCGAGTATGGTGGTGGGGCTTTTCGGAAGCGAAATGGACCTCACTTTCGAGATATGCACGTTTATCGTGATACTGTACTCGACGCTCACAAACACGTTCTGCTCCACAAACATAAGTCGCGACGGATATATGTCTATGACGCAAAAGACTTTGCCTTATTCCCCCTCGTCCATACTCGGCTCGAAAATCGTGTTTTGCGCGATAGTGGCGGAAGCAAGTCTTGCAATTGCGTGCTTGGTGCTTTGCCTCACGGGTATAGAGAGTGCGGTGGACGGAATAATCACGTTTATCGCAGCGTCGGCGTTTGCGTTTGCTCAAATCGTGGGCGCAACCAAAAAGGACTTGGCAAATCCGCACTTCTCTCGCGCGGAAGACGGTCAGATACGAGAGTCCAACTCCACCGTATCTTCCGTGCTTGCAATAGGTCTTGGTATGAGTTTTCTTATAGGCTTTGCCCTCCTCTTTACATCGTTTGCACCGCTTTTCAATGGCGGTCAACCCGAAGTTAACAAGGGCGCAAGTTACGCAATAGCAATATGCTTGCCCATAGCGATGTTGGGCGCGTCGCTCGGTTACTTCTTTGTAAACCTCAAAAAAACTTACGAAAATCTGGACACGGAGGACTGATATGAAAAAGATAGTTACAGCACTTATGATAGTATTGCCTCTCGTGTTCCTCATTGCGCTTTTTGCCGTGACCAACGTGGCAAGCGTGACGGCGGATATTTCGGCAAGTTCTATCCGTATAGGCAACAAGGGCGACAACGGCATATTCTCTTTTGACATTGCCAACTACGAGCACCCTATGTACGAAAGCGACCTTGCAGTCGAGGTGTTGCCATACAAGGCAAAAAACCGCTCTTACACCCTCACCGTCACGGACGCACACACGGGTGAGGCAAGCGATATAGTGAGCCTCAACGACGACGGTTCGTTCCGTCTTAACGACGTGGGCGTTGCAAAACTCACCTACACGAGCAACGACGGCGGATACTCCGACAGCGTGGTGTTCAACGTAGGTTCGAGCGGTATTTTGGAATATACGCCGATACTTTCAGACGCGCAAGGCAACTTTATATCTCTCGACAAAGGTAGCGACGGCGGTTATACCGCAGTCGTGAATACGGGCACGTTTATCCTCGGCGGAGACTACTATCCGCAATCGGCAACCAACGTGCAAATAAAATACGAAAGCGAAAATCCCTCCGCGCTCACCGTCAACGAGGTTACGGGGCGAGTGTACGCATACTTTGACACGGACACGAGCGTGAATATGCACGTCGTAAACGCGTTCGGACAGACGGTGACGAGCCGTATCGATTTCAAAGTGCGCAAAGACGGAGACGCGTCCGTAAACGGTGAAATCGCGCCCAAAAACTCGAACGGAGCAGTGCCTACTATCGTTGCACCGCTCTACTCTATGAACTTCACTCTTTACGTCGATTACGACGGCGTGACTGACGGAAATATAACCATAACTGGCATACAAGGCGCAACTTACGCCGTGCGCAAACTCGACGAGGTAAACGACCACGCGTACGCGGTGGACGTCACTCTCGAAAGCCCGTTTTATTCACCAACATCCAATATCCGCTGTTCTATAAAGGCGGGTGACGATACGGAGAGCGTGCGCCACTTCAAACTTGCTTTTGCAAATGCAAGTTTTTCCGTGACGTCCTTCGGCAACCCCGACGGAAAAGACGAATTAGTGCTATTGGAAGGCGCAACGACCAAATTTACGGTATTTGTCGAACCTTACACCTCAATGCAATACGAATGGTCCGTAGCGGACGAAAACATTGCGCAAATAGTATCTCAAAACAACGAATACTGTTATATCAAAGCAACCGGCATAGGCAGGACTTCGTTACGAATAACCTTGTCTTATGAAAAAGACGGTTATACCATACTTGCCGGAACGGTGGATAGAGAATTCGTCGTAACCAAAGCGTATACCTCGCTTATGTTCAACGAATCCGTGACCAAATACGGACTCGGCACGCTTGCAATCGCCAATCAACGCTACGAAAAAGACGATACGACGAAATACGTCGATTACACCACCGCTCTCTACAACAACGTCATCGGCGGTGACAAAGCGCAAGTTGCGGTGACCGATTTTAACGACGTTATCCTCAAATCGAGCAATAAATCTATTGCACGAGTAACCGAGCAGAACGGGAAAGTGCTGTTTATCGTCAAAGATACGGGTGACGTCACGATAACCGCAAGTTGGAAATACGGTGAAAGATTCAACGTGTCCCCCGCTTCCATAACCTTTAAGGCGGTGGACGGCGTATACGTGTCGAACTACGACGAGCTGGTGCTTGCGGGCAAGCAAAACAAGCAAATCGTGCTTGAAAACGATATATATCTCGGTGAAAAACTGTTTGACGACAACGGCAAAGCCAAGTACGACGACGCGACTATGAGCGCAAAACTGCGCGAATACACCAAGGAGATTTATTCCACGGCAGATTGCAGATATTACGAGAACACGGGCAAAGGCAGACAAACGGTGCGCTATTGCTACGAGTTTGCAAACAACGTATACGGCAACGGATACGCGCTCAATACCGAGTATATAACCAACGTCGTGGACAGCACGGGCGTGTTGCACGACTACGCCGTGTTCAAAGGTCCGCTCGATTTCGTCGCGGCGTATATGAACGGCACGAAGATTGCCTCCGTCAAAGGACAAGACAACATATCTTTCCTCGTGAGAAAGGACGGAATAGTGCTTGACAACGTCGTATTGGCTGGTTGCGACGACGAGTCGCTTTACGACGGCGATACGATGGAACTCAATTTACTCAACTATCTCGGCACTACACTCGAAATTATGAGCGACGCGACGATAAAGAATTGCCGTGTGAAGAACGGACGCACTTGCGTGCGTATATTCGGACGCGATAACGTAACCAGCGAATCTCCCGACGTCGCACAGGAAAAGATAAACGTGACCATTGACGGTTGCAGACTGCAAACGGCAAGAGAATTTATCCTCAAAATCGGCACTAACCGCTTCTTGCAAGGCACTACGGGCAATCTATCCCCCGCCTTTATGAACTCGGCTGGTGCGGAATATACGCAAAACAACTCCACTGCTTGCGACAACCTCGCAAAGGACGATTTCTTCGTGTCCAACTACGTGCTTACGGACGTCGTGCTCAAAGACAGCGTGTTGACGAAGAGCGGATTGTTTACGATAGGTATGGAAAGTCACTTTGCGGGTGAATTCCTCAACAGCGGTGCGGACGTATTGAAAGGCAGTCTGGACGGTTGGAGCGGGCTTGCCGCTACGAGTTATCCCGCCATTTTGCATCTCGTGGGTGACGTCGTGTTGGAAGACTGGAAAGACCTTGAACAAGTGGACAGCTCCACCCTCATAGAGACTTCGCTCAACAGCGATACGCAACGCTTTGCGTTCCTCTCGCTCAACATAAAAGAAATGTTGCTGGAAGTGAGACGCCAAAAGAGCGAATGTGCGAACATTATAAAAACCGTGGGTGACAAAAACTACGTGCACGGCGGTATCGCGTTCTACGGCGGTGGCAAAAACTACCATATTCTCGACACGAGCGCGTACACATTCGAGGCAATGCGCCAGTACAACGTCAATATAAGCGTGCTTGCGCAGTCCTCCGACGACAAACTGAAAATGCAAGGAGAATCGTTGCCGAGCGCGGCGGGCGTGGAAGATTTCCGCTTCGTAATGTTTGACGCAACGAGCAACTACTCGCCTAAATAAGATACGAACGCAATATAGCGATTGTATAAATAAAAAAACCATCTCGTTTCCGATAGGAAAATTATCAAGGGAGAGGGAGAAATTACATTGGGGTGTAATATGAACAAAACACGAAACAAAAGCAAACTGCTTGCGTTGACGATTGCGATGATACTAGTCCTCGTAATATCGGCAACTCTTGCCGCGTGCAACGACACTGCCGGTCAAGGCGCGATGAAAGTCGTGACGTTTGACTTCAACGACGGCACGGGAAACACGTTTGAAAAGGTGCTCAACATCAACGAGCCTATATCCTATACTCCGCCCGCGCGCGAAGGATACGACTTCAATGGTTGGGCGTTTGACAAGGAAGGCAATAGTCCCTTTGACGCAAGCAAGGCGGAAACGTCCTCTATTACGCTTTACGCGCAATGGAAGATAAGGACGTACGCCGTCTACTTCTTCTTGTACGAAGACGAAGAGCCGATAGCCACCGAGACCGTCAATTACGGTGAAAGCGCAACCGCTCCGAGCGACGAAACGATTGCTCAATACCTCAAAGAGGGCGATACGTTCAAGGCGTGGACGGAAAGCTTTGACAACGTCAAGAGCAATACTTACGTGTATGCGGAGATAAGCCAAATCAACTGCACCGTGACCTTCAAAGACGATGAAAACGTCGTCAAGACGGTAGAGGGTAAATACGGCACGAAAGTGACGCTTCCTTTGAGCAGTGAGCTTCCGTCAAGAGCGGGCTATTCATTTGCGGGCTGGTTTGACGAAGACGGCAATCAAGCAACTAGTGAAACGACGTTTAAGGGCAACGCGACCTACTATTCCAAGTGGACGTTGAACGCTCCGCAAACTCCGACCGTCGAAGGCAACAAGGAAATCGTTTACGGTGAAAACGCAGTCCTCACCGCCTCGGTATCCAACAAAATCGACGGCGTGACATACGTCTACGAATGGTTTGAAAACGGCGTGAGCGTTGCAAACGGAGACAGTGCGACTATCGCAAATCTCGGCGTCGGCACGCACGTTATAAGATGCTCCGCATACGCAACCACGGACGGACAAACAAGCACTCCTTCAAGCGCAAATATCGTCGTAACCGTCAAAAAAGCCACTTTAACTGCAAAAATTAAGACTATAAACGTCAAATACGGCGATGTTTTGCCGACTTTGACGATTGAATACACGGGCTTCGTGTATGGTGAGGACAAAACCGCCGTGGACGAGAGCAACGTGCAATTTGACACTCAATACGTGCAATACTCACCCGTTGATGAATACACGATTGACGCAAACGGCTTCGTATCGAGCAACTACGACGTAACGTTCGAGCAAAGCAAAATCGTCGTGGGCAAGAAAGACGTGACGGCAAAGAATAATCTTGTCTTTGACAAAAAATACAACGGACAAACGTTGTCGGCAAGCTTTGCAAACGACGTCTTTGACGGTGTATGCCAAGGACACGTTTTGACGCTTATCCTCACCACCACGGCAAGCGGCGTCGGTGAATACGACTTTGCAAACGGCACGATTACGAGCAATCTCAAAATCGTGGACGAAGAAGGCGTGACAGTGACTAACAACTACAACGTCACCTTCACCGCGACCGCTTCGATATCTCTTGCGATGATAACGGAGCAAGACTACACCGTCCCCTCAAGCGAAGAAAATACCTTTACTTACGACACGCATCAGCACGGTGAAGGCGTGATAAGCGACGAGTTTTATGTGACTTACTCTCTTACGCAAGACGGAGAATACGCAAGTGCGCAACTTCACTTCACCGATGCGGGAGAATATACCGTTTATTACAAGGTGTCTCGCGACAATTATCAAACGGTGAGCGGAAGCTACGTAGTTACGATAAACAAGGCAAAACTCGACGTTACCGTGAAGAACCAAAACGCCGTATACGGCGCGGAATTTGCAATCGACGAAACTTTGTACAGCGTAAGCGGAAACGACTATCATCTATTGACGTACGCACTCGCGTGCGCGTATGAAGTGGGCAACGGCGTCGGCACTTACCCAATCAATCTTATCGTTGACGACGCACGCGGTAGTGCTTCTCGCAACTTCGATATAACCGTAAACAACGCGGTACTTACCGTTGAGAAAGCGACTTTGAGCGTTACGCTCAACCCAGTATCCGTGGCGTACGGCAACGAGCTTGACCTCGATATAGCAAAACTCGCAACTATAAACGGACTTTACAAAGCGGACGATATCGCAAATATCGTTACGCTCTCAACCGACTATAAGGCGGACAACGCCCACGTCGTAGGCGGTGAGTATTACGTATACTGCACACTCAAAGACGAGAACGGCAACTACGCCCTCTCCTCTCAAAAGGCACAAGTCACGGTGACTAAACGCGAAATTTCCGTAATCGTCAAAGATATGATCGTCACGTACGGTGAGGCTCTCGGTCAATACGCCTACACTATCACGGACGGATCAATCGTGGACGGTGACGACGAAAGCACCGTTATCGTATGCCAAAGCGACTACGTTTCCGAGCACGGCAACCATACGCCCGTAGGCAAAGTCGCAATCACGGCAACTTGCCAAAACGACAACTACTCCTTGACCGTAATAGACGGAAAGATCACCGTCACCAAGAGACCGGTTACCGTCAATTTGTATTTGGATAACCAACCGCACTACGGTAGCAGTATATCGGAAGTCCTTGCGGATTATAACGTAAGAATCGATTGCACCTCCGACATTCAAGCGGCTGACGGTGAATTCGTAACTCTTTACAGATACTATTCGGATATCGAACTCGTGCGCGGTAAGTACGGCACGGAAGCGGACGAATCGTACGTACAAGGTATGATCGGAAGCTTCGAGCTCCGCGCAAACGTTGCGGACGAGAATTTGCTCAACAACTACGACGTGACAATTACTTCCGACGAAATCACAGTCGTAGCGTCTTATTACGTCATCGATATAGAAAAGAAATACGCCTACAAAGAGGGTGAATACGCCTCGTTCGAGATTGCGAACGCGGTGCAAAATTTGCTTTGCTATGGTGACGAAATAGAAGGCACGATAAGACTTAAAAAGAACGAAATCGGCACTTACGAGTTTGTTAAAAACTCCGACGAAACGGCGTTCAACGAATTGTTTGAAACGGTAGGCTTCAAAGTAACCAACGCGTACGGAGACGACGTGACGGAATACTATTTGCCGAGCTATTACGACTTCAACATCAAGATCGAGATTGCGCAAATCTCCATTGCGCACAACGTAAACGGTCTTACCAAATTCACCTACGACGGTGATTATCACGGCGTGACGGTTGAAGGAACGGACAACGACGTCACCATACAATACAGCACGGACAACGAGAATTGGACGGAAGTCGCGCCCACGTTTATGAACGTTATCAAAGGAAGCAACTACCAAGTAGTGCCCTACACCGTGTATTATAGACTCTCCAAATACGTTGAAGACGTTGACGAAATCGTTACGTACGAAGACAGTTATCAAGTGCAAATCGACCCGAGAACCGCTTACGTAAGAGCGTACGACCAAACAACGACGTACGGTGAGGAACTCGTTCTCGACCAAACGCGATACGAGTACGAAGAGATAATAATCAGTGCCCTCGTCAACGACTTGCAATATTTGAAAGTGTCGATTTATACCAACAACTACTCAGTAGGCAAAGACGTCGCCAACTACAACCTCTGCATAGACGCATACGTGTGCACCGCCGACAATGAGAAAGTGGCAAGCCCCAACTATATTATCCACACGACGAACGCAACGTTGAAAGTCGTGGCAAAGTCCTTGACGCTTGCTCACGTAAACAACTACGAAGTGGTTTACGGTGAAGAAGCGGGCGCGTGGAACGGCTACAAAATCGTCGACGACGACCAAAACGAGCACGAAGAGGTAAGACAATATATCACGCTTATCCCCCAATACAAAGTCGGTGACGGCGTTGGCACATATACCGTAAAAGCGACTTGCTCAAACGAAAACTATACGCTCGATACCACGTATCTCGAACTTACCGTAGTCAAGAGAGAAATCTGCGTCAAGACGAAAGACGCAAGCTTCGTCTACGGACAAGCGGTGTCGTTTGAATACGAAATTTCGGAAGGTTCGTTGTACGGCAACGACAAGCTCAACGTGACGTTCGACACGTACGGAGAGACTATAAAAGCAGTCGGAAAATACGCCGTTATGCCTCGTCTACAAGACGAAGACGGAATCAACGCAAATTACAGCATTTCGACGCAAGACGGTGTTGTAACTATCACAAAAGCCACTTTAACCGTCGCTTTGAGCAAAACTCAAACGATTACCTACGGTGACGATATGCCGAGCTACGACTTTATTTACACAGGCTTTGTATACGACGAAACCGCAGTGGACGTCGAACATACGGTCTCGTATACGTGCGAATATAGCAGTACAAAACGCGCGGGTACTTTTGACGTAATCGTGAGCGGAAGCGTTTTGGCAAACTACGATATCGTATACGTCAATTCTCAACTTATCGTCAAGAAAGCGACTCTCCTTTTGACTGCGGTCGAACACGAAGCCATCACTTACGGCGACGACGTCCCGACGGACTTTGCGTACGAAGCGGACGGTTTCGTAAACGGTGACGACAAGAGCTTGCTCGACGGCAATGTGAGCTTCTCCACCCTCTATGTAAAGGGCGCGGACGCAAGCGATACCAAATACACCTTCAACGTTGTTTGTGCGGATCTTGACAACTACACGATACACGTCGGTGAAGCTAAATCGCTCGTCGTGAACAAAGCAAGCTACACCAAAGAACAAGTGAACGAGGCTCTTGCAAAAGTCAATCTCTCCGGCACGTACGAATACGGCAAAACGCTTGCCGCATACTCGCTTACGGGCACGGGCTTCGAGTGGATAAACGCAAACACGCTCGTCACTTGCGATATAAACGATACGGGTTACGCCGTAAGATATTGCAAAGACAAGACCAACTACAACGTATACGACGACGGCGCGACGTATATCAAAATCAATCTTGCAAAAGCAGACGCTCCGTTTGAATACGACGGTGAATTCGGCGCAAGATGGACGGGCTCCACAATCGACTACGTAAGCATAATGAACGGTGGCGCAACTCCCGAGGGCGCAAACGTGGCAAGCCTCGTGCGCGACGCGCAAGGGTGGGATCCCACCTTCAATTATACCCTTATCGCACCGACGGACAGAACGCAAATGATTGACGGCGGTATATATAAGGTACGCGTGAGCGCAAGCGAAACCGTCAACTACAACGCCTCTTACGCGGACGTAGTATTCAACGTCTACGCGGCGCAACTTGACAACGAATATTTGACGGTGGAAGGCGCGCTTGCAAAAGCAACGTCGGGAAAAACAGTATATCTTATCGGCAACGCGTTCTTGTCTCAAAACGCAACCGTAAACAGCGGTGTAACGCTTATCCTCGGTCTCAAAACCGCAAATTACACCAAGACGCTCGGCAAGGTTGACACGTCGGTTGAATACGCCGCGAGCGGACGAGGCGATTACTCTTGGAAGAGTATTGCCGCCGACTATACCCTCACAATTTGTGGCGACACGACGCTCACTATTGCCAACGGCAACGTACTCGTCGCAGGTTTGCTAGGACAAGCGAGCGTGCGTTTTGAGGGTCATACCTCGGGAGCATACAGCAAGATAATAAACGACGGCAATATCACGATGAACGGCGGTATATTCGATATCCGCGGTCTCGTAAACGGAAACGGTCAAGCGACGTTCAACAGCGGCAGCGTATATAGTCCGTTCGTAGTGCGCGACTTCAAGGGCGGATCTTACACCGTTTTCAAAGCGTGGAGTGTAAAAAAGGTTGCGCCGTTCAGTGAATACGAGATGCCAAATATTCAATGCAACAGCAGATATTATTCGGGCGCAACTCTCACCGGTTACGCGGACTTGTACGCGGGAGATCAACATAACACCACAACGATCAACGCAATTTCTTCAAACGGTATATTGCAAGTGGCAAGTGGCGGATATATCGACAAATCGTACGACGCAAATACGGAAGTCACCACGTTGACTATCGTAGGAAGCGTCAAACTCGGCTCGTTGTCTCTCTCGGTAAAAGCATCAATTTTCTCGTCTACCGTAAAAATGAGCGATACGTACTTCCCGATTCCGTGGACGTATAATATAAATATCGGCAACGGTTCGACGGCTACCTCGCTCAGTTCAAGTTACGATTACAAGGTTATGCCGGGTGCGGTTATCACCGTAAGAACCAACGCCAAACTCACGACTACGGGCAACGTTGCGGTGTATAGCAACTTCACCGACAACAACAATATCCAACAATACCCCGCATCAAAAGGCACGGCGGCAACGTTTATGATTGACGGAGGTACTTTTGAAGCAACGGCGTTCGGCGGTATCGTACAAGGCACGGGCAAAGGCGGAACGGCAAAAGTGAGCAAAACTCTTTCCGTATCCGTATACGAGCACAACAATTCGGACAGATACTCCGTATCGGAGACTGCGCGCCTTGCGAACGGCACGTCAATGACCAAAGGCGCGACCTACACTTTGTAAAACCAAGCGCAAATTGCGCAAATATAGAAAAACGGCTTTCAATCGAAAGCCGTTTTTCTTATTGGTTTCTTTGATAATTGACGCTTGTTTTGCCATTGATTGATCAAATTGAACGTTTTTTACTCAATTTGAATTTTCTTCATCTTTGCAAAATAATTGATCTCGCCCCACATAAAGAGCAAGCCCGCAACTACGAACATTGTTATGCCGATTGCATAGCCCACCATACCCGGAACGAGGAAGAAAAACGCCAAGCCGACGGACAACGCGATGAACGCAACGAGAATAAAGAGTATCATAACGTTCATATTGCTGATTTCGGCAACCTTTCTTACGAGATTGTTATCTTCCATACCATACCTCCTTTGAGATTGTGTATAGCGTGTGCAATCGACTCGATTTTATGTAAAGCGGTGCGCACGGTGCGTTTTGGAGTATATCCGTCGTATGTTCAAAACCTTTCGACATAATTCGATAAAATACTACAAATTGTCGAATTTTGTGTTGCGAAGATATCAACATAAGTATATAATATGCTTAATATTTATTTTGGGGATAAATATATGCTTATAAGGGATAAAAAGTATTTTGAAGGTTTCAGATGGTTTGCGCTGTTTACGTTGCTTTGCACCGTGGTGATGTGGATAGTGCTTTGGTCGTCGTCCGCAACTCCCGGTGAGATAAGCGGGGCAAACAGTTGGGCAATGGCGGGCGCTCTTGACGGAAAATACGACATTTCACAAAAATTCGATTCCACGATTACCACGCAAGATATCAGTCCGTACAGATCTGCGTGGAGCGCCAATTACATCGGAGATCAAGAGCAATTGTACGTGTCGTATTCGCCAAAAAACACGACGGATACGGAAGTCGAATGGTCGTCGGGAAACGAAAACGTCGCAACCGTTGACAAAAACGGGCTCGTTACGCTTATCGGTAGAGGTGAAGTGCGTATATACACAAAACTCAAAAGCAATCCGAAAATAATCAACTACGTATACTTTTTATGCTACGGCGCAAATCCCGAAAATATCGACAATCCCAATATTAAATTCAGATACGAAAACTCCACGCAATATCTCGCGAATAACGAAATAGCAGTCGGCAAATCCGCCGTGATAGACCTCAACGACAATAAAACGTCCACACTTGCGACGAAATTCACGACGTCGGACGAGAGCGTTGCAATCGTCAACGCGGGATGTTTAGTTCCAAAAAAAGCGGGCACGGTAACCGTCACTGCAAAATATACCACGGGATACGAGATATCTTGCGACGTTACGGTTGCGGATAATCCGAATTTTATAAAACCTACCGAAATCGTGTTGCAAGACGAGAATATAAATCAAGGCGATATAATTAATGTTTATAGTTTTGTAAAAGAGGCATTGCCGAGCGGTGCTTCTTCAAAATGTATCGTAAATATTGAACAATCAAAAACGGTCGCATTTTTTAGAAACGACAACTTGCACGTTAGTGGATACGGTGAGTTTGCGCTTACTTTCACCTCTTGCTACGACGAGAACGTAAAAGCTAGCATTACGCTTTTTTCAAACAGAAAAATGCCAAGTGAACTGCGCGTTTCCGCACCGTCTATTGCAAGCCCGAATAACAATTATTATCTCAAAGCGGTGCATTACCCCACCGATCCGTACTCCGACGAGGTGAAATGGGAAATCGTAAGCGGGAAATACGCAAGTATAGACGAGAACGGTTTGTTTAGACCGAGATTTTTCGGCACGTACGTAATTCGTTGCACGAGCACGATAGACCCGAGTTTGTGCGTGGAAAAGACTATCGAAGTCAAGCTTTTCGACGACGTTGGCGGTTTCGTGCGCAAACTTATGGGACATATGGGACTGTCGGGCGTGCTCGGTTTCGGGCTGTTCTTCACTTGTCTGTTCCTTTGCAAACGCAAGTGGAAATGCGCCGTTTATCCTTTCGTGATATCCTTCGTTCACGGCGGACTTTCGGAAGCAATCCAATACTTTACTCCGGGGCGTATGTGCACCTTTGCGGACGTGCTGGTTGACTTTATGGGCGGTTGCATAGGTATAGGCATAGGAATGGTTTTGGCGGGCATTATACTGCTTATATGGAGACTTGCAAACAAGCAAAGTTTCGATAGAACGATATACGCAATAAAGAGCCTCAACTTTGGCAATTGCTTTAAGAAAATGCCCAAATTCGACGCCGAATACGCGCGAGAAGACGTCGAAACGCAACCCAAAGAGGACGAAACGCAAGCAAACGCCGTTGCGTAAAGCGTTTATAAAATAGGCACAACTTTGGACACAATCACGTAGATTTACTCAATTTAACGAGTATAAAATTATGAGAGTTGGCAACAATTTCGGTATGAAAAACGACTCTCAAAACATCGTAAACTCAATAGAAAAAATCGCAAAGAGCAGCGACGCCGTAGACGACGTCGCTCCTTTCGTTAGTTTGCTCTTCAACCATATCGTAGACAAAGGCGAGCGCGAAATCGTCGTCGTATGCTTTGGCACGAACGCGATATCGGGTGACGCGCTCGGACCTATGGTGGGCACTTTGCTCACGCAAAAATACGACGTTCCCGCCTTCGTTTACGGCACGGACGAGAGCACCGTCAACGGCAAAAATATGGCGCAGTGGCTCGATTTTATCAAAGCCGTACACAAGGACGCAATCTTCGTTGCGGTGGACGCAAGTCTCGGACGCGCGGACAAAATCGGTGATATAGTGATACGTCCCGACGGCGTGTGCCCCTCGGGCGTTACCGGCAAATCCGAACGCTTCGGGGACGTAGGCATACTTGGCATAGTGGCGCAAAATCGCAAAGACGCACTTATGCAACTTATGTGCGTATCGCCCGTTGAAGTGTCAAAAATGGCAGATAAAATATCGATTATGCTAAAAGACGCGATTTGCGCACCGAGAATTGCGGGTTGAAATACGTGTTTTTGAGTGTAAATTTTGCATAAAATTAAGTTAAAAAAGGAAATTGAAGAAAAGTCGCTAATGCGACTTTTTGTCGTTTGATAATCAAAAAGTATTGCATAATGCGCGCGATTTGATTATAATGATTATATCTATATGTATACGTGCGCATTGCGCGCGATAAGGAGAAAAGATGTTCTTGCAAGTGTTATCCGCAGATATACCCTACGCCGATATAGCGTTTTTCGTCATACTCGCGCTCGGCTTGTTGCTTGGTATTTTGCGCGGTTTTTCCAAATCGTTCAAAGGCTTTTTCCTCACGATAGGGATTATGCTTGCCGCACTTCTCATACTCTCCCCCACCTTTGCGAAGGTGCGCGAAATAAGCGTGTTCCAAAAGATGGAAACTTCCATAACGCAAGGCATCGAGAAAAAGTCCGAATTGTTGAGCCAACCCATCTACGTCGAGACGGACGAAGAGGGCAACCGCACTTTCTTCGTTGACGTGACGAATGAAGGCGTGACCGAGCGCGTCAATCTCGAAAAGGTTATTGAAAACAGCGATATGTCGGGCAAAATCAAGGGTGACATCACGCTCAAACTCGCGCAAAAGTTCATATACGAAGACGGACAAACCGTCGGCGCGGTTGCTGGCACTTTCATATCCGACCTCATCGTTGCTATAATTGCCTATATCGTATACTGCCTCGCACTGGGGCTTATATGCTGGCTTCTTCGCAAGATTTTTGCAAAAATGCACGACTCTGACAGCAAATTGCTCAAAGCACTCGACCGCACTTGCGGTGCAATCGTATCTACGGCGTTTGCGGCGGTGTTTATCCTTCTCGTGCTTGCTATCCTTTACGCCTTGCGTGAAAAAATCGGAGTCGTGGACACCGCGCTTCGCGAGTCCAAGGTGTGCGGATATTTCTACCTTAACAACCCTGTTGCAAAACTACTGACCGAAATATTCGGTTGACACGACGTCGCGCTTTTTTGAGCGCGCGTTTTTATATACGGAGTAACTACTATGCGAGTATTACGCGGAACTTTGACTTTTATCCTCGGTATGATAATCGGTATCATACTTTTCGTCCTTGCAATCGGCGGTGCGGTCTACATAATGGGCACATCGATGACCGTTGGCGAACTGCAACAAAAATTCACCGACGAAGAGATTATATCGTCGAAGAGTGAGGCGTACGGCAAGACTATTCTCGACGCCGCGCTCAAAGCGTACGACGATATCAAAAACCTCGATAGCGTCACGCTTGAATCTTTGTACAAATCCTACGGAATCAAGCTTCTCAACGGCATAAGCGGTGTGGACTTCACGGGTAAAGACTTCTACACTATTCCTTTGAAAGAGTTGTTCAAGGATATGTCCAAGATCACCAACTCGTTTACGCTTGAAGACATCGGCACGCTTGCGAAATTGCAATTCCCAGATATCCCAATCATCGACGACAACCTCACCGTCGGTCTCAACGACGCGATAAACAATATCCTCGGCTCTATCGACGGAAGCCTCACAGTGCGCGATATCCAAGGCAAATTCGGCATCGATATCGGCGTCGGCGCAAACAAGATGATGCAAGCCATACAAGACGTGCAACTCTCCGCTTTCGGTGATACGATAAACGCGGTGCGCCTTTTCAACCTTCTTGACGTTGACGTGGACGAATTTATCAAATCCGGCGCAAACACGGTATACGTCAAGCTCGGTGAAGACGGCGTTTACGAAGAGGTAAGCAAGGAAGACCTTGCTCTCAAAACGGAATATATCGTGCCGTTCGGCGTTGAAACCTACATTTCGGGAAGCGTTGACACGGACGAAGACGGCAAAGCAGACCACACCGTCGAAAGAGAACTCCGCTACGTCCTTAAAACCAAGACGGACAAAGAAACGAACAAAGAGACCTCTTCTTACGTCGTGGACAATACGTGCTACGACTCCGACTTCGACGCGGAAAATAACGAAACGACGTATTACCGCCACGTTTTGTACGCGGTGAACGACGGCTCTCACGAAGTCGCAAATCCCGAATACTTCGTGCGCTCTTACGCAAATCGCATTGACGCGTTTGCGGGTGACTCGTTCACACTCGTGCACAAAGGCTTCTTCTCTCTCGACAACCTCAGAGTTTTCAAAGACGGATCGTACGTACCCGTGTCATCACTCGTTGAGAACGGCACTCAAACAATCACCCTCAACGACTTTGCGTTCCTCTACGAACAAGACGGCGCAACGCTACAAAAAGACACTGCCCGCTACTATATCACGGACTCACCCGTGACCAAGGACAGTCGTCTCCAAGCACTCGAAGACGGACAAACGATAAGCGGTGATTATCTCATCGCGCACGAAGGCACGTCCTCGAAAGTGTTGCAACTCGTTGCGTATATGACGGTTGCGGAACTTGAAAGCGCGGACGACCTTCTTGACTCTCTCACCGTCAGTGACGTCGTGGACACCGAAGCGGAAAACACCGCAAAAATTCTCAAAGTCTTGTCCGACGCAAAATTGAGCGAACTCGGCTCAAAGGTTGACACGCTCTCCCTTGCCGAAATGACGGATATCACGTTTACCGCGTATACCGAAGTTGACGGCATAGGCGGAAGCTACGTCCTCGTAGAAGACAAAGACGCAGAAGGCAATTATATCTACGTCAACTACGACGACGCCAACCCCAATTCCTCGTACGTCACTCGTTACGCGTACGACCGCGACACCAAGACTTATACGGAAAGCGCAAACGGCAAATATATGCGCGCGTACTACTTCACTTTGTACAATCCCGCAGTGCATAACGTTGAGGGCAACGCCCCCCAACACACCTACGATATCAACGAGGGTGCGGTTGAAAATCCCTCCTCCAAGGTGCTTCAACGCCTTGCGTACACCAAGGTTATGGACTTCTCCGGCTCGTTTAGCGATTTGACGCTGGGTGAAGTTATGGATATCGACGCGGACTCGTACGTAGTTGACGACGGCACGGCAGCCGAGGAAACGACGAGATATTATTACGATTCCGCCCTCAATATCTACTTGCGCGTGACCAAGACCAACGAGAGCGAACACGTCGACGACACCAAATACGTCGTGGCAAAAGAAGGCACGTCGCAATCGGTGCTCAAACGCCTCGCATACGTCAAAATCGACGATATGTCCGACGCTATGGACAAGATCACCAAAGATATGTTGCTCTCCGAACTCGTTGACATTTACAACGAATACGCCGTGGAAGAAAATACGTCTTTCAATCTCTTCGCATACGACGAGAGCAAAGACAGATTCTTCCTCGAAGACACGGACGGTGACGGATATGTGTTTGCGTACAACGACAAGGGCAAATACGTCAAAGGCAGTTGGCGTATGGACGCATACTCCGCGGACGAACTTGCAACTATCGCATCCAAGTATTCGACCGTATCTTATTCCTATCAACCGCTCACGAGCGTTGCCGAAGCAACCACCGCTCTTGCGACCTACAATATCTTCTACAAAGGTCAAAGAGACGGCGTAACGGTGTATGAGAACAATATCGCGCTTTGCACGTATATCGTCGCACAATCGCTTTCAAGCGGAACGCTCACCACGGGCACGCTTTATACGAGAGTAAGCAACACTAATTACGAAAACGCTCAAACTGACGTCGCTCGCTACGGCTCTGCTGATGCGGAAAACATTTACGTGCTTATCAACGGCACTTATATTGCGTACGATATGAGCAATCTCGCTCACCTCTCGCAAGACGTTTACTATAAGAAAGTGACCGCCGCGGAAGGCCAAACGATGTATATAAGACAATCGCAACCGGGCATTTTGTCGGGCGCAACCGTCGAAACCGCACAAGACACGTCAAGTGCGAAATTTGCAAAATACAAAGCCGAAGCAGTGTATTTCAAGACCACCAACGCCACCGACGCATACGTCTATATAGGCGGTAAATACGTGCCTTACGACGAGAGCGTGCACGGCTCTGCCGATAGCAACGAACTCTATACCGAGAAATACGGATATATCGCAACGCTTACGGAAACATACCTCGTTAGCGGCGACGATGGCAACGTGCCCATACCCTCTACCGGACTTGCCAACACCCCCGTTACACTCATAAGAGAAAAGAGCCAAGCGGTGCTCCGTATGCTTGCCGAAAAGGAAACGACCGTCGAAACTATCAACGAGGCAGTGCAAAACGCACAAATCAAAGATATTATGGACATTGACGAAGACAGTTTGTTCTCTCGCTTCGAGGACGCAACGATTGAGCAATTGAGCGACAAAGTCGAGGCTTCCCTCAAAGAAATGAGCGTGGGTGAATTGCTTGATTATATCAACATCGCAACCGTCGATCCCAAGGTCAAAGCCGCCCTCACCGACGTTACGCTCACCAACTTCTTCAACAGCCTCACCTACAAAGACGCCGTCGGCATCGTCGTAGATATGGAAATTGCTTGCGGTTACAAAACCAAATAAAACCGCTTGCAATTATCGTTCGTAAAACGAAAAAACGCAAAATAATGCGAAAGCGTCTCAATCGAGACGCTTTCGCATTATTCTTACGTAAATCAAGGTTAAAAATATCGTTTTTAATATATAAAATCGCTGTTTTGCGATTTATTCCATTTCAGACAACTGCAACCACTCTTCTTCGAAGGGTGCGAGTTTTATCTTCAATTCGTCAATACGCGCTTGTATGGATTGTATTTGAGTATAGTCGCTATACACGCTTTCGTCGTTGTGCATCTTGTCTTCAAGCGCAGTTATCTCGTCTTGAAGCACCGCCATTTTCTCTTCCAAAAAACTCATTCTATGCGCTCTACGCGCGCTTTCCTTGCTTTGAGAAATTGGCTTTTCTTTCTTCTTTACGGTCGTAGTTCCGCCGCCTACTATGCCCTCTTCGGCTTCCTCTTTACGCTTTTCGTATTCGCTGTATTTGCCGTCGAACAATTCGACTTTTCTGCCGTCGAAAACTATAAGGCGGTCACAAACTCTGTTGATGAAATATCTGTCGTGCGACACCGTAACGAGCGTGCCTTGATAGGAGCAAAGCAGTTTTTCAAGCGTTTCCTTGCCTACGATGTCCATATGGTTGGTAGGCTCGTCGAGTATGAGAATATTGGGTTTTTTGCGCAAGATTTTGCATAGCGCAAGGCGCACTTTTTCACCGCCCGACAAGTCGCAAATATGCTTGAAAACGTCGTCTCCGCAAAATTGGAATGCGCCCAGCGCACTTCTTGCCTCGATGTTGTCGAGCATAGGAAACTCGTTTTGAAAATCTTCCAGCACCGTGAGCGTCGAGAAACTTTGCGTAAGCGTTTGGTCAAAATACCCCACTTGCGCGTGCAGTCCGAATATTGCAGTGCCATCCAACGCCTTTTGTATGTGCATTATCGTTTTGAGCATAGTGGACTTCCCTGAGCCGTTATTGCCTATCACACCCACTTTTTGCCCGCGTTTAACGATAGTCGTTATCGTGCCGAGAGGCTTGTCGTATCCAAACGTGAGATTGTCAAGCACGATTGCCTTTTCCACCGTTTCTCTTTCGGGTTGGAAGTTTGATCTAAACGTGCCGGTATCAAACGGGGACGGCGCGGTTGCGTCTCCGATTCTTTCGATTTGCTTGATTTTGGCTTGCGCCATTGCCGCTTTGGACGCTTTGTAGCGGAATCTTTCCACGAGCGTGCTCAATCTCTCTATTTCCTTTTTGCGGAGCATCGAGTCTTTGAGTGCCTTGTCGTACGCTTGTCGTTTTTGCTCTATAAACGACGTGTAATTCCCGCTATACCGCTTGGTTTCACCGTACTCTATCTCGTACACCGTATTCACGATTTTGTCCAAAAACATACGGTCGTGCGATACGATTACGCAAGACTTTTTGTAGGACGCGAGATACTTTTCAAGCCATTCTATCGCGTCGAGATCGAGGTGGTTGGTAGGTTCGTCCAAAAGAAGCACGTCGGGCTTTGAAAGAAGCAGTTTGAGCAACGCAATCTTCGTGCGTTGTCCGCCAGAGAACGTGTTGAGAGTTTTGCTCAAATCATCTTCGCTGAACCCGAATTTGCGCACGGCGGTCTTGTATTCCTTTTGATAAACGTATCCGCCCTCTCTTTCAAATCTCTCACACAAAGCGGAATACGTCTTGATGTTCTTCTCGCTTGCGTCTTTTTCAAGCTCTTTGAGCGCGATTTCGGATTTTCTCTCTATTTCAAGCAAATCGGAATAGGCGTCAAGTATCTCTTCGAGCATAGTTTTGCCGTCTCTGTCACGGCTCGCCTGCTTCAAAAAACCTATTTGCGGATTTCCGCTCGTAAACACGCACGACGCGTCGTTGCCGTCACCCTTGACGTATTCGAGTTCACCCGCAAGCACCTTCAACAACGTGGTTTTTCCGCATCCGTTGCGCCCCACGAGCGCAATCTTCTCATTGTCGTGCACGACGATATTGGCCTCTGTCAACACAGGCACTCCGTCATATTCCACTGCAATGTTAGATACGTTGATTTGCATACTTCGATTTTATCTCATTTTGCCGATTTAGTCCACAAAATAACCCCATCCCCGCCAAAATCCGCAAAATTAACTTGATATTTTTAATTTATTATAAATACGAATAATAGGAATATTGCAAATCGGTCAACTTTTTCAAAGACAGTTTGCTAAAAATTCTTGACAAATAGCGTTATAAAGATTATTATAAACAAGCATCAAGAAACAAATGCCTGTTTAGCTCAGTCGGTAGAGCATTCGGCTGTTAACCGAAGTGTCGGGGGTCCGAGTCCCTCAACAGGCGCCAAAAGGAACGCATCAGCGTTCCTTTTATTTATGTTGAGGCGTACCACACCGAAACGACAAAAATGAACACGTAAGTGTTCCTTTTTTTGTGCCTATTTCGATATCGTACCCCTACCGCACATCCGTGCGGTGGCACTGTGTGCCACGACACTTCTTCCGAATTGGGCGCGTTGTGTTATCGTAAATACATTTACACACAACGCTATTTTTCGGGGGTCCGAGTCCCTCAACAGGCGCCAAAAGGAACGCATCAGCGTTCCTTTTATTTATGTTGAGGCGTACCACACCGAAACGTAAAAGGAACGCATCAGCGTTCCTTTTTTGTGCCTATTTTGATTTTTTACACTTGCTATGCTCACACTTTTTGATTTTTCTCGTTTAATACTTATTTAACATTTGTATGTTTTTATATTAAAAACTCTTGATAAGGAGGAATATTATGGAAAAAGAAAAGGATAACAAATATGTTCCGAATATCGAAACGAGGTTGAGACACAACATTTTGAAGATGCCGGATTGCATACGAAAGGCAAGCGGAATCGTCATATACGGACGACGCATAAAGAGCATCGTGTTTACGACGGATCTTGCAATTATCCGCAACTGCGACGCGGACGCGGTGTTTGCGGTGTACCCGTTCACTCCCCAACAAGTGATAAGCGACGCGATAATAAAAGCGTCGTACATACCCGTGTTTTGCGGTGTGGGCGGTGGCACGACGAAAGGCTTGCGCACGGTTGCGATTGCAAAAGACGTGGAGTCGCAAGGCGCAATGGGCGTGGTGCTAAACGCGCCTATCTCCGACCTCAATCTCACGGCGGTTGCGCTCGGTGTGGATATCCCCGTTATCATAACCGTAACGAAAGAAGACACCGATATACAAGCAAGACTTGACGCGGGTGCTACGATAGTGAACGTTGCCTGTGGAACGGACACGCCTCGCATAGTAAAGAAAATCAGAGACGGCTTCCCCGATATTCCGATTATAGCGTCTGGCGGAAAAACTGAAGAAAGCATACTCCAAACCATAGAAGCGGGCGCAAACGCAATCACCTATACACCGCCCTCAACGCAAGACCTATTTAAGGAAATGATGAGCAAGTATAGAGAATAAAAATCGATTGATTTTAACTAAAACAATCGTTTATATATTCAAATATTCAATATAAACTATGTTTTTGTGATAAATAACGCAAAAATAACGGTTGTAAAAACGGAGGCGCAAGAAATAAAAATTCTTGCGCTTTTATGTTGTAAATAATATTGTATTTTGCTTATATAGTGTTATAATATTATAGATATGAGCGAAGTTATTTTAGATGCGTTTTTGGATAGTTTGAAGATACTTGCGGTGGTTGTGGTTTTCCAATTTATCATCGCTTTTATCGAGCCTAAACTGTCCGACAAAATAAGACTTAAAGGCAATCTTGCGCCACTTATAGGCGTGAGTATTTCACTGTTGCCTCAATGTGGATTTAGCATAGTCGCAACGGATTTGTATCAAAAACGACATCTTACTCTCGGCACGCTTATAGGCGTATATCTTGCTACGAGCGACGAGGCGTTGCCAATCTTTTTAGGCACTCCTGACAAGGCGTTGCACGTTCTTCCGATAATCGCGCTCAAATTTGCGCTCGGCTTACTCTTCGGATATCTTATAGACCTCGTTATGACCAAGAGTCGCAAAAAAGTGGAACACCACGTGGAGCATTGCGACGAGCAATACAAGATAAGACTTACGGAATGTACCAGCGCGGAAGTCGTTGAGAAAAAAGACGTTCATTGCGAAAAGTGCGACTGCGAAGATTGCAAGGAATGTGAACGCTTTGAAGAGGAAAGCATAAAAGAGGAAGAAACCAAGGCTTCCAACGAGAAAAAGCAAAAGACAGAAAAAGAGCAAAAACTCGACAGATTTTTGTTCCACCCTCTCAAACACTCGCTTGAAATATTCGGATACGTATTCGTCGTAAACGTTATATTGAGCGTGATTATGTATAGAGTGGGTCAAGATAAACTCGTTGAGTTTTTGACCGCAAACAGATACCTTGCACCCCTACTTGCGGTTGTCGTTGGCGCAATTCCCAACTGTGTATCTTCCGTGGTACTCAGTGAACTGTATATAATGGGCGGACTCGGTTTTGGCGCGACGCTGGGCGGACTTTGTATGAACGCGGGACTCGGCTTCGTGTATCTATTCAAAGACGTGAAGCACACCAAACGCAACTTGGCAATATTCGCGCTTATGTTCGTAATAAGCGTCGTAGTTGCGTACGCGTTCTCCGCGATATTCTCGTTCGGAACTCTCAACTTTTGATAGTTTGAAATACGAGAAAAACCTTGCGTGAATAGCGCAAAACGAATATATTTTCATGCTTTGTTGACAACTTTGAAAAGTTGTTGACAATATGTTGATACAAACGCACTTTTTATCAACATAATCACACGGTCGAAACGACAAGATATTGGGCTGTGACAAACCGTAAATAAGCATACTTTGTGGTGGTGGTTGCATTTTCCACTTGTCAACATTGCTTATTTATGTTATCATTATTAAAAATAAAAGAATAAAAAATATATAGGCGAAATATGAAACTTATTTGTCAAGGAAACGAATTGAGCGACGCTCTCGCAAAAGTTGTAAAGGCACTTCCCGTAAAACGTAACAATCCCATTCTCGACGGTGTAAAACTCACCGCATTGGGTGATACGCTCACGATTTTTGCAACCGATCTTGAACTTGCAATCGAGAAGAAAATCAACGCGCAAGTGCTTATCGAAGGCGAAATCGTAGTACCCGGCAAACTTTTTGCGGATTACGCAAAGAAAATCGAGGAAGAACAAATCGAACTCGACGGCACAGACCCCACTAAGCTCATCATCAAGTATCTTGATAGCGAATTGCAAATCAAGTGTATGAGCGCGGACGAATATCCCATATTCAAAGAGGTCGATACGCAAAATTCTTTCATCATTCTCAAAAAAGAGTTCAAAGATATCATCTCAAAGGTTATATTCAACGTTGCAGTGGACGAAGCAAGACCTTCCCTTCGCGGTGTATGCCTCAATATCAAAGAAGAAGAGGTTGAAGCGGTTGCATCTGACGGATACCGCCTCGCACTTGCAAGAGCGCAAATCAAAAACAACGGTATCGTTGATAAAATCGTCGTTCCTTCCAAGAGTATGAACGAGCTTGCTCGTCTTATCGACGAGGGCGAAGAGACAATCACCGTTTACGTTGAGAAAAACTATATTATGGTTGACCTCTTCCACACCAAAATCGTCACCAGACTTATCGGTGAGGAATATATCAATTACGAAAAGATTATCCCCAGCGTATTCACGACGGAAATCACGATTGATAAGAAACTCTTTGAGAATGCAATCGACCGTGTGTCCCTCATCAACCGCGCAGAGAAAAAATCTTACGTGAAGATGGAAATCAAAGAAGACACGATCTCCCTCAACGCACACAGCGAAGACGGTGAAATCAACGAGAAAGTCACCATTGGCCTCAAAGGAAAAGACCTCACCATCGGTTTCAATTCCAAATACATCATTGACAGTATGCACGCCATCGACGAGCCGTTCGTAACGCTCAACTTCACCACCTCGACTGCACCGGGAATTATTAAGGGCGAGAGCGACCGTTGGCTATACTTGATCCTTCCTCTCCGAGTTATAGGATAAAAGGTCACTAAACAGCGAATAACTGTGTCAGAGCCGTTCGATTGTCAACTCATTTACGATTAGTAAATTAGGGTTGCCCCTCGAACGGCTCTTCCTTGTTCTTCATCTGTTTAGTGACCTTTTTATATAAGTTATTTTATTATATTGTGATATTCCGTCAGTGCCCCGAGCTCGCCAACTCATTTACGATTAGTAAATTAGGGTTGTCGTTCTCGGGGCACTTTCGCGTTATTCATCTATTTATCACGTTTTTATTAGTTGTGGTTTTTTTGCGTTGAAAAAAAATCAATTTTCGCGCTCTTCATCTCAATATTGTCTTCGTATAAACTTTATTTTAATATGGAATATTCCATCAGCGCAATTTTATTGCGCCTAACGGCTCTCGTAGACAGGCGGAGCCGTAGTTTATAACTCCACGAAAAAATCGTTGTGAGCATCAACTTTCTATCCGAGCAACCGCCGAGCCG
>DLLD01000001.1 GCA_002476605.1 Christensenella sp. UBA7571
GAAGATTCCGAGATCGAAAACGTCAAAAACGCGCTGAAATACTACGAGCGAGCTTTTTATCTCGGCGACGTTAATATCGCAAAAAAGATAGGCTTTATCTACTTAAACAATGAAGAACTGAAAGACGTTCCCAAAGCCATAGAGTGGTACGAAAAGGGATTGAGCCTTGGCGAATACTCGCTCAATTTCGATTTAGCGTACGTGTATCTTAACGACAGATTTATTCCGCACGATTACGAAAAGGGGTTGAAATATCTTGCCGACGGCGTGGCGCACGACGATCCCGAAAGTTTATATTTGCAAGCACGCATTTACGAAGTGGGTATGTACGGCGTAGAACCCGATGCAAAAGCGTATATCAAATATCTCAAAAAGGCGGCAAATCTTTGTCAAGACGACGCTTTGCTCGATTTGGGATACTACTATTACGGTAAGGGCAAATACGACGAAGCGCTCGATTGTTTCGCGCAGTGCGATTTGGATTATGTCGGCGTTTATTGGTGTATGGCGACGATTTACGAAACCGAAAAAGCCGATTACAAAAACGCACTGTTCTATTATCAGATGGCGATGGAAATGGATTTTCCGGACGCAATCGAGAGAATGGCGGAAGCGTATCTCGGAGACGAACTCGGACTTGAAAGAGACGAGAAAACCGCACTCAAACTCTTCAAACGAGCGGCAAAGCTCGGAAGCCACGACGCTCAATACAATCTCGGTATGGCGTACGCTTGCGGATATTACGGACTCACCGCCGACAAAGAAAAAGCACTTTATTGGCTCAAAAAGAGTGCGAAAGGCGAAAATCCGATGGCGTGCTTGCAAGTCGGTCTTTACGATTTCTACACCGTGCAAACGGACAAAGCGTATAAGCGCGCTTTTGAACTCTTTACCCAAGCGTACAACCTTGGCGAAGACCAAGCGATAATCAATATCGGGCTTTGCTATCTGCAAGGCAAAGGCGTCAAAGAGGATAGAAAAGAGGCCGTAAAATGCTTCAAAGAGGCGGTGAAAACGTCAAATTCCGCCGTCGCGTACTTCAATCTCGGTATATGTTACGAAAACGGTTTAGGCGTGAGAAAAGACTATAAGAAGGCAATCGAAGCGTACGGCAAAGCGGTTGAAAACGGTGAGCGCGCGGGGCTCGAATCAATCAAAAACGTCTATCTCAAAATGGAAAAAGAAAACAACGATAAAACGTCAAAGGAAACGAAATAATGCTATGCAAAATGAGAGAAGACGAATTTGAAAAGGTATTCGACTTGATGGTCGAGGCTTTTCCCGTTGACGAGAGGCGCACTTTCGACGAGCAAAAAGAGTTGCTTTCCAATCCTATCTTTGAAATTTTCGTATGTAAAGACGACGACGAGGGTGAAATAAAGGGATTTATCTCGATTTATCGCTTTGAGAAATTCACTTTCATCGAGCATTTTGCGGTCAATCCGAAATATCGCAATTTGGGGCTTGGACGCGATATTTTAAGCAATCTAACCGCTCGTTTTGGCAAATTGTTGCTTGAAGTGGAAGTGCCCGAAACCGAGCAAGCAAAACGTCGTATCGGTTTTTACGAACGCAACGGTTTTTATTTGAGCGATTATCCGTATATACAACCGCCGATATCAAAAGGTACGAGCGCAATCCCGCTTTTGCTTATGACGACGGGCGGAAAATTGTCGCAAAAAGAGCATAACGAGGCAAAAGCAACGTTATATAAAAACGTTTATAACGTCGCGCTCGACGCGTATTGAGCGTTTGAGTGTAAGTAAGTGTTGTAAATCGCACAAATACGTGGTATAATGTATATATCAACAATTTGGGGAAGGTATTATGAACGAATATTCAAAATCGAGACCGTATCTTATCAGTGCAAGCGTGCTTGACTTTCTTTGCACGGTTGCTTATCTTGCAGTTGCAATCGTATTGATCGTAGCAGGACTTGCGGTCATAGCGTCGATAGGGCAAGTTTCCGACGGGGCAACGACCGAAGACGCAGCCGCGGCGGTCGTGGCAGCACCGTTTCTTTCAATCGTCGGCATACTTATTATAATCGTTAGTGTAATTTGTCTTATTGCGGTTGCCATTGCGCTTGCAAGCGCGATTACGGGCGTCGTAAAAGTCAACAAGCCTATTGCCGAACTCAAAAAGTCAACCAAACTTATCAAAGCGTCGTATATACTCAACTTTATCGCAACGGGCTTCTTTGCTTTGGCGGGTTTGGGAAGCATCGCAAGTATAAGCGGTGAGGACTTTTCCGCGGGCGGAAACGGAGGAACGCTCGTTGCTGGCGTTGCGGTTATACTCGTTATTGCCGCTATTCGCTGTGCGTGCGGAGTGCTCAAAGTCAAGGCGGTCAAGATTATATCCGATGAAGACGAACAATCTATAAGACCGCAATCCGCAACGTTTTTCAGCGGTGAAGAGAGTTCCGACAACTGATAAAACGCAATAAATATTGAATAAAAGTACGAAAAAACCTCGCTTTTTGCGAGGTTTTTATATCGTTTCTATGCAATAAAACTTCGATAAACAATAAAGATTTATTAACATATTATTTTATTCTATCTTATTTTTATCCGTCTTTTATTTGCACCGGCGTTCGTATCGTTTTGCTTTATTTTTTAGAGCGGAATTTTGCAAATTTGGGCGGTATTTGCTCGTCGGTGAGGTTTTCGTGCACGGCGCAAGTGCCGGCTTCGCTTGCAACGGTGTAATACCATTCTTTGTATTCGAGCATTTCGAGAGTATTATTTAGTGCCGATATCTCGTCCAAAACGGCTTGTTTTTGCCTTTTTATAAGTTCGAGACGCAAGGGGATAGTCGCGTCGCCTTGTCCGCACCATTCGATAAATTGCTTGATTTCCTTTATCGGCATTTGAGTCTTTTTGAGGCACTCGATAAGTTTGAGCCACTCGACGTCCTTTTGCGTATAAACGCGGATACCGCCTTCCGTGCGCTCGACAGAGGGCAAAAGTCCCTCTTTTTCGTAATAGCGGAGAGTTGACGGCGCTACGTTCAATTTGCTTGCGATTTCGCTTATCGTATACGACATATTAACCTCTTTTGCAAAACTTTTTCTAAAATCAAAAATTTTGCTTGACTTAAAGTTGACTTTAAGTTTTAGTATGTAAGTACATTGTAACACGATTTTGCAAAATTGCAAGAATTGCGACACAATTGTCAAATATTAAAAGTAGGAGAGAGGATATGAACGATTTTCCAGAGATTAAGAAAAATTTCGGTTTCGGTTGTATGCGCTTGCCGATGAAAGACGGTGACGTGGATTATGCCGAGACTTGCAAAATGTTTGACGAATTCCTTGCGCGAGGATTCAATTACGTTGACACCGCGCACGGATATCTTGACGGCAAGAGCGAAGTTGCCGTGCGTGAATGTCTCGTAAAGCGTCACGACCGTAGCGAATATATCCTTACAGATAAGCTTACCGGCTCGTTTTTCAACAAAGAAGAGGACGTGCGCCCATTCTTTGAGAGCCAATTGGAGATTTTGGGCGTCGATTATCTCGATTTCTATCTTATGCACGCGCAAAATAAGGATATCTTCCAAAAATTCAAGAGATGCAGAGCGTACGAGCAAGCGTTTGAACTGAAAGCGGAAGGCAAAATCAAGCACGTAGGACTTTCTTTCCACGACAAAGCGGAAGTTCTTGACGAGATGCTCACCGAGTATCCGCAAATCGAAGTTGTGCAAATTCAGCTCAACTACGTCGATTACGAAGACGTTGCGGTGCAATCGAGAAAGTGCTACGAAGTGTGCGTCAAGCACGATAAACCCGTTATAGTTATGGAACCCGTAAAGGGCGGAAACCTCGTCAATCTTCCCGAGGAAGCGGGCAAAGTTCTCGACGATTTGAAGGGCGGTTCGCACGCAAGTTACGCAATTCGTTTTGCGGCGGGCTTCGATAACGTCGTTATGGTGCTTTCGGGTATGAGCAACTTCGAGCAAATGAGCGACAATCTTTCGTTTATGAGCGATTTCAAACCACTCAACGACGAAGAAAAAGAGGCAATCGGCAAAGTTTGCGACATATTCAAGGCGCAACACCTCATACCTTGCACGGCGTGCAGATACTGTACGGCGGGTTGCCCAAGACACATATCCATTCCCGACCTTTTCTCTTGCCTCAACGCAAAGAAAATTTACAAGGATTGGAACTCGGATTTTTACTATCACGAGGTGTATACCAAGAACAACGGCAAAGCTTCCGACTGTATAGAATGCGGAAAATGTGAAAAAATTTGCCCGCAACACTTGCCCATACGCTCGCTTCTCAAAGAAGTCGCAAGCGTGTACGACAAGCAATAATAGCGTTTTATAAACGGCGCAATTTCCTTGCAAAAGACAAAGTTTTGTAAGGAATAACGCTCAAAAACGCACGATATCGTGCAATAAAGAATTAGAGGTATATTTATGATAGACGGTGTACTTTCAAATAAAAACGTATCAAAAGCTTTCAAAATCACGGTCAAATCGCTCATCGGAGCGTTCGTGGTGATACTTTCGGTTGCTCTTCCGCAATTCGTGCACTTGATTTGCGGTGCTTCGGGCGGTGTTGAGTGGCTTCCTATGTATTTGCCAGTACTTATCGGCGGTTGCTTGCTCGGCGCGCCTTACGGTATGGCAATCGGTCTTCTTTCACCGGTCGCGAGTTTCCTTTTCACGTCGGCGTTTTTGAGCCCTATGCCCGCGCTTGCAAGACTTCCGTTTATGATGTGTGAGCTTGCGATTTTCGGTGCGGTTAGCGGACTTTTCTCAAAGAAAATTGCCGAGAACGGACTTTTCGCTTTCCCAGCGGTATTGCTTGCGGAAGTGTGCGGAAGAGGCGTATTTATTGCGCTCGTCGCGATACTTCAAAACGTAACTACACTTTCTCTCTTTGCGGTGCTTGCACAAGTGAGAACGGGACTCGTCGGTTTGTTTGCACAAGCGTTGCTCGTCCCCGTAATCGTTATGGCGTTGCGCTCGCTTTTGGTGAAGAGCAATGAACAATGATATGAATACGGCAAAACGTGATTTGAGCATAGCTCAAAACGATTTGGACGTCGCAAAGTCCGCGCTTTCGGGGCATTCTATTGCGCTTTGCAAGGGAAGTTCCGTAATAGTGGACGACAAGCACGGCATTCGTCCTATGCTCGATTATATCGCGCAAAACGTTGATTTGTCGGGATATTCCGTGGCGGATATCGTCGTCGGAAAGGCGGTTGCAACGCTGTTCGTATATAGCAAAATAACGGCAGTTTACGCCCGCGTTTTGTCCAAGTCCGCGCTCGATTATCTCACCGAGCACGGGATCGCCGTCGAATACGACACGCTCGCCTTAAATATCTCCAATCGCGCGGGGGACGGAATTTGCCCAATGGAACTGTGCGTTGCGGATATCGACGACGCAAAAGAGGCGTATATCGCACTCAAAAACAAGGTCGAGCAAATGCAAAACCGAAAATAAAGACCACAATTGAAACGACGTTATACTCAAAGCGTAATTGAGCGATAGACTACGATTGGAACGCGTACGTTTTGGAGCGGTCGAAGCGGAATATCACATAGTTATATGCTTTGCATATAAAAATTTAATTATTACATAAAAAGCAAAGTGAGGTTAGATTTATGAAATCTCTTATAGTTTATTATTCGTTTGGCGGTAACACGAGAAAAATCGCAGAAAGAATTCAAAGCAAAATCGGCGGCGACGTCGTCGAAATCAAAACCGTAAATCCGTACGTCGGTGACTACAACGAAGTCGTCGAACAAGGTCACGACGAGGTGAGAAGAGGGTATATGCCCCAAATTCAAGACTTGAACGTCGATTTGAGCGCGTACGATACGATAATCATCGGCACGCCCGTGTGGTGGTACACCTTTGCGCCCGCAGTCAAAACCTTTATAAATAACGCGGATTTGAGCGGAAAGAAAGTGTACGTCTTTGCAACCAACGGCGGTTGGATTGGTCATACGTTTGAGGACGTCAAGTCCGCTTGTCCGTCGTCCGACGTGCAAAAGGGCATAAGCATACGCTTCCACGGCACACGCTTGTCCACGAGTGAAAAAGACATCGACAAGTGGATTGACGCTATAAAATAATACAAATAAACAAGTTAAAATGACATAATTTTATATCAAAAAGAACGCCGATTTGGCGTTCTTTTTATGTGTTTTTACAAATAAATTTTCGTGCTTGTCGATATTTAATTGTTACTCAATTACCAGAGGTTGTCGTTTCTTACGATTGCGCAACCCTTGCTTGCTCTGCCGACTGCCGCAATGCCGTTCTTTGCACCGCTGATGTCCGCGTAACCGTCGTTGGTGGTTGCGATAAGGCTTCCGTTGGTTGCGTAGAGGCGGAGACGATATTCGCCTTTCTTGTCAAGATAGATTTCCCATTTGGGGAATTTGAGCGTTTCGTAATTCTTCAAGGTTTGGTTTTCGATAGGAGCTTTTTCTGCGTTGTTGATGACGCTTTGGATACCGATCTTTGCCGCACCGAGAGTGGTGTAAGCTTGTGCGCCGATTGCCACGACTCTGAAATTGGCAGAGTAGAGCTTGAACACGAAGTTGCCTTTGTCCGTCTTTTTGATGACGTATTTGCCGTGCATTTTGCCTTCGCCCTCGACGATAACGGTTTCGTCGTTATCGGCTTTTACGGTGGACTTGGTTGCTTTTGTCTCTTTTGCGGGAGCGTCTTCCTTTTCAGCTTTTGCCTTGGGAGCTTTTTCTTCCTTGGCGGGTGCTTTGGCTTTTGCGACTTTCTCTTCTTTGACTTCTTCTTTTACGGGTTCGGTCTTGGTTGCTTTCGTCGTCTTGGTCGTCTTTGCTTCTTCTTTTGTGGTTTTGTCGGTTGCTTTTGCCACTTTCTTTTCCTCCGTAGAATTGTCTTGTGTATTCTCAACTTTTGTTGACTTTTTGGGTGCGGATTTCTTGGTCGCAGTCTTCTTGGGTTCGACTTCTTGTTTCGGCACTTCCGCTTTGGCCTCTTTGGACGCAGTGGTCTTTGCGGGTTTTGCAACTACTGCAACCGCCCACAGATCTTCCGATTTCTCTTGTTTTTTCTTGGTGGAAACGACCTTGGTCTTTGCGGGTTGCTCGATTTCAAAACTCGTATCGAACAACGCGTCGTTTACGTTTCTGCCGTTTTTGAGATTTATACTCGTGCTCGAGGTCGCAACGTGTGCGGACTCTTGCGCGGGTTCTTCTTTCTTGACCGCTTTCTTTCTCGGTTTCTTGGGCGTTGCGGGCTTAACCTCTTCTTGCACCGCTTCTTGGGAAGCGACTTCTTGATTTGCTTCCTCGACGTGGAGCTCGGCTTCTTCAACCGCTACTTGCTCTTGTTGAGGCTCTTCTTTGGCTTGCTCGATAGGCTCTTCGACCGCGACGTCTTGAACGGCTTCAACCTCTTGAACGTCCTCGACAGCTTCGTCGTTTTCTTCCGCAACGTCTGCAACTTCTTGCTCGCTTACGGTGTCAACGGTGGTGATATCTTGCGCGTCTTCTTCAACTGCGTCTTCCGCTCGGGGTTCTTCGACAGCTTCGCCTTCTTGCGTTTGCTCGACTGCTTCGTCCACGGGTTCGTCGTTTTGCACGTCGTCGGTGAGGGTGGCCTCTTCGGCGGGCTCTTCCACACTTTCAACGTCTTGTGCCTCGTCTTGAACGTCCGTATCTTCGGTGTCGACGACTTGTTCGACCACGTCGTCTTGCGCCGTATCTTCTTCTACGGTCTCTTGAATGGTCTCTTGAACGGGCTCTTGCACAATAGGCTCGTCTGCCACGTCTTGGGTGGGAGCAGCAGATACTTCATCAACTTTGCCGTCGTCTGAAATATGTACGAGAGTACCGACGGGTGCGTCGGGGTCGTCGTCTACGATTTCGCTTTCCAAAAACTCGATCTCATCAAAATTTACCATAAAAATAAATTCCTCCGCGCGGAAAACAGAAGAATTTTTGCAACAAAAAAACTCCTCTATAATCCAATATAAATATATGTTAACACATTTATTTTGTTAAATCAATATTTTTTTGCACCGAAATTGGGGGATTATGCCCCAAAAAATTGATAATTTGCACAATATGTGGTATAGTTGAGCCAAAGAGACGTTTTTGTCGCATAAGGCGGTGTATCATATAGATATGAGCGAAATAAGACTTAATCCACAGCAACAAGAAGCCGTAAACGCAGTCGACGGACCTATACTGGTCATCGCGGGTGCGGGTAGCGGAAAGACGCGCGTTTTGACCGCGCGAATTTGCCATCTCATCGAGATCGGCGTTGACCCGTACAATATTCTTGCAATCACGTTTACCAACAAGGCGGCAAACGAGATGAAAGAGCGTATCGACAAGCAACTCGGCTATTCCAACGTATGGACGAGCACGTTCCACTCGATGTGCGCGCGCATACTCCGTATGGATTGCGACCGTATCGGCTATTCCAAAGATTTTACCATTTACACCGACCTTGAAAGCGAAAGAGTGGTAAAGCGCGTTCTCACCGCCTATCCGCAAGCTGATCCCAAGAAAAAGGGCGACTATTTGTGGCATATTTCGCGTGCGAAAACGCTTGCGATGTCCCCCGAGGAATACTACCAAGCAATCGAAAAAGACGACAACGACGCGTACAATATTTTTGAAGTCTACAAGCGTTACGAGGCTGAACTCAAACAATGCAACTGCCTCGATTTCGACGATTTGCTTTTGAAAACGGTGGAACTTTTCAAGACTTGCCCCGACGTGTTGGAACGCTATCAAAATCGTTTCAAATACATCAACGTGGACGAGTTCCAAGACACCAACAAACTGCAATACGACATCGTGAAAATGTTGTCCAAAAAGTACGGCAACTTGTTCGTCGTAGGTGACGAAGATCAATCCATTTACAGTTGGCGCGGTGCGGAAATTCGCAATATTTTGGACTTCCCGAAAGATTTTCCGGGGGCAAAAGTCTTCAAACTCGAACAAAACTATCGCAGTACCACGTCAATTCTCAAAGCCGCCAACAACGTCATAAAAAACAACGCAAATCGCAACGAAAAGACGCTTTGGAGCGAGATTAAGGACGACAACAGCATTGAGTATTACGAGGCGTACAACGACCGTGACGAGGCAACCAACGTCGCAAGAGCGATTAATACGTTGCACAGAAACGGCGCAAGTTACTCTGAAATGGCAATTTTGGTGCGTGCAAACTCCGTCACTCGTCAGTTTGAAGAAGAACTCAATTTGCACGGAATACCTTATAAGGTATTCGGCGGTTTCCGCTTCTACGAACGCAAGGAAATCAAGGACACGCTCGCGTACGTGCGTTTGGCTATAAACCCCAGCGACAACGACAGTATTTTGCGCGTCGTCAACTATCCGAAGCGCGGAATAGGCAACACCGCGGTGCAAGAGATGCAAGACGTTGCAAAAGCGCACGGCTTTACGTTCTTCCAAGTGTTGCTCAATCCCGATATGCTCACGCCCACGACGGCAAAGAAACTTGCGCCGTTTACGGAAATCGCAATGGATTTGGTCAAGTTCTCAAAAGAGATGAAGGCAACCGAATTCGTGCAATACGTTATCCGTCGAAGCGGACTTGAAAACGCGCTTGCGACGAGCGGTGACGTCGAGGATGAAAATAGACTTGAAAACATCGAAGAACTCGTCAACGCGGTGCAACAATTCGAGCAAGACAACCAAGAGTCGAGCATATCCGACTTTATGCAGTCCGTCGCGCTCGTGTCCGATACCGACGAGATGTCAAACGAGGACTACGTGACGATTGCAACGATTCACGCCGTTAAGGGACTTGAATTCGATTACGTGTTTATCGTCGCGCTCGAAGACGGAATATTCCCGACGCAAAAGTCTATAACCGCCGGAGACGTCGAGGAAGAGCGCAGACTTATGTACGTCGCAATCACGCGCGCACGCAAGAAACTCTTTATACTCAACGCACGCCAACGTTATCGTTTCGGCAAGACGGAATATTATCCCAAGAGCCGTTTCGTGGGTGAGATGAGCGGATTTAAGCAATCCGTGCGCTACGCCAACTCCGATTATTCCGCAAACTCTTTTGCAAACGAAAATCGTATCAAGCTCGGCGCAAACAATCCGTCCTCGCAGTCATTCAAAAAGAGCTTGTCCAACGGATTTGACAAATCGTCGCTCTCGTCCTCTCAAAAGAAACCGCAATTGGGCGTCGATTATTCGCAATTTGCAAAAGACGTCATCGTGGAACACTCCAAATTCGGTCGCGGTATAATCATACAAACGACGGGAGACGGTGAAGACAAGATTGCCGCAATCGCGTTTAAGGGACTTGGCGTAAAGCGTTTTGCGCTTGCAATAGCGGCTTCCAGCCTCAAAGTTATAGCAAAAGGGGATATTGACGATAACTAACGTATGAGTTATAATTTGGTCGGTGAATTTTATGGATAAACTTGCAAGAATGAAAGAACTTGTCGCAACTCTCAACGAGTGGGCAAGACTATATTACGAAGAGGACGCTCCCGTCGTATCAGACGCCGAATACGACAAACTTTACGACGAATTGCGCAAACTCGAAAGTGAAGAAGGCTATTCGCTCAAAAACAGTCCCACTCATAGAGTGGGCGGTGCGCCCAAGGGCAAATTTGAGCAATCGGAGCATCTTTTGCGTCTTTACAGCCTCGATAAGTGCCAGTCCAAAGAGGAATTTGCCGATTGGTGCGGTCGATTGGTAAAGACGGTGGGATATTTTCCCGACCTTACTTGCGAATACAAGTTTGACGGACTTACCCTCAATATTTTGTACGAAAACGGCGTTATTCAAAAGGCAACCACGCGCGGAAACGGCGTTGTAGGGGAGATCGTGACCGCACAAGTCAACACCATCAAAAAACTGCCCAAAACCATTGAATATAAAGGCAAAATCGAGATACAAGGCGAAGGCATTTTGCGTTTGAGCCAACTCAAACGATACAACGAAACGGCTTCCGATCCTCTCAAAAACGCAAGAAACGGCGCGGCGGGCGCAATCCGCAATCTCGACCCGAGCGTAACCGCTCAAAGAGGTTTGTCCTTTATGGCGTACAATATCGGATATAGCGAAAGACCGTTTGCTTCGCAATGCGAAATGCGCGAGTTTTTGAAAGAGCAAGGCTTCGAGGTCGAGGGTGATTTCGACGTCGTGCATACCGTCGAAGACGCTATGAAATACGCCGACAACACGGGTGAAAAACGCGAAAGCCTCGATTATCTTATCGACGGCGTGGTGTACAAAGTAAACGACGTAAAACTGCGCGACGAGATAGGATTTACGGAAAAATTCCCCAAATGGGCGGTGGCGTACAAGTTCAAAGCTGACGAGATGACCACCACGCTCGACGACGTGATTTGGCAAGTGTCGAGAAGTGCAAAGCTCAATCCCATTGCCGTGCTCGAACCCGTCGATATCGGCGGTGTTACCGTGTCGAGAGCCACTCTCAACAACTACGGAGATATCCTCAAAAAGAAAGTCAGAATAGGGGATAAGGTGTTCGTAAGACGCAGTAACGACGTAATTCCCGAGATAATGGGCGTTGCGGTGGAAGTTGACGGCGCAAAAGTCATCGAAAAGCCGACGGAGTGTCCCGTGTGCCACGCACCCGTGAAAGAAGTGGGCGCGTTCCTCTATTGCACGGGGGATAATTGCGCACCGCAAATTATATCCAAACTCGACCATTTCGCGTCAAAAGACGCAATGGACATCGACGGTTTCAGTGAAAAAACTGCGGAACTTTTGTACAACGAAACGCATCTCGAAGACGCGGTGGATTTGATGAATTTGACCGCTCCCGACCTATTCGGACTTGACGGTTTCGGTGACAAAAAGATTGCAAATTTGCTCAATTCAATAGAAAAATCAAAGCGTACGACGCTTGATAGATTTATATTCGCACTCGGAATCGACGGAATAGGCAAAAAGACCGCAAAAGACTTGGTTAAACGGTTTAGAACGCTTGAAAATCTTTCAAATGCTTCAAAAGCGGAACTTGGCGCGGTGGACGGCATCGGTGATATACTTGCCGACAATGTTTATGTGTTTTTCCGTGATTCTAACAATGCCGATTATATTGCAAGACTGCTTGCAAGCGGTATCACTTTTGAAGAAAATGAACAAAAGCAAGGCGCGTTCTCGGGACTTAAAGTGGTGCTTACGGGTTCGCTTCCCACATACAAGAGAGGTGAGGCAACCAAGCTTATCGAGGACAACGGCGGTGAAGTTGCTTCTTCCGTATCGAAAACCGTGGATATCGTGCTTGCAGGTGAAGACGCCGGCTCGAAACTCGAAAAGGCGCAAAAACTCGGCATCAAAATTATCGACGAGAACGAGTTTAAGTCAATGCTCGGAATTGAATAATGTCAAATATCGACCGACGTCAAATCTATAAATTTTTGATTGAAAAAATTGTTGCAAAAAGAGCGTATTATGCGCTCTTTTTTCGTCGGTTAATTTGAATAAATTGACATAATTTTTGTTCGTTTTTCTCAAAAAAATAATCGGTTTTTGAAGATATTTTGCAAATTTTCGTTTGCGATTTTCCAAATGTCTTGCAAACGCTTGTATTGATAAATAATTTGTGATATCATTATTAAAATTTATTTATAGGCGGACGTACGCGTATATGTATAGTATGACTGGTTACGGCAAGGGTATTGCCGAAAAAGACGGCAAATCCGTCGTCGTGGAACTCAAAACCGTAAATCACAGATTTTTGGACTGCAACTTCAAGTTGCCTCGCACGTTTTTATTCGTTGAAGACGGCATTAAAAAACTCATTTCTTCCAACCTTTCCAGAGGTCACGTCGAGCTTTATCTCACTTACGAGCAAAAGTCTACGGACGACTCCGCTTACGACGTGGATATCGACGTTGCAAATAATTATCTTTGCGCGGTGAAAAAGCTCGAAGACGCAACGGGGCTTAACAATGACGTTACGCTTTCAACGCTTCTCAAAGTGCCCGACGTAGTGGTCAAAAAACAAGTGGTCGAGGACGAGGAACTTCTCGGTGAACTTACTATGAACGCACTTGCAACCGCGCTTGAAAACCTCAAAGCGATGAGAGCCAAAGAGGGATTGTCCCAAAAGGCGGATATTTCCTCAAAACTTGACAATATTCAAGCAAGTTTGGACAAAATCAAGGTATACGCTCCGCTCGTCGTGGAAGATTATCGCAAGCAACTAAACGCTCGCATTGCGGAAGTGGTCGAACCGACGCTCGTTGACAAACAACGCCTTGCAACGGAAGTCGCGCTTTACGCAGATCGTTGCGCAATCGACGAGGAAATCACGCGCCTCGGCACGCATATCGTGAATATGCGCGCGCTTCTTGAAAGCGACGAGCCCGTGGGCAGAAAAATGGACTTCCTCGTGCAAGAGTTTAACAGAGAGACGAACACGATCGGATCGAAGGCAAACGATATGCGTATCACCACCGAAGTGCTTGCAATCAAGAACGAAATCGAGAAGATGCGCGAGCAAGCGGCAAATATCGAATAATAAATACGATATGGTCGCAAGTTTGCGACGATATCCGAAACGCAGCAACGATTGATAAGGGCATAAGGGGAAAACGATAAATTTTACATTCAAAGACGCGATTTGAGGTGAAAACGCTTGCAAATCGTGGATTTGAGACGGAGAAGAAAATGATGCAAAGAACGGGATTGCTTATCGTTATATCGGGATTTAGCGGTGTTGGCAAAAGTACGGTTATCGGAAATATGTTCGAGGCTATGCCGAATTTGAGATTTTCGGTGTCTTGCACGTCGAGAAAGCCGAGACCGGGTGAAAAAGACGGCGTCGATTACTATTTCGTTACCGAGGACGAGTTTGAAAAGAAAGTGGCAAACGACGAGTTTTTGGAGCATACGCGCACTTTCACCAACTGCTACGGTACGCTCAAATGCGAAGTGGACAGACTGCTCAAAGACGGCTACGACATTTTGCTCGACATCAACAGCGTCGGCGCAATGAACGTCAAAAAGGTGTATCCCGATTGCGTGACGGTTTTTATCAATCCGCCGTCGCTGGAAGAGCTCAAAAAGCGTCTCGTCGGCAGAGGCACGGAAACGCCCGACAGTCTCAAAAAACGCCTTGACGAGATAGAATTCGAGAGCAAGAGCATACCGTATTACGACTTCGTCGTGGTCAACGACGTTGCAAAGGACTGCTCGGACAAAATCGTGGCATTCTTGGAAAATCGCAGAAAGGAACTTCAAGCCAAAAAGTCGAATTGACCGCTTTGATAAAACGGATTTGTAAGGGCAAACCGGATTATCGAGGGCAACCCTTTGACGAGTGGCTGAAAATAGAAAAATTAAACTTTGAATAAATCGGAGGAACAAACATTATGATGATCGATCCACCCATCGACAAACTCATCAAACACGCAGAGTGCAGATACGCACTCACCGTTGCAGTTGCAAAACGCACGCGCGAACTCGTCACCAGCGAGAGCGACTATCTTGCAAAGAGCGGAATGAAGCCCATTTCTCTTGCTTGCAAGGAAATCTACGAAGACAAAATCAAAATCGTACGCGACTAAAATGCTTTACGGAAAGAACGTCGTTTTGGGCGTAAGCGGTGGCATTGCCGTTTACAAATCTTGCGAAATCGTTTCGAGGCTCAAAAAGCTCGGTGCGAACGTGGACGTGATTATGACGGATCACGCCCAAGAGTTCGTTACGCCTTTGACCTTCCAAACGCTGTCCAAATCCGCAGTCGTTACCAATCCGTTCGAGCCCGTCAAAGAGTTCGATATCAACCACATATCGCTTGCAAATAAGGCGGATATTTTGGTAGTTGCGCCCGCAACGGCAAATATTATCGCAAAATTTGCGCAAGGCATTGCCGACGATATGCTTACGACCACGTATCTTGCCTCAAAGGCGCAAAAGCTTATTTGCCCCGCGATGAACTGCAATATGTACGAGGACGAAGCGACACTTGAAAATATGCGCGTACTCAAAGAGCGCGGAGCACTTTTCTGCGACGCCAACGTCGGATTGCTTGCTTGCGGAGTGGTCGGAAAGGGCAGAATGGCTGAACCCGTGGAAATCGTAAACGCAATCGTCGATTATCTTACTCCCGTCCAAGACTTCAAGGACAAGCGAGTGCTTATCACCTCGGGCGGTACGGAAGAGTATATCGACGGCGTTAGGGTTATCACCAATCATTCCAGCGGAAAGATGGGTTGTGCACTTGCCGAGGCCGTGGCGGATAGAGGCGGAAGCGTGGTTTTCGTATACGGCAATATGAGCGTCAAAGTTCCCGCTTGCGTCGAAAAGGCAATTCACGTCACCTCAACTCTCGATATGCTCGACGCTTGCAATGCTGAGTTTGAGGGTTGCGATATCGCGATTATGGCGGCAGCACCCGCGGATTATAGGCCCAAAGAGCGTTACGAAAACAAAATCAAAGCGGAAACTATCACTATGGAGTTCGTCAAAAACCCCGATATCGCTCGCACTTTGGGTGAGAAAAAAGGTGATAGAAAGCTCGTCGTTTTCTCCGCCGAGACGGAAAATCTTATCGAGAACGCCAAAGGTAAACTCAAAAAGAAACACGCCGATTTGGTCGTGGCAAATGACGTTACGCAAAAGGGCGCTGGGTTCAATACGGACACCAATATCGCAACGATTATCGACAACGACGGAAAGTGCATAGAGAGTGGTGAGGTGCAAAAACGCGCGCTTGCCGATATCATTCTCGACAAGGTGATTTCGCTATGATCTTGGAAGTTATCGTCGATATATCTACCAACGATATTGACCGCACTTTTGACTACGAGGGCGACGACGTTCCTATCGGAAGTCGCGTCGTCGTGGAGTTTGGAAAAAAGCGCATTATCGGCTTCGTCATCGGCAAGAAAGAGAAGTCTGATTTTGCAAATCTCAAAAGAGCCACTTATATCGATTCACCCGTAAGTCCCGAGCAGTTGGGACTTATGAACTTTATGCGCAAAACTTACAACTTGCGATATATCGACGTGATTAGGCTCTTTATCCCCGCCAAACTTCGCGAGGAAAAAGACCCCGAGTATACTCGAAAATTCCTTACGGTCGACGATAGCAAATCTCTTGACGAGATAAAGCAAATCATCGGCAACCGAGCGCAAAAACAACAAGAAGCCATTGACTATATTGCCTCAAACGGCGGTCAGTTTTTGAGCTTTTTGGTGGCAAAATTCGGCGTATCGGCAATAGGCGGACTTCGTGAAAAAGGCGTCGTGGTGGAAAGCGACGTGCACGAGCGTTCCACTCCGCTTCAAACTCTCAAACGCGACAACAAACGCGTTGTGTTGACGGACGCACAACAGTCGGCAGTCGACGAGATTATGCACGGCAAAGGTACGTTTTTGATACACGGCGTTACGGGTAGCGGTAAGACGGAAGTGTACGAGACCGTTATCGAAAAAATGCGCGAGCAAGGCAAAAGCGCGATTATGCTCGTGCCGGAAATCTCGCTAACACCGCAAATGCTCGGACTGTTCCGCGCAAGGTTCGGGGACGACGTTGCGATATTACATAGCGGGCTCAATTCAAGCGAAAGGTACGACGAGTGGAAGAGGCTAAAAACGGGCAAAGCGCATATCGCAATAGGCGCGCGCTCGGCAATATTTGCGCCACTTAGCAACATCGGCGCAATCATCATCGACGAGGAACACGACACAAGTTATTTGTCCGAATCCAATCCTCGATACGATACAAAGCGTGTGGCTGAATTCAGAGCTCAAGCCAACGACGGCGTTTTGGTGCTCGGTTCGGCAACGCCCGATATGGAGACGTATCTCAAAGCCACCGAGGGCAAATATCACCTAATAACGCTCAAAAACCGTATATCTAAACACGCGCTTCCCGAAATGGAAATCGTGGATATGACGCAAGAGTTTCGTATGGGCAACCGCTCGTTGTTCTCCATACCTTTGCAAGAGGCACTCAAAGAGACCATTGCAAGAGGGGAGCAAGCAATGCTTTTCCTCAATCGAAGAGGTTTTGCGTCGTTTATAAAATGCAAAGAGTGCGGATATATAGCCAAGTGCGAAGATTGCGATATATCGCTCACTTACCATAAAGAGGACAACGAACTCAAATGCCACTACTGCGGTAGAAGATATCACGCGCTCACCAAGTGCCCCAATTGCGGAAGCGACCAAATAAAACAAGGGCGTATCGGCACGGAAAAAGTGGTGGACGAACTCAAAAAACTCATTCCCAACGTACGCGTTTTGCGTATGGACAACGACACGACGGTGCGCAAGGACAGTTATTTTAAGATTTTGTCCGCGTTCGGCAACAAAGAGGCGGACGTGCTCGTGGGCACGCAAATGATTGCAAAAGGGCACGATTTCGGCAACGTTACGCTTGTCGGAATATTGGAAGCGGACGCCGCGCTGTATTTTAGCGATTATAGGTCGAGCGAGCGCACTTTCCAGCTTATCACGCAAGTTGCGGGAAGAGCGGGAAGAGCGGAAAAGGAAGGGCGTGTCATTTTGCAGACTTACGCTCCCAAACATTACGTTTTCCGCTTCGGAAAAAACTACGATTATATCGGTTTTTGGAAAAAGGAAATCAACACTCGTATGGTTACCAAGTTTCCGCCGTTTACGAAGGTTGTGCGCGTGCTTTGCACTGCCGTAAACGAGCAAGACGTCGTGGACACTACGAGGAATATATACAAGGCAATTCAACAAGTCGAAAAAGACAACGGCAAATTCGTGTATCTGGGCGCAAGCAAGTCTCCCGTGACCAAAATGAACGGGCTTTGCAGATACCAGATACTTATGCGTATCGTTCCCGACGAGTTTGAAAGAATAATTGAAAAAATCTATGCGATTACCGACGAAAATCGCTCAAAAAAATGCAACGTTTTCGTCGAGATAAATCCGCAAAGTATGATTTGACGGAGGATATATGGCAACACGATTGATTGTGAAAGTTCCCGATCCCATTTTGAACAAAAAATGCAGAGCGGTCGACACTTTTGACGAAAGACTTTGGACTCTTCTCGACGATATGAAAGAGACCGTAAAGGGCGCAAACGGCGCGGGACTTGCCGCTCCGCAAGTGGCGGTTTTGAAGCGCGTATGCGTGGTTGATACCGACGAGGGATATTACGAGCTCGTCAACCCAAAAATCACTTCTTGCAGCGGTGAACAAACCGGGCTCGAAGGTTGCTTGTCCGTGCCAAAAAAGTACGGATACGTGTCTCGTCCTATGAAGGTGAACGTAACGGCGCAAGATAGGTTCGGCAAAGAGCAAAAATACAAAGTTTCGGGATTTACCGCTCGCGCGTTTTGCCACGAAATCGACCACCTCGACGGCATAATTTATACGTCGAAGTGCAAGGAAATTCTTGACGAGGAAGAATGATGAAAATAGTGTTTATGGGCACGCCCGATTTTTCGGCAATCGTGCTTGAAAAACTCAATTCCGTATATCCCGTAAGCGCGGTGGTTACCGGTCTCGACAAACCCGTGGGACGCGGATATCAGCTCAAACCGTCTCCGCTCAAAGTCAAGGCGCAGGAACTCGGCATACCCGTTTTGCAATACGAAAAAGTGTCGCGCGAAGGCATCGAGGATATTCAAAATCTCGCTCCCGACGTCGTGGTTACAGCGGCTTTCGGACAAATATTGAGCGAGAAATTTTTGAGTATACCCAAATACGGCGTTCTCAACGTGCACGCTTCGCTTTTGCCGAAATACAGAGGTTCGTCACCAATTCAGTGGTCGATAATCGACGGTGAGGAAGAGACGGGCATAACCATTATGCGCACCGTGAAGGCAGTTGACGCGGGTGACGTTTTGCTTGAAATTCCCACCAAAATCGGTGAAAAAGAGAACGCGGGCGAGCTGTTTGACAGACTTGCCGATATCGGCGGTGAGGCTATCGTCAAGGCTGTATCTATGCTTCAAGACGGCAGTGCAAAATTTATTCCGCAAGAAGAAAGCAATGCAACGCATTGCTCGATGATAAAGAAAGAAGACGGTCTTATCGATTTTTCAAAGACCGCAAGACAAATAGATTGCTTCGTTAGAGGTATGACGCCGTGGCCGTCTGCTTTTACGCGTTACGACGGCAAAACGCTCAAAATTTTCGACGTTGAAAGAGTTGATTTTGACGGAGAAGCAAAATGCGGTGAAGTGCTCAAAGCAAACGCAAAAGAGGGCTTGATAGTCAAGGTTCAAGACGGTGCAATCAGAATTTGTCAGTTGCAACTCGAAGGCGGAAAACGTATGCGCGATACGGACTTTTTGCTCGGCAGACGAGTGGAAATCGGTTATATTTTTGAATAATGAGAAAACATATCAATTCGGCACTCAAAATACTCATCAAGGTCTTTTCCGAGGGGACGTATAGCAATATGGCGTTCTACGGTGAGGACGTGAGCGATATGACGACAAAACTCGTCTACGGAGTGCTGGAAAACAATATACAAATCGAATATATTCTCTCATCGCTCGTACCGAAAAAACCGCAAAACGTCGTTTACGTCTTGCTCAAAATCGGCACGTACGCGCTTATGAATTTGACGGACGTTCCCAAGTTTGCTATCGTCAGCGAGTGCGTGGAAGTTGCCAAAATGAACGGCAAAGGCGGTGCAAGCGGTTTCGTAAATGCAGTGCTTAAAAAGGTTGCGGACGGCAAATACACGCTTCCGAGTGAAAACGACGAGAATTATCTTTCAATCAAATATTCCAAACCGCAATGGTTCATCGACAAGACGGTTGAAAGATACGGCAAGGAAAGCGTAATCGCAATGCTCGAAGAGCCGTACGACGCGCTGGAACATATCCGCGTCAATTCACGCCTTGCAACGTGCGTGGACGTTGAAAAATGCCTTGAAAAACACAAAGAAAAATACCAAAAAACTGACGTCGGCGGATATAAGGTGCGCGCAACGGAGTGCGTAAAGCGTATGTTTGACAAAGGTCTCGTGACCTATCAATCGCCGTCGAGTATGCTTGCAGTGCAAGCTCTCGGAGCAAAGGACGGAGCGCAAATTTTGGATATTTGCTCCGCACCGGGCGGTAAGGCAGTGTATTTGAGCGAACTTTGCCCGCACTCTACGATAACGGCGTGCGATTTGCACCCGCACAGAGTCGCGCTTATCCAAAAATATAAAAATCGTATGCACGTGCCCAACGTCAAAGCAGTGCAAGCAGACGCAACCAAACTCAATAACGATTGGATAGGCAAATTCGATTTCGTACTTACGGACGCTCCGTGTTCTTGTCTGGGAACGTATAGAAAGCACCCCGACGTGTTTTTGACGAGAAAGGAGAGCGATATAGCGGAGCTTGCACGCACGCAAAACGCAATCGCGCAAAACGCTTTGGCGTATTTGAAAACGGGCGGTATGATGATATATTCCACTTGCACGCTGTTTAAGGAAGAAAACGACGACGTCGTAGACGCGCTCGTAAAGAGCGGAAAAGCAGTGCTCGAACGCATAGATTGCGATAATATCGACGGCGGAAAATACGCGGGGAACGAGGGCAAAATTCAAATTTTACCGCACGCGGAATACGACGGATTTTATATTGCGAAATTGAGGAAGATATGACGACGCAAAACGAAGGGAAAATCGTACTTTTGGGACTTGACAAAGCTCGCATTGCCGAGCTATTGCCCGATTGTCCAAAATTTACCGCGTCGCAAATATACGGTTTTTTGATGGACGGCAAGGACTTTGACGAGATGACCTCTCTCAAAAAGGAATTGCGCGAGAGGCTTAAAGAGCAATTTATTGCAAATCCCGTGCGTATTTTGCACGTTTACAAGGGCAAATCGGGCACGCAAAAGTTTTTGTTTAGGCTTGAAGACGACAACCTCATAGAGGGCGTGTATATGCCTCACGATTACGGTGACACGCTTTGCTTGTCGACGCAAGTCGGTTGCCGTATGGGATGCACGTTTTGCGCCTCGTCGCTTGACGGACTCGTGCGCAATCTCACCGATGCGGAAATGCTCGGACAAGTGATTGCGGTCAATCGCGAAGTCGGCGGAACGGCAAAGAACAGAAAAGTTACCAATCTCGTGCTTATGGGAAGCGGAGAACCGTTTGACAATTACGACAACGTGCTTGCGTTTTTGGACGAAGTGAGCAAAGAGGGCGGTATCAATATAAGCGAGCGTAATATTTCGCTCTCAACGTCGGGACTTTGCGACAAACTCCGCAAGTTTGCCGATAGCGGTCACAAAGTCACGTTGTCGGTGAGTTTGCACGCTCCGTTTGATGAGTTGAGAAGCGCGCTTATGCCCGTAAACAAGGCGTTTCCGATTGCGGAACTCATATCGTCTGCAAAATACTATTTTGAAAAGACGGGAAGACGCGTCATCTTCGAGTACACGCTCATAAAGAATGAAAACGACTCCGACGCTTGCGCAAAGGAACTTGCCCGGCTTACGAAAGGTTTTCCTTCGCACGTCAATCTTATCCGCTTGAACGAAGTCAAGGAGCGCAATCACACCGCGCCCGACGTGGACGCAACGGAAGCGTTTTTGCACAAGCTTGAAAAACTCGGCGTTTCCTCAACGATACGCAAGAGCCTCGGCAACGACATAGAAGGTGCGTGCGGACAACTCCGTAGAAGATATCTTCAAAACGAGCTTAAAGACTGAAAACGCGCGAACGCGATTGAAATATCATATAATATATACCTTATATAAGGTAATAGAACTTAGATTTAACGATATATAAAACGATATAAAATACAAAGAGATAATCTTATAAACGAAAACGTAAACTCGATATGAAAACTTACGACGGTAGAGTGATAAAAGCGGTTGCATCAAAATTTTTCGTTGACACCAAAGACGGTGTCAAGGTTTGTTTTGCGCGCAAACGCCTCAAAAACGACGGAATAATATTCGTCGGTGATTACGTCACCATTGAAAAAGACCGCGACAGTTTCGTCATCGAGGACGTAAAACCGCGTAAAAACTGTCTTATCAGACCGTACGTGAGCAACATCGACGTGTGTTTTATCGTCATTGCGCCCGAGCCCGAACCTGATTTCGTGCTCGTTGACAAGGTTATTGTCAATTGCCTTGCCGAGGGTATCGAACCCGTGCTAGTCAAGAACAAGTGCGATATAAATGATATCGATACGAGCGAATACGACGGCGTCGTAGAGCAAATCGAGTGCTCCGCTTCGACCAGTCAAAACGTTGCCAAACTCATCGAATACGCAAAAGGCAAGACGGCGTGTTTTGCGGGACAATCGGCGGTTGGAAAAAGCTCGCTTCTCAACGCAATTCTCGATAGCGACGAGTTGGAAGTTGGTGAACTTACTCGCAAGATAAAACGAGGCAAAAACACCACTCGCAAGACGGAAATTTTTGCGGTCGGCAAAGATACGTATTTCGTTGATACGTGCGGTTTTTCAATGCTCGAAGCGGCAAAAATCGAGCCCGAAGATTTGAGATTGTACTTTGACGACCTTGAAAAATATCGTCCCGAATGTCGCTTCAATATGTGCGTGCACATTGACGAACCCGATTGTGCCGTAAAAGAGCACGTCGGCAAAGGGATAGGCGTCGGAAGGTACGAAAGATATAAGACCATATATAACGAGCTCGTCCAAAGACGAGAAAACAAATACGATTGAGAGGTAGAATTATGTTGATTGCACCGTCGGTTTTATCAGCGGATTTTGGCAATATGGCAGAGGCAGTGAGAGACGTCAAGGCGCTGGGCGGAGATATAATCCATTGCGACGTAATGGACGGCGTTTACGTGCCAAATATAACTTTCGGTATGCCGATGATAAAGGCAATCAGAAAGAATACCGATTTGCCCGTTGACGTGCACCTAATGATAACCAAGCCCGAAAGATACGTAGGAGCGTTCTGCGACGCGGGCGCGGATATCGTAACATTTCACCCCGACGCGTCCGAGGACGTGCAAGGCGCGCTTGATATAATCAAATCCAAAGGCAAAAAGTGCGGGCTCGTGGTCAACGCGGACGTTGATTTCGATATAGCAGTGCCGTATCTCGAACAAATCGATTTGCTCGTGATTATGACCGTCCAAGCGGGTTTCGGCGGACAAAGTTTCAAGCCCGAGTGCCTCGATAAGGTCAGAAAAGGTAATAAGCTCCGCAAAGAGAACGGATATAAATATCTCATCGAAGCGGACGGCGGAGTGTTTGAAGACAATATCACAATTTGCAAAGAAGCGGGCGTAGATATCGCGGTTGCGGGAAGTGCGGTGTTCCACTCAAAAGATCCGAGGAAGACTATCGAGACGATGCATAACTGCTAAAATACATCGCGTTAGTATAATTACTAATATCAAATAATCGGTTTCAAATAATCGATGCGTTTGCGACGAGATGAAAATCGTTGCAAAAAAGCTAAAAAATCAAGCGTTTTTCGCAATAAATTATCGGCGTTTATCGTCGATTTTTTATTATCGTGTAACATAAACGAGGTCGTTTTCATAACTTGTACAAAAACGAGGAGTGAAGATATGAACAAGATTATTTGCATCAATCCGCCCAAATTTATCAAAGCGATATTGCGACTTTTCTCAAAGAAAAAGAACTCGGACAAGAAAGAATAGAAGGGAATTCAGCGAAATAATCGGAGAAAATAAGCCGAAAAACGCCTAAAAATTACAACAAAAAAATGCCTTCCTTTCGGAAGGCTAACTTTGATTGCTACGTATTTAGAGACAATTACGCTCTGTCAACTTTGCCTGAACGAAGACAATGAGTGCAAACATATACGTCTTCAACACCGCCGGTCGGAGTGTTGACTTTGACTTTTTGGACGTTGGGAGCCCAACTGCGTCTTGTCTTTCTGTTGCTGTGGCTGACTGCGTTTCCGCTCATTCTGCCTTTTCCGCATACACTACAAACTCTGGACATAACTGTACCTCCTAATTTGAACGATTGATATTGTATCAAATACGTTTGGATTTTGCAACCGATTTGCACAAAATTTACGTTTTAGTTGCAAAAAATATTTATTTATAGTAGTATTTATAAAAAGGTTAGGATATGTCACTTACAACTTCAAACAAATTTGGCAAGATTTCCATCAGCGAAGAGGCTATGCAGACCGTTGCAAGCCATACCGCTCAGGACTGTTATGGCGTGGTAGATTTGGTATCACGTCGTTTCAGCGATAACATCAGCCAACTTTGGGGCAAATCGCAACTCGGCAAAGGTGCGGTGGTTCAAACCGTCGACAACCTTATTTACGTCGAGTTGTTCGTCGTTTTGAAGGTGGGAGTAAACATCGAAGCAGTAAAAAAGTCCCTTGCGGATGCAGTCAAGTTCTCGCTTGAAACGTTTACGGGTATGCGCGTCAAGCGCGTCCACGTCAACGTCGTGGGTATCCGCGTGTAAGGTTATACGATAAAATGAATAGAATTGACGGATTAAAATTCAAAGAGATGCTGGCGGGCGGTGTCAAAGCTCTGGAAATGAACAGAACTATCGTTGACGAACTCAACGTATTTCCCGTTCCCGACGGAGACACCGGCACGAATATGTCCTTGACGCTTGCATCGGCTATGCGTGAGGCAAACGCTTGCGGGTCTTTGCTCATCGACGAAATCGCAATGGCGTTTTCAAAAGGCGCGTTGAGAGGCGCAAGAGGCAACTCCGGCGTTATATCTTCGCAAATTTTCAGAGGTTTCGCAGTCGCGCTCGAAGGCAAGGCGGATTTGACGCCCAAGACTTTTGCCGAGTGTCTCAAAAAAGGTACGGAAATCGCGTATAGCGCGGTCACCAAGCCCAAGGAAGGCACTATTCTCACCGTCGTGAGAGTTATGGCTGAAGAGGCGGTGTCTGCAAGCAGAGGCAAAAAGGTGGAATTTGACGCTTTCCTCAAACGCGTTATCGATGCGGGTGAAGATATCCTTCAAAAAACGCCTGATATGTTGCCCGTTCTCAAAAAAGCAGGCGTCGTAGACGCCGGCGGTAGAGGTCTCGTGACGGTGTTTGACGGTATGTATCGTACGCTCGTCGGAGAGGAACTCGTCCTCATAAGCGGTGGCAAGGTGCAAGACGCCGATTTTGCGGAGATCAAGAGCGTCGGAGAATTCGATCCTCTTGAAAACGACTACGAGCACATCACCTTCCAATATTGCACGGAATATTTCATTACGCACCTCAAAAACGAGGTTACGGACGCTGCAATCGACAAATATCGCGATTATCTCACCACGATAGGCGATTGCGTGCTCGTCATCGGTGACACCGATCTCGTAAAAACGCACGTCCATACCAATCACCCCGACAGAGCGCTCAAAGCGGCTCTCAATCTGGGTGAACTCGATGGCGTGAAAATCGAGAATATGCTCGAACAAAACCGCAAAATCCACGCCAACGACAAGCCCGAAGAGGAAGTGGAACTCAAAGATTACGCAATGGTTTCAATATGCTCCGGCGACGGTATGGCAAACATATTCAAAGACTTGATGGTGGATATCATCGTCGAGGGCGGACAAACGATGAACCCGAGCGTTGACGATATCCTCAAAGCGGTCAACGAGGCAAACGCCAAAAACGTGTTCATTTTGCCAAACAACTCCAATATAATTCTTGCAGCAAACCAAGCAAAAGAGCTTGCAAAGGCGCAAGTTTTCGTCATTCCGACCACCAATATGCCACAAGGCATCTCCGCATCGTTGATGTTTGACGCGGATAGTACGCCGGAAGAGAACTACGAGAGTATGTGTGAGGCAATCAAGAGCGTTGAGTGCGCGGAAGTCACTCACGCGGTGCGTTCTACGAGAATGAACCGTTTCTCAGTCAAAGAAGGCGATATAATCGGCATTTGCGACAAGAAGTTGGTGGCAAAAGGCTCGGACGTTGAACAAACGACGCTCGACACCATCGAAAAACTTGCAAAAGGCAAAGATATGTTGTCCGTATACTTCGGTCAAGACGTAACGCAAGAAGAGGCGGACTCGCTTATGCAAAAAGTTGCCGATAAGTACGATTGGCTTGAAACCGCGTGTTATAGAGGCGGTCAACCGCATTATTATTACATACTTTCGGCTGAATGATATGTTGCAACTCAAAGATATAAAAGGCGTCGGTGACGCAACGGTGAAAAAACTTCACGACCTTGGCATCAACAGTGTGTTCGAGGTCTTTTCATTTTTACCGAGAAAATATATCGATTTGCAAAGTCCAGTAAAAGTTCTCGACGCTCCGCAAAATCAACTTTGCTTGCTCGAAGGCAGAGTGGAAAAAGTGGGGGACGTATCACCGAGGGGCAAACGCTCCTTTTACGTCACGTTCAGTGACAACCTTTCAAACAACAAAGCTTATTTCAAAGCGACGTTTTTCAATATGCCGTTTTTGCACGACGGATTTCAAGTGGGACAAAATTATAGAATGCTCACGAGGTTGACTTCCGATAGGGGCGCGCTGGGCGTCGTCAATCCGTCCCTTGAAAAGATAGAGAAGATATCCAAGCTTGACGGTATTTACACCGTATATCCTCTCAAAAACGTGATAGGGCAGAACGCCTATAAGAATATAGTTTATTCCGCGCTCGACACTCTTCAAAACGTAAAGTACGAGGGAAGCCTTGCCAAAATCAACAAAGATATGGCAACTTGTTTTGAGCTTGCGCATCGTCCTCAAAGCCTCGATATTGCCGAAAGAGCGGTGAAATCGCTTGCTTCGCTCGATATCGCAATCGTGCTCTCAATTTATAGAAAACTGCGCAATAACTGCAAAAAAGAGAGAAAAGTATTTTATAATTTAGCCGATTTTAGAATAGTAGACTATGTTTCCGCACTGAAATTCACTCCGACGCCCTCGCAAATGCAAGCGTTTGAAGATATATTGAGCGACGTCAAATCTTCCCGTACGATGTCGAGAATAATAAGCGGTGACGTAGGAAGCGGTAAGACGGCGGTTGCGTTTTTTGCAATGTATCTTGCATCGATTTGCGGTAAACAATGTGCACTTATGACTCCGACTGAAATTCTTGCAAAACAACACGCGGAAAAGTTTGCGCCGATTGCGCAAAAACTCGGAATAAAATACGCGCTTCTTACGAGTTCCACGACTTCGGCACAAAGAAAAGCAATACTTGAAGGACTAAATACCGGTGAAATATCTTGCGTAATAGGCACTAATGCGCTCGTTAGCGACGACGTGATATATCGCAATCTTGCGCTTGCGATTATCGACGAACAACATCGCTTTGGCGTAAACGCGAGAGGAAAACTCGAAAAAAAAGGCGCGTGCGACGTTTTGAGTATGACCGCAACGCCAATTCCTCGTTCAATGGCGTTGACTTTTTACGACGATATCGCAATATCTCGTATCGAAAAGCGTGAGGACGCCAAAACCAATGTTATCACCACCGTTTCAAACGACCTCGACGTGCTCGTATCTCGCGTATGCAGCGCGTTAGATAGCGGAAAACAAGCGTTTATCGTCTGTCCGTCAATCGTCGATGCGGAAGGTAACGATTTGACTTCGATTGAGAGTTTTACGCGTGATTATAAAGCGGTTATAGATAAATATCCTACGTCGATTATTCACGGCAAATTGTCCAACGATGAAAAGGAAAGCGCGATGAACGATTTTTCAAACGGAAAAACTCGACTTTTGGTTGCGACTACGGTTATCGAAGTGGGTATTGACACCAAAGCGACGGAAATTTTGATCGTCAATGCAGATCGTTTTGGACTTGCGTCGCTACATCAGTTGCGCGGACGCGTCGGAAGGGACGGCTCGGAAGCGCATTGCTATCTACATTCCTCGTCGCAAAGCGAAAAATCGGCGGAAAGACTGGATATTCTTTGCAAGAGCAACGACGGACAATTTCTTGCCGAGGCGGATTTTGCTATGCGCGGAGCGGGTGATTTTATAGGAACGAGACAAAGCGGTCGTTCAACTACGCCTATTTTCGACTTGCAAATGAACGGTGAAGTGCTTAAAAATGCCAAATCATATGCCGACGAGAATTTGTCAAGTCTTCCGCTTTGCGACTTGCTCGCGCTTACGAGAAGAAGCAAGGCAAGAGTGGACGCGTTCCTCGAAGAACTTGACGAAGTTACTCTCAATAGTTGATTTTATACGATTTTTGCCTCACGTGTGGCTGATTTTGTAGTATTTTGCAGTCCTATTTGACATTTTTATAGGATAGTGTATAATATAATTAAATGGTGGTGCAGTATTCTAGTCAGATTCCACCGACTCGGAGGCGGGGGTAAAATATCGCCGAAGGGCATATCGATGAAGTTTCTGGTGACGGCTTCTTTTGCCCAAATTGGGGCTGTTGCTGGGAGTTAAGGTTTTTGGGCGGCTTGCAACGGCATGCAAACCCCGTACCAATTTCCGTGGAGACCCAACTCGGTGGACAGCGTAAAAACTGCCTACTGACTGGGGTGAAACCTGATATGCGGTGTGAAAATGCTGTGTACAGTGTAGCCTGCTTTGAGTGACGTATAGGGATTAGGGAACCACGCCTTTTCGTATGGCCAATACGCGACGGTGATTGCCCAATGAAATGTACGCTGCAAAAAAAGATAAGGGCGGGCGGAATCTGTCAAGGAAATCTTCTAGACTGTTCTTTGAGGCAATCTGGGGATTATAGTGTGCTCTAAGTGGCGATTCGGTTTCTTCTTTAAGACGATGCGACGAGTAATAGGAAACTTCTCGGACGGTGACGACGAGTTTCGACGCAGGGAAATCCTACCGAACCTATGGCGCAAGGTTTACCCAAATTGTCACCACCATCCAAAGCAATAAAACTTGAGGTATTTCGTGGATAATCTCAATCAAAAAGAAGCTGACGCTTCCAATATACCGTTGCCATCGAAAGAGCAGTCTTCCGATGGTATTTCTTTTTCGCAAAACGGTCAAAACGGCGCGGTAGATGCTAAAAATACCGTGACAATTGACAAGATTTCAACTGACGTCGCAACCGCGCGTCAACCAAAACCCGATCACCCCGACAAGAAGAAAAAGCCCAAGAAAAAACGCAATATTTGGTGGATAAAAGCGATAATAATATCGCTCGTTTTGTCCGCGTTTTTCTCGTATATAAGCAACCTCGTCGAGAACGCAGATCAGCTCGTCGTCGTTATCGTTTTGCTTGCGTTCCTCGTGCTTACGGGGATTTTGTTCGACGCCATCGGCGTGGCGGTGACTTCGTGCGACGTAACGCCTATTATATCGATGGCGTCAAGAAAGGTTTACGGTGCAAAAACCGCGTTAAACCTCGTCAAAAACAGCGATACCGTATCAAGCGTTTGCAACGATATAATCGGTGACATTTTCAGTATTATATCCGGTGCTTGTTCGGCTGCGCTCGTCGTAAAAATCACCATATCGCTTGAAGAAACGTGGCAAATCGTCGTATCGATTGCAGTGTCCGCTCTCGTGTCGGCAATGACCATCGGCGGTAAGGCGTTTATGAAGAAGATTGCAATCGACAATTCCAAAGACTTCGTAATGTTCGTAGCGCGAATACTCGCAATTTTCTCAAAAGAAGAGCGAAAGATCCGCAAGAAAAACAAAGCCGATAAGGCGGAAAAGTCGGGTAAAACGGACAAATCAGCCAAATCCGACAAAAACGAGAAAGTCGAAAAATCGGATAAAAACGATAACAAAACCGCCCCACAATCGACCAAATCAAAAGACAAAAAAGCAAAATAATATAAAAAAGCAACTAAATTTGCATCCAAAATTATGCGACTTGACAAGTATATACAAGACAAATTCAATCTAAAATCGCGCACTTACGCCGAAAACCTTATAAAAACGGGCAACGTTTTCGTTGACGGAAAAGCGGTTACCAAAAGCGGTGAAGACGTTGACGACGACAACGTCGTCGAGGTTTTAGACAATCAAAACTTTGCTTCGCAAGGCGCGTATAAACTTGAAAAGGCGTTTGAAGAGTGGAATCTCGACGTTACGGGCAAATATTGCGCGGATATCGGTTGCTCAAACGGCGGATTTACCGATTGTCTTTTAAGGCGCGGTGCAGACGAGGTGCTTGCGGTTGACGTCGGGGAGTGTGCGCTCGATCAAAAATTGTTAGATAGCGGAAAAGTTAAATTTTTGCGTGCAAACGCAAGGGAACTTCCGCCTCTTGAACAAGTCGATTTTTTGTGCAGTGATTTGAGCTTTATTTCTCTAAAATACGTGCTCGGTTCTATGTTTTCGCTATTGAAAAACGGCGGAGAAGCGGTGGTGCTCGTCAAACCTCAATTTGAACTCGACAAGTCCGCACTCAACAAAAACGGCATAGTAAAGAGTGAAAAATTGCGCAAAAACGCCCTTGAAAACGTCAAAAATTATGCCGTTTCAGCCGGATTTCAAGTGGTGAGCGAAACGATATCGCCCGTCAGATACGATAACAAAAATATCGAGTATTTGTTATTATTGAGAAAATAACGTATTTTCGTAAAACCGTATAATGCCATATAAAAAAAGCGACTTGCGTCGCTTTCGTTTTTTCAATCAAACTATTTTGTATCTTCGCCCTTGTTGGCGGTATCTTCTTTTCCCATCTCCGAAGTATCTTCGTTTTGTTCGGCTTGTTGTGTGTCGTCCGATTTTGACTTCTCGTTCTTGGATTTTTTGGATTTCTTTTTCTTGTCGTCGTCGGCAATTTGGTCTTGTTTTCCGACCTTGGTGTCGGGGTAGGACGGCTTTGATTTTTTGTTCTTGCCGAAGAATACGCACACGACTATGATTATAGCAAAAATAAGTCCCGAGAGTCCCGCGACGAGTTTCGTGCCAAATTCGGAGATACAAATCAAAGTTTCAAGCATATTTTTATTATACAACGAGTAGCAAAAAAGTCAAACACATTGACGCAAAGCGCAAAAATGCATAAAGTTGCAAAAAGTATATAAAATATTCATTTTATACTTGTATTCAATGGGGGAAAGTTGTATAATACGCATAAATGAAAGAGAAAGTTGCAATCGTTACAAAAGCGGGCTTGACCGATATAAAAGAGCGTATTACCATCGTTGACGAGATAAGAAACGACGGCAATTTTGACGTGTACGAGCTTAAAGTCGGTGAGGAATACGAATACGGCACTTCGATAGCCGTCGTTTTCGGCGGTGACGGAACTATGCTCGAAGCAGTCCGAGAAGCAAAAGGCAGAAATATTTCGTTCTTTGGCGTAAATCTCGGCAATCTCGGTTTTTTGACGTCTTGCGAGAAAAACGAGAGTGCGAAAAATATCGTAAACGCCCTAAAAGAGCGCAAATGCGCGGAGCGTATGCTTCTTTGCGGAATCGTAAACGGTAACGATTTTCAAGCACTCAACGAGGTCGTGATAAAGAGCGCGACGTCGAGACCTATATACGTTGACTTATATATAGACGGCAATTTTGTTGATTGCTACCATAGCGACGGCGCAATCGTGGCGTCTCCGACGGGCTCGACGGCGTATTCGCTTTCGGCGGGAGGACCTATCGTCGCTCCGAGCGTCGACGCGCTTACTATCAATCCGATTTGCCCGCACTCGCTTCATTCTCGTCCGCTCGTGGTGGGCGCAAACTCGAAAATCGTCCTTTCGCTTCACGGCAGTGAGACGGCAAGCGTTTTTGCGGACGGAAAATTGATTTCAAGTGCGAAAGACGGAGACGAAATCGTCGTGAAAAAATCCGAAAACAAAGCAAAATTTATCATTGCAAATAACGATGATTTTTATAAAAAACTACTTCAAAAGATGAACAGATGGGGAGTTACCTCACGGTAAATCCAAAGGATAAGGTGATAATTATGGCAAGAGCAAATCGTCAACTCAAAATTTTGGATATCATATCCAAACACGATATTGACACGCAAGAAGAACTCGTAGATTATTTGCGCCAAGAAGGTTTCAACGTTACGCAAGCGACTATATCTCGCGACATAAAAGATATGGGCATCATCAAGACGCTCGCAAGCGACGGTCGACATTACAAATACGCCGCGCAACAACAAAAAGAGACCAACGCCGCGGACAAATATCTCAATATGTTTAAGAATACGGTTATTTCCATACGCAGTTCCGGCAATCTTATCGTGTTGCGCACGGAAGTGGGTAGCGCAGGACCTGCGGCGGAGCTCATCGACAAACTCGCATACGACGAGGTGTTGGGCGTAGTTGCGGGTGACAATACGATATTCGTGGCAGTTGACGGTGTGGAACACGTTGATACCGTGCGTCGCAGACTTGAAGATTTGCTTGAAGCAAACAGACTTTTCAGCTAAAAGTTATAAATAAACCAAAATGCTCTCTCAATTATCAATTGAAAACATCGCACTAATCGACAAGCTCGAATTGACGCTTTCAAACGGTCTCAACGTTTTGAGCGGTGAAACCGGCGCGGGCAAGTCTATAATCATAGACTCGCTGAATTTCGTATTGGGCGAAAGAGCTGACAAATCACTTATACGCTACGGCACGGATCAAGCAGTGGTACAAGCGGTATTCGAGGACTATCTTACGCCAAACGTCAAAGAATACCTCGACGATTTGGGAATAGAAGCCGAAGACGTGCTTATTTTGCGCCGTAAAATGACGGTTGACGGCAAAAACGAGTGCCGTATAAACGGCAGAATTTCCACGCTTTCAATCCTAAAAGGATTGACGGAAACACTCGTGGACATTCACGGACAGCACGAACACCAATCTTTGCTCAAAAGCTCCAATCATATCAAATTGCTTGACGATATGGGAGAAAGCGCGGTTGAAAAAGCAAAAGAAACCGTCTATAAATCGCACAAAAAATACGTGTCGCTCAAAAACGAATTTTCCAAATTCGGTGACGCAAGCGAGAGAGAACGCAAGCTTGATGTGCTTACTTATCAGATAGAGGAAATCGAGAAAGCGGACGTCAAAGACGGTGAAGAAGAGGAACTTTTGGCGCAACGCAAGCGTATCCGCAATATGGAAAAGATTCTTTCCGCGTTGTCGGACGCAAAGCGCATACTTGACGGTTACGACTCGTCGAGCGTGAGCGCGTCTATCAAAAATTGCTCGTCTTTGCTTAATTCCATATCTACTTACGACGACCAAATCGCGCCACTTACGGATAGATTGGACAGCGCAAAGGTCGAGATTACCGACATAAGCGATACGCTTGAAGATATGCTCGAAAGACTTGATTTCGATGCGCGCTCGGCGGAAAAAATCGAAGAAAGACTTGAACTCGTGCGCACGATATTGCATAAATACGGCGGGAATTGGGACGCTTTGCAAAAGTTCTATCAAAACGCAAGCGAAGAGGCAAATATGCTTGCCAACGCTTCCGAAACCGTCGAAAAACTTGAAAAAGAGATAAAATCCGCACGAAAAGAGCTCATAGACGACGCGCAAAAGCTTACTGCGCTACGTCAAAAAGTCGCAAAGAAGTTTGAAAAGGATATAACAAAAGAACTTTGCGATTTGGGTATGAGCGGATCTACGTTCAAGGTGGATATTCAAACGACCGACGAGCCCGACGAGATAAGCGCAAACGGCGCGGATAGCGTGGAATTTTTGATTTCACCCAACGTCGGTGAACCTCTAAAACCGCTTGCAAAGATAATATCCGGCGGTGAAATGTCGAGATTTATGCTTGCTTTCAAAAATATCGTTACGGGCATAGACGGCATCGGAACGATGGTATTCGACGAGATAGATACCGGAATTTCCGGCAATATATCCGCGGTAGTATCCGAGAAAATGTGCAATATATCGCGCAATAGACAAGTTATTGCCGTGACGCATATGCCGTCGCTTGCCGCTATGGCGGACAGTCATTATCTCATTGCCAAGTCCACTCAAAACGGCAAAACGCTCACACACGTCGATTTGCTCGAAGACGATACGGACGAAGTGGCAAGACTTATCGGCGGTAACGATTATAGCAAATACGCAGTACCTCACGCGCACGAGATGAAAGCGTGGGCACAAAGATACAAAGAGAGTATTGCGAAATAACGAATATCGTATTTGAAACAATAGCGATATCACAAGCAAACGAGAGCAAAATGCCTATTTCGTTTGCTTTTTTTATATAAATGTGCTTTAATCAATATGCGAGTTAGCCGGACGGTCGCGTGAAATAATCGAGGAAAGTCCGAGCATCATAGGGCACGGGTGCCGGGTAACTCCCGGTGAAGGCGACTTCAAGGACAGTGCAACAGAAAAATACCGCCGATTTTTCGGTAAGGATGGAAAGGCGAGGTAAGAGCTCACCCGCAATTTGGCAACAATGCGCGATGTAAACCCCACTCGATGCAAGATAGGGAACGTGAAATGTGGCCCGCAAGTTCCCGACATCGCTTGAGGCGTGCAGAAATGTACGTCCTAGATAGATGACCGTCAAACACAGAACTCGGCTTACAGACTAATCTCGCTATGAAAGAAGAAGGCGCAAGAGTCTTCTTTTTTCTTTTGTAAAACGATATTCTAACAACTTAAAATTGCATTTTTTAATGAATTTTGCGCGGTTTTCTTACTAAAAAATGAAATATAGGCAATAAATAACGTATGGTTTATGCAATAACTATCGTAACGTTTGCGGTTTTCTTCGTCATATACTTACTTACGCGTGAAAAACCGCGCGATAAAGACGCAAAGAAGCTCGGTGAAACGGAGTATAATTCCGCTTGCAAAGATTTCGTGCGACTTATGCCGTTGCCCGAGGAGTGTGGAACGGTCAACGATAAATTTTATAAAAGGCATATAAAATTTGCGCTTTTTACCCTCAAAAACAAAAAGTATAAGGGGATATTTGACGATTTTCTTGAAAATAAGGAGCTTTTGCAACCGCTTTTGAAGGCGGATTATTCTCGTCTAGCGGATTTGGCAAGCGTGCAAAACGAACCGAGGTGTGTAAAACTTGCAAGATTTTGCCTTGAAAGTTCCGATTACATCTTTATAGCCGATCGAGTGAAAACTCTATTTGACGAGCAAAACAAGATACGCACGATAACTTTCGGTGAAATTTCGTATATGAAAGAGGCGTTTTTGTACGCATTGCTTGAAAAGGCGTATTTCGTATTCGATGACTTAAAAACGTTGACCAAAGTTATGAAAATCGCAAAAAAGTACGTAAACGACGACGGAAACGCGTTGCTTGACAAAAAATATAAGGCATATTCAAAGTCAAAACTGTTTTTGAGTTTGTGCGCGATAAGCGCGGGGTATAGCGGTGAAGCACATCAAAAATCTTTTATTGATACCGTTGACGATATATACGCAAAGTACGCAAGATTGCTCGATAGCGTGCAAAGCGTATTATATTACGATTTTTCCGTGCATTATTCTCCGCTTGAAATATTCGATAAATTCGATAGTTTTGCAAACGCGACGGAAACGCAAAAAATCAATTTTCTTTCGTTGTTTTCAAAGCTATCCGACAAGGAAAATCTTGACGAATTTATGTATGCAATAAGAGCGGAGAAGTATATGACGACGTCGTCGGCGGGGCACGCAAAAGTGCGGCGTAATTCGCTACTGGATAGAAAATACTGGGTTATATCTCAACGTCAAAACCTATCTATGCTTGCGTCGGCATTGCGTTCGGATATATTTATGAAGATATACTTTAACGACTCAAAAGAGGCTAAAAAGAAGAAAAGTATTTCAAAAATAATCGATTTTGAGAATACTTTTGAGCCGATATATAAGTTTTCAACGATAAATTTCGGTTTATCCGTGCAAAACGACGTTTTGAGGTTGTCCCCGCATTTACCGCAAAACGTAGTGAGCGCGGACGTCGCGTTCAAATCGAAAGATACCACGCATAGAGTGAAAATTCTAAAAGGAGAGGAAGAAAAAATATATCTCGGAAATACGCAAATCAAAGGAACGCACCTTATAAAACTTGCCGACACGCCTCTCGATATAACCGTCGTAGTGAAAGAATAACGGTGAGGTTGCCTACATCGTGCAAATGAAAATTTTGTGCGAGAACGACTTGATTTTTCAGAATTTTGGAAAAATACGAGCAAAAATGCGCTTAATTGAGGCGTTTTTTTATATTTTGTTGACTATTAGTTTTACTTTTGATATTATTTTTTAGTTATCACACGCACACGCAAGCGCGAGTGCAAGTTTTGTCAGGAGTATTTTATGAAAGAAAAGATGGACGGCATCAAAAATTCCGCTTTACAAATGATTGCAGACGCAACCAATTCCGCGGAACTTAATAACGTCAGAGTCAAATATCTCGGCAAAAGCGGTGAAATATCCTTGCTTATGAGAGATATGGCAAACGTTCCGAAAGAAGAACGCCCCAATATGGGTAAACTCGTCAACGAATTGAGAGGCGTAGTGGAAGGTGCGCTCAACGAAAAGAGTGCAACAATCGAGCAAGAAGAGAAGCTTGCAAGGCTCAAAGCCGAAGAAATCGACGTAACGTTGCCCTCAAACGTTGCAAAAGTCGGCACTTTGCACCCGCTCACGCTTATCAAGAACGAGCTTATAGATATTTTTACGGGTATGGGATTTACCGTTGCGGAAGGTCCTGAAATCGAGAGCGATTTGTACAACTTCCAATTGCTCAACGTGCCAAAAGATCACCCCGCAAGAGATATGCAAGATACGTTCTACGTCAACGACAACGTCGTTTTGCGTACGCAAACGTCTGCCGTTCAAGCAAGAATTATGCAAAATCAACAACCACCTATCCGCATCGTGTCGCCCGGAAAAGTGTATAGAAGCGACGACGACGCATCGCATAGCCCCATTTTCAACCAATTTGAAGGTCTTGCGATTGACAAACATATCACGATGGGAGACTTGCAAGGTTGCTTGCAAACTTTTGCGGAAAAGATATTCTCAAAAGACACCAAGGTGCGTTTGCGCCCATCGTATTTCCCATTCACGGAGCCGTCCGTTGAGGTTGACGTAACTTGCTCTATGTGCCACGGCAAGGGTTGCCGAGTTTGCAAAGGCACGGGCTGGGTTGAAATCCTCGGCGCGGGCATCGTAAATCCCGCGGTTTTGGATATGTGCGGAATTGACAGCAGTGTATATAGCGGATTTGCATTCGGATTCGGAATCGACCGTATCGCTATGATAAAATACGGTATTCCCAACATCAAAATGCTCTATGAAAACGACGTGCGTTTTCTTAAACAATTCAATTAAGGGGGCAAAGGTATGTTAGTTCCTATTTCGTGGCTTAAAGATTACGTAGATATCGACGTCAAACCCGAAGTGCTTGCAAAGAAACTCGTTGCAATCGGTTTTGAAGTGGAAGAAATCATATATCAAGAGAAACAAGCGACCAACGTCGTAGTCGGCAAAATCGTCAAAGTTGACAAGCACCCCAACGCCGACCGTTTGCGCGTTACGCAAATAGATATCGGTGAAAAGACGATACAAGTGGTCACCAACGTTCCCGTCGAGGGAGGAGAGACTATCGCGGTTGCGCTTGACGGCGCACACCTTGCGGACTGTCACGACATCAAAAAAGGTGAACTCCGCGGAGTGGTCAGTGAAGGTATGCTTTGCGGGCTCGAAGAAGTCGGCGTAACGGAAGACGACGTGCAAAATCAAAAGACGGGTGACATTATCCGCTTTGAAAATGGCACGACGCTCGGACAAAACGCGCTTAAAGCACTTGGACACGACGATATTATTCTCGACGTGAGCATCACGGCAAACCGTCCCGACTGCAACAGTATTTACAAGATGGCAAAAGAAGTTGCGGTTGCGCTCAAAACCTCTTGCAGAGAACCCGAAATCGATTATAAGGTCAGCAATATAGACGCAAAAGTCACCGATATGGTGACCGTTGACGTGCAAAATCAAGAGCTTTGCCCCAGATATATGGCGGCAGGCGTGAAAAATATCAAAATTTTCCCGTCCTCGCAAAAGATCAAATCGAGATTGCGCGCGGTGGGTATCCGTCCGATCAACAATATCGTGGATATCACCAACTACGTGCTTACCGAAATCGGTCAACCGATGCACTCCTTTGACAAGAGAGAACTCGATGGCGACAAAATCGTCGTTCGCAACGCAAAGAACGGTGAGACTATCGAGACTCTCGACGGCAAACAAAACACGTTGAACGACAGTATGCTCGTAATCTGCGACGCGTACAAGCCCGTTGCGGTTGCCGGCATTATGGGCGGTGAAAACAGCGGTATTCAACAAGATACTACGGAAGTCGTTTTCGAGGCGGCAAAATTTGCTCGCGACAACGTAAGACGCACTTCTCGTGCACTCAACTTGCGCTCGGACAGCTCCGCAAGATTTGAAAAAGGTATCGACTTTGCATCGCAAGAATACGGTTTGAAACGTGCTTTGACGCTCGTTTATCAAATGGGCGCGGGCGATATCGTCGAGGGAATAATCGACGTCAAGGTCGACTATCAAAAGGTGCGCGAAATCAAGTTCACAACGAGAAAACTTCAAGAAATCCTCGGTTGCAAAGTGCCCAAATCCGCTTTGGTATCCATACTCGAAAGACTCGGTATCGAAGTGGTTGACGGTGACAAGTGCCTCATCGCAAAGGTCAAAGAGGACAGAGAAGATATCGTAGGCGTAAACGATATTGCGGAAGAATTTATCCGCGTTTACGGCTACAATCATATCAAACCGACGTTGTTTGAATACGCGACGCTCACCAAGGGCGGTATTCCCGACAATTTGAAGTTTGTCAATATCATCAAAAACACTCTTTGCGCGTGCGGTTTGTTGGAAAGCGTAACGTACTCGTTCACATCACCGAAATTCGTATCGCAACTCAATCTCGTAGAGGACGATACTGCTCGCAAGGCAATCAAGCTCGTCAATCCGCTCGGTGAGGCGTTGAGCGTTATGCGCACCACGCTTACGCACAGTATGATTGAAACGATGTGCTACAATATCACGCACTTCAACAAAGACGCAAAACTCTTCGAGGTCGCAAACGTGTATTTGCCCAAAGAGCTTCCGCTCAAAGAATTGCCGTACGAAGAGAGCAGACTTTGCATCGGTATGTACGGTGAAGGCGTTGATTTCTTCACGATTAAAGGCGCACTCGAAGAGACGTTCAAGGCGCTCCATATCAACGAAAAATACGTGCGCTCCGAAAGACCGTATTTGCATACGGGCAGAGGCGCGGAGATTATCGTCGACGGTAACAGCGTAGGCTTCGTCGGTGAAGTTCACCCCGACGTTGCGGACAACTACGGCATCGACAATTTCAGATTGTACGTCGCGGAAATCTCGATTGACAAGATTTACGACGAGAAACGCCTTGAAAAGAGCAAATTTGCTCCGTTCTCCAAGTTCCCGATCATCGAGCGCGACCTTGCGGTCGTAGTCGACGACAGCGTACTTGCGGGAGATATGACGGACGCGGTTATCGGTGCGAAAATCAAATATCTCACCGACGCAAAAGTATTCGATACCTACAAGAGCGAACAAATCGGTCAAGGCAAGAAGAGCGTTGCAATGAGCTTTTCGTTCTCGTCGCTCGAACGCACTCTCACCGACGACGAAATCGCAACCGAAATGGCAAAGATACTTTCCGTCCTCAAACGCAAAGTCGGTGCAAAAATAAGATAAAATCAATAAAAAATACAACTTTTAAGGGCAAATATTATGTTTGACGCAAAAAGTCTAAACACTCTCGAATATCCGCAAATACTTGCAAGATTGAGCGATTTTGCTCAATCGCAAGGCGGAAAGAAAAAGGCAAGAAGCCTCGTTCCGTTCGAGACCATAAGCGAAGCCGACGACGCACTCAACGAAACGGCGGAAGCGGATAAAGTGTTGTTTGAATACTCGCTTTCTCCCAATTTTGCCGTTGACGACGTTGCCGATATCCTTATAAAAGCCAAGAAGGGCGCAGTGCTTTCCATTGCGGATATTTTGAAGGTAGGAAGGTCGCTTCGCGTTGCGCACAAAATCAAAAAAACTTTGACCAACGTCAAAGATTGCCCCATTTTATACGATATCGCAAGCAGACTTTACGAGAACGAGCCTCTCGAAAAGAGCATTTTCGAGGACTTTCTGAGCGAGACGGAAGTTGCGGACAACGCTACGGCGGAATTGAGACAAATACGTATTAGAATACGCAAGCTCAACGACAACGTTCGCACCAAACTGCAACTTTTCATAACGTCACCGCAATATTCCAAATATTTGCAAGACAGCATCGTCACGATGCGCGGGGATAGATACGTTATCCCGCTCAAAAGCGACTTCAAAGGCTCGATCCCGGGACTCGTACACGATCAATCCGCTTCGGGATCTACGCTTTTCGTAGAGCCTATGCAAGTGGTGGAGCTCAACAACGAACTCAAAGTGGAACTCGTCAACGAGCAACTTGAAATCGAGCGTATTTTGCGCAATTTCTCCTCGACTATTATGGGAAGCGCGGACAACATATCGTGGTCGTATCAAAATATCGTCGATCTCGATATGATATTTGCAAAAGCGCAACTTGCAAGGGAATATAAGGCGGTTAGACCTACTCTTAATAATGAGGGCTACGTTCGCATTAGAGGCGGTAGGCACCCGCTTATCGACGCGCACAAAGTCGTTCCCGTGTCCTTGCAACTCGAAAAAGACGATAAAATGTTGCTCATCACTGGTCCGAACACGGGCGGAAAAACCGTTACGCTCAAACTCGTCGGTCTTTTCACTATTATGGCAATGAGCGGACTTTACGTGCCCGCAAAACATGCGGATATATCCGTATTCGACGGCGTTTACAGCGATATCGGAGACGAGCAGAGCATACAACAGAGTTTGTCCACGTTCTCGTCGCATATCAAAAATACCATCGGAGTTTTGGATATTATCACTTCCAAGTCCCTTGTGTTGTTTGACGAACTCGGTGCGGGTACTGACCCCGGTGAAGGCGCGGCGCTTGCCGTGAGCATTGCCGAGCATTTGCTCAAAGTTGGGTGCAAATCGCTTATAACGTCGCACTTCAACGACCTTAAAGAGTTTGCGCTCGTAACGAACGGCGTCGTTGCCGCTTCTATGGAATTTAATTCCGAAACGTTTTCACCTACGTATAAGTTGGTTATGGGTGCAATCGGTGCGTCCAACGCATTGGCAATTGCGCAAAAACTCGGCTTGAAAGAGGATATTATCAATAGCGCAAAGAACAAAATTTCTGCCGAAAAACGCCAATTCGACAACGTTTTGACCGCTGCCGAGCAGACGCGTATGAAAGCGGCGGAGCTCGTAAACGAAGCGTCTATCGATAGAGAAAACGCCGCAAAAGCACTCAAAGACGCGCAAATCGAGAAGAAACGCATTGAGGAAAAGCGCGAAAAACTCGACGAAAGTATCCGCAAAGAGACCAAACGACTCATCGAAAACAGCGTCGAAGAAGCCAACGAAGTGCTTGACAAAATCAAAGAGATTTTGAACAAACCGCAAATCGAGGACAAAGATTTGTTTGAAGCAAGGAAACTTCGCAAACAACTCGAAACTATGTCCGCCGACTACGAAAAAGAAGCGGTCGTCGAGGACGTTCCCGACGATAGTCCGCTCAAAATCGGTGATAACGTATTCGTGAAATCACTCCAAAAGAAGGGCAAACTCGTAGCAATCAATCAAAGAGGCGAGGCGCAAGTGTCCTTTGGAAAACTCACGACCAAAGTCAAAAAAGACGACTACTACAAGGTGAAATAATGGTTGACAATTATTCTCAATCGGTTGAAGTTGACGTAAGCCATCACGCAAAGCGTTTGCAGTGGACGGGAATGTTTCTCGTGTTGTTTTCGCTTGGGTTCGTGGTGACGTCCATATTTTACAGTTGGTATTTTATGATTGCGTTCGGCGTATTTTTCGCCGGGGGCATCGTTTGTATACACGTATACAACCAAACCGCAAAGGAATATATATACGAAGTCAGCACCACGCGCCTCGTTATCGTCAAAAAAGACGTCGTCAACAAACAGTCCGTCGTGCTTTCACTTTTGTTTAAGGACGTGACGAGTTTCGGCATTATGGACGATTTGTATCACGATAAAGTCGAGGGTGAGGACGTGGTTTGTTGCAATAGCCAAGTCGACGTCATTGATTATAGCAAAACTTTCGATATCTTGTTTTGCAATAAAGCGTACGATTTGGGCGTGTACCAAATCGTGTTTTTGCCCGAAGATACCGGCATAAGCCAAAAGGTGCTTTTTGCGCCCGACGAATATATGATTGCACTCATAAACGAGAATATCAAGAGTGCAAAAACACAAAACGAAGAAAAATAAAATTGAGAAACACAACGCAAATATGTGTTTAGATAACCGAAAAATGGAAAAATTGATTTATCTTGACAACGCCGCGACGACGAGAATATATCCCGAAACCGCGTCTATGATTATGAACGAGAGCATAGACGATTTTTTCAATCCGTCCGCGCTTTACAAACCGTCGGTTAAACTATCGGTCAAAATCAAGAACGCAAGAGACGGCATAAAGAGTGCGCTTCACGCACCCGACGGAGAATTGTATTTTACCTCTGGCGGAACGGAGTCGGACAATACCGCGCTTTTTTGCACGAGAAAGGCAAAGGGAAGCAGAGTTATCGTCGGTCTCGGTGAGCACGACGCAATTATAAACGGTGCAAATCAACTTTTGGCGCAAGGTTACGACGTGGTATTTGCGCCTATCAAGACGGACGGTTCGGTCGACGTTGACGAATTTAAGAAATTGCTCAACGAAAACGTGTCGCTCGTGTCGATTATGCACGTAAGCAACGAAACGGGCGCGATCAACGATATCGCAAGGCTCGTAAAACTCACCAAAAAAGTTGCGCCAAACGCCATATTCCACAGCGACGGCGTACAAGCGTTTGGAAAAATCAAAGTGAATTTGCGTGCGCTCGACGTCGATTTGTACTCGATTTCAGCACACAAAATACACGGACCGAAGGGGATAGGCGGTTTGTTCGTCAAAAAAGGCACGTCTATAAAACCGCTTTTGTACGGCGGAGGACAAGAAAAAGGCTTCCGCTCGGGCACGGAAAACGCTCCGAATATTTTGGGATTTGCCGACGCAGTGGAGCGTTGCTCTGCGTCTTTTGCGGACGATATCGCAAGAAAAACCGCTTTCAAACAAGCGTTGATTGACGAGCTTCAAGCTCAAATCGACGATATTGCGATTATATCTCCAAGTGAAAACTGTGCTCCCAACATTCTCACCGTTGCGTTCAAAAACGTGCGTGGTGAAGTGCTTTTGCACGATATCGAAGACAAAGGAATATTGGTAGGCATAGGCTCTGCTTGCTCGTCGCATCACGAGAGTAGATTCAAGTCATTACTCGGTCTTGACGATAGCCATAGGGACGGAATTATCCGTTTCAGTACTTCGCACGAAAACGATACCGAGGACGTGGACTATATCGTGTCTAATATCAAATCAAGCCTCGAAAAACTCACTAATTACACAAGAATATAAAGGTAAATTATGGACAAAGTTGTAATAATCCGCTACGGCGAAATCTTTTTGAAAGGCAAAAATCGCGACTATTTCGAGAGTTTGCTCATAAAGAACATCAAGCACACACTTTACGGAATACAGTGCGATTTTACGCGCTCACAAGGCAGATATTTCGTTGAAAACTACGATATTGACGACGAGGACGAAATCGTCGACAGACTCAAAAAAGTATTCGGCATCTATTCGCTTTCCGTCGCTTACAAGGTGGAAACCAAGGCGGATCAAGGCTTTTGCGATATAAAAGCTTGCCTCAAAGACGTTGCTGTGAGAGCAGAGGAAGAGTGCGTACTCAAAAATGCCAAATTCCGCGTAACCGTCAAGCGTGCCGACAAGCGTATTCCCAAACCGTCCTACGAAATCGCGGCGGAACTCGGCGGTGTAGTGCTTGCCAATACTCACTTCAAAGTGGATTTGACCGCTTTTGACTACGATTTTATGGTCGATATAAGAGAAAACGGTTATTCTTTCGTATTCAGCGACGTCATAAGCGGTGCTGGCGGACTTCCGGTAGGTTGTTCGAGCAAAGGTCTTATGTTGCTTTCGGGCGGTATAGATTCTCCCGTCGCGGCGTATATGATGGCAAAAAGAGGTATGAGGCTCTGCGCAATACATTTTTGCTCACCGCCGTATACCTCTGAAAGAGCAAAGGAAAAAGTAATCGAACTTCGCAATATCGTCAGCAAATACGCAACGGATATCAAGCTCTATATAGTGCCGTTTACCGAAATTCAAATGGAAATTCACAGAGTTTGCCCCGCGGAATTTATGATTACGATTATGCGTAGATTTATGATGCGCATCGCAACCATAGTTGCAAACAACACCGAGTGCAAGGCAATAATCACGGGTGAAAGCCTCGGACAAGTCGCTTCGCAAACTGTTGAGAGTATGACTTCAACCGAAGATTGCGCGGGACTTCCGATTTTCCGTCCGCTCGTTGCGTTCGATAAGGAAGAAACGATGGCTCTTGCAAGAAAAATCGGCACGTACGAGACGTCAATCGAGCCGTTTGAAGACTGCTGTACGATTTTCTTGCCCAAGAACCCCGCAATTCACCCCAAACTTGACAGAGTAAGAGAAGCGGAAAAAGCAATGGATATCGACGCGCTCGTCAAAAAAGCAGTCGAAGGTATAGAAATAGTGTAGTCTTTACGTTTAATCGTCAAGATTTTCATATTCTTCGTTTCGGTTATCGTCAAGATCTTCAAAATCTTCCTCTCGTAGATTTTCGTCTTGATTATCGAAATTATCGTTGTTATCGATATTATCAAAACCGTTATCTAATAGGTCGTCAACGTAAACGAGTTTCGTTGACGACTTTTTTATATCCGCATTTGAGGATATCTCGCACTCGATAGTGTATTTTACGACGTCGAAGAATGCAAGGGGATTGTCGTATATCGTCTTTTGCTCTCCGTTGCCTTGCACGGTGCAAACGAGATTTGTGCCGTAGAAATCCTCTCGATAAATCTTATAAGTGTAGATATCTTGCGTATCGAAGGTTATTTGCACTCGGTTTGCGTTGGAGCAAAGCGAAAAATCAAAGTCTTCCACTTCGTCGAAACAATGCGACGTCTCAACGTTTGCGCCGATGGGGAATACTTCGTTTTTTCTGTATTCTATCGGGGTGTTTTGACTTGCAAGCATAACTTGTTTATATTTTTTGCTTGCGTACGTATCGACGTCTTTCCACTCAACCTCGTTGCAATAGGTCAGTGATTTTGGTTGTGATTGGCAGTCGTTTATGCTTTGCCATATCTTTTTGTTATTCATAGCGGGATATCCGCCTCCGCGCTCACTCGTTCCGTCGTCCGAACCGTGCCAAACGCATACGGTGTAATTATCGTTATATCCGATACACCAAGCGTCGCTATTCTTGCCGTCCGCGCGTTCGGCAGTTCCGGTTTTTGCGGCAACCTCAAAGGGAAGTGCGGAAAGCGTGCGTGCAGTGCCGTCTTTTACGGTATCGGAAAGCGCGCTCGTAATAATGCTTGCAGTAGACGATTTCACAACTGCACGACTCGGAGTTTGACTGCAGATATATATTTTATTGCCATTTGTTACGACGTATTTGACGAAAGAATTGTCTTTGTATATACCGTTATTTGCAAGTGCGGTATACGCCGAGCAAATTTCGATAGGGGACACGCCGTTTGCCGTTGCGCCCAGTGCTATCGCATAATTTTGGTCAAAGTATTCTAAATTTACGCCAAAATTGGAAATGTATTGCACACTTTTGGGCAATCCGACGTAACTTAACGTCTTTACGGCAACGCTATTCATTGACTTTTTGATTGCGTCTCTTATGGTCGTTTCTCCGTAATATTTGTCGTTGAAGTTTGACGGGCAATAACCTCCGAAGTCGATTTTTTCGTCAACGACGGGAGTTGCAAGAGACACTAAATTCATATCGATTGCGGGTGCGTATACCGCAATAGGCTTCATAACCGATCCCGCTTGCCTTTTTATATCGTAACCAAGAGAGGAATAGCACGCAACGACGGCGTTTTGCCGGTTATCTACCACGATTTGCACGCTTTGTACGTCGTCGCTCTCGAAAAATTGCGAATTATTGGCGTTGTCGAATAAGTTTTTTTGCAAATTTACGTCAAGATTGGTGTATATCTCGTATCCCGAATTGTTGAGTTGATATTTGGTTATACCGAGCATAGCACACACTTCATCGGTGGCTTTTTTGATATAGTAATCGCAATATTTCTTTTGCGACTTGTTTAATTTGCCTTCTTTTGCCTTATCGAGCGGGGAATTTGAAGCTAATTCCTTGCTTCCTTGGGATATATAACCTTCTTTTTGCATAACGGAAAGCACGAGATTACGACGCGCTATACAATCTTCCTCTTTGGCAAAAGGCGAGTATTTACGGGGATTTTTTACGATACCCGCGAGAGTTGCGCACTCTTGCAAAGATAAATCGGACATTTCCTTGTCAAAATACAGTCTTGACGCTTGTTTTACACCGTACGCACCGTTTCCGAAGTATATGACGCTCAAATACATTGCCAAAATCTCGTTTTTTGAGTATTCTTTTTCAAGTTTTCGCGCGATTGCAATTTCTTTGAGTTTTCTATCGATTGTGCGTTCGTTGCTCAAATGCGTGTTTTTTACGAGTTGTTGAGTTATCGTCGACGCACCTTCTTTGACGGAATGAGACTTGATATTGCTTACGATTGCACCGCCTATGCGAATAGGGTCGTAACCTTTGTGAGAGTAAAACCTCTTGTCTTCAAGGGCAACGAAGGCGTTTTTGAGGTTGTCGGGAATTTGCTCGGGATGCACGTAATCATCGGTTAGATACTCGATTTTCTCACCGTTTATATCGTAAAAAACGGGTTTTGCACTTGCAGTGGGTAAGAGGTTTTTGTCAAAGCTAACACCGTTTGCCCATATAGCGAAACCTGCCGCCGCGATTGCTGTTCCGACAATTGGCAAAAGCACCAAAACGAGCACCGTAGTAAGGATAATTTTCTTCTTTTTGGAGCGTTTTTGTTCCTTGTTCAAAAGATTTTTGATTTTTGGTCGTTTTTTCATCAAAATTATTATTGTTTTATGCGCTATTTTTATGTATAATAGTTATTTGAAGAAATAACGCGCAACGCGCGCACGCATATTAGCGTATCGCGAAGGAAGAAATATGTTTTACAAAATCAACACTTACGGCTGTCAAATGAACGTTCACGAAAGCGAGAAAATCGCGGGAATACTCGAAGATATGGGGTATACCGATTGTCCCGAGAACGGTAATCCCGACGTTATCGTATTCAATACTTGTTGTATTCGTGACACGGCAGAGAGAAGAGCGCTCGGCAATATCGGCGTAACGAAAGCCGAGAAGAAGCGCAATCCCAATCTCATTTTGGCGGTCGTTGGTTGTATGCCACAACAAGACGGCGTTGCTGAAAGTCTAAAAGAAAGATATCCGTACGTCGATATCGTGCTCGGCACTCGCAATATTGCCGAACTCAAAGACGAAATCGAAAAGGTGGTTGCTTCTCGCGCTCGCGTTAAGAAGAGAAGCGACAAAAAGTATCGTTGTTTTGACACCGAGCAACCCGCAAACTACCTTGAAATAGACGAAAAAACGCCCCAAACGAGGACGAGTTATCCCAACGCGTGGATAAACATTATCTACGGTTGCAACAACTTTTGCACTTATTGCATAGTGCCGTACGTGCGCGGAAGAGAAGTTTCGCGCGATATGAACAGCGTTCTCGACGAAGTGAAAAAATGCGTTGACGAAGGCTACAAAGAGATTACTTTGCTCGGTCAAAACGTCAATTCCTACGGCAACGACGTAGACGATCCCAACGTGAATTTTGCCAATTTGTTGAGAGAAATCGACAAAATCGAGGGCAAATTCCGCGTGCGTTTTATGACTTCGCACCCAAAGGATCTCAACGACGATATTATCGACGCTATGGCTAATTCGAGCAAGATTTGCAACAATTTGCATCTTCCCATTCAAGCGGGCTCTGACAAAGTGCTTGCCAATATGAACAGACGCTACGACAGCGCAAAATATCTCCAAACGATAGAGAAGCTTCGTAAAGCGATGCCCGATATCGGCATTACCACCGATATTATGGTGGGCTTCCCGACGGAGACGGAAGAGGACTTCCAAAAGACGCTCGAAATCGTGGAAAAAGTGCGCTATTCCAACGCGTTTACGTTTATTTACTCACCGAGAAAAGGCACACCCGCCGCAAAGATGGAGCAAATTCCGTACGCTGTGAAGCAAGAGCGCATTTCAAGGCTTATCAAGCTTCAAAACAAGATAACCAAAGAGATATCCGACACGTACGTGGGCGGAGTTTTCGAGGTTCTATGCGAGGATATCGCGCCTAAATACGAAGGTATGGTGTGCGGAAGAACGGAAAGCGGAAGGCTCGTCACTTTCGAGGGAGATAGTGAGGATATCGGCAAGTTCTTCAACGTCAAAATCTCGCAATCGAAGTCCGCTTCGCTTTTCGGACACAAGGAGGGTTAAGGTATGGAAATCGACCGCAACAAACTCACTCCTATGATGAAAAAGTATTTTCTCATCAAGGACAATTATCCCGATTGTTTGCTGTTTTTCAGACTGGGTGACTTTTACGAGATGTTTTTCGACGACGCCGTAACCGCTTCTCGCGTTCTCGACCTTACGCTTACGGGCAGAGACTGCGGTATGAGCGAGCGCGCGCCTATGTGCGGTGTGCCGTATCACGCAGTTGACAACTATATCCGCAAACTCATAGAAAACGGCTATCGCGTGGCTATTTGCGAGCAATTGAGCGATCCCGCAAACACCGCAAAAGGCGAACTCGTCGAGCGAGACGTCGTGCGCGTGGTATCCAGCGGTACGGTTATGGAAGAGGATATCCTCGACGAGAGGTCGTCAAACTATCTTTGCTCCGTTTTCACCAACGCAAACGCGTTCGGCATCGCTTGGACGGATATCTCGACGGGTGAGTTCAACGTATACGAGTACGAGGGCGAAAATTATCTCGACAAACTTTCCAACCTCTTGGGAAGCATTTCCCCGAGCGAAATCATTTGCAACGAAGATTTTCTTGCCAAATACCCCAAAATCGCGTTCTTCAAAGCAAGCGAAAAGAGGGCGCATTGCTATCACGAATTCGCTTACGGTTTGAGCGTCGCGACGAAGAAAATTTTGACGACTTTCAACGTACAATCGCTTTCCGTATTCGAGATTGACAATCATCCGTATGCGGTGAGCGCGACGGGCGGACTTTTGGAATACTTGGCGCAAACGCAAAAACGCTCGCTTGCGCAACTCAACAAAATCGTATTCTTGCACGACAAATCTTTTATGATGCTTGACAATTCCACTCGCAGAAATTTGGAATTGACACAGCGTGCAAGAGACGGCAAACGTCAAGGCTCGCTTTTGAGCGTGCTCGACAAGACGTACACGGCAATGGGCGCGCGCACTTTGAAGAGATGGATTGAGCAACCTCTTCAAGACGGCAACGCCATAAACGCCCGACTCGACGCGGTGGAAGATCTTATTTCGTCAAAAGCCGTTCGCGAAAGATTGGGCGCATCGCTCGAACAAGCGCGCGACCTCGAACGCCTCAACGGAAGACTTGCCTACGGCAATTCCACGCCCAAAGATTTGCTCTCAATAAGCGACACTTTGGAAGTCTTGCCACAAATCAAGCTCACGCTTAAAGATACGTCCGCAAGTATGCTCAAAAAAATAAATAGCGATCTCAGTCCGCTCAAATCAGTATGCGCGACGCTTCAAAGCGCACTCGACAGAGACGGTGTAAACAGCTATAAAAACGGCGGATATATCGCAAAAGGTTACGACGAGACGCTGGATCAAATGCGCGACATCAAGACTTCCGCGCGCGATTGGCTCTCCAATTTGGAAGCAAGAGAGAGGGAAGAGACGGGTATCCGCACGCTCAAAGTGGGATATAACAAGGTCTTCGGATACTATATCGAAGTGTCAAAATCTTTCACGGATAAAGTGCCTTATCGTTACGAACGCAAGCAAACACTCGTAAACGGTGAGAGATATATCACGGCGGAACTCAAAGAGTTGGAAGAGAAGATTCTTTCCGCGGAAGCGAACGTGCAAATGCTCGAAGACAAGATTTTTACGGAACTCAAAACTTTGTGCATAGAGAATTTTGCGTCCCTTCAAGCCGACGCACAAGCACTCAGCACGCTCGATTGCCTCTTGTCTTTTGCCAACGTATCGGTTGCGAACAGATACGTGAAACCGATCATCAACAAGAAAGTGAAGAGCATCGATATTCAAGACGGCAGACACCCCGTCGTCGAAACGCTTCTCGACAAGGGCGCGTACGTGCCCAACGACACGCTTCTCGACGACGATGAGAACAGAACGATGATCATCACCGGTCCGAATATGGCGGGCAAGAGCACGTATATGCGCCAAGTTGCGATAATTACGCTTATGGCGCACATCGGGTGCTTCGTTCCCGCAAAATCCGCGGAAATCTCGCTCACCGACCGCATTTTCACAAGAATAGGAGCAAGCGACGATTTGAGCGGTGGTCAAAGTACGTTTATGGTGGAAATGATCGAAGTTGCCACCATTCTCAACTACGCAACGTCGTCAAGCCTTCTCGTTCTGGACGAAATCGGCAGAGGAACGTCCACCTTCGACGGACTTTCCATTGCGTGGTCGGTGCTCGAATACATAACCAAAAACGTCAAAGCAAAGACGCTTTTTGCAACGCACTTCCACGAACTTACCGAGCTTGAAGACCTCGAAGGCGTCAAGAATTATAGAGTGCTCGTCTCGCAAGTAAACGACACGATAGTATTCTTGCACAAAATCGTAAGAGGCGGTGCATCGCAAAGCTTCGGTATAGAAGTCGCGTCGCTTGCGGGCGTATCGAAACCCGTCATAGAACACGCAAAAAACATTATGCGTTCGCTCGAAGAGGACTCCAAAAACCGCGACACCAACGAAATGTTGCTCTCGTCCGCAAAGAAAAACGTGACTGCGCAAGTCAGTTTCTTCGACAGCGGTGAAAGCAAAATCGAAAAGCAAATTCGTGATACGGACGTGAACAATCTCACTCCGCTACAAGCACTCACCATTTTGAGCGACCTCAAAAAACAACTTGAAGAATAAACCTTGCAATCTTTGATTGCGGAGAAGAATATGGGCAAAATTAATATTCTCGATTCAAACGTATTCAATATGATATCGGCAGGCGAAGTGGTCGAAAGGCCGTCGTCCGTCGTAAAGGAACTCGTTGAAAACTCCATTGACGCGGGCGCAACGCGCGTCGACGTTTACGTCGAAGAGGGCGGACTTGACAAAATTCAAGTCAGCGACAACGGCGTAGGCATCGAAAAAGAGGACTTGCGCAGTGCGTTTTTACCGCACGCAACGAGCAAACTTTGCAAAATCACCGACCTTGACTGTCTCTCGACGCTCGGTTTCAGAGGTGAAGCTTTGGCAAGCATATCGTCCGTTAGCAACGTAACATTGATCACGGCAAGCAAAGCGCAAAAAACGTCGTCTCAAATTTCGTTGAGTGGCGGAACGGTGACTTTCGAAGGTGAAAGCAATAGGGCGGAAGGCACGCTTATAAGCGTTGAAAACTTGTTTTTCAATACGCCCGCGCGCCTCAAATTCCTCAAAAAAGCGTCAAGCGAGTTGCATTATATCCAAGACACGATAAAAGCGTTGATACTTGCCAATCCGCATATTTCTATCACGCTATCAAACGAAGAGGGCGTGATATTGTCCAACGACGGAGGCAGTTTGCACGACGCCATTTACTCGGTGTACGGTGCAAAAGTCGCTGACAATTTGCTTCCAATCGTCGACAACGAGAGAGGAAATATCCGCGTGAGCGGTTTCACGTCAAAGGTTGATTACACCAAGCCAAACCGCACTTATCAGTCCATTATCGTCAACGGAAGAGCGGTGCAAGACGCCACGATACAAACCGCGGTTGAGCGCGCGTATTCGGAATATCTTATGAAGCGCACGTATCCTATGTTTATCGTAGACGTATTGATGCCGTTCGAGGACGTGGACGTCAACGTTCACCCGTCCAAAACGGAAGTGCGTTTTAGAGATAAACACGCAGTATTCAGTGCGGTTTATCACGCAATCGAAGATACGATTGCACAAAATATGAGCAACGTTGCCTTTGGCTTCGATATCGAGCAAAACGGCAGTGAATTGAGCCAAAACAACCGAATTTTGCCTCAAAATACGCCTATTTCGACCGATTTTGAAGAAAAGCCGAGCCAAGAATACGTGCAAACGCACATCGATACGAGCAAGCTTTTCAGCGGTAAAACTCAACCCAAAAACTACGTCGGCATAGATTTGTACGACACGAAACCGATTGCAAAATCCACGCTTGCCGACGGCGGTATCAACTATTACGATAACAATTTTACGAATAGTTATAAAACCAAAAATTCAATCGCTTGCGATACGCAAAGCGCAGATAAGTATTCTCAAAAAGTCGAAAATATAGAATATAGTGCCGATAATAACGACGATACGGCAATATTTGACGGTAAAATAGTAGGGCAAATTTTCAATACGTACATTATTTGCGAACGTGGCGATTTGGTTTATATTATCGACCAACACGCAGCGCACGAGCGCATTTTGTACGACAATATCCTAAGAAAATTCAACGTCGAATACGCACAACCGCTTTTAATACCGTACAAACTCTCGTTGACGGGCGAAGAGGAAGAATATCTCGACAAAATCGTTCCCAACCTTATTAAACTCGGGTTTGACATCGAGCAAAACGGCACGACGTATTTGATTAAAGCCGTTCCGGAGCCCGTGTCCAAAATCAATTTCGGCAAATTCTTCTCGGATTTGTTTGCAAATATGCTCAACGAGAACGAACTTACTCTCGAAAACTTGCTCAAAGACAAGCTTTGCCAACAAGCGTGCAAAGCGGCAATAAAAGGCGGTGAATCGCTCTCACACGCTCAAATTGAGCGAGTTATCAAGAATTACGTGGACGAAAACGGCAATTTGCCCACCAAATGTCCGCACGGTCGTCCCGCAGTCGTCGCTTTCAGCGCGCGCGATATCGAAAAGACGTTCAAGCGCATCGTATAGTTATATATATGGATAATAATATAAATAAAAATACCATAATATATCCGCCCGTGTATATCGCAGGTCCGACCGCGTCGGGTAAAAGCGCGCTTGCCGTAAAACTTGCGCGCAAAATCGACAGCGTGATTATTTCTGCCGACAGTATGCAAATTTATCGCGGGCTCGATATCGGCACGGCAAAGGAAAGCGAGAGTATTCGCAAGGAAATTCCGCACAAACTTATCGACGTCGTCGACGCAAACGAGGAATTTTCCGTTGCCGAGTTTGCTCAAATGGCAAAAACGGAAATCGAGAACGCACAAAACTGCGGGAAATTGCCAATCGTCGTCGGTGGCACGGGACTGTATTTTGAATCGTTGCTATATCCGATGAGTTTTGCAAACACAATCAAAAACGTCGAATTGCGCAATCGTTTGCAAGCGGAACTTGACGACGCGGGCGCACAAGCAATGCACGAAAAATTGCGCGCATTCGACGAACAAACGGCGCAAAGATTGCACGTCAACGATACTAAACGCGTTATTCGCGCGCTTGAAATAATCATCTCAACGGGCAAAACGCTTGCTCAAAACAGCGACGAGCGCACGAAGCCCGACGTAATTATGGTTGCACTCGACACCGATCGCACCAAGCTTTACGAACGGATAAACGAGCGCGTCGATCAAATGTTCGACCAAGGGCTCGTAAACGAGGTTTTGAGTGTCGGTGATTTTTCCTATCAATCTATGCAAGCAATCGGTTATAAGGAATTTGCGGACTGCAATTACGTCAAAACCGACCGCGGATACGAAATCGATCCCGTCGAACTTGCTGAGATCAAGGACAAAATCAAACAACACACCCGCAATTACGCAAAACGCCAACTCACTTGGTTTAGAAAATACGACTTCGTCAAATGGTTTGACGTAAACGATCAAGACGGCGCAATTGCGTATATCGAAGAAAAAATCAAAGAAAAAACCACCGTTTAATGCGTTTTCACACGACGAATGAACGGTCAAAATCAACTGAAATACTAATAAAAAAACAAAAAACATAACGAAAAATCAACGGAATTTATAAACTATGGACAAAAATTCGGCAAAACAATTGATGATACAGACCGAGGCGGAACTCAAAGATCAGTTCGCGCGCCTTGACGATATCGCGCTTTACAATCAAAAGAAAGTTCTTGACGCGTACAAAAATCAAGCAATTCAAGCGCGCCATATGTTCGGCACGACCGGTTACGGCTACGACGATATCGGCCGTGACACGCTTTGCAGGCTTTACGCCGACGTTTTCCACACCGAAAGTGCCATAGTTTCACCCAATATCGTATCAGGAACGCACGCTTTGACGCTTATGCTTTTCGGAGTTTTGCGCCCGGGAGACAAACTTTTGGCAGTTTCGGGTATGCCGTACGACACCTTGACAGACGTAATTTTGGCGGATAACAAAGGATCTTTGAAGGATTTCGGCGTATCTTTTGACAAAATCGACCTCAAAACCAACCCCGATTTGACGCCCGAATTTGACTTTGACGCCATCGAAAACGCGTTAAAATCTCAATTCGTTAAAGCCGTTTTCGTCGCAAGAAGTCGCGGATACAGCTTACGCCAAGCAATCAGCGTCGAAAAAGTCGGGCAACTTATCGAGTTCGTCAAAAAAATCAGTCCCAAAACGCTCGTTTTGGTCGATAATTGCTACGGCGAATTCGTCGAAAAAATCGAGCCTACGGACGTCGGCGCAGACCTTATCGCGGGATCGCTCATCAAAAATATCGGTGGCGGAATTGCACCCACAGGCGGATATATTGCGGGAAAAAGCGCGCTTGTCGAGCAAGTATCGTATCGTTTGACCGCGCCATCGCTCGGTATGGAAGAAGGTTCGTACGTTTACGGTTATTTGCCGTATTATCAAGGTTTGTTTTTAGCACCATCTGCGGTCAAAAACGCGTTAAAAGGTTCGCTTTTGTTTGCAAAAGCTTACACAAAACTCGGTTTCGAGACGCTTCCGTGCGACGATATGAAACCTTACGATATCGTAACAAGCATCAAGCTCGGTTCTCCAGAAAAACTTATCGATTTTTGCGGTGCGATTCAAGAGATTTCTCCGATTGACAGCAACGTAAAACCGATGCCTTGGGATATGCCGGGATATCAAGATCAAGTTATTATGGCTGCCGGCGCGTTCGTGCAAGGATCTTCAATCGAATTAAGCGCGGATTCTCCGATAAAAGAACCGTATATCGTCTACGTTCAAGGCGGTTTGACTTACGAACACGCATATCTTGCCGTTCAACATACGCTCGAAACACTCAATTTCGACTGAATTTTTGCTAAAAAAACCGTCGAAAAACCACTTAAAAACCGCAACTTTTACCCTAATTTTTAACGTAAAATTTGCTTAATAATCAGCTATATTTTTGGCAAAATCTGCGGATTATTAGACGATTATGCGGTAAAATCTACGGTTAAAATAAAGCGAAATTAAGCGTAAAATCACAGTAATACTAAATGGTATATCGACGGTAAACCTAGCGGTAAACGTCGTAGGAAAATCCATAGCAAAAATAACGATAAAAGCAGTGTTTATCTAATCAAAATCGTATTATAACGCGTGATATAAAACGATTTTTAGCAGTGAAAACGTCGGTAAAAACACGGTATTTTGACATAATAATCGGCAAAAAAACACCAGAATTTTGACAAAAACCAACGGATAATCAATCAAATTTTTTCCGATTTTCAAATCAAATAATTTATAAAACCAAGTTTGAAACGTTTGTAAAAATTCACTGTTTATTGGCGTTTTTGCACCTTTCATTGCGTAAAGCTCGGGTTTTGCGAATAGATAAAATACGGGTTGAAGGTCAAAATTTTGCAAAATTTCGCTAAAAAATCGTTCTACCCTTAATAACCTTGCAATTAGAAAAACTGAGACAAATAACCGTATACAGCTTTTGCGCTGATATATCGTTTTTATAATTTGTAAAAGTCATTAAAACTTCTTGACAACAGCCAATACATTTTACTATGCTACTCTCGAAATCAGCCAACGCCTAAACACATTTTTTAGGAACAGATCGAAGGGTCACTCGGGCTGATTTTTTTATTTACTATTTTTTGCTTACTTTATAACTGCCTTAAAATCTTGGTATTGAAAAATCATTCCATCGATGTTACAATATTTTACAATAATATGATGAGGATCGTTATATGCAACTATACCACGGAACGAATATAGACGGACTGACCACCCTTAATCCAAACCTTTCAAATCACGGAAAACCTTACGTGTATTTCACCGATTGTTTTAATCTTGCCGTTTTCTATGCCGCCAAAAATCCTATTTATACTTATAGATTCAAAGACGGCGTTTTGCATTACGACGAATATTTTGACAATCAATTCAAGATTTTTCACGACGGAAAATCTGGCACGATTTACGGCGTTGATTGCGAACTTCAACGGCTCGAAAAAATGCCTTGGGTTTATTTGGCGGATACGTCTATCGGTGTTAAACCAATAAAGTATATAGACAATCTTTATGAATATCTAAACGAGTGCGTCGAAAAAGGCGAAATCATTCTACACTCTTTCAAGGATATTTCGGATAAAGCAAAAGAGTTCAATTTCGGACAAATACGTGACGAAATCTTAGATTGTGACCTACTTTCAAAGCCCGACGACTCGTATGCAATCTTCATTCAAAAGTATTTTCCGCAAGTATGGGAAAGCGTCGCAAAACAACAATAACATTTTAACGATATATTTTATAGTTTTATAGTTTATTTTACACATAAAAAGTCCACTGTTTAGTGGACTTTTTACTGTTAAACTTTATAAAAATCGATTTTCTCTCTACTATAATCCTTTTTATATATGACTTTCCTTTTACTCTTTTATTGATTGCATATAGCAATTCTTCATATAAAGTGAATCAAGCATTTGAGTGCCGGCTGATTCACTGAGGATATGCGGAGTCAAATTGTTTTTGACAATGACTTCGCAAAGAGGTTCAAATTCCGGGCCGTAAACGTTGTCGGCAAACGTAAGGTGTTTTATTTCACCTTTTGCGCCATACATAATCTTGCTGAAATGCACGTGCATATTCTTGGTCTTTTCTTCCCCTATTCCGTCAAACATCGCGTCGATTATGCGTTGAAAATCATCCGCAGTCTTCAAAGCACCGCCGAGAAGGCTGTTTACGTGTCCGAAATCGACGCACGGGTAAACGTTTGGCGCAAGCTGACAAAGCTTGATAACCTCGTCAACAGTGCCTATTTGAGCTTGCTTTCCCATAGTTTCGGGACATACGATCAAATCGTCGTCACCGTTTGCTTTGATAACGTCCAAGGCGCGCGCAAAATTGTCGAGAGTGCGCGCAAACGCTTCGTTGCGAGGTTGTTTGCCCTCTGCACCCGGGTGAAAAACGCATCTATTGCCGTGAAAATGGCGCAATACTTTGAGCGATGAGGATAAATACGTTATGGAATTGTCCGCTTTTTCTTGCTCTACGGACGCAAAATTGATAAAATACGGCGCGTGAACGCTCATTTCGATGCCGTACTTATCCGCCTCGTTCCCTATCGCTTCGGCGGTTTCCGCACTCACGCGAACACCTCTTCCGAAGGAATATTCAAACAATTCAAGTCCTTTGTCGTGCAACCATTTTGGCATTTGGATAGTGGCTTGATAGCCTTCTTGCACAAAAGTTTCGTCGTGTCCCGACGGACCGAAAGTCGCTCTGTTTGAATTGATTATCATACGTCCCTCCTATTTTTCAGTATTTCGCGAATTTGTTTTTCGTCAATCTGCAATCTATCATGCAACTCTTGCGTATTTGCAAATTTCCGTATATCGCGCGTGCGCTCGATAAAGTCGATTTGAATTTCTTTTCCGTACAAATCGGAGTCAAAATCGAAGATATACGTTTCGATCGACGGCGTATCGTCGTTGAAAGTCGGTTTCGTCCCCACGTTGGTCATAGACGGATACGTTTTGCCGTCAATATGCGTAAGCGTTGCGTAAATTCCGTCGCAAAGCGGTAATCTATTGCGGTCAATTGGAATATTTGCCGTCGGAAAACCGAGTCCAGTTCCGTTGTGTTTTGCGTGCAAAACCACCCCTTTCACAAAGTACGGCTGACTCAAAAGCGTATCGAGTTCGCTTACGTTACCGCTCGATACGAGATTTTTCAAATTTCGTGTAGACAACTTTTCTCCGTTGTGCTTTTCAAACGGAACGACGCATAGTTCGATACCGTTTTCATCGCAAAAAGCACGCAAAGTATCGACATTGCCCTCGGCGTTTTTGCCGTAGGTATAATCCGCGCCGACTGCAATAAAACGAATATTTTTATAATTCGTAAGCTTCAAAAGAAACTTGCTCGGAGAAGTTGACATAAAACTCTCGTCAAACGACGCTTTTACCACTACGTCCAGTCCGAGATTGTCAAGAACGCAAACTCTGTCTTCAAACGAATATATCTCTTTGGGCTTATCGAAAAGCGTATTCGGATCGTTCGAGAATGTAAATAGCGCGCTTTGCACGTCGTTATGCGATTGTGAATAATCAATAACTTGCGTGGCAAGGCGTTTGTGTCCTACGTGAATACAGTCGAAAAAGCCGAGTGCAATCGCAATCGGAGTGTCGTATTTTTCATTGAAATCAACGATTTTTACACTCATATCACAACCTCACTTTCATTTTCAATTTTCCGTCGACGCACTCGCCTATTCCGAGAATTGCACCTTGCGCAAACGTCAAAAAATATCCTTGCGGACATTCGCATTGCACTTGAACACCGTTGACAACTTTTGCAATCAAGTTTTCGGGCAAATCGAAACGCGGAAAGTCCGACAAGCAATTTTCGATATTTTTGAGGTATCTAATCGGATCTTTTTCAAATTCTTCAAGCGTGACTGACTCGGATATATCAAACGCGCCGTTCTTTATACGACGTATAGAACTCATATAAGCGACGCTACCGAGCGTATTTGCCATATCGCGCGCGATCGAGCGAATATACGTACCGCCCGAACAAACGATCTCGAAAGCGTACTCGTTTTCGTCGAGTTTTTTATCTCCGTTTTGCAAATGTGCAACGCCGTTGCCGTCGTCAATGCGCTTTATACTGTCAATGCGCACGCGCTTGGATTTTAGCTCGACCTCAATACCCTTTCTTGCAAGGTCGTAAGCTCTTTGTCCTCCGACCGATTTTGCCGAATACATTGGCGGAATTTGGTCGATTTCACCGCAAAGTTTTGGCAAAACTTCGTCTATTTGCTTGGTCGTGGGCAAAACGTCACTCACCTCGGTAACTACTCCGTCACCGTCGAGCGTATCGGTGGTTTTGCCGAATACGAAAGTTGCTTGATATATCTTGGTTTTGTCTTGCAAATAATCGAAAAGGCGCGTCGCAGTCCCCACCGCAATAGGCAAAACGCCCGTACCTTGCGGATCGAGAGTGCCGAGATGTCCGACTTTGTGTTTTTGGGACGTTGCACGCCTCAAAATACCGCGCACGATGACGACGACGTCGCTTGACGTCATTCCCTTCGGCTTATCGATATTAACGAAACCTCTCATACGCGTCTAAAATTAAATCATCCTATCGCTTGCCAGTCTGACAAGTTTTTCTACGATATCTTCAAAATATCCGTTGATACGGCAACCCGCGGCAAACTTATGCCCGCCACCGCCGAAAACGTTTGCGATATCGTAAGCGTCGATGCCGTCCTTTGTTCGAATACTCAATTTGTAATTGCGCTCGCCCACTTGCAAGAGCGAATACGCCACTTTGACCGTGTCGACGTCAAGCAAACTGCCGATTATTCCGTCGGCGTCTTCACTGTTTGCGCCAGTATCGGTCAAATCTTTCGTAGAGACGTAAATCAACGCGACCTTGCCGTCTTCAAAAAACTTCGTTCTCGAAAGCGCAAGATTTTTGAGTTTGAAACGAGCAACGGACGTCGATTTATATACTTCGTATATAGTTTTTTGCGCGTCGAAGTCGAATTTCATCAATTCGCACGCGATTTCCATAGAACGTCTCGTGGAATTGTACTGCGCAAAGCACCCAGTATCCGTTACGATTGCGGAAAATAGCAACTGCGCTATATCCTTGTCCAAGGCTTTCATATCCTTGACGAGCTCGTAAACGATTTCACCGCACGCGCCAGCGTCCGCGTCGACGAGACAAGTCGATGCAAATCTCTTGAAAGATACGTGATGGTCAATTGCAATCTGTTTTTTTGCGGACAAAAACGACTTCATACACTGTCCGAGCCTATCCAAATCGCTACAATCGAGCGATATCGCAAGCTCGTGAACTCTTTTTTGCGGAAAAGTGATGTTTTCACTGCCGACGAGCACTTTAAGTCGCTCGGGAACGGGCGTATCGCAATAGGCGTACACATTTTTCCCCTTCTTTTTGAGTGCTAAATAAAGCGCAAGCATACTGCCGAGCGCGTCGCAATCGGGGTTAGTATGACAAAAAAGCGCAATGTCGGTTGCGCGATTTATTTGTTTTTCTATTTCCGTAAAAATCGGATTAGTCATCGTTTTGTTCGGTGTCCGTCGAAACGTGATTATGCTCTTGCTCTTTCTTGATTTGATTGAGCAAACCGTCGATTTTTATGCTGTAATCGACACTGTCGTCAATGAGAAAATTGAGCTCTGGCAACAAACGGATTTGCACGGTGTCTTTGAGCATATTGCGGATAAAGTTGCGAGAGCGACATACCGTATGATACGCCTCTTGCACTTTCTCTTTGTCTTCCGCGTATATGGACAAATACACCTTTGCGTATTTCAAATCGGGCGTCGTATAAACATTGGTGACGCCAACGATCGCATTGCCAAGACGCGGATCTTTCACGTTTTCGGCAATGATTTTGGTGATTTGTTTAGCCAATTCAGCGTTTACACGCTCGGTTTTAATCTTCATTGGTTTTCTCCATAGTGAACGCTTCGATTACGTCGTCCACTTTGATGTCTTGGAAGTTGGAAAGCATTATACCGCAATCGAAGTTCCTTGCCATTTCCTTGACGTCGTCTTTGCCGTGGCGCAAGGACGAAATTTCGCCCGTATACTCGACTTTGCCGTTGCGGATAAGTCTTGCTTGCGCACCTCTGACGATTTTACCGTCGGTGACGTGGCAACCCGCGATAGTGCCGACACCGCTGATTTTGAAGAGTTCACGAACGTCGGCAGAACCGAGAACGACCTCTTGGAACTTGGGATCGAGCATACCTTTGACTGCCTTTTCGATGTCTTCGATAGCGTTGTAAATGATGTTGTAGAAGCGGATATCAATCTTCTTTTGCGCCGCGAGTTGTTTTGCGTTAGTATCGGGACGGACGTTGAAGCCGATGATAATTGCGTTAGATGTTTCGGCAAGTAACACGTCGCTTTCCTTGATACCGCCGACCGCTGCGTGAATGATATCGATATTGACTTCCTCGTTGCCGAGTTTGGCAAGAGATTGTTTGACAGCCTCAACCGAGCCTTGAACATCCGCTTTGATGATGAGTTTGACGGATTTAAGTTCACCCTTGGAGATCTTGTCGAACAAATCGTTGAGCGATACCGACGTGGACTCCGTTTGACTTGCGGCAAGTTTGAGCTTACGCTCTTCGGCAAGTTCTCTTGCAAACTTCTCGTCCGCAACGACGTCGATTCTGTCGCCCGCTTCCGGAACGTCGTCCCAACCCGTAACCGATACCGGCGTGGACGGACCCGCTTTTTTGACCTTTCTGCCCTTGTCGTCGATCATCGCGCGGATCTTACCAGTGCAAGTGCCCGCCACGACGTTGTCTCCGACGTGCAACGTACCCGTTTGAACGAGGATGGTTGCGATTTTGCCAAGTCCCTTGTCGAGTTTTGCCTCGATAATCGTACCGCGAGCGTTGCGGTTTGGATTGGCGCGAAGTTCCTCAAATTCGGCACGAACGAGGATTTGTTCAAGCAATTCTTCAACGCCCATACCCGTCTTTGCAGACACTCTGACGACGGGAGTTTCCCCGCCCCATTCTTCGGGCGTTACGCCGTTTTCTGCAAGTTGAGAAAGCACTCTGTCGGGATTTGCGCCCGCTCTGTCCATCTTGTTGAGAGCGACGATAATCGGCACGTTTGCTTGTTTTGCGTGGCTGATTGCTTCCAGCGTTTGAGGCATAATGCCGTCGTCCGCCGCAACGACCAAAATCGCAATATCCGTAACTTGCGCACCGCGAGCACGCATTGACGTAAACGCTTCGTGTCCGGGGGTGTCGAGGAACGTTATCGGAGAGCCGTTGAGCGTAACGGTATAAGCACCGATGTGTTGCGTGATACCGCCTGCTTCACCGCCCGTGACGTTGGTCTTTCTGATGTAGTCGAGCAAGGACGTTTTGCCGTGGTCGACGTGTCCCATAATCGTAACGATAGGCGGACGCGGAACGAGGTTGTCAAGTTCTTCCTCGTCGTCCACTTCGAGTTGCGCCGAGAGCGTATCTTCAAACGTTACGTCGGGTTTGTATTCGAGTTTGATGCCGAATTCGTCCGCAACGAGTTCCGCCGTAGCAAAATCGATGCTGTCGTTGATGGTCTTCATAATGCCGAGGACGAACAACGTTTTGACGATTTCCGCAGCGGATTTGCCGATTTTTTCGCTCAAAGTCTTGATAGACACGGGGTCGGTGGTGATAACCGCGTTTTCGATAATAACGGTTGCGCTGTTTCCGCCACCGCGGTTCTTGTTGACTTTGTAGTTACGAACGACCATTTCGCCGTCTTCGTCGTAAGAAATTCTATCGTCGACGATATAGCCCTTTTTGAGAAGCGCACGCTTGTTCATAGTCGAGCGATCGTCAAACTTCTTGGAATTTGAATTGGCGTTATTTGCGTTTTGTTTTCCGCCCTTGCCTTTTTGCCCTGCCGGTTTAGGAGGAAATTGCTGGGCAACGTTTGCAAGATTTTGAGAAGCGGACGGTCTACGCATACCGCCTTGTTGTTGACCGTTTTGTCCTTGCGGTCTTTGTTGATATCCGCCTTGTTGACCTTGCGGTTTTTGTCCGCGCGGTGCTTGGTATCCGTTTTGACCGAATACGCGAGTTTGCACCTTCGGCTTCGGCGTTGGCGGAACGTAAATTCGACGGACTTCACCGTTAGGCAAAATCTCGGGATTTTCTTGTGCGAGTTCAAAAGGCGTTTTGGGCGTAACCACGATATGCGGTTTTTCCTCTTTTTTGACCTCTTGGACGGGCGTTTCTATCTTTTTAGCGGGCTCTTCGACGGTCTTTTGTTGCGCTTTGGGAGCTTCCGTTTCTTTTTGGACGGGCTTTACCGGCTCAACTTTCTTGACTTCCTCGACGACTTTTTCCGCCTTAACCTCTTTGGGTGCGGGCGTTTCCGCTTTCACTTCCGCTTTCTTTTCGATGACTTTGACTTCCTTTTCGACCTTGACCTCTTCAACGGGTTTGGTGTGGGCTTCGACTTTGGCTTTTGCCTCCGCTTCCGCTTTTGCCTTTGCTTCGTCTTCGGCTTTGGCAATCAACGCGTCGCGCTTTGCCTTGATTGACGCCATAATGACGTTTGCTCTCGATTTTTCGCGAGAGATGTCACCGATAAGGTCGGCAAGCTTGGTTGCCTTGAAGTCACCGAGTTTTTTTACGGAATCGACGTTTGTTTCTTTTTTGTTTTCAGGCATTATTCACCTCAATAAACTAATAATTGCATTTGCAAGAGCTTCGTTTGACACCGCAATCGACTTTACGCCGTCGCGATGCAGAGCCTCGCAAAGATTATCCACTTCAAAGACGGGACAATCGGACATTTTTTTTGCAATTCTATCTCTATATTTGTCACCCGAGGTCGAGGACACGAGCACGACCTTTGCAAGACGCTTTTTCTCGCAAATTATGTCTTCACCGTACAAAACGGCGTTTGCTCTTTGCGCAAGACCTATATATGCTTTGATTTTATCAGTCATTTATCTTGTCGTATATATCGTCCGAGACGTTGGTTTTGAAGGCGGAATTGAGCATTTTCTTTTTGCAAACTTTTGCTTTGCAATCCGCGCTATCGTGCACCCATACGCCTCTGCCGTCCGCTTTTTTGCTCTCGTCGAGGAACACGCTTCCGTCCTTTTGCTTCACGAAACGAAGCATTTCGGACTTATCGGAGTGTTCTCTGCAAGCGATGCATTTGCGTGTGTCCTTGGGGTTTGACATTTTATTCACCTTGTTGTTGGCTTTCAACGTTGAGAGAAGAATACGGTTTTACGTCTATCTTCCAGCCCGTGAGTTTTGCCGCAAGACGCGCGTTTTGACCGCTTCTGCCGATTGCAAGCGAAAGTTTCTCGTCGGGAACGATGACCTTTGCGTTCTTTTCTTCCTCGTTGATGGAGACCATAAGCACTTGTGCGGGGCTGAGTGCGCGTGCAATGTATTCGATAGGATCGTCGCAATATTCGATAACGTCGATTTTTTCACCGCCGAGTTCCGCAACCACTGCGTTTACGCGGACGCCCTTGTTGCCGATACAGCTACCCACTGCGTCGACGTTGGGATCTTCACTGCTTACTGAAAGTTTGGTTCTGAAACCTGCTTCACGAACGATACTGTTGATCTTCACGAGGCCCGCCTTGATTTCGGGCACTTCGAGCTCGAACAATCTACGAACGAAGCCCGCGGAGCTTCTCGATACCACCACTTGTGCGCCGTGCGCCGTGTCACGGATCTTCTTGACGTACACTTTGATGACGTCGTTGACGTTGTACGTTTCGGTAGGAACTTGATCTTGTTGCATCATAACGCCTTCCATTTGTGTGCCCGTGATTTCCACGTACACAGTGCCTGCTTCCTTACGTCTGACGATTGCGCTGAGGATTTCACCCGTGCGTTCGCTCATCTCGTTGAGAACCATAGCTTTTTTCATATCGTTGATGCGTTGCAAAATGACTTGTTTTGCCGTTTGTGCCGCGATACGCGAAAAGTCCTTGGGCGTGATGTCTTCGATAACGACGTCACCGACTTTGTACTTTTTGTCGATATCTTGCGCGTCTTCGAGGGAGATTTGCGTTTCTTCGTCTTCGACTTCGTCAACGACGAGCTTGTGCGCGTAGACTTTGTAGGTCATTTTTTCTTCGTTGAGACGCACGGAAATGGGGCTTGCAAAGCCGTATTCCTTCTTGTAAGCGGACACAAGTCCTGCTTCGATTGATTCAATCATAGACTCTTTGGAGATGTGTTGTTCTCTTTCCAAATCGTCCAATGCTTGAAAGAACTCTTTGTTCATCATTCTTAGATTCCTCCTAAAACCTTACGTACGGTTGTACTTTCGTTAAAATTTTTCTTGTTAAAACTATATTTTGGGGCTTTTTGCCCTCGGTTTTCAAAGTGATATTTTCGCTGTCGTACGCCACGAGAACGCCGTGAGTTTTGTTCTTCGCACCGTCGAAACACTCGATTTCGGTGTCAAGCGCGCGCCTATAATCGTCGTCGGACACGATTTTTCTGTCAAGTCCCGACGATGACACGTTCAAGACGTAATCGTCTGCAAAATCGTCCTCGATAGTGTCGAGCATACCCGAAAGCACGTTGTGCACCGCTTCGCAATCATTGAGAGATATACCCTCTTTTTTCCACAAAAACGCTTCGACGTTGAGTTTGCCGTATTGCTTGTAGAAACTCACGTCCACGAGCTCCACGCCATTGAAGTTTTGCATGGCTTTTTGCGCCATATCGCGCACTTCGTTTTCGACTTTTTCGGAAATCAATTTTTTTTCGTCGCTCATATCAGCCTCTTACAAAACAAAGAGTGAGCCGGCGCTCACTCTATAATGTTTTATTATAGTATCTAAAATATATCATATATACGATAACATTGCAAGCGTTTTTCAAAAATAGGTGCAATATTATCGATTTTTCTTCCTTACATTCTTTGCGCGATGATTTTAAGTGCGCCCGCCGTTGCAAAAACGTCGCTCATAGCGCGGTGTGCGTTCTCGTGCGAAATGCCGTACGCTTTGGATATGGTTTCAAGTTTGCAGTTGGGAAGCTCGGTAAGATATCTTCTTGCAAGCAACAGCGTATCGACGAGCTCGTTGTCAAAATGATATCCGGATTTTTCCGCAATTCTGCTCAATATCGGATAATCGTACCCCGCGATATTGTGTCCGCAAAGTATCGTTCCGTGCGCAAACTTGAAAAAGTCGGGAATTACGCTTTCCACGCTCGGTGCGTCAAGAACCATTGCATTGGATATATGCGTAAGCTCGGTAATAACGGGTGAAATCGTAGCAATGGGCTTGATAAGCGTTTGGAAGGTTTCCGTTTCCACGCCGTCAACGATTTTGAGTGCGGCAAGTTCGATAATCTCCGCCAAATCAGTCTTCAAATCCGTCGTTTCGAGGTCGAACACCACGAATGTTTTACCCTTGAAGTACGGATTGATTTCTTCCACTTTTCCGACGTCTAATAGGCTCTTTTGCGTAGTATCGACGTACGGTTCGGGTTTAATCGTCACGTATTTGTCGGGCACGGGCTTTACGGAAGTGAGATGAATACTGTCAAAGTTGATATCAGCCTCGAATATCGCGTTCACGGTAAAAGACCACGCTCCCGCGTATTGCGACCAACTCACTTTTCCCATACAAACGACCGTCGATTGATCTTTGAGCGCAAGTATTTTGTCCACTTCCTCGTCTTTGCTTGCAAAGCACACGCTGTCTATTCTTGCCGTGGTATCGTCGAGCACAAATTTAACGAACGGAAGCATCTCGGGACCCGTCTTCGCGTCGTCGGGATTATAACGCTTGTTTTTGTACGTTTTCTTCTCTATTTGCGAGATTTTTCCGCACAAAACGATGTTGTCGCACGCGCCTTTTACGTCGATTATATAGTTTGGCATTTGCGAAATTCCGTCGATTTTGCCTCTGGAATACACTTTTGCGCCCGTTCTCGTCTCGACGAGTCTCATAGACGGGTCGACTTTCACCGTCGTGTCGATATGTATATCCTCTATTGCCTCCTCTTTTTTGAGCACGTCCTCTTCCGTGACGATATCGATATGTTGATTGAACGAGCAATCGAGACAATCGTACAATCTATCGAGCAAATCCCCCGCCATAAGCATTTTATAAGTAGGCGTATCGAAGGTCAATTTGACATCGATATCGTTGTCCCCCACCTCTATATTGAGCGTTTCGTCATTGATTCGTCTGAAAATCATTTGATTGGTGCGATTAAAGAACTCCAACACCTTGTTTTTGACGACGTTGGCGTCCGCGTACGTGCGGATATATTGCACGCTTATCGTTATTCCCGAAAACATCTCTTCGATTATGCTTTGCACCTTCTTTTTGCTATCCTCGTCGAATGCGCGCACTTCGAATGCGGAAATAATAAACTTAACGACCAACTCTCTTTGTTGTTTGTAGTAAGTTGCGGAATTCAATTTGAGCATAGGAAACTCACCTTTGCTCTTTATCGTAAATTCTTCAAAAAACTTCGTTGTCATCAAAAACCTCTTATCTTTTGCCGTTAGATTGTAAAAGTATTACAATATTTTGTCATTTTGATAATACTTCTTGCAATAATTTGTCAAATTCTGTCATTAAATCGGCACTATTCACCGTTTTGAGAATTTTGCCGTCTTTGAGTATGACGGACTTTTCTTTTCCGCCCGCTATGCCCAAATCGCTGTTTTCACCCTCACCTATTCCGTTGAGCGGGCAACCGAGAATTGAAATCGTCAGCGGTTTTTCAATACCCGCGCACATCATTTCGACCTTGTTTGCAAGTCCTTCAACATCGATTTCCGTACGCGCGCAAGTGGGACAAGACACCACCTCGACGGCATTTTTGCGTATTCCGAGTGTTTGCAAAATCTTCTTGCCCGCAAGCACTTCTTCTCTTACGTCAGCCGAGAGCGACACTCTTATCGTATCGCCTATGCCTTCTTGAAGCAAAGTTCCTATGCCTATTGCGGATTTAATAAGACCGGTGCGAAGCGTTCCCGCCTCCGTCACGCCGATATGCAAGGGATAATCACACTCTTTTGCAAGCAATCTGTTTGCTTCGACGTTTACTTGCGTATTTGACGCCTTGATTGCAATCACGATATCGCGCATACCTTGACTTTCAAAGACGTTTGCGCACTCCAACGCGCTTTCGCAAAGTGCGCGCGCTTCATCTATACCCTTAAACTTTGGATCGAGAGATCCGCCGTTTACACCCACGCGCACGGGAACGTGCATATCGATAAGCCTTTGCGCAAGCGGTTTAATCTCCGAAAAATCGCGCATATTGCCGGGGTTCATTCTAATTTTCTTTGCCCCGTTATCGAGCGCGAGATGCGCAAGTTTATAATTGTAATGTATGTCTGCAATAAGCGGAAGCCCGCATCTTTTTGCAATCTCACCGAATGCGTACGCCGATTGCTCGTCGGGCACTGCAAGTCGTATAAGGTCGCAACCGACCTTTTTAAGTTCATCGATTTGTTTGAGCGAGCCTTCGACGTCAATCGTTTTGGTGTTGAGCATCGACTGCACCGTAATAGGCGCGTCACCGCCAATCGCTACGTCACCGACAAAAATTTTTCTCGTTTTTCTTCTTTCTATCATCGTTTTATCCATATCTCACAATGCGATTAACCGCATTAGATTATCGTTTTTGTTAAACAAGCAATACTTTTTCCGCTTATCCTTTTACGAGGTGAAATATATCGAGGAACACCGCAAGCACGATTAGCAGCACAAGTCCCACCGTGTGAATAACCGCCTCGACTTTGCGCGGTACGGGCTTTTTGAATATCATCTCTATAAGTGTAAAGAGCATACGGCTTCCGTCAAGTGCGGGGAAAGGCAACAAGTTCATAACCGCAAGGTTTGCCGATATGATTGCAACCACGTACAAGAAACTGTCAAATCCGAGTGCACTCACCTTTGCCATCATACCGATGGTGGTAATAGTTCCGCCCGCCGTTTCTATGCCCGCTTTACCCGTTATAAGCGCACCGAGCGACGCCAAAATCTTGAACACGATAAAGAAGCTAAATCCCCACGCTCTGCCGAATGCAAGGAAGAACGGGAGTTTCACTCTTGCAAGAGCTCTCGTAAATCCGAAGCCGTGACTGTAAAAGCCGTTTTCACCTTGGAGTACGAGCATAGTAGTTTGCTCGCAAATCTCACCGTTTTCATCGTATCTTACGACGACGAGCGTCAATTGACCGTCGATGTCGACATTTTCCGCCAATTGTTGATAGGGATACGGCGTTTCAACCTTTTCACCGTTTACGGCGTATATCATATCACCGTCTTCAAACGGGAAATAATCAAACTTATTTGCGGTAATTTTCACCTTTTTGCCGTTGCGGAAAACGGTAAACTGCGCACTTTCTCCAAGTCCCGAAAAAGCGTTGTCGAGGTCTTCTTGAAGCATAATATTCACTTGCTTTCCGTTGATTGCAAGTATTGCGTCCCCGTCCTCGAATACGTTTTGATAACTCGACGTAGAGACAGTTTGCACGACGCTCGGCAAAATTTGTCCGTACGCCGTGAAATATATCGTGATGATGACGATTGCGCTCAAAAAGTTCATAAACGCGCCCGAAAACAGCACTATAAGGCGTTTCCAAGGCTTTTGATTGTTGAACGCGTCGGGGTCTTTGACGACATTTCCCTTTGAATCTTTTACCGGATTGCCGTCGGTATCGAGCAACGCGCCGTCCGCGTCTTCACCGTGAAAAGCGCAAAATCCGCCGATAGGAAAAGGACGCAACGAAAATACTTCGCCCGTCTTTTTGTTTTTGCGCTTGAAAATTGCAGGTCCGAAACCGATTGAAAACTCGTCGATTTTGAAACCGAGCAGTTTTCCCGCCGTATAATGTCCGAGTTCGTGCACGACGATCATTGCCATAAGCGCAAGAAGCGCGACTATGACGTAACCTATATACGTAAACACCTCGGCGGCTGTAACTGCAATAATACCCGACACCTTATTTGACTCCTATCATAGAATAAGTATATTTTCTTGCCTTCTCGTCTATGTCAATAATATCTTCAAGTTCCACGTCTCCGACCTTTTTGAACTTGTTCAAAACCTTTGCCAACGTGTTAGAGATATCGTGATATTTGATTTTGCCCTTCAAAAATTCCTCAACGAGCACTTCGTCGCTTGCGGAAATTGCGATACACGCGCCCTCACCCGCTTCTGCGGCGTCCATTGCGATTTTTAGGCACGGAAAACGATCGAAATCGGGTGCGGAAAAGGTCAAAAGTCCTGTTTTTATCAAATCGAGAGGCGCAACCGAGTTGTTTGCGTGCTCGGGATAGAAAAGCGCGGTATCAATCGAAAGGCGCATATCGGGCGTTGACAACAACGCTTTCATTCCGCCGTCCGAGAACTCCACGAGCGAGTGGATAACGCTTTCTCTGTGCATAACCACTTTGACGTCCTTTGCTTTGACGTCGAAAAGTCGCATCGCTTCGATAACTTCCAGTCCTTTATTGAACAAAGTTGCCGAGTCGATTGTGACCTTTTTTCCCATATTCCATACAGGGTGTTTGAGTGCGTCCTCTGCCTTGACTTTTGCAAGTTGGCTCGTCGGCAAATCGCGAAGCGCGCCACCGCTTGCCGTCAAAACGAGGCTTTTTACGTACTTTTTCTCCTCTCCGCGCAAGCACGCAAAGATTGCGGAATGTTCGGTATCGAGAGGCAAAATCTTACCGCCATACTTCTTTTCGAGCGCTTTGAGATGTCTACCGGCACAAACAATCGTTTCTTTGTTTGCGATTGCAAGCGTTCCTCCGCGCTTCAACGTTGCGACTGCCGCCCAAAGTCCCGCAATGCCCGTGACCGCCAATACGACGATATCCGACTCAATTGCTGCCAATTCTTCAAGCGAAGTAAGGCATTTTGAAGTTTTTTCGTCTTCGAGAAAGTCAAAAAGCGAACTTTGTACTTCAACCGCGCCACTCGGAAAATAATAATGAGTGGGATTGAATTTTTCGATTTGCTCTCTCAAAAGAGCTTCGTTCGTATAAGCGGAAAGCCCGACGACCTTAAATGCCTCGGGGTGTTGAGAAATGGTAGCAAGCACTTGTCTTCCGACAGAGCCCGTACTGCCTAAAATCGTTATAGTTTTCATTTTATCCTTATAGACTTGCGTGCCACATAGGCGGAGATTTGAAGTCTTTTGCAAGTCCATATAAAAGCATTTTGCACCGCTTTGATTAAACGATTATGAAATAGTCAATCAAAAACGATATATACACGAGAACGCAATAAGGAGTATGACAAGACAGTACATAACGCTGTCTATTCTGTCCATAAATCCACCGTGTCCCGGGAAAATCTTGCCGTAGTCCTTTATGCCGATTGCACGCTTGATACGCGACGCGGCGAGGTCTCCGAGTTCGCTTATAGCACCGCATACGAGACCGATTGCAAGATAAATGAGCGCGCTCTTCCATTGCCAACCGACCACGTCGTGCGCAATAAAGTAGGTATATCCGCACTTTTGGATAAAAACTGGATACTTATCGGCGCAAAGCTCGAACACCACCCAAAAGATGATTGCAAACACCATACCGCCGACGAGACCGCCGACACCGCCCGCTATCGTCTTTTTTGGGCTGATTTTAGGGCAAAGTTTCTTGCCTCCGATCATCGAGCCAAACCAATATGCAAACGTATCGCTACCGAGAATGGGTACGAGAATTGCAAACAACACCGCAAAGAGCGCGCTGTATTTGTAGCTGATTACCCACGCCGTCATAAGGAAAAGCATCGGATATACGAGCACGAATACGTTGGCAAGCAAATCTTTAAGACCGCACGCGCCTTGCTCGTCTTTGAGAACTTCACCGTTTTCAAGTGCGTTTTCAAAGTCTTTTTTGCTGTGTTTTGCTGGTTTGAACGTGAAAATCGTAAGCGCAAGCATACTGCTTACGAGAAGTACGATAAGCAAACCTTGCACGCCAATGCCCGCCGTATAAAAAACGGGATACGCCGTCACAAGCATAAAAACGATTGGTACGACGAACATCTTGTACCCTGCGTCCTTGAAGCACTTGTACATCTCGTACACTGCGCCCGCAAGGAATAGCAAAATGAGCATATCGATAAAAATCGGGCTTACGAAATATCCGCAAACCATAAAGCCTGCAACGAGCACCAAAAGCACGATTGCCGTGAGCGTTCTTTTCAACATACAAACCTCATTTGCGCATTTTCAATGTTTTGCGCATTTTCAAACGTCAAAAAACGTGCAAAAAACCGCGGTTTTTTGCATATTTTTTAACAAAAATTATGTCACTTTCCAAACTTGCGATTGCGACTTTCAAACTCGTCGATTATCTTGTCGACGTCGTTTTCGTCCATATCCGGCCAAAGTTTATCGAGGAAAATCAGTTCCGCATAAGCACTTTCGTACAACATAAAGTTGGACAAACGCTTTTCTCCGCCCGTACGCACCACGGCGTCGAGAGGCGGTAAATGCGAGCTTGACAAATGACTTTCAAACGTGTCCTCAATAAATTCACCGTGATCGTACGCAACCTTTGCCGCGTGGATAATGTCCGCTCTACCGCCGTAATTGAACGCGATATTGAGCCACATACCCTTGTTGTCCGCGGTGTTTTCTTCCACCGTCTCGATAGACGATGCAAGTCCGTCGGGAAGCGACGCGATATCACCCATATAAGAGATTTTGTATTCACCGTCGTAGGTAAGATTGAACTTTTGCACGACTTTTGCGATTGCTTCTATCTCTTCTTCGGGACGACTATTGTTTTCCGTAGAAAACGCATAGACGGAAACCGCTTCCACTCCGCGCTCGCTACAACGTTTTGCCACCTTGTACAAGGCAACTAGACCGTAAGCGTAACCTTCGGCGCGGGGCATTGAGCGCTGTTGCGCCCACCTGCCGTTTCCGTCCATTATAAAACCAATATGTTTCGGTATCATTAGATTGAGAGAATCTCTTGTTCTTTCTCTTTGAAGAGTTTGTCGACTTCTTCCGTCTTCTTGGAAAGATTCTTGTCGATATCTTCCGTGAAATTTCTCAAATCGTCTTCCGTAATAGTGGAAGCTTTTTGGATCTTTTTGAGCTCGTCGATAGCGTCACGGCGTGCGTTACGCATAACGATTTTTGCCTCTTCAACAAGGTTTTTGGCTTCCTTGACGGTGGAACGTCTGCGCTCTTCGGTAAGTTCGGGGAAAACGAGACGGATAACTTGACCGTCGTTGTTGGGATTGATACCGACGTTTGCTGCAAGAATTGCCTTCTCTATGCTTTTGAGTTGAGATTTATCCCAAGGTGCGATGACCAAAAGTCTTGCTTCGGGCACGGAAATATTTGCCATATTGTTGATGGGCGTGGGCGTTCCGTAATAATCGGCGACGACTTTGTCGAGGATATGCGGGTTTGCTCTGCCAGCGCGAATACTGCGCAATTCCGAGATATAATTATTCATAGTTTTGTCGATTTTGTCGTTCATATCTTCAAAAATCAAATCGACTTCTTCAATACCGTATGCCATAAATGACCTCCGAGTTTTAATATGTTAATATTATAACAAAAGTTATTATATAAATCAATACAAAAAAATCTATATTTTAAGTTTTCAAATAAAGACAGTCGTAACTTCTCTTAATGCAACTTTCCCCCTTCCTCACGGTGTTTCCCCTATTCCGTTCCCCCCTCTGCACTTCGTTTGAGGGAACCCACGGAACTGCTCCGCAGGGGGCAACACTCGGCACGCGCATAGATAGGGACATTTCCCTCATTATGCCACTGCGCTTTGTGCGCCAGCTACGCAACAACACGGCGCAGTCGCTTGTACTAACCGTCAAGCTTGGCGCTCGATGCGATCGGCGCCTTGCGCCTCCAACTCCGAATAAGTTACGGCAACTTAAACTTCACTAAACGGATGAAGAGCAAGGAAACACCCACCCGATACAAAACCCAACGTACAAGTCGTACGTGATTTTGTAGCGGATGGGTGATGACACAGCTATTCGCCGTTTAGTGAAGTTTAAGATATTGTCGTGCCGACGGGAAGACCGCAGACTGCACGTTCCATACTTCCCTCTTGCATAAGCGCAAAGGCTACGACGGGGATATTGTTGTCCATACACATCGTGATGGCGGTGGTGTCCATAGCTTTGAGCCCAAGGGAGATGACTTGCATATAGGTGAGATGGTCGAACTTCTTAGCGTCTTTGTTCTTCTTGGGGTCGCAATCGTATATACCGTCCACGTTTTTGGCGCAAAGAAGAGCGTCCGCACCGATTTCGCAAGCGCGAAGCGCAGCACCCGTATCCGTAGAGAAGTAAGGATTGCCCGTTCCGCAAGCGAAAATCACGACTCTGCCCTTTTCAAAATGGCGGATTGCCTTGCGCAAGATATACGGCTCGGCAACTTTGGTTATCGTAAGCGCGGTTTGCACTCTTACGGGTACGCCGTGCTCTTCGAGTTTGTCTTGAAGTGCAAGAGCGTTCATAACCGTTGCAAGCATACCCATATAATCGGCGGTTGCACGGTTCATTTTGTCTGCGGCTTGAAGACCTCTCCAAAAGTTTCCACCGCCGATTACGATGCCGACGTCTACGCCGAGGTCTTTGACTGCGACGATTTGTCTGCAAACGAATTCAAGCTTTTCGTTGTCGATACCCGCACCGTTTTCTTTTGCGAGAGCTTCGCCAGAAATCTTGATTATCACTCTTTTATACTTCACGGACGGGTCGACCGTCTTTTGAATAGTTTCGCTCATTTTCACTCCTTTTCGAGTATCTAACGCACTATTTTTATAATACGTTTGCACCGTATAGGCACGATTTAATCGTTGTCGCTTTGAAAAAACGTTCAAAAAAAGGAATGGAAAACCATTCCTTTTTCGATTGATTATTTTGCCAAGTGGGCTTGCGCCATAACTTCGCCGACGAAGTCGTCTTCTCTCTTTTGCAAACCTTCGCCCATTGCGTAACGGGTGAAGCGAATGACTTTGACGTCACCGTTTTGTTTGAGGTATTGAGAAATGGTCAAATCACCGTTCTTAACGAAAACTTGTTCGTTGAGGCAAACGTCTTTGTAGAATTTGTTAATTCTGCCGACGAGCATCTTTTCGATGATTGCTTCGGGCTTCTTGCTGTCCTCGTTGAGAGCTTGTGCTTTGAGAATTTCTTTCTCGTGGTCAACTTCGGATTGAGGAACTTCTTCTCTGCAAACGTATTGTGCGTTTGCAGCTGCGATTTGAAGTGCGACGTCGTGAACGACTTCTGCGCTTGCGCCTTGGGTAGCTTCGACCATAACGCCGATTTTACCGCCCATATGGATATAGGTGTCAACGACGGTGTCGTTTGCTTGATATACCGTGAAACGACGAATGGAGAGTTTTTCACCCATCTTCATAACGTACTCGTTGGTGGTGTCTTGCATTGCTGCGACTACGTCTGCAACGGTAACGCCCTCGTTGTCGAGGATATAATCTGCAACTTTTGCAACATACTCTTTGAATACCGGACCGCCTGCGACGAAGTCAGACTCGCAGTTGACTTCCAAAAGGACGGATTTGCCGTTCTTGCTTGCTGCGAAAACGATACCTTCTGCCGCGATACGAGCTTCTTTCTTTGCTGCGGTTGCCATACCTTTTTCTCTCAAAAAGTCGATTGCAGCCTCCATATCGCCGTCAGTTGCTACGAGAGCCTTTTTGCAATCCATCATACCGACACCGGTACGTTGGCGAAGTTCCATAACGTCTTTGCTTGTGAATGCCATATATTTTCTCCTATTATTTTGTTTTGAAACCGCACGCAAGGGTTGGTTGCGTGCGGATAAAGTCAATAATTATTCTTGTGCTTCTTTTTCTGCAATTGCTTTTTCAAGAGCTTCTTCGGGAGTGAGAGCTTTCTCTTCCACTACTTCTGCCTTGACTTCTTCAACTGCGGGTGCTTCTTCTTTTGCTTCCTCAACGGGAGCTGCGTGCAAAGATTCACCTTGTTTTGCTTCGATAACTGCGTCAGCCATCAAAGATGCGAAGAGTTGGATTGCGCGGATAGCGTCGTCGTTGCCGGGAATGACGTAATCGACGAGATCGGGATCGCAGTTGGTATCGACTACTGCAACGATCGGGATATTGAGCTTGCGAGCTTCTCTAACAGCGTTTTCTTCTTTTTTGAGGTCGACTACGAACAAGCAACCGGGCAAAGTACGCATATTCTTGATACCGCCGAGGTTCTTTTCGAGATCGTCACGCTCTTTTTTGAGGTGTGCGACTTCTTTCTTGGGGAGAAGTTCAAACTCACCGATAAGTTCCATTTGATTGATTTTGTTCAAACGGTCGATTCTTTGACGAATGGTCTTGAAGTTGGTGAGCGTGCCACCGAGCCATCTTTGGTTGATGTAGAACATATCGCAACGTTCTGCCTCTTGTTTGATGGCGTCTTGTGCTTGTTTCTTCGTGCCGACGAAGAGAACGGATTTGCCTTCTGCTGCAACGCTCTTTACGAAGTTGTAAGCGGCTTCAACGTGATCGACGGAGATTTGAAGGTCGATGATGTGAATGTCGTTTCTGGTTGCATAGATGTACTTGCCCATTTTCGGATTCCAACGTTTGGTTTGATGTCCGAAGTGTACGCCTGCTTCGAGCAGGGCTTTCATTGTTGTTACGGCCATTTTAATGGTCCTCCTATTGTTTTTTACCTCTCGCAGACTCGACGTCCGAACCTCCGATGGAACAGAACGGACTCCTCTACGATGCAGGGTCGATTGGAATTATATTATATATAAAATAATTTTGCAAATAAAATTCGGGTGTTTTTGAGGAAATTTTTCAAATTTTTACGATTATTATTGAATTTTGAGAAAAACGCCTTGAAAAATGAATAATGGTAGTTGCATTTTTCCGCTTTCGGAAAAAAGTTTATAAAGACCGCGATATTTAGATGAAGAGCGCGAAAAAGCCCCTTGGACAGCAACCCTAACGTACTAATGCGTACGTGAGTTGATGAACAAGGGGCTTTGACAATGCTATTCGCTAAATAGTGCGGTCTTACTTGCAGTTGTGGTCGCAACAGGAGCAGTGCTCGTCATCACAGCAACCGCCTTCCATCTTTTCAACCTCTGCCATAAACTCGTCGAAAACGCGTTGGAGCAAATCTTCGTCCTCGATTGCGATAAAGACGTCGTTGCCTTCTTCGTTCTCACCGATTTCGTAAATAAGCACTTCGTCCTCTTCGATGTCGTCGAGTTTTTGGACGGGTTTCATAACGATAAACCATCTGTTGTCAACGTCGAGAGTTGCGAGATGATAAAATTCTTCGTCTTTGTCCGTTTCTTCGTTGTAAAGAGTGATGATATCGTCGTCTTCTTCCATATTGTTTTGGTCTTCAAAAAAATCTGCCATTGTAGTTCTCCTTTGGACGCGGGGCGTCTTGATACATTGATATTAACATATTTTGCGCAATTTGCAAGCAAAATATCTTCGTCTATGCAATTTAATCGCTTTTTAATTATCTGCTATGCGAGTCGAGATAAGATTGCAAAATGATGGTGGCGGCAACCTTATCGATGACCTTTTTGCGTTTTTCACGGCGCACGTCGGCGTCTATGAGCATACGCTCGGCGGATACGGTCGTAAGCCTTTCGTCTTGATAGAATATCGGAAGTCCGCTCGTTTCACCGAGTTTATAGCCGAATTCCCTCGTGATTATCGCTCTATCGCCTTCCGTTCCGTCCATATTCTTTGGAAGTCCCAAAACGAACGCGTCGGCGTCTTCTCTTTTGGCGTATTCGCAAAAATACGCGATATCCGCGTCCATATCACCTTTTTTGCGCACGTACGTTTCTCTCGGATTTGCGGTTATTCCGAGCAAATCGCTCACCGCAACGCCGATACGCACGTCACCTACGTCAAGTGCAATCTTGTGTTTTTGCATCATTTTATCATTCCTCTGCGATTAAAATTTGATTTTGCGCGTTTTTCGGGCTTATTGAGACCGATGAGTGCGTAATACTCTATTCCTTTGCTCTTTATAAGGCACAATCCGATTACGAGCACCGCCACCGAGATAACCGTTGCCACTGCCCAGAATATCACCTTCACGATTACGTCACCGAGTTGCGGAGCGTAAATCGAAAGCATCAAGCCGAGCAAGAACAACGCTACTGCGGGAATTATTGCCATAAACGCGGATATTATTTGATAATAGTTACCGCGACTTGCGTTGCGCAATTCGGACACGTCTTCCCAATGTTGATTGCCCTTCTTCATATCGAAAAGCACGTTGATGCAGTTGATACCCACCACCATAAGCATAGTATCTACGCCGATAAGCAACGTCGAGACGATATCTATCTTGAAAAGGAGCAATGCGATGAGCATTATCGGTATCATTATAACAGCAGGAACGATTGTTGCAAGCAAAACTTTGGATTTTATGCTGTCAATCGGCTTAATCGGCAAAGATTTGGTCGCAAAAAACGATTTTCCTTCCCTCGTATACGCCAAGGACGCCGTGAGATTTGCACCCGCAAGGAATATCATCGAATACATAACGACGAAGCCTATTCCCATCATTTCGGACATAAGCGGTGACAAAGTTTCTCCGTTTTCGGCCTTAAATCCCGTAATGAAATACATCACGACGATAAAAATCGGTGCCATAAGCGTGTTGGCAAAGGACGTCATCGCAAGCGTGCTGTTGCGGATAATGGACTTAAAATCCCTCTTGACGAGCGACGTTACGATATTATCTCGTTTGAGCGTGGTTTTGCTCGACGCGCTTTGGACGGCGGTTTCCGTATTTTTGACGTTGATACGTTTATAAAACGCCATTGCGAGCAGTATCATAACCGCAATCATACCGACGATTACGGCGGCGGATATTCCAAAATTCTTGCCCGCGTTTATTCCGTAGCAAAAATCGACGAGCACTTTGTCGGGATATATCGCTCTCGCAACGCCGTATAGCGACGAAAGCGCGCCTTGGGATATCTCAACGTCACCCTCTTGCCCGAAGCCTTTGGTGTTCATAAAATACACGACCACCATATACGCGCCCATCAAAATCACGTAAAAGATTATGGTAAGCACGCTTTTAAGCGTGGGTTTGCCCTTAAAGTACGAGCCAAGCCACGCGATAGGCATTGAAAACAGCACCGCGACGAACAGCGGAAGCACGGGCGCGACGAGTGCAACGAGCAAAATTAGCGGATACGCACCGTAAAACATCGTGTGATTTACTACGTTGAAAGTTATCGTAACCGCATACGCAATTGGCAAAAACACCACCGCGGACAATTTGAGCGCGTTGACGTACACGAGCGCAAATTTTGCAAAGAACACGCCCGTCGGCTTAATAGGCAAAGTTTGCAAAAACGGCGTGTCTTTTGCGTCGTATAGCGTCGAAAACATCGAAGCCATAGACAAGAAAAGCACGAGCATTTGCGTTGCAAACAACACCGACGTCAAAAGCGCGGATAAGTCGGCGATACTTTTTAGCGACGAAGCCAAAAACGCCATCATTACCGCAATCATTATCACGAGCGGAGATATCGACAAAATCGCGCCGACGCTTCGAGATATGCGCTTTTTGCCCTTTTCCGCCTCGGTTGGCGCAGTGGCGTTGCGATACAACGTCTTGAATAACAAAACCGATTTATTCATATCTTACTCCGCTACCGCATTTGACACGCTATGCGTGTCGTCAGTGAGTTTGAGGAACAATTCTTCGAGAGATTTGTCCTTGTTTCTCTCTTTGAGTTCGTCTATCGCGCAACACGTAATAAGGTGTCCGTCGTCGATTATGCCCACTCTGTCGCACACTTTTTCCACCACTTCGAGAACGTGTGAGGAGAAAAACACACTGTTTCCTTTGTCCGCGTGTTCGCGCATAAGTTGCTTTAAGTTGTACGCCGAGCGAGGATCGAGTCCCGTCATAGGTTCGTCAAGCACCCAAAGTTTCGGCTCGTGTATGAGTGCGCCGATTATGTTGAGCTTTTGCTTCATACCGTGCGAATACGTGGATATTTGCTTGTTTATAGCGTCTTGCAAAGCAAAAAGTTCGGCGTATTTGTCAAGCCTCGGTTGTCTTTGCGCCGTCGGGACGTCGAAAACGTCGCAAATAAAGTTTATATACTCAACGCCCGTAAGCCCCTCGTACATAACGTGGTCGTCGCTCACGTAACCGAGAATTTTCTTTGCTTCGATAGGATTTTGCTTTATATCGATACCGTCAAGCAATATCGAGCCGTCTTCAAAGTCGATAATTCCCGTGATAGACTTTATCGTCGTGGATTTTCCCGCCCCGTTCGGACCGATAAATCCGAATATTTCACCGTCACCGACCGTCAAAGACAAATTGTCGACGGACGGTTTTTGGTTTCCGCCGTAAGTTTTGGTTAAGTTTCTGATTTCAAGCATAATATACTTCCTTCAATTTCGTAGATTTCAATAGTTGAATACATAGTATTCAACCGATTATATTCAATGCTGTTTCGATTGATACTAATCGATATTTCAATGCTGTTATTTGGCAAGTCTGAGCCTTACTTTGAGACCGTTGTAAACGTCGGACAACATCTCGGTTACGCTATCCTCGTCCCATTCGATGTATTTAGTCGCAATCATCGTCGCAAAACCGTGAACAAACACCCACATTTCCGTTTGCAAACGCATTGCAGTCTCCACCGAGCAAGAAAAAAGTTTGGTCAAAAGCGTTATCGTGCTTTTGAGCGCCATACTGTTTTGCGTAACGATGCCGTTATTTTCCATAAAAAGCATTTTGAAAAACTGCGGATAGTCCCTTGCAAAGCCGATATACGCCATACCGATTGCCATATACGGCAAATATTTGTCGGATTTGGAGTTGACCGCCATATATTCTTCGTACTTTTGGGATACTGTGTTCAAAATATCCGCTTTCAAGTCGTCCATCGTGGCGTAATTGTAAAAAACGGGTTGAATGGAGCAACCGAGTTTCTTCGCAACGGCACGAGCGTTGAGGCTTTCACCGCCCAAAATCATCTCGATGCCCGCTTGCTTTATCATCTCTTTGGATATCGTGGCTTGTCTTGGCATAACTGCCTCCGTTTTATTTTATATCGTATGATATTATATCGCTTGATATGTGTTTTGTCAACCACTAAAAAGTGGTTATTTAGAAAACAAGTCGCGAAAATCGCGACTTGTTTGTTTTTATTTATAAAAATATCCTATTTCCTCTTTGATTGTCTTTCTTTAATTACTTTTTCAAAGCCGTTTTCGGTCGGCTCGTAAAATACGGCGTCTTTTATCTCGTCGGGCAAATATTGTTGCTTCACCCAACCGCCGTATGAGTGCGGATATTTGTATCCGCTCACCTTTTCGTCAATGCCTTTGTAGTTGGGATCGCGAAGATATAGGGGCACGGTTTCGTGCTTTATGGTCTTCACTGCGTTTTCCGCACCGCCGAGAGCCTCCACCACTTTGTTGGACTTGGGTGCTTCCGACACGTATATAATACCCTCCGCAAGCGGTATTCTGCCCTCGGGCAAGCCGATTCTTTCAAACGCTTGCACGCAAGACGTTGCAACTACGATTGCGTTGGGATCGGCAAGACCCACGTCTTCGCACGCGTGTATCATTATTCTGCGTCCGATAAGCATAGGATCGCAACCCGCTTCAATAAGACGTTCCGCCCAATAGAGCGCGGCGTTGCTGTCACTGCCCCTCATACTCTTTATAAAGGCGGAAATCATATCGTAATACATATCTTCCGTCATACTGAGTGCTTTTTGCTGTATGGACTGCTCCGCCTCTTCTTTGCCCACTCTTATAACACCGTCGCTTCCCGCGTGCGTGGTGAGAGCGGCAAGTTCAAGAGCGTTGAGAGCCGTACGCATATCACCCGCGCTTGCCCACGCAAGATGTGCGATTGCTTCGTCGCTGACGACCAAATTCATATTGCCGAGCCCTCTTTCCTTGTCCTCGACGGCTCTTTTGAGACCTTTTTTGATATCGTCTTCCGTTAGCCTCGAAAAATTAAAAATACGGCATCTCGACACGATAGCGCGCGTCATCGAAACGTACGGATTTTCCGTAGTAGAGCCTATAAATATGATGTAGCCTTGCTCTATTGCTTGCAAAACGCTGTCGCTTTGTGCCTTATTCCAACGATGGCACTCGTCCAAAAGCAAATAGGTGCGCTTTCCGTACATACGGAGCAAATCTTTTGCCTCGTCAATCACCTTTTTTGCGTCGGCAACACCGCTGGTTACGGCGTTTAGTTTGACGAAGTTGGCATTGGTATTTTCCGCAATAATGTTGGCAAGAGTTGTCTTTCCCGTCCCCGGAGGTCCGTAAAAAATGCAACTTCCGAGCTTGTCGGCGGATATCGCTCTACGAAGAAGCGAGCCTTCACCGACTATTCTTCCTTGCCCCAAAAACTCGTCGAGAGTGCGAGGACGCATTCTTTCGGCAAGCGGTGACATCGTCTTGATATTGTCTTGATAATCAAATAAATCCATATTTCAATTATAACAATCGGTCGCGTATTTGTAAAGACTACGACAAATTATTCATATAGTAAATTGTGCGCAAGTCCAAAAAACTCAACGGCGTGAAGCCCAAAATATTCCGAGTTGTGATAGCGATAACGGGATTTATCGCGATTTTCATATTCTGCACCGTATATTTTAGGGCAAATATCGTGCCGACGGTTATGGACAGTTCCGTTGCGCAAATGAGAGCAATCACCACCAACGCCGTCAATATCGCGGCAACGAGCGTGCTAAACGACGGACTTACCTACGACCAATTGTTCGAAATAGAAAAAGACAAAGACGGCAAAATCGCTATGATTAAAGCCAATTCTCCGCAAATCAACAAAATTGCGCGCGAAATTGCCAATTTGGCACAAGCCAATCTCGACAGCCTCGGCACGCAAGAAATTCAAATATCCGCGGGCACTTTTACGGGACTTGCGCTACTTATGGGCTTTGGCCCTGACGTAACGATAAAAATCACGCCAATCGGCACTGCCACGTGCGATTTCGTGTCATATTTTCAGTCCGCTGGCATCAATCAAACCCTGCACAAAATCTACATCGACGTATACGCGGACGTGAGCATAGTCACCCCCATCGACCAACCCACTATCCAAGTCAAAGCCGAAGTCCTCGTATGCGAAAATATGATAGTCGGTGAAATTCCCGACACCTTTTTGAATATGAAAAGTTTGAGCGAGATGTATCCCTTGTGAGTGATATTCTCGCGGAGCGAGAGTGATATTTGCGCTTTGCGCAAGTGATATTTTTAGCCTAGGGTAAAAGTGATATTTGTGCTTTGCACAAGTGATATTCGCACTGCGTGCGAGTTGCGGTTAATTCTATATTTCGCTACGCTAGATTCCCACGCTATCGCTCGGAATGACATAAGGAAAAATGCAGTTCGGGTGTGGGTGTCCTACCATATCGTCATTGCGAAGAACAAAGTGACGTGGCAATCAAGCCGTAGGCGCAGTTGTGGAATATTCCATATTCACTTTATATCTTTTTAGTGCGCGAACGAGAGATAAGCCCGAATACGAATCCGCAAACTATTACGGTGGTCAAGCCCGCCGATACTGCCGTCATTCCGCCCGTGATTGCACCCAAAAATCCGTCTTTTTGTACGCCTTCGAGTGCGCCTTTGGCAAGGTTAGAACCAAAGCCCATAATTGGTATCGTCACGCCCGAACCGGCAAATTCCTTCATCGGTTCAAACGCTCCGCACACTTCCAGCACCACGCCTACGAGCATATACGTCACGAGTATACGTGCCGAGGACATTCTTGTTTTGTTGATGAGTATTTGTCCCATCATACACACGAGACCGCCCACGGCAAACACTTTGAGATAATCGAGAAATATATCCATAATTCACCTTGTTTTCCTATTTTTGCAACGCTTTTTTGCAGTAAAGTTACCAACGACGTTACCAATCAATGGATTAGTTCGTATTTGCGAATATTCCACAACTCGCACTCAGTGCGAATATCACTGCGACATAGTCGCAATATCACTTTTTGCGTAGGCAAAAAACATCACTTGTGCATAGCACAAATATCACTTGCCAAAGGCAAATATCACTCTCGCATAGCGAGAATATCACTGCACGAAGTGTAATATCACTATAACAATTGCTCAATCTCCAACGTTACTGCGTGCGCAATGCCGGGGATCGTTTCCTTTTGAAGAGGCGTATCTTTGTTGAGCAATGCGCCCGTGGGCACGATGAGCACCCTTTTGAGTTCCCCGCGTTGCATCTTTTTGAGAATATAGCCGTTGAAAGCGGTATTTACGCACCCGGCGCCCGATCCGCCTTGATAAGTTTTTTGTTCGGGTGTAAAATAGCTTGCACCGCAATCCATATAGTATTTTGGCAATATATACCCTTCTTTGGACAGCAAATATTCAAGCGTTTGCTTGCCGAAACGCCCCAAATCTCCCGTAAATATGCCGTCGTAATAGTCAAACGAGCGTCCGCTTTCTTTGAAATGCGTGAGGATAGTATCGCAAGCGGCGGGAGCCATTGCCGCCCCCATATTTGCCTCGTCGTCAATACCGAGGTCTACGACGCGACCGAGCGTTCCGCCAGTGACTTTGACGCAGTACGCGTTTGGTTTGAGATAGTCGTTGTTTTCCTTTTCAAAGTTGCTTTCTATGATATTGGACTTCTCTTTATTGATGATTTTCTTTTGTTTTTCAATGCTTTTCTTATATTTTCGGAGCGTTTTTTCGTCGATATTCATACCATCGTCAATGGCAATAATATCGTCCTCGTACACTCTTTCGTTGATAAGCCTAGGTTTTTGACTGCTCAAAACGGTGCACCCCGCGCCCGTAACCGTCCATTGCGCGGTGGGCGTGCGTTGATTGCCGAGTTCCAGCGGAAAACGATATTGCCTTTCCGCCGAAGCGAAGTGGCTTGACGTCGAACACGTCACGTTATCGGCATATCCGCCCGATATGAGCATTGCTCCGACGATTAGACTTTCGCTAAAAGTCGAGCAAGCGTTATATAATCCTAAAAACGCCGACGGAAAATTGCGCGCGGCAAGCGACGTTGCGGACAATTCGTTGAGCAAGTCCCCGCCCAGCATTATGTCGATATCGTCTCTTTTTAGTCCCGCTTTTTTGATTGCACCGCTCACGGCGTCTCGTTGCATCTTGCTTTCGCACTTCTCGTAGGACTTTTCGCACCACAAATCGTTGTCGAGCACGATATCGAAACAATTGCCGAAATTGCCGTCACCCTCTTTCGGACCTACGATGGTAAATCCGCTCTTGATATACACTGGTTTTGAAATCTCGAAAGTTCGCATTTTGCACCTCACATCACGAAATAGCCGATAAATCCGACCACGAAACTTGCCACCACGCCGAAAACGATAATAGGACCTGCGATGACGAACATCTTTGCGCACACACCGAAGAACACGCCCTCACGATTGTATTCCATTGCGGGTGAAACCACGGAGTTTGCAAATCCCGTAATCGGGATAATCGAGCCACCGCCCGCAAAATGCCCAAGCTTGTCGTAAAGTCCGAGCGCGGTGAAAAGGCTTCCGAGGAAAATCATTACGCAACTTTCCCACGTCGCAACGTCTTTTTTGCTCATATCCTCAAAAATGAGTTTGATGATGTCCCCAACGCCCTCACCTATGCAACAAATAATTCCGCCCACGAGAAACGCCGCGAACAGCGTGCGCACCATAGGAGACTTGGGAGCGTTGTCTTTTACGTACTTTTGATACTCTTTCCTATCTAACATACATCGTCCTTTTTTGCGCCCTTATCGACCTTTTTAGCGGATTTTTCAACGTCGAAAAGAGGGTCTTGCCTTACACCCTCAACGTTGGGATTATCCTTGAAATAAACCTCTTTGTCTTCGACGTTTTTGGAAAAGAGCGCGTCCATACGGCATAATATTTGCCACAAATCGCGCTTTTTAATCATTGGATAAACATATCAATATGTTAAAATTTGAATATTCCTCAACTGCGCCAAAGGCGCAATATTACTTTTTGCGCAAGCAAAAAATATCACTTGCGCTTTGCGCAAATATCACTGTGCCTACGACACAATATCACTCTAAATCTATTCTTGACTTAACTTTTCCTTCAATTTTTGAAGCACTTTGCCCTCTATTCTGCTCACTTGCACTTGCGATACTCCGAGTTCCGTTGCAATCTCACTTTGCGTTTTGTCTCTGAAATAGCGCAAAATTATCACTTTTTTCTCACGAGGCGGAAGTTCCTTTATAAAATCGCGGAGCATAATCTTGTCCAAATCCTCGTCGGGAGAATTGTCACCGACGATTTTATCTCCGATTTGTCCCTCGTCGTCTCCGATGGGTTGCGACAAGGATATCAGATAATGCGTTGCTTCCATTGCGAACACCACTTCTTGCGCCTCGACACCGAGTTCCGCGGCGATTTGCTCCACGTCGGGTTCGGGCTTTCCCGCCTTTACGGTCTCGTCGATATACGCGTTTATGCGCGTTGCAAGCGTTTTCGTCCATCGCGATACCTTGATTGCACCGTCGTCGCGCAAAAATCGCTTGATTTCACCGCTTATCATAGGCACGGCGTACGTGGAAAATCTGACGCCGTACTCGACGTCAAAATTTTGCACCGCTTTGACGAGCCCCATTGCGCCCAATTGCATCAAATCGTCGTATTCCAAACGCCCCTTAAAACGCTTTACGATGGATTTTATGAGCGGAATATTCTCTTCTATCAATTTCTCTTTGGCGTCGTCGTCACCCTCTCTTGCGCGTTTGATAAGCGCAACGGTGGTTTGATGGTCTAACATCCTTTTATAACCTTTTTCATACGCACGCACGTGCCTTCACCAACGGCGGAAGTTACGCTCATCTCGTCCATAAACGTCTCGATTATGGTAAATCCCATACCGCTACGCTCCTCGTCGGGCGCGGTGGTGAAAAAAGGCTCGATTGCCTCCTTGACGTCGGTAATGCCTTTTCCGAAGTCGCGCACAGATATTTCAAGCGTATTGTTTTCCGTTCTGCACTCGATTTGCACTACGCCGTCGCTACCCGAGTAGGCGTGCACGACGCAGTTGGTAACCGCTTCGCTTACGGCAGTCTTAATATCGTTGATTTCCTCGATCGTCGGGTTGCACTGCACCGCAAAACTCGCAACGACGTTTCGCGCAAACGCCTCGTTCTCGCTTGTGGCAAGCAATTTCATATCAAAATAGTTCATACTCACTCCTTATTCCGTAATGGGCACGAATCGGTATATTCCGCTCGTGCTGAAAACTTTGTCGACGGGCTTTGAAACGTTTGCAAGCAAAAGCTCCGCTCTCTTGGCTTTGAGCTTTTTGTATCTTCCTATAACGAACCCAAGCCCCGTACTGTCTATAAAACTCACGTCGCTCATATCGAACGTCACGCATTTGAGCCCGCGCGTATTGTCGATAATTTCGTCAATCTCGTCGCGCACGCCCTTTACGCTGTGCTCGTCAATTTCACCGTGAAAGACGATAAGCAAGTTTCCTTTTTCGTTTTTCAAATTGATATTCATATCGGCCTCCGACAACAAGAATAAACCGCACAAAGTCGCGCAAAACGGCGTGTTTTGGCACAAAAGACCGATAAGAAAAAAAATATGTCGAAAATTTCTCAAAATCTCTTAAAAAAATCATTGACAACGCCAAAAAATTATTGTATATTGTGAAAGTCGCAAACGAACAGCGATGCTTTCGATAGCGATGCTGTCGGGGTGTAGCGCAGTTTGGCTAGCGCGTCTGATTTGGGTTCAGAAGGTCGGGAGTTCGAATCTCTTCACCCCGACCACGAACACACTCACACACGATGATTCGGGCCTTTAGCTCAGTTGGTTAGAGCAGTCGGCTCATAACCGATCGGTCCGCGGTTCGAGTCCGTGAAGGCCCACCAAAAATAAAAAATTTGTTTGGCCCGGTAGTACAGTTGGTTAGTACGCCAGCCTGTCACGCTGGAGGTCAGGGGTTCGAGCCCCCTCCGGGTCGCCATCCAAATATGTGGCAGTGACAACCGTCACTGCCATATATCTAAAAAGGGATTTCTTCCCTACCAAAGCTTAATATGCCTCGGTAGCTCAGGTGGTAGAGCAAGGGACTGAAAATCCCTGTGTCGGTGGTTCGAGTCCGCCCCGAGGCACCAACAACTGAATACGCTGGTGTAGCTCAATAGGCAGAGCAACTGATTTGTAATCAGTAGGTTGTTGGTTCGATTCCGATCACCAGCTCCATACGGAGAGGTTCCCGAGTGGCCAAAGGGAGCAGACTGTAAATCTGTTGTCAGTGACTTCGGTGGTTCGAATCCACCCCTCTCCACCAGCAAGAAAGCACATCGCAAGATGTGCTTTTTTGTTTGTGTAAGAGGTGGATTTCGGCTGTTTTGTTCAAAACAGCCAACACGCTTTGCATGTCGAACCACCTTTTCGGTGCTGACCGCAAGCAAAGAGAGACGCAAGCGCGTAGCATTTGCGGAAATCGTGCGTAGCGGACATAGCAAACAAACATACACGTAGTGTCCGTGCAATGCACGATGTGCGACAGCACAGTTTGTTTAGCGTAGACGCTTCGCTTTTGCAAATATATTTGCTCGCTCCGCTATTAAACGAACCACCCCTCTCCACCAAGAAAATCCGTGTCGTTTGGCACGGATTATCCTTTTGTCAAATCCTTTGCCTTTCGACAGTATTTTCTTGGTACTACCGCAAGCAAAGAGAGACGCAAGCGCGTAGCATTTGCGGAAATCGTGCGTAGCGGACATAGCAAACAAAAAAGACACGCAGTGTCCCGTGCAACGCACGGTGTGCGACAGCACTATTGTTTGCGTAGACGGCACAACAATACCGCAATTTCGCAAGATTGTCTGTTTGGTGCGCCTTACGGCGTATTTTTAGGTATTCCATATTTTATTACTTAAATATTACAAAAATGCACATCGAATTGATGTGCATAAAAACAGTTCAGCATTTCTAATTATCAATTTATTATCAAAACAATTTATTAGGCGTTTGTTAAATTAACTTGATTAGATATACGCTTTTTCTTGGTTATGGCGTTTAAGATTTCCATCATTACGATCATCAACGCGGTGAAAAACAAGATGTAACCCCAATACAATCCGATGTCGATATATTGCGCGATTACGCCGAAAAGCGGTGGCATTGCCGTCGTGCCGATATAAGCAAAAGCCATTTGCAGTCCTATGACCGATTGTGAGTTGTTTTTGCCGAAGTTTACGGGCGTTGAGTGGATAATCGCGGGATATATCGGCGCGCACCCCACTCCTATCACGATAAGTCCGACAAGGGACGGCACGGTTGAGCCGAGAGGCAACGCAACGAAAAGTATGCCCACGAGGATAATTCCGCTTCCCGCTCGGATAAGCATTCTATCCCCTATCTTGTCCGCAAAAATGCCCGCAAACGCTCTGCCCGCAGTTATTCCGATATAGAAAAACGACGCAAATTTTGCCGCTACGGTGGGATCGACGCCCCTATATTGCACAAGATAACTCGTTGCCCAAAGTCCCGTTGTTTGTTCAAGCGCGCTATATGCAAAGAATGCGATAAGCACGAACCATACACCTTTGATTTTGAATACTGAAAAGAAATTCTTTTTCTTTTGAGGCGCGATTTGCTCGTTTTGAGGCTCAAAAGCCGTGAATTGCGCTTGATTTGTGATATCCGCATTTTGTGGCAAGGTATTGCTTATTTTCTTATATTCGAGGTCGTCAAACTGCGATATCGGTTGAAAACCGCTTCCTTTTTTGGCTTTCTTCCAAAGCGGAAGTGCAAAAAACAGTATTGCGGTCAAGGCAATTTGGATATAGAACACGATTCTGAAACCGTTGTTCCACCCAAGCCCTTTCGTCAGAGCAAAACTCATAATATACGGACTTATCGACGCGCCTACTCCCCAAAAACAGTGCAACCAATTGAGGTGTTTTGCGTTGTAATTGAGCGCAACGTAGTTGTTGAGTGCGGCGTCAACCGCTCCCGCGCCGAGACCGTACGGGATTGCAAGCACGCAAAGTTGCCAGTACGCCGTCGCAAACGAGAATCCGAGCAACGCAAGCGCGGTCATACCCACGCTTATTGCCGTAACCAAACCCGTGCCGAGTTTTCTTATAAGAAAGTCCGATAAAAGCGAGGAAACCACCGTACCCACCGCAATAATTATGGTTATAACGCCCGCCGACGCCACCGATACGCTCAAATCGACGTGCATAACGGGCCACGCCGATCCTATTAGCGAGTCGGGCAATCCGAGGCTTATAAACGATAGATAGATTATTGCAAGCAAAAGTCCGTACATACTTCACCCTTTCGTCGTGGAAATTTTATCATATTCAATCCACATTCGCAAGTTTGAAACTCCATTTTTATTTTTCACATTGCAGACAATATGCATATATATGAAGTAACTTGACGTTTTACGCATAGTTTGATATAATTATCGTATCCAATCATACGAGGAAAATTTATGGCAAACTATTTCACCGAAAGGGACAAATACCTCGCAAAGCGTTTGCGCGTTTTGCGAGACCAACTTCCCGAGTTTTGCGAGGAGTTTTTCGTGGGTATCGAACCGCAGACCTCACCGCTTACGAGGCTAAATTATGCATACGATTTGCGCATATTCTTTGACTATTTACTCAAAAACGTGCGTGCTTTCAGAGATTACAAGGACGTTTACGATTTCGTCGTGGAGGACTTGTCCAAAATCACTCTCGGCAACTTGGAAGCGTACGTCGAATACCTCTCTTATTACGAGTTTGAAGGCAAAGAATACACCAACGCCGAAAAAGGGAAAGCGCGCAAACTTTCCACTATCCGCACTTTTTTCAAGTACTATTTCAATCACGACCGTATTCCGTCCAACGTATCGGCAAAGCTTACTATGCCAAAACTTCACGATAAGGACATTATCCGCCTTGAAAAAAAGGAAGTCGAACGCATACTCGACGCTGCGGAAACGGGCAACGGTATGACGGAGCATCAACGCAAAATTCAACGCAACACGCGTGCGCGCGACTACGCAATCGTAACGTTGCTTTTGGGTACGGGTATTCGTGTCAGCGAGTGCGTGGGACTCAACATCAGCGATATAGATTTTGAGACCAACGCCTTCACCGTCACTCGAAAAGGCGGAAATCAAGCCATTTTATACTTTGGAGACGAAGTTCGCGACGCGCTTTTGACCTATATCGACACCGAGCGCAAGGCACTTATAGACAGATGTCAGAAGATAAACACGGGAGACGAAGACGCGTTGTTCTTGTCCCTCCAAGTCAAGCGTATTTGCGTGCGTGCGGTTGAAAACATCGTCAAAAAGTACGCTCAAACCGCCGCTCCCCTCAAAAAAATATCTCCGCACAAGCTTCGTAGCACCTACGGCACTAACCTTTATCGCGCCACGGGTGATATCTATCTCGTTGCCGACGTCTTGGGACACCGTGACGTCAACACCACCAAGAAGCACTACGCCGCAATCGAGGAAGACCACCGCAAACTTGCCGCAAAGGTCGTCAAACTTCGTAACAACGACGAGGATTAAAACCAATACCGTTAAATTGTGGTATTAAATCAAAATAAAATCGGCTCGATTTACAGTCGTAATCGCAAAAAAATCGGCTCAAATTGCCGTGCTCAATCGCAAAATAAAGTTACTTGATTTGCCGTATGCCGTCGCAAAAAACGGCTGACTTGCACGATAAGATTTATATCGTAAGGCAATTTCAATCACCGACGGAATATTATTCCGTCGGTTTTACTTTTATATTTGACAAAATTCGCTATTTTTCAAATATAAACTATTATCTAATATTGACTATTTTATAATAGTTTGCTAAAATTATTATATTAAATTTCGGAGCAACTATATGGACATTTCTTCGGTCAACAGCGACCTCATACGCGGTAACGTCACGACGATCATTCTCGGTTGTTTGTGGGAAGGCGACAAGTACGGCTATGAGATTATGAAAGAAATCGAGGACAAGAGCAATTCGCAATACGTCCTCAAACAAGCCACCCTTTACAATCAACTCAAACGACTTGAAAAGCAAGGGCTCGTTTCCTCGTACGACGGCAATCCCGACGATACCGGCGGTGGCAAACGCAGATATTATTCCCTCACCGGCGAAGGCAAAGCCTATCTCAAAAAGGAAAAGAGCGAATACGAGTATTCCCGCACCATTTTGGACAAGCTCGTTTCCGCGCAAGAGTACGACTTCACCGCGCCTATTCCCTTCGATGCGAGCGAACTGCGCCCATACGCCAAACGCGACGTCGAAGACAAGCCCAAAGTGGTTTATAAAGAAAAACTCGTCGAGAAAAAAGTTTTCTTTGACCGCTACGGCAACGAAGTGAGCGAAGAAGACGCCGACGCACTCAAAGAAAAGGCACTTGCCGACGACGAGCAAGCACGCCTCACCGAAGAACAACTCAAAAAAGCGGAAGACGACGCACGCCAAAAGGACGAGCAACTTCGCTTGAAAGAGGAACAAGTCCAAGAAAACGCCGAAAAATTGCGCCAACAAGAGGAAGAGGCTCGTCAAAAAGACGAACAATTGCGACAAACGGAAGAGCAATTGAGAAAGTCCGAAGAAGACCGCCAATTCGTCAAATCTATGCTCCGTCAAATGGAAGAAGAAAAGATGCGTGCCGAAGAGCAAAAGCGTCTTGAAGAAGAGGAACGCAAGCGCAAAGAGGAAGAAGAGCAAAAACGCCTTGCCGAAGAAGCGGAGCGCAAACGCCAAGAGCAAGCAAAACCCGCTCAAACTCTTGAAGAAATGTTTGCCAAACTCGATGCGGAGAGCGAATACAACCGCGGAGAACAACCTCTTCAAGTATATCATTACGACAACGTTCAACCCCAAGAGCATACTTACGTCAATGGTTACAACGCTCAACCCGAACAAGCAACGGGACGCGCGCAAACGTCGCTCAAAGACATTTTCAAGCAACTTGACGAAAAAGAAGCTCAAATAGACGACAAACTTGCCAAAGAGCAAGAGGAACAACAAGCTATCGAGGCACAACGCATTGCCGAACAACAAGCAATGCAAAATGCGCAAGAGCAAGCTTACGCCCCCGCCCCGCAAACCGACGCGCACTATATGCCCGCCGAGATCGAAACTCGCAATCAAACGTACGCCGATCCGAGCGACAAAGGCAAATTCGTGACGTCAGCGGTCGTCAACCGTCAAGAAGGCGGATTTGAATACGAAAAAGACGACGTCAATTATCGCGAGTTCTTCGTTTCCCTTGCCGACCAAAATCAAAAAGAAGAGGTCAAAGAGGAAAAACCGCAACAACAAGAGTATTCCGACAGCGACATCAAGACGAGATTGTATGCAAAGGGCTTCAAAATCCGCCCGTACGACAGAGGCAACACCTCGGAGTACTACACGTTCAACTTTATACAATCCAATCGTCTCAACCGCGATACTTTCCTCATCATTCTTGCGTTCTTCGTCGCAGAAGTCGCAATTATGTGGCTATCGCTGTTTTCAAGAATAAGCTACGCTTATTTCTTGCCGATTTTGCTCGTGGGAAGCGCGCTTTGCCTCATTCCGACGGTTATCTATATGATTAACCCGACGAGGCGTAAACGTGCCAACTTCAATTTCAAACTGTCAATTCTCAACCGCACTATGTTGTTTATCGAATTGACCGTGGTATGTATCCTCATCGGCTTCTTCGGACTCGGAGCAAACGTCAACGATATGGATCTTATCCTTATGTCGATAATCCTTCCGATGGTGCTCCTCACCAACCTTCCGTTGAGCTCGTTGATTTATTGGTTGCTTTACAGAACCAGAAAATATCATACGGCATAGCAAAAATCGTCGAAGTGGTAATGGCAACACGCACTCGTGCGTATTGCCAAGAGCCACTCTAGATTTATTGCTCTACTACCGCGCAACCGATACACGCTATCAGTTCGTGCAAGGATAAAAACTCCCGCCACAGTTTCGCTATATCGCTTGCTTGGTGTATCGGCTACCGACTAGATTGCCACGCTACCGCTCGCAATGATATGGAATATTCTACTAGTCATTCCGAGAAGCAACGATAGTTGCGATGTGGGAATATAGCGTAGCGCAAAAAAATATCGCTATATGATGACAAAGTAAAACTAATTGGACTCAAATTATTGACTAAAATAAATACAGTTGATATAATATTTAAGCATTAAATCTCACAAAGGGGAGTGGCTCAACGGTAGAGCAACGGTCTCCAAAACCGTTGGTTGCGTGTTCGAATCGCGTCTCCCCTGCCACGAAGAAGTACTTTGGTACTTCTTCTTTTTTTATATTGAATATCTTTCTTGCAAACTTTCGCAATATTGTGTACAATGTAGATATGAAAAAGAAAGTTGAAATCTACACTGACGGTGCGTGTTCGGGCAATCCGGGCATTGGAGGCTGGGGTTGCGTTATGCTCTACAAAAGCCACAAAAAAGAGGCAAGCGGAGCGGAACAATCCACCACCAACAACCGTATGGAACTCACCGCCATCATACAAGGGCTCAAAATGCTCAAAGAACCGTGCATCGTCACCGTATACAGTGACAGTGCCTATTCCGTAGAACCGTTTTTGCAAGGCTGGATAAACGGTTGGATTATGCGCGGTTGGCGCACGGCAAGCAAGGACGAAGTCAAAAACGTCGATTTATGGAAGGAACTTCTCTCTCTTATGCAAATTCACGAAGTGAGTTACGTCAAAGTCAAAGGACACGCCGACAACGAACTCAACAACCGTTGCGACTACCTTGCCCGCACTGCGATTAAGGATTTGCAAAAGACTCTGCCGACTACCCTTCCGCCTATTCCCGACGGCATTTAATACGGTTAGATATCACAAAAACGACAAATACCACCCGAAAACCAAGGAGGCGCAAAATGAAAAAATTCAACGTAAAACATTTGTATTGGATGATTCCCACATTTGTTATTGCCATCGTTTTGCTCGTGCTTGAATGTCTTCCCAACGGCGTGAAAATGGAATTTAAGTGGCCTATTGACGGCAAGACGTTTGCATCGGAAACCAAGTATTATCCGTATTTTAGTGATATGCCCTACGGATACGGCAATTTCGCGCCGATATTTATCGGAATATTTACGATTGCGGTCATTATACTTTGTATAACCAATATATTCATAGACAAAAAAGGCATAGATATCGCAATCGTGGTTTTGAACGTACTCAAACTTATCGGAAGCGCAGTGGAACTCTTCTTCTCTCGCACCGCGATAAATTGGGCGGTATTTGCACTTTCAATCGTGTTTACGATTTATAGTTCGGTTGAGCTTGCGTTTCGGATAAAGTCCGAGAAGTCCACCGCTTCACCGACCGATACACCGATTGACGTGCAAGAAAGCTAAATATCCTTTTCTAAAATGGCGATATCAAAAAATTACACAAGTCATCAAAGTGCATAACATAAAGTATTATAAACTAATCAAATAAAATATTATTTATTATATAATAATGACTTAATGAAAAAACCGCCGCGAAACGGCGGTTTTAATATATCTCAATACGTTTTTAATTACCGATACGCACCTTTTATGTAGGCTTGCATTTTATATAAGTAAAAGCGTCGCAAATTGCGACGCTTTCGTTTTATTTTTTAAGGATTTTTCAAATTATTCAGCGGGTTCTTCAACTTTTTTCTTGCGAGTGGTCTTTTTTGCAGGAGCTGCTTCTTCGACTACTTCGTCTTCAAGATTGAGGTTGAGGTTCTTGAACAAATCACCGAGTGTTGCGGAAGAACTGCCGGAAACCCATTCCTTAGGTTCGTTGGAAGATTCTTTCTTTGCACTGCGACGTTCACGCTTGTTCTCACCGTCTGCAACTTTTTGCTCGAACTTCTTAACTCTGGAGCTTCTCTTTGCAGCCTTCTCTTCGTCGGTTGCTTCGTCTTGTCCGTCGTTTTGAGCGTTGGTCTCTTCGGGTGCGGGAAGCAATTCCTTGATGGAAAGAGTGATGCGGTTGTCATCGAAACCGATGATCTTTGCTTCGACTTCTTGACCGACGGTCAATGCTTCGTTTGCGTCCTTGATCCAGTTGTGAGAAATTTGAGATACGTGTACGAGTCCGTCTACGCCGTCATCGATGGATACGAATGCACCGTAGGGGAAGATTCTTTCAACTTTGCCCTTGATGACCGTACCGACGGGGAACTTCTCTGCCGCAACTTCGTAAGGTTTCTTTTGGAGTTGTTTGTAGCCGAGAGAGATTTTGCCGGTTTCTCTATCCATTTTGAGGACTACGAAGTCGTAGCTTTCTCCAATCGTGAGAACGGTGGAAGGATCGGTGATCTTGTTCCAAGAAAGTTCGGAAATGTGTGCGAGGCAATCGAAACCGCGAACGTTTACGAATGCGCCGAATTGAGTAAATCTCTTAACTTTACCGGTTACGATATCGTGTACGTGGATATTGTTCCAGAACAAATCTTCTTTCTCTTTCTTCTCTCTTTCGAGGATTATGCGTTGAGATGCGAAGAGGTATCTCGATTTCTTTTGGGGTTTATCTTCCGTTGCTTCTGCGTTTTCTTCACCCTCTGCAACGGTGTTTTCTTTTTCCTTCGGAGGCATAAGCGTCAAGCGGAGCGTTTTGCCCTTGTAGTCTTCGAGGTTGGAAACGTAGCCCATTCTGATTTGGCTTGCGGGAACGAAAATGGTGTATTGACCAAGTCTTCCTCTCAAACCGCCCTTGACTACTTCCGTCATCGTCAAAGAGAATTCGCCTTGTGCGAGAGCCTTTTCAGCTTCTGCTTCTTCTTGGCGCACAGCGTCTACGTCCTTCTTGGAAAGAGACACGTACTCTTTGTTGACTGCCAAAATGGTTGCTTGAACTTCGTCGCCCTCTTTGTAGTCGGCGGGATTATAGTTGCCGTCCAAAGATGCTTCGCTCTTATCAATGAAACCGTCTTTCTTACCGCCGATAGCGACGTAAATTCCGTTTTCACCTGCGCTGATAACTTTACCTTTGATGCGTTTGCCGACTTTGTAGTTGGTGTAACCAACGGAGTTTGCAGACTTCATAAGGTCAGCCATTGTGGTGGGTTCTTTTTCTTGCTCTTGAAGTGTTGCCTCGTTTTTCACTTCATTCTCTGCTGTTTCGACAGCGTTCTTTTGAGTTTCACTCATAAGTTTTGTTACCTCCTGTATCAACCACGGCGGAGTTGAAGCTCCTGCGACAATCGATACACTTTGAAAATCCTTGAATATATTTTGCATTGACAAGACTTCGTTTACGCAAGTTGCGAAATACGTATTGGGATTGACCTCTTTTGCCACCTCGAACAAACGTCTGGTGTTTGCGCTTGTGTGACTTCCGAGCACCAAAACCGCGTCGGTATTTTGCGCCGTTGCGCGCGCTTCATCTTGTTTTACTTTTGTAGTATAACAAATCGTATTAAAAATGCCAACTGATTTATCGTGATTTTTTTCAAAATTCTTTGTATTTTTCTCGATTTTTTCAAATTTTTCGGGCAAAATCGTAGTTTGGAACAAAATCGAGGTGGATTTATCCCCGATCGGCAAGGTTTCCTCGTCGCTCACGACCACCGCGTCGTCACCGGCGTAGGACAGCACTCCTTGCACCTCGTCGTGATTTTTATCACCTACGATAATAACGTGATCGCCCGCGTTTGCCCTTTCCTCGGCAAGACGTTGATTGCGTTTTACCACTGGACAAGTGGCGTCAAACAACACGACGCCCCTATCTCTCAACTCTTGCTCGAATTGCTTTGGCACGCCGTGCGCCCTAATAAGCGCAACGTCACCCGCCTTCAAATTTTTAGCCTCGTCGAGGGATATGCAAATCGCGCCTCTTTCGCGCAAATATTCCGTCACGAGTTCGTTGTGTACGAGTTCTCCCAACATGAAAATCTTACCGTGCTTTTCGGCAAGTTCGATTGCGGCATCCACCGCGCTTTTCACGCCTTTACAAAAGCCTGCGTTTTTTGCAAGCACGACTTTCATATTCTGCCCTCGTTACTTATCGTTTTTCTTATTTTTCTTGCCGTACTTTTTGCTGTGCGCTTCCACGTATTCGTTGCAAAGACGGCGCGTTTCGTCCATTTTTTGACGTATCAATTCGGTTGCTTTGTGATTGTCTTCGGGAGTGCGCGCTCCGTAAAACTCTTCAAGCGTAAACGGTTCGCCCACGTACAACCAATTCTTTCTGAACGTCTTGGGCGAATGATAATAAATCATCGGCACGACGGGGACTTTGGTCTTGATTGCAAAGCGTGCCGTGCCCGTCTTGAATTCCGCCATTTCTTGAGTATCCTCTTTATTGCGCGTGCCTTCGGGGAAAATGAGCAATTGTTTGCCGTCTTTAAGCACTTTGAGCACTTGTTTTACGGATTCGATATCCGCCTCTCCTCTGCGCACGGGGATTGCTCCCATTTTGTGCAAGAACCAACCCGCAATAGGATTTTGGAAAAGTTCGTATTTCGCAAGCGCGTGCGCTTCCTTTTTGAACAGCACGAAGTACGGAATGAGCGAATCGAGCTTGGAATAGTGATTGCAAGTGAACATCGCGCCTTTCACTTTCTTTGCGTTCTTTGCGTTAATAACTTTCGTCGGCCAGAAAATCATTTGGATAGGACGCAAAATCACTCTCAAAAAGCGATACGTCGCAAAGCTCTTTTCGGGCTTGTAGTACTTCTTTATTCTTTCAAGCGTTTTGGGGTCCATCTCACTGCTCGGAATAATCGTACTTGCGTGTTTTTCGGCATTCTGTTCGGGCGTTTCCGCTTTTTTCGTCTTGATGTGGACGACCTCTTTCACGTGCGCGACGACGTCCTCGATAGCCATCGAAGTGGTGTCGACGTAGTCGGCGTCGTCAGCCTTTTTGAGCGGTGCTACTTCTCTGTGCGAATCGTTGTAATCGCGTTGTTTTATGTCCGCCAAAAGCGTGTCGTAATCCACGGTTTCACCCTTTTGCACAAGCTCGGCATAACGTCTGTTTGCGCGCTCTTCGGGCGTTGCGTCAAGATAAAATTTGCAGTTTGCGTTTGGCAAAACGAAAGTTCCTATATCCCTTCCGTCCAAAACGACGTCGTGTTTTTTTGCAAAATCGCGTTGCAAATCCACCATTTTATATCTAACCACGGGCAACGCCGAGATATCGCTTGCGGCTTTGGACATATAGTGCTCGCGAAGATACGGCGTAGCGTTTATGCCGTTGACGTATATTTGTTGCGCGCCGTTTTCGTCGTATTTTATGTCCATTTCAAGCGTTTTGAGCATTTCACCGACTTTTTCTTCGTCTTTTACGTCGATTCCGTTGTTCAAAGCAAGATACGCCGTGGCACGATACATTGCACCCGTATCGAGATAGATTATGCCAAGGTCTTTTGCCACCGCTTTGGCGATTGTGCTTTTGCCCGCTCCCGCAGGTCCGTCGATTGCGATATTTATCATATTCCCTCCGAAAATCAGATGAGATTTATTTCGTTAGTTTTTAAGCGCGTTATTTAGCGCGTCATTCGTTATTCAGTATACTTTTAGCGCGTCTTTCGTTTTTTGATATGCCTTTTAGAGCGTCGCATATTTTTTCAACGCGTCTTTTGCGGCGCATACGCCCGTCGCGAACGCAAGTTGCAAGTTAAATCCGCCCGTAAGTGCGTCTATATCGATAGTCTCACCCACGAAATACAAGCCCTCGACCTCTCTACATTCGCACGTCGGTTTGAGCCCTTTTAGGTCAACTCCGCCAGACGTTACCACCGCTTCCGTAAACGGAGCAAGCGAAGTCACGTCAAAGGTGAGATTTTTGAGCGTATTCACGAGTTTTGCACGCTCTTCTTTGGTGATTTCGTTCACTTTTTTGCTTTCCGCAATTCCCGCTCTTTTAAGCACGTATGAGTTAAGCCTATCGGGCAAAAGCGCGCGAGTCACGTTCTTTATATCTTGGTTTTTGCGCTCTTCAAAATCACGCAAAATGCGTCTATCCAGTGTGTTTTTGTCAAGTGCGGGCTTCAAATCGAGCGACAGCGTAACTTTGTTTTTTCTATTCACGTACGAGGATATCGTAAGTACGATAGGTCCTGATATTCCGCGTCTCGTGAACAGCATTTCTCCGAATTCGCTTGCCACCGTCTTCGAGTTCCCGTCGTAAGCGGTAAGTTCCACGTTTTTGAGGGAAATACCTTCCAACATAGACACGTTTTGCGCAAGCAAAAGTCCCGCAAGAGCTTGCTTCGGCTCGACGATATTCAGTCCGAATTCTTTTGCAAACTTATATCCGTCTCCCGTCGAACCCGTCGAGGCATAGCTTATTCCGCCCGTCGCGACTATCACGACGTCGCAATCGATATTGCCGGAGGCGGTAACGACGCAAAATCCGTTATCCGTCTTTTTTATATCCTCAACCTCACGATTGAGCATAACTTTCACACCGCTTTGGCGCATACCCCATTCCAACGCTCTAATGACGTCGTTGGACTTTTGCGAAAGCGGGAAAACCCTATTGCCTCTCTCCACGACGAGTTTGAGTCCCAAGTCCTCGAAAAACGCCATAGTGTCTTGCGGTGTAAAACCGTACAGCGACGAGCGCAAAAATTTCTCACCGTGTACGATATTTTTGGAAAATTCCTGCATATCGCAATCGTTGGTGACGTTGCATCTGCCTTTGCCCGTAATGTACAGTTTTTTGCCCGTTTTCTCGTTTTTTTCGAGCAAAACGACTTCCGCGCCTCCGCGAGCAAGGAATATCGATGCAATCATACCCGACGCGCCAGCACCGATAATACACGCTTTCATAGCTCGAACTCCGCGTTTTTAAGCTCTCTCACCGTTTCGTGGTCGGTTGAGAGCATTTGCACGGGCGTAACCGTGATAAAGCCTCTGTCGAGTTGATAGCAATCTCCGCCCTTTATCTCGTCTTCGTGCTTGTAGGCGTGTCCGTCGACGTAGTATACGTCGCGACCGTTTTCGTCGGGCTTGCTATAATATTTTTCGTCGTACGGTTGATACGCCACGGGCGCGATTTTCACGCCTTTTATATCCTCTTTTTTGATGCAAGGAACGTTGAGATTTATCGTCACGTTTTCCTTTGCGTAGCTCAAAAGCGTCGTCAAATTCCTTGCGACGAAATCGGCGGTAAACTCGTAATCGCTCACACCGTGAGTGCGCAAAGATACCGCAAGCGACGGAATACGATGGAACGTACCCTCTTGCGCCGCTCCGAACGTGCCCGAGTAAATGATATCGCTACCCGCGTTTAGACAAGTGTTTATACCCGAAATTACGGCGTCGATTTTGACGTCCTTCAAGAGATATTTCACGCCGAAAAGCACGCAATCGGCGGGCGATCCGCTCACTGCGTAAGTTCTTACGCCCTCGACGTAGCCCTTGTCCTCGTACGTGATACCGCTAAAAAAGCTCACCGAGTGCGACGTCCCCGAACGCTCGGACATAGGAGCAACCACGACTACGTCGTGCTCTACGCTCAATCTCTTTGCCAGAGCGATTATACCGGGTGCAAAATACCCGTCGTCGTTTGAAATCAATATCTTCATTTTTCCACCGATTTATCGCAAAATTTGCGTATTTACCGCAAATTCGTGTTTATACGAATTAGTGCAAGCAAATTGCACGATTATTTACTGAATTTTGGCACGATTTATTGAATTTTGTCACACAAATCCAACAGATACGCCACTTCCATATCGTTGAGCGGTCTGTACGCACCGCGTGCAAGTCCGCCGAGGCGAAGTTCTCCGATAGCGACGCGCTTCAAGAAAACGACCTTCTTTTCCACCGCCTCGAACATACGGCGAATTTCTCTGTTTTTGCCCTCGAAAATTATCACTTCAAGGCGCGTATATACGTTGCTCGTATCGTCGGACGTCTCGATAGCCTCTTTTGCAAGAGTATCTTTGGGGTTGATGGTTGCCTTTTTGCTGTCTCCCACCTTTTCGATGCCCGTAACTTTGACTTTGCTTCTTCCGTATTTCACGCCGTCAACCGTCACGCCTTTGCGAAGCGCGGCAAGGTCGCTTTCGTCGATCGTACCTTCGATTTTGACGATATACGTCTTGGGAATTTCGCTCGACGGATGCGTCAATTTGTAAGTAAGATTGCCGTCGTTGGTGAGCAAAAGCAAGCCTTCACTGTCGTAATCCAATCTTCCGACGGGATAAAGACGATTGTTTTTATAATCGTCACCGATATAATCGGTGATTATCTTTCTCGGCTTTGTATGTTCTTTTTGTTCCTCTACGATGCCTTGCTTTGCAAGTTTTTCGGCGCGGTTCTTGATTTCTTCAAGTTCCGCGTCAGTCTTTTTGCGACCGCTCTTGTTGTCTTTGTCCTCATTGAGAGTGGTCACGCAAGCCTTCGGCTTGTAGAACAAAAGATAATCGTAGTGCGTCACTCTCACCACTTTTTTGCCGTCGACGTAAACGACGTCTTTGGTTTCGTCAACGTCCGTTCCGACCTCTCTGACGACCTTTTTATTTACGCTTACGCGCCCTTCTTTCACGAGTTCGTCGGCTTTACGACGAGAGCATACACCACATTCCGCGAGATATTTGTTTATACGCATATTTTCTCCGTGCGCCCAAACGAGCGCAAATTTATTAAAGCAATTATACATAAAAAAATTATTAGAGGCAAGCAATTGTGCCGAGCAAATATCAAAATAGCACAAAAAAAAGACGGACTATCCGCCTTTTTGCCAAATAGGTTTATTTGTAGTTTTGGGATATTCGACCTAATTTCTATCGATTTGTCGCACAATTTTCAATTGATTTCGATTAATTTTTTGCAAGTTTTTGCAAGAATTTTTGATTGATTATCGTACATTTCTATCGATGATAGTACGCCGCTTTCAAACGCTTTCCACCACCAATCTTTCGCTTCCGTCCTTTTTGAGCGGATAGCCCAAATCTTGCCAGTTTTCAGTCACGTTTTGTTTTGCTTTTACCCTAATTTCGGTTTCACCGCTCGTGAGCATTGCTTTGTCAAGCGGACACATATAGTAGTTGTCAAAGGCAAAATCAAGTATTCTAACCGTATCGTTCCACATATCCGAGTGATTTAGCACCACACCGATAACTTGCATACCGTCGCGCTTTGCACCCGACACGAGACATCTTCCGCTCTTCTTGGTAAATCCCGTTTTTACGCCGTTTGCACCGTCGTACAAGTGCAAAAGTTTGTTTTTGTTGCCTATATGACGCACCTCGTCGTCAACGGTGATTTTCGCTTGGCTCGTACTCACGATTTTGCAAAAGTCCTCGTTTTCGTACGCTTTTGCGCAAATTAGAGCCAAATCGTACGCCGTGGTATAGTGCATTTCGTCGTGCAAACCGTGCGGATTTACGAAGTTTGAATTGACCGCACCGCACTTTTTAGCCGTTTCGTTCATAAGATCGGCAAAATTTTGAATATTTCCGCTCGTTGCAACGGCAAGCGTTACGGCGGCGTCGTTTCCGCTTCGTAACATAAGTCCGTAAAGCAAATCTATTACGGATATCTTTTGCCCCGCTTTAAGATATATTGACGAGCCTTCTACGCCTTCCGCCTCTTTGGGCACAGTGATTATTTTGTCGAGTGGCAAGTTTTCAAGCACGCATAGGGCAGTAAGCACTTTCGTCGTGCTTGCAGGATAACACTTCTCGTTCATACCCTCGTCGTATAGCACTCTTTTGCTCGATTGCTCGATGACCACCGCTCCGCGACTTTGCTTTTTGAGAGGTAGCACTTCAATTCGTTTTGTCGTCTCAATCGTGTCGTTTTGCGAGATATTACTCTCGTTTTTGATGTTTTTTAGAATACTTTTGACGGAAAATTGCGCTTTTGGCATTAAAAACGAACTGATTAACGCCATAGTCAGACACACGACGCAAACCGCCATTATCAAAATTTTCTTTGTGTTTTCACTCATTTTCCACCCTCTCAATCGTCTTTTTTCAAGACGTTTGCAACGCTTTTGGCAAGGTCGAGCCACTTGTTCTCCTCTTCCTTGTCAACCCTCACGAATTTCTTTTGCGCTCCGCAAATCAAAAATCCGAGCGGAGTTACGCTTATGCCTCCACCTCCCACGCCCGTAGGTGATTTGAGATTTTTGCCGTTTTCAACGTCCGCGCTTCCACCGACGAACCCTATACTAATTTTGCTCACGGGCAAAATTATCGTTCCGTCACCGTTCACTATCGGCTTGCCGATAATGTCGTTGCTTTGAAGCGATTGTTTGAGACTGTCTATTGTTTGTTTCAATACGTCATCGAAGTTTTGCATCTTTTCCCTTTTCTTTTATCAAACGCACAATATTAAGTATTTGCATTATGTTGATTTTGATTTCCACTGCGCAATCGGCGTCAAATCTATCTCCTCCGCATTGATACACGCTTATTCCAAGCGGTAACAACGCCAAAATCGCACACAATATCGCACTGTTTTTTGCATCGTCGAGAGCAAGCAAAGCAATTATATTGAAGTATTTGAGCAATTTTTGCTCTCTTACGTAGTCAATTGCGCCTTTCACGGCGTCTACGGATATTGAGTTATCTTTTATCTTCGCTTTTTTGCCGTTTATTTGCAAATACGGCTCTTTTGCGAGATTTCCGCGCAATCTCACGATAGGAATTTTGAGCACGCTCAAATTGAGTTGTAGCGACTTTCTATCAAGCGACGCGTGTGCTTTCACGTTGATTTTTATCGGGAAAAGCACAAGCATAAGCACGGCTTCTATCAAGATAACGACAATACCCCACGCCATACGTATATATTGTGCATAGAGTGCGATTTTATTTATAAATAACGCAAAAACGAATATCTAATAAGCCAAAATGCGAATTAGCATCTATAATCACACAACTCAAATCAATCGTAAATATTTGTTAAATCGTGTCTTATTATTAAAATTATCGTTCGATTTTGACGACAAAAAAAACGACCTTGCAAAAAGCAAAGTCGTTTTTATATCGTTTTGATTGTTATCAGTCAAACACCTCAAATTGCTCGCCTTCGAGGAATTCGGGAATTTCGTCGTCCGTCGTATCGTCCACCGTGTCTGCCGCAGCTTCTTCGAGCGTATGCTCTTCAACGACATTTCCGTCCTCGTCCATAATGGTTCTCGTGTGGAACAAGGTTTCTTGCGTGGGCGCGTTGATAAGCATAAGTTTTTCAAGCACTTCGTCGTAGTCGGGCAATTCTTCGAGGCTTGAAATTTGGAATTTCTTCAAGAACTCGTCCGTCGTGCCGTAAAGCAAAGGTCTGCCGACGGTTTCTTTGCGTCCCACCGCCTCGATAAGTCCCGCTTTCAAGAGACCGGAAAGCGCGTATTCGGAGTTGACGTTGCTTCTCATTTCGTCCACTTCGAGACGAGTGATAGGCTGTTTATACGCAATCGTCGCAAGCACTTCGAGGAGCGTTTTGGTGAGCTCCTTTTCTCTCAACGGCGTCAAAACGTCGGCAACGGTATCTCCGTACTTTGGATTGGACATAAATTGCAACTTGCCGTTGAACTCGGCAAGCACGATACCCGACGTATCGCTATACCTTTTTTGCAAAGATTTCACAATCGAATTGAGCTTTTGCGTGGTAAGTTCAGGCACTTTTTCGCAAATATCGCTTTTGAGAATAGGCGAACCGCTCGCAAAGATTATCGCTTCCACAACGTTCTCAATATTTTCCATCGTCACCCTCCTCAAACACGATCGGCTCTTCCGACGTGCCTTCAACCGCAAATATGGTTATTTCACCAAACACTTCGTCTTGTTCGGCGCGAAGTCTGCCGTACTTCAACAATTCGAGCATTGCAAGGAACGTCGTCACGATGTCCCCCTTGTCGTAGTCCGGCTCGAATAAATCCGTAAACTTCATTTGCTTGCGCACGCTTATCATCAAGCGGATATTTTCCATCTGCTCGTGCACGGAAAAGCGGTCTTTGACGACCTTTTTGGGGATAATCTCTTTTTCGTGAATAGCGGCGTTTGCAAGCACTCTCGCAAAGGCTTCGACAAGCTTTGGAAGCGAGAAATTGACGAGCGCAACGCGGTAGTCCTTGTCCGTAAACACTGGCGCGCGGTAAAATCTGTTGATAGTCTCGATTTCACGCAACTTTTTGCTTTGTTCCACGAGCAAAGCGTATTCCTTGATCTTGTTGATAAGGAGCATACGCTCGTATTCGGGATCGTCCTCCGTGATTTCCTCGTCCTCTTTGGGAAGCGTGCGGATAGATTTGAGATACACAAGTTCTGCCGCCATCGTGATAAACTCGCCCGCGTAATCGAAGTCAAGCTCTTCCTTCGGCGTATTTTTGATGATTTGCACGTATTGGCTGGTAACTTCCGAAATGAAAATATCCTCAATCTCGATTTTCGCGCTCTTGATAAGCTCGTAAAGGAGCGGTATCGGTCCGTCAAAATCACCTATGTGATATCTTATTTCGGGTTTGGCAATGACAAAATCGCCCTCGATAGTCTCGGGCTCAACGATCTCCGCGGCAAGGATTGCGTCGTCCTGCAATACCTCGTCTTGCATTTCGTCTCGTGTCAAAATTTCGTCAGTCATCAAAAATTGTCCTTGTATAAATCAATACTTATAGATATTAACACACGCGCGCAAAAAAGTCAAAATAAATAATAAATAACGCCTTTTATATGCAAAAAGCGAGGTTTCATAGCCTCGCTTTGCAAGATTTCTCGTTTTATATCGTTTTTATTTTGCGGTATTCCACTCTTTTGCAATTTCGTTTATCGCGTCAAAGAAGCTCATTCTTTCCGCGTCCTCGTTTGCAACGAGCACCGCCGTATCGACCACTTCACCGTTCTTCACGAGATACACTTTGCCGATCGAATCACCCTTTTTGACGGGAGCTTTTACACTTGACGGCAAATCGAATTTTACGTCGTACTTCGCAGTGTCTTCACGCGATACGAACCTCGTCAAATCTCTATCCGCGCACACGCCAATACCCGACTGCTTACCGCCCGATACCGCAACTCTTACGCCGATATCTTCACCCGCTTTAAGCATAGTTTTGTTGGAAAAGTTTGCAAAAGCGTAGTCAAACATACTGCTCACCGCGGCGTTTCGCACTTTGGAACTGTCCGCGCCGATAACCACCGCAACAACGCGCATACCATTCTTTTTCGCAGTTGCGCAAAGGCAGAATTTTGCCTCGCTCGTAAAGCCCGTTTTACCGCCGTCGCACCCCTCGTAAAAGCGCACGAGTTTGTTGGTGTTGGTGATAGTCGTAGTCCTTCCGTCGGGGTGCTTGTAATCTTCGAGCCACACGTGTGCGTATTCAAAGAATACGGGGTGTTTGATGAGCTCGCGGAACATTATCGAAACGTCCCTTGCGCTCGAAAAACTCTCGGCGGCAGGAAGCCCCGTGCAATTCTTGAAAACGGTGTCCGTCATACCGAGTTGTTTTGCCTTGGCGTTCATTCTCGCGACGAAGCCCTCAACGCTTCCGTCGATATGCTCGGCAAGCGCCACGCAAGAGTCGTTTGCGGACGCAACGATGACCGTTTTGAGCAAATCACCCGCCTTGTGCGTGGTGCCAGCGTCCAAAAACACTTGCGATCCGCCCATACTTGCGGCGTTTTCGCTCACTCGAACGTCGTCATCGAGCGAAAGACGCCCGCTATCCACCTCTTCGAGCGTGAGCAACGCGGTCATAATCTTCACCATACTCGCAATAGGCAATCTTTCCTTCTCATTGCACGAATATAGCACCGTACCCGTTGCAACGTCCACCAAAAAGCTCGATTTGCCCACGGTTTTGAAATCAACCGCCCCGTTTGCGATCTTCGTCTCGAATACGGACGATACGCACAGTGTGCATATAAACGTCGCAATCAATACGAACACTGCCACGCAAGCGATTATTTTGTATTTATTGATTTTGAGATTTTGCATAATTACCTCACACTTTTCTTTTAGCGTGCGGAACTTTGCAGAAATTATACCAATCAATACACCGTTACTATAATTACGCCGTATATAGAGCCGATGAGTACGAACAGAACGAAGCTTATCGCAACGTTTATTCCGAAAAGTTTGAGCGTGTCGACGAACGAGGGTTTTAGATTGCTACTTATTGCGGTTTTTGCACAATCGGCGTTCATAACGGCAACAGTTGACAACAAAAAGCAAACGAAGGTACAAATAAAGAACGGCGCATACGCAAACATGAGATTTGCAATGCCGAGAGAGCCGAACCTACCCACCAAAGCCGTTACGTACCGTCCAAAGAAAAATCCGAGCAAAAAGACGGGAATTATTGCCAAAAACACGGTTTTGTCGTTTATTCCCGACACCAAAATCACGCCGTAACACCCGACGAGCGCAAGCGTCGAGAAAAAAAACACTCTTGCACCGCCCGTATCCGCGTCCTTTGGCAAAACTTCTTCAAATTCACCGCCCACCGCGCGCCACGCCGACACCGCACCGACGATAATTCCCAAAACGAAAACTACCAAGGAGCAAATGATAATCTTTTTGTTCTTGCTCAAAAAGCTTTTAAGTGCCGATTTGAAAGCGCATAAAAGAGAAGAATTCGTCATATTCTACTTATATTTTCATTTAGCGTCGTTTATGACAAATAAAATCAAAATCAGATACCATACCCCGCTTTTTGCCAAATATCATTCGCAAAAATCGTATAGAATTGAACTCGTGAAAGAGAACGAAGTAAAAGCAAAAAAATATCTGTTGCAACTTGGGTTTCAACCCAATCTCAAAGGTTATCACCTTCTTGCAAGGCTCATCAGCTACGCCCTTGACGGTGAGGACGTTCTTCCGCTCAAATACGGCGGATACGTCAAGCTGTCCCAAGATTTTGACGTCGACGTGCAAAGCATAGAAAAGGATATCCAAAACGCGATTTCATCGGCGTGGCTACGCGGTGACGTGGATATTCTGTATAAAGAATTCGGTGAAACTCTTGACGAAAACAAGGGCAAACCCACCAATAAACAATTCGTTATGACTGCGCTCGAACGTATAAAATAACCGTTTAGATTGTTTGTTTTTGCGTTTTTATAAATAATCGTGCCATACCACTATTACGGAATATGCGTTATAAAATTTGCGGCGACGTTTGGCGCAACGATATCGATTGACACGAAATAAAAAAAGTTGCGAGGGCGTTTGCCCTCGCTATATACACGCACGCAAAATGTATATCGATATACTTTTGCTTTCGGTTCAAAAATTTTACTTGCAGCTCCCCTTGTTTATATTTCGCAACGATAATCTATCGCTTGATTTATATTTAATTACACCCTTTTAATTTAGATTTTTACGCCACAATTTGCTCGTTTTCCACATCGATATTTGCCGTAACGTCGGTTGCGTAATCGTACATAAATCGCGAATGAACGGCGTATCCCCTCGTGGGATCTTGAATAAACACGTGCGTAACAGCACCTATAAATATGCCGTTTTGCACGATCGGACTTCCACTCATACCTTGCACGATACCGCCCGTTTTTTCAAGCAATTCCTTATCTCTTACGAGTATAACCATACCCTTTTCCCCAACTTCGCTTTGCGAAATGACCTTTACGACGTCTATATCGTAGAATTTGGGCGTTTTGCCGTCAACGGTGGTAAGCACTTGCGCTCTACCTATTTTTGCCTCGCCTTTGGTGGCAATTCTATACAAATCACCCTTAATTTCACCCGAATAAACGCCGTACAAGCCGATATTGGTGTTTTCTTTTATCTCACCTACGCTTTTTGACAAACGGTTGACTTCCGCAACGAGCCCACCTGCCTTGCCTTTTTCACCTTTGACTACACCGCTTACGGTCGTATCGTAGATATTGCCTTGATTGAGTTCTCCGTCCAATCCGCTTTCCGCGTCGAGAATATGGTGTCCGAGAGCCGCAAAATGCCCGTCGTCGGTTACGAAAGTCATAGTTCCCACGCCTCCGACGTCCTCTTTGAGCGCAAGACCGAGTTTATATTGTCCGAGATTGTCCTTAACGGCGTTAAGTTTTACGTCGATAACGTTATTTCCCCTCTTGACTTTCAAAAGAAACGTCGGAGAGTTTGCCTCGTTCAATATATTTTTGAGTTTATATACGGATTTCGTTTGATGACCGTTTACGCTCAATATCACGTCACCTTTGCGAATATCGACGCGCGCGCTCGGAAAAACTTCTCCGTCTTTGGTTGATACGGCGCATTTATCGACAACGATAAGCCCGTCGGCACTTATTGCAATGCCTATGGGATTTCCGCCTATATGCACGTAATTTCGTCCTTCGCTCGTGCATAACTCGAATTTCGATTTTTCCGTATTTTCTTGATTTTTAGTTGAAAAATCTTCAAATGTGTTCTCATATTTTGCGTTTTTTATAGCACTCATATTGCAAATAACCGCACAAAACGCGCAAAACAGTATTGACACGATCAAAACGGTCAATATCTTTTTGAAGATTATTTTCAAATTCTTTTCGTCAGTTTGCATACCTTTATCGTGTGCGCAAACGCGATAAATCGAGATGTAAATTTATGTAAAAGAAAAAGCGGTCTTCACCGCTTTCTCAAAAATTGTATTTGTTTTATAAATAAATTCGATTTTCAGTCGGTCGAAATCGACCGTGTGCAAACACCCTTACTTTTCTTGTTCGAGGATATTGCGCGCCATATAAACGCCCATAACGGAAGCCATCATAAGACCTCTCGTCCAACCGCTACTGTCACCGAGGCAATGCAAACCGTGAATTGACGTGTTGAGATGCTCGTCCATCTTGATTTTGTTGCTGTAAAATTTGAGCTCGGGGCTATAAAGCAACGTCTCGTATCCCGCAAAGCCCGGGACTACCTTGTCAACCGCTTGTATAAAGTTGATGATATTGAGCATTGCTCTATAAGGCATACCCGCCGTTATGTCGCCCGCAACCGCGTCTTTGAGCGTGGGACGAACGTTGGAGAAACCGAGTTCGCGTTGCCAAGTGCGCTTGCCGTTGAGGATATCGCCGTATCTTTGCACCATAATCTTGCCCGCGCCGAGCATATTGGTGAGTTCACCCACCTTTTGAGCGTACTCGATGGGTTGCTTAAACGGCTCGGTAAACGAGTGCGAGCAAAGAATTGCAAGGTTGGTATTGTCGCTCTTCTTTTCCTTATAACTGTGTCCGTTGACGACTGCAAGGTCGTTGTCGTAGTTCTCTTGCGACACGAAACCGCCCGGGTTTTGGCAGAAAATACGCACTTTGTTCTTGAACGGTTCGGGATAACCGATGAGTTTGCTCTCGTAAAGCACGTCGTTGACCTCTTCCATAATCTCGTTGCGCACCTCTACGCGCACGCCGATATCGACGACGCCCGGTGCGTGTGCGATGTTATGTTCCGCGCAAATCTTTTCAAGCCACTCAGCACCGCGTCTTCCCGTTGCGATAATGGTTCTGTCCGCAAGAATTTCTTCTTGATTTTCACCCTTCGGATCTTCGATATACACGCCTTTGCACGTATCTCCGTCAAGAATGATGTTGTCGCATTGCTTGCCAAAAATGAGGTCTACGCCGTTATTGCGGAGATAATTTTCGATTGCAAGATACAAGTCGTGCGCCTTTTCCGTGCCGAGGTGACGAATGGGGCAATCCACGAGTTTGAGCCCCGCTTGAATTGCTTTTCTGCGGATATCCTTGACTTTGTCCTCGTTGCCGAGACCTTCGATATGCTCGTCCGCGCCGAATTCGAGATAAATGGTATCAGTATAATCGATAAGGCTTTGCGCAAGATCCGCGCCTATGAGTTGCGGAAGTTCCCCGCCCACTTCGTAGGAAAGCGAAAGTTTGCCGTCAGAGAACGCACCCGCGCCCGAAAAGCCCGTGGTGATATGGCAATAAGGCTTGCAATTTTTACACTCACTGCCAAAAGTCTTGGGGCAAACGCGTTTTTCTACGGGTTGACCTTTCTCGATAATGCACATTTTCTTCTTGCTTCCGTTGCGAAGAAGCTCGATTGCGGTAAAGATACCGGCAGGACCTGCGCCGACGATACAAATATCGTATTTTTTCATTTAACACCTCTCGTGTCGTGATTAAAATAATTATATTATTTTAGCCGTATACTGTCAATCGCAAAAGTTTTGCACCCCCGCGACCTATGGGATTATAATTCCAAATAACCAATCTGTCAACTCATTGCGACAAAGAAAAAATTTGTTTTTTCCACAAAGTCGATTATTGTCAATTTTTGGAAGCGCGCGCCATAAAATATACAACCGGAGGGGTTGTAAATGGCTTTGGAAAGTTTGCTCGCGCTTTTGAAAAATCTCATCATATTTTCTTCCTACGTGACGGAAAAGAGTTCCTTTCCAAAGCCACTCTCTAAGGAAAAAGAAAAGGAATATCTCGAAAAATCCGCCCAAGGCGACAAAGAGGCAAAGGAAATTCTCGTCAAGCACAATTTACGTCTCGTGGCGCATATCGCAAAGAAATATTCCAACTACGGAGACAACGATGAGCTTATATCAATCGGCTCTATCGGGCTTATCAAAGCAATCGAAAGTTTCAAGCCCGACAAAGGCACGCAACTTGCCACGTACGCTTCCCGTTGCATTGAAAACGAGATATTGATGACGATGCGCACCAGCAAGAAGCACCGCTCCAACGTCTCTCTCAACGAGCCGATAGGCGTCGATAAGGACGGCAACGAACTCGTCATTATGGATATGCTTTGCGACGATTGTTCCGTCATAGAGGACGTCGAAAATTCCATAATGATGGAAAAACTGCTTCGTATCACCAAAGCGGTTTTGGACGAGCGCGAATACGAGATTATACGCCTACGTTACGGTCTCGGCGGTTGCGGTGCGCTGACACAACGCGAAGTGGCAAAAAAATTCGATATCTCCCGCTCTTACGTGTCGAGAATAGAGAAAAAAGCCCTTGAAAAAATCAAGCACTCGGTCAATAAGGAAGATTTGATATAACTTCCGTTGCCGAGCGCAAAAATACTCTTGCGATAGTTGAAAAAATGTAAATTATGAAAAAAATCACGCAAACTGCGTGATTTTCTTTTATACTTCTAAATTTTATCTTTTGTATATTTGTTTATCTTTTCTTTTGTATTTTTACGAGTCATCTTGTGCGTTTCACGATAGTTTTTGTCTTTTGCAAAACTTATATTCTCTTTCGTGAAATGCTATCGGCCGTATTTCGTAAAGCTTTAGTTTTGACTTGCTTGTCGTAAATTGAGATTTTTAGATGTTCTAATACGCTCAATTCTTCTTGGTCATTTCTTCTTTGAGCTTTACGAGGCTTTCGATTTCGTCAAGCAAAGTGTTGATATCTTTGAATTGACGGTGCACGGACGCGTATCTTACGTACGCAACCTCGTCAATGCCCTTCAATCCTTCCATAACCATATCACCGAGTGCGGTGGACGAAATCTCTTGGTCGAGCGTATTGAGAACTTTGCGTTGGATATCGTTGACGAGACGGTCAATGGACGACATTGAAATCGGGCGTTTTTCACACGCTTTCATAATGCCGATTTTGATTTTGTTGATATCGAAGGCTTGGCGAGAGCCGTCCTTTTTGATAACCATAATCGGAGTGCTTTCAACGGTTTCGTACGTAGTAAAGCGTTTTCCGCAAACGATGCACTCTCTACGACGACGGATTGAAGTGCCGTCTTCGTTTTGTCTGGAATCAACAACCTTGCTGTCCATACTTCCGCAATAAATACATTTCATACAGATACCTCGACAATTTATGCGGTTATTATACAATATATTGTGACAAAAGTAAAGTTTTATAAAAAAAATACAACATTTAGTACGCAATACTTCCGAAAAATATTTATAAAACACAAATAATGAATACTCCTCAACTCGCACAAAGTGCGAATATCACTTTTAGCGCAGGCAAAAATATCACTCTCGCATTGCGAGAATATCACTGCGCCAAAGTCGCAATATCACTATGCGATGTATAAAGCGTAGCGAAATACGTTGCATAATAACATAAAAATACGCGCGCGCGAATAGAATATTGTATGAACGGTATGAACAATCGGCAGTATTCCTTTCAAGAATTAAGCAAAAAGACGGTGGTTAACGTTGCCGACGGCAAAGAACTCGGGCACGTTTGCGATATGATTTTCAACGCGTGCGGAAACGTCACGGGCATCGTCGTGCCTGGGAAAAAGAGCATCTTTAAGAGCATTACGAGCCCCGACAGTATATTTATCCCCTACAACCGCATTATAAAAATCGGTCAAGACGCAATTCTCGTGGAAATGGTCGGTGCAATGGTTTGCACTCTTGACGGAAGCTCCGACGACACGGCGCAAACTCAACAACAATATGGTCAGAATCAAAATCCGTATAATCAAAATCAATCACCCTACAATCAACCGCAAAATTAACGACAACGCATAATACTAATCTTACGATTTTGCAATAATGCAAACGTTCATATTGAAAATGACATAATTTTTATTAAAAAAACGCCGAAAAACGGCGTTTTTTTAATGGATATTTTGCTATAAAATCAATTCATTGCGCTTTTGATTTTCGACAAAGCTGATTTTTCAAGTCTCGATACTTGCGCTTGCGATATGCCGACGATTTGACTTATCTCGATTTGCGTTTTGCCGTCAAAATAGCGGAGTTTTATCACTTGCAATTCTCTTTCGGGTACGAGTTTGAGAGCCTCGTGCAAAGCGATTTTTTCCGTCCAATTTTCGCTGTTTTCCTTTTTATCGGCAAGTTGGTCGATGAGTTCCATACCCTCTTCACCGTCGTTGTACGCGGGCTCGAAAAAGGATACGGGTTCGCTTACGGCGTCGAGGGCGCAAGCCACTTCTTTGAGCGGAATTCCGATTTCCTCGGCAATTTCCGTCATCGTGGGATCGTTGGCGTTGTTTTTGGACATATTTTCGCGCGCTTTCAACGCTTTATACGCCGTATCGCGCATACTTCTCGACACTTTTATTGTGGTTCTATCCCTAATTGCCCTACGCATTTCACCGATTATCATCGGCACGGCGTAGGTGGAAAAACGCACGTTTAGATTGATATCGAAGTTTTCAAGCGCTTTCAAAAGTCCGACCATACCCACTTGGAACAAGTCGTCCGCACTCTCACCCGCTTTTGAAAATCTACCCACACACGATAGCACGAGGCGCATATTTGCTCTCAAAAACAAGTCTCTTGCATCGTTATCACCGTTTTTTATGCGCTTCAACAGCTCGTCGCACTCGGTGCAATTTATCTTTGGCAACGTTGCGGTGTCGATTCCGCAAATTTCAACTCTGCCCATACAAGCAACCTCCTTTGGTGTATGTACGGGCAGAATTTATATTTATATATAAATATATTGTGGATAAATCGTGATATTATACGTTATAAATTCACTTACACTGTCTAACGATTGTAGCGTGCGTTCTACACTTTTATCTACTAAACGACAGTTGCGTGTGTTCTACACTTGTATTTGCTGAACGACCGTTGCGTGCGTTCTACGCTCGCGCTATTTAATAACGTGGCGAGTATGTCAACGCTTGCGGTATTGCGTATGGAATTTATCCGAGTTTTTGCATATCCTTTTTCAAGTTTTCCACGATTTTCTTTTCAAGGCGGGATATATACGATTGCGATATTCCCATCATATCGGCAATTTCCTTTTGCGTCATCTCGTCCTTGCCGTATAGACCGAAGCGCAAAGACAATATCTGCCTCTCTCTCGGCGGGAGTTTTTCAAACGTGTTGCGGAGTATTCTACACTCGTCAGACGACTCCACGTCGTTGTAAACGCAATCGGCATCTGTGCCCAAAATATCACTCAAAAGCAACGTATTCCCTTCCCAATCGACGTTGAGAGGCTCGTCAAGCGATATTTCCAAGCGAGTTTTGCTCGTCTTGCGCAAGTGCATCAATATCTCGTTCTCGATGCACCGAGACGCAAACGTGGCAAGCTTGATATTCTTGTCGGGATTGTAGCTTCCAACCGCCTTGATTAGCCCGATCGTGCCGATGGACACCAAATCGTCCATATCAACGCCCGTGTTGTCAAACTTCTTTGCGATATACACCACGAGGCGCAAGTTGTGCTCGATAAGTTTTAAGCGTGCGTCCTCGTCTCCGTCAAGAAACTTGCGCACGGTAAGCTGTTCCTCTTCGGGCGTGAGAGGCGTCGGCAACGAACCCGTCTGTGATATGTAATTGACGTAGGACGACTCTTTTATACCGAGCCACTCCAAGAGTTTTTGAAACAATGCTCTCAATTTTCCTTTCATATATACTCTCCGTTGATATCGATTTTGATACGCGTTTGCGCAATGCGCAAGCAATCGTTACACTGTAATTTTGCAATATTTTAACGAATTTCGATAACGTTTTGCAAAAATTATAAAAGTGCATTTTATATTGTTAGAACATCGAATTTTGCAATATAATATCGTAATTTGCAAATTTCCGCTCACTGATTGCACCGATTGCCCTTTTATGTATTTTATCCACTTGCACGTCGCAAAGCGAAACAATCGGCAATAAACTTTCTCCGCCTACCGTTGATACGTTGATATATCCGTCGACGGACATCTTCCCCAACTTGTCGGCAGTCTCGGACGAGAGTATCACGACGGGCAAACCGCTCACGTCGTCTACGAGCGAATTTCCGCTGTCACACAGTGCGCACACCTCTATCGTTTTGCCGTTGGCACAAAGAGTTACGCTCTTGGTTGCGCACGCACTTTTGGACTTCTTGACGGCAACACACCTTGCGCATATAAGCACCAGCGCGATTGCAAGCGCAATAATACCCTCTATCGCATAGGAGTTGACATCGACGCCCGTTGCGTAGGTTATGCCGTATATCACGCCTCCCGTAAGGTACGTATAACAGACGAAGCAAGCAAGCGATTTGAGATAATCGAACAAGACCGCTCTTTTGTTTTCACCGCCGTATTTGTCGAATATCAAAGCCATAAGCGGTGCGAGCAAAATCTTGATAAGTATAGTTGCCCATTTGGGTGCGACGGCGTATATAGTTGCACACACCGCACCGAGCAACGTGGCAAGCGCAACGCGCAATTTGTACGCCTTGCGTCGTCTCGTCGTTTGTACGGCGCAAATAAGCATCAAATCTATTGCAAGATTGTTGAATATAACGAGTTCTACGTACACGCTCATCGTATAAAGGATAAACTTTTGAGTGTGGAAAAACTTTCCTTTGATGTCGAGCAAAAAAATATAACCCTCGCAAAAATGCAAGGGTTATAAAAGTCAAATTAGTATTATTTCAGTATTCTAAATAGGCAATTCGCAATTATAGATTTTGATAATTAAGCCGTTTAGAATATCGATTTTGAGTGATTTTTCAATCAATCTCTGTCTTTTCTCAATCTACGCAAGAAAGTGGGAACTTGTCTTGAAGACACGTCGATTCTTGAAGATTGAACTCCGTTTTGAGGCTCTTGGACGGGTTTTTGCGGTTGCGCTTGGACTGGTTGCACGGGTTGAACGACGGGTTGAGCGGGTTCAACGGGAGCTTGCGGTCTTTGCGTGTTGAAAACGGGACGATTTGCAAAGATGTCGGGATTGTAAACGGGAGCTTCAACTTCGGGTTGAACTTCCTCTTCCTTTTCCGTCTCGACGTTTGCCGCCGCTTGTGCGAACGCACTGGAAAGCGGTCTTGCGGGTTGCGGAGCACTGCTTCTTGCGGGTGCGACGTTTCTATCGACGAAACCGGTTGCGATGATGGTGATCTCGATATCTTTCTTGTCGGGAACGAACGCCGTGCCGAGAATGATGTTTGCACTGGGATCGACGACTTGTTTTACGATGTCGCAAGCTTCGGTGACTTCGCCGAGCAACATATCTTCACCGCCTGTGATGTTGACGATGATACCCGTTGCGCCTTCGATATCCGTTTCAAGCAACGGACTGAAAACCGCACCGCGAACTGCTTCGATAACTCTCTTCTCGCCCTTGCCGTAGCCGATACCCATATGAGCAAGACCTTTGTTGGAAAGTATTGTGCGCACGTCCGCAAAGTCGAGGTTGATAAGCTCGGGGTTTGCGATAACGTCGCTTACGCCTTGAACGCCTTGACGCAATACGTCGTCGGCAATCTCGAAAGCGCGTTTGAAAGAGATGTTCTTGTCAAGCACTTCGATGAGTTTTTGGTTGGGGATAACCAAAAGCGTATCTACGAAATTTTTGAGGTTTTTGATGCCCTCTTCCGCATTTCTTTGGCGTTGTGCGCCCTCGAAATTGAACGGTTTGGTGACGACTGCGACGGTGAGAATACCCATAGATTTTGCAATCTCTGCGATGACGGGTGCTGCGCCCGTGCCAGTGCCACCGCCCATACCTGCGGTTATGAAGAGCAAATCGATGTCTTTGAGTGCGGCTTTGATGCGCTCGCGAGATTCTTCCGCGGCTTTTCTGCCAACTTCGGGATCAGAACCTGCACCGAGACCGCCCGTCATATTTGCACCGAGTTGAATTTTGCAATGCGGAGCTACCAATGACATATTGAGTGCTTGCATATCAGTGTTCATAACCACGAAACTTGCACTCTTGATACCTGCACGGATCATATTGTTGACGGCGTTGTTTCCGCCACCGCCCACGCCGACGACGACTATATTTGCTTTGCCCGGCTTCTTTTGGGATACGGGTTGATACTCGTGCTCCTCTTCTTGTACGGGTTGGACGTCCTCGACTTCTTGAACGACTTCCTCTTGTGCGGGTTCTTCTACTTGTTCGGCATTCTCGTCTTGGGGAGTCCAGCCGAATTTTTCAAAATCTATCATTTTTTACCTCCGTTGAATATCTTTTTTATAAACGCACCGAAATTGAATTTGGAAAGATTGTCAGCCATAACCAAAAGCGACGCTTTTGAACAATCGTCGGGCTTGACGAATCCAGGTAGTTTCGGTGTGACGATTTCTATATTTTTGCCGAGCTGTTCGCTCAAATACTTCTTTGCTCCGCGCATCGAAGCGACGCCTTCTCCCGTGAGATACACGGGCATATACGAGGGGGCGTCTTCCTCTATTTCCTTGAAAATGTCGGATATCACGTCCGCAAATACGTCGAGACGATTTTTGGCAATCTCGCAAGCGTCGGTGGCGTAAACCACGTTTTCTCCGTCACCCACGAGCACTGCTTCGTCGTTGTAATTGAGGTTGATATCCACGAGGCGTTTTGCCTCTTCAGCCATATCGAAAGGCACTTCCAAAGCTTCGTAAATGTCGGCGCAAATATGCGCACCGCCCATCGAGAAGGACTTCATTTCCAAAATGCCTTCGCCTTTTGCAATGCATACTGACGAGGAAAGATATCCGATGTCTATTAGCATATACACGTTGTCGCGTTGCTCTTTTTCCAAAAGAGTCATACACTCCGCCCAGCAAGTGGCAACGTATCTTACGTCCGTGAAACCGAGCGAAGAAGCCACCTCGTCAAACGTGTTGACGAAACTTCTCTCGCAAAGCATATACGACACGCAAGCGTCAACTCTCGTCGCTTCCATATCGCGAACGTCGCTGAATATCTTCTCGTCACCGTTGACTGAATAATATATTGCGGACGTGTTGATTGTCAAGTATTTGTCAGTGTCGAAATCGTCGCCCTTTTTGAGCAAATAATCTATATCGTCGTCGATGACGCGTCTTTGTCTGTCGAGACGAATACCGACCTCTTTGGTTACCACCGTAACAAACTCGGCGGGAACGCCGATAAAAAGTTTTTTGGTGCGAGAATCGGCAGATTTCATTGCGTCGAGAAGGACGGATTTTGCGATATCGACCGTATCGTCTTTATCGAACCATTCACCGTTTTCGTAGCCTTGATGTTGCTTTTCAACGAGCGACTTAATGCCAAAAACGCTCTGCGCCCTCTTTGAGCCGACGATGGCACTTATAAGGCGAGAGTTGACGTCGAGAACGGCAATGTCTTTGGTGAATAACGAACCCATATTTCCCTCAAACTTCCAACGCGCAAGCGCGCGTATTACGCGAATTATTTATAATAATATTATATATAAAATACTTATCGTGTCAATGCATTTTGCGTAAAAAATTTAGTTAATGTGCAAATTTTTGTCGAATACGCTCGTTTATTGCGTTATTCGGATATCTTATCCCTCATTTTTGCGACGAACGCTACCGCCGAGAGCGCAAAACGCGTCCTCGATGCGCTCGTATCCGCGGTCTACGTACTTAGTTCCGAACACCCTCGTTTCTCCCTTCGCTTTCAGTCCCGCAATTATAAGCCCCGCTCCCCCTCGCAAGTCTTTGGCAATCAAAGTTCTCGGCGTATTTCGGTGCAAATCGGCAAGTTCGGGATTGCCGTCGATTATCGCACCGCCCGAGTTGATATAAATATCCGCACCCAATTTTTTGAGTTCCTCGGCGTGAGCAAAACGGTTTTCAAACACGGTTTCGCAAATCTCGCTTACACCGTCCGCAAAACACGAGAGCGCAAGAATTTGCGGTTGCATATCCGTTGGAAAAAGCGGATAAGGCGCAGTGGATATTCTGACGGGGTGCACTCTGCCCGTCGAGGTTATACGCATAGAGTTTTCGTCGCTTACGATTTTGCAATCTTTGGAGCGCAAAGCGTCGCAAACCGTGCCGAGCAATCTCTCGTTCGCACCATCGATTTTTACGTCCCCACCGCAAAGCGCGACCGCGCAAAGCACCGTTCCCGCAACTATCCTATCGAATACGGGAGTTATATCGCAACCTCCGAGTTTATCTACGCCCTCAACTCGTATGACGGGCGTGCCTTCGCCTTGCACGCGCGCACCCATTGCGCGCAACCCGCGTGCGAGAGATACGATTTCGGGTTCGCGAGCGCAGTTTATAAGCGTGGTTTTGCCTTTGGCAAGAGTGGCGCACATAAGCAAATTTTCCGTTGCGCCCACGCTCGGATATTTCAAGAGTATATCCGCGCCGTGCAAACCGTCGGCAAAGCAATGCAAGCCTTGCTCGGTATATTCCACCGTTGCACCCATTTTACGCAGTCCGTCCACGTGGATATCGAGAGGTCGACTGCCTATCTTGCAACCGCCCGGGAACGGGATTTCCGCTTCACCCAAAGACGCCAAAAGCGCGCCGAGCATAAACATAGACGAGCGCATATCTTTGCAAAGCGTTTCGCTTGCGCGTGCGCGCACTGCTTTGCCGTGCACGCTTATGCGCCTACCCTCGCGCTCTACGCGCGCGCCTAAGTCGCAAAGCAAATCGCACATTACGTCAACGTCGCTTATGTAAGGGCAATCGTCTATCGTCACCGTTTCTTCGCTTAAAATACCCGTTGCAAGCAAGGGCAAAACGGCGTTCTTCGCGCCGTGCACCGTCGTGCACCCGAATAGACTTTCTCCACCGATAATCTCAAAATATTCCATACTCACCCTACGTCTTTTCTTTTTGATTTTTGTGTGATTTTGAAGGAGTCCGTACGCAAATACGGCACTTTGCATCTCGCAATCGACAACAATACGCCCGTCGCTCCGAGGTACGCTACGAGCGAACTTCCGCCCGCACTCATAAACGGCAAAGGCAAGCCCGTCGGCGGAATAGCACCGCACACCACCGCGACGTTGAGCAATGATTGTATGCCAGTAACTGCGGTTATGCCGAGTGCCAAATAGCAAGAAAATCTGTCGCTTGCTTGCCTTGCTATGCGTATGCCCCTCGCGCAAAACGCCACGAACAATCCGACGATTGCGACTACGCCGAATAGCCCCGTTTCCTCACCTATCACCGACAAAATAAAGTCGCTTTCCGCAAAGGGCAAAAACAAATACTTTTGCCGAGATTGGAACAGTCCCACTCCGAACAATCCACCGCTTCCGAGCGCGTAGTAAGATTGAATGAGTTGATAGCCTTCTTCGAGAGGCGAATTCCACGGATTGAGGAACGCGGCAAGGCGTTGAAGTCGGTACGGCTCTAACAGCACGAGCGCGACCGCGCCGACCACCGCGGGTATTGCCAAAAGCAACAAATGAAGAGGTTTTGCACCGCTTGCAAAGAGCATAAGAAAAAGCGTGCCCGCAACGCATATAGTTATGGACATATTGGGTTCGAGCATCAAAAGCACGCACACCGCACCGCCGATTGCAAGCACGGCAAGCACGTTGCGAAATTTGCGCATATCCGACTTGCTTGCAAAGGACGCTATTGCCATAACCATAAAAAATTTGGCGTATTCGGACGGTTGAATGGTGAAAAATCTGAGATTGAGCCAACGCTTTGCGCCGTAACTTTCGACGCCTATCACGGGCAAAAACACCATACCCAAAAGCGCAAGTCCGATCACGTACAAAACGGGCGCGAACTTTTGGAGTTTCGAGGCGTCCGAAAACGCAATAAGCGTCATTGCAAATACGCCGATTACGAGCGCGACCGCTTGCGTTTTGACGTAGTGAAAGGAGTCTCCGAATTGGATATTCGCGCCGTACGAAGACGCCGAATATATGAACAAAAGTCCGAGCAACGACAGCGTGAGCGCGATTGCCAAAAGCGGATAATCTATTTTGCCGTAACCGAGCAAGCCTTTGCTCTCGCGCGTGCTTGCATAGACGTACGCACTCGATTGCGCGCGCCCTCTTGCGCCAAGGCGCACGCGCGACAGCGTGCCCGCGCACACGCCCGCATTATTCGCGGGCATATAAGCGCGATCGTCAACGATTACGCCGTTTTGCGCGAGTTCACCGCTTTGATTGAATTTTCCCAAAGAGCGGTTTTTCATCTCGAAAGTTTTTGCGCGATTGCGTCAAACACTCTTCCGCGCTCTTCAAAATTTTTGTATTTGTCAAAGCTCTTACTTGCGGGTGAAAACAGTACGCTTTTTGCACCAACTTCCCTTGCTTTGGTCAACGCGCAATCGAGAGCGTCCGTAAGATTTTCTCTCACCGATACGTCGTAGCCGTGCGCTTTGCCTTTCTCGAAAATCAAGTCCGCGTTTTCTCCGCAAGCGACGAAGCCTTTGACGTTTGACGGCATATTTGCAAACAACTCGTCAAAGTCCTCTTGCCCCTTTTGTCCGCCGAGAATAAGTACGCAATCTTCCGCGCCCTCGCACGCACACAGGCACGCGGACACGTTGGTGGCTTTGCTGTCGTCGTACACGTCGACGCCGTGAATTTTGCGGGTGAATTGTCTGCGATATTTGGGTTTTGCAAAGTCCGTGATTGCGGACGCAATGCAAAATTCCGACACTCCTTTTTGCATACAAACGGCAATGCTCGCAAGCACGTTTTGTATCTCTTTGCCCTTGAAATCGATATCTTCGAGAGCGACGATAGGTCTTCCCTTGTAGCACGCAAAACCCGACGAGAGATACGCCCCGTCCGGCTCGATGTGCTCGATTGAAAACGGCACTTTTTTGGCGTTTATTTGCGGAATTAATTCCCTTATATACTCGTCGTCGGCGTTGTATACCGCAACGTCTTGCTCGCTTTGCGAACGGAAGATATTTGCCTTGGCGGTGACGTAATTTTGCATAGTTTTGTGTCTTGACAAGTGGTCGGGCGCGATATTGAGAAGCACTGCGATATCGGGTGCGAAATCGGGACTGTTTTCAAGCTGAAAACTGCTTGCTTCTATAACCGCCGTTTCCGTTGCGTCGAGCTTGTCGGCAATGGAACAAAACGGCACGCCGATATTGCCCACCGCGTGAGAATGTATTCCCGCGCGTTTGAGTATATGGTCGATAAGCATAGTCGTCGTGGTCTTGCCGTTCGTGCCCGTAACCGCAATTTGCTCTGCGTCGCAAAGCTTGGAAGCAAGCGAAAGTTCGCTTATAACCAGTGTGTTGTCGAGGCGCGCGTCAAGCAAAAAATCTTTGTTTGCCTCAACACCGGGGCTTAATACGATTATATCCGCACCGTCAAATACGCCCGTGCTGTTGGTGGCGTGTTCCGCCTTTGCGTCGTCATCGTAAATTATGGCTTTTGCACCCTTTTCTCTCACCAATTCGTATGCTGCCAAACCGCTTATGCCCGCGCCGTATATCACGACGTTTTTGCCGACAAATCTCATATCGTCCTCGCAAATATCAAAGTCAGCGCGCCCCCTATCATACTCACGACGAAGTATATCGTGACGATTTTCGACTCGTGCAATCCTTTCATTTCGAGATGATGATGGAAAGGAGACATAAGGAAAATGCGTTTTTGGGTGAGTTTGAAAGAGGTCACCTGCAATATAACTGATATGCTTGACCAAACGTACATTATGCCTGACGTGACGATTAAAAGCGGATTTTTGATAAATACCGCAACGCACGCGCACGCGCTTCCGAGCGCAAGCGAGCCAGTGTCCCCCATCATAATCTTGGCGGGAAAGCCGTTGAATACGAGATATCCCAGCACTCCGCCGAGCATAGACACGCAAAAAACTCCGAGGGACAAAAGTTGCTTTGCGTACTGCGTATCGCCAATCGATACGGCGTCGTTATATTCAAAGAATATAAGCATTGCAAACCACAAAAAATACGCCACCGACGTATAGCCCGCAAGTCCGTCGAGCCCGTCAGTAAGATTGACGGAATTGGTGGTTGCGATATATACGAGCATAACGAAAAGGATTATGCCCCATCTCATATCAAGCATATATTCGGTGAAAGGCAAACTTATAGCACTGCCTATATGCGACGAGGCGTACACGAAATAGCCCGCCGCAAGACCGAGCCCCACTTGTCCGATTATCTTTTGATAGGGTTTCAAACCGAGATTGCGCGAATAGCGGATTTTGATGAAATCGTCCAAAAACCCGAGTATGCAAAAGCCGACGGTTATCACTGCCGCCACGATTGAAAACCACTGAAATTCCACCAGCGAAAACACCAGCGCGGGTATAAGAAAAATAAATCCGCCCATCGTCGGCGTTCCGCTCTTGGCGGCGTGCTGTTTGACGTAACCCAAAACCGTTTGCTTTGCTTTGAGTTTGCCCATAATCTTGATAATCAAAGGTGCAATCAGCACGGCAAACGCCACCGAGCATATAAAGTACGTGAGAAGTTTGTTTAGCGCGCTCATCTTATCTCGCGTACCTCGCAACCACGTCAAAATCGCTGTAAGGTATCTTTCTGCCTTTGACTTCGAGATAACTTTCGTTGCCCTTGCCCGCTATCACGAGAGTATCACCCTCTTCCATTTCCGCAAGCGCAAAGCGCACCGCTTCCGTTCTGTCGACGATACATTTCACGTCTTTGACGGACACTCCCCACTCTATTTGCTTTATGATATCGAGAGGGTCTTCACCTCTCGGATTGTCGCTGGTAAGCACTATATAATCACTGTACTCGGACGCGATTTTGCCCATTTGCGCGCGCTTGGACTTGTCTCTTTCGCCACCGCAACCGAACAACGTGATAAGTCTCGATTTGGTGATCGTTCGCGCCGTGGAAAGCAAGTTTTTCATACCGTCGGGCGTATGGGCGTAGTCTATGATAATCGTGCCTTTTTCGCATTTCAAAACGGAAAATCTGCCCTTGACCGCCTTGACTTTGCGCACGGCGTGCGTGATGGTTTGCGCGTCTATGCCCAGTTCGCGCGCGACGGACATTGCCGCCAAAAGATTGTAAACGTTGAACTCACCGTACAACTTTGATTTGACGTCCACCAGTTCGTCGCAAAGGTTGGCAACGAAACTTACTCCGTCTATATCCTCTCTCACGTTGATTGCAAAGCAATCGGCGGGATTGTAAAGACCGTAGCCGAGCGTTTTGATATCCTCTCTGTCTTCAAGTCTGTTAAACAAAATTCGACCGCTTTCGTCGTCGACGTTGACGATTGCGCACTTTGCACCTCCGTTTTCAAAAAAGGACATCTTTACGCCCCTATACGCCGAAAAGTCTTTGAAATAGTCCAAATGGTCTTGCGTAACGTTGGTAAGCACGGCAATATCCGCTTTGATATCTCCGAGTTTTTCAAGATAAATCGCGTGTGCGCTCACCTCGGCAATCACCGCTTCCACGCCCTTGGCGCGCATTTTGAAAAACAGTTCGTTTAGTTCAAACGGATTGGGCGTAGTGAGGCTTTGCCCCACTTTTTCGTCGAGGATATAATGCCCTTCCGTGCCGATAAGTCCCGTTTTTACGCCCGCGAAAGTCAAAATCGAGTTTATATAATGCGCAGTCGAAGTTTTGCCGTCCGTGCCGACGACCGCAATAAATTTCATATCGTCAAGCGGTTTCAAAAACCAGTTTTCGCAAGCGAGCGCGTACGCCTTGCGCACGTCGCGCACTTTGATATATCTGACCGCCTCTTTTACGTCTTTTTCCGTCAAAACGACGAAGGTTGCGTCTATCGTGCCGATATATTTGTTTCCGTCGTCGTTTACGCCTTCCATACATACGAACATATCCCCGTTTTCCACGTCTTTCGAGGATATTTTGATGCCTTTCACTTCGGTGTTCATATCCGCATTGGTCGATATAACGTCGACGTTTTGCAACAGTTTTTCAAGTTTCATATCGTAACTCCTTTTGGGTTGATACACTCATAATAATGAGTGTAGAATATATATTCAACCCAACCGCAAAAGTAGCCACCAACGGAAAATCTTTTCAAGTCAAGTGATAAGCAAAACGGCGTTTCGCTTGTCCACTTTCACTCCCTCAAGCGGATATTGCGCACTCACGGTATCACCCTCTCCGTCTATCTCGCAGTACAGCCCGAGTTTGGCAAGCTGTGCCCTTGCCTTGCTTACGCTCATACCGCAAAAATCGGGCAATTCAAATTCTTCTCCGACGATTTCCGCCTCTTTTCCCGTATAGGTCGGGTCAATCGAAAGATACGCAAATATGCTCTCGAATATGTCACCCACCATAGGCGCGGCAACCAACGAGCCGTAGTACATATACCCTTTGGGCTCGTCGACGATGAATAGTATTCCGTAATTTGCGCCCTCCGTCACCGAAAAACCGAGGAAGGACGATATATATTTGCCTCTTGCGATTTGACCGTTCTCGTACTTTTGCGCAGTACCTGTTTTGCCGAGAATTTTATATCCCGGGACGTACGCACCCTTTCCGCTACCCTCGGTTACCACTCGTTGCAACAGTTCGCGCATAATATCCGACGTTGCATCGGACACCGCTCGTTCACCGCCGAGAAGTTGACTTCCCGCAACCACTTGTCCGTCCGAGGTCGTGATTTTGTCCATAAGGTGCGGTTTGACGCTCACACCGCCGTTTATCACGCTCGAAGTCGCACTCAAAAGTCCGATCGGCGTAACCGCAACCGCTTGTCCGAAGCCTATGCGCGCCAAGTCCACGTTTTTGACCAAGTCTTGCTGAATAAATATTCCGCTCGTCTCCCCCGTCATATCAATGCCCGTCTTGCTTGCCAAGCCGAATTTTCGCAAATAATCGTAAAAACTATCCGTCCCCATACGCAAAGCGCAGTCCATGAACACGCAGTTGCAACTGCCTTCCACGCCTTGCCCGAAATCTATCGAGCCGTGTCCGCGCGCTTTCCAACATCTTATCCGCTTTCCGTCGACGGTGCGTGAGCCCGCGCAGTAAAATCTGTCCGTGGTGCGCACTTTGCCCGAGTCGAGCGCGGCGGCAGACGTCAAGATTTTGAAAGTTGACCCCGGTTCGTATACCGTGGATATAAATTTGCTTTTGGAGTTTTCAAAAAGAGATTGCAAGTCGTCTCTCGGCACGGCGTTGAGGTCAAAAGACGGATATTCGCATAGCGCGACAATTCCTCCGCTCGTATAGTCCATAACCGCACACATTACGCCCTTCGGACTGAATTTCGCAACGGCGTTGCGCACCGCGCCCTCGACTATGGACTGAATACCCGCGTCGAGAGTGGTAACGACATTCATACCGTCGATTGCGGGCAAATAATAACTGTTGCCATCACCGCTCTTGCGACCTATAAGGTCGGACTCCGTCAAAATTTGTCCGTTTACGCCCGTTAAATATTTGTCGTAATACGATTCTATTCCCGTTTGTCCGTAGCCGTCGCTACTGCAAAATCCAAGCACTTGCGTCATAAAATCACCGTACGGATAATAGCGGAAGTTGTCCTCGGAATAATAAATTCCGCCAAGTCCGCTTGCATATACTTTGGAAAGTTCTTCCTTGGTGACTTTGGTTGCAACGGTAACTTCGCTCGTACGCTTCGAGATTTTTTGAAGCGTGGTCTCGTAATCGTAACCGAACATGTCGCATAGCACTCTCGCAACGCCCTCTTTGTCGGAAGTGTCGCTCGGTCGTACGTACAAATTGTATCTCGTGGACGTAGAGGCAAGCACTTTGCCGTTTTTGTCCAAAATACTTCCCCTCGGGGCGTCCGTCGGAACGTCTCGAAGCCATTGAGACAACGCTTTTACTTGCAAATTTTTGCTATCCACCACCATCACGAAAAAGGTTTTGCATAGCACCGCACAAAACAAAAAGACCATCAGCAGTAATACTGCCGACAGCCTTTTTGTTGGATTATAAAGAAGATTGGGTTTTGTCTTATTTGTCGATGCGAACTTCATATTTGGAATCTATTCCGAAAGATTCCGTATTATTCGCTTTTTGCGTTGCGACTACGCCGACTTTGCTCGTCGGAGTAACCGCTTTGCCCGCGTTGATCTTTGTTGCGTTGACGATGATGAGCGACGCAACGAGTGCGATAACCGCAAGATATACGCCGAGAATGATTTTGCCTTTGGTGTTGAGTCTACCGCGTTGTCTTTCTTCCGTGGTGTCTTGCGTTCTTTGCGCTCTGCGAGCAAACAAGGACGTGTGCGCTTTTTGTGCGACTTGTGCGTCTTGAAAGACGGGTCCGTTTTGAGACGTGCCCGCAAGTCTGTTATAGAGTTCTTGATCGCTCAATCTTTCGGTGTCGTGAGCGGTAAACTCGTAGAAGTTTTCGGGTTGCGCAACTCTATTTTGCACGGGTGCTTGATATTGCATCGGCTCTATGTACGCGGTTTGATCGTATTGTACGGGCGCAACGTATTGCACGGGTTGTGCGGGTGCGTTTGCACGCAAATTATCGTAGAAGGGATATTCACGAGTTTGATATTCGCTCGATTGGGGCGCAACGTACGGACGAGTTGCTTCGTAGCTTTTTACGCTTTCCACGCTTCTCGGTGCTTGAGCGGGCGCCATATCGAAATTGTAACGCACGTTTTGCGTTTGATTTTGTTGCACGTAAGTATTGCGCGAGGACTTAAAATCTTCGTATGAAGGAAAACGCTCAACGCTGTTTTGTTGTGCTACGCTTTGTGTGTTTCTTCCCAACAATTCATCCAATGTGATTGCCATAACATACCCCTTTTTAGATTATCGGTTTCTCTTTTTTCACCCTGATAGATAACCGATTTTCCCTTCTTTATTTCTCTTTTATATTTTTTATCTTTTTTTTGTATTTTTATCTCTTTCACACTCGCTCTACTACCCTGAGTTTTGCGCTTTGCGAGCGTGGGTTGATTTCAAGTTCTTGCTCGGTTGCGACGATGGGTTTCTTGTTTACGAGTTCCACCTCTTGCACCTTTCCGCATACGCACACGGGAAAGTCCGGAGGACACGTACACGCGAGCGACAGTTGTTTGAAAGCGGATTTGACTATTCTGTCTTCGAGCGAATGGAAGGTTATCACTGCCATTCTTCCGCTCTTTTTGAGACGCCTTGCCATTGCTGTGATTGCCTCGTCAAGCCTTGAAAGCTCTCCGTTGACTTCAATCCTTATCGCTTGGAAAGTGCGCTTTGCCGGATGTCCGAATTTCCATCTCGTCTTTGCGGGATAACTGTCTTCGACTATCTTTGCAAGTTCGAGCGTCGTTTCAATCGGCTTTTGGCTTCTGTGATTTACAATTCTTCTCGCAATCACTCTGGCAAGTTTCTCTTCACCGTAATCGAAGAGTATTCTTGCAAGGTCCTCTTCCGAAAAGTCGTTGACCACTTCGTATGCCGTCAGCGTTTGGTCGCAATCCATTCTCATATCGAGAGGCGCGTCCTTCATATAGCTGAACCCTCTTTCCGCATTGTCCAGTTGAGGGCTGGATACGCCGAGGTCGAGAAGTATTCCGTCCACCTCACCCACGCCTATCTCGTCGAGATTGGCAATGAGATTTTTGTAATCATCGTGAATGAAGGTCACTTTATCGAGATAATCTTTGAGCCTTTCTCTCGACGCTTGCAAAGCGAATTTATCTTTGTCTACGGCAATGAGTCTTCCTCTTTCACCGAGTCGCTTTACAATCTCAATCGAGTGTCCCGCACCGCCTACCGTACCGTCGACGTAAATACCGTCGCTTTTGATATTCAGTCCGTCAAGACATTCGTTCAACATCACGGGGATATGTGCAAATTCCATTTTCACACCCCGTACTTTTTGAGGTCTTGGATCATCTTGTCAATCTTTTGCGGATCGAGCACGCCGTATCTCGCGTCCCAAGTTTCACTCGGCCACACTTCGAGGTAGGTCGCTTTACCCACGAAAACAAGTTCTTTTGAAATGCCGTATTTCTCTTTGATGTTTTTGTCGAGAGCAACTCTGCCCTGTGCGTCTTCTTCCAAAGGTCCGCTGAACGCAAACACGCTGGACGTAAATTCATCGGTATCCGAGGTGTACGGATTTTGATTGATGAACGACGCAAACATCTCTTCGAATCTCTCTTCGGGAACAATGTAGAGGCAACCGTTTTTGCCCGGCATATAATAGGGATTTGCGCCAAGCCCCTCGCGGAACTTAACTGGTATCCTAAATCTATTTTTCTCGTCAAGGCTGTGACGATAATTGCCGAGCATAAATTTTGCCATATTTGCTTCCTTTTTGAGGGCACTTCACCCTTCACGCTTGTTATTGTATAACAATACGAAAAGATTGTCAATAGAATTTTCCATTTTTGACCACAAAAATTTTTCCTCTATTTAGTGGCATTTTTCATTTTTATGCAAAATTATTTGATTTACAAGTAAACTATATTCAAAAATCGTTTTCTATTCATTTCGCCCGCTCCGCACCGCCTCTTTTCAGTAAAAATCGCAAGAAAAACGCGCAAAATCAGTTGAATTTTTTTGCATAAAACGCGCCGTTAGCAACAAAAAAATCTTTCTCGCATATATTGCAACAAATAAAAAAGGAGGTAAAAAGATGTCTTTTTGCAACAACAATTCCACTCCCGACAGATGTCCCGGGAACATCAGCGGCAATCCTATGAACGGACTGTGTGAAAAAGTTTGTATCCAAACCGTCAAAATTTTCGACGCTTGTATGATGCAAACGAGCATAGACTCGACGGTGGCTCTCACTAACTTGTCCCCCGCCGGCCCCACACTTCCGCTCACTTTCGTAAGCGGTACGTCAACGTCATCGACGGGCACGATTACTTCCCTTACGATCGTACCTATTGCCGACAGACCGGGGCTTTCAAGAGTTACGACCACGGTTTCGATACCTATTCAAATTGCCTACACCGACGCAAACGGCGTGCAAGGCACGGGCACGAGCTCGGTCAGCATCTCGCTTGACGTGGTTATGTGCGTGCCGACGGGTAGCGTAATTACGCCAAACGTCGCGGCAACCGTCAATATGGCGTCTCCGAGAGGCACGTACGTAAGCGACTATACGTTCAGTATCACGTGTTGCGTGACGGTAATTTTGAGCGTACAAGCACCCGTCAATCTTCTCGTACCGTCGTACGGATATTGCAAAATTCCGCCTTGCACGGAATTCAGCCAAGACGCTTGCCAAGGCGTGTTCGACCTTCCGATTTTCCCAACCTAATTGGGAACGTTTTCCCAATCTAACACAAAACTACGCTTTGAGAGCTTAAAGTTTGCAAAAACTATTTGAAAAGCACTCGAAGCCAAGGAAAGTCGGATTGAAATTTAACTGCGCAAAAGATAGAAAACGAGCAACGGAACGGCAGTTCGTTGCGATACTTAAAAATGACGGCGCAAGTCGTCATTTTTTATACGAAAATATATAGATATATATTATTATTCCATACACATCAAAGGCGAAGAAAAAATCAAAATAGCGCAAACCGTTTGAAAGCGTTGAAAAAATGCAAAATGCGTGATAATATAATCGTATGAAAATCTTTGCTATAAGCGACCTACATCTCTCAACCACCGTCGAAAAACCGATGGATATTTTCGGTGACGGTTGGCAAAACCATTTTGAGAAAATAAGCGACGACTGGCGCAAAAAAGTCGGCGCGGACGATATCGTTTTGCTTGGAGGAGATATGTCTTGGGGGCTTACCGTGCAAGAGGCAAAGCCCGATTACGACCTCGTTTCCGCACTCCCCGGTGAAAAATACGTCGTAAAAGGCAATCACGATTACTATTGGAATTCTTTGAGCAAAATGCGCAAGGAATTTCCCGACTTTCGCTTTATTCAAAACAACGCTTACCGTGTGGAAAGTTCCAATCCTCACGAAGCAAGGCAGTTTGCCGAGCAAGAAAGCAAGAAAAACAAGAACGTATCCCCACAAGAGCCTATAAAGCAAGACAAAGCCGTGATTATCGCGGGCACTCGCGGTTGGAATATTCCGAGCAAAGACAGCACGGAAGAGGATATAAAGGTTTTCAATAGAGAACTCGTCCGTCTCGACCTCTCTCTATCCAGCGCGCAAGCGTTGCGCAAAGACGGCGACGTGCTTATCGCAATGCTTCACTATCCGCCCTTCGAGGCAACTTACCAAAACACGCAAGTCACGGATATTCTTGAAAAGTACGACGTCGATTACGTTCTTTACGGACACCTTCACGGCAAAAACGTAAGGGTAACGCCACGCGTGGAAAAGAACGGAATAGAGTATTTTCTCACCTCTTGCGACCTCGTGGATAACAAATTGATCGAAGTGTGCGAAATTACGGAATAAAGCAAAAATTAAGCAAAACTATTGCATAAATCGATAATATTTGTAAAAGTATTATAAAAATATCGCGTTTTTAGAGTAATTTATCAAAAAAACAAGCCGTATCTGTAATTCTACACAGATACGGCTTTTTGATTTCAATTTGAATTTATTCAAATTTTGCAATTCAAATCGTTTGTGACGTCGGCTTTTTCATCGTCGTTTTCGTCGGTATTCTCTTCACCGCCTAATTCGTTTGCAAGTATGCTTCGTGCGTTTTCAAGCAACGTATCGATACGCGCGAGCACTGCTTCCTTGCCCGTCTTTGCCGTTGAGGACGTTACGATGATATCGTTGATACCAACGCACAACGCCGACGATACGACCGCTCTGCACTTTTGTTGTTGTGCACGAGAGAGTTTGTCCGCCTTGGTTGCGATAATCGTAAACGGGATATGATACGCGTACAAATAGTTGATAAGCATTTTATCGTCGTCTGTCGGCTCGTGGCGCAAATCTACGAGTACGAAAACGTTGATAAGATTTTTGCTCGTACGCAAATAATTTTCGATAAGTCCGCCCCATTTTTGTTTTTCTTGCCTATTTACCTTGGCGTAACCGTACCCGGGGAGATCGACGAAATAGTACTCACCGTTGTTTATCGCGAAGTAGTTGAGCAATCTCGTTCTTCCAGGCTCTTGCGAAGTCTTAGCAAGTTTGTTTTGATTGACCATAAAATTGATAAACGAGGACTTTCCGACGTTAGATTTGCCCGCAATGGCAATCTCGGGAACGTTATAATCGGGAATGTTTTTTGCGTCGGCAACCGACGTAACGAATTTGGCTTGTTTAATCATTTTTCAATTATCCTTTGTTTGCTATAACTATGCGTTTTGCATAAAAACAGCGCATTAGATGCGCTGTTTTGTTGCTATTTACGCAATTTGATCGTCAGTCTTGACTTCCGCTTGTTTGTATACGACGATGGGCTTTTCCGTCTTGTCGATGGACGCTTTGGTGACGATAACCTTGTCGATATTCTTCTCGGACGGAATTTCAAACATAAGTTCGAGCAATACGTCTTCGAGAATCGCACGCAGGCCTCTTGCGCCCGTATTGAGTTGAATTGCCTTTGCCGCAACCGCCCTCAACGCCTCTTCTTCAAATTCAAGCGTTACGCCGTCAAGCGCAAATTGATACTTGTATTGTTTGACGAGAGCGTTCTTGGGTTCGGACAATATCTTAACGAGAGCGTTCTCGTCAAGCGCGTTGAGTCCGACGACGATAGGCACACGACCGACGAATTCGGGAATAAGACCGTATTTGATAAGGTCGGCGGGTTGCAAAGCCTCGATAAGTTCGTCGTAGCGATAATCGACAGTACCTTTAACAGCAGAGCCGAAACCGAGCTTGGAATTGTCCTTTCTTTGGTCAATAATCTTGTCCAAATCAACGAATGCGCCACCGCAGAGGAACAAAATATTGGTCGTATCCAATTGGTAGCACTCTTGATTGGGGTGTTTTCTTCCGCCTTGCGGAGGAACGCTTGCCACCGTGCCTTCGATGATTTTGAGCAACGCTTGTTGCACGCCCTCACCGCTTACGTCGCGCGTAATGGACACGTTTTCCCCTTTCTTTGCGATTTTGTCGATTTCGTCGATATACACGATGCCGACTTCCGCTCTCTTCAAATCGCCGTTTGCGGATTGAATGAGTTTGAGAAGAATATTTTCGACGTCTTCACCTACGTAGCCCGCCTCGGTGAGCGTAGTCGCGTCAGCCACGGCAAACGGTACGTTGAGAATTTGAGCAAGCGTCTTTGCAAGCAAAGTTTTACCCGAGCCCGTAGGACCGAGCAAAAGCACGTTGCTCTTTTCGATGACTACGTCATCGCTGTTTTTGTTCTTCATTTGATTGATGCGCTTATAATGATTGTACACGGCAACGGACAGCACTCTCTTTGCACTGTCTTGACCGATAATGTACTCGTCGAGCTTTGCCTTGATTTCCTTCGGCGTATAAAGACTGATGCCGTCGTTTGCGGTCTTTTGGTCTTTTTTGCCGAGCATATAAACGCACTCGTCAATACATTCGTTGCAAATGTTTATGCCGTTAGGACCGCTGATAATCGTTTCGACCTCGCTTGCGCCCCTTCCGCAAAAACTGCAATGTTGTTCCTTATGATAATTTTCCATATCTATTTATATACTCTAATCTTCGACAAGTTATACCTATCGAACGGTTACGTTTTGCAAAACGTATTTGCTTATTTTCAAATTTACTTTCTTGAATAGAAAATCTTGTCGACGATGCCGTATTTTTCGGCTTCTTCCGCGTTCATATAGAAGTCACGGTCGGTATCGATTTCGATTTTGGAGAGCGGTTGAGACGTATTTTGTGCAAGAATGTCGTTGATGCGCTTTTTGGTCTTCAAAATCTCGTTGGCTTGGATAGCGATATCGCTTGCTTGTCCTTGCGCTCCGCCGAGAGGTTGATGGATCATAATTTTTGCGTTGGGCAAGGAATATCTCTTTCCCTTTGCGCCCGACGAGAGCAAGAACGCGCCCATAGACGCAGCCATACCTATGCAAATCGTGGAAACGTCGCACTTGATGTAGTTCATCGTATCGTAGATTGCAAAGCCCGCAGAAACCGATCCTCCGGGGCTGTTGATGTAGAGACTAATATCTTTGGTGGAGTCTTTACCTTCGAGATAAATGAGTTGTGCGACGACGAGATCGGCAATATTGTCGTCGATTTCACCCGTCAAAAAGATAATTCTGTCTTCGAGCAAGCGAGAATAGATGTCGTAAGAGCGTTCGCCTCTGCCCGTTTGTTCGATAACCATAGGTATAAGTTGATTTTTGATGTTCATTGTATCCTCCGACCGCCGTGGCGGTATCGTTCGATTTTGATTGCACGAGCGTTCAAAACTCAAAAATGCGCGAGATTTTGCGTATTTTAGATATTTTTACGCTCGATACGATATTTTGTTTTGCTTATACGCTTTCCGCTTGCAAAACGATTGCAAGCGGAAAGACGAGCATATATGTTTTTGTCAAAACACTTAAATTTTACACGAAACTTACGCTACTTATTCTGCGTCGGTTGCGGGTTTTGCTGCTTTTTTGGTGGTTTTTTTGGCAGCAGGCTTCTTTTCCTCGGTCTTCGTGTCGTCTTTGACTTCTGCTTCTGCGTCGGCTTTCTTTGCAGTCGTCTTCTTTGCAAGGTTCTCTTTGGTGAGCATATCGAGAAGCTTCTCGTTCATAATGGAGTTGACGATATAATCAACTTGCTCTTTGTGGAGAGTCTTCTTGAATTCTTCGACGGTTTGAGAGCTTTGCTCTGCAAATTTTGCCATCTTTTCTTCGATGTCTTTGTCTTCGATGGTGAGGTTCTCTGCCTTGATGAGAGCTTCCATAACGAGACGCACTTTGACGGTCTTTGCCGCTTGATCCTTGTATTGATCGACGAGTTGGTCTCTGGTCATATTGAGATATTTGAGATAATCTTCAAGTTTGAGACCTTGGTACATAAGACGATATTCAAACTCGTGCACCATCTCGTCCGCCTCGCGCTCGATCATTGCGGAAGGAACTTCAACCTTGGAAGAATCGACGATTTTTTCGACTACTTCGTCTTCAAAATCTCTGTCCGCCTTCTCTTGTGCTTCTTTGGTGAGTTGAGCCTTTACGTCCGCTTTGTACTCTGCAAGCGTGTCAAATTCGGAAATTTCTTTTACGAATTCGTCGTCAACGGTCGGCAATTCTTTGACTTTGACTGCCTTGATAGTGCAAGTAAACACTGCTTCTTTGCCCGCAAGGTTTTCCGCTTGATAGTTCTCGGGGAAAGTGACTTTGACGTCTTTGACTTCACCAGCTTTTACGCCGACGAGTTGTTCTTCAAAGCCGGGGATAAACGTGTTGCTGCCGAGTTCGAGATCGTAGTTCTCTGCGCTGCCGCCTTCAAATTTCTCACCGTTTACGCTACCGACGAAATCCATCGTGACGGTGTTGCCGTTTGCTGCCGCGGTCTCGACTTCGATAAGACGAGCTTGCTTTTCTTGCTCTTGCGCAATTCTTTCATCCACTTGCTTTGCCGTGACTTTGACTGCTTTCTTTGCCACGTTCAAGCCTTTATATTGACCGAGAGTAACTTCGGGTTTGACAACCATAACGATTGAATACTTTACACCGCCGTCGTCCGTCATATCGACGTCGCATACGCTGTCGACAGCTACGAAATCGTATTCGTCTTTGGTTTCGAGTTCGTTCAAAGAAGCGTCGATGAGTTCGTTGACTGCGTCACTGAAAAATACGCCCGCGCCGTACATACCCTCAATCACTTTTTGAGGTGCGTGTCCCTTTCTGAAACCGGGAACTGCGTATTTGTGTTTGGTCTTCTCATACGCTTGCTTGATTGCCGTGTTGAAAGCGTCCTTGTCAACCACGTAGTTGAACTTGACTTGGCTCTTTTCCAACTTTTCTACTGTGTAGTCCATTTGTCCTCCATTCCGACGCGCATTTGCGCATACGGATATATATTTTCATTACAAGTAGTAGAATTATATCATACGCACGCGCAAAAATCAAATAATATTGCGTGGTATTGTGCCACATTTTTTCGATTTTTATTGTAAAAATTCGCGCTTTTTGCTATCATAATCGTATGGGAAGCGACCTATTTGCATTAAACGCGCTTGCAAAAGAACTCAACGACTCTCTTCAAGGCGCGAGAATAGACAAAATTCAACAACCCGAAGTTGACGAGTTGCGCTTTTTTATGCGCTCCAAAGGCAAAAACGTTTGCCTCGTCGTCTCTTGCAACGCGGGCGCACCTCGTATTCACCTAACGCAAAGCAAAAAACAAAGCCCTATGATTGCACCCAACCTTTGTATGCTTATGCGCAAATACCTTCTCAACGCAAGTATCGAGCAAATCGGCATTTACAACTACGACCGCATTATCTATCTCAAATTGAACGCAAAAACGGAAATGCGCGACGACGCCACGTTCTACCTTTTCGTCGAGATTATGAATAGGTATTCCAACATAGTTTTCACTGACGAAAACCTCGTGATTTTGGACGCGGTCAAACATCTTCCGCTTGACGTCGAGCGCAATCACGTCGTGTTGCGAGGAGTCAAATACTCACCCGTTACGCAAAAGAAAATCAGTTATCTAACCGATTGTTTCGGCGTTTTTGACGATTTTGCGGGCGGGGATTTGCACAAGTATATTCAAGACAATATATCTGGATTTTCGGGTGCTACGATAAACGAGTTTTTGCTCCACGCCAATCTCGATGCGTCCGCCCCTTCACTGTCTCAATCCGACAAGGAAAAGCTGTATGCAACGATAAAAGAATTTGCGTCTTTCGACGCTTCTTCACCGAGTTTTCAACCTTGCGTAATAGGCGGAAAAGACGTGTATCCGTTCGTCTACCGCTCCCTTGCCGACGAGGACGAAAGCAACGTGCGCAAATTCGATACTATGAGCGAAGCGTACGACGCCCTCACCACCGATTGCGACAAGGATATTCGCAACAAGGCGCGCCTAAAATCACTTGCGACGATTGCAAAACGCTTGCACCAAAAGGTGGAAAAGAATATCGCAATCGATTTGCAACGCCTCAAAGAATGCGAGGATATGGACACACTCAAACTGTACGGTGAGCTTATCGTAAGCAATATTTACCGCATAAAAAAAGGCGACGAAAGCGTAAAATGTCTCAATTATTATGACAATACCGAGGTAGTTATTCCGCTCGACGCGCGCCTTACTCCGTCCAAAAACAGCACCGCTTATTATACAAAGTATAATAAACTTAAACGAGCAAAGGAATTCGTCAGTAAAAAATTGATTGAAGACAGAGATTTGCTCGAATACGTCAAGTCAATCGAAGAGGAAATCGCGTCTCTTCCATACGAGAGCCAAACGAGCGCAATCGAGGAAGAGTTGGAACTTCTCGGAGGCACGAAAAAGAAATCGCAAAAAAACAAAGTACGCCGAGAAAAACCCGAACCGCCTTACGTTTACGTCGTGGACGGATTTACGATATATAGAGGCAAAAACAATATCCAAAACGACGAGTTGACATTCAAAATCGCGTCGTCAAGCGATATTTGGATGCACCTCAAAAACGAGCACGGCGCACATACCATTATCGTGACGGAAGGCAAAGAAGTGCCCGAAAACGTGCTGAAAATCGCGGGTGAAATCACCGCGAGCACAAAACAAGCAAGTCAAGAGGTTGACTACACCGAACGTCGCAACGTAAAACGTAAACCCAACGGACACCCCGGACAAGTAATCTACGTCAACTATAAAACGCTGGTTGCAACGCCAAACGAGCATAAAGAATTGTTGAAATAAAGGCGCAAAATATCCACTCTTCACTATCGCAACCAAACGCAATCGGTATCGATAATATCAAAACATAGATAAAACGCTTCAAGATATTATCGCATTATCTTGTCAAAAATGCCTCAAAAATCATATAAAAAAGCCCTCGAAAAGAGGGCTTTTTTGATACAAAATTATGTCATTTTTGCGGGTAATCGCAATTATTCGCTTATTACGCCGTCGCGGAGATTGTCAGCAATCTCTTGGCTTACCTTGTTGGCTTGCTCTTCACTCAAAACCGCTTCTTCGATTTTATCGTCGGTTAGCGACTCGTTATCGATCGTCGCAACGTCTTCGACGGACTCTTCAACCATTTCGTCTACGAATTCGTCTTCATCGGTTTCTTGCTCCGCGATATCGACGTCTACGTCAACGCCCTCTTCGACTTTTGCAAGTTTCTTGGGAGCTGCGGACGGGAACAACGCGAAGAAATGGCTTCCTTTGCATACGAAGATTTCACGAGCGATAATCATACACACGAATGCAAGCGTTCCGCCAAACGTGACGTCACTCATATAGTGCGCGCCGACTACGATACGGCTGATTGCTACGAGCATTGTGATTGCAATCGGGATAATCCAGCAAGCGATTTTGACGCCCTTTTTGCTCTTTTCGCTCTTGAAATCGATGACGTCCGGCAACATAATAAGCGCGTACGACATACCCGCAGCACAAGTGTGACCCGACGGGAAGGACTTGAACGCGTCGCTTGCACCCGGATACGAGTCAACGAACATCTTGATGATATCTTCACTCGGTTGACCGTTGCTGACATACCACGGAGTGTAACCTTGCACGACGCCGGTGTCAATGAGGAGTTGACCGACGTTTGAGTTGATTGCTCTGTATCTCATACGACCGACGGGATCTTTGATAATCATAATGAGGATATTTGCAACGACTACCGCCGAAATAACCGCAATAACCCACCATACGAGTTTTTTGAGAGTCTCGGGTTTGAGATTTTTGAACGCCAAAACGTTGAGAGCTTGGATTGTGAGCGCAATGAGCCACTCTATTGCCATAACCGCACCGTCGTGACGGAATTCGTACACGACCGCACCCGCCGTAGAACCGACTTGTGCCGCAGCGTGTTCGAGCACGTATCTAAACGTATCTTTGATATAGAACCACCAAGCAACCGAGCCCGCAACTGCCAATACGACCGCGAGAGTCACGCCCCACCACTTTTTGCCGTACGTTCTTGCAAAGAACCAGCACAAAATCGCAGTGCATACCGCAAGCACGATATAAATCGGAGACGTTCCGAGTGCTTCACCGACGACGCCGTAAAGATCGTTTGCAATGTAGTCACCCGATTTCAATGCGTTTTTGGTGAGAATTTGACTTACTTGAAAATCAAATACGGACGCAATCGCAACGAGCGCGGCAAAGATTGCCACGAACAAAACGATTGCGATAATCGTCTTATTTTTGAAAGAAAGAGACTTCATAAAATCACCCTTATTTGGTTTATTTATTTAATATACAAATTTTACCATATTATTGCCACTTTTACAAGACAAAATCTAAAAATTGCCTTTAATACGCAATATTTAACGCTTTTAAGGCAAAAGTATTCTAAAATTAAAACAAAATTGAAATACATTTAGGTAAAAATCGACGTTTTTAATAAATTTAACGTTGCACAAATCGAAATATGTACATACGCCCTATTGACGAAACGAGAGCACTTTTTCAAAAGATTATGCAAAAACGTGAGTGTGTTATTCAAACGAATATGAGAAAAATTGAGCGCATTTCAAAAAAGAATATGAGAAAACAAACGAGAATACGATTTGAAAAAATACGATATTTTTATCAAATAACGAAATAAAAAAACAAACGCTCAATCGAGCGTTTGTTTTCGTTCATATTGCCCCGCACCGCCGTGTGATGCCATTTTATAAACCCGCCGTTCGAGCAGGGTGGGTAAAGACTACCGTGCGGTATCTGCCTTCCTCCGATATAAATGAGGCCTGACATCTCCGCATAATGTCGGACGCGTCATCCCGTATAAAATTTGTGGTTCAAAATATAGCACCATCACAAACGTAGCAGGAAACTTTTATCATATTCAATATATCATATATACGGCACGATTGCAATACCCAATTTTTGTAAAGATTGTATTACTTCCCTATTTTGCGAAAAACAAGTATTCTAACGGCACTAAATTTGAATTATTAAATTTTACAATTCAATAAAGTGCGTCGTAACTCCTCTAAACAGAATTACCCCCTCTTTCCGGATACGCCGGCATTTCTCCCACCACTCGTATAGGGGCATTTCTCTACAAAAGTATTCGTCGCTCGCGGGGGAGACAATCGGCACTCACATAAAAAGTTATCGTACCATTGTTATGTCACTCGTTCACCGATAAAAAGAACAACACTTATCGGTTCACTTGTACAATCGTCAAGTTCGGCACTCCACCGCTCGTCGCCTTGCGACTCGAAGCTACGAATAGGCACATACCGTTAATAAGAAGCTATTCGCTTTATAGCGCGTTTTCTAACAGCGATAAATCGATACAAACGGTCTAAAATGCGTCATTGAGATGAAGACAAGGAAAGCGCACCTTGATACAAGCCAAGTGTACACAATCGTACACGACTTGTAGCGAGGTGCGCTTGACACAGTTATTCACCACTCGGTGTGTTTTCTAACAGCGATAAATCGATGCATAATGCGAAAACACCCCAAGAACGACAATTCTAACGTACATAATCGTACGTGAATTGGCGGGCTTGGGGTGTTAACAAAATTAGGCGCGATTTAGCGCTGTTAGAATGCCCAGTTGCCGTTGCGGAAGATGGGCATAATCGAACCACTTTTAGTAATGGCATCGATATTGAGATCTTGCGAGCCGATCATAAAGTCAACGTGAATGATTGAGTCGTTGATACCCTTTTCACGGCATTGGTCGAGAGTGAGATTGGCGTAATCTTTGATGCAGTTTTCAAATCCGCGACCAAATGCAAGGTGGCAACACGCGTTTTCGTCGAAAAGTGTGTTGTAGAAGGTGATTTCACTGTTGCGAATGGGTGAATCGTACGGAACGAGCGCGCACTCACCGAGATATGCGGAATTTTCGTCCATAGATATCATTTGTTTGAGCAAATCTTCACCCTTTTCGGCGTGTACTTCCACTGCTTTACCGCCCTCGAAGCGTACCGAGAAATTTTCGATAAGCTCACCTCTATAAGAAAGCGGACGAGTTGCGTACACGATACCTTCCGCTTGACCTTTCATAGGAGAGGTAAACACTTCTTCGCTCGGAATATTGGGATTGAACTCTACACCGCCGAGCGTGTCTTCGCTTCCGCCCAAGAAAAGTGCGTCGGGAATTAGTCCGACCGTGAAATTCGTGCCGTTAGATGACGTGTAATGCAACTTTTCGATACCAAGTGAGTTGAGATATTCGCATCTTGCTTTGAGGTCGGCGTTGTGGTCTTCCCACGCTTTGATAGGATCTTCGCCGTCCGCTCTCGACGTATAAAGAATTGCGTTCCAAAGTTTTTCGACTGCTTTGCCCTCTCTTTCGTTGGGGAAAACCTTTTTTGCCCACGCTTTGCCGGGGACTGCCGCTATACACCATTGATATTTGTTTTCCATAGCGTCGCGCATCGGCTTAATGACGGGATATTTGGCACGTTGAGATTTTGCCACTTTCTCTTGATTGACGCCTTTAAGTCCGTCGGGATCGTCGGAATCAATGTAAATAACGGCGGGAAGCGCCTCAACTTTGTGTTTGAACTTCTCTATTTCCCAATTTTCAATCGTGGAAAGAGTTTTAAGAGAACGATAACGATAATGTACTTTGGTAAGAGGTTGATAACTCCACTCCACCGTGACTTTGCTTGCGCCCGCACGATAGCACTCCTCAACCACCATTTTGACAAATTCGGGCTGATCGAGAGACGCGTTGACGACGACTTCTTGTCCTTTGCGCACATTTACGCCCTTGACTGCGATAAGTTTCGCAAATTTTTGCATCGTTGTTTTCTTCATAACAATAACTCCTATATATTTACTGATAATATTGTAACATATATTGCGAGTTTTTTGAATTAATAATTAATAATTATTAATTAATAATTGTGGAATATTCCATATTCGCAAAAATGCGTAAAACGCAATATTTAGATGTTCCATTCACTAAATAGTGCGCGGTCTAAAACGCACTAAAAGGATGAAGAGCGAGAAAAAGCCCCTTGCACGGCAACCCTAATTTACTAATCGTAAATGAGTTGACTGACGGCTTTGCCAAATTTATTCGTCGTTTGCGTTTAGATTACGTAAAGCGCACTATTTAGATGAAGAACAAGGAAGAGCCACGCTCTCGGCAACCCTAACGTACATATCGTACGTGAGTTGTCGAAGCGTGGCTCTGACGAAGTTATTCGCTAAATAGTGCGCTTTACAGCTTCATAGCTACGTCCCAAGCACCCCAAATAACCGTACGTAAATTACCGATCTTTGCACTGTCGCCCACGACGTGCACGTGCTTGCCTTCTTCGGCAACCGGTGCGGGAATATAACCGACGGACATAATGACGGAATCTGCGGGAATCTCGAACTCTTTGCCGGATTTGTCTTGGACTTTGACACCGTTGTCGGTGACGGACAAGAGCTTGGTTTCGAGATGTACGGGCACTTTGTGGAGTGCGAAGTACTCACGCAAATAGGAAGAGTTGGCAAGACATACGCCCTTAACTGCAATAAGGTCGTTCTTCATCTCGACAATGGTGGGATGTTTGCCTCTCAAATGCAATTCGTATGCGATTTCGCAACCCGTGAGACCGCCACCGATGATGACGACGTTGTCACCGACCTCTTTCTTGTCGAGCAAAAATTCACACGCTTCAACGGTCTTTTCAATGCCGGGAACTCTAAATCTTCTTGCGACAGAACCAGTTGCGACGACTACTTCGTCTGCGTCGAGCTTGCTTATATCTTTGACTTCGGTGTTGTACTTCACTTCGATGCCGAGGTCTTTGATTTGCTTCTTGTACCACTCGATGAGTTCTTTATCTTTCTCTTTGAAGGACGGAGCTGCAGCCGCTACGAAAATACCGCCGAGATCGTTTGATTTCTCGTAAACGGTGACTTTGTGACCGCGGAGAGTTGCTACGCGCGCGACTTCCATACCACCGATACCACCGCCGATAACCGCGATTTTCTTGGATTTCTTGGTGGGAACGATCTTGTATTTCTTGGATTGCATCGTGTGCGGGTTGAGTGCGCAACGAGCCATACCTGCGGTGTCGGACAAATCTTGGTCGTTTGCGACGCCGTTGTAGTGTGCCATATTAAAGCAAGCGTTGTGGCAGCAAATGCAAGGCATAATGTCGTTTTCGCGACCTTGCATAAGTTTGGTCACCCACTCGGGGTCGGTCAAGAACTGACGAGCAACGCCCATACCGTCGATTTTGCCTTCCGCGATTGCTTTTGCGCCCGCTTCGGGAGTCATACGGCCCGCGCAAACGACGGGGATCGTGACTGCCTTTTTGAGCTCTTCACAATCTTCGAGGTTGCAGTTTTGAGGCATATATACCGGCGGATGCGCCCAGTACCAAGCGTCGTAAGTGCCGTTGTCCGAGTTGAGCATATCGTAGCCAGCGTCTTGGAGCATCTTGGCAGCAATCTTGCTCTCTTCCATATCTCTGCCGACTTCGACGTAGTCTTCACCGGGAAGCGCTCCTTGACGGAAGCCTTTGGTCTTGGATACGACGGAATATCTCAACGATACGGGATAATCGTCACCGCAGACTTTCTTGATCTCTTTGACGATCTCGATCGGGAAACGATATCTGTTCTCGATTGATCCACCGTATTCGTCGGTGCGTTGGTTGGTGTATTTCATCGTGAATTGGTCAAGCAAATAGCCTTCGTGTACGGCGTGAATTTCAACGCCGTCAACGCCCGCTTCTTTGCACATTTTTGCGGTTTGACCAAACGCGTAAATGAATTCGTGAATTTCGTCAATCGTCATCGCACGAGAAGGCACTTTGTCGCTCCAACGATTGGGGTTGGGGCTTGCGCTCATCGTGAGTTGGTCGATGTTGATGAAGGGTTTTGCAACTGCGCCAAGGAATTTATTGGTCGCAAGCATTTCCATCATAGATGAAATTGCAAACGAACGTCCGAATCCCGCAGTAAGTTGCACGAACATCTTTGCACCCGTCTTGTGGAGCTCGTCCATAAAGGGTTTGAGTTGTTTGAAGGAACTTTTGCTCTTGTAAAGCCAGTTGCCACCGATAACGTTTCTGATAGGCGCAATGCCCGGCAAGACGAGACCGACGTTGTTTTTTGCACGGTCAAGAAGGAAGTTTGCCGCTTCTTTGTCAAAATGATGCGGTTCCATCCATCCGAAAATTGAAGTTCCGCCCATAGAGGTCAAGACGATGCGGTTTTTGATTTCGCAATTCTTGATTTTCCAAGGCGTAAACAAGCTTTGATACTTGGGATCCATAAAATTCCTCCTAAATTTGTTATACAAATGTATTTTACATTATTAAATAATAAAAATCAATATGGAATTGATAATTTTTTATCAGAAAAATTCAATAAATTATCGTAGAAACGAAAAAGAACATATCATTGCGATATGTTCCTTTTGTTTTGGTACCCCCATAGGGAATCGCTCCGCTTGACATATACAATTTTCTCACACAACATAGGCACACATCTTCCCTTTTGACCGTACGACTACATAATGTCTGCGCTATCACGCCGGGGCGGGCGCACAATTCACTGGATTGTGCGCTTTACCGCCCGTTCAATTCCCTAAACTGCTTATAGAAACGAAAAAAGAACATATCTTTGCGATATGTTCCTTTTGTTTTGGTACCCCCATAGGGAATCGAACCCTAGTTTCCGCCGTGAGAGGGCGACGTCTTGAACCGCTTGACCATGAGGGCAAATCGATATTGCTTTGTGATAATAGCATAATTTGCCACCTTATGCAAGCGAAATCGTGATTTTTTTGTGAATAAATCAAAATGTTTTTATTTCAAAACCACGCACCGCCGAAAAAGCCGATAAGTCCCGCAAGTCCGAGCACGGATAAAAGCAACGTCAAAAAGTTCATATCTTCCCTCCTTCTTCACTATATAGTATGCGGATCGAGGCACAATCTTGACTTGACAATTTTGCCTTATGTGCTATAATCACATCGTCACACCATCTTAATAAATCCAAACCGATGACTACCTATGGCAGTCTTGTTTCCGCACGTAATCGGTTTGGTTATATATGGTGTGACAACTAAGCGAGAAACAACTGTATGTGTCATCTCGCTGAGATGGCACATTTTTTATTTAGGAGGAAACAAAAATGAGACAACAAAACGATTTAGACTCTTACCGCTATATAAGCGCTGGTTCAGCAATTATAACAGTGGCAACAATTGTTCTCAGTATAATGATTGTATTGATCGGCGTAATAACGAGTATTACTTACAACGTATGGTGGTTATGTTTAATTATTATTCCCTCGGGCGGAATATCCATTGCGGTATTCTATGTTTTTGGAAAAATGGCGGTTGCAACTTGTCATAATATTTATGTAATTAAAGCAAATACCGACAAAACGTTGATGATTCAGCAAACAAAATTGAGTAAGAAAAAGCCGAATGAGGCACACATTTTGAAACAAATCGAAATTTTGAACGAGAACGATACCGATGAGGATTTCGATTATGAAAATCTTCCAGAATTTGATGAGTGTCCCAACTGTTTTGCAAAGATTTCACCAAATGACATAGAATGTCCCAACTGCGGATATAAACTTAAAGAAGATAAAAAACAAGAGGAATAATGGTGATATAAATGCAATTTATATACACAAAAAGTGCGTCACGAACGGTGACGCACTTTTTATTAGATTTTGTATTATTTTGAGTATCTAACCAATTGAATTGAGGTCATTTGGGTTGTTTGAGAGTGGTTTTGAAGCCACGGTTGACACGCATTGCGTTGAGAATTGCAACGATTGCGACACCCACGTCTCCGACGACTGCTATCCACATTGAATACGCACCGAGCACACCGCAAGCGGACAATGCCATAATTGCGATTTTGACTGCGAGCGAGCCAACGATATTCTCGTATACGACGCGCATAGTCTTCTTTGCAATACGCTTTGCGGTGGATATTCCGCTCAAATCGTCTTGCATAAGCACTACGTCGCTTGCCTCGATTGCCGCGTCACTGCCTACACCGCCCATTGCGATACCGATATCCGAGCGCATAAGCACCGGCGCGTCGTTGATGCCGTCGCCGACGAAGCATAAAATTTCGTCCTTTTTCTTGCTATTCAATAGAGTTTCAACGTGTTCAACCTTATTTTGCGGAAGCAAAGACGCCTTATAATCGGTGAGTTGCAACTCGTTTGCAACGCTTGCCGCGATTTGTTCGTTGTCACCGGTGAGCATAACCGTCTTGCAACCCATTTCGTTGAGTCGCGCGATTGCTTCCTTGCTTTCGGGCTTGATTTCGTCCGATATGAGCAACGAACCTACGAATTTGTCGTTGTGCGCAACGTAAACCACCGTTCCTACGCCGTTTTGTTTATCGTACGGAATTTTGTAGGATTGCATAAGTTTTTCGTTTCCGCAATAGATGACGTCGTCGTCTTTGGACGCAATTACGCCGAAGCCCGCAACGTTGGTGAGCGTATAACCGCCCTCTATTTCTTTGTTATAGTAGTTTACGATAGAGCGAGCAATCGGGTGATTTGAGTCGTTTTCCGCAATAGCGGCAAGGCGCAAGATTTCGTCTTTATTCTCAGCGGGCGTAACTGCGGTTACGGCAAAGTTGCCTTTGGTGAGCGTTCCCGTCTTGTCAAACACGAAGATATTTGCTTTGTCGAGCATTTCGAGATAGTTCGAGCCCTTTATCAAAATGCCCATTCTCGACGCCGCACCGATACCTGCAAAGAAGGAGAGAGGCACGGAAACCACGAGTGCGCAAGGACAAGATACAACCAAGAAACTCAATCCTCTATACACCCACGTATACCAATCTTTTGTGACCGCGCCACCGATTACCGCAAGCAAAACTGCCGCCGCAACGACGCTCGGAGTGTAGTATTTGGAAAATTTGGTGATGAAGTTTTCTGCCTTTGATTTGCGTCCCGAAGCGTTCTCTACGAGTTCAAGTATTTTAGAAACGGTCGAATCGTAGAATACTTTTGTCACTTGAACCTCGATTTGTGACGTCAAATTGACACAACCGCTGATTATGTCGTCACCCTCGCAAAGTTCTCTCGGAAGTGACTCACCCGTCAACGCCTTGGTGTCGAGCGTGGTGTTTCCACTGACGATTACACCGTCGAGAGGCACTTTTTCACCAGGGTAAACCACGATGACGTCCCCGACTTGAACCTCGCTCGGATCGACTTGCTCCACTACACCGTCTTCACGCTTTACGTTGGCGTAGTCGGGACGAATGTCCATAAGCGAAGAAATTGATTTGCGAGATTTGCCCGTCGCGTAACTTTGGAAGAATTCACCGACTTGATAGAACAACAAGACTGCGCACCCCTCGTCAAAGCCTTCTTGACCGAGTTTCATAACGCTAGTATATATGCCGAGTGCAAACGCACCGAGCGACGCTACGCACATAAGGATATTCTCGTCAAGGACTTGTCCGTGCACGATATTTCTTCCCGCCTTGAACAATACGTCATAACCGATGACGACGTACACGGCAAAGTAAAGGAAGAAAGGCACGAGCCAACCATATTCACCGCCCACTGCTTTCGCAATGCCGACCGTCTTATCTACGATAAGCACGACGAGGAACATTGCAAGCGCAACGATTATCCTTATAAAGTTTTTTCTTTCTTTTCTAGTAAGTTTGATTTTGCTCATAGGTTTATTTTTGTTTTCTCGACAGCACACTTAATAGAGTGTGTCGGAACTCCTCAAAACAGATAACCCCCTCTTTCCGGACACGCCGGCATTTCTCCCGCCACTCGGTTAGGGACAATTCTTTACAAAATTATCCGTCGCTCGTGGGGGCGACACTCGGCACTCACATAGATAGGGGCATTTCTTTAATTATGCCACTCGTTCACCAACGAAAAGAACAACACTCGTTGGTTCACTTGTACTTTTCGTCAAGTTCGGCACTCAACCGCTCGTCGCCTTGCGACTCGAAGCTCCGTCTCCGAAAAAGTATAGACCGTTTACGAGGGCGTCTGTCGCAATTAAAGTATTATCGTACAATCCGGTTCTACCTTACGACAGACTTTGACCACTTTTTTCATTATCTCATCAAAATTCTCGTCGTTTGCATCGATGGTCATACGTTGTCCCATAAAATTGACGCTGGCGGAATTGACGCCTTCGATTTTTTGAATGGCACATTCCATTTTTGCGGCGCAGTTTGCGCAATCGAGATCTTCAAGCTTGTAAACTTTTTTCATAGTTGATACTCCTTCTCTATTTTTTATTTGTCTATCCCACCGAAGTGAGTTCAGTCCCAATTTGATTTGAATAGTTGGACGATTGAACAATTATTCAACTATTGTGCCTAAAAAATTAGGGGGATTAGCCCTTATTTTTAGTTTATTATTTTTCGTTGACGTGAGTGATACCGCATTGCATAATCAACGTCACGTGATCGTCGTCAAGAGAATATCTGACCTCTTTGCCCTCTTTCGTGCCCTTCACGAGTTTGATTGCACGAAGAACGCGAAGTTGATGCGAAACCGCCGACGTACTCATACCCACTTTGTCCGCAATCTCACCTACGCACATATCCGAAAGTTGCAAGCAAGAAAGTATCTTCACTCTCGTGGGGTCTCCGAGTGCCTTGAAAAGCTCTGCCAAAGCGACAACGACCTCGTCGTCGGGCATCGAATAAATATTTGAGTTTTTATCGTTCGTTTCCATATTTCCTCTCAAACAATTGAACTGTTATTCAATCGTTCATATATAATATATTCCCGTCTATCGTATTTGTCAACGCTTTTTTTGCAATTTTGCGCATTTTTTGCACGAAAATTACGTCGAAATCAATCTATCGTCACTCTTTGCAAAACGAAATGTATTATATCGAACATCGGCGTAAATTTTGCGCCCCGATTGCGCTTTTGATATTGATTTTATTTATAAAATACTATACAATTGTAGTGATTATAAATTTGTGCGTACGTGTATGTGCGCGCATAAGGAGGAAATATGAGCAATTCCAAACTGCACCGTCTGCCGACCGTGCTCGTCGTCGTTCTTGCGATTTTGCTTGCAAGCGTGATGAGTTTCTCGATTATTGACGGCGTATCAAACGCGGAAACCGTCCAAACCGTTGAAAGCGAAAGTTCAATCAAAATCGGACATTTCAGCGACATTCACTACTTCCCCGTAGATTACTGCTATCACGACGTCACCAACCCCAACTACGTCACGAGCGACTTCTATAACTCGATGACGGGTGACACCAAACTCGTGCTCGAAAGCGGTATGATACTCGCACAACAAGTGAAACAATACATCGAAGACGCAAAGAAAGGCACTTGCCCGATGTACGTTTTTGCTTCGGGTGACCTCAGCAAGAACGGTGAGCATACCGCCCTTATCGACGTTGCAAACGCATTGCGCTATATGCAAAACGAGATAAGACAAATTGCGGGTTATGAAAACTTCCAAGTCTTCGCAACTCCCGGCAACCACGATCTTTACAACGCTTCGGGCGCACTCTACTATCAAGAAGACGGTTCGGGCAGAGTTTCCGACGGCGTGAGCGCGGCTCAATTTGCAATTATCTTTGCGGGTCTCGGATATCCCGACGCAAACCTTACCGGTGCAAACGGCGCGTTGAACCTCACCGAATACTTCCCCGAAGATTATTGGTCGGGTACGTATACCGACGGTTATCACGCGTCCACCAACGCAAGCAACCTCAATATTCATTATTACAGCCCCGTCCTCGAAGAAATCGCACACTCAACCACGAAAACCGCAAGCGAGAGACTTGCTCTCTACTACGGACTCGGTGACGACAACAACGTTTTGTCCTTGACTGCGGAAATTCTCGACGACGATAACGCAACCACGTCTTACTCCATTATGGTTATCGACGCAAGCGACAGAGAGACTGAAGAAGTCGGCTCTTTCGCAAGAGTTGGCGCGGCGGAATACGAATGGCTCAAAGTCAATCGTCCCGACACTATTTATTATCTCGAAAACAACGGACACCTCGAAGACAACGGCTATATCGACACCGAACACCCCTATACTTATAGTGCAACGGCAGTTGTAAACGCGTTCTCTTCCGACAGACACGTGTATCGTGCAACGGATCAAAACCACCTCTGCGGCGGTCGTCTTACCGAAGGCGTCATCAATTGGATGCAAGCTTTCTGCGACGCACAAAACGCAACTACTCCCACTCTCGGTGAAGAAACCATAATCACTTGTTTCCACCAAAATGCGCTTCCGCACTGGGAACAAGAAGACGAAATTCTCAAAGACTTCACCATCTACAACTGGGAATACACGACGAAACGCTTGCTCGATATGGGCGTTCGCTACGTATTCACGGGACATATGCACGCGTCCGACGCAATGTCTTACACCGATGCACAAGGCAGAACTCTTTACGATTTCCAAACGGGTTCTTGCGTAAGCTACGACTCCCCGCGCAGATACGTCACGCTCTCTCGCAAAAACTGCGACGGCAAACTCGGTGAAACTTGCGAATCTCAAATATTTAGACTCGACAATATCAGCGACACTCCCCTCAAAGAAGTGCCCAGCTACAACGTTTTCGGCGCAAGAGAATTTAACGAAGAAGCGTTCCTCAAAAACTACGACTATTACAAACAAGTCAAAGCCCACCCCGAATCCACGCAACAAGATATTAAAGAGGCTTGGAACAGCGTGGTTGGAAGCAACCCCGAATACCTTGCGTATATGATCCAATACGACAATGGTATCGGAACTCTCAAATACAACGAATACATCAACAAAGAGATCTATTCTCAACTTCTCGACCGTCTCGTGAGCCACTTCCTCAATCAAGACACGATTGACTCACTAGTAGGCACGGTCAACGGTTTCGTAGGCAATTTTGCAAACGGCACGGGTCTCGTTACGACGTTTGCGCTCAATTTGCTCTTCCCCGATATCTCAAAAGCGGACAAAGTTTCGGGCACTATCAACCTCGTTCAATACATTCTCGACACCGTAGTTGGCGGAAAAGACCTCGGTCTCACCTACAATCATAACGGCGTTGAATACGACACGGCTCTCGATCTCGTAAACGCGGTAGTCGGTGAAATTCTTGACTGGTCGTTCGGTGACGAAAGCATCGGCAAAATGAAAGTGCAAGACATCGCTGCGTTTATCCTCACCGCACACACCGCGGGCGTTGAAATCTCTCTCGACGAAACGTACGAGTCTATCGACGCAAAATACGATAGAGCGGTTTACGCCGAAAACGAAGCGTACAAGGGATCTCTCCCCACCAACGCGCTTTATCGCAAACGTATGCTTGCGGCAGTCAAAGATATGAAAGCGCAACTCGAAAGCGGAAAGTTTGTTGAAAACCTTCTCAACGCTTTGCTCGATCCTATCTTCAACGAAGAAGGCTCTTTGCTCAAATCCATCTTGGGATATCACTTTGACTTTGAAAAGGCAGTCAACGCGGGCTACCTCACGCAAGCGCAATTCGACAGCTTGAAGAAGGGCTTGGGCAGTCTCGGTGAGATTTTGTCAGACCCCGACACGGCGGAATTGATCAACGGCTTCACCCAAGAAAGCTTTGGTTTGACGATTAGCGTTCCCGCAGGCTTCTCTCTCGACGCAAACGATTTCTGCTTGCTCGACATCGTCAACGACTTGCTCCCCACCATCAAAGGTTTGGTTGCAAATCTCCTCGGTTTCTCTCTTGACGGACCGGACGTAATCTCCATCGTCAACAACTTCCTTGACAGCTATATGGTAGATAGCTTCTACGTAGGTCTCGGCGGAATTGCAAGAGATATCGTCGTCGCATTCGCTACGGACGTTTATCCCGACCTCGCAAACCCGATGGATCCCACGCAAGTGACGCTCTTCCAACCCTACGCGGGCTACGCTTACGGCGGAACTCAATTGTCCTACCTCAGCACGCTCAACAAAGTATCCGAAGTAACCGATACGTTCAACGCGGCAACGCAAGACAACGGCAGAGTTCCCTCTCGCGTAACGGGCAACTTCGACACTGCAAACAGCACGACGTCCTACACCGTGAAGTTCTACACGGAAGAAAACGTTTACGGCACGTTCAGATTGCTTGACAAAGACGGTAAAGTCATCGGAACGGTTTCCACGACGCAAGCAAACGCATTTGCGGACAACGCGGGTGACAATCACGGTGATTATCTCGACACCGTTGCAACGGGTACTTTTGACGGTATCACGGTCAAGATGCTCACGCAAACCAAACCGCAATATATCCCGCTTATCGACCTCGGACTCCTCTGCCTCACTCACGGTGAGATTATGGACGACGACGATAATCCGTACGTGTACGGTGACAGAGACAAATCCGTTGCAAACAGCGTGATTTACTGGAACGTACACACCGTGACCATTACGGGACTTTCCGCGGGCACGACGTACAACTACGACATCGCGGGCAACTACTACGTCGGAAACGAACCGCACTACTTCTCTTTGGTCGACTTCGTCAAAACGCAAGGCTACGACAAGGACAACTTCACCTTCACCACCGCAAAGGACTCTTCCGTCGATACGTTTGAATTCCTCACGATCGCGGATATCCAAGGTATGATCCAAGGTATGTATTCCAACAGCCACGAGGCAGTAGAAGCTCTTCTCAGAGACGAGCGCACCAATTCCTTCGACTTTATCCTCAACGCGGGCGATATGTGCGACAACGGCAAGAACTTCAATCAATGGGGTATGGCTCTCAACACCTATCAAGACCTCAACCTCAATACGTCCGTATTCTTCACGTCGGGCAACCACGAGAACAACACCGGCGCAATGGGTAGATACTTCAACTACACCGCTCTCAAAGACGGAGAAGCGCAAGCAATCACGGGCGAGTATTACTCCTTCGATTACGCAAACGCACACTTCACCGTCCTCGACACCAACGACGCAACCAAAGATGGTCTCGGTCAAGAACAACTTGCTTGGCTCGAAAACGATTTGAAGAGCACCAACGCGAAGTGGAAATTCGTGCTTATGCACAAGAGTTTGTACAGCGCGGGCTCTCACGCAACCGACGCGGAAGTCGTTGCTATGAGAGGTCAACTCGTCAAATTGTTTGCGGAAAACGGTGTCCATATGGTATTTGCGGGTCACGACCACACCTACACCACCACGATGCTCGTCGACAAGGACGGCAAAGCGGTTGACAAGACGGACAACAAAGGCGTCCGCTACACGGGTGACGGTGTCCTCTATATCACGCTCGGCACGCTCGGAACGAAGTTCTACACCTACAAAGAGAACGACACTACCACGGATAAGTTCAACAAAGACAACAGCGTTCTTAACACGCTTGATTCGCAAACGTTCGGCAAAGTAAGAGTCGAAGGCGACACCCTCACCTTCACCGGCTACTACTACAACCGCGAAACCAAGCAAATCGAAGTCATCGGTGAGACGGCGGTAAGCAATTTCAATTACAGATTGATGGTTATCCTCCTTTCCACACTCATTCCGGGCACGGCAGTAGTCGGCACGGGCGTCGGACTCGGCATCCACTTCGGTTTGAAGAAGAAAAAAGCAAAAATAAGCGCGTAATATCCGCTTATACCAAACGAAAAACGCTCACCCAACGGTGAGCGTTTTTTATATGGAAAATTTGAATTCCGCCAAATTAATATAATTAAATTAAGCGATACAATGCGATAAACAGATAAAACTATTCGATACGGTGCGTTAAATAGATGAATAACAAGAAAGGGCTGTCCGAACGGCAACCCTAATTTACTAATCGTAAATGAGTTGACGGGCGGACAGCCCTGACGAAGTTAGTCGCTATTTAACACATCGTATCGGATAGTTTTGAGCCGCCGAGGATGTGAATATGCAAATGCCCAACCGACTGACAACCGTCCTCACCTTTGTTGGAGACGAGACGGAAGCCGTTTTTAAGACCGAGAGTATCGGTGAGCGTGGAAAGTTTTTTGATGCATTTGGCAAGAGTTTGGGATTGGGCGTCGGTCATCTCGACGATGTTGGCGTAATGCTCTTTTGGAATGAGCAAAAGATGCACGGGAGCTTGCGGATTGAGGTCTTTGATGATTATCATATCGTCGTCCTCATAGACTTTGGTTGAGGGAATGTCCCCTTTTACGATTTTGCAAAAAACACAGTTTTCCATAAAAAACCTCCGTTAGAATATCGAAATTATTGCACGGTATCGTCGGCAACGCCGTCAAGATACTTGTGCGACGGCGTAATCAATCTTACGTCGTTATGCGCGCCGTTTCTCGAATAGACTTTGACGTAATTGGGCGCGTGACCGCACCAAACGCCGTCATCTTGCGTCTCGAAAAGCACGTTGACGGGCATACCGATTTGCTTGTTGAGATAGTTGTCTACGAGTTCCTTTTTGACGGCGGTCATACGCTTTTGTCTGTCCGTTACGACGTCGGGATCGAGCGTCTTCATACGCCCCGCAACCGTGCCTCTTCTCGACGAGTACGGGAAAACGTGGATATCCGAAAAGCCGACTTTTCTTGCAAAAGCCATACTGTTTTCAAACTGCTCTTCCGTCTCCGTCGGGAAACCGACGATAATATCCGTGGTGATTGCCGCCGAGGGATAATATTTGCGTATCAATTGCACCGCGTCGAAGTATTGAGCGCAATTGTATTTTCTGTTCATTTGCTTCAATACCGTGTCGTCACCGCTTTGCAAGGATAGGTGGAAATGCGGACAAAAACGCTTGATTTTAGCGGTTGCGTCCAAAAATTCCTTGGTGATAACCCCCACTTCAAGAGAGCCGAGGCGCACGGAGAAATCGAATTTTGAGAGCGCAATCATAAGATTTGCAAGCGACGTATCGATATCTTTGCCGTATGCGGAAAGATTGATGCCCGTCACCACCACTTCTTTTGCGACGTTTTTGACCGTTTCGAGTTCTCTCACCACGCTATCCACCGCGCGAGAGCGAGAACGCCCTCTCACGTACGGCACGAGGCAGTAACTGCAAAAGTTGTTGCAACCGTCTTGCACCTTGATAAAATGGCGGGTGCGGAGATTTATCACTCCGTCGTTGTCCTCAAATTCTTTGCTTATATCGAAACCGTCGGGCACGATTTTGTCAAATTGCTCGTCGTTGACGTACTGATTGACGATTTTTCTTGCAAAACCGAGTTTTCCGTCCGTACCAGATATGTATTCGACGTTGTATTTGGCAAATTGCGAAAAATTGTTTTGCGATGCGCAACCGCACACGTAAATGCGCGCGTTAGGATTGATTTTGAGTATTCTTGCCACCGATTGGCGGGACTTCTTCTCCGCTTCGGCAGTAACCGCGCAAGAATTGATGACGTATACGTCGGCGGGTTCGAGCCCTTCGCATATTTCAAAGCCCGCGTGCTCGAAAACGGCAAGCATAGCGTCGCTATCGTATTGATTAACCTTGCAACCCAGCGTAAAAACGCACACTTTGGGCAATTTTTCAGTCATAATCGAGTTCCCCCAACGTATCGAGCAAAAGCGCACACGAGACGATAGACGCCGTTTCGGCACGCAATATTCGCTTGCCGAGCGTAACTATTTGCGCCCCGTTATCTTTGGCTTTTTGCACTTCTTCTTCCGTAAAACCGCCCTCTGCGCCTACGATGAGAGCAATATTTTTGCCACTCAAATCGCAGTCTTTTATGCGGTTTTTCTTTTCGTATTCGTAGGCAAACAACACCTTGTCAAAGGTAGAAAAGCGTTTGAGCATATCGTCGAACGATACGACGTCTTCAACCTCGGTGAGATACGCCGATCCGCATTGTTTAGCGGATTCGAGCGCAATCTTGTTTGCCCTCTCGCTTGCAAACTTGGTTTCCGCACAATTGTGGGACACGAACGGAACGAATTTGTCCACTCCGAGTTCCACCGCCTTTTGCACGGCAATATCGAGTTTGTTGTTTTTAAGCACGCCCGCAAACAAGGTTACGTGCACGTTTTTCTTATCTTGCACTCTCACCTCGTCAACGGTAAGTTCTGCTTGGTCTCTTGAAACGCTCTTTATGGTGCAAAGCCTTTCCAAGCCGTCGTTTGCGCACACGATAGCTTTATACCCCGCCTTGTAGCGAAGCACTTTGGTCATATGCAAAAACTCGTCTCCGCAAACGGTGACAGTATTGCCCGCAATGGCGTCTGGATTTACAAAAAAGCGTCTTATTTCCATAATCTAACCGTATATTTTGACATTTTTGACAATATCAGTCGTCGGCTCTTTTGAGCTTGAAAGCACGCCAATCGTCAATACTTTGACGCTCGATAATCTCGTATCCCGCATCACGATAGCATTGTACCACTTCCGCCTCTCTCGTGTCAATTATGCCCGATAAAACGATGATACCGCCTTTGCGCAAATGTTTGCCGATGCTCTTTGAAAAGCGCATAAGAATATCCGCCGTGATGTTGGCAAAGATAAAGTCCGCTTGTCTGTCACCTTCGAGCAAGTCCGCCCTTTCGATGACTGCGTCGACGTGGTTGAGCGAGGCGTTTTGACGAGCAAATTCAACCGCTTGCTCGTCTATATCGCACATATAAACGCTCTTTGCACCGCAAATTTTTGCGGCAATGCCGAGTATTCCCGATCCGCAACCGACGTCTATAACGTCTTTATCATCGACGTCCATAAGTTCAAGACACATTCTCGTAGTTGCGTGCGAGCCCGTGCCGAACGCCATACCGGGGTCGAGACGCATAATTTTCTCGTCTTTGCCCGCTTTATAGTCAATCCAAGTCGGAACGATGGTTATATGCTTGGTTTTAATGGGATTATAATACTTTTTCCACTCGTTTTCGTAGTCCGAGGCGTCGATTTCACCTATCAAAATTTCACCGAATTGCACGCCGTTTTTCTTCATTTCTTCAAGATTTGCTTGCAAATTGCCGATAAATTCCTTATCCGTAGGTTCGCACATAGTGGATACTTTCACCACTTCGCTTTGTTCGAGCACGCTTTCGTCCACGTAGTCCCAAATTACGTCGCTTTTTACGAGGTCGAGGAAGTCTTGTTTGTCTAAAATAGAAACACCGCCCGCACCTGCATCAAACATAGCTGATGAGATGAGGTCGGCGTCGTTATGGTTTGTAAAAACCGTAATAGTTTTGTATTTCATTAGGTAATCCTCGCAATCTATGTGGTTAGATTGCCGTTTTTGTGCTTATTTAAGTTTTTCTTCGTACGCTTTTTTGATTGGGTACTGCTTCTTTTCGTCAACGCTTGCGTCAAACTTTTTGAGCAACTCTTTTTGTTCTTTGGTGACGCTCTTGGGCACTTCGATGATAATCTTGACGAACATATCGCCCTTGCCGACGCCTTTGAGCTTCTTTATGCCGTAATTCTTGATGGTAAGTATCGTACCGCTTTGAGTGCATTCCGGCACTTTGAGCTCTTTCGGCCCATAAAGCGTAGGCACTTGGATAGTGCAACCGAGCGTCGCGTCGGAGAAAGATACGGGCACTTGAAGTTGTACGTCAAAGCCGTTTCTGGTGAACAACTTGTGCGGAAGCACTCTCACTTCCACGTACAAACTGCCCTTTTCCCCGCCGTTGATACCCGAGTGTCCCTCGTTGTCGTATCTTACGCGTTGACCCGAGTCGATACCCGCGGGGATATTGACTTTGACTTCGCGCACCTTTTCAAATCTGCCTTGACCGCCGCAAGAGGTGCATTTATCGGTGATAATCTTGCCCTTGCCGCCGCACGTCGGGCACACGCCTTGCGTGCTGACTTGACCAAACGGAGTGCGTTGCGTCATCGTCACGCGACCGCTACCGCCGCATTGCGAGCAAACTTTGAAAGCCGTTCCGCCCTTCGCGCCCGTGCCGTTGCAGTCGGGACAATTCTCCACACGCTTTACGCTGACCGTCTTTTGCACGCCGAACGCAGCCTCTTCAAACGTAATCGTTGCGCCGACGAGTATATCTTGACCGCGTTGAGGAGCGTTTGCTCTGTTTGCACGAGACGAACTGCCTCCGAAACCGCTGAATATGCTTGAAAAGATGTCGTCCATATCGAAGCCGAAACCGCCTGCTCCGCCCGCGCCCGAAAATCCGCCCGCGCCCATTTGAGGACCGTTCTCGTCACCGTAGGTGTCGTACGCCGCTCTCTTTTGAGGATCGGACAACACTTCGTAGGCGTGATTGATGTCCTTAAACTTTGCCTCGGCGTCCTTCTTTTCTTGCTCGGAAGCGTTTGCAAACACGTCTGGATGGTATTTTTTGGCGAGTTGACGATACGCCGACTTCAATTCGTCTGCGGTTGCCGTCTTACTTACGCCCAATATTTCGTAATAATTCTTTGCTGCCATAATTTATAGTTGGTTTTGCGACCTAATCGCAATGATGATATGATATACGCGTTTTGGCGCAACGAAGGTTGCGCCAAAACCGTTCACGATAATTTTTGCTTATCAGTCAACCGTGCCGTCTACACCGCCGTCCGCATTAGGATTTTGGTAATCGTCGGGGTTGATACCCGCAGCTTTTGCAGCCTCTGCCGCCGCTTCGGGGTTTTGTTGATAGAACTTGGTGAAGATAGGATCTGTCACTTTGGTGACTTTCTCGACGATTGCTTTCACTTCGTCTTCGGTCTCTGCCTTTGCAAGTTCTTCCGTTGCGCTCTTGGTTGCTTCCGCGATAGCCGTCTTGTCTGCCTCTTCGAGCTTCTCACCGTTCTCGCTCACGAATTTGTCGATTGCGAAGATAAGTTGTTCGGCGTTGTTCTTTGCGTCCACGACCGCTCTACGCTTCTTGTCTTCCTCTGCGTACTTCTCTGCGTCTTTGACTGCCGCGTCGATGTCTGCTTCGGTGAGGTTGGAAGATGCGGTGATGGTGATGGATTGAGACTTGTTGGTCGCTTTATCCACAGCCTTTACGGACACGATACCGTTTGCGTCGATATCGAACGTAACTTCGATTTGCGGAATTCCGCGCGGTGCGGGAGCGATACCCGTAAGTTCAAATCTGCCGAGCGTCTTGTTGTCTCTTGCAAATTGTCTCTCACCTTGCAAAACGTGAATGTCGACTGCGGTTTGATTGTCTGCCGCCGTGCTGAACACTTGTGATTTGCTGGTCGGGATAGTCGTGTTTCTGTCGATAAGTTTGGTGCATACGCCACCGAGAGTTTCGATACCCAAAGACAACGGAGTTACGTCGAGCAACAACATATCTTTGACTTCACCCGCAAGCACACCGCCTTGGATTGCCGCACCGATTGCGACGCATTCGTCGGGGTTGATTCCCTTGTAAGGATCTTTGCCGGTGATCTTCTTGACGGAGTCGTACACTGCCGGAATACGAGTAGAGCCGCCGACCATAATGACTTTTGCGATGTCGCTATAAGAAAGTCCCGCGTCTTTAAGTGCTTGTTGCATAGGACCTTGCGTTGCCTTGACGAGGTCTTCGGTGAGTGAATCGAATTTTGCTCTCGTAAGTTCCATATCGAGGTGCATAGGCACGCCGTCCTTGATTGCGATAAACGGAAGCGAGATATTCGCTTTGGTTACGCCCGAAAGGTCGATCTTTGCTTTTTCTGCCGCTTCTTTGATACGTTGCATTGCCATCTTATCAGTGGTGAGGTCAACGCCGTTTGCTTTCTTAAATTCGGAAGTTACCCAATCGATTATGCGCTTATCGAAGTCGTCGCCGCCGAGTCTGTTGTTACCGGCAGTTGCAAGAACTTCAAATACGCCGTCACCGAGTTCGAGGATAGATACGTCGAACGTACCGCCGCCAAGGTCGAAGATAAGAACTTTTTGGTTCTTGTTCTCGTCCTTATCGATGCCGTATGCAAGTGCCGCCGCCGTAGGTTCGTTGATGATACGTTTCACTTCGAGACCTGCAATTCTGCCCGCGTCTTTGGTTGCTTGACGTTGAGAGTCCGTGAAGTATGCGGGGACGGTGATAACCGCTTCCGTAACCTTCTCACCGAGATACTTCTCTGCGTCGTTTTTAAGTTTTGTCAAAATCATTGCGGAGATCTCTTGCGGAGTGTACTCCTTGCCTTCGATCTTCACTTTATAATCACTACCCATCTCTCTCTTGATGGAGCTTACGGTATGTTCGGGGTTTGCAACAGCTTGACGCTTTGCGATTTCACCTACGAGTCTTTCACCGTCTTTGAATGCCACTACGCTCGGGGTAGTTCTCATACCTTCCGCGTTCGGAATGACGACTGCTTCACCGCCTTCCATAACTGCTACGCACGAGTTTGTCGTACCGAGGTCAATACCGATAATCTTTCCCATAATATACTCCTTTTCCCTTTCGGGAAGAAAACTTTATTTTTTTATTTATTGTTTCGCATTTCTGCGATTATTCACTTTTTGATTTTCGTTTTGTTTATAAGGTCTTTTATTATTCCCAATATCCGACCTTTACACTTGCGGGTCTCAATAGTTTTCCGTTAAGCAAATATCCCTTTGCCAGCACCTCTACCACTTTGCCCTGCTTTTGCTCGTCTTTGACTCTTTCCACCGCCGTCATATACTTTGCGTCGAAGTCCTTCTCGTCCGTTTGCACTTCTTCGAGTCCGAACCCTTTGAGTGCGGAAAGTATTTGGCTTTCCATCATATTGAATCCGGTGAGTGCCGCTTCGTCTTGAATGTACTTCCTTGCAAGGTCGCAATTGTCGAGGACGGTCAACATCTTTTCAATCACTACGGATTGCCCCAAGAGTTTCATATCCTCCGCAATCGAGTTGTTGCGCTTGCGGTAGTTGTCAAAGTCCGCTTGCAATCTTTGAGTCAAACCTTTGCACGTGTTTGCTTCCGCGATTGCTTGTCCGAGTTTTTGTTCGAGTGCTTCGATATACTCCTCGTCGCTCATTCCTTCGCGGTCGATTTGCAAATCTTGCGCCTCTTGCTCACACTCGCACGCTTGCTCTTGATTTTGCTCTTCTATTTTTTCGTCTTGTCTGACGTTTTTGTCTTTCTTGTCTTTCATATCATTCCTCATCGTCTTTGTCGGCAAATCCCGCAATCGTATCTTTCATACAATTGAGCACGCCGATGACCTTCTTGTAGTCCATACGTTCCGGACCAATGACGCCCGCTTGACCGACCACTTCGTCGCCCACTTTGTACGACGCCGTGATAATCGCGCATTTGTCCACACCGCTGTCCTCTTTGCCTATACGCACCGAGAACTCGATGCTTCCCTCGTCCGTCGGAAGTATCTCGCTGATGCTTTCCTTATTGGATATGACCGAGAGGAATTTCTTTGCGTCTTCGACGTTGTTGTATTCGGGATAATCGAGCATTTTGAGCGCGCCTTCCACGAATACGTTGCTGTCGCTATGCTCGCTCACGTATATTCTCAATATGTCGAGCACGTCGTCCAGTATGTCTTGGAAGCCTTTGAGTTCGTCGTCGATTTGCGCCATATCGAACTTTTCGATTTCCTTGATATTCTTGCCTTGGAACACTTTGTTGAGCACCTTGGTTGCCGTCTCGACGTATTCGGGCTTGACGCCGGGTTTAAGGTCGATTGCCTTGTCCGCAATCATTCCGTTGTCCGTCACGATAAGCACCACCGCTTTGCCTTTTTTGAGAGGCACGAGCTTGATTTCTTCGATTTGGACGTCGCTCACGTTCTTTTCGACTATGAACGACGTATAGTTGGTGACGTCGCTGATGACTTTTGCCGCTTGCACGGACATATCTTGAATTTGACCGAGTTTGTGCATAAACTTCTCTCTGATGAAAGCCGTTTCCGCATCGGTGAGCATATTTGACTCGTGCTCCGCGCTTATACCCTCAACGTACAACTTGTAAGCCTCTTTAAGAGGAATACGCCCCGCCGACGTGTGAGGTTGCTCGATATATCCGAGTGCTTCGAGCGCGCTCAATTCCGCACGCACCGTTGCCGAACTCACTTCAGGCAAATACTTGCTTTGTATGTCCGAGCTCGACACGGGTTGTCCAGTCGTGATGTACAAATCAACCAACGCGTGTAGTATTTTCTTTTTTCTTTCAGTCAATTCTTTTTTCATAATCAGCCTGACGTCCTTGCGATTGACTTTTAGCAGTCTTTCGCTTTGATTGCTAACAGTATATGTCCGCTTTTGCTAAATGTCAATAGTTTTATCACACTTTTTTGAAAATTTTTTATATTTTTTCACTTTTGCACCAAGTGACGTCCGTTTGCGGTATAAGGTTATATTATTCTTATAAAATAAATTGAATATTATAAAAAAGAGTGCCTATCGCACCCTTTTGATTTTGACCGTTTTCGATCGGAAAAATTTTGAGGTTATTTGCGCCGCTCGAAATCAAAAAAGTATCGCGTTTAGGCTCGTCAATCCTCTATCGTTTGGATATAAAAGCTTACGGGACGGAAACCGTCGTTGCAAGAAAGCATTGCGCTATGTGGATTTTTCATCCACCCATCGTAAAAATCTCCACCGCCAAGAGCAAGTTTTTCGACGAACGAACGCACGCTCTCCCACGCGCTCTCGCAAAAGCCTTGCGGACGCTTTGCGTCCACGGACACGAACTCGTCCCCCACCTTTACGTCGCAAGCGTTTTCGATGGGATTTTCGTATAAGTCCATAAGGTCTTTATATTCCGTCTTTCTGACTGCCGTAATTCTAACTTTTTTCATACTGCAAATTATAAAATGCCAAAATTTGCGTGTCAATAAAAAAAATAATTCATTCGACACTTACTCACAGTCAAAAACGGTCATTCGATAAAAAGGGGTATCCCCACCGCACGAAACACGGAATGATTGTATGAGTTTTATGTATCTTTGATTTGAGAGTGTTGAGTGTGGAAGGGGACGAAGCGAGAAATTACGAATAAAAGACAAAGGCATCGCTTTGCGATGCCTTTGTCAATGCGAGTAATTTGGAGCTAGTGGCCGGATTCGGACCGGCGACCTGCTGATTACGAATCAGCTGCTCTACCGACTGAGCCACACTAGCATTCCTCATTGCTTTATGGATTATATCAAACTTATTTGAAAAATGCAACATCTTTTTTGCATTTATCAAAACAATTTTACATTTTCGCTTCCCTTTTTTGTTTTGTGCAATTGACATATTCCTATCTCGTGCTATAATACGAATATGAAATATGTTTCACATTATTGAATGAGGATAGATATGAACAAATTGAAGAAAAAACTTATGGTCAACGTCAAAGAGCCTCAAAACAACTTTTTGGGACGCTTTTTGCTTAAAAGAATGAACAATTATCATTCTCTTATGTCCGTTTGGGGATTGCGCCACGCTTCGTTTGCGCGCAAAAATCTTGTGCTCGACATCGGTTGCGGAGGAGGTAAAAACTTGCAACGTATGCTCAAAATGTCCTCGTCCCTCAACGCAGTGGGCATCGACCTCTCTGCCGCCTCGGTGGATTTGACCAAAAAGAAAAATCGTCGTGCGGTAAAAAGCGGTCGTTTGCAAGTGGTGCAAGGACAAGTGGAAAGTTTGCCTTTTGCAAGCAACTTGTTTGACCTTGAAACGGCGTTCGAGACCATTTATTTTTGGGACTTGGAAAAAGGTTTTTCAGAAGTCTATCGCACCCTCAAAAAAGGCGGACAATTCCTCATCGTCAACGAAGCTCGCAGCGAAGCGGGCTTGAGAGATTACATTGACGCAATAGGTTTTTCCGTTTACGACAAACCCGAAATCGAAAGAGCGTTGAAAAACGTAGGCTTCAAGCATATAAAGATAGATTGCCACGAAAACGGCAATTGGATTTGCGCCGTTTGCGAAAAATAAAGCAAATCGTAAACAATCACTTAAATCAGTCAACTTCACACTATCAATATATTCCCTTACAACGACGAAAGCGGATTTGCAAATATGCAAGTCCGCTTTCGTTATATTCTCGTCTTATTCTCTGCCGTTGCGCGCGTACGCAAGAGCGATTTTCGCAATTCTAAACCGTTAGAATTGCAAATAACGTCTTTTCAAATCAATATGCACTACACACTCTTTTACAACGCTCAATTGTTCTTTTATCCCCAATCAATTGATGTCTATATCCTCGGATATATCCGCATCGTCGGAGAATTGCGCGTCGTACAACTTTTTATACGCACCGCCGAGCGCGATAAGTTGCTCGTGAGTGCCTTGCTCGATAATTCTGCCTTGGTTGACGACGACTATTTCGTCGGCGTTACGCACGGTTGAGAGTCTATGTGCCACCACGAGCGTCGTTCTACCCTCGCAAAGCTTGAACAACGCCTTTTGTATGATTGCTTCCGTTGCGTTGTCAAGTGCGCTCGTAGCCTCGTCCAAAATGAGAATTGCGGGGTTTTTGAGGAATACGCGCGCAATGCTCAAACGCTGTTTTTGTCCGCCCGAGAGTTTTACGCCTCTCTCACCTATTTGCGTATCGTAGCCGTCGGGCAAAGACGAAATATAATCGTGGATATCCGCGCGCTTTGCCGCCTCGATAATTTCCTCGTCCGTTGCGCCCTCTTTGCCGTAGGCAATGTTCTCTTTGAACGTACCCGTAAACAAAAATACGTCTTGTTGCACTATACCGATATTTTTGCGCAAACTGTCGTTTTTAATGTCCTCAATGGACTCACCGTTGATAGATATCGTGCCGTTTTCAAGCGGATAAAACTTGGGTATCAAGTGGCAAAGCGTGGTTTTTCCGCCACCGCTCGCACCGACGAACGCATACATTTTGCCGTTCTTTATGGTGAGGTTGATATCTTTAAGCACCTCTTTGTCTTCGTTATATGCAAAGTTTACGTCCTTAAAAACGATATCACCATCCAGTCTCTCAACGTCGTGCGCCGTGGGGCTTTCCTTTTCGACGGGCATATCCATAATCGCGATAAAGCGTTTGAAGCCCGTTACGCCGTCTTGCAACTGCTCGAAGAACTGAATAAGCGTCTGAATAGGCGAGATAAAGAGGTTGATCGACAACATAAACGCCACCAAATCCACGTAATCGAAGTTGTCCGCGTCGTATATGCAAAACAGTGCGCCCGCAAGCAAGACGATGACGTTGTACACTTGCGTGACGAAATTCATACTCGACGAAAACGTGCCCATTGCCTTGTACGCTTTGGAGCGCGCCTTGACGTAATTACCGTTGTCCTTTTCAAACTTGGATTGCTCGTACTCGGCGTTTGCGTACGCTTTTGTAACGCGTATACCCGCAATACTGTTTTCAAGCGTGGCGTTGATATTGCCTATCTCTTCTCTGCTCTTTTTGAACGCTTTGGACATATTGCGCTTGCACGCAAACGCAATAATAAACAAAAACGGCAAAAACGCAAATACGATAAGCGCAAGCTTCCAGCTTATCGTGCAAAGGTACACGAAAGAGCCGAGCGTAACGAACGTCGTTATAAACAAGTTTTCAGGACCGTGGTGCGCAAGTTCTGACACGTCGAACAAGTCGTTGGTCATTCTCGTCATCAATTGTCCCGTTTCGTTGTTGTCGTAAAATGAATACGGCAATTTTTCAAGATGCGCAAAGAGGTCGCTACGCATATTCGCTTGCATTTTGACGCCCATCACGTGTCCGTAATAGTTGACGTAATAGTTCATTCCCGCGCGCAAAATATATATGCCCAAAAGCACCGAGCACAAAATAAGCACTTCGCTCAATACGCCGTTGGGAATACTCTCTCGAAGTATGCGCTGGGAGACGATAGGATAAAAAAGTCCGCTCACCGAGAAGATGAACGAGCATAACATATCGAGAGCAAAAGTCCCTTTATGCGGTTTGTAATAGGACACGAAACGCGAAAAATAGCGTTGGTTATTGTCAGTCTTTCGTTTTTTCATAATACCGTAAAATATCCGTAAAATTGCAAAAATCATTTGCAAGTGTTCTATTTTTATTGATTTTTTATAGTTGTTTTGCGCAATTTATCCACGATTGTTTGGAAATAGTCGGGCAAATCGCACTCAAAGCGCATAATCTCCCCCGTGTGCGGATGGCTCAAAACAAGCTCCTTTGCGTGGAGCAATTGTCCGTTTTTATAGAGCGCGCAAGATCCGCCGTACACCTCGTCCCCTACGATGGGATGATGCAAATACGCCGAATGTACTCTTATTTGGTGAGTACGTCCCGTTTCAAGTTCAAAGCGAACGAGAGTGTATTTTCCGTATCTTTCAAGCACTCGATAATGCGTAACGGCGCGTCTGCCGTCTTCGTCGATTGCCATCTTTTTGCGGTCCTTCTTGCTTCTTGCGATAGGCATATCCACCGTGCCTTCGTCCTCTTTGAAATTGCCGTCGCAAAGCCCGTAGTATATACGCCTTGCGCTCTTCTTCTCTATCTGACTTGCAAGGCTCTTGTGTGCCTCGTCGTTTTTGGCAACCACGATAAGCCCCGACGTGTCCTTGTCCAACCTATGCACGATACCCGGTCTTATTACACCGTTGATACCGCTCAAACTGTCGAGATTGTACAAAAGCGCGTTGACGAGCGTGTCGTTCTTCTTATACGAACTTGCTTGATGCACCACCATACCTTGCGGTTTGTTGATGACTGCCATATATTCGTCTTGATAGACGATATCGAGTGGAATGTTCTCCGCTTTGACTTCCAAAGTTTCGGGTGCGGGCACTTCAAAATCGACGATATCGCCGACTTTGAGTTCAAAACCGCTTTTCGTCTTCTTTTGTCCGTTGACGAGCGCACCGTCTTTTTCTATGACGTTTTTTGCGTTGGAGCGAGAAATTCCCCACTGTTCCGCAATAAATACGTCAAGTCTTTGGCTGTTTTCGACGGTTCTTTCCATTACTCTTCCTTATTATTATCTACGCTTTGGTCTTCGTTATCAACGCTACTATCGTCCGACGAAACTTCGTCGTTTGCCTCGTTTTCAACGGCTTTCACGTCGTTTTGTGCCGTGTTATCTACGTCGTTATCCGCGTTTTCGCTCTTTTGCTCGTCCGCTTTTTCGGCCGTATCTTGCGGTTGCTCGGATTGCACGAAAGTATACGTGTTCTCGGATTTGAGCATAGGATTGAGGTTTTGAGGCATATCGAGAGGGTCTATCTCTTGCGTAGATGCGTCGTTTGCGTGTGCTTCTTCAAACTCTTTTTGGTTCTTCTTGCCCTCTTTTACGAGCATAACGATAAGCACCACGATGAGCATAAACGCGCCCACCGTCACGAAAGAGTCCGCAACGTTGAATACCGCAAAATCTTCCCAGAATTGGAATTGGATAAAGTCGCGCACGTAGCCGAGCCAAATTCTATCGACGATATTGCCGATGCCCCCGCCGATTATGAAAACGAGGGATATACGAAGCCACTCGCTCTCTTTGAGAGCGAAGACCAAATATACCATAAGGCAAATCACCACGATAAACGTGATAACCGTAAGCGCAACCGTCTTGCCTTGGAATATTCCGAAGCCCGCCCCGCGATTTTCAACCATCGTGAGATTGATGAGACCGGGGATTATGCCCTCCTTATATCCGTAGACATTGAGATACTCCCACGCGTACTTTTTGGTGAGCAAATCCGCAAGCAAAATCACGCCGATTACGGCAAGTTCCACGAGCAAAATCCACCAACGCGTTTTAATCGTCACTTTCCACTCGGCAAAGTTCTTTTTGAAATCTATTTTTTCGTTGTCGTTCGTTTGCATATCGTCTCCTTACGCCCTCAATTGCGGAGGAATGGTTATCGTCACGCCTTGCGGTGCAAACAAGAAAATGTTTTTGGTGATTTGTTGTATGCTTCCGCCCAGCGCGTACACCGCACCGCTCATAAAGTCGAGAATTCTATACGTAGATTGTTGATTGAGCGTGGAAAAATCCACTATCACTTGCTCTCTCATTTTGAGATGATCGATGAGCAATTGCACGTCTTGGTAAGTGCGCGGAGAGTATATCACCACACCGCCGTTTTGTCCTCCGACTTGTCCGCCGAATTGCGGTTGCGTATACGACGGGACTTGCGGTTGCGCGGGGCGCGCAAACGACGGTCTTTCCGCACTTCTTTGCGGTTCGTTTCTATAAAATCTTTCGTCCATTTTGACCTCTATATTTATGCAATTATTTTTATATTTCTTTGGGCGCGTACACCCTCTCTCCAAACAGCAATCTGCCGAGGCGCAACATATTCGAGCCGTGTTCGAGAGCCATTTTATAATCCTTGCTCATACCCGCCGAAAGATATTTTATATCTTTTCCGCAAGATTTGAGGCATTTTGCGTCCTCGTATATACGTTGAAGCCCGTCAAAAACGTTGCCGAGAGCCACTTCGTCGTCGATATTGGGAAGCACGCTCATAACGCCCTCGACTTTGATATGCGGATAATCCCCCATACTCTCGATAAAGTCAAGCGCAACGTCGGGTGCGACACCGCCTTTGGTTATCTCCGCGCCCATATTGATTTCAACAAGGCAAGATTGAATCTTATCGTGTTTGGACGCTTGTTTTTCAATCTCTTTGGCAAGCTCCGCCCTATCGAGCGAGTGGATAAGCTCCACCTTGTCGATGATATATTTCACCTTGTTGGTTTGAAGTTGTCCGATGAGATGCCAACGATATTTCGGATCGTACTTTTCCACGAGCTCTTGCACTCTGTTTTCACCCAAAAGAAAATCGGGCGCAATCGCGTGAAACGCGTCGATCGTCTCTTTGGTCTGCGTCTTGCTCGCGGCTATGAGCGTAACTCGTCGCGAATATTTTGCAACCTCGTCACGCACTTTTTGCACGTTCTCTTCAAATATCATCGCTTATACGTCTTGCACGATATAATCACCGCTCAAATCGTCAAAGACCAGCATTTGCTCTTTGCCGTCCTCTTCGTACACGACTTTGAGAATTTCAGGTGCGATATGTTCAGCCGACAACACTTTGCCGTCGAATTTTCTGTATGCGTCAAGCAAAATTTGCATTTTCACGTCGTCGTACGCGCCAACGTTGTCGCTTACGAACAATACGTCTCCAAGAATATGATTGACCTTTGCAAGCAATTTCTTTTGTTGCAAGGTATATCCCGCCTTCTTCATTCCGTCGTCGCGCAAGAAGAAAACGTCGGGGTCGTTTGCCCAAATTCTGCCGTTGAGATGGCGACGGTATACGCTGTTGACCATTGCCATTTTTGCGGAAATAATCTCTTGATTGGTGACTTTTACGTAGAATTTTTCTTTGAACGTGTTCTCGACGTCGCAACTTATTCTGCACGCGTCGACCACACCGAACGCGGGCGCAAGCGGAACACCGCAACCGAGGATAATCTTATCACCGCAACACTCGCGCAAGAAGTCCATTGCTTCGCACATAAGTTGACCGCGCGTTTTGCCGTTTCTCGGCTCGATTGCCGCCGCGTAGAGGAAGTCGAGCTTGACCATATCGAAGTGCCATTCGTTGAAAACCTTGTCAAAGAACGCCTTAATATACTCTCTCACCTCTTCCTTTTCAAAGTCGAGCGCATAAAATCCGCCCCACGCAATACCGCTGATAACCGCTCTTCCGTGCTTGTTGCGGATAAGCCAATCGGGGTGATTTTTGATGACGTTTGCCCCAAATTGTGCCGCAAACGGCGCATACCAAAGCCCCGCCATCAAGCCTTGCTCGTGTATTCTGTCTACGATAGGCGCAAGTCCGTTCGGGAATTTAACCGTGTCCATATCCCAATCACCGACTTTGGTCTCGTAGCCGTCGTCGATTTGGAAGATATTTGCGTTTTTGCCCGCTCTCGACAAGCCTTGTAAGTCGCGCAAAATAATCTCTTCGTTGATGTTTTGATAGTAGTTGTACCAAGAGGTGTAACCCGCAAGATGTTTCACCCTACCCGTGTTTTTGCGCGGATAAAGCTCGAAATACTTGTCAAACGCCTCGTCGTACGTGCCTTGCACGCGCACGATATCAAAGAGTTGATATTCACCGTCAAGCGTCAATTCCTCAACGTCCTTGACCACCGCAAATATATTTTGCGCGTAGTCGGCGTAGAAAATCGTGTAGCCCGTGCGCTCGTTGAGCGAACCGACGAGTTCCACCTTTTCGTTTATGCGGAAGTACGTGTATGAAAAGCTGTGATACAAATCTTTGCCGTATTCGGTGAACGCATAATCACCGCTTGCGCCCGAAAACGTCCTTGCAATAGGAAGATTTGAGAGCGTGCGCAATCCGTATTGTACGTCGTTGCGCTTGTACTCGCGTGAAGACGTCCACGATTGAAAACCGTTGGCAAAAAATCTCTCCGTTTGCTCGTAGTAGTGGTCGTAAATGAGTTCGGCAAGTTCCGCTTTCACTGCTTTCTTGGCGTTGACGACGATTTTCACGATGTTTTCTCCGCCCTCGTCCCTAACGTCAAAAATCTCGTCGGAATACCCGTTTTTAACGTCGCAAGAATCAATAGATTCTTCTTGATACTTTCCGTCAAGACGATAGCCGATTTTGAGAGTGAAATCTTTGATATTCATACCTAAGCCCCCATATTATCTTATAGATAATTTATTATATCAACATTAGAGTAAAAAGTAAAGTGCGAATTTTGGAAAGCACGAGATATTATGTATCTAAAATAAAAAAAGAAGCACTCCGCAAAAGTTCCCTTTTGCAATGTCCGCCGAATAGGCTTCTTGGCTTCTTTATGCACATTATACACAAACAACTCGTTCAAGTCAAGCAACGATAAAAAAATAACCGCTCAAACGAGCGGTTAACGAGAAGTCTACGCATATACAGCCAAACGTTCTTCTCTGTTCACACGAGATTCCCTCTGTGACTGCCCCGTTCTAGGGCTGGTGGCAAAATTATTATAGTTAAGCACAAAAAATATGTCAAACGTAATTTTCAAATATGACTTGCAAAAAAATAACCGCTCGTCCGAGCGGTTATTGTATCGAGAAGTCTACGCAACCAATGTTCAATCGTTCTTCTCTGTCAACGCGGAAATCCCGTTGCTTCCCCCTACGAGGCTTCGTGAACGATAAAAGTATAGAATAGAAACATTGAAATGTCAAACACAAAATGTGGTGATAACTCACCATAAATAGGAACGCTAAAACTGCGTAACAATCTTTCCTAAAAAGAAACGCTAAAACCGTGATATTTAGATGAAGAACAAGAAAGAGCCGTCCGAGTGGCAACCCTAATTTACTAATCGTAAATGAGTTGACAATCGGACGGCTCTGACGCAGTTATTCGCTAAATAGCGCGGTTTTAGAACCTAGTTATAGAGACTTCGTAGGCAACGCGCTCCTCAATAGTCCCGTTCTCTAACTGCTTTTGGTAGATGCGAGATTGGATACGACCGTCGACGTGAATTTTGTCTCCGACGGCAAAGTTAGAGGCGTAGCGAGCGTTGCGTCCCCACGCAATGGCGGGGATATAATCGGACTTGTTGTAGGCACGGTTGACGGCTAAAAGCAAGTCTGCGATTTCACGCTTGAAAGGCGTGGTGCGATATACGGGAGGCTTGCAAACGAAGCCTTCGATTTCGATTTGATTGGGGTTGTTTTCGTCGGGTTCGCAAAGGGAGCGTACGAATACTCGAAGCACCAATTTGCTATGGTTGTCAATAAGCTTGTTATAACTGCGGAATTGACCGTTTACCCCTATTAGATTGCCGATTTCAAAGGAATTTTCTTGCATAATTCTTTCACTTATCGTAAGCGGAATTATATCCTCTTGTCCCGACAATCTCTTGACGGATATGGACACGTCGTAAAACTTTTCGCCCATAATCTCGTGCGAAAATTGCGCCTCGTCCACGATCGTTCCCGTCAAAAAAACTTGGTTGTTTTGCATTTGTTCGTAACTCATAATAGTCCTCCTAAGCATTTATCTATGCATTTCTGTGTTGTATACCGTTTGAATCCACCGTATAATCCTTGTCCGCGACGAGCGACGATATCGTGACAAACTCGAAGCCTTGGTCTTTTAGCGCGGCAAGTATCATAGGGAGCGCGTCAAGAACGTGGTCGCTGTTGTTGTGGAATAGCACGATGTCACCGCTTTTTGCCTTTGGAACTACCCTATCGTAAATTTGCTTTGCGGATAGTCCTTTCCAATCGAGAGAATCGATAGACCATTGCACGCCCACCATATCGAGGCTTTCAAGCGAAGTCATAAGCTTGTTGTTGTAGTCTCCGAACGGCGCACGGAAATACTTTGGCGTTTTGCCGGTCAAATCCTTCACTCTGTCGTTGACGTAAAGTATCTCGTTTTTTATCTCGTCTTCGCTGAGTTTGGGCATATTGAGGTGATTGCGCGAGTGGTTGCCGATATCGAAACCCGCGTTTGCAATGGCTTTGGTCTCCTCTTGGTATTTGTCAATCCAAAACCCCACGAGGAAAAACGTGCCTTTTGCACCGTGCGAGTTGAGAATATCGATAATTCCTTGCGTTTTATCCGCACCCCACGCCGCGTCGAAAGTGAGTGCAATCACTTTCTTTTCGTCCTTCACTTCCACCGAATAGACGGGAATTTTGCGAGTGCTCTTGTTAAAATACACGCACGCGCTATCCGTCACCGCCACCGACGACGTGAGGATAATCAACGCCAAAAGCACGGACACCGCACTGATTAAAGTTGCCTTTTTCACTGTGACAAACACGATTTCACCCCGATTATATGACTTGATAGAGTGCAAAATTCAAGAAATTGTGTCATCAAAAGTCGAATATTCGCGCATTTTCTCTATTTGACGCCTCTCTTGCTTGCACAAATAAAGTGTATTTTTCAAATACTGTAAAAAGAACTCAAAAAATAAATAACCCCCTCTTTCCGGACACGCCGGCATTTCCACTTCGGCGTTTGCGCACCGCAATCCACCTCGTTCGCTTTGGCTACAACACATTCACTGAATGTGTTGCTTAACGCGTCGCGCCCAGCCACTCGTATA
>DLLD01000007.1 GCA_002476605.1 Christensenella sp. UBA7571
TTGTGAAAAAGCGAATGTTGAGCGAGAATTCGGATGTAAAAACACATTTTAAGGTAAACATTAGTGGGCGACACATTAAGAAATTGCGTCGCGACAACAAAAGACGAAACGGCAAACGGCATTTTGCAGTACACAAAACACCAAGGATTTCCGCAAGAAAAAGCGACGGCAACGGCAAGACGGATAAGCGAGGATTTCGCCAAGCGGGTTAGCGCGAAACCTCGCTCCGCTCCGTGCCGCCTTTTGCGGAATCGGGTTTGTTTTTATGCAAAGACGTGCCGTAGTCTTGCGCGCGCGTATGCGCGCGCACTTGTATCAAGACTACGGCACGTCTAATCGTCAAAATGAGAAAATACGGGTTAATTTTTGTTATTTTGAAAATATAGACATAAGACTTTTTAATAATATTATGTTAATAGATAAATTCGCTTTTCGTTCATAAGCCAAGTGTTATTCGAGTCGATACTCTTTCGGTGTCTTGCCGGTGACGGATTTGAATACGCGATTGAAATGGCTTTGAGATGAGAAACCGAGATATGAACTTATTGCAACAAGTGGTTTGTCGGTGTAGCGCAAAAGACGTTTTGCCTCGGTAATTTTCTCTTTTTGAATGAAATCGGATAGATTTTCGCCGGTGTCTGCTTTGAATTTTGACGATAAGTACGCTCTACTAAGATATAACTCGTCTGCAATTGCCTCTGTTGTGATAACTTCGGAAAGATGGTGGCGGACATAGTTGATAACGTCAAGCGCAAGTTTGGTGGGAGATTTCCCTTTGCGGATATTCGCTACACGCTCTGTGTAGTCAACGACCATTCGGTATTGCAGATTTATTATTTCGGATAAATCTTGCATCAATTCGCATTTTTGAATATACATATCGCTCAGCGACATAGAGTCCTCGACATCCATTCCGCCGGAAATCGCCGCACGAGAAACGAGTGTTGCGGTTACGATGAAAATGTTTTTGATTTGGCGCAACTGATTTTGAGCAACCGTTCCGCCGCGTATTGCAGGGGCGTTTTGCACCCATTGTTTAAGGGCGTCGACATCACCTTTTGACACTATAGATTGAATTGCGTTTTCAACAGATATAGTGTTGTGTAAATCGCTCGGACGGTCGAATTGAGAAGAGATTGTTTCATCGACTTGCGATTGTTCTATATCTTCTTCAAGTGCTTTTTGTTTTTCTTCAAAGATGGAAATGTCTTTTAATTCGGTTTTTTCTCCGTTGAGAACGTGATTTAACACGCATAGAATCTGCATTATGCTTTCGAGCGGCATCGGAACGATGCTGCGCATTGCAATTATAAAATCGGCCACTTCGTTTTTTGCAACATCGGCTTTGAACGCAATTTCTTTAAGTTCTTGTTCTGATAACGGTATTTGTCTTGTAGGACCTATAACGACTTTTTGATTGCCGCTGTTGACGATGCCATAGTAGGCAAAATAAGGATCTACGAAATATCCGACGTGTTCGTTTATGGACAGAATGGAATCGAGATTTATGCATATAGGGTCTTTGGGCAATGATATAAGCGAATGATAAAAGTCGAGTTTGCCGTTTTTATATATGCGTATAGGTATGCCGCTTAAATTACCCATTACCGTACAAGTGTATTTTAAGTCTAATTTTGCCATATTTGTCCTCCAAATACAAAACAAATATATCATATTGCAAACAAATATGCAAGAAATCGTTACTCGTATGGTGGTAGAATTTAATTAAGAATAGAAGATTCCGTTTTTTTCGGCAATCGGAAGGAGAAATTATGAGAAGTCAAGGGCAGTTGCTTTCTGGCAAATTTTTTGAATCGAGAGTACATTCTCAAAACGTTACGAGCAAAGAGAAGTGGCTCGGTTATTTACTCGGACCGTGCGGAGCGTTGTTGCTCAATGCGGTGTTGGCAACGTATCTGAACGTTTACTATACCGACGTTTTGAATCTCACGGGAGTGTGGGGCGGTTTGTTTTTGACGATATTCCCGATAATTTCCAAAGTTATCGACGCAATAACGAACGTGGTTATGGGGTATATTATTGACCGCACAAAAACGAAACAAGGCAAGGCGAGACCGTGGATTTTACTGTCTGCACCGTTAATTGCGGTTACGGGCGTATTGTTGTTTATAGTGCCGAGCGGCAACCAAAAATTGCAAATCGCTTGGGTTATGATTTCATACAACCTGTTTTATTCGTTTGCGTACACGATTTACAATATGAGCCACAATCTTATGGTTCCGCTTTCGACGAGAAACACCATTCAGCGAGGCGGATTGTCCGTATTCAATCAGATTTCGACGATAATGATGAGCGGAATCGTGGTTGCGCTCGTATTCCCGATGGCAATTATGCCTGCACTTGGCGTAAACAAATCTTTGTGGATTATCGTGATGAGCGTATTGAGTATAATTGCGCTCCCGCTCACGCTTTTGGAATACTATTTCACAAAGGAAAGAGTCACGGAAGAACAATCGGATTCGGACGTTCCGAAAGTTTCGTTTGCAAAGCAACTTAAAATCGTTTTCAGCGATAAATATCTTTGGATTATCTTTGTATATTTCCTTATTTATACGTTCGGAACGGTTTTCAAAAATTTAGGGCTTGTCTATTACTGCAACTACGTTCTCGGTACGTACAACGATGGCATAACGCAAATGCTTGTGTCCGTTATAGGAGGCGTGCCTATGGGAATAGGAATATTCCTTGTCTGGCCACTTGCAAAAAAATTCGGCAAGCGCAACGTTACGATGTGGGGGTTTGTGCTTTACGCTATCGGTAGCGCTATATGTTGGATGTCACCGACAAATATTTATATCGTTCTGGTAGGACAATTTATCAAAAATATAGGCGGACTTCCGTGCGCATACGTGTTTATGGCTTTGTTTGCGGACGCACTAGACCACGTGGAATGGAAGAGTGGTGTTAGATGCGACGGAATTGCAATGTCGGTGTACAACATTATTGCAGTTGCACTCGTTGGTGTATGCACGGGTATTTTTAACTCGTTGCTTGCAAATGCAGGTTATATTGCACCGTCGCTCAACGAGGCGGGACAAACGATAGCGGCGGCTCAACCCGAAGCTGTGAAAAACGCTATAACGTTCTCGTTTGTCGGGCTCGAAGTGTTTACAGGCGCGGTGCTTGCGATATTGCTTGCGTTCTTCAACGTTGAAAAAACTATCGGTAAAAAACAACAAATCATAAGAGATCGCCAGAAAGCCGAATGCGAGACGCGTGGCGAAGAATGGATTGCGCCCGAAATAAAGGCGGCGCAAGACGAAGAAAAATTTATTCTCGAAAACGAAAAAGCGTTTGCGGAAAACTTGAAGATTAAGTGCGAGAAAAAAGGGCTTGACTTCGATCAAGAACTTGAAAAGCACAACAATCAAGTTGCCGACAAGAAAGCAAAAGCGGAAGAGAAGAAACGCCTTGCGGAAGAAAAACAAGCCGCAAAACTTGAAAAGGCAGAGCAAAAGAAGGCTCAAAGACTAGCAAAACTCACTCCCGAGCAACTTGCAAAACGTGAAGAACGTCAAAAGGCAAAACAAGAGCGCGACGAAAAGGCTTGGGAAATCGAAAAGCAAAAGGGCGAAGAATACTATCAAAAGATTCAAGCCGAACTTGCAAAGAAAGCATAACGATTATGAGCAATGCAAACGATTTGAAAACGGTTAAGAAGAGAAAAATTGTCATAGGCGTATCGAGTGCGGTTGCGACATTGCTTATTGCAATATTGATTGCGCTGTTGATATGCGGAAGTTTATGGGGAATACCGCCGTTCGGTGCATTGCGAGACGCAAGACTTAAAAAACTCGAAGGGAATGCCGACAGATATTCTGTCGAAAATGTGCAGCCGTTGGATAACAGTCCGCTTGATGGTAAGAGAATATGCTATCTCGGTTCGTCGGTGACGTACGGCGCATCGTCTTTGCAAACATCCTTTGTCGAGTATATCGCAAAGCGCAACAAAACGACTTTTGTCAAAGAGGCGGTCAGCGGAACGACTCTCGTCGACGACGGCAATTCATACGTAAAGAGGCTAAAGAGTATAGACAAAAACGAGAAATTCGATTTGTTTGTGTGTCAACTTTCGACAAACGACGCTAGCAAAAAGAGACCGCTCGGAAACGTTGACGACCAAGACGCGAAAACAGTTTGTGGTGCGATAAATTTTATAATCGATTATGCTCGTCAAACGTGGAATTGCCCCGTGGTGTTCTATACAAACGCATACTATGAAAGCAAGCAATATGCCCAAATGGTAGCCGCGCTCAATGAAATCGCAAGAATGAAGGATGTTTTTGTTGCCGATTTGTATTCGGACAATCAGTTCAACGCAATAAGTGACGAGCAACGAAAACTATATATGGAAGACAAGATACATCCGACAAAAGCAGGTTATCTGGAATGGTGGACACCTGCTATCGAAAAGACGCTATACAAGGCGATGGGAGAATAAAATGAAAGCAATAAATATAAAAACCGAATATTTGCATAATCCTATCGGACTCGGAACGACGAAGCCGAGAATTATGTGGAATTGCGACGGCGGCGTAAAACAAACGGCGTATTATATTGCCGCAGTAGTTGACGGCAAAGAGTGCTCGAGCGGAAAGGTTGAAAGCGACAGAATGCACGCTGATTTCGGAGTGCCGCTTGGTTCTCGTTCGCAAGTGAGTTTCAGGATTAAACTTTGGGACGAAAACGGCAAAGAAGGCGAGTGGAGCGAAGAGAACTTTTTTGAAATTGGATTGCTTGAAAAGAGCGATTGGCAAGCAAAGTGGATAAGCGGCGACTATAAAGTCGACAAGGAAAAACGCTATCCCGTGGATTGTTTCAAAAAAGAATTCGACGCAAGCGACGTTGAAAAAGCACGCCTTTATATATCCGCGTGCGGACTTTACGAGGCAAGACTCAACGGACAAAAATGCGGTGAATTCGTGTTCGCTCCGGGGGCCGTCGACTATCGCAAGAGAGTGCAATATCAAACGTACGACGTGACCGATTTGATAAGAAAAGGCGAAAACGATTTGACTGTTGAACTTGCGGACGGATGGTATCGCGGTTCGAGCGGTTCAAAGGGCAGAGTCAACACTTACGGCACGCAGACTAAGTTTATCGCTCAACTTGAAATCTTGACGAAAAACGGCGTTAAAACTACGATTTGCACGGATGAAACGTGGAATTGGTCAAACGACGGCGCAATTCGTTTTGCAGACTTAAAGGACGGAGAAATAGTTGACGCGAGAAAAATGCCGAAGTACAACGGCAAGGCAATTGCGGTTAAATACGATGCAAACCTCACTGCGTCCGACAATTTCGAAGTCAAAGAAAACGAAAAGTTTTCGCCTATAAACATAATCAAAACACCAAGCGGAAAAACCGTTCTCGAGTTCGAGCAAAACCTGTCGGGATATATCACGTTTTCTCTCAACGCAAAAGCGGGACAAAAGGTTCGCATTACGCTCGGAGAGTTGTTCGGAAAAGACGGTGAGCTTACACTCAAAAACATTCAATGCATTTTCAAAGGAAAACCGTCGCCGCTGCAAGAGATAGATTATGTTTGCAAAGACGGATTGAACGAGTACAAGCCGAAGTTCTTCTACGGCGGGTTTAAGTATGCCCAAATCGATACGGATGTACCCTTTGAAAAAGGCGATTTTAAGGCTGTTGCGGTGTACAGCGCATTTGAAGAAACGTCAAAGTTTGAATGTTCGAACGACCTTATAAACAAGTTTTATCACAACACGCTTTGGTCGCTCAAAAGCAATTCGACGGATTTCCCGTCCGATTGCCCGACGAGAGAGCGTATGGGGTGGACGGGCGACAGCGAAGTGTTTTTCAACACGGCGTCCTATATGGTCAATTATGCGCCGTTTGCGAGAAAGCACGTCAGAGATATATTCGACAGACAATGGAATAGCGGTCGCCTTCCGCAAATCGTTCCGTACGCTCACGAAGACTGGTTTATGTGGGTGATGAACGGCTCGGTCGGTTGGGCGTGCGCAGGCGTGTACATTCCGCTTTACTATTACGAAAAATATGGTGATGACAGACTGCTCAAAGAAAATTATGAAGGCATAATCAAATATGCAAACTTTATGATAAAACGTGCAGGGAAATGGGGCGGTCCGTATGCAAAATTCATACCGATGTCGCTCAAAAACCGCAAGTATTTCGTCAATTGCGGACAGTCTTACGGCGAGTGGGCAGAGCCAAACGACGTTATGGCGTTTCAATGGTACGATTTTGCCGCACCGCATCCCGAAGAATCGACTGCGTACACGTATTTTACACTCAAAAGAGTGCTTGAAATCGCGGATATTCTCGACAAAAAAGACGATAAACGCCTTGCTAAAATCAGAGAATACAGCGAAGGCGCAAAGTGTGCTTATCAAGAGTACGTGTCAAAGCCCAAGTGTTCGCTTGATACCGATAGGCAAGCAAAACTCGTGCGACCGCTCTATATGGGCTTGCTTAACGAAAAACAAACCGAATATGCAAAAAAACGTCTTATTAAAGCTATGGACAATTACGACTGGCGCATCGGCACGGGCTTTTTGTCAACGCCGTTCATTATGGACGTGCTTGCGGACATAAATATCGAATACGCCTACAAACTTCTCGAAAACGAGAAATGCCCCGGTTGGTTGTTTATGCCAAAGACCGGTGCAACGACGGTTTGGGAAGATTGGGAAGGACCGTCCACAACCGATAAAGGTTGCGCATCTCTCAATCACTATTCCAAAGGTGCGGTTTGCGATTGGATTGTAAGAATTATGTGCGGCATAAACATTGTCGGTGAAAATCACCTTGTGATAGCACCGAAGGTCGGCGGAAAAGAAACGTATGCAAAATGCGAATATCAAAGCGTTTACGGAAAGGTTTCGAGCAAGTGGGAAAGAAAGGACGGCAAAACGCATTATACGATAGAAATTCCGTCAAATACGACGGCGAAAATCGTAATCGGAGGCAAAACTCAAACAGTCGAAGCAGGCAAATACGAGTTTGAAGAATAAATTAAAAAATATCGACGAAAGTCGTATTTATAATAAAATAATAGGAGAAATATTATGAGAAAGAAATCAGTTTTGATTTTGGTTGCATTGTGCCTTGTGGTTGCAATGATTGCACTCGTTGCTTGCAACGATGACGGTGACAACACGCCGCCGGAAGAAGGTGCGTGGTTTGCAAAAACCGAGATTATGAGCGGAACTGCAACCGCAACTTTAACCTTTGTTTCGGATACGGAATGGAAGTTGGACTGCGAGGGCGCATTCCTTTCCAAAGATTGGAATCCTTGGCAAAACGGTACTTATAGTTTCGAAGGAAAAGCGGGTGAGTCTGCGTTGCATATGACCGCTACAAAAGAGTCTAAAAACACTTTTATCAAAGACAAGAGCGTTGGGGAAGAGGCAACATATCAACCGGAAAACGGCGTGTACACAATTGTTTTTGCCATAAATGGTGACGATGCAACTTTTCAATTGAAACCGCCGACAAACGGAACAAAACCGAGTGGCGATTCCGGGGAAGAAGAGCCTTGTACCGAGCACGTTGACGAAAACAAAGACGGCAAATGCGATAAGTGCGGTGCGGACGTTGAAGTGCCAGCACAAGTGCAACTCACGATGCTTTCCGAAGCGAATACTTACGGACAGACCGCAAAAATCGAAATGATGACGGACGGTACTTGGAAGTTGGGAATTTCTTATTACGCAGGCGGAGATTTCACCGAAACCGCAAGCGGAACGTGGGTTGCAAATGGCTATGAGAGTATGACGCTCACCGTGACCAAAGACGAGGCAAGCGTTCTCGATGCAACGACATATACCGTGCCTTTCGATTTTGCAACAAATCCCGGCAATATCACTTACGCACTCACAATCAAGTGCAACGTACCTCAAGTGGGCGAGTTGACGTTTGCGCTTTCCGCAAAAGTCGCAGTACCCCAACAATAATAATATCGAATACAGCCGACGGTAAATCCGTCGGCTGTAAACAAAAACTTATGGACAACAAATACTATCTTGCAATAGATCTCGGAGCATCCAGCGGACGACATATCGTCGGTTGGAAAGAAGACGGGGAGATAAAAAACAAAGAGATATACCGCTTTGAAAACCACGTGGACAATCAAGGCGGACATCTCGTTTGGGATGCGAAAAGACTGTTTAACGAGATTAAAAAAGGACTTAAAGTGGCTTTTTCGCAATACGAGAGTATTGAAAGCCTTGCAATCGACACTTGGGGCGTGGACTACGTTCTCATAAAAGACGGCAAACCTGTGTTGCCTTGCTATGCGTATAGAGATTCGAGAACGGAGAGTGCAATCGAAGAGATAAACTCAAAGATTTCTTTTGAAACATTCTATATGCGCACGGGCATACAGTTCCAGTCTTTCAACACGGTATATCAACTTTATGCAGACAAAAAAGAAGGTCGTTTGGACGGCGTTTCGACTTTTCTTATGATGCCCGAATACTTCGGTTATTTGCTTACGGGCAATATGGTGAAGGAATATACGGACGCAACTACGACAGGACTTGTGAACTGCAAAACGAGAAAGTTCGATATAGACCTTATAGGGACTCTCGGTTTACCGCTTCAAATGTTCCCGTCGCTCAATATGCCGGGAACGGTTGTCGGAAAACTTAAAGACGACGTCGCAAAAGAAGTTGGCGGACAAACGACGGTCAAACTCTGTCCGTCGCACGATACTGCAAGCGCGTTTTATGCCGTTGATAACCCCGAAGACAGCGTGCTTATTTCAAGCGGAACTTGGGCAATTCTCGGCGCAAAGATAAAAGAAGCCAACGTGTCGAGAGATGCTTTGAGATACAATTTCGCAAACGAAGGCGGCGTAGGAAACTTCCGTTTCTTGAAGAACATCACGGGTATGTGGATAAACGTGTGCCTTAAAAACGTGTTCGGCAGAAGTTTTGACGAGATGACGCGCCTTGCAAGCGAAAGCACGTTTGACGGTACGTTCGACGTCAACGCAAAAGAGTTTTCTTTGCCCGAAAATATGGACAAGAAAATCAAGAACTGGTTTGAGAGTCGCAATCTCAATGCGCCTAAAACGGAAGGGGACTTGTATCGCAGTGCGTACAGGTCTATGGCAATGGGATATAAAAAAGCAGTTGACGATTTGGAAAAATGCGAAAATCGTACGTTCGATAAAATCTATATCGTAGGCGGTGGCGCAAACAACAAGTTGGTCAACGAATTTACAAGAGAATTTACAAACAAAGAAGTCGTCGCAATGCCCATAGAGGCAACGGCGATAGGCAATCTTAAAAGCCAAATGGAGTTATAAACTATGTGTTATCAGGAAGCGAAAGAAGTTTACGCAAAGATAGGCGTGGACACGGAACAAGCGATTGAAAAACTTAAAAATACCGCAATATCGGTGCATTGTTGGCAAGGCGACGACGTTGTAGGTCTTGACGGCGGAGGTGCTGCGTCGGGCGGTATTCAAACGACGGGCAATTATCCCGGGCGTGCAAGAAACTTTGAAGAACTCAAAGAAGATTTGACAAAAGCGTTTTCGCTTATGCCGGGCAAGAAAAGGCTCAACTTGCACGCAAGTTATGCAATTCTTAACGGCGAGAAAGTGGACAGAAACGCATATCGTCCCGAACATTTTGCGCCGTGGGTTGAGTTTGCAAAAAAGATAGGACTTGACGGAATCGATTTCAATCCCACGATGTTCTCACACCCGATGGTAAAGGGCGGACTTACGCTTTCGTCACCCGACGAAAACGTGCGCAAATTCTGGATTGAGCATTGCAAGGCGTGTATTCGCATTTCCGAGTATTTCGCAAATGAAATGAACAGCCATTGTCTTATGAATATTTGGATTCCCGACGGTTTTAAGGACGTTCCCGCGGACAGACTTACCCCAAGACTTCGTCTTAAAGAAAGCCTTGACGAGATTTTGAAAGAACCTTATGACAAGAAAAAGGTTGTCGTTGCGGTGGAAAGCAAGGTGTTCGGTATAGGCGTTGAAAGTTATACGGTGGGTAGCAACGAGTTCTATCAGAACTATGCGGCAAAGAACGATATTTGTTGCTTGCTTGATAACGGACATTATCATCCGCTCGAATATGTCAGCGACAAAATCCCTGCGTTGCTTGCGTTCTACGATAAAGTTGCGCTTCACGTAACGCGCGGAGTGAGATGGGACAGCGACCACGTCGTTTTGTTTGAAGACGAACTCAAAGAGATTGCAAAAGAGATTGTAAGAAACGACGCGCTTGACAAGGTGCTTATCGGTCTTGACTATTTCGATGCGTCCATAAACCGTATTTCCGCGTGGGTTACGGGTGAGCGTAATATGCAAAAAGCGTTGCTTTACGCATTGCTTACGCCAAACGACGCGCTCAAAGAATTGCAAGACAAGGGTGAGTTTACCGAACTTATGTACAGACAAGAACAACTCAAAACCTATCCTTTCGGCGAAGTTTGGAAAGAGTATCTCGACAGACAAGGTATGAAAGACGATTGGCTTGACGAAATAAAAGACTACGAAGAAGGAGTGCTTAGCAAAAGATGAAAAACATACTTGAAGCACCGTTTGTAAAAGAACTTTGCAAAATTACGAGCAATATGTATCGTCAGGGATGGGATGAGAGAAACGGCGGAAACGTTTCCGTATTGCTCGATGAAGAACAAGTGAAAGAGTATCTCGATACGGACAAGGTTTTGCGCGTTATCCCGACCGGATTCGATGCAAAAGAGTTGGTAGGCAGATATTTCATTGTTACGGGAACGGGCAAGTATTTCAAGAACGTTGAAGGCGATCCCGAAACCAATCTCGGTATAATTCGTATCGGCGCAGACGGCAAAACGGCGGAACTTTTGTGGGGATATAAGGACGGCGGAAAATTCACGAGCGAACTTCCCGCGCACCTTATGACGCACGCAACTCGTTTGAAAATAGATCCCAACCACAGAGTCGTTATGCATACGCACCCGACTTATACGATTTGTATGTCCGCAGTTGTAAAAACCGACGATAGGGTGTTTACCGAAAAGTTGTGGCGCAACAACACCGAGGCAATCGTTGTATTCCCGGACGGTGTGGGTGTGTTGCCTTGTATGGTTTGCGGAACGAACGAAATCGGTGAAGCGACGGCAGAGAAGATGAAGAAATATCGTCTTGTCGTATGGACGAATCACGGCATTTACGGTGTCGGCAAAGACATTGACGAAGCCTTCGGACTTATTGAAACTGTTGAGAAAACGGCACAACTTTATATGCTTACGTTGGGACACGTCGTCAACGAAATCGGCGATGACGTATTGCAAGGACTCGTTGATTTGTGGCATCTCACACCGCTTGACGGAATCTTGGGAAAATAAGCGAACATATCCAAAGCAACGGCGTATTGCCTAAATATAGTTTGGGAAAAATAACATAATGAATTAACTTTTAAGGAGATAAAATTATGGCAAACAGATTTATCTTGAACGAAACCTCATACTTCGGTGCAGGAGCAAGACGCGAACTTCTCGGCGAAATCAAAGCGCGCGGATTCAAAAAGGCGTTTATCGTTGCAGATAAAGACCTTGTAAAATTCGGTGTGGCAGATATGGTTACGTCAACTCTCGAAGGTTTTCCGTATGAGATGTTCACGGACTTCAAAGCAAACCCGACCGTGACAAACGTCAAAAACGGACTTGCGGCATTCAAAGCATCCGGTGCAGATTTCCTTATCGCAATAGGTGGCGGTAGCGCAATCGATACGTCAAAGGGTATTGCAATCGTTGCAAACAACCCCGAATTTGAAGACGTCGTTTCGCTCGAAGGCGTTGCTCCTACAAAACATAAATGCGTCCCGATTATCGCACTTCCCACAACCGCAGGTACGGCAGCAGAAGTCACGATCAACTACGTCATTATCGACGAAGAAACGGGTAGAAAGATGGTTTGCGTAGATCCGCACGATATTCCCGTGCTTGCTATTATCGATGCAGAACTTATGGCATCTATGCCCAAAGGTTTGACTGCTGCAACGGGTATGGACGCACTTACGCACGCAATCGAAGGTTATATCACGAAAGGCGCTTGGGAACTTTCCGATATGTTTGAACTCAAAGCGATTGAACTTATCTCGAAGAATCTTCGCAATGCAACGTTCAACGGCAAAGATATGACCGCTCGTGAGAATATGGCGCTTGCACAATACGTTGCAGGTATGGCATTCTCAAACGTCGGACTCGGTTGCGTTCACTCGATGGCACACCCGCTCGGCGCAAGATTCGATATCCCGCACGGCGTTGCAAACGCACTTCTTTTGCCTATCGTTATGGAATATAATTTGCCTGCCGCACAAGAGAAGTATTGCAATATCGCACGCGCTATGGGCGTAAATATCGACGGTTTGTCCGTTGAAGAAGGCGCAAAAGCGGCAGTAAGCGCAGTTAAACAGCTTTCGCTCGACCTTGGCATTCCGCAAACTCTCCGTGAGATAAATATCCCCGAAAACGCGCTTGAACAACTTTCCAAAGACGCATTCGCAGACGTTTGCACGGGCGGCAATCCGAGAGAGATAACCGAAAAAGATATTTTGGAACTCTACAAGATAGCATATTGAATTAAGTGTATTTTATAGAATCGAAAAGAGAGAAGCGAAATTAGTTTCTCTCTTTTTTAATTTGTTTTTGACACAAAGTGCGTTAAGTTTATTTTGCAATTTCACTCTTCTGCGCCATATGGTTGTGCGGTTGACGTTCAAAAGTTGTGTAACTTCGATATAAGTCAATCCCGACATATAGGCGCAGAGAACGTCATATTCGCCCTGTGTTAAATTCATTCTTTCGATGAGTGCGTCAACGGTGGCATAATCGTTGTAGGAATCGTCGTCGATAAAAGTTATGTGCGACGATGCAACGCTGTCGCT
>DLLD01000006.1 GCA_002476605.1 Christensenella sp. UBA7571
GCGACGATGCAACGCTGTCGCTTATGGCGGTTGTGTGCGTTAAATGGCGAGTGAATTGTTTGTCCAAGTATCTGTCCGTAAAACGGAAACACGCTTGTTTAATCGAGATAACGTTTCCACGTGTGGTTGTATAATTATCACCAAGTCTTTTGCCTATGTGTTCGCAAAGGAAAAGCATTGCGGTTTGCGCTATATCGTATCCGTCCGAGTATTCGTCGAGAGAATCGTTGGATTTGTTGCAATCCTTGATAAGTCCGTCATAAAGACGATATAAATCTTTGCCCGATCGACACATAACGGTTCTTATAGTAAGCAACGCTATCAATTCGCCGATTTTCTTGATGTTGTCTGCGGTTATAACAACGTCACCGTCTAATATGCATTTTCTTTTTGCAACGATTTTAACTTGTGTTTGATTGCCATCGTAAATGCGGATTGCATTTTGATTTTGAAGATTGATTTCTGATTTCATATTGATACGCTCCGAGTTTTATTTGCCTTTCGGCAACAAGACAGCGCAGCACCGAGAAAACTCAAAACATATCGATTCAAATCGTAAAATGCCTATGTCAACGAATCGCATAAAAATATTGTGTAAAAATCCCTCTACTTGTATCAAGACTACGGCACGTCTAATCGTCACACTTGTATAAAAGACTACGGCACGTCTAATCGCCAACGCGTAAAAAATCGGTTAAAATGCGCATTGAAATTGAGCCAAAATTTGATAGCAGAAAAACAAGATTTTTATGCCGTTGACAAAGGCTTTTGCCGGTGCTAAAACGCCGCGCCGAAAGGAAATAGAAAACTCTGAGCAAGTATGAAAACTATTGCGATTTAAGCAATCTATTGCAGGATATAAAAACTAATCTGATGTAAAAATTTGCAAAAAATTATACTAATTTTTATACTCCTTTTTGACAATAAGACAGCAATACACAATATAATGTGCTTTGCTAACTTGCAAAATTCAACTTATAGTGTATAATGAAAGAACAGTATATAATTAATAATTGTGGAATATTCCACAAAAGCACACTAAATTTGCTCGCAAGCACGCTCTTCGACAGCCTTTTTATAAGCGTTCATCACGCTTTCTTTTAGATACTCTCGCGTCGGGGAATTGATGGCGTGGACGAGGTCTTTGTATTCGCCCTCGGGCATCTTTTTGGACGGCATTGCCATAAATACGCCGTCGTTGCCTTGAATGAGTTTGATATCGTGCACCGCAACGCTATCGTCGATGACTACGGTTGCAACGCCTTTGAGTTTCCCGCCTTCGTTGTTCACGAGACGCACTCTTACGTCGGTGATATTGATCATAATTTTATCCTCCTTATCTTTGGGAAATCCCCTATAAATTATAATAGCACCTAAAAAAGTGCCTATCAAGGCAAAAATTTGACGTGTGCGGATAGCATACGTTTGTAGCGAAACACAAAAACGGCTTTTGCATATAATGTTGCTATGTTGGATTTTTCAAATAAAACGGTGCATTTTATAGGGATCGGAGGCATATCGTGCAATGCGCTGGCAAAATTCGTGCTTGATTTTGGCGGAAAAGTGAGCGGAAGCGACGCGAAAATCACGCCTATTTGCGACGAATTGCGCTCAAAAGGCGCAAAAATTTGGCAAGGGGAAGCACCTCAAAATATAAATGCGGATATCGTCGTTTTTTCAAGCGCGATAAGGGCGGATAATAAAGAACTGGTCTTTGCAAAGCAAGGCGGTGCAAAGTTGTACGAGAGGCACGAGTTTTTGGGTGAGATTTCGAGATTTTTCGGAAGAAGCGTCGCGATTGCGGGCACGCACGGTAAAACGAGCACCACGGCAATGGTTACGCATATCCTAAAAAAGTCAAATTTGAAATTTTTGTCGATGATAGGCGGTGAGTGTGTAGACGGCGGTAATTACGTCAATAATACCTATGCGGACAAAATATCCGACCTAATAAATTGCGTTTTCGTCACGGAAGCGTGCGAGTATAAAAGGCATCTGCTTGCCGTGAAAAGAGATATAGGCGTAGTAACCAACGTCGAGTGCGATCATCCCGATTGCTATAAAAATCTCGACGAGGTGCAAAGTGCGTTCAAGAGTTTTTTGAACGGTGCGCCTATAAAAATCGCAAGCGAAAAGGATTTTACCGACTTATACGAAACGACGACAAATTCGTCTCGATTTTGCGTCGTTTGCGAACAAGATAAATTCTATATCAAAGTCGGGGACGACGGAGCGAGGATATATCAAAACGGAACGTACGTCGCTCGGGTACGCCTCGAAGACGACGGGGAGTATAACTACAAAAACGCGCTTTTCGCGCTCACGGCAACGTACCGTCTCGGCGTGAGAATCAAAGACGGCGCAGATATGCTTGCAAGCTATAAGGGCGTGAAACGCAGATTTGAACGGAGCGCGGATATCGACGGCGCAAGAGTGTATTTTGATTTTGCACATCACCCAAAAGAAATAAAATGCGTGTTGGAACGCGCAAGAAAATACGGGAGCGCAATCGTCGTTTTTCAACCGCATACGTATTCGAGAACAAAGGCGTATCTATCCGATTTTACCTCCGTCCTCGGCGGTTGCGATTATGCAAAGTACGTCGTTATTATGCCCACGTATCCCGCAAGAGAGACGCCTTTAATGGGCGTCGACAGCGACGCTTTGGCAGACGCAATTTTCGACAAATTTCCGCAAAAGCAAGTTTATCTTGCAAAAGATAGACAGTCAACCGTCGATTTCGTCAAATCGCACGCAAACGAGGTAGATACGGTGCTTATGATAGGCGCGGGAGATATATACGACTTGAAGACAACGCTTGCAAAACTGTGAGCAATCGCAAGGCGTGTTATAATATCGATATATGCACATATATACATATATAAATATATAACGATATAGACAATCAAAATCATATATGCCGATATGTCCAAAGTATAAATCGAGGTATCCTCATATCGAAAAGCACGCATATTTTGCGTGCTTTTCATTGTCGTTCCAACCTGCTTTTTTTGAGTTTATAAAGCTTATAAAAAGTTGCTGTTTTTGCTCAACGCCGTACGTTTCAAAAGAGTATTGCTTGCGCGTTTTAGATGACGTCTTCCGCGTTGAAGTCGAGAAGACGCTTTATATTGTCCGCCATAACGATGAGCGAACGGCACTTGGAAGTTGCGTTTTGATAATCGCCACATTCAAGCGAACCTTCCGCCTCACCCATTGCAACGGAAAACGCTCTGACGTCGGGTGAGTAGGCAAAAAGCTCAATATACATACGCCTCTTTTCCCACCATTCGGATATGTCGCGAAGTTGGTCGATGGCGGTTTCGTCCTCGGCAAGTACGGCTTGTTCGAGGGATTTGAGTTTGTCTTCCAACTCACCGAAAGTCTTGGTGACGTATATGTTTTCAAGTATTCCGCCCGTTACGATAAACACGAGCACTACGACTGCGACTACGACTCTTTTCATCTCACTTCCTCTTTGAGCGTGACGCTCGGATTGTTCGTCGTGGGCGTTAGCGACGTGATTATATAATCGTCCTTAAAGGGTTGGATAAATACGTCGTCACCCGCAACGAGCGCAACGAGCACGTCTTGTTGATTTACGCCCAAATTGGACAAGAGTTGCAATACCTTTTCTTTGACGTCACCTTGAAGTTTGGATAGGTTCTCCGCGACGAATTCACCTTCCATAATGACTGCAACGGGGATTTGCGCCTCGTCAACTTTTAGGTGCACGTCGTCGGGACAAAGCGGTCTGTTTTCGGATTTTGGCATAACGCTAAGGTTGCCGTTGGTCTCCAATATGGCGTATTCCACTTCGCTCGGATTGAAATATCCCGCGCCTCGCAACGCTTCCATAATATCGTCGATGTTGAGGTTGAGCTCTTTCATAACGTCGGGCAAAATGTTGCCCTTTTCGATGATGATAATGGGCTTGCCGTTGAGAAATTTGCGGAATTTGATGCTTTTGGTGGCAAGTTTCGTGATGAGGATATGCACCAAAAACAGCGAAAATACGGGTATAACGCCGTACAAAATAGGTATGGACGCGTCCGCCATAGGTATACACACGAGGTCGCTGGCAACGAGAGTTATTGCAAGTTCAAAGGGTTGCAATTCTCCCAGTTGCCTTTTGCCCATAAGTCGCATCGCAACGAGCAATACGAAGTATAAAACCAAACTTCTTATAAATAAATTGAGCATAGCCGTAGTGTGTATCTACGGCGCACTTTTATACTATGCCGGTTTGCTTTGCGTACGGTGCAAAGCGCGATTTTTGTGCGTTTCGTTGCGTTTTTGAGTTTTTTTCGCGGTGATTTGAGAGGTCGATTTTGATTTTTTCTCGTGTGTGCGCTTATTGCGAGAAGGCGTGGCGCGACGAGTCGTTTTAGTGCCGGTTTTTCGGGTTTTAGACGTGCTACGACGTGGTTTTGAACCGCTGTGACGGACGTTTGATGCCTTTGCGCTTGGTTTTAGCATCTTTATGCACGCCGCGATATCCGCAACGTCAAATACTCCTATAATGAGGAAGAAGAAAAACACGAGATATACGCCCGTTACGATAATCGTCGTGATATGTCCCGCGTACGTGCGAAGTAGGCGCGCCGTAAAATAGCCCGATACGGCAAGAAGTATGCTTGAAAGAATAAGCGGAACAGTCTTTTTGTGATTGATAAACGCGCCGACTTCCTTTTTGAGGACGACGAAGTTGCAAATCGAGATTATCGAAAAGCAAAGACCGGAGGCAACCGCCATCGAGTACACGCCTATGAGTTTGGGCAAGAAGAATATGCACGGAAGCATCGAAACCGCGCCCAAAACCGTGAATAAGAGCGTGTAGCGTTCCTTGCCGAGAGAGTTGACCATAGGAGTAGTGGCTTGCGCCGTGGCAATCGGGAAGAGAATAAGTGAGCAATAGGATACGAAATTGCCCGCTTTTTCGTCGGCAAACAAGAGCTTGCCGAGACTTTGTCCGAGCGGTAGATACACCGCAAAGAAAAAGCTTGCGATGATGAGCGCAAACAGCAAAGAAGTTGATAATTTGGTGCGCAACGACTCTATATCGTTTCGTTTGCGAAGTTGCGCTATGTCGGGCGTAAGCACCACGGAAAGCGCGCTTATAAAAGTTACGGGCGCCATAATGAGTGGCAACGCCATACCCGCGACTCGTCCGTATTCCGCCGTAGCTTCCGCCACGCTCATACCCGACGATACGAGCAGTTGAGGTATTACGAGTGCGGTGAGCGACGCGCCGAGCGAGGATATAATACGCGTTGCGGAAAGGGGAATAGTGCGGAGCGTCAAGTCCTTAAATCCGCTCGGTTTTGACAATCGTCCGCCCGCTATGAAATATAGCACCGCAAGGATAATTACGCACAACGCGTCGGACAGCGTCATCGCAAGAGCAATTCCGTTTGCTCCGCGCATACTTGCCACTATACCGCTTGCAAAGATTACGGCAAGGATAATGCGTACTACCTCGTCAATAAGCTCCGTAGAAGAGAACGTGACGAAGTTTTTGCGCCCCCAAAACCAACTGCGAAGGGACGCGTACAACGTTGACGTGACGAGCGATGGGAGCATAATGAAGAATATTGGCAAGCACTCGGGATTTGAGAAAAGCGGGGACAGCTTGTCACCGAGCACAAAAAGCACCGCGCATATTACGCCCGACAGTGACAATCCAAGAATTATCGAGGCGGTGGTGAGTGAATTTTGCCTTTTTATATCACCGTTTACGGACGCTTCGGCAACCTTGCGAGAAAGTACTACGGGCGCACCCGCGGTTATGGTGAAGAGCATCAAGAGCACGCTTAAAGCGATTTGATATTGCCCGACGACTTCCGCGCCGAGCGTGCGCGACATCCACATTTTGAAAACGAAAGACATAAGCCTCGTTGCAATGGAAAAACCTGTGACTATTGTGAAGGATTTGGCGGTATTATTCATATATGGAATATATGATAATTAATAATTAAAAATTAATAATTGATAATTAATAGTTTATAGTTAATAGGGCAATCTTGCTTGTTGCAATCT
>DLLD01000016.1:0-37144 GCA_002476605.1 Christensenella sp. UBA7571
TTGAGACGGCTCGGCGGTTGCTCGGGCGGATGGTTGATGCTCACAACGGCTCTTCGTGGAGTTATAAACTACGGCTCCGCCTGTCTACGAGCAACGTTAGGCGCAATATAAAATTGCGCTGATGGAATATTCCAAAACTTGCCGTAGGCAAATATCACTTTTTGCGATAGCAAAAAATATCACTGTTGCGTAGCAACAATATCACTTGCGCAAAGCGCAAATATCACTGCGACAAGGTCGCTCAATGAAGCACAAAATTTCCAGACAAGAAACCATATATGCCGTTGCACTCGCAGGCATCAGCGCTGCGGTGGCTTTGCTTATGGTTTGGCTCGGCGTCGTCGTGCGTTTTAGCACGGTGGCGTTTTTTATTGCCGCAAGCATTGCGGTGATGATTCCCGCTTCTCAAAAATATTACGTTTCGTCAATCTTTGCATATCTCGTGTCGGCTGGGCTTTCGTTTTTGGTGGCGGGGGACGTTGTCTCGGTGATGGGTTACGTCGTGTATTTCGGACCTATGGCAATAATCACCGCCACGTTCTTCAATCACAAGGACAAAGTGAAGTGGTGGATTGCTTTGATAGTCAAAATCGTATATATCAACGGCGCGCTTGCCATACTCTATTTTTTGTGCCACAACATCGTGCTTGACGAGTCTATAATCGACAAAGTGCAGTATTGGATGATTGCGCTTTTCGGCACGATTATTCTCGTTGCCGTCGATTATCTGTTGCAATTCATATACAAGCGCGCGGGTATATTGCTCTCTCGCGTCTTGCGCAAAAAAGGCTCAAAAACGAGTGAAACAGACGTCTTTGAAAACGATGACGAGGACGCTCCGACGGGCAAAAGTCCCTTTGAAGAATGGGGTGATTTCCCCGAGACGGACGACAACTTTGACGACGACGAAGACGGCAAAAACGACAACGACTTTGACGATACTGCGGACGACTATCCCGACGACACGGACGATAAAAACGACGAAAACTCGGGCGGCAACGATAGCGACAATTAAACGATATCATCGACAAAGGTCTTTGTAAAAAAACGAAAAATTATCTGATAATGCAACGAGCGCGCCTATATCGGCGCGCTCGATGCATAAAGGAAGGAATTGTACAAAAAAGAGGATTAACAAAGCATTTCGTTGGGATAAAATGCGTGTTTTGCAATTTTAAGTGGGATTATAGTACCACACTTTTGATAGAATACGGCGGTTATAAATCCAAAAAGTCAACGCCCGCAAGAAGCACGTTTTCTATCTTTTTGTTTTTGAGCGAGTAATAGATTACCTTGCCGTCGCGACGTTGTTTTACGATGTCGGCGGCGCGAAGCAGTCGCAATTGGTGGGAGCAAGTGGTTTGGTTTATGTCCAATATTCGCGACAAATCGCTCACGCACATTTCGCTTATGCAAAGAGCGCAAATTATCTTTGCGCGGGTTGCGTCACTGCACGCCGAGAAAAATTCCGCAAGCGAGTGGAGCGTTGCGTTGCGAGGGATATAGTCTATTACGGTTTGTTCCGTTTCATAATCTATCAAGTTGTCCATACCGCAAGTATAAAACGATTATGAATGAAAAAAACGAGTAACTTTGGCGTATCGTGGCGCATATTGTGGTAAAAAGTCAAAGAGGTGCAATATGTTTGACGACAATTGGTTCTTGTTTTTGCTTATCATAATGATAGTGTTCATATCCGACGGCGATTTTTCGCAGAGAGAAATATGCGTTATGCTTGCAATTCTTGCCGCGCTTGCGCTTACCAACTCTTCGTCCTCCGTAACGACGTCTTCGACGGATACGAATTGTTTCTGCAACAAAACGATATAAAGGAAAACCGAAATTTTTACGTAACGCGAGTGCGACGAGACCGCCACGAGGCTATTCGATAAAGCAAAGCGCAATCGCGGTGCAAAATAGTGCAATAAAAAGCGTCGATATCGGCGTTTGGCATTGATTTTATCTTATATAACTGCTAAAATATCCTTATATCGACACCGAGGTGGTTATATGAGCAAAAAAGCGAAAATTGCGATTATCACGATCGTGAGCGTAGTTCTTGCAATAGGCGTGGTGGCGGGCGCAATGGCAGGCTCGGCGCAAAGAGCAATCGACGACGGCGCACGCACGACGTTTTTGTCAAATTGGATGAGTTTTGCAAAGGACGAAACGCTTTTGACTCAAACCGTAATCCCCGGTGCGCACGACGCCGGCACGGTGGGTATGATGTGGGCTGCCGAAACGCAAGACAAGAGCGTTGCCGATATGCTTGCGTGCGGTGTGAGATATTTCGATATTAGGGTCAAAAAAGACGGGGACGAACTCGTCATATTCCACGGCCCTATAAAAGGTGTCGAATTTGCGCCTATCGTGGACGATATCGTCGCTTTTTTGAGCGCAAATCCCAGCGAGATTTTGCTTCTCGATTTTCAACACTTCGAGGGTGAAGGCGTTATGGAAGCGGTGGACGCTATTCTTTGCGACAAACTCGGTGAAAAAATAATAAAAAACGACACGGAAAACGACGATTTGACCTTCGTTAAGTCCTTGACGATCGGGAGCGCGAGGGGCAAGGCACTCGTGTTTTGGGGCAACTACTTCAAGCAAAGCTCGACTTGCGCGTATGCAAGTGCGCGCAATTATTTGTTCCAACGCAACAACGACGGCGGTACGAGAGAAGGAAGCGTGCTTCAATCCTTTTACGCACGCAAACTCAACACCAAATCGTCGTCAAAATATATATCCGAGGCTATTCCCGAATACGTAAAACTGTATAAGGCAAGCGAGGGCGGATTTTTCGTAATGCAATGCCAACTCACCGACCCGATTTTTATCGCGGGCCCGAAGTTTTTGGAAGGCACGCACGCTAAAAACGCGTCGAATTTCGTCAAAAATCTTGCAAACGAAGATTATTTTGATTGTGTCAATATAATTATGCGCGACTATCTCGGCGCAAACAAGTGCAAAGAGATAATTGCGCTCAACCTTGCAAAAGGCAATATTAAGGAAGAAAATATCGCGATTTTCACGCAAGAAACGGCATAAAAACCGCTCGAAAATCGTGTAAAAAACTGCAAAAAACGTAAAAATAAGTGTATAATCTTATCGATAATATAAAAACGAAAACGATAAGCATAAATCGCATAGATACGAAAATAACGAAAATATAGCACGAAAGTAGCACGAATATAGCACGATAATTTGCAAAAAAATGGTTGATTTCAAGGCAAAAATAAAAGACGTTCCCGACAATCCCGGCGTGTATATGATGCTGGACGATAGGGGCGGAATAATTTACGTCGGCAAAGCGAAAAACCTCAAAAACAGGCTTCGCTCTTATTTCTTCAACCTTTCGGGGCGTCCAAAGAAAGTGTCCGCTATGCTCGAACACGTGGCGGATTTCCGCTATATCATTTGCGCAAGCGAAGTGGACGCGTTGCTTACGGAAAACAACCTCATCAAAAAGTATACTCCGAGATACAACATTCTTCTCAAAGACGACAAGGCGTATCCGTTTTTGCGTATCGATATGCACGAAAAGTATCCCACGATACAACTCGTGCGCAAGCTCAAAAACGACGGCGCAAAGTATTTCGGGCCTTATATGCAATCGGTCAACATTAGGGATATATTCGATTTGATACACACGGCGTTTAGCGTCAGAGACTGCAACCGAGATATGTCCAAACCGTCGCGCCCGTGCCTCAATATGCACCTCGGCAGATGTCTTGCGCCTTGCACGCAAAAGGTGAGTGAGGAAGAATACAAAGCCGAAATGCAAAAAGTCATAGACTTTTTGAGGGGCAACGACAGAGAGGTGGAGAGAGTTCTCACGCAAAAAATGCAAAAATTTGCGGAAGAGGAAAACTACGAAGTTGCGCTCAATTACCGCAACAAACTCAAACTTCTCGACAAACTCGTGCGAAAGCAAGTGAGCGCGCTTCCAAAAGACTTCAACCTCGATATATTCGCATTCGAGAGCAACGGCATAGTGTCGGCAATCAATATGCTCGTGGTGCGCGCGGGTAAACTCGTAGGCGGTGAAAACGTCGTAACGGACGGTGCTGACGAGGATATTGCAAGCTATATCTACCAATATTACAAAAACAATCCGCCTCTTTGCGACGAAATCGTCACCGATTGCGTGGCGGATACGGATAGTTTGGAAAGCGCAATCGCACCGCTTTGCGCGCATACCGTCAAGGTGGTAGTGCCCAAACAAGGCGCAAGAAAGCAATTGCTCGAACTTGCCCACTCCAACGCCTACGACGCGATGACCAAGCACGGAAGCCAAGAAGAGCGAAGAATTTTGCGCACGCAAGGCGCGGTGAGACAACTTGCGGATTTGCTTAACTTGCACACGCTACCCAACCGTATGGAGTGCTACGATATATCGCACATCTCGGGCACGGATAAGGTGGCAAGTATGGTGGTATTCGAGCACGGTGAACCGAAAAAGGCGCATTATCGCAAATTCAAAATCAAGACCGTCGAGGGCAACAACGACTTTGCGTGTATGAAGGAAGTGCTTATCCGCAGATTTAACGAGCTAAAAACCAGCGAAGACGTCAGTTTTTCCTCTCGTCCCGACTTGCTCGTGATAGACGGCGGAAAGGGACAACTCGGTTACGCAATGGAAGCACAGCGCGAAACGGGGTGCGAAGACATAGAGATACTCTCGCTTGCAAAGAGGGAAGAAGAGGTGTTCCTCGGCAGTGCGCCAACGACCTCGATTATGCTTCCCAAGGACAGCGTTGCGCTTCAACTTTTGCAAAGGATAAGAGACGAGGCGCACAGATTTGCAATCACGTTCCATAGGAATTTGCGTAGCAAACACCTCAGTGAAAGCGTGCTTCGCAGTATAGATGGCGTGGGTGAAAAGACTTGCGCAAGGCTCATAAAAGAGTTCGGCTCTGTGGAAGAAATCAAGAGAAAAAGCGTTGAGGACCTGTCCAAAGTTGAGGGAATATCCGCCTCTTTCGCGCAAAAGATACTTGATGAATTAAATAAGGAAGAATAATATTCTCGCTACGCGAGAGTGATATTGCAACTCGGTTGCAGTGATATTTGCGCTTTGCGCAAGTGATATTTTTTGCTTGCGCAAAAAGTGATATTTGCCTACGGCAAGTTTTGGAAAGTTTTGAATTTCGCTATCGCTGGATTCCCACGCTACGCTCGGAATGACAAATGGAATATTCCACAATTATTAATTATTAATTATTAACTATTAATTTTTCAAAAAGTTATCGTTGGTTACAATTGCATATATTGTTATATGGACTTGAAAGAATACGTAGCGATACAAACGGATTGCAAATTTTATCTTGCTGACGCAAAGCAAATGTCGACGTTTAGAGGCGGGGGAAAGGTGTGGATTTTCGAGCCTGAAAGCATCGAAAAATTGATTGAAATCGTGCAAGTTTTAAGCGATGAAAATATAGACTTTTTTATGCTTGGGAAAGGCTCGAATACGCTTATATCCGACGGAATTTGCAGTAGCGTTTTGATAAGCACAAGGGCACTTGACGGAGTGAAAATCGACGGCAATTTTGCCGTTTGCGAGTGTGGTGCGCCTATGAGCGAAGTGATAAGCGAGGGACGAAAAAGAGGGCTTGGAGGACTTGAATTTTTGAGCGGTGTGCCTTGTTCGATAGGCGGTGCGGTCAAGATGAACGCGGGTGCGTTCGGAGCGCAAATAGGTGATTATATATACAAAATGCGCGTGTTAAACCTTGATTGCGTTAATAAAGACAAAATTGACGTGCAAGAGATAAACGCCGAAGATTTGCACTTTGCATATAGACGAGGCGCGGACGGAATAGTGCTTGATATTGCGTTGAAACTTGACGAAAAGCCCGCGGAAAAGTCTATAAGCGAAGCAAAGAAATATATCTCGTTTAGACGTAAGAAACAGCCGAGTTTGCCGTCTTTGGGAAGCGTGTTCAAAAACGGCAAAGAGGCAAGTGGAAAACTCATTGAAAACTGCGCTCTCAAAGGTGAAAAAAGAGGCGGTGCGCGCATAAGCGAAAGGCACGCCAATTTTATCGTCAACGAGGGAGGTGCAAGCGCGGAAGACTATCTATATCTCGTCGAGCTTTGCAAAAAGAGAGTGTACGAAAACGCGGGCGTTTTGCTCGAAGAGGAATTCGTCCTAATTAAATGACATTTCGTAAATTTTGCACCGTTTTGAAATTGTGTGAGGAAAATAGCGAGTATGTGTTGAAAAATTTTATAATTTAATATACAATAATTCAGTATAGCGTGGGTGTGCGCGCCTATGCGTACGTGAGTGAGTTATGGAATTTAGTTGCGACTATCATCTTCATACTTTTGCAAGCGACGGGCGATGCTCTATTCTTTCGCACGCCAAAAAAGCGGACGAGATGGGGCTTGAACGAATCGCAATAACCGACCACAGTTTTTCAAGCACGATATTTCACTTGTCGAAGCGCAAGTGGCAAAAGCAAAAAGAGCAAATAAACGGTCTCGATTGCAAAGTCAAAGTGTTGCACGGCGTTGAGGCAAATCTCGTCAACACGAGCGGTGATATCGACGTTCCCGACGAGGTGATAAAAGACGCGGACGTGCTTATCGTTGGCTTTCACCGTTATATCGGTTTTTGCGGTGAAAAGCGTGGCGGGTATGCAAGGCGTTGGCTGTTCGAGAACGGATTTTGCTCCAAGAAGACGAGGCAAAAACTCGTAAAGCTCAACACCGAGGCGTATCTTGCGGTTATGGACAAATTCCCAATCGATACGATTGCGCACCTCAATCATCGCGCGCTCGTTGACGTCAAGAAGATTTGCGACAAGGCAAGAGAGAAGGGCGTGTATATCGAGCTCAACGAAAAGCACCTCGACGCGTTGGAAGAGTGGGCGGACGTCTTAAAAGAAAGCGGTGTAAACTTCATAGTGGGAAGCGACGCGCACGACACGAAAAAGATAGGAAAATTTGCAAAAACCGCCGAATTTATCAAGGCGCACGACATACCGATTGACAGAGTTTTCGGAATAGACGGAAGGGTTGCCACCTTCAAAGACAAGAGAGATTGGAAAGGATAAAGATATGAGTTTCAAAGACGACGCACATAGCGAATTGCTTGGGGTATTGCCCGTATCGCGCGACGAGATAACCGCGTTTTTGAGCGCGCTTTCAAAGGCGTGCGGAAGCATAGAGATAGTGAAAAAAAGGCTCAATTTGTGCTTGCAATTGGACAGCTACGAAGAGGGCGTGAAGATAGTGGATTTGTTCAAACAAATCTATCCCGCCGATTTCGAGCTTTCCTTTGACAAGGCAAAAAGCGGTGTCAGACAAGGCGCGCAAGTGTGCGTGCTTCAAGTGCCGAGCGGATTTAGCAAACAAGCGTTGCAAGATTTCGGACTTATGGAAGTCAACGCCGACGAATATATGAGCTTTATTGAGGGAGTTCCGCAAGACTTGGTGCGCACGGAAAAGTGCAAACTTGCCTATTTCAAGGGCTTGTTCTTGGGTTGCGGAAGCGTGTACGTGCCCTCGGGCGCAAATCAAGCGGAAAAGAGAGACGGATATCACTTTGAGTTGCAACTCGACGACGACCTTTTTGCCGACGACGTTATGGAACTTTTGAGCGACCTTCGCATAAACACGCGTATGAGCGAGAGAGGAGAGCACAAACTGCTCTACGTCAAAGACAAGGACGAAATCGTCAAAATCCTTGCCAAACTCGACCTCGTGGACAGCGTGCTGAAACTGCAATCAATCATTGACGAGAGAGAGACGGCAAACAGCCTCAATCGCGCGATAATTTGCGAGACGGCAAATCTTGACAAGACTTTTGCCGCCGCAAGCAAACACTTGCTTGCCATTGGAGAATTGAAAAACAGAGACGAATTTGACAGTCTTGCCCCGTCGCTCAAAGAGACTGCGGAAGCAAGGGCGGAGCACCCCGAAGCGACGCTTCAAGAACTTGCCGATATCCTCGGCGTGAGCAAAAGTTGCCTCAACCATAGATTGAGAAAAATCGTGGAATTGGCAGGCTTTGAAAGTTGAATTAATAATTAATAATTATTAATTAATAATTTTGGAATATTCCACAACCGCGCCGAAGGCGCGCACACCAAGCAAGCGATATAGCGAAACTGTGGCAAGATTTTTATCCTTGCACGAAATGATAGCGTGTATCGGTTGCGCGGTTAGTAGAGCAATAAGGCTAGCGTGGCAGTAGACAATGAACTTGTGAGTTGTCTTTGCCACAGCGACGACTTTTGCGGATATTCCAAAACTGCGACGAAGTCGCAATATCACTTTTGGCGCAAGCCAAAAATATCACTGTTGCGACAGCAACAATATCACTGCACGAAGTGCAATATCACTCGCACGCAGTGCGAATATAAAGGAACACAAATGACAGATTTCGTACATCTTCATCTACACACCGAATACAGCCTTTTGGACGGCGCGGTTAGACTTTTGCAAGTAATGCCCGATCCGTCCGATCCAAAAAAGACTATAAAAACGCACCCTCTCTGCGACGCTCTCAAAGCAAGAGGTATGGACGCCGTTGCAATCACCGACCACGGCAATATGTACGGCGTGCACACGTTCGTATCAGTGCTCCGCGCGGACGGAATAAAGCCGATTATCGGTGAGGAATTTTACGTTGCGGACGATATGTACGCAAAGACGGCGGACGTGCTCAAACAACGCTATCACCTCATCTTGCTTGCAAAGAATATGACGGGATATAAGAACCTTATGAAACTCTCGTCAATGGCGTTCGTGGACGGTTTTTATATGAAACCGCGTATCGACTTGAAGCACCTCAAAGAGCATAGCGAGGGTCTTATTTGCCTTTCGGCGTGTCTTGCGGGACAAATTCCGAGGCTCATTCTTGCGGGTGAGTACGAAAAAGCAAAAAATCTTGCAATCGAGATGCGAGATATGTTCGCCCCGGGGGACTTTTATATCGAACTTCAAGACCATCATCTTGCGGAAGACAAGATAGTTATGAATCCGCTTTGCCAAATCGCGCGCGAAATCGGCGTAAAAGTGGTGGCAACCAACGATGTCCACTATATCGAAAAAGAGGACGCCGATATGCAAGATACGATGATGTGCATTACGCTCGGTTGCAAAAAAAGCGAGATAAACAACGCGCGTTTCGAGACGGACGAGTTCTATCTCAAAACGGGTGACGAAATGGCGGAATTGTTCAGTTGGTGTCCCGAGGCTATCGCGTCTACGAGGGAGATTGCCGACAAGGTGGACGGAGACTATTTCATCACCAAACACGCCTCTATTATCCCTAAATACACCAACGAAGAGATGGGGGACAGAGACGAGGCGCAATACCTTCGCGACCTTGCTTACGAGGGTGTAAAACGCAAATACGGATATATCGACGACACCATTCAAAAACGTCTCGAATACGAACTGGGCGTCATTCACAAATGCGGATTTGACGGCTACTTCCTCATCGTGTGGGACTACGTGCACGCCGCCCAACAAATGGGCATACCGGTAGGTCCGGGAAGAGGTAGCGGTTGCGGTTCTATCGTCGCGTACGGCATAGGCATAACGGACATCGATCCTCTCAAATACAATTTGCTCTTTGAAAGATTTTTGAGCGAAGAGCGCGTATCTATGCCGGACTTTGACGTGGACTTCTGCTTCGTACGTCGTCCCGAAATCATCGATTACTGCATAAAAAAATACGGCAAAGACAACGTATCGCAAATCATTGCGTATTCCACGATGAGCGCAAAGGCAGTCGTCAAGGACGTTGCGCGCGTATTTGACGTTCCGTACGGTGAGTCCGCCAATTGGGTTAAAGAAATACCCGCAATGGGCAAACCGCTTCTCCCGCAAGTTTTGACGGAAGGAAGCGATTTTTACAGCGAAGACTTCAAGAAACTTTACGACAACAACCCGTCGGCAAAGATGGTTATAGACGTTGCGATGAAGCTCGAAGGTATGCCGAGGCAGACCTCGATGCACGCCGCGGGCGTCGTTATCTGCGCAGACCCTATCGTAGAGCACTGTGCTCTGTCTCGAAACGGAGACGTTATCACCACACAATTCGATAAAGTTATCGTTGAGGAACTCGGACTTCTCAAAATGGACTTTTTGGGACTCAAAACGCTCACCGACATCGACGAGGCACTCAAACTTATCAAAGCGGACAAGGGTATAGACCTCGACTTCCACAAACTCGGCTACGAGGACCACAAAGTGTACGAACTTATTGCTTCGGGTGATTGCGAAGCGGTGTTCCAGCTTGAAAGCGGTGGTATGAAAAAGTTTATGGCGCAACTGCAACCCGACTGTCTCGAAGACGTCGTTGCAGGCATATCGATGTACCGTCCCGGTCCTATGCAGTTTATCGACTTGTTCTTGGAGGGCAAGCGCAATCCCGACAAGGTGCAATACGCGCACCCGCTTCTCAAAGAGATACTCGAAAACACCTACGGGTGCATAGTGTATCAAGAGCAAGTTATGCAAATCGCGCAAAAAATCGCGGGATTCAGCTTCGGTGGCGCGGACATAATGAGACGTGCTATCGCAAAGAAGAAATTGTCCGTACTCGAACAACAACGCGACATCTTCCTCCACGGCGGTAAACTTGACGGAGACAAGACGGGCAAGTACGTTCCCGGCGCGGTTGCCAACGGCGTAAGCGAAGAGATTGCAAACCACCTCTTCGACCAAATCTTGAAATTTGCAAGCTACGCGTTCAACAAGTCGCATGCCGCCGCTTACACCTTCCTCACGTACCAAACGGCGTACCTCAAATGCTATTATCCCACTCACTTTATCGTGGCAGTGGTCAATAACCGCATAACCAACGCCGACGAAGTGAAGCACTATATGAACTACTTGAAGCGCACGGGCGTAAAGACGCTTTCACCCGATATCAACCGCTCGCAAAAGAACTTCTCAATCGAGGGCGACAACGTGCGATACGGGCTTATGGGCATCAAAAACGTGGGCGAACAAGCTATGGAATACGTGCTTACCGAGAGAGCGCAAAACGGTGAGTTTAAGGATATACGCGATTTCCTCGACAGATGCGCGGGACAAGTGAACAAGCGTATGATAGAAAGCCTTATCAAGGGCGGAGCGATGGACTGCTTCGGCAAGACGCGCGCAACGCTTATGTCGTCTTACGAGCGCATTATGGACACTGTGCTTGCGGACAAAAAGAGCAAGATTTCGGGACAAATGTCCTTGTTTGACGAACTTATCGAGGATACGGAAATAAAATATACGGAAACGCCCGAATATCCCAAGTCCGAAATCCTCAAATACGAAAAAGAAGTGCTCGGAATGTATCTTTCGGGACACCCGCTCGACGACTATCGCGACGACAAGCACGAGTTTGACTTCGATACGGCGCAACTTTACGTCGAGCAAGCGGACGAGGACGGCAACGTCGAAATGGCGGTTGACCAAAACCTTGCAAACAAGAGCGTCAAATTCGGCTGTATCGTGTCCTCTTTCGAGAAAAAAGCCACGTCGAAACAACAAAAATTCGCAGTGGGCAGAGTTGAGGACAGAATGGGTTCTATCGCGTTCTCGATGTACCCGCGCGCATACGAAAAATACGGTGAATTGCTGGGTGCGGACGCTCCTCTTAAAGTGTACGGCAAGATAGATTTGCGCGACGAGAGCGAGCCGAAAATCAGCATTGAAAAAGCGGAACTTTGGCACAACGAAAAGGCGGAAGCCAAGAACAACGCACCGCAAACGGCAAAGGCAAAGGGCATACTTTACGTTCTCTTGCAAAACGGCGTTGAAAAGGATATGGTAGCGGACGTGCTTGCGTTGCACCCGGGTGACACGCCTTGCCAAGCGCAAGTGCGCCAAAACGGCACGAACAAACTTATGCAATTCTCGCAAAAAGTGGACGTGTGCGAAGACTTGCTGACAAGGCTTCAAGACGTGCTAGGCTCTCAACGAGTAAAGTACGTTGTGAAGTAATAAAGGCTTTGCCTTCCAAATTAATAATTAGCAATTATTAATTAATAATTGAGGGGTGAGACACCCACACCCAAAAAAGAATATGGAATATTCCATATATGTCATTCCGAGGGAACGAAGTGACCGTGGGAATCTAGCGTAGCGAAATGCGCCTACGGCTAGATTGCCACGCATACGCTCGCAATGACGATATGGTGGGACACCCACACCCGAAATAAAAAACAACGGATAAGGCTTTGCCTTCCAAAATTATTAATTATTAATTAATAATTATTAATTAAGGGTGGGCTTTGCCCACACCCGAATGGAATAATCCACAACTCGCACGAAGTGTGAATATCACTTTTGGCGCAAGCCAAAAATACCACTTGCGCATAGCGCAAATATCACTGCGCCAAAGGCGCAATATCACTCTCGCAACGCGAGAATAAAAAAAGAAAAAACTTTTTATAAGAGGTTACCAATATGGCAAAAAACAATTCCGGCATCAAAAAAGTTGCCGTCCTTACGAGTGGCGGTGACGCCAGCGGTATGAACGCTTGCGTGCGTGCTTGCGTGCGTTATGCTTTGAGTCAAGGTTACGAGGTCTACGGCGTAAAACACGGTTACAAAGGTCTCGTCAACGACGAAATCTTCAAGATGGAATACTCTTCCGTGTCCAACTGCGTGCACGCGGGCGGTACGATTTTGCGCTCGTCAAGATGCCCCGAGTTTAAGGACAAAGACGTTATGCTCAAAGCGGTTGACAATCTTCTCAACAAGGGCATAAACAACCTTATCGTCATCGGCGGCGACGGCTCGTTCAGAGGTATGGAAGCAATCCACGAAAACACGCCTCTCAACGTCATCGGTATCCCCGGCACTATTGACAACGATATGGGATATACCGATTCCACGATAGGCTTCGACACGGCGTGCAACACCGTCGTTGACGCTATACTCAAATTGCGCGATACCATCACTTCTCACGACAGAATTATGATTTTGGAAGTTATGGGCAGAGAGTGTGGAAACATCGCTCTCAACAGCGCGGTTGCGGGCGGTGCGGAATACGTAATCGTGCCCGAAGTCCCCACGGACGTTGACGAAGTGGCGCAAACCATCAAGCAAGGCTTCGATAAGGGCAAATCTTCCTCAATCATCGTGCTTGCCGAGGGCAAGACGGAGCTTACCGACGAGCTTACCCAAAAGATTAGCGACGCAACAGGCAGACGCGTCAACCATATGGCTCTCAAATGGATGCAAAGAGGCGGTATCCCGACGGTTGAAGACAGAGTGCTTGCGGCAAAAATGGCGTGCAGAGCGGTGGAACTCGTCGAGTGCGGTCAAAGCGGTAGAGTTATCGGCATAAAGGGCGGTGAAATCTTCGATACGACGGTTATCGAGGCACTTGCTTGCAAGAAAGGCTTTGACGAAAAACTCTATCAACTTGCACAAATCATCAGCAGATAAAATAAAAACATATATATCCGCTCAAAGCGGAATCGCAAAAGCGAAAAGGAGATAATATGAAAAACTTGAAAGGCGCTTGTATGTTCGGACAAAGCGGTGGCCCTACGTCCGTTATCAACAGCAGTGCGGCGGGCGTGTTTACCGAGGCTCTCAAACAAGACAATATCACGGCAGTTTACGGTCTCGAACACGGCATCGTTGGACTTCTCAACGAAAAATTCTTCGATATGTCCAAAGAGGACGCAAAAGAACTCGATTTGCTCAAATACACGCCGTCTTCGGCACTCGGCTCGGTGCGCTACAAGCTCAAAGACGCGTCCGTAGACGACACCGATTACAAGCGTATTTTGGAAGTGTTCAAAAAGTATAACGTCCGCTACTTCTTCTACAACGGCGGTAACGACAGTATGGACACTTGCAACAAAATCAGCAAGTATTTGCAATCCGTAGGCTACGAGTGCAACGTCGTCGGCGTACCCAAAACCATCGACAACGACCTTTACGGCACGGACCATTGCCCCGGCTATGCAAGCGCGGCAAAATACATCGCAACCACCACTATGGAAGTCAATCTCGACGCCAAAGTGTACGACACGCCGATGGTGTGCGTCATCGAGGCTATGGGCAGACACGCGGGTTGGCTTACGGCGGCGGCGGCTTTGGCACAAGTAAACGGACTTGGAGCAGACCTCATTTATTTGCCCGAAATCGACTTTGACGTGGACAAATTCGTCGAAGACGTCAAGGCAGTGTGCGCAAGAAACAACAACAAGTGCATCGCGGTGGTTTCCGAGGGTATTCACGACAAGAACGGCACGCTTATTTGCGAAAGCGTAGGCGCGGCGGCGGCAAGAGACAGTTTCGGTCACGCTCAACTCGGCGGTGTCGCTTCTATCCTTGCAAATCTCATTAAAGAGAAGACGGGCTACAAGACCAGAGGTATCGAGCTCAGCCTTATGCAAAGATGTGGTGCTCACCTTGCTTCCGAAAACGACGTGGAAGAGGCGTTCAACGCGGGTGCGTTTGCAGTCAAGAGCGCGTGCGAGGGTGAAACGGATAAGATGGTCATCTTCAAACGCGAAAAGGACGAAAACGGCAACTACGTTTGCAAAAACGTGCTTATGCCTCTCGAACTTGCGGCAAATACCGAGAAGAAAGTTCCGCTCGAATGGATTATCAACGACGGCACTTACGTAAGCGACGAGTTTATCGAGTACGCGCTTCCGCTCATTCAAGGCGACGCAAAAGCTCCGCTTGAAAACGGACTTCCCAGATTTGCAAGACTCAAAAAAGTCTACGCAGGCAAATAATTCTGGTTGAAAATATAATGTTTTTATGGCGTTTGGCACGGCATTTTTAACGATGTCGTGCCGAAGGCTCGTTTTTCGCGCATAAGGAGGGAATATTATGGCGGAACAAAAAGACTTCTTTGCCGTATGGTACAGAAGAGACAAAAAGACGCTCAAAAGAGAGTTCGTCAACAAGGTCGTAGAGGCAGGGGACGACGAAAATTTAAGTATGAGCGAGTATCGCTCCAAGGTGCGTGATCTCAAAGCCGAATACAAGGCAAACAAACACGCAATGAAAGCGCTCGATAAGAGGCTTGAAAAGAAATTTAGAAAAGAATACGGTATGATGCGCCGTCCGTTTATGGCGGACGTTTTCGACGTTGTGGAAGAGTCGAGAGCAATCCCCAACGGAAGGACGCCGTTCAACGACGAAATCAAAATAATCAAGGACGTCGTATATAAGAGTGTGGACGGAAAAGATTTGCTTATGGATATCTATCTTCCGTCTCACCCACTTTCCGAAAAATCACCGCTCGTTATGGATATCCCCGGGGGAGGTTGGATGATACACAACCGCCGTCGTCGCGACGGATACGCAAGATGTTTTGCCGTTATGGGCGCGGTAGTTGCGGTTATTGACCATAGACTTTGCCCCGAAGTGTTTTTCCCCAAGGACCTCGAAGATTGCGCCGACGCGTACAACTTCCTTTGCGATCACGCCGAGGAATACGGCATTGACAAAAATAATATTACGATTACGGGCGACTCGTCGGGCGGACATTTGTCCGCGTGCCTCGGTTGTATGGCTTCCGTGCCCGAGTACAGACAAAATCTCGATTTGCCCGCGCTTCAAACAAAGCCCGTGGCACTCATCGCGATAAGCGGTGCGTTCAGCTTCGAGGTGATGTATCGCATACCCTTTACGCACTTGTTTATGGTGCGCTACTTCTCGGGACAAAAATCACGCAAGGCGTTTAGAAATTGGAAGTTCTACAAGGAAAGCGATCCGTACAATTGGCTCAATCCCGATTTCCCTCCTATGTACAACAACGGCGGTATGACCGATCCGCTTTGCTTCGGTGAGGCAAAACGAATGGCAAAAGCACTTGACAAAGCTGGAGTTGAAAACGAGTATCGCGTTGGCAAAAATCTCTTCCAATCCGCACACTGTTACGTGCTTCGTTTTCCGTTCTCACCCGCAAGAAAGGATATGCTTGCCCTCTACGGCTGGTACGCCAAGAAAGAGGCGGAAAAGGGCGTGGATATGAGAGCGGGCTACGCGAGAGTAGAGAAATTTATGAACGACTACAAAAAGGCTTTGAAAGGTAAGATAGAGTGTTAAGAGTATACGAGGGCGACGTTATAGAAGGCGAAGTCGTGGACTTTGCAAGCGACGGTGAGGGAATAGTCAAAATCGATTCCTACGCCGTTTTCGTGCCGTTCGCAATCAAAGGTGAAACCGTCCGCGCAAGAGTGCGCCACGCAAAGAAAGATTATGCCTTTGCCGACATAATTGAGGTTTTATCCGTCTCAAAAGATAGGATAAAACCCAAATGCACGTATTTCGGACGTTGCGGTGGTTGCGATTTGCAACACCTTTCGAGAGATTGCCAACTCTATATCAAAAAGCAATCCGTACAAAACGCAATCAAGAAAATCGCAAATCTCGATATAGCGGTCGACGACGTGGTGCGCCTCAACGACTGGGAATATCGCAACAAGATATCCCTTCCTTTCGGCTACAAGAGCAAGAGCGGAAGAGTTACGCTCGGTTTCTTTGAAAAACGCTCGCACAGCGTTGTGCCTATGAAATGGTGTCCGCTTCACGGAGAGTGGGCGTCAACGCTTATGGCGGACGTGTCGGACTGGGCAAACGGCAACTGCATATCCGTATACGACGAGATATCCCGCAAAGGACTTTTGAGACACCTTGTCGCAAGAATGCTCGACACGCTCACGGTGACGCTCGTAGTCAACGGAAGCCGTGTCCCGCACCTCGACGCGCTTTGTCAAAAACTCGAAGAGGACTTTCCCAACGTCGCGGTTTATATAAGCGAAAACACCAAGAACACCAACGCCATTTTCGGTGACGAGGCAAGGCTCGTTTACGGCAAGGAAAGAAAGCAAAATCTCGGCACTTTCGAGGCGGTGGTATCACCTTTGAGCTTTTTGCAAGTGAACGACGACGTGCGCGACGCAATATACGACGACGTGTGCCACGTGCTCGAAGACTTTGACGGAGATATAGTCGAACTATATTCTGGCATGGGACTTTTGACCGCGCAAATCGCAACGAGATTGAAAAATAGCAAAATCACCGCAGTGGAAATCGTCCCCGACGCAACGAGGAACGCCGACGCGCTTATGAAATCGCTCTCGCTTGACGACAGAGTGACCAACGTGTGCGCCGACGCACTCGACTTTATGCGCGAGATGAGGGAAGAAGCGGAAAAAACCGCATCGCAATCGGACGAGGAATTGCCCGAAGAAATCACTTCCTCACCGTATTATCTCGGCGAAAAGAAGGCGATGTCCAAGCCGTCCGCACTCATTCTCGACCCTCCGAGAAAAGGGTGCGACAAAGACGTTTTGGAAGGCGCGAAAAAGGCAAATTTTGCCAAAATCGCGTACGTCAGTTGCAATCCGCAAACGCTTGCAAGGGACTTGAAAATCTTGTCCGACGAATATATCGTCGAGCGCGTTACGCCGTACGATATGTTCCCGCAAACGAGCAACGTGGAAGTGCTTTGCGTGCTTAAAAGAAAATAAACGCAAAATTTGTCAAAAACAATCGAAAAGTGCAAGAACGTTTTTGCGATACCGCGTTGCTAAAACGGCGTAAATGACTATGCTTTTTGACATAATTTTTTATAAAAAACAACGTAAAAATCGCGATTTTTTTTGCACTTTTGTGAGCAACGAAATCGTAGTGAAAACGATAAAACAAAAAACGATAATCAATCAACGAATACAGAGGTGAAAATATGAAAGCATTTTTTGTCGACAAAACGCCGAGCGGTATCGAAACTTACGCAATCGAAAACGACAACGGTATGAGAGTGGAACTCATCACTTTCGGCGCGCGCATATTCAAATTGTTCGTAAAGGACAAAAACGGCAATCTCGTTGACGTCGTGGCGGGCTTTGATACTCCCGACGGATTTAGGGAAGAAAATCCCTATTTCAACGCGGTTATCGGCAGAGTGGGCAACCGTATCGGCGGTGCAAAGTTCACGCTTGACGGCAAAGAGTACAACCTCTACAAAAACGACGGCAACAACCATTTGCACGGCGGAAAAGTCGGTTTCGATTCGAGAATTTGGACGGCGCAAATAGTGGGTGACGATAGCGTGAAGATGTCGAGATTGTCGCAAGACGGTGAGGAAGGATACCCCGGCAATTTGCAAGTGAGCGTAACTTATACACTCACGAACGACAACGCGCTCGAATTCAAATACGAGGCGGTTTGCGACCAAGATACGATATGCTCGCTCACCAATCACGCCTATTTCAACCTCGACGGAACGTTTGAAACCGTGCTCGATCACGAGGTGTTTATCGGTGCGGATAAAGTGACCGTCGTTGACGACGAGCTTATTCCTCACGGTGAACTTAAAGACGTGAAAGACACCGCTTTTGACTTCACCACGGCAAAGAAAATCGGCAAGGATATCAAGGCAAACGAGCGTATGCTCCAAATTGCAAGAGGGTACGATTTCAACTACGTTTTGAGAGGTGAGGGCGTGAGAAAAGTTGCCACTGCCTACTCGCAAAACAGCGGTATAGAGATGAGCGTGTATACGGATAGAAAGTGTATGCAGTTCTATACGGGCAATTTCCTTGACGGACTCAAAGGCAAAAAGACGTACGGATATCAAAGCGCGTTTTGTATGGAAACGCAAGGCTATCCCAACGCTTGCAACGTGCCCGAGTTTGATAGTATGACGCTTGAAAAAGACTCAAAGTATACTGCGTACACCAAGTATGCTTTTGACGTGAAATAACGAAAAAGCCGTTTTATTGCGACTAAACGAAAGGATAAAATACGGATATGGACGTAATTCAAAACAAACTTAACGCTTTTCAAAAACTCGTGGACGAGGGTATGGACGCAAAAAACACCGTCCTTGCTCTCAAAATTATAGGCATAGACGGCTACGACGAAGACACTATAAAGTCCTTCAAACTTTGGGGTGACTATATGCCGATGTCGGACGAAAATCCCTACACGGAAGCGCAACGCAATTTGCATATTTTGTGGGAGAGCGTAGACAGAGTTCCGCTCGGTGTAAACTGCGCTTTTGCAGTGCCGTTTAGACAAATCATCGCAAAGAAACTTTTCAAAAAATGCGGTGAGGGGTTCGTGGCAAACGAGGGTTGCAGATTCAACTACGCCAACCAAATCGAAATCGGTGACAACGTGTCTTGGAACGCGGGTTGCTATATCGACTCAAAGGGCGGTGTCAAATTCGGTGACTTTGCAATGCTCACGGAATACGTCAAGATTTTCTCGCACTCTCACAGCGAACACGACCATATGGTGAGAGAATACAACGGCGTGGAAATCGGACCTTACGCCAAAGTGTACACCAACGCAACCATACTCCCCGGAGTCAAACTCGGCACGGGCGCAGTGGTGGCTACGGGCGCAATCGTGACGAAGAGCGTGGACGATTTTACACTCGTGTCGGGTATCCCCGCAAGAGTGCAACGTATGCGCAAATTCGACGGAAAAGACCTCAAAGAAATGAATCAATATATGATGAAAAATAGGCTTTTCCAAACTTACGACGAAGACTAATTTGCAAGGCAAAAATTAATAATTAATAATTATTAATTAATAATTGCGGAATAATCCACTTGTCATTCAGAGGGAACGGAGTGACCGTGGGAATCCAGCGTAGCAAAATGCGCCTACGGCTAGATTGCCACGCTAACCGCTCGCAATGACGATTGGTGGGACACCCCCCCACCCGAATAAAAGACATACACTTGCAATCTGTCTTGTAAAACACACGATAAACTAAAAATATTTTGTATGAAATATAAACTATACATTTTCGATCTTGACGGGACGATACTCGATACGTTGACGGACTTGTGGCGCGCGGTCAATTATACTATGCGCCAATTCGACTATCCTGCGCTCACCAAAGAGCAAGTGGCGGATAGGACCGGCAACGGCATTGCAAGGCTCGTGAGATTGAGTTTGCCCGAGGGCGTGGACGAAGATACGCAAAAGCGTGCGCTTGCAACGTTCAAGGAATATTACGTGGAGCATTGCGCCGATAACACCAAGCCGTACGAGCGTATAAAAGACGTGATTGCCACTATCAAAAATAGCGGGGCAAAGTGCGCCGTGATATCCAACAAGGCGGACGAGGCGGTGCAAAAACTTGCAAAGGACTATTTTGACGGATCGTTTGACGTCGTTATGGGACAAAAAGACGGAGTGCGCCAAAAACCTTATCCCGACGAAGTGGAAAGCGTGCTTAAAGAACTCGGCATCGAAAAGCAAGAGGCGGTTTATATCGGTGACAGCGAGGTGGACGTGCAAACCGCTCAAAATGCGGGACTTGACCTCATTGCGGTGAGTTGGGGCTTCCGCGAAAAAACGCGCCTTATGGAGAGCGGTGCAAAGGTGATTATAGACACGCCCGAGCAAATACTGCAATATTGACGATGGGGTGTTAAGCAATATGAATAGAATTGAATTTGAGGATTATATCAAAAACAATTATAACGCAGAGCCCGAATTTCCGTGGTCAAAGTATCCGTCGTACGAGGTTTTTCGACACAATAATAACAAAAAGTGGTTTGCGCTTATTATGAATATTTCCCAAAACAAGTTGGGATTGCAAGGAAACGAATACGTAGACGCAGTGAACTTGAAATGCAGTCCTATGATGATTGGAACGCTGATTGACGGAAAGAGTATTTTCCCCGCATACCATATGAGCAAAGCAAATTGGATAACCGTCGTATTGGACGATAATATCGAAGACGATAAAATCAAAATGCTGTTGGATATCAGTTTTGAAATGACGGCGGTGAAAATAAAAAGTAAGAAAAATTGATATAAACCGGCAATAAAAACACTATTAAAAAAGACCAACGAGTGATGTCGTCGGTCTTTTGTTTTTCAAAAGCGAATGGAAGTTGCATTTTATTCGTTGGTTATTTCCGTGGCTTCCGTTTGGATATCCGTAGCGGTCGTCGTAACGGTTGTCGTTTGAACGTCGGCGGCTACGAATTGAACATCTTGGACGTTGGTGTCTACGTCAACTTGGGAAGGGAAGTCGTTGTCGTGGAGATGCTCGGAGGGGATATAGTCGGACATATCGATCTTTTCAATCTCGTTCTTTTTCAAAAGCCTACCGCCCGCAAAGCCTTTGCCCGCAACTTCCGCTGCTTGCGTGACGTACATAAACGCTTTCGGGTCGCACGCTTTGACGATGTCTTTGACGCGATTGACTTGTTTCTTGGACGTTACGCAAAGGATTACGTTGTGTTCGTTGCCGGTGTAGTAACCGACGGATTTGGAGATCGTTACGCCTCTATGGAGTTGTACGGAAAGCTCGTGCGCAATGGCGTCCGATTTGTCCGTGATGATGGTGAATACGAGTGATGACATCAAGCCCGATTCCACTATGTCGCACACCTTGGATTGGGTGTAAAGCGATATAAACGAGAAGAGCACGGGTGAAAGCAACGTGACCATAATCTCGGACGGGTCGGACATCCCTTTTACCTTGGGGATGCTCAAAAAGCCCGAAATGATTGCAACCACGCAGTCGCAAGCGGTTATCCACCATTGAGTGTGGGCGGCGGGATTGTGGGCGTATATCATCTTGCCTATGATATCCGTACCGCCTATGCTGAGATCTTGGCGGAACATAAAGCCCATCGACACGCCCGCGCAAGCACCGCCTGCAAGTGCGGCAAGGAATTTTAGTCCGTATTCTTTTTCGCCCACTGCAAATTGAGGGCAACCGACCGCCGCAAACATATACATCAAACCCGAGAATATGAGAACGCAAATTGCGGTGGTGATGGCAAATCTCTTGTCAAGCGCTTTGTACGCTATCAAGAAGAGGGGAATATTCATTATTATGGTGAAAATACCCGGATCAAACAAACTGTTGGACAACATACGCACTCCCTCGATTGGGCTATCCGCCGCGGCAAGGTGAATGAGCGCCGCAAGTCCTCCGATTCCGCCCGGTGCAAAGCCGTTTGGATTGATAAAAAGATATGCCGAAAACGATCTCAAAAAGGAGAGCGAAACCATCAAAGCAAATATTTTGAGCCAGTACGTCGTTTGATTTTTGTCCAAAGTAAGTTTTTTCATATTCCCACCCGCGCGGAAACTACGTTTCCGTGATGTATAAACAAGATTAAGAATTTCTAGGATAAAAGTCAAGCGTTTTGACAATTTGGCGATTTACAAAAAAATATCATACATTTGTATGGTATTTTTAATATAATTTTAATACACATTTGATTATTATTGAGTAAGAAGTGGCATTGACAGAAAATGAATTCTGTGGCATAATGATGACACAGAATGAATTAATAATTAATAATTAATAATTAATAATTTTGGGCGGGACACCCGCACCCGAACCGAACCCGAACTAATTACATTCTTTGGGATACTATAATATATTTCTATTATAAAAACTATGAAGAAAGACGAATTGACCATCACCAATCGACAAGCCGAATACGTGAGTGAAATACCCACGGATTTCGACGTGCAAAACGGCGCGGTCGATACGTCTTGCGCCGATATTCCCGAAGTCGATTTGAAAGCGGACGAAAAAGAGACGGAGCCTGTCGGCACACAAACGGATATCGCGTCTTGCGACGATACGACGAAAGACGACGTAAAAGCAAACGACGACGCAAAAGCAAACGACGAGAAAACTCCGTCGAAAGAGGAAAAAGCGCAAGAAAAGTCAAGAAAGAGGGAAGAGGCGCGCGCACATATTTCAAAGGACCTCATTCAGCAAAAGTCGCTTGCAAAAAACGTGGGGCTTAACTCGCTTGCAAAACTCAAAGAGTCGCTGTTTTCCGTTTTGCCCGTTATGGTTATAGTGCTTATTTTCGCACTTACTCCCATTACCGATTTTTCAAAGAAAGAGATAGTAACGTTCGTGGTGTCGGCAATATTCCTTATTTTGGGTATTGCGCTGTTCAACGTCGGCGCGGATATGGCTATGACGCCTATGGGCGAATACGTCGGCGCGGGCTTGACCAAGTCCAAAAAACTTCCGCTTTTGCTCGGGGTTGGCTTTATTATGGGCTTGCTTATCACGGTTGCCGAACCCGATTTGTCCGTGCTTGCCGAGCAAGTGAGCGCGGTTATGAATAACGTAGTGCTTATCGCGACGGTGGGTGTGGGCGTGGGTATATTCCTCGTTATTTCCATTGCGAAAATCGTATTCAGAAAGGATTTGTCATCACTGCTCTTGTTCTTCTATATGGTGCTTTTTGCGCTTTGCGCGATAATGATGGAGAACGGCAAAAGCGTTTTCGTACCGCTTGCGTTTGACTCGGGCGGTGTTACGACAGGTCCTATTACCGTGCCGTTTATAATGGCACTCGGCGTGGGCGTCGCGCTCAATACGGGCGGTAGAAACGCAAAAGAAAACAGCTTCGGCTTGATTGCGCTTTGCTCGATTGGTCCTATGCTTGCGGTTATGGCACTCTCGCTTGCTTCCAAGGGTGAGTTGTCCTATGCGTTGCCCGACTATTCAATCGACGCAAACTTGGGCGCAAACTTCGGCTCGGCGCTCGGCGGAGTGGCGCTCGAAGTGCTTATCGCGCTCGGACTTATAGTGGTGTTCTTCGTCATTTTGCAGTGCACCGTTTTGAAATTGCCAAAACAAAAGATAATACAAATCGCAATAGGCATCGTGTTTACGTACGTCGGTCTCGTGGTGTTCCTCACCTCCGTTACCGTCGGATTTATGCCTATCGGCTTCAAACTCGGACAAGAAATCGCATCGTATAGCAAGCCGCTTCTTATAGTGTTTGCGTTCGTCATCGGTTTCGTAGTCGTCCTTGCAGAGCCTGCGGTGCACGTCCTAAATAAACAAGTAGAGGAAATCACCAACGGCGCGGTGAGTAAGCGTTCTATGCTCGTTGCGCTCTCAATCGGCGTGGGATTGTCAATCGGACTCAGCGTAATAAGGATAATCTACGGATTTTCGCTTCTTTACTATTTGATACCCGGTTATCTCATTTCGTTGGGACTTTCCTTCTTCGTGCCAAAGATTTACACCGCAATCGCGTTCGACTCGGGCGGAGTTGCGTCCGGTCCGCTTACGTCAAGTTTCATTTTGCCTCTCGCAATCGGCGCGTGCAGTGCTATTTGGGGGGACGCAAGTCAAGTGCTCAATCTCGCTTTCGGTATCGTGGCAATGGTCGCTATGACACCGCTTATCACGATACAATTGCTCGGTTTCAGAGCAATCACGAGCGCGAAAGTCAAAGAAAAAATCGTTATGAAGCGTATTCTCGACGCCGACGACGAGCAAATCATAGATTTTATGTGAGGGAGGACGTATGGCTGAAAAGAAAATTGCAAAAACCGTGAAAAAAGCGGTCAAAAAAGCAGAAGCTCGCGCACAAGAAGTCAAAGGCAAAATCTCCCCCGCAAGGGCAAAGGTCAACGCCAATAAACTGGAAATGCTTATCACTATCGTGCCGAGCAACAAGGCGGAGTTTTATACCGACCTTTTGCAATCTATGTTCGAGGTCAACTTCCAATGCACGTCAAGGGCAAGAGGTACGGCAAGCGCGCAAATGCTCTCGCTTGCGGGATTTACCGACCAAAACAAAACCGTCATTTTCAGTGTCATAAAAGAAGGCAAAGTCAAGGACGCTATGGCAACGCTGGAAGATAAATTCAACACTATAAAAAGAGGCAAAGGCGTGGCGTTTACCGTTCCGCTTTCAAGCGTGATAGGAGTTGCGGTATTCGGGTTTTTGAGCAACGACCTCAGAACCGTCAAGGAGGACAAACAATGAACAAATTTGAACATCAAGTGGTTATTTGCATAGTCAACAACGGTTTTGCGGACGAGGCAATGGATGCGGCAAGAGACGTAGGCGCAAGAGGCGGTACGGTGCTTTCGGCGCGCGGTACGGCAAATCTCGAAGCGGAAAAAGCCTTCCAAATTCAAATCCAACCCGAAAAGGAAATGATTATGATTTTGGTGACGGACGAGATAAAGGACGCCGTTCTTCACGCGCTCTATAAGAGCGTCGGCACGCATACTCCCGCGCACGGAATTGCGTTTGCAATGCCCGTGGATAACGTCGTGGGCATAGGTGCAAACCAAGGTAAAAGCGAAGAAAAATAATTAAGATAGTGAAAGTCAATAAAAGTAAGAGTTAGTAAAAGTTAAGTTATAAAAAGAAAAAGCCTCGAGAAGTCGGGGCTTTTTTACGTGGTTTTTTATTGATTAAAATGTTATCTGTCGTAGTCGTCGCGGGGACGTGGAGGGTAATTTCTGTCGTAGTCGTTGCGGGACTCTTGATAATTTCTATCGTCGTAGGGACGGTCGGGGGAGTAGGAACGGGAAGAGTCGTAATCGAATTCGTCCTTTCTGCGGGAGCGTCTCATTTGATTTTTACCGCCCGAAACGTCGTGTTTGGAAGGCTTGAAAAGCAATATCACGATAATCACCGCGGGGACTGCAATGCCGATGATAAGCACTATGCGAAGTGCAAGCGAGGTGTTGGGGACGATGTCTCCGCCTTGCGGTTCGACGGGCTTTTTGCTGTCGAGTATGCGGTTGCGCTCGGCTTGCGCTATCGGGTGATACGGCACGACGAACGCCGAAAACGCGTCTTTGGAGACCGAGCCGTACTTGGTCTCACCGTTGTAGGTTGCCATAACGAAAATCTTGGTTGCGTCGTCGACGTCGTAACCCAAGAATTTGATAGTGTAGTCGTTGGTGACGGTGTTTCCGCTCAAATCTATACTTTCACCTGCAATAGTAAGGGTGACGTCGGGATAGGGTGATACGCCGTCTTCAAAAGTGACTTTTGAGGCAGACGGAAGCACCGATTGTGCGCAATAGAAGTTTTGTCCGAGATATTTCACGTTGTAATAACCTTCAAACGCGACTTCTACGTCGGTAACGTAATAACTCTCGGGTATGGCAAACTTGCCGAAAGAGTTTTGCAAAACGATGGTTGAAGCGACGGGATACTCGTTGCCTTCGAGGTTGGACACGGTGGCAAGAACGGCGTCTTTTTCACTCGCTGCGTACGCAATCGTGCACGGCAAAAGCACGCCCGCCAAAACGGTGAGCGCAAGTGCGACGCACAAAACGATCGATGAAATTATCAACGTGACTTTTTTCATAGTTCTTATAATACTATATTTGTTGCCAAAATAAAAGTCTTTAATTGCAATTTTGAGAGATTTTTTGGCAAAAGCGAAATTTTGGCAGTCATAATTTTTTGCATTTTTGCATTTTGCGGTCTTATCCTTTGGCTATGAAAGACAATGAAACTTTGCTGAAACTAATCCAAATAGACAACGAAATAAAACTCAGAAAACGCGACGCGCTTGCAAATTACAACAAGGAAATCGTGCATAAAAAGCAGATGGCTTTTCACCAGTGCCCCAAAAGAAACCGATGGGTTTTCGGAGGAAACCGCTCGGGAAAAACGGAGTGCGGTGCGGTGGAAAGTGTGTGGCTGGCAAGAGGTATTCACCCGTTTAGACAAAACAGAAAAGACGTGTTCGGATGGGTGGTGAGCTTGTCGCAACAAGTGCAACGAGACGTGGCGCAAGCAAAAATCCTCAAATATCTATCGCCGAGATTTATTGAAGATATCGTGATGCAAGAGGGCAAACGCTCTTCTCCCGAATACGGAATTATCGACTATATCGTAGTGAAAAACGCGCTTGGCGGAACGAGCAAAATCGGCTTTAAGTCTTGCGACCAAGGCAGAGAAAAATTTCAAGGTGCGTCGCTTGATTTCGTGTGGTTTGACGAAGAACCGCCAAAGGATATTTACGAGGAGTGCCGTATGCGCGTGTTCGATAAATGCGGGGATATTTTCGGGACGATGACGCCTCTTAAAGGCTTGACGTGGGTGTACGACGAGATCGAACTCAACGAAAAAGACGATCCGCAAGTGTGGTGCGAGTATATGCAGTGGGAGGACAATCCTTACCTCGACAAAGGGGAAATCGAGGCTATGTGCAAGTCGGTGTCCAAAAGCGACCAATTGTCGAGACGGTACGGAAAATTCTCGACGGGAGAGGGGCTGGTTTATCCCGAGTTCGACCAAAGCGTACACGTGATAGATCCCTTCGATATTCCCAAAGAGTGGCAAGAGAATATATCAATAGACCCGGGACTTACAAACCCTACTTGCGCACTGTACTTTGCGGTGGATTACGACGGGGTGATATACGTCGTGGACGAGCACTTCGAGGCGGGTGCGAGCATAGACACGCACGTAAAGAAAATCTTTGCGATTGCGGATAAACTCGGTTGGAAAAGGGACGATAAAGGACGCCTTTACGCACTTATAGACAGCGCCGCAAATCAACATACGCTCAACAGTCAAAAGAGCGTGGCGGAACTGTTTTCGGAAAAGGGAATTTTGGTCAATACCAACGTAAACAAGGATTTATATAGCGGTATTCAACGAATAAAGTCCTTGTTTGAACAAAGATCGCCGAGAATTTATATCTTTAAGACTTGCACGAATCTTATACGAGAGATAAAGGGATATTGGTGGGGAGCAAACGACAGACCAAAGAAAGAGGACGACCACGCGCTGGACGCTTTGCGATACTTCGTGATGACTCGACCTCAGCCGCCTAAATACGTTGCTCCGCCAAAGACGCCTATACAATTGGATAAAGAAAAAATGATGCGTGGAATGGTGAGGGAAAGATTATGGACGAAGAACTGAAAAAGACCCTCTTGAAGAGGGCAAAAGGGTACAAATATAACGAGGTGCAAGAAGAGTACAGCGTTGGTGAGGACGGGGAAATGTCGTTGACCAAAAAGAAGATAGTCAAAAAATATTGCCCGCCCGATACGACCGCCTTTAAGACGTATATGGATATGTGCGGGGAGGCGGACGACGTGTCGCAATATAGCGACGAAAAATTGAAAGAAGAGAAAAACAGACTTCTCAAACAACTTTACGACGAAGAAAAAGAAGAAGAGCGCGCTCAAAACGAGCGCGCTCTCGCTTGCGAGAAAAAACGCAAAAAATAAGGAGATATGAAAATGACCGATATCGAAGAAAAAATCGTTGCGGAAGTTACCGCGGATTTTAAGAAACGACAGGACGCAAGACGCCCCGTCGAACTCAATTGGCGACTCAATATGAATTTCGTGGTGGGAAACCAATTTGCGCAAATATCGTCAAAGGGCGATATCGAAGAGAGCGGAAGAGAGTACTTTTGGCAAGAAAGAGAGGTGTACAACCACATCGCGCCTATACTCGAAACCCGTCTTGCAAAACTAGGAAGAGTGAAGGCAAGAGCGCAAGTGCGCCCCGCAACCAACGATGACGACGACGTGGCTTCCGCATCGCTTGCAACAAAACTTATCGACGCGGTGTGCAAAGAAAACGACTTTTCACAACAACTTGCGCTTGCAAATACGTGGAGCGAAATTACGGGAAGCGCGTTTTTCAAAATCACGTGGGACAGTGAAAAGGGACACGCGCTCGACGCGGAGGGACTTATCAAAGAGGGGGACGTAACTATCGATTTGTGTCCGCCGTTTGAGATATTCCCCGAAGATATCGCAATCACCGACATCGACAAGCAATCGTCAATTATACACGCAAAAGTGCTCACGACGAAAGAGGTCAAGCGCATTTGGAACAAGGACGTCAAGGGCGGTGAGGTTAACGTGTTCTCGTTTGACAACGTGCAAGCGGGCGGTGGTTTCGGATACGTCGCGTCTATGCCCAGAGTGGTCAAGGAAACGAGAGAGGACAGCGTAACCGTCATCGAAAAATACGAAAAACCCACCAGAGAGTATCCCGACGGACGATTGATTATCGTTGCGGGAGATACTCTTCTTTATATGGGAGATATGCCTTATCTCAACGGTGAGGACGGAACGCGCGGATATCCGTTTTCAAAGCAAGTGTGCATTGACAACCTCTCGAACTTCTTCGGAACGTCCGTAGTCGAGAGAATTATCCCCGTGCAAAGAGCGTACAACACCGTCAAAAACAGAAAGCACGAGTATATGAACCGTATGGCCGTGGGCGTGTACGCGGTTGAGGACGGATCGGTGGATACCGACGCTCTCGAAGAAGAGGGATTGCCTCCGGGAAAAGTGGTGGTGTATAGACAAGGAAGCAATCCGCCTATCGCACTCTCTCCCACGCAAGTGCCGAGCGAATTCTCTCGCGAAGAGGAAAAATTGCTCAACGAATTCGTGATGATAAGCGGTGTGAGTGAGGTTACCACTTACTCGCAAGTGCCCGCAAACGTGGCGTCGGGTACTGCAATCTCCTTGCTTTTGGAACAAGACGATACGCGTATCGCACTCACGGCGGACAGCCTCCGAGAGAGCGTAAAGCGCATAAGCAAGCACGTTTTGAGACTTTACCGTCAATTTGCAAAAGTGCCGAGAGTGAAGCGCATAACCGGTGATAACGGTGAGGTGGAACTTGCCTCGTTCTCGGCGGGAAACATCGATAGCGAAGATATCGTATTCGATACGATAAGCGATATAGAGGACACGCTCTCGGCAAGACGCGCTATGGTGTACGACCTTCTCAAACTCGGTCTCTTCGAGGACGAAAACGGAAAACTCTCGTCGGTTACCAAGACAAAACTCTTTGAAATTCTCGGCTTCGGAAACTGGGAATACGGACGCAACGACGACGAGGTGCACCGTAAGAAAGCACTCAAAGAAAATATGGATCTCGAAGTGAAGGACGTGCCCGTGGACGTTTACGACAATCATGCAATGCACATCGCCGAACACGTGAGAGAGATAGTGTCGTCCAAGTGCTCCAAGAACAAGGCAATGCGCGACAGAGTGGCAAACCATATAGCAAAACACAACGAGTTGCTTTCGCTCTCCAAGGGCGTCGAGCAAATGCAAAAACAATTTGACGAGGAAAAGACATTATGAACGAAAAGGATATCAAAGACGCTATAAAGCAAAGAATCGTGGACAAAATCCAAACCGCTTGCGACGGTGAGAATATTGCCGACGCAATTATGAGCAACGAACGAAATCAAGCCTTTATAGACACGAACGAGCAAGATAAAGTGCAAGATATGCAAAACGAAGCACAAAACGAAAAAGACGTAAAAGACGAAAAAGACGATAAGGAAACGACAAATCGAGAAATAGGAAAATTCAAAAACCCCGAGGAGCTGTTGCGTGCTTACGGTTTGCTCGAAAAAGAGTTTACCAAAAAATCGCAAAGGCTTAAAGAGCTCGAAAACTCAATCGCGACGCCGTTTAAGACGGAAGAGGATTGGAAGGTGGCGGTGGATAAGTTCTTTGAAAGAACCCCGTCCGCAAAACCTTTTGCGAAGGATATCGCAAAAATTCTCATCGACAATCCCGACCTCAGACAAGACAAAAACTGTCTGGACGTTGCGCTCGTGAGCGTGCTTTCGGAAAAGTTCAAGACGCCCGAACAACTGCTTTCCGACGGACAATTTTTGAACGATTACGTGCTTTGCTCGGACACGGTGAAACAGGCGGTTATACAAAAATATCTCGGTGAAATGCGCGAGGGTATGCCTCCGACTATTTTGTCAAGAGGCGGTCTTCAATGCGTTGCACCCGATACCAAGCCCAAAACCATCGAGGAGGCAGGTGCTCTGTTTCTCAAAAATAATAAATGAAGGAGAATACTATGGTAACAATTTCAAACGCCGATAAGGCACTCAAAACTTTCTATCTCGGCGTACTCGCAGATCAACTCAACTTGGGTATCAACCCGTTGCTTGCAAAAATCGGTCAAACCTCTTCCGACGTCTGGGGCAAGGAAATAAAGAAACTTGCGCCTTACGGCATTAACGGCGGTATCGGAAGCGGTGCGGAAACTGACACTCTTCCCGTAAGCGGTGGCAACAACTACGCTCAATTTACGCTTACTCTCAAAAACCTCTTCGGCAAAATCGAACTTTCCGATAAGGCTATCCGTGCGTCTCAAAACAGCGCGGGCGCATTCGTCAACTTGCTCAACGCGGAAATGGACGGTCTTTTGAAGGCAAGCAAATTCAACTTCGGTCGTATGCTCTACGGCGACGGCAACGGTCGTATCGCAAAAACCGTGGACAACACTACGGGCGCAAAGAACAAGGTCGTAGTCGAAAGTACGAGAAACATTATGGAAGGTATGACGATTGATTTCTTTACTTCCGTCGGTGCAAAGGACACCACTTTGTCGGGAACGAGAATCGTGTCTATCGACAGAGAAAACAATATCGTAACTTTCAGCAAAAACGCACCCAGCGTATACGGCGCGGGTTGCTACTTCTACGTGCAAGGCTCGAAGGGCAACGAAATCACCGGTCTCGAAGCAATCTTCGGAAACAGCACCACGCTTTACGGCTTGAACAGAAGCGAATATTCCTTCCTCAAGCCTTACGTCAAGACCATTGACGCGGCGGTGAGCACGGGCGCAATCCAAGACGCAATCGACGCGGTGGAATCCGTTTCGGGCGGTAGTATCGACTTTATCGTGGCTTCTTACAAGATGAGAAAACAATACGTCGACTATCTCTGCAAGAATCGCACCAACATCGACTATCTCAACCTCGACGGCGGTTATAAGGCGTTGTCTTATTCGGGTATTCCGTTCGTGGCGGACAGATTCGTTGAAGACGACAGTATGTATATCCTCAACAGCAAGGACTTCAAACTCCATCAACTTTGCGATTGGCGTTGGCTCGAAGGCGAGGGCGGTACGGTATTGCATCAAGTCGCAGACAAGGCGTGTTACAGCGCAACGTTGGTGAAATACGCAGATTTGCTTTGCGAACGCCCGATGGGTCAAGCAAAACTTACCTTCAAAGGTACGTCTTCGGACAGAGACTTCTATATGGTGGCTTTCGACTCCAACGGCGGTAGCGCGGTTTCAAGTCAAATCGTGCTTCCCGGTGGCTGTGCGGTGCAACCCGTCGCTCCCACTATGACGGGCAAAACCTTTGCGGGTTGGAAGAGAAACGGTGAGGCGTTTAGTTTCTCTACGCCGATTATGGCGGACACGACGCTCGTTGCGTCTTGGACGTGATATGGAACTCGTTAAAGTCGTGGACGATTTGTTCCACATCGCGCGAAGGTTGAAAGAAATCGATAGAAATTACGAGCTGTTTTTCAACCGCAAACGCGGGCGCTTCGAGATTTATGCGAAAGGGGCAATGCAAATTGCGTTGCCCTTTGACCGCCTCGACGCAAGGTGTCTCGATTACGCGCGAAAAACGAGGATCGAAAACTTGTCCGCTCTTATGGACGAGATTGAGAAAAACAACCGCGCTATCGACCTCAATAACGAGAAAACGGCTCGTGAAAAAACTTTTGCTTTAACGGAGGGACTTTTATGATTGTCAAAAAAGTCGTAGGTGAGTGCTTGCGCAGAATGGGCGAAAAGGACTTCACGTCGGCTACGCAACTCACCGACGAACAAAAAGAGTTGCAAGATAAATTGATCGGCGCGTGCAATATCACGTATAGAGAGATCGTATCGAGATATATCCCCGTCTACTACTCGCAAAAGGTGACGTTCGAGGACGGCAAAACTTTGCTTTCGTCCTTGCATAAAAAACCGTTGTATATCGTCAGCGTAAAGGCGGGGGATACGTCCGTGCCTTTCTTCGTGCAAGCTCCGTCTATCGTCGCCGAAATAGACGGCGAGGCTACCGTTAAATACGTGTGCTTGCCCGCCGAATACGATTTGACCTTGACGAGCGAGATAACAGACCTAAAAGTGACGCAAGGTGCGTTTTGTTGCGGTGTGCTTGCGGAATATTATTTCCAAAACAAGGTGTTTGACCTCGCAAAGAGTTTCGATACCGAGTTCAGAGCGCAGATGAACGAACTCAAATACAAGGGGAGGAGCATCGTCATCAAAGCGAGGAGGTGGAAGTAGTGAATAACATTCCCGTGAAGAAAAGAAAAATACGCGTGGGGTTTCAAGGTCTCGTAAGTTCGCTCGACGAAGGCGTTACGGATATGGCGCACGCAAAGCAGTGCTACAATTTTGCCTTCGATAAAGGCGTATTGTCGGGGAAAATCGGTATCGACGCCGCGACGGGCTATTATAAATATCCGAGCACTTTGAGACACGCTTATCCGACATTCCCGACGGATAAGGGCATAAAGAAAGTGTTTTTGTATAGAAAAATAACGGACGGACAACACGACGACAGACTCGTGGTGCATATATCGGACGGCTCGATATGGTATACGTCGGTTTTTAACGAAGATACGTGGCATCAAGTCAAAAATCTCTATATGGACGGGGACGTCGACGTGACCAATTATAACTACAACGGCAAGGATATGTTGTTTCTCTCGTCCGAGGTGGACGAGCTGTTCGTGATAGACGACGCGACGCCCTCCGTGCTTACTACCGCGCCTAAGTTTTCGTCTATAACCATTCACAACGAAAGGGTTTTCGGAAGCGTCAACGGAAACAAAAGCCAAGTGTGGTTTTCCGACGACTTCAAACCCGCCGATTGGAAGGTGAGTCCCGACGAGGCGGGCTTTATAAACTTCTCCGACGAGTGCGGTGACGTTATAAAAGTCGTGTCGTTTTCAAACTACCTCTACGTGTTTAGAGAATACGGTATTTTTAGACTTACGGCATACGGCGATCAAAACGATTTTTTGCTGAAAAAGGTCTTTACCGATACGGGACGTATATATAAAAACTCGATTGCGCTATGCGGAGACAAAATTATGTACTGCGCGGAGAACGGCGTTTTTGCCTTTGACGGTTATAATTCCGTGAGGGTAGGAAAGGAAATTCCCGACATCACCAACAAGAATACGCTGTGCGCAAGTTTTATCGACGACTGCTATTATATCGCTTGCAATCTGTCGGGAGACGCCACGAACGGCAACGACGCAATCGTAGTTTACAACGTCCAAAACGGGAGCGTTTCCGTGCTTCACGGTATGAACTGCGTTTGGCTTTCACCCGTCAAAGCGCACAACGGCTCGGATATGTTGTGCGTGTTCGCAGACGACAACAAGTACCGCTTGGGTATGATTTCCGAGAGCGGAAAATTGTTTGAAACGGCACTCAAAAAGACGTATAAAAGCCCGACGGACACGGCGGAATATCCCTATCAAATCACGGTGAGAGATATTACGCTTCTTTGCAAATACCCCGCCGACATACGCATAATTTTGGACGGGAAAACGTACGAGCGCAAGGTTAAGGGAAGCGAAAAACTGCAAAACGTCGTCGTTGAAAAAAGCGGGTCGGTGCTGGAATTTGAAATAGAGAGCACGGAGGAAAACGCTTATATCGCTCCGCTTTGCGTAAACGTCGATTTGAGCAAGAGGTGAGTATGAATATAGGCGAAATTGTATCTACGCTCGAAGAGTTGGTCGTGAGAGTTGCGGTGCTCGAAAAGGCGGTTGCCACGCTGAAAAATCAAGTGCAACAACTGTCGAGTGCGTCTACTACGACCGAACAAACGGGCGCGTAAGGAGGTTTTATGGCATCAACAATATGGGACGAATTCAAGGATTTGTTCAAGACCGATCAACAACTCGAAGAGGAAAGACAAAAGAAAATCAACGAGGCGTTGAACAAGGAAAACTCGGTGGTGGACAAGCTCAAAGAACTCGAAAAACAATACGAGAATTCTTTGCCGAAAGAGGAAGAACCCGATCTCGATTCGCTCTTTCCCAAAGATTCCGGACTTAAAGAAATCGACTACACTCCGCGTTCGGACGACGATATAATCAAAGAGGCGCAAGGACGTATCGATTTGGACAAAAAACAAGCGGTCAATAATCTTGACGACAAGTATCAAAGCGCAATTGACGCTCTTGCGGAAAATAAGAAGACGGCGGGGGAAACTCTCAAACAAAGCTACGAGAACCTCGATAAACTCTATAAGCAATTGAGGGAAAACGCCAACGACAATATGCTCAAAAGAGGTATCGCAAGAAGCAGTATCGCGACGGGAAATATGGACGCGTTGGACGCTTCGCATCTTAAATCCGCATCGGACGCCGAAAGCGCGTACGCAAAGGCGGTTGCGAATATCAATGACGGCATCGCAAAACTCGAAAGAGACAAGGATACCGCGCTCGGAGAACTCGATTTGAAATACGCCGTCGAACTCGAAGAAAAAATCAACGAGCTTAAAGCCGAAAGAGATAAGACGGTGGAAAAGTACGAGAAGTACAACAACGATATCCGTCAAAAGAACGAGGCGTACGAGGAAAATCGTCAAAAGAAAATATCCGATTATCTCAAACAATCCGAAAAGGAAAAGCTCGAAAAGGAAAAACAACAGCGTGAATACGAGAGCCAATACGGGTATAGCGGGGATAAGTTGAAAAACTATTCCGAAAGATACAAGGTGGCGTACGATTTTTATAGTTCGCTCTCACCCGATATTGCTGCGGACGCGCTCAAAGCTTCTCCGAATATGAAATATTATCTCGGAGAATATTACGACAAACTCTTGTCGTCGCTCAATAGCAACAGTACTTCAAAAAAGAAGTATTTCTGATAATCGTGCCGTTTGCGGTAGTAAAAAAGCCTACGCGTTATGCGTAGGCTTTTTGCGTTTTATAAACAGATATTTCGCTCGGTTTTGCGGTATCTATGCGCCGTTTGACGGTTATAGATATGGCGTTGGTTGGTTTTTACGCCACGATATCAAAAATTGACCTTCTCGATCAAATCTCTGTACGCGGTGTGGTAGACGTCGAATATTGCCTCGATTGCCGCAAGAGAGATGCGCTCGTTGGGTTGGTGAATTATCATTTCGCCGTAGCCTTTCATTTCCGGACCGAACGCCACGCAGTTGGTGAATTCTCTTGCGTAAGTCCCGCCCGCACTGCATATCGGTTGGCTTTGAGTGTCTCCCGTAACCTTGCGATACGCCGAGAGCAAAAGTTGTATCATATCCGAGTCGGGATCGATTTTGAAACCTTGCGAGGAAGAAAGTAGCGTGACTTGCGCGTTTTCGTCTTTGAGCGTGTCCTTGATCTCGGCAACCATTTTGTCCGTGTCGGTGTTGAAGGGGAGACGAGAGTTGATTTTGATGCAATACTCGTCGTTTTCAAACTTGCAAAGACCTACGTTTACCGCGATTTTGCCGTATTCGTCCTCTGCGAAACAACCGAGTTTTTCACCGTGTACGCAAGTGGAGATATACTTATTGTAGAGAGCGACGAATTCGTCGTCAACGACGCCGTTCAATGCGTTTATTGCGTACGATACCGCGTTTACGCCGAGGTGCGGGACTGAACCGTGCGCCGCTTTGCCGTATACCGTGAACGTTACGAGGTTGCCCTCTTGTGCGTGGGTGTATTTTATGCCGTTGTTGTCAAGCGAAGCGCATACAGCCTTCGTCGTGCAGTCCGCGCAAACGTCGGTGCAGTCAAGCGTGAAAGTGCAGACGTCGGGCACTGCGTTGATGACTATTCCGCCGTCCAAAGATACGAGTTTCGCTCCGCCGAAATGATGGGATTTGCCTTTGATTTGGATATTGTTGATGGATTTTTCCGCAAAGATGACGGGAAAGTCCGAGTCGGGCGTTACGCCGTAGGTTATCGGCTCTTCCACTTTGAGATAGTGCTCCATACAATAGGAATTGGTCTCCTCGTTGCAACCGAATATCACGCGCACGCGCTTGTTGAACTTGAAGCCCTCGTCCATAAGCGCCTTGATTGCGTACATAGAGATGATGATAGGACCTTTGTCGTCAATCGTTCCGCGCCCCCAAATCTCGCCGTCTACGAGTTCACCCGAATAGGCTGGGTGCTTCCAACCGTCACCTTCGGGAACTACGTCCAAGTGCCCGACGATGCCCACGATGTCTTTCCCTTCGCCGATTTCCGCATATCCGCAGTATCCGTCAAGATTCACCGCGCGAAAACCGAGATTTTTTGCCACGCTCAACACGTATTCCAGACAATCTTTGTTGCCTTGTCCGAAAGGTCCTCTCGGAACGGGCGTGTCCTCAACCGTCTTTATGCGCACGGCGTTTTGTATGGTGTCTATGATGCTCGGCATATATTTTTTAATATCCATATTTGCCTCCGTTGATGTCGTTGATATTATTATAAATCCTCGGCGTGATATTTGCAAACGAATAAATAAAATGTGAACGGATAGTAATGCACGTCTGACGACGTGCTTCCGTTGCGCTCCGTTTGTGCTCAACGCAAACCCGCTGTCGCGTTGCTATTTTTTTATATCACCCGTCCCCT
>DLLD01000016.1:37234-37367 GCA_002476605.1 Christensenella sp. UBA7571
CCTTTCGTGCAAGCACGCGGGGAATAGTGGAGGTTATAGTAATGCACGTCTAACGACGTGCTTCCGTTATGCTCCGTTGGTGCTCAACGCAAACCCGCTGTCGCGTGACTATTTTTTATATCACCCGTCCCCT
>DLLD01000016.1:37442-93455 GCA_002476605.1 Christensenella sp. UBA7571
CCTTTCGTGCAAGCACGCGGGGCGGGTGATATAAAAAACACCCTCTCTAACAAGAGGGTGTTTGCGTTGGCAGGAGCTATAGGAATCGAACCTACACAGTGGGAGTCAGAGGCCCAAGTGCTACCACTACACCAAGCTCCATCGCAACGATGATTATATATCACGCTATGCGCATTTTGCAAACGATTTCGTCCACTTCCACCAAAAAAACGCAATCTAAATATAATTTTTTAGATAGTTGGCGCAATTTTGTTGCAAAAATTTGCAAATTGATGTATATTGCATAGGCAATCAAATTTACCTAACGGGGTGTAGCGCAGTTTGGTTTGCGATAAGAACTGACCGCAAACAAAAACATTTGATGTCTAACCTATGTTGATTGCCACCTTGTATCGAAAACGCAAGACCTGACGGAAAGCGCGCGCTACCAAACATAAAGATAGCGCATCGAATAAAGGATAGTGAGAAACAAGCCAATAATGTTTAACGGGGTGTAGCGCAGTTTGGTAGCGCGTACGGTTCGGGACCGTAAGGCCGCGAGTTCAAGTCTCGCCACTCCGACCAGACAAAAGACACGGACAGTTTGTCCGTGTCTTTTCGTCTCACGAAGTGGCTCGCCAATAACTATCAGTGACGCGATTGGCAAGCAACAATCGCTATTCCGCCGCGAGCATTTCCGTAGGCAAGGCTCGCGTCTTACAAGTCTCGCCACTCCGACCAAGAAACTATGCGAGTGCAAAAGCACTCGCATTTTTATATATGCGTGCGCACTTTGCCACGCAAAAACGTGTGTACACATATATAAACTCGGCACAAAACTTGTGCCGAGTTTCTTGAATTGGTATGAGCGTTAGCGAAATACCAGTGTCCGTTCGCATAGCGTGCCGAAGTTTGTGTGGTGGAACGAGCCGTTAGGCGAAGTACCAATCAACTTCATTGTGCCGAGTTTCTTGAATTGGTATGAGCGTTAGCGAAATACCAATGTTCGTTCGCGTCGCGTGCCGAAGTTTGTGTAGTGGAACGAGCCGAAGGCGAAGTACCAATCAAATCCGATATCCAATTGCTTTTTGCGCTTGCGACATAGGGGCAGACGTGATATTATTGGAAAAAGAGGTATATATGAACGCATTGACACTTGTACATAACGTCATTTCTTCAAAGGTTAAGAAGGGTGACTTTTGCATTGACGCGACGGCGGGGCGCGGTTTCGACACGGCGTTCTTGTGCGAAACGGTGGGAAAAGAGGGCAAAGTGATTGCCTTCGATATTCAACGAAGCGCGATAGACAGCACCAAAGCGTTGCTTGAAAGCAAAAATCTTCAAGCGGACGTTATTCTTGCCTCTCACGCAGATATGGATAAGTACGCCGAGAAGGAAAGCGTGGATTGCATCGTGTTCAATCTCGGATATTTGCCAAAGGGCGATCACAGCATTTATACGCGTTTCGAGTCCACCAAAGAGGCAATCGAAAAAGGGCTCGATTTGCTAAAAAGAGGCGGTTTGATGTGTGTTTCCGTGTATTACGGCGGGGATAGCGGATACGAGGAAAAGGACGCACTTTTGCCGTTTTTGAAATCGCTTGACGACGAGAAATACCAAGTGCTTGCGACTTTCTTTTACAACTGGAAGAAAGATCCGCCCATACCGATTTTCATCATCAAAAATTAAGGAAGGCAGAGTATGAACGTTTTATTCGTGTGTTCTTCAAACGTGTGTCGCAGTCCGTACTGCGAGTTTTTGTTGCGCCGTCTCGTAAATAACGACGAACAACTCAAAGGCAAGGTCAACGTATGCTCTTCCGCGGTGTTCAATCGTAGCAAAAAGATTTTTCCAAAAGCGGTGGATATCCTCGTGAGAGAGGGTTTTGACAGAGACGAAGTGCTTGCGCACAAGCCGTCTTTTAAGGACGATAAAGAGAGATTTGAAAATGCGGACGTCATCATAGGTATGTCCAAAATGCACGGTTTGATGACGCCCAAAAAGTATAGAAAAAAATATCGCACGCTGTCCGAAATCGCGACGGGAAAATACTCTCCCGTACCCGATCCGTTCCTTGCCACGTCGCAAGAGTCCTACGACAAAACGATGGCGGTGCTCAAAGACTACGTGTACAAATACTACCAAAAATTGAAAGAGACGATCTGATCGGTTAGAACGTCGATAAACACTTGCGGAAAAATGTATCGTTACTATACGTTTGTCCGTAACTTTATGAAATATTAAGAAAAGTTTTTTTACAAAGTATTTGACGATATATCGTCTATAAGTTTAATATAAAAATATCCGACAAATCGTTGGGGAGTCTTTTCACAAACTTTGCCTTGAAAGCATATCAAGGTTTATAAATATATCGGCAGGTTGAGTCAATGAAAAAATTCGTTTGCATATTTGCGGTGATTATCGTGCTTTGCTCTTGCACGCTGTTTTTCGTTGCGTGCAATAAGGAAGAAGTTATCGAGCCGACGGGGGATTTTCTCGCCGACGTGGCAAAGATAAGCACGCGCCCCGATTACGAGAGTATATTCAGCGAGACGGACGCTACGCTTATACGAAAGGCGGTTGACGGCAGTGCGACCGCGGACGAGATGAAAGACGCCGTTATGGCTCTTTACAACACTGCAAACAGAAGCCGAATAAGCGAAAACAAGGGCTTGTCGCTTATGGTGCAAGACTCGCTCGGCGGAAACAAAATGGGCAAAGTTTATATGCACGGTTTCACGCTCCAAAAGGGTGACAAGTGGTACTATCAACTTGCATCGCAAGCGGCGGAAGGAGACGTTGCCGGCTTTGAGGGATTTGCGGAACTTTTGAGCCCTATCGCGGGCAATTTGCAAGTTGCGTACACAAGCGGTGACGGCAAATATCATTACGCTTATATTATGGGGTCGGACACGCAGCTCGATTGCTCTCCCGCGACCTTCCCGTACGCAACGTACATCATTCCCGAGGGCGACGAACCCGTGGTGTACGACAGCTTCGAGGACTACCAAGCGGAAAGAAACTGCCGTGACAGCCAACTCGAACTCAACAATATGCGTATATACAAATCTTTGCTCAACGACGAAGGTTTGAGCATAGAATACGACGCAAGTCAAAGATTTTACACGTTGAAATTTTCCATCAATTGCACCGACCAAACGAGCGCGGAGTTTTTGGACTTCCAAGAGATGTCAAGGCGCGACCTCGATACGGGTACTTTCCTCAAAATCAACAACACGATAGTGGGTTGGCGCGCGGAAGTCGAGGTGTGGGACAACGGCTACGTCAAGGCGTTCCGCTCCTACGAGAACTGGGTTATGAAGGTGCTCGGACAAAATATCGATTCAAATCCGCAAAACGAGTTTGAATATCTTTGGAAAGCGGACGAAATCGTGGAAGTCATCAGCCAAGACGAGAAAATTCAGTCCATTATGGAAACCTATCTCGGTGCTTCCGACGAGGAAATCATCGAGCGCGCAATCGAGTATTACAGCGACCCGCAAAGCGTGTACGTTTTTGACTGGTTTACGTTCTGGATTGCGTTCGGCGGGTCAATTCTCGGTGCGATTATCCTTGTGATCGTAATACTTGCGATCCTTGTCAAAGTTGGAAAAGCACCCAAGCTCGAAGCGGCTCTCAAACGTATGGCGCAAAAGGACAGAGAACGTCGTCAAGCCATCAAAGACCAAGACGCTGCCGACAAAGAAGAGAAAAAAGAACGCAAAATCGAGAAGAAAGAGGCAAGAGCGGAAAAGCGTGAAGAAAAGCGCGAAGCAAGAGCCGAAAAGCACGGTGAAAGCGTTCAAAACGACGAATCGACCTCGATAGATAACTGTTTCGTCGAAGACACGACCAATAACGACGATACGTCGGATAATCAATAAAATCAGACACGCCCCTTGAAAAAGAGGGCGTGTTTTCGTTGTGTGAATAAAAAAATCGTCCTCTCGGACGATAAAAAATGCGACTAACAATTTTTTTTGTGTGTTCGCGGGCAAGCCCCAACACCGTCGTCGGACGACGTTTATAGTCGATAATGGAATTATACGTTTGATTGGCATTTGCGTCAAGTGTTTATAAAAAAACGTTGGGGCGTGTTTTTCGATAAAAAAGAGATGTTGACACATTGATTTATTCAATGTAAAATATAAAAGTATCGTGCGCATAACGCACGCAATACGGGATAAAGGGAATTTTATGCAAAAGAAACTTATCGGTTTGACGCTTTGCGTCGTGATATGTCTTGCTTGCGCGCTCGGTATGGTCGCTTGCAACAAGGACGAAGGCAACGTCGGTGACGTGCAATTTGCACTTCCGATAGGCTCTCGCCCGTCTTACGCTTCGCTCTTTTCGGCGGAAGATAAAGCTTTGCTCGATAAAGCGGTTGCCGGAAACGCCACCGACGAGGAAATGAAAGAAGCGGTTATGGTGCTTTATAACACCGCAAATTATAGCCGTATCAACACCGCAAAGTCGCTCGTGGCGCAAGAGAGTTTGGCAAATCCCAAGAATGCGTTTGCCGCACTTGCAACCATCAAGATGCACGCCGTCAACCTTCGCGACGGCGATAAGTGGTATTATCAGCTTGCAACCAACGTCGACGCGGGTGATCCCACTCTCAACGCAATGTTTTCGATATGGTCGGGATATCTCAAAGTCGGCTACTGCAAAGGCACGGACGACAACGGTGACGGTGAGCTCGATTACTACTATTTCGGTGAAGTCGGCGCGGACTACAACTGCGACGTTTCACTCGGTACTTTCCCTTACGCTACGATTGCTTTCCCCGAAGGCACGAAGCCTTTCCAAGAGTCTATGACGCTTGCCGAGTTCAACGACGAACTCAACGTCCTCGACGAGATCCACGAAATATGCAATATGGATTTCTGCAAAGAGATTATCGCTGACGGTGCAAAAATCACGTTTGAAGACAATATCTACAAAGTGGAGTTTTCCGTAGATACCAACGCCGATGCGGATTTGCTTGCAAAATGGTTTGCAATGCCCAAGAAAGATATGGCGGTGGGCGGACAAACTCTCACCAAATACAACTATTACAACGCGATTTTGGAAGTGTGGGACAACGGATACGCCAAGTATTTTGAGTCCAACGCGGACAGAGAAGCGGGTATGGGAAGCGGTAGCCCTTCCGATAAATACGCGTACGTTTGGAACGAAGACGAAATAACCGGTATCGTTTGCACGGACACCGCTATCGTGGAATACAACGAAAACAGCGGTAAAAACGCACAAGTCGACACCATCGACGAGTGCTTGGCTTTCTACACCGATCACGATCACTTCCAATTCGTCGCAAGAAAACTCAACGTCTTTGCAATCGCGGGTATTATCGTCGGTTGCATAATCGCGGTGATTATAATTATCGTCGTAACTATCGAAGTGCTCGTCAAGAAGGGCAAACTTCCCAAACTTGCCAAGCGCAGAGCGGACGCCAAGGCAAAACGCCTTGCAAAAAAGAACGCCAAGAACGGTGTGAGCGAAGATACGCAAGAGAGTGAAAACTCAATCGACGACGTGGTTGCGGACGAGGATAACGTCGAAAATAACGACGTACAATACGACGAGGCGGAGAAGAACGTTGCCGCCGACGCAATCGTGACAGATTATTCCGACAAACTCGGTGACAAGACGGTTTTCTACGGTGACGAGGTGGTTATTTCAAGAAGCGAAGGACCTATCGACGTCGCTTTCGGATATCCGCCGATTGACGAAAAAGCGGACGACGATAAGGAAAATCAATAATCTAACGAACTTAAAAGACAAATATCGATACGATTTTGAAATAATTGCACCAATAAGGTGCAATTATTTTAACATTGGGTCTTTTTTTCTTGGGAAAAGTGTAGTATAATATCATAGCAAAAATAATGCGCGCACGTGTCGCGTACGATAAAAGGGGAAAATTTTATGAGAATGTACGACATTATCCGCAAAAAACGTGACGGCGGAGAACTTACGACGCAAGAAATCGATTTCTTCATCAAAGGCTACACGGACGGGAGTATTCCCGACTATCAAGCGTCGGCGTTGCTTATGGCAATTTTCTTTAAGGGAATGAGTTTTAGAGAGACGGCGGACTTGACTTTTGCCGTGCGTGACTCCGGACAAAAACTCGACTTTTCCGCAATTGACGGCATAAGAGTTGACAAGCACTCCACGGGCGGAGTGGGTGACAAGACGAGCCTCGTCGTTGCGCCTCTCGTTGCGTCCCTCGGTGTAAAAGTGGCAAAAATGAGCGGTAGAGGGCTCGGACATACGGGCGGAACTATCGACAAGTTGGAAGCCATTCCGGGATTTAGAACTGATTTGAGCGAGCAAGAGTTTCTTGACAACGTCAACAAAATCGGCGTTTGCATAGTCGGTCAAAACCGCGATCTCGCGCCAGCCGACAAGAAGTTGTACGCGCTTCGCGACGTTACGGCTACGGTTGATTCCTTGCCTCTCGTCGTATCCAGTATTATGGGCAAAAAGCTTGCCGCCGACGACGATTGCATAGTGCTCGACGTCAAGACGGGAAGCGGTGCGTTTGCAAAGACGCTCCAAGACAGCAGAGAACTTGCTTCCGTTATGGTGGAGATAGGCAAGCGCGCGGGCAAAAAGATGCTTGCGCTTATCACGGATATGGACAGACCTTTGGGCAATGCAATCGGCAATACGCTCGAAGTGAAAGAAGCAATTGACACTCTCAACGGTCACGGTCCGCAAGACTTTACGGAGATTTGTATGATACTTGCCGCAAATATGCTCTATCTTGCGGGCAAAGGCAGTATGGACGAGTGCGAAAATGCCGTAAAATGGGCAATCGAGGATAAAACCGCGCTTGAAACGTTCAAACAAATGGTTGCGGCGCAAGGCGGTGACGTGGAGTGTATCGACAATCCAGACAAATTTGCCAAAGCACCGTTTGAAAAGGTCGTCAAAGCTCCGAAGAGCGGATATATTCACCACGTGGACACCGAAGGTTACGGCATCGCAAGCTTGCTTCTCGGCGCGGGCAGAAACACCAAAGAGGAAAGTATAGACTTCTCGGCGGGCATCGTGCTCTACAAGAAGACGGGTGATTACGTAAGAGAGGGCGAGCCTATCGCAATTATGTATACGTCCGACGAAAACCGCTTTGAAAACGCGGAGCGCAAGTTTATCGAGTCCACGACTATTTGCGAGCAAAAGCCCGAAGACAGACCTATCGTGCTTGACAGAGTGGAATAATAGATAGCAATCAAATTTACCAAAGATATAAGGAAACGCAAATGGCAAAACTGTATTTTAAGTTCGGAGCAATGGGGTGCTCGAAAACCGCACAAGCACTCATAACCAAGTTCAATTACGAAGAACGCGGTATGAAAGTTATGCTTATGAAGCCTGCGGTGGACAATCGCGACGGTGAGAGTATCACTCGTTCGAGAATAGGGCTCAGCGCACCCACGCTTGCCGTGTCGCAAACGGAGGATTTGTACGCGCTGTACAAGAGAGATTATTCCGCTTGCAACGTCATCATCGTGGACGAGTGCCAGTTCTTGACGCCCGAGCAAGTGGACCAACTCGGACAAATCGTCATCGACTTCAATATCCCCGTGCTTTGCTTCGGACTTGCTACGGATTTTACCACGCATATGTTCCCGGGAAGCAAACGCTTGTTTGAAATCGCGGAGTCTATAAGCGAAATCAAGTCCGTGTGCAAATGCGGTGCAAAAGCCACCGTCAACGCGCGTATGGACGACCACGGCAATATCGTGTTCAAAGGGGAGCAAGTTTGCCTTGGCGGAAACGACCGCTACGTTGCAATGTGTCGCAAATGCTGGCTTAAAAAGAAAGCCGAACAAGAAGCCAAAGGGCTTTATCTGTGAGGTGAGTATGAATAATATCGTTATAGGCATAGCTGGCGGTACGGGAAGCGGAAAGACTACTCTTGCAAGGCGCATACATAAGGCGTTCGGAGACAACTCGGCAATGCTCAGTATGGACTGTTATTATAAGTCCAACGACAATCTTACGTTCGAGGAGCGTTGCAAGATCAATTACGATCACCCCGATTCGTTGGACGTGGATTTGCTCATAGAGCATCTTGCCAAGCTCAAAAACGGTGAGACGGTGTTCCACCCGACTTACGACTTTTCTCATCACTGCCGTACGGACGAGTGGATTGAGACAAAGAGCGCAAGAGTTATAATCCTCGAAGGCATTATGGCTTTCCAAAATCCGCAAATCGTGGATATGCTCGACATCAAGATTTACGTCGACACCGACGCGGACGTGCGTATAATAAGAAGAATAATGCGCGACGTCAACGAGAGAGGCAGAAGTCTCGAATCCGTCGTCAAGCAATATCTCACCACGGTCAAACCGATGCACGAGCATTTTATAGAGCCGTCCAAGCGTCTTGCGGACATCATAGTCCCCGAAGGCGGACACAACAACGTCGCTTACGAGATGATTGTCAACGCGATTTTGAAGAGAATAAGCGAATAAACCGTAAAACACGAAAAGTGTTGCAAAATGCCGAAAACGCGTTGAAATCGGCGCAAAAGTCGAAATAATAGGCACGTAAAAACACGAACAGTGTTGTGAAATACGAAATTTTGACAAAACACGAAAAGTGTATTTAGGCAAAAATAGAGCAAAAGCGTATATACAAGGTGACAAAATGAATATACAATTGAAAATATCCGACGAAGTGAAAAAAGCACTCGAAGAGGGCAAACCCGTAGTGGCGTTGGAGTCAACGATTATATCTCACGGGATGCCTTATCCCAAGAACGTGCAAACCGCACTCACCGTTGAGCAAACCGTAAGAGATAACGGTGCAGTGCCCGCGACTATCGCGATAATCAAAGGCGTGTGCACGGTGGGTTGTTCCAAAGAAGAAATAGAGCATCTCGGCAAGGCGGGACTTTCCGTCACCAAGACGAGTAGACGCGATATTCCAGTAGTGGTTGCAAAAGGGCTTGACGGAGCGACTACGGTTGCTTCCACTATGATACTTGCCTCTATGGCGGGCATCAAAGTGTTTGCAACGGGCGGTATCGGTGGCGTGCATAGAGGCGCGCAAGAGACTATGGATATATCCGCCGACCTCGAAGAGCTTGCTCGAACGCCCGTCAACGTCGTATGCGCGGGTGCAAAGAGCATACTCGATTTGGGACTTACTCTCGAATATCTCGAAACCAAGGGCGTTGCCGTCATCGGCTATCAAACGGACGAACTTCCCGCGTTCTTTACCCGCAGAAGCGGTTTCAAAGTGCCTATGCGTATGGACGCTCCCGACGAAATCGCAAGTGCGATATACGCCAAGGACGCACTCGATTTGGGTGGCGGTATGCTTATATGCAATCCTATTCCCGAGCAGTATTCGATGGACGCGGACTATATCGAGAGCGTAATAAAAGAGGCGGTGAGCGAAGCAAACGCTCTCGGCGTAAAGGGCAAAGACATCACGCCGTTTTTGCTTGACAAAATACAAAAAATAACGGGCGGTGAGAGCCTTGAAAGCAATATAAAACTCGTGCTTAACAACGCGGTGCTTGCCTCGCAAGTCGCAACCGAACTCTCCCGTCTTGAAAATAATAAGTGAGGAATACTATGGACATCAAAGATATTTTGAGCAAATGCGATCACACTCTTCTTTCCCAAACGGCAACGTGGGAAGATATCAAAGCAATATGCGACGACGGTATGAAATACCACACGGCGTCCGTTTGCATACCCCCGTGCTACGTGAAAGAAGCAAAAGAGTACGTTGGTAACCGCCTTGCTATATGCACGGTTATCGGTTTCCCCAACGGCTACAACACCACGGAAGTCAAAAATTTTGAAACAGCCGACGCACTCAAAAACGGTGCGGACGAAATCGATATGGTCATCAATATCGGCGCGCTCAAAGCGGGCAACTATCAATACGTCGAGGACGAAATCAGAACGCTTAAACAGACTTGCGGAGACAAAATCCTCAAAGTCATCATCGAGACTTGCTTGCTCACGGACGATGAAAAAATCAAGATGTGCGAAATCGTAACGCGCGCGGGCGCGGACTTTATAAAGACGTCCACGGGCTTTTCAAAGGCGGGCGCAACGTTTGACGATATCAAACTTTTCTCCGAGCATATCGGCAAAAACGTGCGTATGAAAGCGGCGGGCGGTATCTCGTCGATAGAAGACGCGGAGGAGTTCGTAAGACTCGGCGCGGAAAGACTCGGCACGAGCCGTATCGTCAAAATCGTCAAAAAACAAGAAGCCGACGGTCAATACTAAGGTATGAATATATGCGACTTCGTGCATATGAGGTCTTGCTATATATGTGCATAGATAAATATGCGCAAATCGCACGAAAAGGCGTTTATATACGTATTTGCATACGTTAAAATGTGTATTCGTGCAACTAAATACAAATTAACGGAGGGAAAAATATGTCAGTTCCAACACCACACATTACGGCAAAACTCGGTGATTTTGCAGATACCGTTCTTATGCCGGGCGATCCGCTTCGCTCCAAATTAATTGCGGAAAATTTTCTTGAAAACGCCGTTTTGGTCAACAACGTAAGAGGCGTCAATGGTTACACAGGTTACTACAAAGGCAAGAGAGTATCGGTTATGGCTTCCGGTATGGGACAGCCCGCAATCGGCATTTATTCGTATGAATTGTACAATTTTTACGACGTCAAAAACATTATCCGCATAGGCTCTTGCGGTTCGTTCGACAAGGACTTGCACGCAAAGGATATCATCATTGCAATGGGTGCTTGCACCAACGGCAACTATGCAATGCAATACAATCTCCCCGGCACGTTCTGCCCGATAGCAGATTTCGACCTCGTGCGCAGAGCGGCGGAAATTTGCGAGAGAGAAGGCGTCAATTATAAGGTGGGCAACATCTTCTCGTCGGATACTTTCTACGACGACGCAAACAGCGGTATGCAATGGGCAAAGATGGGCGTTCTCGGCGTCGAGATGGAGTCTGCAGCACTTTATTGCAACGCGGCGCGCGCGGGCAAAAAGGCACTTTGCATTTGCACCGTTTCGGACAGCTTCATCTATCCCGAAGAGAACACCACGGCGGAAGAAAGACAAAATTCTTTCACCAAAATGATGGAAATCGCGCTCGAACTTGCATAATTCGAGTGCGCAAAGCAACGTTTATCGTTGATAAGAGGTGAATATGAGCAAAAGAGTATTTATTATCGTTCTTGACAGTTGCGGTTGCGGTGAAATGCCCGACTCGTATCTTTGGCACGACGAGGGAAGCAACACTCTCGGCGCAATAAGAAAGGACGAGCATTTCGATTGTCCCAATCTCGTAAACCTCGGTCTTTTCAACATCGAGGGCGTGGGCGGAGGCGTTTCCGACCCCAAAGCGAGTTTTGCAAGAATGAAAGAGACGTCTATGGGCAAAGATACCACCATAGGACACTGGGAGATTGCGGGTATAATCTCTCCCAAACCGCTTCCGACCTATCCGAACGGTTTTCCCGATGACGTTATCGAGGAATTTGAGAAGCGCACGGGCAGAAAAGTGCTTTGCAACAAGCCGTATTCCGGCACGGAAGTCATAAAAGATTACGGCGAAGAGCATATCAAGACGGGCGCGCTCATCGTTTATACGTCGGCGGACAGCGTTTTTCAAATTGCGGCGCACGAGGATGTCGTTCCCGTACTCGAACTTTACCGCTATTGCCAAATCGCAAGAGATATGCTTCAAGGCGAGCATTGCGTAGGCAGAGTCATCGCTCGTCCGTTTACGGGAGAGTGGCCGTTTACGCGCACTTCCAACAGACACGATTATTCCTTGATACCTCCGCACACCACTATGCTTGACGTGCTCAAAAAGCATAATCTTGCCACTATATCCGTCGGCAAAATCTACGACATTTTCGCGGGCAAGAGCGTAAGCGAGTCCAACCGCACGACGTCCAACGCCAAAGGTATGGAAGTGACGCTCGATATCCAAAAACGCGATTTCGAGGGCTTGTGCTTCGTCAATTTGGTTGATTTCGATATGAAATACGGTCATCGCAACGATATCGTCGGTTACGCAAGCGCAATGACGGAATTTGACCGCTATCTCGGTGAATTTATGAAAAATATGCGTAAGGAAGACGTGCTTATCATCACGGCGGACCACGGTTGCGATCCGTCCACACCGTCCACCGACCATTCGCGCGAGTACGTGCCTATGATCGTCTACGGAGACGGTATCAAAGCGGGCGTCGATCTCGGCACGAGAAGCACGTTTGCGGATATCTCGGCAACGGTGCTCGACTATCTCGGCGTAGACAAAGAGGACACCGCGGGTGAAAGCTTCCTCTCAAAAGTGGCAAAATAACTTTTGAAGACGCACAAAAAGAGGTGAATTATGACAGATTATAAAAGACTTATGACGCTTGCCAACGAAATGCGCGCCTTTTCGCACGTGCCGTATTCGCACTATCGCGTGGGTGCTGTGCTCGTGGGCAAAAGCGGAAAAGAATACACGGGTTGCAACCTTGAAAACGCCGCCTATTCTCCGTCGATATGCGCCGAGCGCACGGCGTTTGCCAAAGCGGTGAGCGAGGGTGAGAAAGAGTTCAAGTGCATAGCGATAGTAGGCGGAAGGGAAGGTGAAATATCTCCCGAGTGTTCCCCTTGCGGTGTATGCCGTCAAGTTATGGCGGAGTTTTGCGATGCGGATTTTGAAGTGATACTCGGCACTCCCGACGACTTCAAAGTGTACAAATTCAGCGATATTTTGCCCTTGACTTTCACGAGCAAAGAACTGTAATTATGTGATTTTCAATATTTTTAATAAGAAGGGCGTGCAATGCGCCCTTCTTATTAATTTTGAAAAAGCAAAAAAAAAATATTGACAACGTTCAAGTTGTTTGCTATAACATATGCAAATGAATCGCAAATGTTGAGGCGTAAATTGAAAGAATACACCACAAAACAGCGACAACTTATCACAAACGTTCTTAAAAACTGTGATGCATTGACTGCCGACGAGATTTTTCTTCAATTAAAAGATGAAAAAGTCAGTCTCAGTACGGTGTATCGCAATCTCGACAAACTCGTCGAAAGCAACTTCGTGATAAGAGAATTGTCGATAGACGGGAAAAGGTCGCTTTATAGAATTAACAAAACGGCGCTTTGTAAAGGGCATATTCATCTGCAATGCAGTCGTTGCGGAAACGTGATTCATATAAGCAATTCCGATACGGATAAAATCGGCGACGCCATAAAAGCAAAATACGGCTTTTCAATCGATGAGCAAGCCTTGCCGATAATAGGAATTTGCGAGAGGTGTAAGAAACTTTTATAGGAGGACGATACTATGCAAAAACGTAGGATTTTAACGATTTCTTTGATCGCCTTGTTTGTCGTGGCGTTTTTGCTCGTCGTTTTTTGCTCTCAACTTGCACACGATCACGATTGTTCGGGCTACGATTGCCCGATTTGTGCAGTATTGCATTTTGCCAAAGATTTTAATTTCAGCATTAAAAAACTGGTTGCGGTAGAGTCTATATTTGCTTTTGCAATCGGACTGTTGTTTTTTGCAAAAGAAACGAATACGAAACTCGAATACAACGCCAATCCTATTTCTTTGAGCGATATTCTCACGATGTAATTTAATATAGCTGCAAGGCAATGCCGATACTCGGCTGTTTTTTGCGTGCAAAAATTCTCTTATTCGAGGGTTTTTCTGCAATTGCCTTGCTTTTTTTCGTATGCGATTAAATTAAAAAGGAGAATAAGAAAATGAAGAAAACTATTATTTTATTGATGATATGCGTAATTGCTCTAAGTTGTGTATGCTTGGTAGCGTGTAATGTAAATGACGATAACGGTAAACTGTCAATCGTATGTACTATTTTCCCGGAATACGATTGGGTAAAACAGATTTTGGGTGACGAGATAGGCAAGGTTGACTTGACTTTGCTTTTGGACGACGGCGTAGATTTGCACAGTTATCAACCGTCCGTTGAGGATATAGCGAAAATTTCTACTTGCGATCTGTTTATTTACGTTGGCGGAGAGTCCGATGCTTGGGTTGATAAGGCACTCGAAAACGCAACGAACAAGGATATGAAGGTCATAAATTTGCTCGACGTACTCGGTGACAGAGTTAAGAACGAAGAGACTGTCGAGGGTATGGAGGGCGAACACGAGCACGAAGGAGAGGAGCACGAAGAGGAAGAAGAAAAAGACGAACACGTGTGGCTCTCCGTTAAAAATGCCAAGATACTTTGTGACGCAATCGCAAAAGAACTCAAATCCATTGACGCGGATAACGCCCAAAAATACGATGAAAACCTCGCAAATTACACGTCAAAACTTACGAATTTGGACGGCGAATTTGAAAAAGCGGTTAAAGATGCAAAGTATAACACGCTTGTTTTCGGAGACAGATTCCCGTTTAGATATCTTGTGGACGACTATAATTTGCAATATTATGCAGCATTCGTCGGTTGTTCCGCCGAGACCGAAGCAAGTTTTGAGACGATAGCGTTTCTTGCTAAAAAAGTCGACGATCTTTCGTTGCCCGCAATATGCACGATAGAGGGTGCAAAGCACGATATAGCTCAAACGGTAAAAAATAACACGCAAAAAAAGGATCAACAAATCGTGCAATTTGATTCTATGCAATCAACGACTGCAAACGACATCGCAAACGGCGAAACGTATTTGACGGCAATGCAAAAGAATTTGCAATCGTTGAAAGTGGCGTTGGGCGCGTAAGGAAGGAAATTATGGTTGAACTCGTATGTGAAAATCTTGCCATCGGATACGATGGTAAAAAAGTGGTCGACAACGTTAATTTTACGGTTGAAAGCGGTGATTATTTGTACATAGTCGGTGAAAACGGCGCGGGGAAAAGCACTTTGATGAAAACGGTTTTGGGACTTATTAAGCCGATATCGGGCAGTGTATTTCTCGGAAACGACGTTGCACACGCCCAAATAGGATACGTTCCGCAACAGAGTAGCGCCCAAAAGGATTTTCCGGCATCGGGATACGAGATAGTTCTATCCGGATGTCTTGCAAAATGCGGGTTCAACCCCTTTTATTCCAAAAAACAAAAGCAATTGGCAAAAGACAATATGGCGTTGCTCGGGATATCAAATCTGGCAAAACGCTGTTATCGAGAATTGTCTGGCGGACAGCAACAAAGGGTATTGATAGCAAGAGCGTTGTGTGCGGCGGATAAAATGATGCTTTTGGACGAACCAGTTGCGGGACTTGATCCTATCGTTACGCAAGAGCTATACGATATAGTCAAAGACTTAAACGTGACGAAGCGTATGACGATCATTATGATATCGCACGACATTTCCGCCGCACTGAAAAACGCAACGCATATCTTATACGTCGGCAACCCTTGCTTTTATGCGTCGGTAGACGACTTTAAGCAAAGCGATTTTTGCAAAAAACTCAACGGAGGAGCGCAGTTATGAACGTAATAGAAAAGTTGACGCTGTATTTTCAGTTTCCTTTTGTCCGCTACGCACTTATTGTTGGTGTACTTATTGCGCTGTGCGCCTCTCTATTCGGAGCAACGCTCGTACTTAAAAGATTTTCGTATATAGGCGACGGCTTATCACACGTTGCTTTCGGAGCAATGGCGGTTGCGGGGATAGCGGGATTGACGGACAATATGATTATAGTTATGCCGGTTACGATCGTGGCTGCAATACTGTTGTTACGCGTCGGTCAAAACGCAAAAATCAAAGGAGACGCATTAATCGCGCTTATTTCCGTCGGCTCGCTTGCGATAGGGTATTTACTGCTAAACGTGTTCTCGGCATCGGCAAACTTGTCGGGGGACGTTTGCAGTACGTTGTTTGGCTCGACTTCGATTTTGACGTTGTCAAGCTCGGAGGTGTGGATATGTTTCGGATTGTCCGTTTTCGTCGTCGTATTTTTCGTGTTTGCATATAATAGGCTGTTTGCCGTTACGTTTGACGAAACTTTTGCAAAAGCGATAGGCAAAAAAGTGGAGGTGTACAACGTCGTTATAGCAGTGATAATAGCGGTAATTATCGTGCTTGCTATGAATTTGGTCGGATCGCTCTTGATATCGGCTTTAATAATCTTCCCTGCGCTTTCGGCTATGAGAGTTTTCAAAAGTTTCAAATCGGTTATCGTGTGTTCGGCGGGTATATCGGTGGCTTGTGCCGTGCTCGGCATTTTGGTATCGATAGTTTACGGCACACCCGTCGGATCTACGATAGTTGCCGCGGACATCGTGTGCTTTTTGGCGTTTTGGGCAATAGGTTTTGTGCGTAACAAACTTGTGAGAACGAGGTGAATTTATGAAAAACGATAGAAAAATGAAAAATAAGAACAAAATTGCGATTATAACGCTCGTATTGGTATTTTGTGCAAGTGCTTTGTGTTTGGTTTCGTGCGGAGACGGAACGATGCAGTCGGAGAACGTTGACGTGGATTTAACTTCTTTGAGCGCAACGATGGTCTATGCAAAAGTAAACGATATGGTAACGAATCCCACCTCGTATATAGGGAAAACGATAAAAGCGAAAGGCACTTACGATACCAGTTATTTCAATAAGACACAGAAGTATTATAACTATGTCGTAATCAAGGACGCGACTGCGTGTTGCGCCCAAGGTTTGGAGTTTGAATACTCGGGCGGTTATCCCAGTAAAGGATCTGAAATAGTGATAGTCGGTGTTTTCGGAAGTTACGTTGAACTCGGATTGACTTATTATTACATCTCCGTCAATTCACTTACTACCGTATAAAGACTTACGACGAAACACGTAAAAGAAAAGCGTTCACGTTTTTTGCGTGAACGCTTTTTGCTTTACCGATACGAATTATTGCTTGTTGAGTATCGCAAAGTTTTGTTTGTTTTGCTTGTAGAGGTTTTTGAATACCTCGAAGCCTTTGTCATAAACTTTCTCTTTCAACTCAAAGTTGGGGTTAAACGTCTTTTTTGCGGGGATAAACTTCTTGATTTCGTCAAAAGAGGGGATAACGCCCATTCCGACGCCTACGCAAGCGGCAGCACCGACCGCACCTACGTTTTGAGGACTGTCAACCGTTTCGATGACGTGTCCCGTGATGTCTGCAAGCACTTGACAAGTGAAGTCGGAAAGCGCACCGCCACCGACGAATCTTATGACGTCGGAGGGTTTGACTTTCTTTGCCGACGCTTCGAGCATCCAACGCTTGTGATAGCAGATGCCTTCGAGCACCGCACGAATAAGTTCCGTCTTGCCGGTTTCGAGACTTATGTTGAAGAACATACCTCTTGCGTTGGGATCCTCAAACGGACAGCGGTTGCCGTGAAGCCACGGTGTGAAGATAACTCCGCCGCTTCCTGCCGGGATATCGTCGACGATTTCCGTCATATAAGAGAAGAGGCTGAGGTATTTGCTTTCAAAGTCCTCTGCAACGTGTTTCTTTTGTACGTAAATTCCGCACTCGTCCAAAGCGATGTGGTCCTTTACCCATTCAAAGCATTTGCCCGACGTTTCGAGCTCTGCAAAATAATTGTATTTTTGAGGTTGCGCAGCAACGACTGCCGCAATCATCGACGTTACGTCAACGGCGGGTTTGTCCGTAATCGTGCCAACCCAGCCCGACGTACCGCTGTAAATATGCGTATCGCCTACTGCCGTCGAGCCTGCGCCGACGCCGATGAGGTTTGCGTCCATACCACCGCCGTAGACTTTGATGCCTTTTACGACGCCGAGTTCCTCCGCAGCTTTTTCGGTAAGCTCACCCGCGCACTCAGTAGACTCGATAAGGCGGGGAAGATGTGCCATATTTATGCCGAACATCTTGCACATTGCCTTGCTGAAACATTTGTGTTTGAGGTCGTAAAGCATAGTGCCGAACGCCGAGTCGTGAGTCATAACGAACTCACCCGTCATACGAGCAATCAAATACTCCTTGACGTCGAGCCATTTATATACGCGTGCGAAGTTGTCCGGTTCGTTGTTTTTGAGCCAGTTGTATTTCCAAAGCGGGTCTTTTACACTGAGCGGTGCTGCGCCCGTGATTGCCAAAGATTTGAGCAAACGAACGAGGTTTGCGCCTTCTACTTGCAAGCCGAATTTGAGCCCGTCCTTGATTTCCTTGGTGGCGCGTTGGTCCATATAACTGAACGCACGGTGAACGGGAACGCCGTCCTTGTCAACGAGCACCAAGCCTTGCGCTTGCGAGCAGAAAGAGATGCCTTCCACTTGATCGGGGCGTACGTCGCAGTCCTCGAAAACGCGACGAGTGGTTTGCGCCATAGCGTCCCACCATTCTTGCGGATCTTGCTCCGCTCCGCCGTTGTCAAGCACGTAAAGGTTGTAGCCTTGCGACGCCGCTTTGACTATTTTGATGCTTTGATCGATTTCGATAAGACAAGTTTTGATGCCGGTTGTGCCTACGTCGTAGGCGAGAACGAATTTTCCCATAAACCACCTTATTTTTAGGATAAAAATATTATAACACAAGCAAAAAATCGTGTAAATAGTCAATTTGTATAATAGAATAATTGATTATACAACTATGGAAATTTGTATTACTTTCTCTATTATTTTACGAGTTTGGAAGCGCGCAAAGCAAGCACGATAGGGGGCACGATAAGAGAAAACGCCACCACTTCGATTGCAAAATTGAGCCCGAACCACGCAAGCACGTAGTCCACCGTAACCACTGTGTTTTGTGCAATGGACGTGTTGTTGAAAAATACGAGAGTGAATATCGCAACGAAAAGCGTGTTGGTGACTACGCCTATTGCCGTCGATACGGCGTATATAATTTGGTGAAGGGCGGTGTCCGTCGCTTTGTATTTCTTTTGAGATTCGGAAGCGATTATAGTTTGCTCGGCACGAGCGATATCAGATTGAAAAGCGTCGTCGGACGATGAATTGTCCTCTTGCAAAGGCGCGTTCGATACGTCGTTTTTGTCGTTTGCGTCGTCTACAAGTCTTTGATACTCGTAGGGGTGACGGCGTGCGAACGCTGTTTTGAATATTGCTTTTTCAAAACCTACTCTCGTAAAATACGTTGCGACCGCAATCAAAAAACGAGGCAAAATGCAAACGAGTGGATTTTGAAAAATAGGTGCGACGGGGGACGCCGCTTTCGTCGTGAACCACGCAATATAGTTGATAAGTCCCATCGCAAGTCCCATAATTGCGGACGTCTTGAAATCGCAACAACAAGCGACGATGAGAGTGGGCAAAATCATCAACGCAAGAGTTATCGTGCCAAATTGTACGGGCACGAAACAGAAAATCGTCGTCAACGCAAGCATAAGTGCGAGAAGACATATACGCTTGATTTTTTCAAGTCTCGAAGACTTATTTACCTTTCTCATCAATGCAAGATTATACATTTTGTCGGCTATTTTGTCAAATCGTTTTCGTATAACGCTGATTTTTGCAAATCGTACGAAATCGAAGTTTAATCGTGTTAAAATCGACGATAAACAGTTGTTTTCGACAAAGAATAGTTTTGACGACTTTCGATGACAAAAACGAATTTTTGACTTTTTGCACCACGCAAAGCAAATTTTTCGCGGAGCGTAAGAGGTATAATGCGGGTATGAGAACAAGGACTTTGAACGCTCGAAAAAGGAGTTTTGATTTTGCCGACTTCAAACCGTCGGTCAAGACCGCAATAATCGTATCTGCGCAATGGCTTGCCATATTTTTGTTTGCGTCGGTGGACAAGTTCGGCTACGCGCTGTCGCTTGCGTTCGTATGCGGATTGGTGTTTGCAAGACAAAACGTACTCGTACTTGCGCCGTGTTTTATTATTGCCAACTGCACGTTTACGCTGTCGTGGTTTATGTTGCTTTACACGTGTGCGCCCGTGCTTTTGTTGTTCGGGCTTTACGCGCTTTTCTTCAAACTCAAAAAGAACGTCCCGCTATGGTCGGTTGCGCTCGTCGCTCTTGCCGGTATGATACCGTACGCAGTGTGTTCGTGCTTGTTTGAAAGAGATTATTTGCTCGTCGGTATAAGCCTAATTATTACGGCGGTGTTCACGTTTTGCCAAGGCATAAGCGCGTACGCGGTGTTCGTAAGAGGCTCGTTCCACAAGGCAACTATCGACGAGAAGATATGCTCGGCAGTGGTGCTTTGCGCCACGGGATATGCGCTTGCGGGCGTGGGCGGATACGGTTTTTACGCCTATCACGCGGTGCTTGCGTTCGGAATTTTGGCGTGCTCGACGTGTTTCAAGCCAAGCGTTACGCTTCTTTACAGCGTGCTTATGGGGCTTGGCGCAACGATAAAATTCGGCAGTGCGGAGTGGATGGGCGTTGCCGTCGCGACTGCCGCAATTGCAGTGGCGTTTTCACCGTTTACCAAATGGTCGTCCGCTCTTGCAATGCTTGCAATCGAGGGTATATGGTGGCTGACCACGGCGTACTCGGGCGCGGGGTGGCAATCGCTTATAACGGTGGCGGTTGGCGTAATCGCGTGCTTGTGTATTCCAAAGAATGCGATTGCAAAAGTGAAAAGTCGCACCGCTTCGGACAATCGGCACGCTTACGCGGGCGTGGTGAATAGGCGAAGCAGAGAGATTGCGTTTAGACTGTCGTCGGCAAGCGACGTTTTTTACGATATGTCCAAAAATCTCGAAAAAATCGCACAATCAACGTCCGATTGTTCGTCAGAAAAACTTGCAAAAGAGGTGGCAAGGAACTTTTGCGGAAAGTGTCGAGATAGGGAAAGTTGCTTCGGCGCGCTCGGCTCGGATACTTCGAGCGTAATCCAACCTATGGCGGACGCGGCACTCAATCGAGGTAGGGTTACGATACTTGATATGCCACCTTTCGTCACGGGGCGTTGCGCCAATATGCACTCGCTCGCGTCCGTCATCAACAGTACGGCGCAAGCGTATAAACAGCGTGTGAACGAGGCGCAAAATCTTGCGTTGTGCAAGAGTATGATGGCGGAGCAATTTGCGGGCGTTTCGCTCGTCCTCGATTCGCTTGCCACGGAGAGCGCGGGACAGATCAATTTTGCAAACGACGGGGTTGAAATGCTCAAAAGCGACCTATTAAAGCACAATATCGTTGCAAGCGAGGTTGTGATAAGCGGAAGCGGAAACGATATGAAAGTCACTATGACGGTGCGTGCGAGCGACGCGCAAAAGGCGGTTTTGCCACGCATAGTGTCGCGCAATCTTCACGCCAACGTAGAGGTGGAAAAGGTGGCGGAAAGAGGTGACGGTCGCCTCGTGTATCTTGCGGTTGCGCCTTGCTTCGAGGTGGCGTACGGCAAAGCGCAAAAGAGGTACGAAGACGAGGCGTGCGGTGATACGATAAGCGTGCTTTGTCCTTCTCGTAACAGTCGACTTTTTGCAATTTGCGACGGTATGGGACACGGCAAAGAAGCAAGCGAGGCAAGCGGGAACGCCGTGAGTATGATTGAGAGTTTTTATAGGGCGGGCATTGAAAGTCCCATAGCACTCAGCCTCGTCAACAAACTGCTCAAATTGAGCTTCGACGACGTTTTTTCCACGCTCGATATCGCGGTGGTGGATATGCAGTCGGGCGGTCTCGACGTTGTAAAACTCGGCTCTGCTTCAAGCTTCATTATCCGCAAAGAGAATATCGAGATGCTGTCTTGCGCTTGCGCGCCTATGGGCATACTCGACAACGTTGAAAGCATCACGTCGAGATACCAACTCTACGACGGAGATATGCTTCTTATGATGAGCGACGGAGTTTTCGACGTTCTCGAAGCAAAAGGCATTGCGGAATTAATTGACAATATTTCCACTCAAAATCCGCAGACACTTGCCGACGAAATTTTGAAAAAGGCACTCGAAAACGGTGCAAACGACGATTGCACGGTGCTTGCTTTGCGATTGTTTGCGGTATAGTTGTTGTGTTTTGAAGTTTTTTGCTGTATAATCGAAATATGGCAAAGGATATTCAAATATATTTGAATAATTTTTTTGACGAATACGGTTTTTCGGATAAGAAAATCGGTGTCGCTTTGAGCGGCGGAAGGGATTCCGTCGCACTTGCTTATGCGCTGAAAAAGGGCGGCTACGACGTGGTTGCAATCAACGTCGAGCACGGCATACGCGGTGAAAACAGCCTAAAAGACAGTGCTTTCGTGCGTGATTTTTGCCAAAAATATGATATTTTGCTTTATCAAGAGAGCGTTGACTCTTTGTCTTTTGCGCGCGACAACGGTTACACCGTCGAGCAATCGGCAAGAATACTGCGCTACCAAGTCTTTGAAAACGCGCTCGAAAAGGGGGTGTGCGACGTGGTTGCGCTTGCGCACCATCAAGACGACCAAGCGGAAACTCTGCTTATGCGCATAATTCGCGGTACGGGCGTAAACGGGCTTTGCGGTATGAGAGCGGTGAGAGGAAAGTATATTCGTCCGCTTTTGGATTGCCCGAGAGAAGACATCGACGAGTACGTGGCGCAAAAAGGCATAGAATACGTCGACGACGAGACCAATTTTTGCACGGATTACACCCGTAACTACTTGCGTGCGGAGCTTTTAGAACTAAAAAAACGCTTTCCGTCAATTTGCAAGAATATATCGAGGCTCTCCCAAAACGCCGTTGAAGAAGAGGACTTCGTAAACGAGTTTATTCCGAGTGTAGAGGCTATTGGCGGTGAAGTGCGCCTAAATATTTGCGATCTTGAAAACGAATTTATCGCAAAAAGGCTTATCGTCAAAGCGGTCAACGCGCTAGGCGTTACGCAAGATATAGAAAGCAGACATTTTCCAATCGTGCTTGGGCTAAAAGGCGCGCAAAACGGGAAAATGATTGAACTTACGCACGGAATTTGCGTGCACAAGGACGAGGATACGCTCGTTTTTGCGAAAGACGAGAACTTGGTCGAGATAGCGCAAACTTCGTTTGAGGTGCGCGACTTCGACGACTTCGGTGTGAGCGTGCAACGCTCCGATAGGGAAAAATACGAGGCGCAAAAGGGTAAAGGCGCGCTTTTCATAGACGGAGACAAGGTAACGGAAAACGCCGTGTTGAGATATAGAAAAGACGGTGATTTTATCGAAAAATTCGGTGGCGGAAGGAAGAGCCTCGGGGACTTTTTAACGGACAAAAAAATTCCGCTACGCAAAAGAGATACGCTCACGTTGCTCGCGGACGGTGACGAGGTTTTGGCGGTTTTCGGAGTGGAAATCTCAAAAAAGGTCGCAATCGACGACGATACCGAAAATATATTGAAACTTACGAAAAAATAAGCGTGTGTATCGAAAATGCACCGCAACAAATATTATACTTATCTCAAGAGGTCAAAATGTACGGAAAAGAAATCAAGAAAGTGCTTATCACAAAAGACGAAATCGCAAAACGCGTTGCCGAACTCGGTGAGCAAATCAACCGCGATTATGCGGGTGAGGCGGTCACTCTCGTGTGTACGTTGAGAGGCGCAAGCATATTCTTTGCGGACTTGGTGAGAGAGCTCACGGGGGACGTCGAGATCGATTTTATCGCGGTGTCGAGTTACGGTGCGGGCACGAAATCGAGCGGTGAAGTGAAGATGATAAAAGACTTGTCCGAACCTATAAAAGACAAAAACGTGATAATCGTCGAGGACATTATCGACACGGGCATCACGCTTTGCTATCTCAAAAGATTGCTCGAAGCACGCGCTCCCAAATCGCTCAAAGTGTGCGCGCTTTTGGACAAGCCTTCCCGTCGCAAAGTCGACTTCAAGGGTGACTATATCGGCTTTGAGATTGAGAACGAATTCGTAGTCGGCTACGGTCTGGACTACAACGAGAAAATGAGAAATTTCAAAGACGTCTGCGTGCTTGCACCTGAGGTTTATGGCGGTTGAAACGACTGCGAAACTAAATAAACTCGCAACGCTGTTTGCGCCGTACGCCACGCTGTATCTCGTGGGCGGTTGCGTGCGCGACAAATTGCTCGGCACGGCGTGCTTCGATATCGATATTTGCTCCAAACTGACGGTTGACGAGGTCAAATCGATATTGTTAAATACCGATTTCGTCGTTTCGGACAAATGTTTGCGTATGGGCACGGTGCATATTTCAAGCGACGATTTCGTTGCGGAATACACCGCTTTCCGCACCGATAGCTACGATAGAGACAGCGGAAAACATCACCCCGATCAAGTTAAATTCACCGATGATATTTTGCTTGACGCAAGGCGTAGGGACTTTAAATGCAACGCGCTTTACGAAGATATTTTGACGGGGCAACTCGTGGACGTTACGGGCGGTTTGCAAGATATAAAAAACAAGATAATATCAACTGCGGACGACGCTCAAAACGTGTTCGAGGCGGACGGATTGCGCATACTGCGTATGGTGAGATTTGCAAGCGAACTCGGCTTCGAGATAGAGGCGCATACCTTCGAGGTCGCAAAACAAAACGCGTGGCGCGTCAAGGACCTAGCGGTGGAGCGCATAAGAGAAGAACTTTGCAAAATCTTCGTTGCGGACACCAAGCATAAAGAACTGAATTTGCCCACCGCGCACGTGAAGGGATTTAGGCTTTTGGACGAGCTCGGACTTATCGAAACGCTACTTACCGAACTCTCCGCGCTCAAAGGATTGGAACAACCCAAAAAGTACCATTTGTACGACGCGTACGAACATAGCGTCAAGGCGTACGAGGTTGCTCCTCCGAACATTAGGTTTTGCGCGCTTATGCACGATATAGGCAAAGCCGAGGCGGTGAGAAGATACGGAAATATGCACGGACACGACGTTATCGGCGCGGAGATGATGAAAGGCGTGTGCGATAGGTTGAAATTTTCCACCGCGTATACCAAGCGTGCGGTTAGGCTGGTAAGGTGGCATATGGTTGACCTTGCGGGGGATACGTCCGTAAACAAACTGCGCAGATTCGTTGCAAAAAATATGGATATCGTCGACGATTTGTGCGCGCTTATGCGTGCGGACGCAATCGCTTCGTGCGGGCGCGACGATAAAGAGAATAGAATTGCGCTCGTGGCAAAAAGTCTCAAAGAGGACGGAACTCCGCTTTGCATAAAGGACCTCAAAGTGAGCGGTGAAGACCTCGTGAGGCTCGGCGTAGAGGAAAAGGAACGCTCAGCGGTGCTTAACGCGCTTTGGGAAGACACCGTGATGAACCCCGCGCTTAACGATAGAAATAAGGCTCTCGATTATATCGAAAGAATGAATAAAAAACTCAAAGAAGGGAAGGAAATATGACCGGAATTTACGTGTTGCTTGCAATATGCGCCGTGTTGTCGCTTGCGTCGCTGGTGACGTGCGTTCTTACGCTCAAAAAGCGCGATAACGGTGAAAAGGGCGTGACTATCGAGGAATATCGTGACGAAAACGCGCGCCTCAAAAACGATATCGATATGGATATCAAGATGGGCAATTCTATGCTTGCTGGCGCGATAAACGCTCAAAACGACAACGTCAAAGCGATGGGAGAGCGTATGGACAGATTTATGTACAATACGCAAAAAGGGCTTGAAGACGTCAAGACTACCACCGCCCAAAGCATTGCCAATTTGCGCCTCGCAAACGAGCAAAGCATAAAGGAAATGAAAGAGGACAACGCAAAGCAACTTGACAAAATGCGCGAGACTGTCGACGAAAAATTGAGCGCGACGCTTGAACAACGCTTCAATCAATCTTTCAAAATCGTCAACGACAGACTTGAAGAAATCAATCGCACTTTTGGAGAATTGCAAAATTTGCAAACGGGAGTGAGCGACCTCAATCGCATTTTCAAAAACGTCAAAACGCGCGGTACGTGGGGTGAAGTCGCGCTTGAAAACTTGCTTGCGCAAATTCTTGCGCCCGAGCAATATCAAAAGCAGGTGCGCATAAAACGCGGAAGCGACGATATGGTGGACTTCGTCATCAAAATGCCCGGTAAGGGCGATGAAGAAGTTATGTTGCCGATTGACGCAAAATTCCCCGTTGAGGACTACGCAAGGCTCGTCGAAGCGTCCGAAAAGGGTGACGCGGACGGCGTTGAAAGCGCAAGCAAGGCGTTGGCTGCAAGAGTGAAGAGCGAAGCTATGAGCATTAGAGACAAATACGTCGTTCCGCCTCGCACAACCGATTTTGCAATTATGTATTTGCCCACCGAAGGACTTTACGCCGAGGTCATCAGACGCGAAGGACTGGTGGAAGACATCCAAAACAAATACCGTATAGTCGTGTGCGGTCCGACCACCATTGCCGCGCTTCTCAACAGCTTGCAAATGGGTTTCAGAAGCGTTGCGATAGAGAAGAGGAGCACGGAAATAGGCAAACTTTTGCAAAGCTTTATGAGCGATTTTGCGCTGTTCACCAAGTACTTGCGTCAAACGGGAGACAAGCTCGACAGCGTCAAAAAGTCGCTTGAAAACGCGGAAGAACGCACGCGCATTATCGGCAAGAGACTCAACAAGGTAAACAGCCTTTCCGACGAGAAAGGCCCGGATATGCAAGCACTTATAGACAACGCCCCCGAGGGTGAAATTACGTTTGAGGAAGATTACGACAATGAAGGCTGATTTGCATATTCATACTACGAAAAGCGACGGCTCGAAGACGCCTATCGAAGTGGTGCGTTGGGCAAAAAGTAAAGGGCTTGACGTGATGGCAATCACCGACCACGACAGTGTGGACGGGCTTGACGAAGGCAGAAAAGAGGCGGAAAAACTGGGTATAAAATTCGTTGGAGGAATTGAACTCAGTACGTTCTCAACTTGCGAAATACACGTTTTAGGCTACAATATCGACTACAAAAACCCCGATTTCGTGCAAGAATTGCGAGCAGTCAAGGATATGCGCAAGGATAGAAACAAGCGCATTGCGCAAAAACTGCAAGCACTTGGCATAAATATCGATATCGACTTTGACCGCGACGGTGTGGGACGTATGAATATGGCGCGCGCAATGGTAAAGGCGGGGTATTGCAAAGATACGAACGAGGCTTTTGACAAGTACCTCGGAGTGGGCGCAAAAGCGTACTGCGAGTGCAGACGTTTGACTCCCGTCGAGGCTGTCAAACTCATAAAGAAGTACGGCGGATTTGCCTCCGTCGCGCACCCCAAAAAGTACTTGCTCGACAAACGTCTCGAACTGCTTTTGGGCGGACTGAAACAATTCGGTCTCGACGGTATAGAACTCAATTATCCGTCGCATACCGAGCAAGACAAAATTGCGTTTGGCAAACTTGCAGAAAGGTATCGTCTTTTGCCGACGGGCGGAAGCGACTATCACGGAGACGAGGACAAGAATTTCGTCTACGACCTTGACCCGAGAACCACAAAACGATTGATTAGGTAAAGTTATATTGCGCCGTGGGCGCAGTTATATTGTTGCTATCGCAACAGTGATATTTTTGGCTTGCGCCAAAAGTGATATTCGCACTTTGTGCGAGTTGAGGAATATTCCGAGCAAAAGTCGTCGTTGTGGCAAAGACAATTCACAAGTTCATTGTCTACTGCCACGCTAGCCTTATTGCTCTACTAACCGCGCAACCGATACACGCTATCAGTTCGTGCACGAATAAAAACTCCTACCGCAGTTTCGCTATATCGCTTGCTTGGTGTGTGCGCTTTCGGCTAGATTGCCACGCTTTGCTTGCAATGACGATATGGTGGGACACCCACACCCGAATTACATTTCTCCATATGTCATTCAGAGGAGCAACGAATGTTGCGACGTGGGAATCCAGCGTAGCGAAATACAGAATATTACAAATAAAAATAGGCTCGTGCGAGCCTATTTTTTGATCGTGAAAATACTATTATTTGCTATCAGTCGATAGATATTACGTCGTAGCCGGCGTCTTTTACGGCGGAGGTCAAAACGGCGTTGTCAATGGGGGCAGAGAGGGTGACGACGGCGGATTTGTCGTCAAGAGAAACGTCTGCGCTATTGACGCCCTCAACGCCTTCGAGTGCTTTCTTTACGTGCGCTACGCAGTGCGAACACATCATTCCTTCGATTTTCAAAGTTTTGGTCATATTATTATCTCCTTTATCGCTATCGCAAGCGTTGTGCGTTGCGACCGTATTAGTATCGTTTCGTGTTGATTTTTGAGAAGTTTCACCGTACGCAAGTGCGTTTTGGGTCTTTTCAGATTGTGCCTTTGCCTTTTTATTGTCTTGCAAACGCGACAAAATATTCGACGTGTCAAGCGTTACGGGGTGCTTACGGCGCATAGTGTGGCGGTCGAGTTTGACGAGGTTGAGACGAAGTGCGTTGAGCACCACGCATACGCTCGAAAGGCTCATTGCCGCCGCGCCTATCATCGGTGTGAGCGTGATATTGACGGGATCGAAAGAGAGTGCGCCCGCCGCAATCGGTATGCAAATCACGTTGTAAATAAACGCCCAGAACAAGTTTTCTTTGATGTTGAGAAGGGTGCGTCTCGATAGCGTGATTGCCTTTGCGACGTCCGCGAGAGAGGAGTGCATAAGCACAACGTCCGCGCTGTCTATCGCAATGTCCGTGCCCGCGCCGATAGCGATACCCACGTCCGCACGAGTGAGGGCGGGAGCGTCGTTGATGCCGTCACCGACCATAATGACTTTGCCTTGCTCTTTGAGCACGGAAAGCACGAAATCTTTGTCTTCGGGGAGCACGTCGGAAATAACCGTGTCCACACCGCATTCGTTTGCGACGGATTGCGCGGAGAGTGCGTTGTCACCCGTGAGCATAACCACTTTTACGCCGAGCTTGTGCATAGCCTCGATAGCCGATACGCTGTCTTCTTTGAGTTGGTCGCGCACGGCAACTATGCCTACGATTTTGCCGTCGAGAGCGAGGAAGAGCGGTGTTTTGCCTTGTTGTGAAAGGGCGTTGAAATCGTCTTTGAAAACGGATACGTCAATGCCTTCGTCCGTCATAAGCGACGCGTTTCCGAGGAGTGTGACCTTGCCGTCGAGCGTGCCTTTTATGCCGTGTCCGGACAAGTTTTGGAAGTCGTCGGCTGGGACGATTGTATCGGAAGAAATAGATTGCGCCTTGTTCAAAATTGCCGAAGCAATGGGGTGCGAACTGCCTTGTTCGAGGCGTGCACAAGAGCGGATAACCTCTTCTTGCGTAAGTCCTTCAAATGCCAAAATATCGGTGACTTCGGGCGTGCCCTTTGTGATAGTTCCCGTCTTGTCAAGCACCACGATATCAGTTTTGCCCGCCTCTTCGAGGGCGGTTGCCGTCTTGAATAGTATGCCGTTTTTCGCGCCTTTTCCGTTGCCTACCATAATAGCCACGGGCGTTGCCAAACCGAGTGCGCAAGGGCAACTTATGACCAAAACGCTGATGGCGTGTTTGAGTGAAGTTTCAAGATTTTTGGTGACCGCAATCCATATTATGAAAACGACCAAAGCAACCAAAATGACACTTGGTACGAATATTCCGGATACTTTATCTGCCGTTTTTGCGATTGGAGCTTTGGAAGACGACGCGTCCTCCACGAGCTTTACGATGCCCGCAAGGGTGGTGTCTTCGCCCACTTTTAGGGCTTTGACTGTGATGAAACCGTCTATGTTGGTAGTGCCCGAAACGACGTTTGAACCCACCGTTTTGTCAACCGGCATACTCTCACCCGTGACGGACGCTTCGTTGACCGAACCCGAACCAGAGACGACCACGCCGTCCGCCGCAAAGTTTTCACCCGGGCGCACTATGAACAAGTCTCCCTCTTTGAGGTCGGAAAGGGGAATTTCCACCTCTTGCTCGTCTTTGAGCACGCGCACCGTTTGGGGCGCAAGGTTCATAAGTCCTTTGATTGCGGAAGTGGTCTTGCCTTTGCTGTACGATTCGAGCGTTTTGCCGAGCGTGATAAGCGCAAGGATCATAGCCGCGGACTCGAAATAGAGATTGTGCGCGAGGTGGTGCAAATGCTCGGGGTGGACGCCCGCTTGGATCATAAGCGCGACGCTGTATATAAACGAGATACCGCTACCCATAGACACGAGCGTGTCCATATTGGGTGCTTTGTGGAAGATTGCTTTCGTTCCGCTCACGAAGAATTTGCCGTTGATGACCATTATCACGAGCGACAAAGCAAGTTCGTATCCCGCAATTGCCATCGGGTTGGACTTGAAGCCTTCCGAGAGTGGCCAATCCCACATAACCACGCCCATAGACACGTACATAAGCGGGATAAGCAACACGATTGATACGATTAGGCGTATGAGCATCGCAAGGGTGGGGTTGATCTTTTCTTTCTTTTCCGACTTATCGGAAGCAAGCGTAGCTTTGTAGCCCGCGTCCGAAACGGCTTTGGATATGTCCTTGGCGGTGACGGTGTCGTCGGTGGTGACCACCATAGAATTGGTCAATAGGCTGACGCTGACTTCCTTTACGCCGTCAAGCGCACCAACGACCTTTTCCACGCGCGCACTGCACGCCGAGCAAGACATACCCGATACGTTGAATTTCGTTTTTTCCATAGTTGTATTATTGTCCTAAAAGGTTTGAGTTATTTTGTTTTCGATTGTTTTTTGCTATTGATTAATATGTGCGCCTACGGCTGGATTCCCACGCTACGCTCGGAATGACAAGTGGAATATTCCATACATACACCAAGCAAGCGATATAGCGGAATTGTGGCAAGAATTTTTATCCTTGCACGAGCTGATAGTGTGTATCGGTTGCGCGGTAGCAGAGCAATAAGGCTAGCGTGGCGTTAGACAATGAACTTGTGAGTTGTCTTTGCCACAGCGACGACTTTTGCGGATATTCCGCAACTCGCACAAAGTGCGAATATCACTGTTGCGATAGCAACAATATCACTCTCGCAAAGCGAGAATATCACTGCGACAAAGTCGCAATATCACCCCGCGAGCGTAGGTCGCGTTATTTCAATTTCTTTACGAGGTCAACGGTTTCGTCGAGAATGGCAAGATTGCCTTCACGGACGTTTTCCACGACGCAAGTTTTGAGATGGTCGGACAGCACCATATATCCGAAGCTTTGCAACGCGCTTTCCACAGCTGATAACTGAATGAGAATATCACCGCAATATCGATTGTCGGCAAGCATATTTTTGATGCCTCCCAGTTGCCCGATTATGCGATTGAGCCTATCGTTGAGTGCTTTTTGCTCGCTTTCGGGACGCGGAGTGTGTTTGTGATGTTGACAACAACTGCAAGTATTTTCCATATTCACCTCTATACCCCAACGGGGTATGTTAAGTATAGAACCGTGGCGCGACGAATGTCAAGAGATTTTGTGAGAAACGAACAAAAGTCGTCGCTGTGGCAAAGACAACTCACAAGTTCATTGTCTAACGCCACGCTAGCCTTATTGTTCTACTAACCGCGCAACCGATACACGCTATCAGTTCGTGTAAGGATAAAAACTCCTACCGCAGTTTCGCTATATCGCTTGCTTGGTGTGCGCGCCTTTGGCGCAGTTGTGGAATATTCCGCTTGTCATTGCGAGAAGCAACGAAAGTTGCGACGTGGCAATCTAGCCGTAGGCGCATTTCGCTATCGCCGGATTCCCACGCTACGCTCGAAATGACATAAGGAGGAACGGAAAAGCGCGAAAAACCGATAAAATTATGTGATCAAGTGTATATCATTTGTAATACAATGTATGAAAAATGTATGAATTTTTACAAAATATATTGACAGAAGGTATTGTTTGTATTACAATTTGCATAGAATAAAAAGGAGGTGGCTTATGGCGAGTAAATCTATATGTATCAGAACCGATGAAGAAGTAAAAAAAGATGCAGAAGAGTTGTTTGACAGTATGGGTATGTCTTTATCTACGGCGGTCAACGTGTTCTTGAAACAAGCGATACGAGTAAACGGTATGCCGTTTGAACTGAAAGGTTATACGCCCAATTCTATCACCGTTGACGCAATCAAAGAAGGCGAACGTATGGTTGCAACCGAAAAAGGTGAGCAATATTCGGATATGCAAAGTCTTAAGTCTGCTTTGGGCTTATGAAATATACGATAAAGTTTACGACGCAATTTAAGAAAGATATCAAAGCGGTAGAAAAACAAGGCAAAGATACTAGTAAAATCTTTGAAGTAATTCAAAAACTTGCCGACGGGGAAGTTCTTGAAGCAAAATACAAAGATCATAATTTGACCAGTGAGTATTCCAAAACACGCGAATGTCACATAGAGCCCGATTGGCTATTGATTTATCAAAAATATGAAAATGAACTGATCTTGATGCTTATTAGGACGGGCAGTCATTCCGAATTGTTTTAACAACCAATATCCGATATTTAGGTCAAAAGAGAGCGCACAGTCGCTCTCTTTTCTATATAACGAGCAGAATATTCCACTTGTCATTGCGAGAAGCAACGAAAGTTGCGACGTGGCAATCTAGCCGTAGGCGCATTTCGCTATCGCTGGATTCCCACGCTACGCTCGGAATGACGCAGGAAGGAACGGAAAAGCGCGAAAAACCAATAAAAATATCAATCAAACGTACGACAAATCGGGGCAAAAAGCGGGGCGTGAAAAATTTTTCAAAAAATTTGACAAATTATCCAATAAAGTTCTTGCCGTGATTGTATATGTATTATAAAATATATAGCACGCTAGGCGTGTGTGTGAATTAATAATTATTAATTAATAATTAATAGTTGCGGAAGGCGAAGCCTTATCCGATAACCCACAACTCGCACATCGTGCGAGCCTTGGCGACACCCGCACACACCAAGCAAGCGATATAGCGAAATCTGAATCTTCCATATGTCATTCAGAGGGAGCAATGCGACCGTGGGAATCCAGCCGAAGGCGCACTTAGCAAATTGTCCACAACTCGCACACCGTGCGAATATCACTTGCCAAAGGCAAATATCACTTTTGGCGCAAGACAAAAATATCACTGCGCTTACAAGCGCAATATCACTTGTGCATAGCACAAATAACAAATACGGAGAGACACATTATGAAAAACACAAGGACAGGACAGAAAACGTTACGAAAATTGCTGAAAGGCGCGGGCAGTGCGATATTGCTTGCGACGTTGTTTGTCCTTGTCTTTGCCGGCACACTCTCCGGTGCTTTCGGCGTAGAAGAAAATCTCCAACAAAACGGCATAATCGAGAGCAACGTTGCCAGAGCTGCAACTACGGTAAACACGTGGGGTGATGCTAGCAATAATAACTCTGACACATCAAAACTTCAAACATCATATACAATTCCGTCATATTCGCAAAACACGACAGACCATTATTATGGACTATATTTTACAGATTCTGCAAGTTTGATAACAAACGGTATAAAGAATGGTGGCGTTTGGACGCAATGGAACGTTGTGTTTTCGGGCGCGAATTATTATGCGTTAAAAAACGGCGCAATTTCCAGAATCGAATTTAAGATTCAAAGGAAAGATGCTGACAATTCAAACAATAGACTTGAAATATATAGAGGCAATACACTTATTGTCCAAGGCTCTGACTATGATGGTGCAAATGATGAAGTTATTGTTAATATTGGAGCTGAACTGGGAGTAGATACGGGTACTTCGTATGTTTATACTGTAAGATGGGTTGCGTATAGAAGCGGACGTTGGACAAACAAGTCGATTAATACGAAGATAAGCGGGGCTTGGGTTGATATTTATCGCAGTGATAACACCGCGCCGAAATGCACCGAATTCGATCTCTACAATTATAAATTTACTTTTGAGGATCGTGCCGATGACGGTACTCAAACGGGTGCAGCGGGTATTTCAAAAATAGAAGAAAGTGTCAACGGCGGATCGTACGTTGATATTACGAAAAACAAAAACACAAGTATAACGAACAATACAAAAAATGCTACTTATACAACGAAAGTTGACGGTTTGCACAAATTTAGGCTAACTGACAATGTTGGTAATGTATCGGAAGTTGAATACTACATATTTAAGGGCGCCGGTACAAGTGAAGACGATCCGTATCTGTTGAGAAATAGAACGGAATTTGACTGGTTTGCCACTTATATGCGTGGTGCAGAAAGTTTTAGTAGCGGTTATACTTTTAGCGGAAGATTTTTCAAAGTTCAACCGGACAATTCCAACAGTCAAAATAGTCAATACATAAATATGTTGTCCACCGCATATACTCCCGGTGGCTATTACGATTCTGCAAGAAGAGGACTCTTCCAAGGACAGCTTGATGGTGACAACAAAGAAATTAGAAATCTTGTTATAAGTCTTGATTCAAGTACTGCAAGAGCGGCTCTAATAGGATCTGCGGGGCACAATGCAGTAATAAAAAATGTTTATATCGGTTCGGGTTCGTCGATTAAATCGGAACGTTCAGATGTTGCGGGTATAGTAGCTTATGCTACCGGTACTGTTAAGATTACAAATTGCGTGAACTACGCTACTATTTCGTCCGCAAATTCGTCCGCATACCAAAACGGCGGTATTATAGGTAACATCGCTGGTAGCGTTACGGTCAGTAACTGTCACAACTACGGTGCTGTATATGGTGCGTATTCTACCGGCGGCATAGTCGGTTTTGTTCAAAACGCAGACGGAAAAGTCGAAAACTGTGTAAACAGCGGTACTGTGTCGGGTGCGGGTAACGATATCGGCGGTATTGCGGGCAAGATGACCGCTGGCACGATAAGCGGAACTATCACCAATAACAAAGCCGTTACTTCAACGGGCGGTGAGCATATCGGCGGTATCGTAGGTTTGGCGCAAAATGCGCAAATTACGGGCACTATAACCAATGACGGTACAGTCACCGCAACTTCGTCGAATAGAGTTGGCGGTGTCGTCGGATATATGCTAAACAGCGGTACACTTGCGGGTGCAAACAATACGGCTACGGCTACCGTTCGTGGCGGAGCAGAGAAAGTCGGCGGTATAGTCGGTGTGCTCGAAGGCTCAACGATTGACGGCGCAACCAATTCGGGAGTAGTTTCGGCAACGGGCAACGACGTCGGCGGCATCGTTGGTTGTGTCGTAAACGGTGCAATCGTAAAAGGCAGTCTTTCCAACGAAAAGAACGTCAGCGGTGTGAACAACGTCGGCGGTATCGTCGGCTATAATACGGGCACGGTACAAGGCTCGCACACGGTTAAGGGCAGTTGCAAGATTGACGGTAACAGTTCTATCGGCGGTATAGTCGGATATAACGATACCACGGGAAATATAAAATTTGACAGTATTTCAAACTCAACCGTGACGGTGAGCGGTGCAAGTTATATAGGTGGTGTAATCGGCTACAACCTCGGTATGCTGACAATATCCGACGTCACCAACAACGCAACCGTGACGGCAACGTCAAACTATGCCGGTGGCTTCTTCGGTTACGTCAAGAATTCGGAAATTAATTTTGAAAACCTCGTCAATCAAGGCGCGGTATCTGCGGACGGCAATTATGCGGGCGGTATCATCGGCGGTGTCGCAAGCAACACGACGGTGAAGAACAGCACCAACAAAGAGTTGGTAAAAGGCTCGTATTACGTTGGCGGTATAGTCGGCGGATTTACGGAAGGCGGAGTTACAATTACTTCTTGCATAAACGAAGCAAATGTCCAAGCAACGACGAAAGACGTCGGCGGTATTATCGGTTATGCGGAAGGTGCGATAAATCTTTATATAAGCGGTTGTTATAACATCGGCAGTATAACCGGCGGTTCGAGAGGAGAAGCCGGCGGTCTTGCGGGACGTGTCGTTACGACTAAAAAGGTTGAAAACAACGTCGTACCCGTAAAGATATCTCACTGCTACAATCTCGGTAGCGTTACGAATACGAGTTCGGATAGCACCGGCGGTATCGTCGGCTACGCGTATTCAAGCAATTCGGGCGCTTTGGTAATCGAGTATTGCTACAACAAGGCAAAACTTGACGGCAAAGAATACGTCGGCGGTATAGTAGGTTCGTCAAACACTACGTTGTATTTGACGATAGACCACTGCTACGTAATCATTGACGAAAACAATACTATTAAGCACAACACGACCGAAAAATCCGTAGGTGCAATTATCGGCGGTGCGTTTGGCGGTCAACACGATACGAGCAATTATACGATTGCAAATTCGTGGGGATTTTTGGCACTTGACGCAAATAACGGGTATTTCAACACTCTCGGCAAGGTGTTTTTCACGGATTTGACGCTTACTCCGCAAGTGCATAGCGGAGATGATTGGAGGAACGTTGCTTGGACGGATATTTTGAGCGAGAATATCAACGGCTTCAAAGTGGACGGCACGACGGAAAAAGACAAGTATGCGTCGAGCGTTTGGGGCACGATTTCCGCAACGAGCACGGCGTACGACTATAAAAATGTGGCAACGCCTACGTCTATCGTTTCGAGCGTAACTGCAAACAACGGCAGTACGAGCGCACAAACGGACAGCGCAATTGCCTTTACTTTCTATTACGACGCGTCGTTCAATCCAAACGCGAGCGCAAAAGGCGTGCGTGCGGAAGTGAAGAGCATAGCGTTTGCAAACGGTATATCAAAAGACCAAAGAAAAGAGTATAACGCGGAACTGCAAGTCGTCACCTATCCGACGACTCCGCAAATAGTCCCAAGTGGCGGTTACGCTTGCTACGTGGTGTATTTCGACGATGCAAACTTCACGCAAAATCGCACCGAGAAAGGCGAAACCAAAGCGAATACGTATTACTATATTGCGGATATCACTCTCAACGGAGTGGTCGTGGGCAGATACAACGCAACGTTTACGATTACGCCGTACGATTTCGGCAACGGAAAGGTGTTTGGCACGGACTATTGGTTTGGTGCAAAAGAGGACGTTGTCGTAACCAATCAACACGCAACCACCGTTAAGGATGAATACAACAACGTCGATATAGCCGATTTGTTCCTCCTCAACGAGAACACGAGCGAACGCCCGCAAGCACTTATCTATCAAGGCGCGGATAGTTATACTCAAAGCAATTTCGTTCTATATATTAAATACACTATTATCGGTGCGGACGGAGATCCACACACCGTCGTCAAAAAATGCGACGAGTTTGAAATAACGGAATTCGTCTCAGCTCTTGCGGAAAACGAACACGTAAGAGAAGGCACGAGAATTGCCGCACAAGGTAAAGACGGAAACGTCGTCGGCACGATTGAGAGATATTACACGCTTCTTGACAGCGACTTCGGGTGGACGTCGGCGGATAGCAACGCAAAATGGGGTACGATAGACAATCCGTACGTCATATCCACGCAAGCGCAACTTATGCGTTTGAGCCAAATTCTCAACGGAGATAAGGCGTGGAACTCTATCAACAGCGGTGACGACAAGCTCAACGAAGGTCTCGTTATCAAAGCAGACCCGCGTACCATTGCAAAGGACAGAACGTATTTTGGCGCGTATTTCGTCGTAACGGCGGATATTCACCTCGACGAAACGTTCAAGCCAATCGGCAATGCGGATATTCCCTTCAAAGCAACCTCTTTTGCAAGCAATACGGACGGAGAACTCGTTACGATATCCTATTTCTACAACGACACCACCGTCGACTACGAATATAGAGAGTACGTCGGTTTGTTCGGCAACGTAGAAGGCACGCATTTCAAAGATTTGTTGGTGTGGGGCGGTTCGTACAACGGCGGAACGTCGTACACGGGCAAGCAAATTATCGGTCAAAACTACGTGGGCGGTCTCGTCGGCAAGATGGTTGGCGGTATCGTCGAAAACTGCACCTTTACGAGCAACGTCAGCGGTGCATCTATCATAGGTGAAGACTACGTGGGCGGACTTATCGGTTACGCCGACGGCACGCAAGTGCTTTACGACACGTCCGACGATAATATGCGCACGGACGACAATCTCGTAAGCGCGAGAGTCACGGGCGTCAACTACGTGGGCGGTATTATCGGTCAATGGATAATCAAGAGCGCGTCGCAATTCAATAATGGCAACGCCAACGGATTGTATTTCTCGACTACGGCAAATATCATCGTTACGTCCACGGGCTCGTACGCGGGCGCAATCGCGGGCGCACTTGATGCGTCGGGTTGTGCGGACGATCTCGAAATCATCGCAAAACTCAACGTTTATCCCAAGAACGCACCTCAAAAAGCGCAAGTCAACGGCGTAAATTACGTTGGCGCGCTTTACGGCTCGTTTATAGGCGGTGGCACGGACACGACCACCGTCACGTACAACGACACGGACGTGTGGGCAACTATCAAATTTGGCGGAAGCGGTAGCGTAGTAGGCGGACTTATCGGATATTTGCAAGACGCCACGCTCAAATTCAATACGTCTTATTTCGTCGACGGTAAGAGCGTAGTATTCGAGGCTTCGTCGGGCAAAACGCCGTCGTTCTTCGGCGGTGTGATCGGCGTTCTCGGCAAAGGCGCAAATATCGCGGGTACGGCTCTTGACGACAACAACAAGACTTACCGCACTATCAGAAACACCGTCAATTTCGGCAAAGATTACAAATACGGCGACTTCGTGGGTGGTATCGTCGGCTACGTATCTTCCGGCGCGGGCAGAGCCAATATGGGCAGTACCATATTCGGTGACGATCTTATCTTCGTCGGCAACGGCGAGATCCACGCAACCAATTACGTCGGCGGAATTTTCGGCGCAATCGGTATTATTGATAATTACGAACTTAAAGGTGACTTGCACGACGGCGGTTGCCTTGAAAACAATCTCAAATACGGCGCGACCACGAACGTGGCAAACGCCAATATCGTCACCTTCAAGCCCTCTTCGGCAAAGAACCTCAGCGGTATTTACGGCACGAACAACGTGGGCGGTCTCGTCGGCGGTGTGTTCAAAAAGGCGTTGATTTATCTTGAAAACCCCGTCACCGACGCCGACAATCCGACTTTCGTCGTGTCCAACGAAGCAAAAGTTGGGGGCAGTACGTACGTCGGCGGTATCGTCGGTTATCTCGAACAAGAATCGCACGTTCTCAACCGCATAGTCAACACAGGCGTTATCGGCGCAACCAACGCGTCGTACGTGGGCGGTCTCGTCGGCTATATGATCGGTGGTACGATCTCAAACAGCGTTTCCGCTTCAAAGACTGCGCTCAAATATGACACCAGTCTCTATCTTGGAAGCAAATACGTCGGCGGTCTCGTAGGCTTTATGCAAGGCGGATCGCTTGAAAACAGTTTGTCCACGGGCTTCAAGTTTGACGGCAACAACACCTCGCTCACCAAAGGCGGTGTGGTGGGCGACAAGCTCAGCCCGATCATCGAAGGCAGTTGGACGATCTACATTGCGACCGATCCGACTTATTCAACGGTAAGCGACAACAAAAACGGCAAATATATATTGATAGACGGTAGCGTAGTGAGTGAAGTGGGCACGTTTACGCATTTGCTCGCAATGGCGGGCGTTTGCAACGCTACGAGTTACGGCAAATACGAGTTCAAACAAGGTGAATTGCTTATCGGTGTCAATTATCCCACCAAAACCAACTTCGGTGACGAAAGCGACACCACTGCGCAACCCAAGCAACTCGCGTTCTACGACGTGAGCGGAAGCGACTCGGTTATGAGCACGCCCACCACGGTATTTGCAAGTGCAAACGGCATAGTGCGTATGGGCGTATCTATGGCGGACGGAGACAGTTATTCCGTATGCAAATACGACGTAATGTTCAGTGATATATCCAAATTCCTCACAACGAGCGAGGATATAACTTCTGCCGAAATCGAAGACGCGAGAAACAACGTTGCGGAACTTGCAAACGCCACCGACGACCAAATCATAACCTATCTTCTCAACGAAAAAGGTCGTAAAAACGCACAACAAGGTTATAGAGCACCGTCTGGCGCAAGCAACAACTATCGTGCGGAAGTAACGACTGCGCTTTACGACAACGGCGGAAATATAACGCGCATTATTGCAAATATCTATTTCAAAGACATAATTATCGGCTCGGTTGAAGGCATCGTAGGCAATTACGACAGCGGTACGCTCGAACCCGGTAAATCGGAGGCATCGGCATTTACGATAAGCACGCAAGCAGAGTGGAACGACTTTGCATGGAATATCTACACGGGACAACAAGATTATAGCGGTATGTACGTAAAACTTCTTACCAATATCACCATTGACAAGAAGTCCACGCACACGGGTACTAATAAGGCGTCGTACAACTTCAATGCCCAAATAACCAACCATAGTTACAACACTAGCAAAGCAACGGATAAAGTAAATGCCAAGTCAAACCTCGGCTACAATATGGCGGGCAATATCGCTATGGGCGCGGGCTCAATGTCCAAAGTTAAGTTCAGTAGTGGTAGCGGTGCTTCGGCGGGAAGCAAAACTCCGTCCTTCAAAGGCACTTTTGACGGCAACGGATATACGATTACTATAAAGTATCAAGAAAGCGCGTCGAGAGCGAGCGTTTTCCCCAACGCACAAAACGCAATTTTCAAGAATTTGACGGTTGACGGTTACGTCAAAGCAACCGGCTTGACCGGAGGTGAGAACGATACCGTGCGTTCTATGAAAGATTACAACCTCTTGTCGTCCAAATCCGGCAACGACTCAACGGCAGACGAAGGTATATTCAAAATCAGTGACGAAAACACGTCCACGAAGTATTATTCTTCAAACAATACGATGAGTTTCGTTGCGGAATTCGTCGCACCGCTTGCAATCTCGGGCTTTGCAATCACCAACGGTGGTGATAATGAGACTTATCCGACGAGAACAGTCAAGGTGGTAAGAATTTGGGGCTCCAACAAAGATAGAGGCACCACTATGAACCACGAAAAAACCGCGGGAATGCAAGCAAACACCTCCGACGGTTGGGAGCGCGTTTACGACAACTCCGACATCGGTATAGGCAATACGAATACCGAAACGTATAATAGAGTTGTCAGCAATACGGTAGCATACAAATACTATTGGGTGTATCTCGAGGGCAAAGGCGATGGCGTGCAGTTGTCCGAATTCGGTTTCTTGCAAGGTATGGGCTACGACAGTGCCGGCTTCGTGGGCAAACCGTTTGGCAATCTTACGTTTACCAACTGCAAGAACAATGCCGATATCAACGCATATCGCAACGCAGCGGGCATTCTCGGCTTCAACGACAGCGGATACACAATCACGCTTGAATCTTGCGTCAACGAGGGCAATATCACCTCTTTGGAAGGCTCGTTCACTCTTGACGGAAGATCGACCAAATATTCCTATGACGAAGGTTGGGGGTACGCCGCATACAGTTACGGTACGGGCGGTATTATAGGTAGCGTCAAGGGCAATCTTGAAATACAAAGTTGCCGTAACACGGGTAGAATTATCGGCGGACACAACGTCGGCGGTATCATCGGTTGCAGTGACGGTATATCCGGAACTACCGCAACTCTCGTTATCGACAGTTGCGCAAACTCGGGTTATATCCTTGCAAACTCCGGTTATTGGAGTGCCGACGAAGGAAACAGAGATACCGACGGAAAGAGCAATTATGAGGGTAAAGAATCCTATGGTATCAGACTGAATATATTCGGATACGCGGGCGGACTCGTCGGCAGAACGGGCTCGAACTCTATCCTCAAAATGTATGCAAGTTACAACTCGGGTGAAGTTACTTGCCTTGCAAATATGGTCGGCGGACTCGTCGGCGGTGTCGGTTATTTGTACCAAAAAGAAGCAACCGTCAACTACGTCATTACGGGCGGTAAATCGGTTATCGCATATTGCTACAACACGGGCAACGTAAACGCTGGCGGTACTTTTCCCAAACATACTAAAAACCTCGGCATTGGTGGTTCTGTTGACCAAGAACGTGAAAACGACGGCGGTACGGTCGTGGGCGGTATTGCGGGTATCGTAGGTAACATTCGTATAACCGACTGCTACAACGTCGGTGACGTTACCGCATACGGTATAACCGCATATAAGAGATCTTGGCAGTTGCGTGCGGGCGGTATCGTCGGCCACAGCGAACCTCAAACGGGCAACGCAGTAGAATTTAATCGTTGCTACAATATCGGCACGATAAAGAGTAGACATATTCTCAATACGATGGGGGCAACTTGGGATACAACGAAAGACCTTAGATACGGTGCTCCTATTTCGGGATATTGCGACAACGTTAATAACTCCAAGGATCGTGTTACTGCTACGAACTGTTATTCTATTGCATATTGTGTAAGCATTCGAGTTGCAAACCAAGACAATAAGATATATCAATACAGAAATAAAAATTTTAATAGCTGGAAAAGCGATGAACGTAGAGTAAACTGGTTGTTCGCATCCGGTATTTTCGGCATTGGTGACGCAGAAGAATATTGTGTAAAGACCGGTGATTTGTGTACCAATTACAGAGACTTGACCGCGTTGATGAAATCTAATTCAAGTATTAACGTCCCGGGTACCGGTTGGAAGACGGGCAATGCTTACAACAACTTCAACGGTACGAATACGACGTTCAATCTCACCGCTTCATACGCTTCAATAGATGCAAACTGGTCGAGTTATGGCACAAACTATAACAGTTATCCGTCGGGTTGGATTTTCGTATACGGATGCTTGCCTCAATTGGCGGTATTTGCGGTTGATACGTACAACGGTTTGAGTATGCGTTCGGTCAACTACGGTCGCGACGTGTACGGCACTTATCAACGCGAAATCGCGGGTGAAGAATACAGTCCCTTCGTCGTTAAAGACGGCATAGACTTGCTCGGATTGCAAACGCTCGTCGATATGGGGTATTCGTTTGAGGGTAAGTACGTCGAATTTGCAGACGGCACAAATAACCTTGACGAAACTGCAAGTAAAGTCATCAATATGCCTACGGACAACGGAAGTACGGCATACAAGTATTACGACGGCACGAGTTATTCGGGTGGAAAGAGTTATCACCTTTTCTCGCGCGGTGCCGCGTCCGACTACACCAATTGGCAAAATGCAAACTATCGTTATACCGCGGGCGATACGCTTACGGTCGGCGCGACTTTTGCAAATCAAAACTTTATCGCTATCGGCAGAAACGGCGTATTCAAATCGTTCAAAGGACATATTAGCGGTGCGCAAACGGACGGAAGCGTTACGGAAGTTGCCAACTTGCGTATAGTAAACAAAGAAGTCGCGGGCTTGTTCGGATACGTACAAAACGCAGAGGTGCACTCGGTCGGTGCTTCGGGCACTGTTACTGCTTACGCAAACGGCACAGGAACTTCAAATCGTTCGGTTGCGGGCGGTATCGTTGCAGTTGCTTACGGCTCGTCAATAATCGACGGATGCGAAGCGGGCTCTCAAAACAGACCGCTTTACGTCTGCGCATACGGCAAGACGGATTCGTATAACGAGAGTAATACGAGAAATATCACCACTTCGGCGGGCGGTATAGTCGGCTTGGCAAACACCGCGAGAAATACGATGTATTTCGACGGCACTACGTTGACCGTAAGCAACAATAAAGTCGTCAATGCAAAAGTGCAAAGCGCAAAAAACGACATTGGCGGTATAGTCGGTTCTGCATCGGGTACTTACTCGGGCAATACCACCGCAAAAGGCAAGAATAACAGAGTCGAGATCGTATCCAACATTGTTGAAAAAGCGGAAATAGGTGCTCAATCGGCTTCGGGCGCAACGCTTGACGCCGTAGGCACGAAGACTGGCGGTATTATCGGATATTCCGACCAAAACGTTGCAATCATCGTGCGCGAGTGCGTAGTTGGTACGGACAGCGCAACGAATACGGTCACTATACAAGGTGAAAACCGCGTCGGCGGTATCGTGGGTGAAACTCCCGACGCCGTCAACGAAATCATCGGTTGCAAGGTGCTCAAATCTGCAACGATTAAGCGTGCGAGCAACTGGGGCGTAGTCACCAACGCGGGTGAGGGCGGTACGGCAATCGGCGGTATCGTAGGCTTGACGTACAACGCAAGCGGAACTGACCCCATCACCACAACGTTCAGCGGAAACATCGTGTTCCAAGGCAAGATCGTCATAGCGGTGCAAACCAATTATATCTCCGCAAGCAATCGCTCCAACGACGGCGTCGTGCGCAACGTTGGCGGTATCGTCGGCGATATGGGTTCGGGCGCGAGAATTGCTACGGGTTCAACCATCGAAGTCGGCGGTACTATCGAGATTACCGCGGGCGTAGACACCAATCACGCCAACCGCAATATCGGCGGTGTCGCGGGGCGTACGGACGACGTTGCATTCAGCGGAACGTTTAAGGTTGCACCGACCATTACGGCAAAAACCGCGTATCAAATCGGTGGATTTATAGGCAAAAACAACGGTATCGTCAACATTTTGGCGGACGATACGGATATTCAAATAGGCGGTAACATCACCGCAAGCCACGACGTTGGCGGATTTATCGGCTTAAACAGCGCGTCAAGCACGCTTCTTATCGGTGCGGACCAATACCGCGCGGTCAACTACAACGACGGATTGTCCATCAAGATCGTTATGTCAGTGTCCGATACGGACAAGAAAGCGACCATCGACACTCTCATCAAGGGTGAGGGGAACAACGTTGGCGGTATCGTCGGCAACAGCGAGCAAAACGGCGTAGTCAAGATCGTCAAAGGCACGATAGTCAACGTCGGTCAAGTCGCGGGACAAGACAACGTCGGCGGTATTATCGGTATCAACAACGGCACGCTTTCTACGGGCGGTAGCGTTTACGATACCACGCTTGAAATTATCAACGAAGGCAAGGTCAGTGGCAACGACTTCGTCGGTGGCGTTATCGGCAAGCTTAACGTAGGTCAAATCGCGGGCAGATTTATCAACCGAGGCAACGTTTCGGGCAGAGATTACGTCGGCGGTTCGATAGGCTACGTCGCAAAAGAGGCAAGCATTTTGTCCACGGGCGCGGGCAAGACCGAGTTTATCAACGAAGCAGTGGCAATCGCGGGGCAATCCGACGCTCTCGTGGCGGCGGACGACGCTATTGCGGACGACTCCAAGTTCAACGTTTCGGGCAGATACTACGTCGGCGGTTCAATCGGCTTGTTGCTCGGTAGGTCTCTCGGCAACGAGGAATACAAAGTCGAATTCCGCTCCAAAGGTACGGTTGACGGCGACAAATACGTTGGCGGTTCAATCGGCGTTCTCGCGGGCAAGACGGAATACACCGATTTCATCAGCGAAGGCGAGATGACGGGCATTGGGGCAACCACGGCAGTCGGCGGTTCGGTCGGCTTTATCGGCGTGCCCAATCCGCTCATCGAAGACGGAACGGTTACGGAAGCGGATATCGTCGTTTCGCACACGCACTTCGAGGCAAACGGCACTTTGACGCTCAACGGCACGAACGGCAAGCCCGATGGTGTCGGTGAGTACGTCTGGGGCGGTATCGGCGGTGCTATCGGCGCAATCGGCAACGCGAAAGACAACCTCTTTGACAACTCCGCAAACAACAGATGGACGAACAACACCTATTACGCAAGCGGTAACGTTACGGCGGAAGGCTTCTTCCACGTCGGCGGTATCGTCGGTCTCATCAAGGCGGACAATATCACTATCGAGAATATGCTTGCGTACGACACCAAGGTTACGGGCGGTAAGAACGTCGGCGGTATCGCGGGTGCGACGATAGGCAATAATACGGTCATCAATTCGGCGTTCAGTATCAGCACCAACGAAAACGGCGGTATTTTCACCGCACCCAAAGGCAACGCTGGCGGTATTATAGGTCTTGCACAAAAAGACACCGACGCAAGCACGTCCTACTGGGTCAAAGGCTACACCAATGCGGAACTTGCGGGTTCGAGCGTAACCAACTTGAAGACCACGCTCGGCAGATACACGCTTGCTTACGAAGTGTACTCGTTGGACGGCAAGGAAGTCACCGTCGTGTTCACAAAAGAGCTTATCGGCACGGGCACTACCACGGGCGACGAGGGCGGTGAAACCGGTGACGAAGAAGTGGCAATTTATCCCACTCCGTACGCATATTACGAGTCCGTCGGCACGCACAAAGCCACTAACGGCACGACTTATACCATAAATGAGGAAGAAGTCACCGAAGATAATAAATACGTCCTCATCAAAGAAGACCTTACGTGGCAAGCGTACTTTGACGCGACGTTCGGCAAGGTTAAAGTCGGTAATGTAGAAAAATCTAAAATAACCTATCAACAAGACGTAGGCGCGTGGGTTGAAGAGAAGTCCACTTGGACGGAGTATTCCACGGGCACGAAGCAAACGGGTTGGTATTTCGTCTATGCCAACGACCAACAAGGAGGCAACAACCAAATCGGCAAGGTTGACGCGGTGCACAGCACTGCCTCGACGGAAGGTTACAGCGACTTGTGGTATTGGAAGCGCATCGCAAACGCTTACACTATGAACGAGCGCAACGCGGGTTACGACGACGATACCAAGGCAAACGGACCGTATGCGAAAACTCCGCTCAACTCCGCAATCGTGCGCGAAAACGTGGACGGAGATATCTCCACCGTACCGCACAAAGGCAATCTCTACGCCACGGCAACGGCTGCAAACTTCAAGACCAACCCGAGCGCAAGCGGTTACTATATGTATATCGCCTCTTCCGGTGATACCAAACCGACCTCAATCAACTACGACGGCAAGTTCTTCATACAAGCAGAGGGCGGTGTATCTCAAAACGTCGCGGTGTATTATCGTTCCATCGCAATGGGCAGTGCTCTCACCTACAACGGTTACGAGCGTTACGCACCCATCAGCTTGTCTAACGATATCAAATACGACGCAAGCGTTTCAGAAGATAATAACGATAACGATGATAATACGGATAAAAAGAACTTGTACTTCTATAATACCGTAAATAAGGACGCAAAGACTCCGAGAGTTCCCGACACGTATTACACGACCGTCTACGTTTATTACTTCGACGATAACTGCAAAGCGTACGTCGTTGGCGGTATAGACGACGGTGCGTGGAAGATAAACGCAAGACAACTCACGTTCAAAGCGACCGACGTCACGGGCAAAAAGTACGGTGACGAAGATATCGCAACGACGATTACCATTACGGATATAGCGTCTGTTGATATAAACGATATCGAGTTTACGTTGACGATAGACGGTGTAAATACACCGATTAAACTCAACCTTAAAAACGGCGCGAAATTTGACGAGAGTCAAGGCGTAACGTTTGGTTCGGTAAACGTTTTTGAAACCAGTGACGTAACGCTTAAAGGTAACGATACTAAATATATCGTTGGCAATTTCAACAGAAATACCGGAAAACTCACGTTCGATATCGCATTCAAGAACGCAAAGAACTATGAGTTGTCTGTTTCGATGGGAACTACTGCACCAAGTACTTATTATAAGTTTAAGCAAGAAGCGAAGAAACAAATTAACGTTGAGCAAAAAGAACTTAAAATCGAGTACGTAAACGGTGAAAAGTCCGCGGATTTCGACAACAAGACGCACGGAATTAGTTGGAAAGTTACGGGATTTGTGTTCGGTGAAAACTTGAACAGTATCGCAATGCTCTCACCCAAGATTTACGTTGACGTAGATAAGGATACGAACGATTACACGACGTCGTTGATCAGCAACGGAGTGTTTGCAAGTTTGACTGAAATCAATACGTCGTCTAACGGAAGAACGAGCAATATCGTCGTAGAAGTCACACAAGGCAACGACGGAGAAAACTACATCAAATTGACGGGTGCAAAACTCAAAGGTACGTATTATCTTGCCTTCGATTATCAGACGGCGGCGGATTGCAACTACAAGTTCGTAACGTCAAACGACAAGGTGAGCGACAAACTCGTAATTTCCGACAACTCGTTGACGGTGGTATGGAGTAGCAAGTCTAGCGACGTGTACAACAAAACCGTAGGCTCTATTATTGCAACCGTTACGGCAACCAAACCGATAGAAGGCTTGGCGGCGTTTGTTGAAGAATACTTCGCAATCAGCGGAAGCGTAAAGTTGCTTGGATACTTTGAAACGTCTACGTCCAAAAAGGTCGAGATAAGATTTGAGACCAACAGTTATAACGTGGGAACGTATACTGCTACGCTCAATAAGTCCAACAAGATTTTGGAAATCGATTGCAACTGCACGACACCTACTTCAAAGTCCTACACGATAACGCAACGTACGTTGGCGTTTACGTACCAAATGACGAGTAGCAGAAACTCGTTTGAATATAATTCATACCATCAAGGTCTCAAAACCGTTACGGTGTCCAACGTTTGCGACGGAGATTCCGTGCAACTCGGTATAGGCGGAGACGTAACCGTTGCACAATCGGCAAAAGCCGACGGCGCGACGATAACCGTAGCAAGTAGCAGTACCGCAACTAACGGTACTATTGACGTCGGAAGTTATAGCGCGCGCGTAACGATAGGGACTAATACCATATCCAAGAACTATAAATTGCCCTCCGATTGCACGTATTCTTGGAGTATTACCAAGAAATCGCTCCGCATAAGCGGATTGACGGCGCAAGACGTCACGTACGACGGTCAAGAGCATAGACCCAATCCGACTTTGAGCGGTGCTACGAGCCAAGGCAACGGTGTCTACAAGTTCGGACAAGATACGATCGTAATCAATTATAATGCGGGCAGTGAATTGTCAAGTCAATCGTTTGTAAACGCTGCAACGTACACGATATCTATCAATACGTCGCAAAAAGTCGTTGCAAAACACGCGGGCGGTACGGACGCAAGCGCAAACTACGATACGACGATAGACGGCAGCAGCGGAACGACGTTTACGATAAAACAACGCAAAATCAATCTTGCGTGGACGGAAAAAGCACTCGTCTATCAAAATGCTAATATCGGACAAACGATTGCAACGGTAACGGCAGACGACGGCAAAGCGTTTACGTTTGTTTCTTCTTCGATAACGAATGCGAAATTTAAGGGTTACGCGGGCAACGACACCATTACGTTCAAGATCAGCGGTGCACAAGCCAATGCGGGAGCGGGACAAATGACTGCTTCGATAGATAGCGTAACCGGCAAGAATGCAGACGGTTCGGATTCGAGCAAAGACAACTATATAATCGATACGGGAAAGAATTGCGAATACACCATAGACAAAATGAAAGTATCCGTCAAGTATTCGAGCGGACGTATTGCCGACAAGGTGTACGATGCAACTACGACCGTAAATGATTTGAGTGGGTTGTCGTTTGCGATAGGCTCTACAAACGCAAGTACGACGTTTAGACCGAGCTTCAACGACGTTTATACGGTATCTGCCGTCTATACGTCCTCAAACGTCGGTGATTGGCAATTGAGATTGACATATAGATTTATTGGCGGAGCGAATTACGAACAAGAAGGAGAACTTTACGAAACTACGAGCGCAGCAGTAGGTAGAATTACTCCCGCAACTATAACTATAACTCTCGATAGGTTGAGAAACGGCAGAGCGACGAGGACGTTTGCGGAAGACAAGAACGGCAATATCAGCGTTTACTACGGCGGTGCAAACGGTGCAGTCAACGGTCAAAGAAGTAACAGAAGCCAGACTTATCGTCTCGGTGAAGGCTTCACGATTAGCGGTTTCCCGAGTGCGGAAACGTCGGGCGTTGTCAGAGTTTTGGCAAAATACGTCGAAGTAGGCGACAACAGAGCGTTGTTTGACGGATACGTCAACTACGTTTACGACGACGGAAACGGTTACGTCAAAGGCGTTGCTACCGGCGATTACGTGGTGCGTTACAACTTGTACAAGGCACTCGAATTCAGCATCGAGGACGCAACCGAAAATAACGGAAAAGCCACCAACTACAACTACAAAGTGGTTGACACGGCGGGTGACAGTATCACTGGCGACGCGGAAGCGCAACTCGGCACGGCGGGTAAGCCGATAAGAGTTTACGACTCCAACGACCAAAAGAACGAGAACGTCGGCAAACAAGCAATCACCATCGAAATCACCGTCAAGACCTACAAGATCAAGTACGGCAACACCTCGCAAAGTTACGCCAACTCGGACGGTTCGTACAACAAGGATTGGTTGCCCGTCGAAGCGGTCGATTTGCCGAGCGGTATCAAGGTCGACGTCGTGAACGGTTGGATGTATGATGAGAGCGGACAACCGCACAAGGTTTACAAGCAATACACCGTCATAAGAGGTCGCGCAAACAGCACTGAATTGTCCGCGTCCGTAAGCGGTAGCAACGGCAAGCAACTCAACTACAATATGACCAATCAACCCGTCCTCACGATAGGTTACTTCGTGGAGACGAGCGACGACGTATTCGAGATAGGCTCGCTTTCGTCCTTGCTCATAGCGTCCTATTATTGGTGGGTGAGCGCAAATAGCGGAAATCCGGAATTCAACCAAGTCATCAACACCACGGTTACGTGGAACGCGTTGATAAGCGATACGGAATACGATGCGGGCGCGACGTTCAATCGTCCCGAAGGCGTTCCCGACACCGTTACGACGTGGGACGAATACTTCTTGTGGCTCGAGACGGAAGAGGGCGGAAAACATATCGTATTCCTCAACGAGACGGGCGACGAAGACGAAAGAGGCACGTGGGGTTATTACACAACGACCACGGGCGCAGGCGAAGTGAAGAAGTACTCTTCATTCAGACAAATACGCGATATCAACGGCACGTTTACGCAGTCGGATATCGAGATGCTCAACGGTTTCTTCATAACGTACGACGTAAATACCAATACGTATATCGACAAAGAGTGGGGCTATGGCAAGGACGACGCGTTCATCAACAACTTCCTCAAAGTGGGTGAGGGCAACGTCGCAGTGGCAATCGGAAGCATCTTCAAGTCGCACGAAAACGGCTTCACGGGAGCTTACGACGGCGGTGGTTACGTCATCGAATACTTCAATATAATGAGCTTCGAGGGTGCGGAAAACGTGGGTATGTTCGACGTGCTCGGCATCACCGCAAACGTCAAGAATTTGCACCTCAGAAACTTCAATATCAACTCCGATAAAGGCAACGTCGGCGGTATCGCGGGCAAGGCTCTTGCGGGTGAAAACGCCGTTGAAAACGTGTCGTGGCACGGTACGATTTCAATGAGCGGTGACGGCAACGTCGGCGGTTTGATAGGCGTCTCGGCAAGATCGATCGACAAAGCGATTGCGCTTGGCACTATCAATGCAAAAGGCGGAAATATCGGCGGTCTAATCGGCTCGATTGAACAAGGTGCAAGCGTCGCGATAAGCAACGCGGTGTCCTTCGTCTATATCGACGCGACGGGCAATGTCGGCGCAATCACGGCGTCTTCGAGCGGTGCTACGGCAACCAACGCGTTCTATCTTGCGTCTTCCGCTTGGAAGCGTACGAGCGATGCGCTTACTGTGTCAAACGGCACGTACGGCACGGCAAAGACTTACACGCAATTGATAGTCGGTGAAAGCGTCGGTGGCGAAGTCGTCGCGGGCTCGATAAGCGGTTATACGGCGGTTGACGGCAAGAAGTATTATCAAGGTTCGACGAAGGGTGCTTACGATATGCTCGACGACTTCGATTTGAGCGAAAACGCAAACCGCACGAGTATGAACGCAAGACAAAGTATGCGCCTCAAAGATATAATCGACGTGTATATACTTATGTACTCGATTGCGGAGGTTGACGTAAAGGTCAACGCGACGGACGAGGGTACGTCAAAAGTTTATACGATATCTTCCGCAAGCTGGCTCGTCGGTGACAAGCACGGCGTCGACGGTGACGAAATCGAGATCGGCAACAGACAACAAGTGGCACTCCTTCGCGAGTTGAGATTTGCCTCGTTCGTCCTCACTTCGGACGTCGTCGCAACGGCTACGAGCAGTGGCGATTACGCCTACGGCGGAGCGTTCTTCGGTAACGTCAAGGTGATAGGCGGTGCGTCTTACACGATCGATTTTGGCTCGGGCAAGCGCGCTTTCGAGGCACTTGCGACGGATAGCAACGTACCGTATAAAGAAAAAGTATAAAAATTTATAAAAAATCAAATAAAAACCGCCGATATATTGTATTTATTAATATATAATATATCGGTGCGCGTAAGCGCGCCACGCACGAAAGATAGGAAAAAGCAAAATGGAAAACTCCGCACGCAAAAAACTCACTATCAAAATGGTATTCGGCATCGCAATACCGCTTTTGATTATGGTCGTTACCTTGGTTATGGTAGGGGCGTCTTTTGCGTGGTTTTCCGATGCCAAAGAAGTGACTATTTCCACGATAACGTTGGAGACGGCGCAAGCGTACAGAGTTGATTTCACTCTTGACGAAAACGATCTTTTCGACAATATGAAGTACGCGGGACAGACCGCAATCGCAAAAGACGGCGGTATCATCTCGGAAGTGAAGAGCGTCAACAACCCCGGCAACGAAAGCAACCGTGCGTTCAGTTTCGTCAACGTGATATCTCTCAATACCGCGGGCAAAGACGTTGATTTTACGCTCGCAATCGATTACGCGACGATAACCAAGACGGTCGGAGACGTCACCGAGACCAAGCGCGACTACGCGGGTGAGACGGACAAAATTCAGTACGCTTTCACGTGGTTTTTCAAAGAACACACCGTGTCCGGCAACAAAGTGACCAACTATACGGGTTCGGAAGAGGCAAAGACGCAAAAATATTTGCCAATTTCCACCAAGGGTGAGACGCTTTACACGCCGTACGGTCTTCTCACGTTCGACAAGGACGGATACGTCAATAGCGTCAACGGCAAGAGCACCTATCTCACGTCGGACGAGGCGGAAAAGCCCGTCTCGGAACTTACAGTGCTTGACGCACGACAAAAAATAGTTGCGTTCAATGCCGATAACAAACTTTACGACTTCTACGTCGTATTTGCGCCCGAGCAATTGTTCTGGTCGCAATACTTCAAGGGAGACCTCAACGAAGTCAAGGACGCGGACGGCAACGTTACGGGTTACGAGGACAAATGGACTCTCACGTCGCTTTACAAGGACAACGGAGTGGATTTGAAGACCATTACGGGTGACTGGGAAAATCAAATGTACTATTCGGGTATGGACTATCTCGGCGCAACGTTCCGTTTTTCCGCAACCATAAACGTACTCAAGCTGGACGAGAAGGAGGGCGCGTGATATGAATAAAACCAAGCGTACTCTCATAGTATCGTCCGTCGTTATGGCACTCGTGCTCGTCGTGACGGTGGTAAGCGTGACGGCTGCGTGGTTCAGCAACGTCGCAAGCACCAAAGAGGACGGATTTACCATCGACTCCACGACGCTCAAAGAAAGCGCAAACATCACGATAGGGGACGATAGCATAGGCGAGTCCAACACTATGGTGTGGCCGGCGGTGCTCAATCCGGGAACGATGCTCAAAAACGGTGAATATCCAAGCGGAAAAGCACTCAAAACCACGAGCGAAAACGTCGTAGTCGCGGCAAAGACGGCGGTGTATTACTTCCCGATCAACTTCATCGGTTCGTCGGATTTGTCGGGAGGAAAGTCCATTGACGGTCGTAGATCGCTTATGCTCAAACTCGACAGCGCAAAGCTTGCAAGCGGTGAAACGGTTGACGACTCGATAGATTATAAGGGCAAATTCAACGTGGAAATGTGTCTCGTCACGCTTTCCGAAGATAAGAAGGTCGCAACGGAGATAAATCTCGACGACGTGTATTCCGACGCCTTGTCGGGCACGAGCAACGTGTATTATTATCAAAAGACGGAAAACGACGAGCCTTGCGACGAGTTTTATATGCTCATAATCCCGGGTGAAGAGTACTACGTCAAAGCGACGATATATTTCAACGAGGTTGACGAGCAGTACGACGATTTGTTGTATTTGAAAGGCAAAACTCTCAAATTCGACTTTATGCTCACCACCGATATGCCGACGGACGTCAATATCCGCGCGCACAAGCCAAGCCCCGCCAATCCCTAAAACGAGCGGATAGATATCCCAAAATACGCATTTTCGGATATCTCAAACGCACGGTTTGAAAACTAAACACGAAAATCGAATATCCAATCAAATATACGGTTAGATATCGCAAAATCAACAAAAACGATAGAGATACGATATGAAAAAGACTTACAAACTTGCATTGACGATAGCATCTTGCGTGCTTATAGCCATCGCCGTTACGACGATGGGAGTGTCCTATGCGGTTTGGACGTCAACGGACGGCTCGGGTACGGGCGGTGAAACCACGGTTTCTCCGTCGGTTACGCCATATCAAAACTACGTTTGGGCAAAGTACTTCGGCTACGAAGTGATTGACGAGAGCAATCATACCGTTGCGGTGACGGAGTTCTATTCCAACGTTTTCAACGGGGACGCGCAAGATAGCAGTATCGGCATCAACTTGCAAGACGTGTATATCCCCGACGTGTTTTGGGTGAGAAAGTCGGACGGAACGAGAATTTACACCTTGTCCGAGAAAAACGCTCTTGCCGAAGACGAAGTCACGACCTATTACGTCACGAAAATCACCAACCGCATTTTCAAGGACGCAACTCTTCGCGAATTGCCCGTGACGATATATATCCAAGGACACGTCACGTCCATTGCAACGGGCGCGTTTACAGCGTTGCCCAATCTTGAAAAAGTGGTACTTCACAACGACAATTTGCTCACCGTCGAATACGGCGCGTTCGTCAATTGTCCCAAGCTTTCCGTCATTCAAAAATCGGGTACGGGCGGTGTAACCCTCATCGACGGCGCAATCCTCGGCTGTGCAACGGATACGTTGTCGTAATTGACGTTACAAAATACATCAACAAGTATTAAGGCTAAAAAACGGCACGCCATCGGCGTGCTTTTTAATTAAAAAATCCGCGTATTCCTACACGGATTTTTGTAATTTAATGAGGTAAATGTTATATGGATTGCATATTTTCACGTTCTTTCGTTTTATCTCTTGCCTCGGTAATTGTGTCACAAGTCAACAGTAAATCCAATGCAGCCCAAACGCGACCGTTTCGATATATGCCTTTTCCGGTTCTTACTTCTTTTTGAGGAACGATTGCAGCCCCTAAATTGTAAATGATATGTTCATCGTCCCAATCGGCATCGGGCATTTCGGGAATTGCGTCGTGCATATTTTTGGTTATGATATATCCGTCGATATGATGGATTGATTGCAATTTTCCGTTGTAGCGGAACGCAATATAATTTGGTGGATCTTTCGGCCAGCCTTTTGTTCCAAACGGGCAAAAATAGTGTCCAGTTTTTTCTACTACATCTTTCCAAGTCAGTGTCGTGCCGTCGTTTATGCGTCCGTTGCCAATGGAAACGACATAAACTCTATTCGAGATTTTGTTTTGCATTGTCATCAGTCCCCCTATGTATGCTATAAATTCTTCAAGTAAGTGTTTTTGTTCGTGGTTGGAGTTTTTTCGCGCTTGAATACTGATATCTCTCAAATCCTTCCAAGAACAATGAATTACGGCTATTCCGTTATCGGTATATTTGAAGGGAAGGTAGGTGTTTGCATAATCACTTGAACACTCACTCAACGTAACGATGTATTTGTTACTTGCAATGCTATTGACAAAACTCGGTCTGTGAGCGTATTTTGTCAGTTGTGCACTTTGAGGCAATATCCACCCGCGTTTTGCTTCCAAAATTATGTGTACGTTTTTGCCGTCGGTAATTTCCAAATCGGTGTAACCGTTGTCTTTGCCCGTTTTTTCAAATTGTTGATATAATATGGTTAGTTCGTCGGTTTTTACGTTTTGCCCCGAGATTTTATCGATAAACAATTGAAGAAAGGAAGGACATTTTTTCATTGTCCACGCAATTGCACGGGTTATATCGTTTTCTTTATTGCCGAACAATTGAAAAATGGTCTCGACTTGTTCAAAATTGTGAGTAATAAGTTCAGCCACGTTAGTTTCTCCCTTTATCGTAGTTGTTGCAGACGACGAGCGTTTCGCACGATATACGATATCGCGTATCTTGTAACTTTGGTTAGAAAGAGCAAAAAGACCGCGCTATGTTATATCCGCTTTTTTTGATGACGGCAAGCGTAGGCAGAGGCAAGCACGAAGTATTTGCAAAAGCCAAGCACAGACGACGAGCAGCTCCGCACGATATAAAATATCGTGCATTTTATATCTTCGAAGAGAAGATATAAAAAATCCGCGAATGTAAATCCGCGGATTTTGGAGCTGATGACCAGACTTGAACTGGTGACCTCATCCTTACCAAGGATGTGCTCTACCACCTGAGCCACATCAGCATTTTTTTTGGCGGAAGCGGAGGGATTCGAACCCCCGTGGGCTTGCACCCAAACGGTTTTCAAGACCGCCT
>DLLD01000016.1:93491-215352 GCA_002476605.1 Christensenella sp. UBA7571
CGTTATGACCGCTTCGATACGCTTCCAAGTAATTAATGAAGCAATGTTTCTATTCACAAGACACGCTTACGCTCGTCTCTTCCTTGACACGCTTTCGTATTTATTTGGAATACAAATTCTGTATCAAGCCTAATTAGTATAACAAGAGAATGCGCTCGTGTCAAACATTGATTGCAAAATTGGCAAAAAAACATTATATTTATTTTTTCATTAATTCGACAAGATAAAAAATTTTTTGCATTTTGGCTTTATATGTTATATAATGATATCAATGAATAATATAAGAGGTTCAACCTTATGAAAAATTTGAGAAAAAGCATTGTGCTCATTCTCGTATTCGTGCTTGTGCTCACGATGTTCGTCGCTTGCAACAGAGGCGGTGACCAAGGCGGAAACGCAAACGCAAACCAAGGCGAGCAAGGCGGAAGCGGTGAGCAAGGCGGTGGAGAACAAGGTGGAGGTGAGCAAGTCTCGTATTTCGACTACAATCTCTCCGAAATCTTTGCAAAGTACTCCGATAGCGAACAATGGAACTTCAAGGCGCAATACGACGCATACGTATACAGTATGAGTACGCCCAACTATTCCTACACGTTCGGCTTTATGGGTGCGCTTACGATGTCGGTTGGTTACGTCGAAGACGGACACGCGTATCAAGACTATTATGTGTACGGTGACGCGTACTATCTCGACAACCTTGACGGCACGCACACCAAGTATGCTGAAGGCTCTGACGGATACGACGAGAACGCAAGCTACGTAGAGAATGAACTTTTCTACATAGACGAACTCGGCAAATACGCTTTTGAGCATTTTGATCTTGCGTCAACCGAGGGTATGAGCGGAAAATTCAATCAATACGTTGCAAAAGACCCCGTCGAAGCGGGCAACGGAATTTTCGGTGAATGGGCAGAAGACACCGAATACGGTTCTGAAACTTATTGGAAGCGTATCGAAGTGTATTTGCAAGGTGAGAATATCTACAAACTCGTTGCGGTTGCGCAATGCGATTATCTCAACGAAGATGCGGAAATCGAGTCTTACGACTACAAGTTTGACGTAACTTTCTCCGATTTCGGACAAGTAAATTTCGATTTGGGTGATCTCACAATCAAAGACGGCACGGGCGGTGGAGACACTCCCGTTGAGGAAAAAACTTATTCGATCGTTTTCACTGATCAATACTTGGGTGCAAACAGCACGGATATAGTTTTTGAAACGACGTCCGTTGCAAATTCTTTTCACAACGAGCGCGGTATCCAATATATGCAAGCGGACGGAAAGACCGAGATTATTAGCAAAGGCTCGTTGACGAACGTCACATCGGTCTCCCTCGTTCTTTATTCCAATGCGGATAAAGGTATGGGCGTTGAAGTGTTGGTCGGTTCGACCAATATGCTTTGCAACGGCACGAAGACGGGCACGGTTACAAAGCCGAGTGATTATACGCAACTTACAACGCTCACATTCAGCGCGTCCGAGGCTCTCGACGGCAAGTTGACTATCAAACTTATCCCCACCGGCGCGAAAAAATCTATGTATATCAAGTCCGTTGAGATCGTGTGCGGAGGAACTACGGGCGGCGGAACGACTACGCCTTCCGAGGTTATGCCCGCGCAAAACTTCAACGCGGCAACTCTCGACAAGAGCACTTTGAGAGAAAAACTTATCGAGTATTACGGCAAGGACGATCTTCTCCCGCTCGAATCGAAAGGCGCATATCATTGCCTCGTCGTGCCCGTGCAATTCAGCGATTACGCAGTCACCAACACGCAACTCGACAACTTGAACAAGGCGTTCAACGGCTCGACGACCGATACCGGTTGGCAAAGCGTCAAGACGTATTATCAAACTTCGTCTTACGGCAATCTCGATATGACGTTTGATATCCAAAGTGTTTACACGGCAAAAAAAGACTCCTCGTACTACGAAAACACGACCAAAACCGTAACTTGCGAAGGTGACAGCGTTGAGCTTGCGGGTGACGCAATCATTCTCGAAGAAGTTATGGCGTGGATTGCACCGCAAATCGATCTTTCCGTTTACGACCACGACAACAACGGCATATTGGACGCAATTTGGATCATCTACACCGCGCCCGTAGTGTACGGCTCTTCCGACGACGCGTCTTCGTCTTCCGACGACGACAGTATCTACTGGGCATACGTCACTTCTTACGCAAAGGACGACAGCGATTCCACGACGTACGACAATCTCGACCTTGGTTATTATCTCTTTGCGGGATTTGACTTTATGAACGAGTATACCGGCAACGCCAGCGATCCTTACTACGATACGACGGGACAATACGTCGATGCGACTATAAAAGGTCTTAAAATCAACGCTTCGACATATATCCACGAGACGGGACACTTGCTCGGACTTGACGACTACTACGATTATTATCAAAATCAAGGCAGCGACAACGGCTTGGGCGGTGCGGATATGATGGACTACACCGTCGGCGACCAAAACGCATACTCCAAGATGATGCTCGGTTGGGTCGATCCCACGATTGTAGCCACGACGCAAACTATCACGCTCAATCCCTTCGAGTCGAGCGGAAATTGCATTATGGTGCTTTTGGACTACGACGGATCGTATTTCAGCGAGTATTTGCTCATCGATTTGTACACCAATACGGGGCTCAACGCGGCTCACGCAAATCAAGCAAACAGCTACTTGTACTACGACTTCGACACCGAAAAGGGCGCAACGTACGGCGTGAGAATTTACCACGTCTCTTCCAAAATCGCGGAAAACCCGTATACGGACGAGTACGGTTCGTTCACGGAGTGCAACAACTCAGTGACGGAATTCCCGCTTATCAAGCTCGTTCAAGCGGACGGTGAGAAAGATTTTTCTGCCGACGAATACGGACTTTGCAGTGCGGACGATTTGTGGAAAGCGGGTCAAAAACTCAGCACCGTGTTCCCCAACTACACGAGAAACGACAACAAGAAAGTCAATTTTGACATCGAAATCGTCAGCGTAAGCGCAACGAGCGCAACCGTAACTATTACGTTTGCAGCGTAATTTACACACAAAAAAAGATAGGCGAGGGTGCAACAAGCACTCTCGCTTTTTCTATTGCGCATATATGCATACGAGAATTCTCGTATCAACGAGTGCGCAATCGTACAATTGTACAAAAAATTGTCAAGCAGTGTTTACTATCGCCAAAATATGTGTTATAATCACGATATTAAATTGATAAGGTGAAAAATGAAAATTCAACGCAACGTTTTTTCGAGACGAGATGCAAACGGCGTCGACGTTTTGTTGACGGACGCACCCGAAGTCAAAGAAGCAATCAAAAAACGCAAAAAAACCGTAAAAAACGCGGTTATTTGGTCTATCGTAGGCACGCTGTTGTTCGTGCTTATTCTCAACGTCGTTATCCTTCCGCTTACGGGCGGTTGCGCGCGCGTCGAGCATATCGAAAAATACACGGGCAACAACAAGTATATCACGTACAGCTCGGAAGGCGGACTTTTGCTTTCCGCACACAGAGCGGGCGGTGTGCTTGAACCGGAAGAGACTATGGCGGCGTTCAAACAATGTATGGAAGAGGCGCAAAGAGAGAACTACAAAGTCGACGTTCTCGAATTTGACTTGCACCTCACCAAAGACGACGTTCTCGTCCTTATGCACGACCACGAAATCGACCGCACCTCCAACGGCACGGGCAAGATTTGCGATATGACGCTTGCGGAGCTCAAAACGTACAACTTCGGTTACAACTTCAAGACTACGGACGGCGTTTACAAGTATCGCGACAAAGACGGTGACGATCTCAAAGACGTGCGCATCGCAACACTCGAAGAGGTCTTGACCTACGTAGAGACGGTCGCTCGCCCCGACAAATCTATGCAATACGTCATCGAAATCAAGGACGGAGACGAGGTCGGCAAACGCGCTATGAACAAACTCTATCGTATGATGGACAAGTTCGACATCATCGACCGCACCGTATTCGGCACTTTCCAAGGTGAAATCAGCAAGTACGTCGACGAGTGCAACGCCAACGGTGCTTTTGAAAAAGAAGTCGTGCGTTCGGCGGGTATCGCCGAAGTTCTTGACTTCTATTACGCCTTCCTCTACGGCAATACCAACGCAAAGTTCAACTTCAAAGTCCTCCAAATTCCGATGGGCTTCAACGGTTTCTTCGACCTTTCCACCAAGGAATTTATCGACTTTGCGCACTCTCTCGACATAGCCGTCCAATACTGGACCATCAACGATCCCGCCGCCGTTGCCAAGTTGCAAGCGAACGGGGCAGATTGTATTATGACTGATGACCCCAAAATGGCCTCAATCGCCCTTAATCGCACTATTTAGCGAACAGCATTGTCAAAGCCCCTTGTCCATCAACTCACGTACGATTAGTACGTTAGGGTTGCTGTACAAGGGGCTTTTTCGCGCTCTTCATCTAAATATCGCAATTAAGGGCGATTGAGGATATTTATTAACGGTATGTGCAACTTCGGAGACGGAGTTCGAGTCGCAAGGCGACGAGCGTCTTTGCGCCAAGCTCGACGATTAGTACAAGCGACTGCGCCGTGTTGTTGCGAAGCTGGCGCACAAAGCGCAGTGACATAACAAGTGAACGATACTTATCTATGCGCGTGCCAAATGTCTCCCCCGCGAGCGATGGATAATATTGTAGAGAAATGTCCCTAACCGAGTGGTGGGAGAAATGCCGGCGTGTCCGGAAAGAGGGGGGTGTTTTTTTGTGTTAGTATTGCGTAAAATCACGAATGAGGATATAATATCTTTATAATACATTTTCTTCAAATTATAAGGAGAGTTATGAGCAATCCCATAAACGATAGACTTGCGGTCGTATATAAAGAATGGCTTGACGCGACGAAAGGTCACGGCGGAATTTTTTGCGATAAAGACGGAGTGAATAAGTATTCAAATCCGTACTTTTTCGGTGTTCCCGACGATTGGGACACGACGAAAGACGGCGTGAGAATATTGTTCGTAGGGCAAGAGGGCGCAAGCGGTCATTGGAACGCAGTTGATATGCAAAGCGATAAATATATTGCTTTTGACGACGTGGAAAAATTGCAAGAGGCGTCGATAGCTACGGTTAAGAAGCGCGTCGGCAAAGAGAACGCAAGCGTTGAGATTTGCGGTGAAAATCACCCCATAGTTGGCAATTCAAGCGGATTTTGGTGGTTTTTCAGCGATATAGCAACCAACGGACAATCGGAGAAGGCGTGCCCTTGTGCTTGGACCAATATCGACCTCGTATGCTATAACAAAAAACGTGCCAATAGGAAGTATACTTTAAGAGAAGCGGATAGAAAAGCGTTGCATTCGACGACTCCGCCGATTTTGAAAAGACTTATCGATATCGCAAAGCCGACGCACGTCGTGTTTGCGTCTTGGAGAGACGTTTCCGTCAATCACGAGTTTGCATCGAAATCGTCAAAAATTATGAACGACTTTTTCGTGAAGAACGGCAAGAATTCGATTATGCTTTCGCACGTTTGCGGTGTTCCGTGCCTCGTGTCTTACTATCACCCGCAATACCTCAAAGGTAGAAAGGAGCGCGCGCAAGCCGTCCGAGATTATATCTATAAGAATATCGTTGACGGAAGAGTGATAGAAGCGCCTTTCGATATTGACTAAATTCATAAAACGAATCGTTTTGCGATGTACCGTTTGCGGTGCATCGCTTTTCTTATACTATAACTGAAAAAAGCACGAGGAGGGTGTTGATTATGGCAAAAAGCAGCAGTGAAAGTATGAAGAAATTGTGTAACGAGATTATAGAAAACGCGCTCGATCCGGACGTCGAATACGATTATCTTAAAAGTGCGTTCGACGAGGAATTGCCGATTATTTACGAGAGAGGGCTTGCAGACGATTTTTTACTCGCGTACGAAATCTCGGAAGCGATAAAAGAGGTGGTTGTCTTTCCCGAATTTATAGGCTACGCGTCAAGCAGTATAGTCGCAAATTTGCTTAGGATAACCGAAGTAAACCCAAAGGAGTACGGCTTGAAGTTCAAAGACGTGATGGGGGATACCTCCAAAGATTATATGTGGGGGTATCATTTGAGCAAGTATTATTTGTACGACGTTTACAAAGAGCTGAAAACGCATTTTCAAAGCGTCGAATTGAGTGCAAACGACGATTATTTTATTGTGGACGGACTCAAAATTAATATCGAAACGTCTTATGATAGAATACAGTCGATTGGTTTGTGTATGGAACGGTGTAAGCCGTTTTAATAACCCAAAAACGAGATAAAGCAGGCGTTTTGCCTGCTTTATCTATTGATTGCGTAATTTTATTTAATAGTCGTGCAATTATTTTTTCTTTGCTTTCTTTTCTTTGCCGAGACCTTTGATAAATCTGCGGAAACCGCCTTTTCTGCCGTTGAGCATATCTACGAGGCCGTCGAGAGCGCGTTGGTTGATGATGCCCATTGACCACGCCGCTATCGTGCGATAAGGCATATCCTTGACGGAATTGGTGAGCATTTCGGGGTTTTCGGAAGAAAGTGCGACGAGGTTGACTGCGCCGACTGCGAGGTTGTACATAAACTTGCCGAATCTTGAAATTCTGCATTGACCGATGGTGTTGTTTGCGGTCAACTCACCTTTGACGAACGGCTTGTTTTCAACCATCTTTTCACCGTAAAGTGCCTCGAATTGCTCGACGGGGATATCTTTTGCGTTTGCAATATCGTAGTAGCAAGGAGCGGTCGCTTTGTAGTCGGGGATAGGTGCGTCGGGATTTTTGGACGTTACGTTCACGGTGCCTTCGAGCTTGATATCGCGAGAGCTTGCGCCCACGAGGATACGGAAATCACCGCTTTCGACGTGCCAATCGTTGACGGCTACGTTGTAGTATGCAAACGCACGGGAGTCGAGCGATACGCTGACTTCTTTTTCTTCACCCGCTTGCAAGAACAATTTCTTGAAGCCTTTGAGTTCCTTTTCGGGACGGTAGAGAGTGCTTTCGACGTCCGCAACGTACACTTGCGCAATTTCCGCGCCCGCGACTTTGCCCGTGTTCTTGACCTTAAACGTGACGGTGAAGTCGTCTCCTTCGTTGATGTTGTCCGCGCTCAATTTGAGGTCGGAATACTCAAACGTGGTGTAACTCAAACCGTAACCGAACGGATACTTGACCGCTTTCTTTGCCGTGTCGTAATAGCGGTATCCGACGTAAACGCCTTCGCGATATTCCACCGTGCGGGGGCCCATACGGAAGTATTTCGCGCCGATATAATCGTTTTCGTTGACGGGGAAGGTTTCTGCAAGTTTGCCCGAGGGATTGACCTTGCCGTAGATGAGGTTGTACGCCGCCTCTCCGCCAGCTTGTCCGCCGAGATAGAGGTTGAGTATGCCTTTTACGTCCTTGTCCCAATCACCGATTTCGACGGGTGAACCGCAAGAAAGCACGACGATGACGTTTTTGTTGACCTTCAAAATCTCGTTGATGAGCGTAACGTGCGAAGAAGGCATTTTGATGTGACTGCGGTCGTAGCCTTCCGACTCGAACGCGTCCGTAAGACCGATAAACAACAGCACCGCGTCTTTGCCTTTTGCCGTCTTGACCGCTTGTTTTATGAGGCTCTTTTTGTAGCCTTCGCCTTTGAGGGTGTATCCGTCGGCATAAGCGTATTTTTGACCCGCCTTGTCCAAAGCGTCCGTAAACGACGTGATTTTGGTGGGGAGAATGTGGCTCGAACCACCGCCTTGATAGCGGAGTTTCTTTGCGAGCTTGCCGATGACCGCGATATTTTGTTTTGCGTTCAAAGGGAGTGCGCCGTCGTTTTTGAGAAGCACAGCCCCGCCTTCCGCCGCGCGTCTTGCGATTGCGTTGTGTTCTTCGATATCGAACTTTACGCCCTTGACTTCGCGTACGGTGTTTTCGTATGCAAATCTTATGAGGCGAAGCACCACTTTGTCGACGTCTTCAACGGTGAGAGTGCCGTCTTCGAGTGCTTTGTATACGCTGGGATCGTTCATACCTTTGTTGCCGGGCATTTCGAGATCCATACCCGCTTTGACGCCTTCGGCACGATCGTTGACTGCGCCCCAGTCGCTCACCACGATGCCCTTAAATCCCCACTCGTCGCGCAAGACGTCTGTGAGAAAACGCTTGTAATCACTGAGATACGTGCCGTTGAGACGGTTGTAGGAGCACATAACCGTCGTGGGTTGTTCCGTCTTGACGATATGCTCGAACGCGGGCATATAAATCTCGCGAAGCGTACGCTCGTCAACTACGGAGTTGATGGTCATTCTTATGTATTCTTGGTTGTTTGCAAGGAAGTGTTTGAGGGAAGTGCCGACGTTTTTGCTTTGCACGCCGTGTACCCACGCAGCACCCATACGTCCCGCAAGGAAGGGGTCTTCCGAGAAGTACTCGAAGTTTCTTCCGCAAAGCGGACTGCGCTTGATGTTGACGCCCGGACCGAGAACGGTGGAAACGCCCAAAGACTGCGCTTCGACTGCGATTGCCGCGCCGACCTCTTGTTCAAGCTCAACGTCCCAACTCGATGCTGACGTAACCGCACCGGGGAAGCAAGTTGCGGGTTCGGGCGTTTGCATAATGTTCACGCCACCGGACATTTTTTCACGACGCATACCGTTAGGACCGTCGCTCGTGCGCACGGCGGGAATGTCTACGCCGTCTCTCTTGATAGGTTGCGTAAGCCACGTGGTAGAACCGGAAAGCATTTGCACTTTCTCTTCCAGCGTAAGCTTGGCAAGGATATCTTTATAATCGTTCTCGTTCATAATTTCCTCCGAGTATTTATATTTGAGTTTATATATAGGCAAAGCCTTTATTTCGATAATATAAATTAACAGTTACTCTTATGTATCAATAATACAAAGTAATAATAACTCTTATATATCATTATATCACGCGCACGGCGTGCTTTCAAGCATAGATTTTTATCGTTTGCAATACGATCGCGACGTGCATATCGTTTGTCGTTTTAGTCTTTGTTGAGCGTATATGCGTTTTCAATCGTTTTGACAAAATAACCGTTTTATTCGTGCGAAAACGATTGATAAAAGCGCGTTTTCGTCATTTGTTAAGTTTTGCTTTGTCGCGAGCGGAAAGGGGCGTTTTGTCGTCGATATACGTTTGCCACACGTTTATACGGTCGTCCTCGTCAATTTGACGGAGCACTCTGCAAGGATTGCCCACCGCAATGCAACGTGGCGGAATATCGCGAGTTACGACGCTTCCCGCACCTATAACCGAGCCTTCTCCTATCGTAACGCCACCGCAAATAACCACGTTGGAAGCTATCCAAGCGTTCTTTTTGATAGTCACGGGTTTTGAATATTCGAGGTCGTGATAACCGTCTGGATAGGTGGTGTTTATGCGCTCTTCCGCAACGAGTGGGTGGCAAGGCGTTGCAATCGTGACGTTTGCGCCGAGCCATACGCCGTCTTCGAGAGTGATGGGAGATATGTCCAAAAGAGTGCAACCGTAGTTGAAAAATACGTCGTTGCCAAGGTGTATATTTACGCCGTATTCACAATAAAAAGGTGTGAAAATCCAAGCGGATTTGCCCTTGGAAGAGGGGATAAGCTTGTTTATAAGTCGTTTTTGCCTCGGTGTGTTCCACACGGGGCATTTGTTGAGCTTTTGCGTGAGGAGCATACCTCTTGCGTGTTGCCAAAATATGTCCTTGCTCGACGAGTTGTACAACTTGCCGTTTATCATACGTTGCCATTCGACTTTTTCTTTGCTCATATTTCACCTCATTTTGATATAATTTTATGTCAAAATAATAATGAATTATATCATAAAAGCGAACAAAATATCATAAAAGCGTTGTAAAATACAAAAAGCGTGTTATCATTGAGGGGTAGAGAACGCGAAAATTAATAATTAATAATTAATAATTGCGGAAGGCAGAGTCTTATCCAAAATAAATATATAAACGATATAGGGGAAATGAATCCTAATATGGAAGACGGAAAAAACAAAAAATTGAATATCGAAGTTCTGCCGAAAGGGGTGTCTGCGCCTAAGTTCCAGCAGAGAGAAAGCGGTGTGGCGCACACGCCGTACAGTCGGGAAGTTGCGTTTTACAGTTGCATAAAAAACGGTGATTTGCAAGGGCTTCAAGATTGTATGGAAAAGTTTATGTTCGAGTCTCTTGTCGTTGGCAGAATGAGCAACGACAACTTGCGCCAGTCCAAGTATATGGCGGTGAGTTGCATTACGCTTGCCACGCGATACGCCGTCGAGGGCGGGCTTATGGAAAGCGAGGCGTATAATTTGTCGGACAAGTATATTCAAAGCATCGACAATATGGACGATACGGACGATATATTGTATTTCCTTATCGAAAAAGCCGGAGAACTTACGACGCTTGTTAAAGAGCATAAAGACAGACTGGAATATCCGCCGTATATCCGAAAGGCAATAAAAATCATTGATTCGCATTTGCACGACAAGCTCGTGTGTGAGAATATCGCAAAAGAGTGCGGTGTAAGCGCGGATTACCTAATGAGGCAGTTCAAACAATGCGTGGGCGTGACTATGAAACGATATATAACGTTGCAAAAACTCGAAGCGTCAAAAGAATTGTTGCTTGGAGACGTTGCGTATAAGGACGTCGGATACTATTTCGGATTTTGCTCGCAAACGCACTATATAAGCGCGTTTGAAAAAGAATACGGAATGACGCCGAAACAATTTATTGCGTCAAATGCCGTAAAGAAAAGAACAGCGAAGAAAAAGCAAAACAAGCGCGGTGTCGGCACCTGTCAACGTTGAGCATTGATGCCGTAAACGAAAGTTGTGCGGTAAAATCCGATAGATAAAACCTTGTTTGCGATATAAATCGACAATTTTTGCACGAAAAATAAAATTGCACCAATACCGTAACCAAACGATAACTCGTACGTGTATTTAGTGAAAGGAGGATTGAATGAAGAACGAGACTTTGGAAAGGCTCATCAAGAAGCACTACAATGAGGCTTTGCTTTACGTGTACTCGTTTTGCCACAATCGCTCGCTTTCGGAAGATATAGTTCAAGAGTCGTTTATGCGCGCGTTCCGCTCCATCGACGAGGAAAAGGACGGATTCAAATACTGGCTTTTCAAGGTGTGCAGAAACTGCTACTTCGATTACTTGCGCAAGAACAAGTGCGTGGGTGCGATAGAGTCCGACGTCGCGGACGAGAACGACTTGATAGACTCCGTTATCCAAAAGGAAGAATATCGCGCGCTTTATAAAGCGATATCGCTCCTCAAAGACAACTATCAAGAAATCGTGCGACTTTTCTACTTTGACGGTATGTCGATAAAGGAAATCGCGTCCATACTCGATACGAGCATTGAGAACGTAAAAATCCAACTCTATCGTGCAAGACTCAAACTCAAAGACATTTTGGAGGGTAATATATGAATTTTGAAGAGGCGTTTGCCCGCTATAAAGACGGCGTTGCCACGGAAGAAGAAAGAGCGTACGTAAAAAGTCAATTGGAAATTGCGAACGCTTTCGTTGCAGACGACGAAAAACGCCAATCCGTACCCGTCGCGGAAGCAAGCGACGACGACGTGAAAAAGGCAAAGAAAAAATTTAAGTGGCGTTACGTCGTGATACCCGCGATATCGCTTATATGCACTCTTTTGGTGATTGCGTCAATACTCGGCGGTGTGTTCGGCTCGGCGGCAACGTACGCGCATAACGCAAGAGCGTACGACAAAAATTCGTGCGAGACTATCGCTTGGGAAAAACTCGTTGAAGTTGCGACGGAAAACGATTTTTCCTCGTATCTTCCGACGTTTGAGGTGGACGACGTTGACAAAGAGTTCAACTACGTCGCACACGATATAAAACAAAGCTATTATTCCTATTTCTTCACGTTTGAACGCAACGACGATTTGTACCTCGATAAGACCGATATAAAGGTTGTCGTTGAAGTCAACACCGTAACGGGAGTTGCAACGCTCGTGAAAATCAAGAATAAATAAAATCAAGCAATCGATATTAAAAAGCGTGCCCAGTCGGCGCGCTTTTTTCTTTGCATTGTTAAGTGGGTTTGTCGATGTGTTTTTCTTTTTAGTGTTAAAGCATAGAGTTGTGCGCTTTTTTCGTCGAAAATTCAAATATATTTTTTCCGCTTATTTTTATAATCTCTTTGCATACAATATTCACGAGGTGTTTATGTGGTCAAACTTGATAAGTATCGACAAAGGGTACGATAAGGAGATAGGATATATACTTGACAAACTTCAATGCACGAAAGACGTGTCGTACGCAATAGAGGAGTCAGAGGACAGAATGTGGATTTATCTTGCAAGTGCGTGCGAGTGTGTGGACGAGGTGGAAAGCAAGATTTACGATATACTCGACGTGGTGTTTTTGTCTTTTCTCAAATTGCGTTTTTTTCTCGAACGGTTGCCGATAAGGGTGCTCAACCACGCCAAGTGCGCGCTTTTGAGTTCAATCGTAAACTTCGACAGAGATTTTGAAAGCGGAATAATCGCAAAGACGTTGTCAAACTCGCTTGACTACAACGTCGACGGTCTTTTTAATTTTCGCTTGCGCTCGCTCAAAGAGGCGTGGAGCGAAGTTGCCGACGTCGCTTCGAGATTGCTCGAAGGCAGCAGCGGTGACACGGATATATTTGATATTGCCTCGTTTATCGCTGGGACGGACGGCGGAAAGAATCAAATATGCGTTGAGCGCAATCGCCTCAAAAATTTGACGGAAAGGCACTTTGTAGAAGTGGTCAATTTGTTCGATACGGAAGAGTATAACATATTGAGCGCAATCATCAAAGAAAAGCCGTGCGAAATAGTGATTGAAAACAACTCTTTTTCAACGCCGATGAACTCGACGTTGCGCCGTATTGCAAGAGTTATAGAAAAATCGTAAAAACACGATATGTGTTGCAAAAACGAGCAAAATTGCGCAAAACCGCCAAAAACGGCTATATTTCGACTAAATTAAAGGGTGTAAAAGCACGAAAAGTGTTATATAATGTCGAAATAAAACACGATATGTGTATAGAGTTAAAAGACGTTTGAAAATAAAGGCAACGAAAAAACGGGCAGTTACGCCCGTTTTTCAGTCATATTCGGTTGTGGCCGTGCGGTTGATATCAATAGACTTTGCGTGCCTTGATAACGCTGTTCGTGGTGAGCGATGCAAGGTCAAGTTCTGTATCGGTGTCGATTACGGTATAGCGTATACCGTTTCTTACCGCGCTTACTCCGTCAAATTCGGAAGCACCCGTATCGTTTGAGATGATTGTGTAACGGTGCGTTGCCGATTTGGGAACGGACAAATTGGGCATATTGACGGAATTGACGATATTGCCGTTTTCGATATAGTCTTTGAGTTCCTTGGCAGCCATAACCGCGCAGTTGTCTTCCGCCTCTTCCGTAGATGCGCCGAGGTGAGGCACTGCGACGATGCCTTCGCATCTTACGCAATCACCGTCGGGGAAATCGACGACGTATTTGCGCACTTTTTTGCTTGCAAGCGCGTCTTTGATTGCCGATACGTCGCAAAGTTCTCCGCGTGCGGCGTTGACGATTATAACGCCGTCTTTCATCGTCGCGACGCTATCGGCGTTGATTAGTTGCTTGGTGTCGGGCGTCATCGGAAGGTGAAGTGTGACGAAGTCCGCGTTTTGCCAAGCGTTTTTCATATCGTCGAAAATCGTTACGAAGGGAATTTCTTCCTTTGCGGATTGCGAGATGAAGGGGTCGTAACCCACGACGTTCATACCGAGAGCGTGCGCGGAGATTGCAACTTTTCTGCCTATTGCGCCGAGACCCAAAACACATAGTGTTTTGCCCGCTATTTCGTTGCCCGCAAACGCGCTCTTGCCTTTTTCCACTTGTTTTGCCACGTCGTCACCCGTGAGGGTATTTGCCCAATTGCTTGCCTCGACGACGTTTCTTGCGCCGATAATGAGGTACGCGATTACGAGTTCCTTAACCGCGTTGGCGTTTGCGCCGGGGGTGTTGAACACGCAAATACCTTTCTTTGCGTAGTCCGCGTGCGGAATATTGTTGACGCCCGCGCCCGCTCTTGCAACCGCAAGAAGGGAAGCTGGCACTTGATATTCCTCCATTTTGAAGGAGCGCACGAGTATGCCTACGGGATCGGTGCAATTATCCGTGACGGTGTAGCCTTCGAGCACGGGATTTGCAAGTTTTGATATGGAATTGAGTTTGAGAATATTCATATCTTCACCTAATTAGACTTACTTGTTTTCAAGTTCAAATTTCTTCATAAACTCGACGAGGGCTTTGACGCCTTCCACGGGCATTGCGTTGTAGATTGACGCGCGCATACCGCCCACGAGTTTGTGACCTTTGAGGGATACGAGTCCGTTGGCTTCCGCTTCTTTGACGAATTTGGCGTTGAGCTCGTCCGTAGGAGCGACGAAAGGCACGTTCATAATGGAACGACTGTCTTTTTCAACGTAGTTGTTGTAGAAGTCGGAGTTGTCGATGAAGTCGTAAAGCATACCCGCTTTTTCTCTGTTGATTTGCTCGATTGCCTCGACACCGCCCATTTTTTTGAGGTGGCGCAAGTTGAGCATCATCATATAAATTGACCAGCACGGCGGAGTGTTGTAGAGACTGTTTGCGTCTATTTGCGTGCGGTATTTTAGCATAGTGGGGCAAATGGGGAGTTCACCGCCGAGCATATCGTCTTTGACGATAACGAGCGTGACGCCCGCGGGAGCAAGGTTCTTTTGCGCGCCGGCGTAGATGAGAGAATATTTGCTCACGTCCGTCTTTTCGCTCATAATGCAAGAGGATAAGTCCGCAACGAGGGGTACGCCGTTCGTGTCGGGAAGAGTGTGATATTTCGAGCCGAAAATGGTGTTGTTTTCGGTGATGTGAACGTAGCTTGCGTCTTGTCTGAAATCGGACGGGGACGTCTTGGGAATGTAGGTGAATTTCTTGTCTTCGCTGGACGCGACGAGCTTGATATCACCGTATTTTTGCGCTTCTTTGTACGCTTTTTTGGCAAAGTTGCCGGTTACGATATAATCCGCTTTTCCCGTTTTGAGCAAGTTGAGCGGAATTGCTTCGAACTGCGTGGAAGCACCGCCTTGCACCATAATAACGTGGTAGTTTTCGGGGATTTGCATAAGCTCGCGCACCAAGTCAAGGCACTCGGTATTGATTGCGTCGTACCATTTGGAGCGGTGGCTCATCTCCATAACGCTCATACCCGAGCCGTTATAATCTACGATGGATTTTCCCGCCTCTTGCAACACCTCGATAGGGAGCATAGACGGACCTGCAGAAAAGTTGTAAACTCTCATAAATTCTCCTTTTTATTGCGATATGCAAATATCGTTTATACTTATATCGTAAAGGCAAAATCGGCGTTTGTAAAGATGTTTTTTGTCTGCTTTTGCAAGTATTTGCATAATCTCTTGCTTAAAACGTAAAAATAGTGTAATATATTAAACTAGATAAATATGTACACAATCACGCGCTTAGGCGCATACGGAGAATATAATGGCAAAAAATACGAAAACGGTTAAAGTTACCTTCCTTGGCGGTGTCGGTGAAATCGGCAAAAATATGACCGTCTTGGAATACGGCAACGATATGATAATCGTGGACTGCGGTGTGTCTTTCCCAAAAGAGGACAGCCCCGGCATAGACGCGATTATCCCCGACATCACTTACATCAAAGAAAATATATCAAGACTTCGCGGTATCGTGCTTACGCACGGTCACGAAGACCACATCGGCGCAATTCCTTATTACGCCGACGACCTCAAAGACGTGCCTATCTACGGCACTGCGCTCACTATCGGGCTTCTTAAACGCAAGCTCGACAAGCAAGGCAAAAAGTGCAATCTCGTGACTATTTCGGCGGGGGACACTGTGTCTTTGGGAGAATTCCGCGTAGAATTTATCAAAGTGGCGCACTCTATGGCGGGTGCTTGCGCGCTCAATATCACTTGCCCCGTCGGCAACGTGTTCGTGACGGGTGACTTCAAGATCGACAACACGCCCATCGACGGCAAAAAGACGGATATAGGACGCATTGCGGAAATAGGCGCAAAGGGCGTTTTGCTTATGCTCGGAGAGTCCACCAACGTAGAGCGAGCGGGCAGTTCCACTTCGGAAAAAGTCGTAGGACAAAATTTGGAGCAAATTTTCGTCGCAAACCCCAACAAACGCATAGTTATCGCGTGCTTTGCATCGTCCAACTACCGCGTGCAACAAGTGCTTACCCTTGCGCATAAGTACCATAGAAAAGTGGTGCTTGCGGGCAGAAGTATGAAAGGCATCGTGGACGTTGCGTCCGCTTGCGGTGAATTGCAGGTGCCAAAGGGCGTACTCGTTGACAGCGTTGGAAGATTGCTCCCCAGCGAAACCGTCGTGCTTGCAACCGGCTCGCAAGGTGAACCGCTCAGCGCGCTCAACAAGCTCTCAAAGGGTGAATTTAACAAAATCAATCTCGGCACGGACGACGTAGTGGTGCTCAGTTCTTCGCCTATCCCCGGCAACGAAAAATCCGTCTACGACGTCATCAACGACTTGTTCAGAAAGGGCGCAAACGTCATTTACGACAGTATGAACGACATTCACGTGTCGGGACACGCTTACGCCGAGGAATTGAAACTTATGCTTACCCTCGTACACCCGCAGTTCTTTATGCCCGTGCACGGTGAGTATCGTCATCAATTCAAACACGCGGAAATTGCAAAATCGCTGGGCGTGGCAAGCAAAAATATCGTCATTCCCAACATCGGCGAGTGCTACGGCGTAAATCAAAAGGGTATACGCCAACACTCCAACGTCGCGTCGGGCAACACCTACGTGGACGGCGTAGTGCTCGAAGACGGAAAATCCGTCGTCAACGACCGTCGTTCGCTTGCAGAATACGGTATGCTTTTGGTGCTTTGCGCGGTGGATATGGACCTCGGCAAAATCTCGGGGGACGTGGACGTGGTGGCAAGAGGCTTCAACCTCACCGACGACGTGCGCTCGTCCATAGAAAACGCAACAAAAGACGCGATAAATTCCGTCGATTTTGACAAGACCGACGTCAACGAAATCGCTCGCATAGTCAAAAAGGCTGTGAGAAAACTCTTTTACAAGGATAGACAATTCCCGATTATCATTCCCGTTATCGTCGAGGACTGACGAGAGAAGACGGACGACCGTTATACGTATAGCGGTTGACGATGATAGGATTATAGATTATATCGAAATGGACATTTTCCCGTTGCGATTCCCGTCGTTGGAATTTGCGGGAAGGGGTGAAATATGTATAGAAAACGCATTATTCTCATACTTACGTCGCGTGACGAGCCCGACGGTGTTTCCGAGAGGCTTGCCGAAGCAATCCGCAAAATCGGCACGCACAACGTGGTGGTTATGAGCGACGACAAGTACGGCTCTGCCACCAAACTTTCGGCGTTGGATAAAATTATGGACAGCGGTGGGGAATATCAATATTTGCTCGAACGCAAGGACAAGGGCGTGATTAAGGACAAGTTCAAGTTCAAGACGCTTTCAAAGAGAGTCAACCGCATAAACAACCTTATCAAGCGTTTCCATCCCGAGTACATTTTGTGCGTTACGCCTTACGCTCATCACTGCGCAATCGAGGCAAAACGCAGAGCGAGATTTAATACGCAAATCATTTATATGATGCAAACGTTCACCCTCTCAAAAAGAGTGCACGACGACGCAACCAACGTTTATATAGTCGAAAACGCAGACGTAAAGTCCGCTTTGGTGCGAATCGGCATAAAATCTAAGGACGTTATGGTTATGGGCTTGCCCTACGACATAGAGTGCTTGCACCCCGACCAAATCACGCTCAAAAAGAGAGAACTCGGGCTTCCCAAAGTCAAGACCGTGTACGTAAACGTGCACGATAAAAAGGAACTTACGGACGTGTTCTCGCTTCTTCTCGACCAAGGTGAAATTGCCAATCTCGTGGTCAATTGCCACGACGTAAAGACGCTTGAAACGCTATCGTCAATGGCGGTGAAAGTGCCGAGTATGAAAGTGGTATTTATACAAAACGCCGACCAAACGGACGAGTGTATGCAAGTGTGCGACGTGGCTATCACGCAGTACGACGTTGCGACGCTTTACAAGTGCTTCAAGCTGGGAATACCCTCGATAGTGCTATCCAAAAACGAGCACGAGCAAGCGGATATATCCTATCTCGTGGGGCACGGGCTTTGCCTCAAAGCAAAGGATAATCTCGATATGGTCGCGCTTCTTTACAAGCTTTTGCAAACGGATACTGGTATCAAGATATCCGACGAGGGCAAAAAGTGGGTGGAGTATAGCAGTATAGACAATATAGCCAATTTCCTTTCCGCATACATAGCGGTGTGAGAGGGACGATATGCCAAAGATAAAGATAAAAACGGTTTCGGATTTTGCAAAAAGACAGGGATTTCGAGTCGGCGACGAAGTGTTGCGCATAGGCGGATACGATATGATCGACGAGCTCGATTACTTGTACTACGACAACGAGAGAAAATTCTCGGTGGATATTTTACGTGACGGAAAACCGCATACTATCAAAGTGCACAAAAAGGACGGACAATCGCTCGGACTTGAATTCGATATCGAGATGAAGCCCGTCGTGTGCAAAAACAAGTGCATTTTTTGCTTCGTGGACCAACTTCCCAAGGGTATGCGCTCCACGCTTTACGTCAAAGACGACGATTACAGATACAGTTTTATGTGCGGTTCGTACGTCACGATGACCAACGTAAGCGAAGCGGACATCGAGAGGGTTATAAGGCTCAAACTCAGCCCTCTTTATATTTCCGTGCACGCGTGGGACGACGATATCCGTACGTTTATACTCAAAAACCCGAACACGCGCAAATTGCGCGACCAAATGCGCCGTCTCGGTGCGGCGGGCATTAAGATGCACACGCAACTGGTGGTAGTGCCCGACGTCAACGACGGAAAGGTGCTCGAAGACAGTATAAGAGGTTTGCACGAGGTCGAAGGTGTGGAAACTGTGGCGGTCGTGCCCGTGGGAATGACGGGACATAGGGACAATTTGCCCAACCTCAAAAGCGTTGACGAACAAAACGCCAAAGACACGATTGCGCTCGTTGAGGAACTTCACAAGGAATACGGCGGATTTTGCTGGTGCAGTGACGAATACTACGTCAAGGCAAAACTTCCCACGCCGTCAAGCACGTACTACGGCTCGTTTGACCAAATCGAAAACGGCGTAGGTTTGCTTGCGGACTTCGACGACAATTTCGAGTACAATATGAGCGAAACCGAGGATTGCAACCTCGGCAAAAAGGTTGAGTTTATAACGGGCGTATCCTTTGCGCCTTACCTTGAAAAATACGCAAAAAGACTTGAAGAAAAACTCGGTATCGAGTGCAAAGTGCACGCGATTATCAACAACTTTTTCGGCACTTCCGTAACGGTTGCGGGACTCGTTACGGCGGGAGACATTACGGAGCAACTCAAAGACAATCCCGCCCCCGACGCGTACGTGATACCCGACAATATGCTCCGCGAATTTACGGATACCTTCCTCGACAACGTGAGAGTTGAGGAACTTTCCGAAAGACTCAAAGCACCTGTTATCGTCACGGCACACAGCGGAAGCGACATTGTGAGCAAGATAAAAGAATTCTTTGAATAAACGAAAAAACGAAAACGCGCATAAAATGCAATAATCTGCGTTTTATGCAACCGAAAACGACAAATAAACATAAGATTTGGTGAAAACGATGAAACCATTGGTAGCAGTAGTAGGAAGACCTAACGTAGGAAAATCAACGCTTTTCAACCGCATTGCGGGCAGTAGAATTTCTATCGTCGAAAACACTCCCGGCGTTACGCGCGACAGAGTTTACGCCGATTGCGAGTGGTGCGGAAGAGCGTTTACGCTCATAGACACGGGCGGTTTGGAAATGAAGAGTACGGACGAGATGTGGAGTCATATCCGCACGCAAGTGGAAATTGCGGTGGACACGGCGGACGCCATTTTGTACGTGGTGGACGGCAAGACGGGACTTACGACGGACGACAACCTCGTGTGTTCGTATTTGAGAAAATCAAAACTCCCCGTCATCCTTGCGGTCAACAAAATAGACAACAACGATATGGGCAACGTATACGATTTTTACGCGCTCGGATTCGGCGAACCTTACGCCGTCAGTGCGGAGCAAGGCAAGGGGCTCGGCGATTTGCTTGACGCGATTATGGAGGTTATCCCCGTAAGCGTGCCCGAGGAAGATCCCGACCGCATAAAGATTGCAATCGTCGGAAAACCCAACGCGGGCAAGAGCTCCATTGCCAACAAACTTTTGGGATACGACCGCTCCATCGTAAGCGATATAGCGGGTACGACGCGCGACGCAATCGATACCGAACTCAACGTGGGCGAGGACAAATATCTCATCATCGATACGGCGGGTATGCGCAAGAAAAAGGTGGTCAACGAGGACGTCGAAAGATACTCGGTTATGCGTTCTATCCTCGCTGTGCGTAGGGCGGACGTCGTGCTTATCGTATGCGACGCAAACGAGGGACTTACCGAGCAAGACGTTAAAATCGCGGGCTTCGTGCACGAAGAGGGCAAGCCGTCCATAATCGTTATGAACAAGTGGGATTTGGTGGACAAGAACACCCACACCATTTACGAATACGAGAAAAAACTCAAAGAAGATTTGAAGTATATGGATTATTTCAAGTCCGTGTATATCTCCGCACTCAGCGGAAAGCGTCTTGACAATTTGCTCCCGCTTTGCAAAGAGGTGGTGGCAAATTCCAGAAAGCGTATCGCGACGGGACTTCTCAACGAGGTTATCGGCGACGCAATCAGAATAAGCGAACCGCCGTCATATCTCGGAAAGAAACTCAAAATCTTCTACGTTACGCAAGTGTCCGTTGCGCCTCCGACTTTCGTGGTCAAGGTCAACGATCCCGCGATTATGCATTTCAGCTACAAGAGATACCTCGAAAACTCCTTGCGCAAGAGCTTTGATTTTTCGGGTACGCCTATACGCTTGCTCATACGCTCCAACAGCGGTGACGAGCAATAAAAAATCACCGAAAATCACTCAAAAATGCGTTGCGTAAACGCATAATCGGTGATATAGTGTGGGTATCGAAAAATCGGACGATTGTATAATATATTATACAAACCGCACGAAAGACTACGCCGATTGGCAAAAGTGTCCGAATCGGAATAGGATACATTAAGACGGAGGGCTTATGAACTACAAGGATATTGCCAAAGAACAACTTTGCGAGCAACTCAAAACCGAACAAAAGGCATATAAAAAACTTGTAAAACGCGGTGTGAGCGTGGATATGACGCGCGGAAAGCCGTCCTCCGAACAACTTGAAATCGCAATGCCTATGCTTGCGCACGCGGGTGAGTACGACTATAAAATGAGCGGTATCGACGCGCGCAATTACGGTGAACCCGCGGGACTTAAACAAGCAAGAGAGCTGTTTGCCGATATTCTCGGCGTAAAGGCGGACGAGGTTATCGTATGCGACGGCTCGTCGCTCGATATTATGTACAACGTGGTGCAGTTTGCACTCCAATTCGGCATAATGGGGTCGACGCCGTGGAACAAGCTTGACAAGGTCAAATTCATTTGCCCCGCGCCCGGTTACGATAGACATTTTTCCATTTGCGAAAACTTCGGCATAGATATGATCACAGTGCCTATGCTTGCGGACGGTCCGGATATGGATATGGTGGAAGCACTCGTCAAAGACGACGCAAGCGTCAAAGGTATATGGTGCGTTCCCAAATATTCCAATCCTACTGGCGTTACGTTTTCGGATAAAGTGGTGGAGAGAATGGCAAATCTCAAACCCGCGGCAAAAGACTTCCGCGTATTTTGGGACAACGCCTATTGCATACACGGGCTTTACGAGACGGAAGATAAACTCAAAAACATATTCGACGTTGCCAAAAAAGCGGGCAATTCCGATATGATTTACGAGTTTTCGTCAACGGCAAAAATCACTTTTGCGGGAAGCGGAGTGGCGGTAATCGCAACGTCGCAAAACAACGTGCAAGACTTGCTCAAACGCTTGTTTTTCAAGAAAATCAATCCCAACCGCGTAAACCAAGTTATGCACGTGGAGTTTTTGAAAGACGTCGACAACGTAAAGAGAATTATGCAAAAGCACGCTGAGATATTACGTCCCAAATTCGATTTGTTCCAAGCCAAGATGGGGACGGCGTTTGGCGGAAGCGAAGAAGTGAAGTGGTCGAGACCTCGCGGAGGTTATTTCATTTCGCTTGACGTACCGCATTGCGCAAAACGCATCGTGGAACTTGCTTCCGAGGCGGGAGTCAAGTTTACCGCGGCGGGTTCAACCTTCCCGTATCGTATGGACGACAACGATAGCAATATCCGCATTGCGCCCAGCGTGCCGTCGCTCGAAGAAATGGACTTTGCAATAGACGTGCTTGTCCAAAGCATCAAAATCGCACTTATCGAATATAATTTGAACAAATAAAACGCCGATTGTGCGAAAAACCATATAAAAAACGGCATTAAAAAAGGCACTCGTCGGAGTGCCTTTTTCGTGCTTTATAAGCGATTACATTTTTGCGATGTACGCAGCAAGTTCGTTGAAGATGACGTCAAGTCCGTGTGCGCCAGCGTCGGGATAACCGATTGAACGCTCACCGACAGTGCCCGCTCTTCCGAGTGTCGCAACGTGCGTCTTGGTGGCTTCTGCGCCGTCGTGTGCCGCTTTTGCGCCGAGGTCGAGACCTTCTTGCAAAGTCTTGCCTTCTTCCGCTGCTTTGGTCAACGCCATTGCGCAAGGCTTCAATGCGTCGACGAGAGTCTTGTCGCCGATTTCCGCGCCTTTGCCGAAGGACTTCTTGCCGGTTTCGTAAACGCCACGGTTTGCTTCGGTGAAGAGAAGCGCTACGTCAGCAAGATTGACTTCTTTCTTGCCGAGCATTGCTTTGCCCGCGTACTTGAATGCAGAACCCCAAATAGGACCGCTTGCGCCACCGCAGTACTCTTTGATTATCTCACTGCAACTGACGAGGAATTGACCGATATCGCCTTTCTTTCTCGTTGCCCAGTCTGCTTTGAGTTGTTTGAAGCCTTTTGCGATTGACATACCGAAGTCACCGTCGCCCATTTTGTCCGCTTCGCAGAAGGGAACTTCGTTTTCGATAATGACGTCTGCCATTTTGTCTACGATTTGAACGAACGCCGCCGTGTTGATGGTCTCGCCGACTTGGGGAGTGCCTTCCACTTCGTATACTGCGTTGTCTTCGTTTTCATCGGTAGCGACTGCCTTTTTTGCCGTTGCTTTGTGTGCGGTCTCGACGGGAGCATATCCGAGTGCTCTGCCGATTGCTTGCACTGCTTCGAGTGCCGCTTCCGCTTGTTCGCTCATAGCCGCGCCCCAAGTGAGTGCGGGAGTGGATACGGGGTAGTCGATGAGGGCTTTGAGTTCGTTATCCACGCGGAGGACGGAGATAGACGCGCCCGCCATATCGATGGACGTCATAAAGTTGCCGACGATGGTGCGGTGGATATTGATACCGTCCGCTTTCAACGCCTTGGTTACGGAATTGTTGAGGATATAGAGCTCTTGGAGCGGAGTTCCGCCAAAGCCGTTGATGAGGAGAACGACGTCTTCGCCTTTTTTGAGAGCGAGGTCTTCTTCGAGGTCGGTGAGGATACGTCTTGACAAATCGTCGCAGAACGTGCCCGTCGAATAGTCGATTTTCTCACGGAAACGACCGGGTTCACCGTGGATACCTACGCCGAATTCCATTTCGTCGTCACCGATTTCAAAAGTGGGGTGTCCCGCCGCCGGTACGGTACAACTCGTGAACGCAAAACCGAAGGAACGAACGTTTTCGATAACTTTGTTTGCAACAGCTTTGACTTCTTCGAGTTCTTTGCCTTGTTCCGCCGCCGCGCCCGCGCATTTATGTACGAGGACAGTGCCCGCAACGCCTCTGCGACCTACGGTGTAGAGGGAGTCTTTGACTGCGATATCGTCGTTGACGTACACTGCGTCGACTTTGATGCCGTCGTCTTGTGCGTCTGCCATTGCGTTGTTGAAGTTCATACAGTCACCGGAGTAGTTCTTGATGATGAGAAGAACGCCTTTATCCGTTGCGCATTTCTTGATTGCGTTGTAGACTTGAACTTGTGAGGGGGACGCAAAGACGTCACCGCAAACGGCTGCGTCAAGCATACCTTTGCCGACGAAGCCTGCGTGTGCGGGTTCGTGTCCGCTGCCGCCACCGGAAATCAAACTGACTTTTGCGTCGTTGATATCTTTCTTTTTGACAACCTTATACTTTTCGACGAATTCGAGTTCGGGATGAGCAGCAGCCAAGCCGTGACACATATCGTAAACGAAAGTTTCGGGCGTATTCATTATTTTCTTCATAATAATTCTCCTTAAAACCGCTTATATAATCCTATTATAACCTTATATTACGCGGATTTTTTATAAGACACTCCCTTGCGCGGGCAAGGGAGTGTGCGTTTTATATTAGTGGCAGCATTCGCAGTCGCAGCCGTATCTGAAATCGTGACCGAGTTTGTCCGCCGCTTTGATTGCCGCGATAACCATATCTTCGGTTACGGGGAAGGGCATATTGTGGATGCTCTCGTCGGGGATGCAAGTCTTTGCAGCGACGACCTTGTATTCTTCTTCGGTGAGCTCTTCTCTGATGACTTCACCCGTGCGCGGATTGGTCATAAGGTCGTGCAAGCAGACGGGGAGACCTACTTCGTCGCAGAAGTTGAGAACTTCGTAAAGTTCTTCTTCGGGGCTGTTTTCGAGAACGAGTTGGCAAATCGTACCGAATGCGACTACTTCACCGTGCATACAGCAAGCGTGAATGTCGTGGATTGCGGTGAGACCGTCGTGAATTGCGTGTGCAGCTGCAAGACCGCCGGATTCAAAGCCGAGACCGGAGAGAAGAATGTTGGTTTCAACGATCTTTTCAAATGCGGGAGTTACGACGTTGCAGTCGCAAGCGACTTTTGCTTTTGCGCCGTCGCTGATAAGGTTGCGATAGCAAAGCTCTGCAAGTGCGGCAGCAGTGTAAGTGCCGTAGCCGAGCAACGTGCCTTTCTTGCGGTCTGCTCCGCAAGGGAGACCTGCGTTGACGTTGGATACGCTGTTGACGTTGGCTCTTGCCTCGAAGTATGTGGAGAGTGCGTCGCCCATACCGCTTACGAGGAAGCGAGAAGGTGCGTTTGCGATGACGTTGAGGTCGATAAGAACTACGGACGGGCTTTGACGGAAGTATGCGTAATCGTCAAACTCGTGATCGTCCGTGTAAAGAACTGCGGAGTGAGAGGTCGGTGCGTCCGTTGCCGCGATAGTGGGGCAGATGATGAGCGGATTGCCAGCTGCGACGCATTTGGAAGTGTCGATTGCTTTACCGCCGCCGAGACCGATCGTGCAATTGCATTTGTTTGCTTTTGCGAACTCTTGAAGTGCTTTTACGACTGTGCGTGAGCATTCACCCTTGAAGATGTCGCAAGTGACGAATTCAACACCGTATTTTGCTTGCGTTGCTTCGAGTTTCTCTTTGACGAGATTGAGTGCAAACGGGTCTGCGATAAGGAGTGCTTTCTTACCGAAGGTTTTGACAAAATAACCGAGGTTCAACAATTCGTTTTCGCCTTGTACATACTTTGTGGGACAAATAAATGCTTTTCTCATAAATTTTCTCCTTTAATGAGTTATTTTTTTAAGATGTAAACATTATATATCCTTGCCGAAAATAATTCAATACCCAATTTGTTAAAAAACGTGTATTTTTGAAAAATTTTTGCAAAAAATCGCGATTTTGATGGTTTGCGGGCTCGATTTTCATAAAAATTTAATGTTTTTTGAGCAATTTATTCAAAAAAGTTGAATATTGAAAAAATCCGTATATAATAAAAATCAATAAAAAATCTTCATTTTCGAGGTGAATAATATGGACGTTGTATCATCAATCGAAAAACGCGTGCAATGGATACGCGATTTGCTTACAAAAACGGGCGCAAAGGGCATTATCTACGGCAACAGCGGCGGAAAAGACTGCACCCTCGTCGGCGCACTTTGCAAACTTGCAACTCCCAACGTTTTGGGCGTCATTATGCCTTGCCAATCCTCGCAAAATTACGGCAGTGACCGCGACGACGCTTTGAGAGCGGGTGAGCATTTCGGTATCGAACAAATCGAGATAGATTTGAGCGCAACCAAACAAGCGCTTCTCGACGCTTTCGGTGAGCAACTCACCAACAACAACGCGGGTGAGAGCAATCTCAAAATGGCAAGCGTCAACATCAATCCGCGTCTTCGTATGACCACGCTTTACGCACTCGGTCAAGCAAGAGGCTATCTCGTGGCGGGCACGGGCAACCTTGACGAGGCAACGCTCGGCTACTTCACCAAGTGGGGTGACGGCGCACACGATTTCAACCCGATTGCGGACTTGACAGTCGGTGAAATTTACGAGCATTTGAGATACCTCGGCGCACCCGAAACCATCATTACCAAAGCTCCGTCCGCTGGTCTTTATCAAGGTCAAACCGACGAGCAAGAGATGGGCATCAAATACTCCGACGTCGACAAATATCTCCGCGGTGAAGATATCCCCGCAGACGTGAGAGAGAAGATTGAGAGTGCGAAACGCAGAGCTGCGCATAAGTTAAAAATGCCAATTAAATTTGGTGAATAAGCCACCCAAACGGCGAATAACTTTGTCAGCACCCGTCCGATTTTTCGGACGGGTTTTTATATGGTGTAGTCGTAAAACCTTAAATGCAATAACCCCCTCTTTCCGGACACGCCGGCATATCCACTTCGGCGGTTTGCGCACCGCAATCCGCCTCGTTCGCTTTGGCTACAACACATTCATCGAATGTGTTGCTTAACGCGTCGCGCCCAGCCACTCGGTTAGGGACATTTCTCTACAAGATTATCCGCCGCTCGCGGGGGAGACATTTGGCACGCGCATAGATAGGGACATTTCTCTTATTATGCCACTTCGTCTGCGTGGCGGCTACGCAACAAAATGCCACGCATTCTCGTACTAATCGTCGAGCTTGGCGCAAAGACGCTCGTCGCCTTGCGACTCGAACTCCGAATAAACACATTCCGTGTATAAGTACGCCTTGAATAAGTTTGCGTTAATTTGTCCGCCATTTTTTCCATATTTGCATAAACTTTTTCACTTTTGCTTGACTTCGCGTTTTTTAAGTGATAAAACCATACTAACGAACATTAGTTAGTGAGGACGTATGAAACAAGAAGATACCAAAAATCTTATTATTCAAAAAGCACTGGATCTGTTTTCGGAGAGGGGATACGACGCGGTGAGCGTTGATCAAATCGCAAAAGAGGTGGGCATCAAAGCGCCGTCCCTTTACAATCACTATCCGAGCAAGCAAGCCATATTCGACGCAATATTCGAGGACGTCGCAAAAAGTTACGAAGAGGATACGGATAAAATCGATATTCATGTGCAAAACGTAGCGCAAGACGTGCCGTCTTTCAACGGAATTTCGGTGGAAGATTTGATGGAAAAAGTGCACGGCGTTTTCTATTATTCTTTGCGCGACGAAAAGATGTGCAAGTTTAGAAAACTGATGACGATCGAGCAGTTTAGATCGTCGAAAATCTCGAAGTTGTATTCACAAAGATACGTCGATAGACTGGTGGCGTATCACTCGGATATTTTCAAAAATCTCATTGCGACGGGGGAGCTTTTGGACGCTAATCCGGACACGCTTGCGCTTATGTACGTTGCGCCCGTGATAACGCTTATCGGCGTATGCGACCGCGAGCCCGAGAGGGAAGAGGAGTGCGTGCAAAAACTCGACGAACACGTCCGCTTGTTCTTTGACGTATTCAACGTCAAAAGAGGCAAAATAAAATGAAAAAATTCAACAAATCGTCGTTGCAAATACTCGGCTTGACGGGCGTCGTAAGCTTTTTGTCGTACACGGTTGCGGTGATTTTTGCACCGCTTGCATACCCCGGTTACGATTGGCTTTCGCAAGCAGTGAGCGATTTGAGTGCGTCCAACGCACCGTCGCTCGCGCTATGGAATAGGCTCACCGCTTTTTACAACGTTTGCGAAGTGCTTTGCGCAACCGTCGCGTGCGTTGGCATACGCAATAAAAAGAGCAAACTTTTGCGCATAGGCGTATATCTTTTTGCGGTTATGGAATGGGTTTCCGCGGTGGGATATCGTATGTTTCCGCTCTCGGACAGCGGATATGCGGGCACGGCGCAAGACGTTATGCATATCGTTGTGACGGTTGCCGTCGTGCTGTTGTCCGTCGTCTCGCTGGTGCTTATCATAATCGCGGGGGCAAAGGACAAGAGATATTTGTCCTACTGTATATGCGCGTCCGTCGCGCTTGCAATGATGCTCGTAGGTGCGCTCGGTATGAAAATAGTGCCCGCAAAATACTTCGGTGTGGTGGAGCGTTTCAGCGTGTTTGCCGCAACGGGATTTAACTGTGCGTTGGGAATACATCTGTTTCTCGACAAAGAAAAACCTATTCCGCATAATATTAATGAAATACAAGGTGAATATATGAAAAATGACAATCTAACGGTACGAAACGAACAAAAAGAAGAATATAGAGAAGTGGAAAATCTCACGAGAGAGGCGTTCTGGAACGTTTATCGTCCGGGGTGTATGGAGCACTACGTTTTGCACTGCTATCGCAACGACCCCGCGTTCGTGCCCAAACTCGATTACGTTATGGAACTTGACGGAAAACTTATCGGACAAGTGATTTACGTGCGCTCGGAAATAGACTGCGACGACGGAAGCAAACTTCCGATTATGACCTTTGGACCTATTGGCATTTTGCCCGAATATCAACGCAAAGGCTACGGCAAAATTCTTCTCGATTACACTATGCAAAAGGCAAAAGAGGCGGGCGTCGGCGCGCTTGCAATCACGGGCAATATCGATTTTTACGGCAAATCGGGTTTCGTTCCCGCCAAGACCAAAGGCGTGCGCTATTTTGACGACCCCGAAGCGGATTATTTCTTGATCAAGGAACTCAAAGACGGTTTCTTGGACGGCGTGAGCGGTACTTATAAAGATCCCGAAGGATACTTCGTGTGTGAGAAGGACGCGGAAGGTTTTGAACGTTTTGAAGCAACTTTTCCAAAGAAGGAAAAAAAGACGCTGTCAAGACAGTTGTTTTGAGCGGGGTACGGCTATGATTGAATCAAGATGCGGGCTTCGATGCAGTGAATGTGGTTTTAGAGAAGCAACGGGTTGCAAAGGATGCGTGAATATGGACAAACCTTTTTGGGCGGACAGTTGCCCCGTTAAGTCTTGTTGCGAAAAGAAAGGATTGCAAAATTGCGGAGAATGTGCGAATTTCGTTTGTTCTTTATTGCATACTTTTGCTTACGATATGGAGCAAAGCGATAACGGCGCACGAATTGAGCAATGCAAAAAATGGTGTAAATAAAATGGCTTCGAGTAAAGAATTTTTACAGTTTATTTTGGAACAGTTGTCCGATTTGGACGATATTTCGTATAGACCTATGATGGGTGAATATATCCTCTACTATCGCGGTAAAATCGTCGGTGGAATATACGACGACAGATTGCTCGTAAAGAAGACGAAATCCGCCTTGGAACTGATGCCTATCCCCGTTTACGCTCTTCCGTACGAGGGGGCAAAAGAAATGTTGCTCGTAGAAGAGGTTGACAGCAAAGAATTTCTTGCGAGACTGTTTGAGGGTATGGGCTAATGCCGTTAATAAGTAGGCAAGGAATAGGGGATAGTCGTAACTCTATTAATGCAATACCCCCTCTTTCCGGACACGCCGGCATTTCTCACCCCACTCGGTTAGGGACATTTCCCTACAAAAGTGAGCATCGCTCGCGGGGGAGACAACGGCACTCGCATAGATAGGTATCGTCCCCTCGTTATGCCACTCGTTCGCCAACGAAAAGAACAACACTCGTTGGTTCACTTGTGCTTTTCGTTAAGCTCGGCACTTATTCGCTCGTCGCCTTGCGACTCGAAGTTACGTCTCCGAATAAGCACATACCGTGTATAAGTAGGCAACGAATAGGGAGTAGTCATAACTCCTCTTAAAAGAATTGCCCCCCCCCTCTTTCCGGACACGCCGGTATTTCCACTTCGGCGTTTGCGCACCGCAATCCGCCTCGTTCGCTTTGGCTACAACACATTCACCGAATGTGTTGCTTAACGCGTCGCGCCCGACCACTCGTATATGGACATTTCTCTACAAAAGTAAACATCGCTCGCGGGGGAGACATTTGGCACGCGCATAGATAGGGGCATTTCTCTTATTATGCCACTGCACTTTGTGCGCCAGCTTCGCAACAACACGGCGCAGTCGCTTGTACAACCGTCAAGCTCGGCACTTATCCGCTCGTCGCCTTGCGACTCGAAGTTACGTCTCCGAATAAGCACATACCGTGTATAAGTACGCCTTGAATAAGCGAATGATTTAATTCTTGCTTTTTTTATCAAAAGTCGATATTTTCCGTATTTTTAATCGATAAAAATTTCTAAACAAAAATTAATGCTTGCGGCATCGCTTAATATATGTTAATATAGTTTTGGTTATCATTATATTCAACAAAAGGAGGGGCTGAATTATGGCTCATTTAAGTGAGGCGGCTGTTGCTCAAATCAACGCGATTTGCGACAGATACACCGACGAAAAAACCCCACTTATGATGATTTTGAGCGATATTCAAAAGGAATACGGCTATATTCCTCTCGAAGTGCAAGAAATCGTCTCTGAAAGAACGGGGATCTCAGTTGCGGAAATTTACGGCGTCGTGACTTTCTACTCATTCTTCTCGTTAGCACCCAAGGGAAAATACGTTATCGGCGTATGTCTCGGCACGGCTTGCTACGTCAAGGGCGCGCAACAAGTTATAGACAAGTTCTGCGAAGTGCTTGGCATTAAACCGGGTGAGACCACCAAAGACGGTTTGTTTACTATCGACGCGTTGCGTTGTATAGGTGCTTGCGGTATTGCTCCCGCCGTTTCCATCAACGGACAAGTTTACCCCAAAGTCGCAGTCAACGCCATCCCCGGCATAGTTGACAATTATAGGTCGAGGGAGGAATGATTGAGATGATTAGAACTTTTGAAGAACTTGAAAGAACTTGCAACGATTGCTCCAAATGTATGGACGCAAAATTTACGGGACACGACGGCAAGCGTCACATCGTGCTTTGCGGTGGTACGGGCTGTCTTTCTTCCCATTCGGACGAAATTAGAGAAGAGTTTGTAAAACTCGTCAACGAGAGAGGTTTGCAAGACAAAGTCACCGTCAACCAAGTGGGTTGCTTCGGCTTCTGCTCGCAAGGTCCTTTCGTCAAAATTTATCCCGAAGACACTCTTTATAGAATGGTCAAAATCGACGACGTAAGAGAAATCGTCGAAAAAGACCTCGAAAACGGTGAAGTGGTGGAAAGACTTCTTTACGTTGACCCAATCACCAAAGAAAAAGTCTCCAAACAAGACGATATCACTTTCTACAAAAAGCAAGTGCGTATCGCTTTGCACGGTTGCGGAAGCATCAACCCCGAAAAGATAGAAGAAGCGCTCGGTGCGGGCGCGTTCAAAGGTCTTGCACGCGCGCTTCAAATGGACAGACAAGAAGTCATCAACGAGATTTTGGCTTCGGGACTCAGAGGTCGCGGCGGCGGTGGTTTCCCCACGGGCAGAAAATGGCAATTTGCATACGCTCAACCCGACGGTGACAAATACGTCGTCTGCAACGGTGACGAAGGCGATCCGGGCGCGTTTATGGACCGTTCCATACTCGAAGGCAATCCTCTTGCGGTTATCGAAGGTATGATGATTGCAGGTTACGCAATCGGGGCACAAAACGGTTATTTCTACGTTCGTGCGGAATATCCTATCGCTGTCAATCGTTTGCGCATAGCAATCCGTCAAGCGGAAGAAATGGGCTTGCTCGGCGACAACATTCTCGGAACGAACTTCTCGTTTAGAGTACATATCCGCCTCGGCGCGGGCGCGTTCGTTTGCGGTGAAGAGACGGCTCTTCTCAACTCCATCGAAGGACAAAGAGGTATGCCTCGTCCTCGTCCGCCGTTCCCGGCAGTCAAGGGCTTGTGGCAATCACCGACCATCGTCAACAATGTCGAAACGCTTGCTTGCGTGCCTTACATTATGAGAGAAGGCTTTGATCAATTCACCAAATTCGGCACTGAAAAATCCAAGGGCACGAAGGTCTTTGCACTCGGCGGAAAGGTCAACAACGTAGGTCTCGTGGAAGTGCCTATGGGTACTACTTTGCGTGAGCTCATTTACGACATCGGCGGCGGTATCCCCAACGGCAAGAAATTCAAAGCAATTCAAACGGGCGGACCTTCCGGCGGATGTCTCACGGCTGACGACCTCGACGCACTCATCGACTTTGACAACCTCGTTGCAAAAGGCTCGATGATGGGCTCGGGCGGTGCAATCGTTATGGACGAAGACAACTGTATGGTTGACGTTGCAAAGTTCTATATGGAATTTATTTGCGACGAATCTTGCGGGAAATGCTCTCCTTGCCGTATCGGCACCAAGAGAATGCTCGAACTTCTCACAAAGATAACCAAAGGTCAAGCCACTATGGAAGACCTTGACAAGCTTATCGACCTTGCAAACAACATAAAAACCAACTCTCTTTGCGCTTTGGGACAAACCGCTCCCAACCCCATACTTTCCACGCTTGCGCACTTCAAAGACGAATATATCGCGCACATCGTGGACAAAAAGTGTCCGGCGGCAGTGTGCAAGAGCCTTATGAACTACACGATTATTGCGGACAAGTGCGTAGGTTGCGGACTTTGCGAAAGAAATTGCCCCACCAACGCAATCCACAGCACCAACTATATCGCGCCCAATCACAAACTCCCGTCCAGAGAAATCGATACGGAAAAGTGCATTAAGTGCGGTATGTGTATCTCTTCGTGCAGACTCAAAGCAATCGAGAAAAAGTAAAGAGAGGGAATTATTATGGCTAAAATAAATATCAAAATAGAAGGTGTCCCTTATCAAGTCGAACAAGGCTTGACTATCCTTGAAGCGGCAAAGGCTTGCGGTTACGAAATTCCGTCCCTTTGCACGTACAATCACGGTGAATGTTCAAGAGGTTCTTGCAGAGTGTGTCTCGTCGAGGCAACGGGTGCAAGAGGGCTCGTGGCGTCTTGCGTATATCCCGTCGCGGAGGGTATGGAAATCACCATTTCTTCCCCCAAAGCGGTGCAAGCAAGAAGATCTTCCGTGGAACTTTTGCTTTCCAACCACAATCGCAACTGCCAAGAGTGCGACAAGAACGGCAAGTGTGAACTTTTGCACGTTGCGGTTCTCACCGGCGCAAGAGAAGGCGTTTATAGCGGTGAACAAACACCCGTAACCGTTGACAATCTCACTCCGTCAATCAAGCGCGACACGAGCAAGTGCGTGCTTTGCGGAAGATGTATCGAAAGATGCAAAAACGCGCACGGTTTGTCCGTCCTCGGCTTTGAAAAGAGAGGTTTCAAGACTATCGTCGCACCGGCAGAGAACAGAAGTTTTGCCAATTCTCCGTGCATTTTGTGCGGTCAATGCGTAAGCGTTTGCCCCACGGGCGCACTTATGGAAGTGAGCGAAATCGACAAGGTCGACGCAGCGTTCAAGGCGGGCAAATACGTCGTGGTGCAAGCAGCACCTGCCGTAAGAGCGGCACTCGGTGAAGAGTTCGGTATGCCAATCGGCTCGCTCGTAACGGGCAAAATGGTTGCCGCGCTCCGTCGTCTCGGGTTCAAGAAAGTCTTCGACACCAATTTCAGCGCAGACCTCACCATTATGGAAGAGGCAACCGAGCTTCTCGGCAGAGTTAAAGACGGCGGTGTGTTGCCGATGATTACGTCTTGCTCCCCGGGCTGGATCAACTATGCGGAGTATTACTACGGAGATTTGCTAAATCACCTTTCTTCTTGCAAATCGCCTCACGAAATGTTCGGCGCAATCCTCAAAACGTATTATGCGGAACAAAACGGCATCAACCCCGAGGATATGTACGTCGTATCCGTTATGCCTTGCACCGCAAAGAAATTCGAGAAAGAGAGAAAGGAACTTTCCGTAAACGGTCTCAAAGACGTCGACGCGGTTCTCACTACGAGAGAGCTTGCAAAGATGATCAAGCGCGCGGGCATTATGTTCAACAGACTTCCCGATGAGAAATTTGACGACGATATCGTCGGTGAATACACGGGCGCGGGCGTCATCTTCGGCGCAACGGGCGGTGTTATGGAAGCGGCCCTTCGTACGGCGGCGGCAGTGCTCGACGGCAAAGAACTCGAACACGTCGAACTCACCGAAGTCAGAGGCCTCGAAGGCATCAAAGAAGCGTCCTACAACCTCGGCGGTATGGAGGTCAAAGTTGCAGTTGCTCACGGTATGAAGAACGCCAAAGTGCTCCTCGACCAAATCAGAGAAGGCAAGAGCCCCTATCACTTTATCGAGATTATGGGGTGCCCCGGCGGTTGCGTCGCGGGTGGCGGACAACCTTACGTCCAACCTTGCTTCCTTCCCAACGAAGACGACGATATTCTCGACACCTTCCGTGCAAAGCGTGCAGCCGCACTTTATCGTGAAGACGAGGGCAAACCCGTCCGTGTCTCCCACAAGAACTCCCAAGTCCAAAAACTCTACGACGAGTTCCTCGGAGAACCGAATAGCCATCTTGCGCACGAGTTGTTGCATACTCATTATACTGCTCGCACTCGCTTCCCGAAGTAAGAAGGCACTAAACGGCGAATAACTGTGTCAACACCCATCCGCTACAAAATCACGTACGCCTTGTACGTTGGGTTTTGTATCGGGTGGGTGTTTCCTTGTTCTTCATCCGTTTATTGCCTTCTTACGAGGGTATATAACTGTTTCCTTGCTCTTCATCTAAATATCGCAGTTTTACAAACGCGCTAAACGGCGAATAACTGCGTCAGAGCCGTCCGATAATCGGACGGCTCTTTTATATGTTTTGTCGTAACTCCTTAAATGCAATGCCCCCCTCTTTCCGGACACGCCGGCATTTCTCACCCCACTCGTATAGAGGCATTTCTCTACAAGATTGTTCGTCGCTCGCGGGGGAGACAACGGCACTCGCATAGATAGGGACATTTCCCTCATTATGCCACTGCGCTTTGTGCGCCAGCTACGCAACAACACGGCGCAGTCGCTTGTACTAATCGTCAAGCTCGGCACTTATTCGCTCGTCGCCTTGCGACTCGAAACTCCGAATAGGCACATACCGTGTATAAGTGCGCTCCGAATAAGTATGCGTTTGGATAAGGCTACGCCTTCCGCAATTATTAATTAATAATTAATAATTATTAATTCTGTCGAACACTAAAAAAACACCGCACCGATTCGGTGCGGTGTTTGAGTGCCAAATTACTTATTAAAACGGCTTTTGGGAGTAGACTGCCACCCAATCGACCAAGAAGTCGGTGGGGAAGTTGCTCTCGGGATTTTCCGTAATAGATTGCGTAAAGAGCGGGAATTGCTTGGTGAATGCGTCGGGGACGCGCTCGGTGACGTTTCCGCTTGCGTCTTCGATTTGTTTTTCCGCACCGTCAACTTCTACTGACAAGAACAAGAAGTCCTCAATCGGTGATACGAATCTCATATCCGTAATCGTTGCCACGAGAATTCTGTCGATATAGAACTTGTAGTACGTTTCCGTCCATTCAAGCGCGTAGGTGTGCCAATCGTCGTACAAGGAAATTTCCTCTTCGCTTTCGAGCACGGTGGAATAGTTGACCATATTCACAGGGCCGTAACCCGTTTTGAAGTCGCTGTACATAAGGTAGTTGTCGCCGTAGTCGCCCACGTGGACGTTGTATTGATACATCCCGTTGACTTCTCCGTTGATGTAGAAGGGGGATTCCATTATGTCGATTTCCGCACCGGACACTGTTACGTCGGAAGAATACATATTGGGTGCCATAAGCCAAAACGCCGACCAAAGTCCCGACGCTTTGGGGAGTTTGCAACGCGCTTCGTAATAGCCGTAACTGCTCATAAACTTGCCGTTGCTGTCGATTGCGCCCGTGTAGTAATACCCGTCTTCGCGCTTTTGCGTGCGGATAACGAGAGCGTTGTCTTGTGTGAATACTTGACGAGTGTCCCAATACGCGCCTCTACGTATATGCGGATTGCCTTGTGCGTCTGCGCCGTACACGTTCCAAAGCGTCGTGTCAATGGTGCTTGCGTCAAAATCGTCGTATTTTACGAGATATTGATTGTCCTTATCCGTAAACCCGCGCACTTCCGTAGGTTCACCGCCCGAGGGATTGTCGTCGCAAGCGACGAAGCAAAGTGCAATCGAGCAAACGAGCATAAGAATAGCAACTATATAAATGCCTTTTTTCATACTTTTCCTCATATTTTTGATAGGTATATAATAAATGAAACAAGCGCAAAAGTCAATACGCCTTATCTGCTTGATAAATATTAAAAGCGCACGAAACTTTTCGTTCGTGCGCTTCTTATTTTCATTTTAGTGGAGTTACGACTCACTCTCCGTTTGAAATATCCTTTGAGCAAAGTCGTACAAAGCGGACTTCCATACGTAGTAGTCGTGTCCTCCGTCGTAAGTCTTCTTTTCAAAGGTTACGCCGTTCTTGGTGAGCTTGTTTTCAAGCGCACGCGCGATATGTCCCGTCGAGTTGTCTTTTGAACCGATTGCAAGCATTAGATACTCGAATTCGTAGCCTTCCGTAGTTTTGAAATCGGGGACGTCCGAGCTGAAACTTATAACGCTGCTTGCAAATCCCGCCGAGGAAAACGCGCCTACGTAACCGAAGCGGTTGTAGTACTTGAACGCGGTGAGCATAGTTTCGCGCCCGCCCATTGAAAAGCCTGCGATGGCGGTGTTTTCTCTGCCCGTGAGGGTGGAATAATGCTCGTTGATATACGGCATAAGCGAATATACCAAGTCTTCACCCGTCTTGTCGAATACGGTGGCGTATTCCGTATCGAAAATAGAGGGAGCAACCTCATCTACGGTGACTATACTGTTGACGGATACGACTATCATCTCTTTTATGCCCTTGTCGCGGACGAGGTTTTGCACGATGTACTTGGCGTTGCACTTTTCAAGCCAAGATTTGTGGTCGCAAAGCATACCGTGAAGCAAATAAAGCACGGGATATTGCTTGCTTTCGTCGTAACCGTAGGGAAGAGTGACCATTGCGTGTTTGTCGGCGTCGGTGACGTTTGAGTGATAGGTTATCTCGATATCCTCACCGTATTCAACGCCTTCGTACGCCAAGAATTGAGGTTCGTTTTTGGAGGAAAAACCGCCGAACATAGCCTCCCAGTCGATATCGGGGATATCGTCGTCGTCCGAGTCGTCGACGTCGGGCGGGGTAACGTTTCCGTCGTCCTTTGGAGAGCACGCAAAGAAAGTGCAAAGCGCAAGCGTAAGCACCAAAAGCAAAATCAAAATTTTTTTCATCTTTACTTTCATAACGTCTCCTCTATAACGATATTCAACTTTATTGTACACAAAAATCTCTCAAAATCAACCTTTGATATCACAAATCTTTCATTTTAAGCAGTATTTAATTTTGTTGAAAAGATAGTTTAATTTTGGAAATGAAAGTAGCCGTATGCGGACGATTTTTTGTTATCGGCGGTTATTTTCTTTATAGGCGTTGACTTTTGCATTTTCGTGGTATAATTATTATGCGAAAAAACGAAATAACCTTATTTACAAGAGGTGCATTATGGATCTTATACAAGCAATGAACGAAAGACACTCGGTAAGAGCGTATCTCGATAAAAAGATAGAGGGTGAAACCCTAAAAGCGTTGCAAGAGGAAATCGCAAAACTCAATAAAGAGGGCGGTCTCAATATGCAACTCATTATCGACGAAGACAAGGCTTTTGGCGGTCGTATGGCTCATTACGGAAGTTTTAGAAACGTAAAGAATTATATTGCCGTCGTCGGTGAAAAGAGCGCGGATTTAAGCGAAAAAGCGGGATATTACGGTGAAAAAATCGTGTTGTTTGCTCAAACGCTCGGGCTCAATACTTGCTGGGTGGCTATGTCGTATAGCAAAAGCAAAGTTGCCTACGATTTGGCAAAAGGTGAAAAACTTGCGCTCGTCATCGCAATAGGCTACGGACAAACGCAAGGCGTCGCGCACCGCAGTCGCAGTATGGAAGAAGTGTGCAAATCCGACGTTACGCCTATGCCCGATTGGTTTGTAAACGGCGTAAAATCGGCGTTGCTTGCCCCGACCGCTATCAATCAACAAAAATTTACCTTTGAATTGAAAGACGGCAAAGTCGTGGCAAAAGCGGGCATCGGTTTTTATACCGATATCGATTTGGGCATTGCAAAATGCCACTTCGAGATAGGCTCGGGAAGAAAAATATAATCAATTTTTCAAAAGGACGTAAAAGAAAAACCGCCGGATATACGGCGGTTTTTCGTTGTTCTAACTATGTTTTTTTGCAAGCCGTTATGCGTTTGCCTCTGCAAGCATACGGGAGAGGAACGCTTTTGTGCGCTCTTCCTTGGGGTTAGTGAAGATGTCCTTGGGATCGCCTTCTTCCACGATTACGCCTTGATCCATAAACACCACTTTGTTTGCAACGTCGCGCGCAAAAGTCATTTCGTGCGTCACTACGAGCATAGTAAGTCCCGCTTCGGCAAGTTCTTTCATAACGTTTAGCACTTCTCCCACCATTTCGGGGTCGAGGGCGGAAGTAGGCTCGTCAAAGAGTATGACTTCGGGAGACATTGCAAGCGCGCGTGCGATTGCCACGCGTTGCTTTTGACCGCCCGAGAGTTGACGAGGCTTTGCGTTGACGTACGCGCTCATACCTACGAGTTCGAGATATTTCATTGCGATGGCGTTTGCTTCCTCTTTCTTCATTTTGAGAACTTTGCGAGGACCTATCGTGCAGTTGGAAAGTACTGATAGATTGTTGAAAAGGTTGAAAGATTGGAACACCATTCCCACCTTTTCGCGATATTTGGGCGCACTCTTGGTCTTTGTGATATCTTCACCGTGGAAGTATATTTCACCCGACGTAGGCGTCTCAAACAAGTTGATACAACGCAAGAGGGTGGATTTACCGCTTCCCGACGAGCCGATAATGCAAGTCACGTCACCCGCGTTTACGGTGAAGTCGATATCTTTTAGCACTTCGTGATCACCGAAAGTCTTGCCGAGGTGGCGTATCTCGATAAGGGGATCGCTACCGTTGTTTTTCTCCGTTGCGGTGATTGCCGTTTCTTCCGTATTATTGATATTTGCGGTATCTAAACCGCCGTTTTGCTCTTCCACGAATATTTCTTCTATATTTATATCACGAGTATCTTGGCTCATTGGTTGCCTCCCATAGCGTTGTTTTCACGGATAATAGATTCCGCGTCGAGGTTTTGCGACCCCATAATCCGATAGTCTTTCTTGCCGTCCATTTTCTTTTCGATGAGGCGCAGTATGCGCGTAATGGTGAAGGTAAGGATAAAGTATATCACCGCTACGACGAGGTACGTCTCGAATATCGCGTACGTGTTGAACGCAATTGATTTGGCGTAGAAGAAAAGCTCGGTAAAGCCGATGACGTTGAGCACGGACGTATCTTTGATGTTGATGACGAACTCGTTTGCCACGCTCGGCATAATGTTGCGCAATACTTGGGGTAGGACTATATTCCACATCGTTTGCGAGTGCGTCATACCTATTGCTTGCGCGCCCTCGAACTGTCCTTTGTCGATGGATATTATACCGCCACGCACGATTTCTGCCATATACGCGCCCGTATTGATGGATACGATGATGAGACCCGCAATCGTAACGTCCATAGTCGCGCCGTCGTTGATAAGCGCAAAGCCCCAAAATATGACCATTGCTTGCACCATCATCGGCGTCCCGCGGAATATTTCGATGTACGCGGAGAGGATAAAGTCGCCTATCTTTTTGAGCACTGCCACGAATTTGTTTTTGGGAGTGCCGAGAGTGCGATAAATGCCGATTAGAACACCGATAAACAAGCCTACTACCGTGCCGACGATAGCCACCAAAATGGTGTAGCCCACGCCTTTTAGTATGGATAGATAATAGGTTTTGATAATGTTGCCCACTCTCGTGAAAAAGGTGGAGTGATACGCCGAGTTGTCGGTGGAAAAGCGCACCGCGTCTTCCATCATCGAGAGGCGTTCCTCTTGCGATATGCTTGCCAAAAGCGAATTGATTTGGTCGGCGTATTCGTAGCCTTTTCTCATACCGATTGCGATTTGCGTGTCCTCGTCGCTTGCGGTGAAGCCCGTCGTGTTGTTGACGAGATGCACGTAGGTGAGATTACTGTTTGCCGCGCAGTCCGCAATCGCGCCCGGCTCTTCCGCCACGTAGCCGTCAATGGACTTCGAGTTGAGCGCAACCGTCATTTCGGGGAATGTGGACATCGGAGTGCCCGCGATTATGCCGTGCGCCGCCGCTTGCTCTTGAAGGGCGTCGTTGTGGAAAGTGCCTATTTGTGCCACGAGGTTTGCGCCCGAAAAATCGTCGAGATTTTGCGCGTCTACGTATTTGCCGTCCTTTCTTACGACTATTACGAGATTGCTTTGATAGTAGGGTTGTGAAAAATCGATGGACTCGCGACGTTCCGCCGTCGGACTCATACCCGCGATTACGAGGTCGAGCGTGCCCGCTTGTACGCCGGGGACAAGAGAGTCCCAATCCGTCTTGACGATTATGAGTTCTTTGCCCAACGCGTCCGCTATGCGTTTTGCAAATAGGATATCGTAGCCGTTGGCGTAACCGTCGGCGTTGCTGATTTTTACGGCGTCGTTGGCGTCGGTCTGTTGCGTGAAGTTGAAGGGAATATACGCACATTCCAAGCCTACGACGAGTTGATTGTCTTCGTCTTTTGAATCGTTGCAAGCGGTAAGTGCCACTATGCAACCCGCCAAAACGGACAAAACAAGCACGATCGTAATGATTTTCGTTGCTTTTTTCATTGTTTGATGCACCTCGAAAAGAATATTTTCAAATCGACGGCTAATGCATTGAAGATAAAAAAATCCGCAATGCCAACAACATTGCGGATAAAAAATAACCTGTCAATGTCGATAGCGCTCCACCTTGCGGTGACAGTACAACGCATATTCTGCGTTGTCCCAAGATAAACCGTTCCGGACCGAACGAAGTACCTTTCGGCGAGTTTTCCTTTGCCACCGCGACGTAGTCCGCGTCGTCGGCTTGTCATAAGACTCGCGCCTCTACCAATTTGATGCACAAAGCATACCACGCATTTTTGCATAAGTCCAGCGTTTTGACCCCGTTTTTTCAAATTTCGCATATCAAATCCGCCTTTTTCGCATATTTATGCAATTTCGACGGAAAAACCGTAAAAGCGTAGTGCGAATGAATAATTAAAACGATAACCTTTAATTGATAGGGTGGTGGAATCAAACTTTTACGATGCGCCGTCGAGCATTTTTCAAAAAGCAACGCTCGTTGTTTCATTTTCGTTTGACATCGACGATTTTTTGTGTATAATAGTAAGGTAAAATCCATTTTCGAGGAGGTGAATAAGATGTCTACAGTTAAAGTTGGCGAAAACGAAAGCTTGGAAAACGCTATCCGTCGTTTTAAGAGAAAATGCGCTCGTGACGGCATCATCGGTGACCTCCGCAAGAAAGAGGCTTACGAGAAACCTAGCGTAAAACGCAAAAAGAAAGCAGAAGCTGCTCGTAAGAGAATGTACAAATCATAATCGAATTCAAAATTCAATGCGTGTAACCTCACGCATTGTACGGAGGCATGGCTCAGTTGGTTAGAGCACACGGTTCACATCCGTGAGGTCACAGGTTCGAGTCCTGTTGCCTCCACCACACTTTACCAATCCGCACCAGTGGCGGATTGGTTTTTTTATTTTCTTGTAGTTTTTTGCATAAATATTATTTTTTAATAATAAATATTTTCAAATAAATATGACGTTGTTTTTTATCAAACGTACACATATATTTTTATTATGAAGAAAAAGAAACTCGTGGTTACAAATCAGAATAAAACTCTAACCCAACATTACAAGTATATCAATTATATTTTTTCGGATTTAAACACTATAATTGACGAACGAGATAATGATAGATCGTTTAAAAAAACACTAAAAAAAGGAAAAAACATTGAAAAATAATAATTTTTGATTTATAATAAAAAAAATACGCAAGAAGGGGAGATTTATGGAAAAAAAAGATTTTCTTCGCTTATCACTAATTCTAAATGATAATCAGTCAACAACATTTAAAAGCAAGCTCAAAAGATTGATAACGGAAGTTTTACGCGAGCATTATGGCGACGGCATGACCATTCAGGAGATTGTGATTGAATTAAGGGACAATTTTGCGCTCGAGTTTTCGGCTAATGAAATTTTAAGTATAATAAAAGGTGACGAAAAAACTTTTGTTATAAAACACAAGAATTCTGATCAAATATTGAATAAATATGATTTATCAATTTCTGCCTACACTAAGGCTTGCGAACGTAGCAGCGGTGTCTCTTTAACACAAATAATTAATGATTTTCTATCGACTAAAACGCAAGACATATCCGTAGAACAAGCTGAAGACTTGATTTTAAGGTTTTTATTTATAGAATTTAATGAGGATACTGAAAATCTCTTGAATTATATGAATAAAAGTATAAGTTTTCCAATACCAGATGAAAATTTTTCTGATGAAGAAAAAACATTTATTGATTCTTTTCTTTCATGGGATAACAAAAACAAAAATAGGCTTATATTTAATGCGTTGTCATCAAGTATTGATTATTGTATGATTACAGCACAACGAGATACTAGACTTATAAAAGATATGTTCTTCAATAAAACATTCTATCTTGACACAAATATTATATTCCGTCTTGCGGGTATTAATAAACAAGAACGACAAATAAATGCTGAGGCATTTATAAAAAAGTGCAAAGAGGTTAATATCACAATAAAATATACCAACTTAGTAGAAGAAGAAATCGATAATACCGTTGAGTATTACGTGGACTCTTTGGCTAAAACGCTGGGTTCGCACCAACATATTTCACCTGAAGCATATGCTCTTTTGTCAAATAATTCTGTCAATGATGATTTCTATAAAGAATATGTACTATGGGTAAAAGACACCGCCAATACAGCAGGTAACTATTCAGCATTCAAATCATATTTAAAAAAGAAAATTCATAAAACACTTGCCAAATTCGAATATGAGGCCATTCATACTTACAATTATCGGTATAAGAATTTTGACGAGCTTACATGCGATTTTTATGAGTATAAAAGAAAAAACCATAGAAATCCATCTCGTCAAAGCATTCAAACCGATATCAATCATTATTTATTTTTAAAAGAAAAAAATGGGAATAAGGGTCATGCGAGTTTTATTGATTTGAATTCATATATGATTACAGAAGATAGATTTTTTGTAAATTGGTCAAAAGAGTACTACCCAAATACTGTACCAATGGTAATGCTATCTTCTTTATGGTATTCAATTTTATTGAAATTTTCCAGTAGAACCGAAAATGACTATGTTTCGTTTTCTCAGTTTATAAAATTTAATTTACAAATTGAATGTAAACCATTTGACAAGAGAAGAAGCGATATACTTTATAAAATATTGTCACTTGATGAAAGCACTGAAATAAAAGACGAAGTAATTTATGATATAAATAGTAAACTCAAGACGGACTATCAAGACAAAGATATTGACTATATTATTTCAACATCGCATGCAACTATAACCGATCGAAAGATTTTTGAAGTAAATCGCCAAAGGGATGAACAAGAAAATAAAAAAGAACAACAACGACATGCAGAAAATGTGGAAAACTATAATCGAGGTGCGCAAGAAACAATTGATTTTATTGTAGAAAAAGAAAGTTACAAGAAAAAAAGACGAAACATAGCACTTGTAAGCATAACACTATGTTTGCTTGTGGGGTCTTTAATTGCGCTTATTGTTTTGCTTACGCTAGAGAAGCCTGGATTGGTTAGGTTTTCAGAATGGGCAAATAAAAACGGAATTATTGTGAGTGCTCTCTTTACTATCTTGTTTACAATATTGCAAGTTGTGTTTAAAAAAATAGGTGTATATATGTTTAACATAGATAAAATCAAAGAAAGAGTGCAGAAAAAATATCAAAATACGTTACGCAAATAGTTTAGCAACTGTTTAATTTCTACATGTGCGTCATGTTATATAAAAGGGAAATAATAATTTAAAGAATTTAAAAGAAGCGCAATTATTTCGAGTTACGCTTCTTTTATTTTGTTACAAGCAAAAGATATATTAAATCGCTTTTACTTTTTTATAAGTAAAAAAACGTTCTCCGCTGTTCATTGCCTTTCGGTGTGGCGGTTTAGCACCGACAAAAGCCTTTGTCAACGGCATAAAAATCTTGTTATATTACTATCAAAAATTATCTCGCATTTAATGCACGTTTTATGTGCTTTTTAGTCGTTTGCCTGTTAGACGAGCCGTAGTCTTGATACAAGTGTGACGATTAGACGTGCCGTAGTCTTTGATACAAGTGCGCACGTGCGCGCGCGAGAGATTAGATTATTTTGATGAACTTTTTACACAACATTTTTATGCTGTTCGTTGACATAGGCATCATACGATTTGAAGTGATACGTTTTTGAGTTTTCTCGGTGCTGCACCGTCTTGTTGCCGAAAGGCAAATAAAACTCGGAGCGTATCAATATGAAATCTCAAATCATTCTTCAAAATCAAAATGCAATTAGTATTTATAATGACAATCAAGCACAAGTCAAAATCGTTGCAAAAAAGAAATGCATATTAGACGATGACGTTGTTATAACCGCAGACAACATCAAGAAAATAGGCGAATTGATAGCGTTGCTTACTATAAGAACCGTTATGTGCCGTTCAGGCAAGGATTTATATCGCCTATATGACGGACTCATCAAGGATTGCAACAAATCAAACGATTCTCTCGATGAATACTCGGACGGATACGATATGGCGCAAACCGCAATGCTTTTCCTATGCGAACACATCGGCAAAAGACTTGGCGACAATTATACAACCACTCGTGGAAACGTTATCTCGATTAAGCAAGCGTGCTTCCGTTTTACTGATAGATACTTGGACAAACAATTCACTCGCCACTTGGCGCACACAACCGCCATAAACGACAGCGTTGTATCGTCGCACATAACTTTTATCGACGACGAATCCAACAGCGATTATACCGCCGTTGACGCACTTATCGACAAGATGCAATTAACGCAAGGCGAGTATGACGTTCTCTGCGCCTATATGTCGGGATTGACTTATCTCGAAGTAACACAACTTCTAAATGTCAACCGCACAACCATATGGCGCAGAAGAATGAGTCTGCAAAGGAAATATATGATTTTAAGATAAAACAACCCGACATTGTGTCGGGCTGTTCTTATATTATTTTAGTGCTAAAAAACCGGATATGAATGCGTCAGGGAATATAAATTGTTTTTCTCCGATAGCGAATTTGACGCGAATATGTATTTTAACGTTGTCTATCCAAGTTATAGTACCATCGCCAAATTTCTTATGTGTTACGGCGGTTCCGACTTGCACTTTTGACAACATTTCTTCGAGTGCACTGCTGGAAGATTCTTCTTCATTCGGCGAAACAACATCTGCCGCTACAATTTCGGCATTTGCAACGTCATCCTCTTTTGACTTTTTGACGTTTTGGTATTTTTCAGGAATGAGAACGCTTTCAAAGTCAGTCATCGTAGCTTGTTGCTTGCTATATAGTGCCTCATATTCTTCGCGCCTCAAAACTGTATCCCAACCGCCGATTGCTTCGCCTTCGTGTTTGTCGATACCCGTATATGACAAACTCGAATTCTCATATTTTCTAAATCCGAAAATGCCTTGGTTCATCTTTTCGGAATCAAACAAGCCGATTGAACACAACACGTCGAAATCTTTTACCGTAAGCCCCGTAACCTTTTGGAAAAGTTCAGGCTCGATTTGCGTAATAACATCCTTGATCGTTTGTTCTCTATAATCGGTGAGATACATAAAGGCAGGAATACGCGCTGCAAGTTTCAAAAGGTTTTCCTGTACTTGCTTACGCAAAGATTTTGCCTTCTTTTCGTCTTCGGTAAGTTCCTTCTTCTCGGTGGGCGTCAAATCGTCGCCTTTTTCTTTTTTGAGTTTTTTAACTTTTTCGGAACGGTTGATAATCGTCTGAATCTCTGCATTCAAAGAACGGAAGCCTTCTATGCGCATAAGCGCATCCAAAGCGTCTTGGTTGTTTTGCAATTTTTTGAGCGTGTCGTTGTCAACGTGCACCAAAAGCGCGGTTTGCCAACGCTTTGCAAGCAAGGTCGCAGACGTTCCTGCATAAGTTATATCCAAAATATCTTGCGCATCGATACGATTCATCGACGAACCGTCAAATGCAAGAACCGGCAAGAATGAAATAAAGTCTTTCACCTTTTGTTCCGGGCTTGTTTCGTCAACTTTCAATCTGCACGAATAGTCCGAAATCTGATGCAATGCACGCTCTAACGCAAAGTCGAAGATATAACATTCTTGCTTGATAATTTCCTTATCGCCGTGATCGTTGACGATTTCCCAAGGAGATTGCACTCTGAATGCCGTTTGAAAATACGTTTCGGGGGAATTCAAGTTGCGCAACATAAACACACCCGTCCACGGTCTTACGGTAACACCGGTGTTGAGTTTTCCGCAAGATAACGTGATAGTTTTCGTTTCAAGCGGATCGCCCATTGCTGCCAAAACAGGTTTTAGTGCATCCAAGCCTATGCCGACTTTTGATCCGGCGCACACAATGATTTTGTAGTCATTGAAAAAGTTGTTTTGTTTTTGACGCAATAAATTGTACATTGCATAGCAACTTGCGACGTTAGGCAGATACCAAAACGTATGAGTTAGCACGTTTTGCAACGTAATATCGGAAAACGGCATAGGCGGACGTTCCGCACCAAGTTTCAAACCATCCACTGGCATATAGTTGCCCTGAATCATTTTTACCCATTTTTGCACGTCTTCTTCATATACAAATCTTGACGTCTCGACCTTTCCTTTTTCGATCGGTTGTGCCTTGAAAAATTCGTTAATATCAAATTCGTCATAGCCTTCGTTTATGGCAACGTTCGCAGTAATGGAATCGGGCACTTTATACGTAAGCATAACCATTTTAGGTAGTGCCGCATAAGGATTCTCGCCTCTTGATTTATCCCAGTTTTCTTTTGCCGCTTGTTCGTCAGAATAAGTCCAATTGAACACCTGGTCTTCCAAAAATTCGCCCGAATTAAGCGCACGGAAAGGCGTACCCGACAAATATAGATAATGCAAAGAAGTTATAGGCAAAAACGACTCGTTTATAGCGTTGCCGGCCTCTTCTTTCTGATACTTTTCAAGGTCAAAATCGTCGTCTTCCTCGTCGTACTTTTCAAACAAATTCTTTGCGTTTTCACGCCAAGCGCCAAAGTGATATTCGTCAAAAACGATAATATCCCAATTCGTTGTGTGTATAAATTCGTTTTTTGCTTTTATGCCACCGGCTTCGTTCGTGCCAAGCAAATCTTGAAACGAACCGAAAACGACGATAGGTTTTGTCTTGTCGCAAGCGTTATACTGTTCGTCAAGTTGTTTTGCATCGAATTTTGCTTCTTTGTTGCTGACGAATTGCCACCCCTTGAAATCTACGTGGTGGGTAAGGTCTTCTTGCCAAGCGGATTCAACGGCTGGCTTAAAAGTAAGCACAAGGATTTTTTTGAACCCCATTGCCTTGCACAATTCGTACGTTGCAAAAGTCTTGCCGAAACGCATTTTTGCATTCCACAAAAACTTTGGCGGGCGAGTGGGATCGTCTTTCTTTGATTGCTCAAAATACGATTTCGTCATATCGACGGCTTGTTGCTGTTCGTCACGCATAGCAAAATTCCACGTGCGATTGCCTTCAAAACGAATTTCAGTGCGGACTTCTTCAATCGCCGTCAAAGCGTCCGAAAGTGTGCATTTGAACCATTCGTTTTTGTCCGTGCCCGCGTTAAGTTGCAAAAAACCTTTGTGTTTCAACAAACGGTGAACGTCTTTGTCTGTAAAGCAAGTGCCGTCGGCACGCATTGCCGACTCCTTGAATAAGATTTTGAAATTAATTGCCGCCGTATGCAATTGTTCGCGGATACGCGCTTCGGTGTCTTTTCTGTCTGTGTAGCCAATTTTTATATACCCCTCGTGATCTTTCACATCGGGCAGTATATATCCGTAAATTGTCGGCACAACGGCAGGACGGTTATGTAATATTTCAGAAAGACTTATATTATTCGCCATATCGTTACTCCATAGGTTTAATCATTGATTCGATAAAATCAATTTCTTCTTGTGACAAATTGTATTTCTTATATAATTCTTCGTCCGTCCATGGCTTTGAAAAATCTTGCATAGGGACGAATTGATAAACACCACGCGGGCCGTTTTGTGTTTTCTTTTTGATGCTAACAAGATAACGGAAAAATCTTGTTTTAATGTATGTAATTATATTCTCGCATTCTTGCTTGGAAAAATTGTGTTTCTCTGGATCATATCCTATCACTAAATAAGTTTGAGAACATACACTGTTTGGCTCTCCATAGAATGGATAGCCTAATACTTGAGCATCAGTACCACTGCCGCCTGCCGCGGGAATGTAGATTTTATGTAACTTTATGGAAGCTACATTTTTGGGAATATCCGTTATTTTAACCCAACCAAAATCAAATTTGTGTATGTTCTTATTGAGATAATATTTAATAGAGTAACTATCATTTTTTTCTTTAGAATAACCTTCCCAACTTGATGTCAACAGTTGTTTATTTGTAAAAAAGTCTTTTGGGCTAACCAATGAGGCGAAATTTTCACATTCTTGTTCTATATACTTACCTTCAACCTTTTTAATATGATCAATTATAGATAGTGCGTTTATGTCTCTAATCACTATACCTGTATTGCTTGCATTAAGATAATTATAGTTTTCAATTATATCATTGCTTGATGTGTGCAAATAGTAATGGCACTTGCCAACATTGTTTTTGCTCCACAAAAAATAGTTTACACCACCTTTAATTTCCACGCCGGGAAAACATAACCCCGAATCCAAAAAGTCATGCATGACCATAATATGATTATCGTTTAGCATAGAATCTACCCATTCATCAGAGATTCCTTCGGTGCTACGTGTCATCCACCTACTTGGTGTAATCATTATCAAATAGTTAGGACTTAATTTCATGGCTTGTGAAATAAAGTGGTGATAAATTGCTTTTGATTTCGAGGCATTACCGCTTGTATTACCTACACTAAAATGATAAGGCGGATTGGATATAATTACATCGAATTTCATATTGAATATTTTCTCCGGATTGGTTGTGTGTATAAATTCGTATGCGTGGGTTTCTTTTTCATCGCCACGGTCGTAAGATTTGTTTGCTCCACAAAACTTACATTTGTCGCCTATCCAAGTATGTTTTATGCGGCGAAATCTGATATTGCCTTCGGCTGTGTCGAAATGTGAGATCGAATATTCGCCGTTTGGGTATTTCGAGCAATACAGACTGCGACGAGATAACAGACTTGTGAGTTCCGTGATGGCAATGCCGTAAAGTTGTTTGTGGAAGATATGGTCTATACGTTCTTGCAAATCGGGGATTTTATCTTGCAATCCGACAAGCAAGCGTTTTGCAATCTCACGCAAGAAAACTCCCGTTTTGCAAGCCGGATCTAAAAACGTGGTGTTTGGATCGTAAAACAATTCCTGTGGCAACAAATCAAGCATTTGATTTACCACGTCGGGTGGGGTGAAAACTTCGTCGTTGCTTAAATTTGCAAGGCACGACAAAACGTCAGGCGTGTGCAAAGTTTTGTTTTTGTAGATTTTGTCAAAAAAGGTTTCAGCCATTTTCTTGCACCTTCCTATAATGCACGGGCGGATATTCGCATATCGGCTCTGCCATATATTCTTTTGTTGTTGGGTTTATAGACAAATATTTCCGTATGTCTTCGGGAACGTCGAGAAGGGATAGTTGTTCGCTTTTGGGCTTGTCGTTTGCTTTGAGCATCACGTCAAGGCGGAAATCACGACGTTTGAGTTTTGTGCCGAGCATAAGGCTCCATTCAGGGAAAACTATTGGTGTATCCGTATCGTTTTGGTTTTCATCCACGCACATAAGCGTTAAAGCATTGCCGCATAGAATGTTTTTGGAAAGGATATACTTCACGGCATCGCGTGTTTCGTCGTTCGTTGATTTTTTACAAACTGAATTGTATTCCTTATTCCACAACTCAAATAGTCGTGCACGACATTCGTTTACGTTATCAGCAAGAATATCTACGCCGTAAATGCTTGTTATTGCAAGCACGGAATATCTTTCAAAATCGTAAGGATTTGACTTATATAGTTTTTTTACAGTGGAAAGTTTGCGTGTCAATATTTCAGCCAAAAAATTGCCATCCCCACACGCGGGCTCTAAAAAACGACTGTCTATTCGGTCACATTCTTGCGCGACCAAATCACACATAGCCTTGACTTCGCGCTCGGCTGTAAACACTTCGCCATGGTCAGCGACTCTTTTTTTAGATTTTATTTGTGAATTGTGCAACGACGCACTCATTTTTGAATTCCACCCATTATATATTGCAATTAGTATATCGCATTTACGATATATAGTCAATGTATTTGCGAAGTATATATGTCGTAAAAGCGTAGTAAACTATTACAAGAGGTGCAAATGAACGTTATAGATAAAATAAGAGAATTGCAATGGGAACGTGGTTGGACAGACTACAAATTAGCACAAGCGGCAGATATTTCACAATCTTCGCTTGCCACTTTATATTCTCGTCAAACACCGCCAAAACTCGAAATGTTACAACGCATTTGCGAAGCATTTGGAATAACGCTATCTCAATTCTTTTTGGACGATGAACAAATTGATATATTGTCGGAAAGAGAAAAGAAAATGATTTCGTCATTTAGAAAACTTACCCCCGAAAAACAACAAGCATTGATTGCCTTGATTGCAGATTGATAAGATGGTTCCGTATAAAAGCGGAGCCATTTTTAGTTTTAATTTTTATGTCTCCATCTCATTTTGGCGATTAGACGTGCCGTAGTCTTTGATACAAGTGCGCACGCGTACGCGCGCGCAAGACTACGGCACGTCTTTGCATAAAAATAAACCCAAATCCGCAAAAGGCGGCACGGAGCGGAGCGAGGTTTCGCGCTAACCCGCTTGGCGAAATCCTCGCTTATCCGTCTTGCCGTTGCCGTCGCTTTTTATTGCGGAAATCTTTGGCGTTTTGTATATTGCAAAAATTCGTTTGCCGTTTCGTCTTTTTGTGTCGCGTAGGCGTTACGACATTGTTCCGCAATCATATTTTCATCATCAAAATCGTGTTCAAATCACGTTCTGTTATTGTTTCAAATTTGTCCAAACTGCGCACGACACCGTCCTTGCTTTCTCACTCTCTTGCATTTACGCTGTTTATAGTGCAAAGTGCGGAAAAAGTACGGCTGAGTCTAGGTGAATATCCAAAAATACTTGGTTTTGTACCCTGTGAGTATGTTACGCACATAACAAATATTTGATATAACAAAACTGTCTTTCTTGTTGGAAGCGTGAACGCAAACTCGGCATTGTCAAGGGTAAATGCATTGCCCCTGCAACCCTTGACAATCCCCATAAAAACTCGGATATGAAACAATTTATATCGTTTCCGTTCTTTTCGTTTCCTGTCGAAAGACACAATAACCATAACTTAGGAGGAAATACAACAATGAAAGGTGCTGTGATTTATGCGAGATACTCTTGCGAACGGCAAACGGAGCAGTCCATTGAAGGACAGTTACGAGAGTGTTACAAATACGCAGAACAAAACGGCTTAACCATTATCCATGAATATATAGACCGTGCTATGACAGGCACAAACGACAATCGTCCGTCTTTTCAAAAGATGCTTGCGGACGCGGAACGCACAAGTGCTTGGGACATAGTTCTTGTATATGCGCTGGATAGGTTCGGCAGAAACTCAATCGAGATTGCATTGAACAAACAAAAACTCATAAAAAGCGGAAAGACGCTTATATCCGCAACTCAGCGAACGTCCACGAATATAGACGGCTCGCGCAATTTGGACGGAATACTGCTAGAAAATATGTATATTGGACTTGCCGAATATTATTCGGCTGAATTATCCCAAAAGATAAAGCGCGGACTTAGAGAAAGCAGGCTCAAAGGACAATTCGGCGGTGGCGGCGTTGCTTACGGATATAAAGTAGTAAACAAAAAACTTGAAATAAATGAAGAACAAGCGCAAATCGTAAAATACATTTTTGAACGCTATCACGGTGGCAAAATCGTGCGCGAAATCATTGAAGAACTGACCGCGCGAGGCGTTTTATACAAAAACAAACCGTTCGTTCCGCAAACCGTATATAAAATGCTTGCAAACGAGAAATATATTGGCATTACCAAATATAACGGCGAGGTATATGACAACATCTATCCGCCTATTATTGACAAATCGTTGTTCGATTCTATACAGCAAAAACTATCGGTTAATAAGACGGGAAAACGTAGCGTGAATATAACATTCTTGTTGCGCAATAAAGTTGTGTGCGGGTATTGCGGACGACATCTGCAAGGAGATAGTTCAACGGCAAGAAACGGCAAATTACGTTTTTATTACAAGTGCGCAGGGCGTAAAAAACATAAAGATTGCAATTTGCGCGTTATCCGCCAACAAGAATTGGACGATTTCGTTTCGCAAGTCACATATGAAGTGTTTTGCACTGACGAAAATATATCGCTTATTGCGGACAAAGTTCTCGAAGTTCAAGCACAACGTAACAAGAGCGACAGCGTATTGCAAACGTTGCACAAACGATTGTACGATACGGACAAAGCATTGACCAACGTTATGAGCGCAATTGAGCAAGGAATAATAACAAAAACCACAAAGGAACGACTTGCCGCTCTTGAAAACGAAAAAGAAGATATAGAAACAAAAATAGCAGTTGAAGAAACACGTCGGCAAAAGACGTTCAACAAGGAAGAAATAGAACGATTCTTGCGCACGGAGTTCAAAGACGATCCGCAACTATATTTACAGCACATACTCGACAGAGTTGTCGTCTATGACGACAAAATAGAAATATTCTACAAATACACAAACGCCATCCCCGATGATTCAGACAATGAACGTCGGGGATATTTTTCATCTCAATGCAAAATCAAAATTAACAAGGCAAAACGCTCGATGCAAGTGCTTGATATTACCATAGACCAAACAATTCATTTTGAGGTGTTGTACGTCATAAACCGCCGACACAAATTGCGTTTCAACCTTGAAAAAACACCAACCAATTCTCACGGTGCGGATTAGTTCAAATCCTTTCCACCAACATTCAAAAACCCTACTATTAAGTAGGGTTTTTCTTATGTCTGTGTCATCAACTTGCCTCGAACTTGACGGCATTTGCCGTCACCATACTGCGTATGGCTGTGCCCTCGGTCACACTGCACGTTCCGCTCCCGATTGCAAGCAATCCCGCTCCGCTGATGGACGAGTCCTGTTGCCTCCACCAATCGATAACCATCCGCACCTATAGCACTTACAGGAGCGGATATTTTATTTTTATCGGGCATTTTGTAGTTTATTGGTAAACACAAATCTTTGTTCCTTTTTATTCCATACCTAATATTAAAAGTTACATAATGATTTCCGTATATAAATAAAATATTGCCATAAAAGTTTCGGAGTGGTATAATACAGAAAAATAAATAGTTTTTAGGCGAAATATGAAAAGAGATATTGAAAAATTGCAAGAGTTCGTCAGAGACGGCGGAATCGACGCGTATATCGTGTTTACCAGCGACGATCACGGCAGTGAATACGTCGTGGATCACTTCAAAACGCGCGCGTTTCTTTGCGGATTTACGGGAAGCGCGGGCACGCTCGTGGTGACGAGAGACGGCGCGTATCTGTGGACGGACGGAAGATATTTTATTCAAGCGGCAGAGCAACTTAAAGCAACCGATACCGTGCTTATGAAAGCGGGTGAAGAGGGTGTGCAGTCCATTTTCGAGTTTGTGAAAAAACTCTCCGATACGCCCAAAATTGCGTTTGATTTTACCACGGCTACGGTTGAATTCGTCGAAGCGTTGAAGAAGAGCGTCAAGGGCGCAGAACTCGTCGATTGCGGTGAAATTATCGACCGTATTTGGCAAGATCGTCCCGAAGTCGCGCCTACGAAGGCGTGGATTTTGCCCGATAACGCAACGGGTGAGAGCGTCAAGAGCAAGATTGAAAACTTGCAAAAAGACCTTGAAAAACAAGATTGCGAATACGCGCTCGTCTCCTCGCTTGACGATATTGCGTGGCTTTTCAATATGCGCGGAAGCGATATCGAGTACAATCCCGTCAATTATGCGTACGCAATCGTGTCCAAGGACGGCGCGACGTTGTTTATAGACGATAGAAAACTCGATGCGAAATGCAAGAAAATTCTTGCGGAAAACGATATAAATACGTTGCCGTATAGCGACGTTTACGGCGTGGTTTCGCAAATAGAGGGAAGAGTGCTTATCGACAAGGAAAAGACCAATTACGCGCTGTTCTCTCGCATAAAGAACGTCAAAGAGACGGAGTCTTTCCCCACGACGGTGAGAAAGGCAATAAAGAACGTGGTCGAGATAAAGAATATGAAAAAAGCGCACGTCGAGGACGGCGTTGCAGTGCTCAAATTTATGCGTTATCTCAAAGAGAACGCGGGCAAAGAGGCTATGAGCGAGATTTCGCTTGCGGACAAGCTCGAAGCGTTTAGAAGAGAAAGCAAAAACTTCCTCGACCTCAGTTTCGACACCATTTGCGGATACGCTTCAAACGGCGCAATCGTGCATTATTCCGCAACTCCCGAGACGGACAAAGTAGTCGAAAATAAGGGCTTACTCCTCGTTGACAGCGGTGCGCAATATCGTTACGGCACGACGGATATAACTCGTACGTTTGCGATGGGCAAGGTTACGAACGAGGAGAAGCGCGCGTTTACTATCGTGCTTAAATCGCATATCGCGCTTGCAAGAGCGACGTTCCCCAAAGGAACGACGGGGGCACGTCTCGATATGATTTCCAGAGCGCCGATGTATGCCAGCGGTATGGACTTCAAGCACGGCACGGGGCACGGCGTTGGATATTTGCTCAACGTCCACGAAGGTCCGCAAAATATCTCACCGAGAGCGTTTACGCCCAAGTACGCCGTTTTGCCGTGTATGATTACGTCCAACGAACCCGGTTTTTACGAGGAAGGCAAGTTTGGAATAAGACACGAAAACCTCGTGCTTTGCGTGGAAAAAGAAAAGACGGAATACGGCACGTTCTGCGCGTTCGAGACGATAACGCTCGTGCCTTTCGACCTTGACGCAATAGACGTAAAACTGCTTGACGAGGACGAAAAAGCGTGGCTCAACGCATATCATAAGACGGTGCGCAAGACTATCGGCAAGTACCTCGACGGCAAAGATTTGAAGTTCCTCGAAAGAGCGACGAGAGAAATCTAAAAGCACGCGGAATACGCAAAAACGATATTTTAACTATACGAAAAGCAGGTTTGAAGCCTGCTTTTTGCGTCGTTTGTGCGAAATAATCGGTGGGACACCAACACCAGAATGAATACGCTACGATAGATTGCCACGTCGCTACGCTCCTCGCAATGGCGATTCGAGCGCCACAAGTAAGCAAGTTTGATTACGCTTTTGTAACGAATTTGACCGTGCTACCTTACCGTGCCGTTACGCTTGTTGCAATGATTGCCTATACTCTTCGATGAGGCTATTGAAGTAGGAAGTGTAATCGTCGTATTCCGTTTGGTCGAGATAGAACCAAGAGAGCTCTTCGTATTCGTCAAATTCTTGACCGTCGATATTGACTTTGACTTCTCTATGCGGAGTGCCTATTTCGAAGGTGAAAGTGTCTTCGCCTATCGTCATAGATACGGGCTTGTTGGTCTCGGCGTCTTTGCCGAACGATACGGTGAGATTGGGGACGATTACCGCGGTCTCGTCCGATTTGAGCGCGTAGTAGAGGGTGGCGGTGCAATAAGCGGCGTCTACGTCGTAATACTTGTAGATGTATTCGCTGAAATTCTTTTGCAAGCCGTTGGTCAATTCCGCTTTGTACATCGAGTTATATTGATATACGTCGTAGTCGAATACGGGGATTTCACCCAAAGCGTTTTTGACGGTTGCCAAATCCGTGGCGTTGCTGATTTTGTCGTATTGGATATCGCGCGCGTCAGTGAGTTTGGTCGCCGCCGTCCAACGATATACGAGGGATATTTTCTTTTGTGCGTTGACGTTGAGAACGTTTGGTTTTTGTCCCTCACCGAGAACGTAGGTGATTGACGTGACCTTGTTTTCGTCGTTTACGGTGTATTCGAGTTTTACCTTGCGCGCAAAAGTGGACGTCACGCTATCTCTGTAAACGTAGTAGCCGTAGTCGCTTCCCGTGAGGACGATATACGCCTCTTTGCCGTATTTTTCGATATTGTCGACGGTGTCTTGCTGATATTCCGTGGTTTTGTCCGTGACGAGTTTGTACGTGCCGACGATTTTCTCCATTTCGGCGGGATTGCAAGCCACCAAAACGCTTGCGATTATTGCCGTAACGAGTACGAGCAATGCGAGGAGCAAAGCTTTTCTTTTCATAATTATTCCTCCGAATTGCTTTCAGTTTAGCATTTTTGCGGGAAATGTCAATACGTGGGCATATTAAGGCGTATTTGGCAAAGTCAAGAAGAGATTGAAATCCGCTTGGGGAAAATGCCTTTTCGATATTGCAAATCTTATTAAAAGATATTATAATATCAACATAAACGCAATAAGGAAGAAAAATTATGTTGCTTACAACTATGCTTATCCGCACGCTTTTGTGCAAGCCAAAAGAGATCGACGCCGGTGAATACAAGGCAAGAGAATTTGACAAAGACGTCATTGCAAAGCACTTGTCCGAGGCAGTGCAAATCCCCACAGTGTCAATGGTCGGAGAGTTCGAGGGCGTTGACAAGCCTTTCCACGACTATCACGCGTGGCTTGAAAAGACCTATCCGCTCATTCACGCAACGGCGCAGAAGACGGTTATCAACAATTATAGTCTCGTGTATCGCTTCAAGGGCAAAAATCCCGAGTTGTTGCCTGGCGCGTTCCTTGCGCACCAAGACGTAGTTCCCGCACCCAAAGAGGGTTGGGATTACGAGCCGTTCGGCGGCACGATTGACGACGGATTTATTTGGGGACGCGGAACGCAAGATATGAAAGGCACGATGATTTCCTTGCTCGAAGCAATGGAAAAACTGCTCTCGGAAGGTTGGCAACCCGAAAGAGACGTGTATTTCTGCTTCGGTCACGATGAAGAAGCGTGGACGGAAGAAGGCGCGGCGCATATTTGCAAATGGTTTCAAGAGCAAAATATCAAACTTGAATACATCGTCGACGAGGGCGGTACGATTATCGACGGCAAGATGATAGGTGAGGACAAGTTGTTCGGTCTTATCGCAACGTGCGAAAAGGGCAATATGAATATGACTTTGACCGTCGAGAAGGCGGGCGGACACGCTTCCAACCCCAAGAAACCGTCGGCGGCGGCAATTATGGGTAAGGCACTCGTCAAACTCGACAAGCACCCGATGCCCAGCAAATGGACGCCCGCTACCAAGCAAACGTTCAAACTTATTGCGCCTCACGTGAAATTCCCGTTCAGATTTATCCTCGTAAACAGAGACATTTTGAGCCCGTTGCTCAAATTCGTGTTTAAGAAGATATCTCTCACCAACGCGCTCATATCCACGACTTTTGCGCAAACGATGCTCCACGGAAGCGACGCAGAGAACGTCATTCCGCCCAAGGTTACGGCAAATATCAACACTCGTATAATCACGGGCGTTACCAGCGACGAAGTGCTTGCATATACGCAAAAATTGCTCGGCAAAGACGTAAAAGTGGAAAGACACGGCAAAGGCACGGAAGCAACCGCAGTATCTCCCATCGACGTAAAACCGTGGCACGACCTCAACGTCGCTATCAAGCAAATTTTCCCGACGATGGTCACCGCTCCGTATATGTTTATCGCCAACAGCGACAGCCGCTATTACGGTGAAGTGTGCGACAATATCTACCGCTTCACGCCCTTCCTTATGACGCTTGACGACCAAAAGCGTATACACGCAATCAACGAGCGCGTAAGCATCGACGCAATGGAAAAGGCAACGCAATTCTTTGCACAATGCCTCGAAGTTATGAACAAATAACGCAAAATCAAAAATTTTTTCACCGCAAGGCAATCAAACGCTTTGCGGTGTTTTTTTGCCGTTATCGGCAAAAATCGGCGTTTTATTTTCAAACTAACCTATGAATTTTGCCGATATCGGCAAAATTTGCAAAATACTTTGAAACAAATCTTTACTTTTTGCCGATAAACGTATATAATATGAGTATGAAATATTTATCCGTAAGCGAAATAGCAAAAAAGTGGAATATATCCGAGAGAAGCGTGCGCAACTATTGCAGTGCGGGCAAAATCGACGGTGTGTTTTTGACGGGCAAGACGTGGAACATACCTTGCGACGCGCAAAAACCGAGTAGGGCAAACGGCAAGAGCGAAGCAAGTCGCTCGTTGACGGATATTTTGCGTGCGGAAAAGGCAAACGGCGTTTCGGGCGGTATTTATCACAAAATTCAAATAGAATTGACGTACAATTCCAACCACATTGAAGGAAGCAAGTTGTCTCACGAGCAAACGCGTTATATTTTTGAAACCAACACCATCGGTATGGACAAAAATCTCAACGTCGACGATATAATCGAGACCGCCAACCATTTTAAGTGCATAGATATGGTTATCGACAGCGCAAATTATAGGTTGTCCGAAAACTTCATAAAAGCGTTGCATAAGACGCTCAAAAGCGGTACGAGCGACGGTAGATTGTCGTGGTTCAACGTGGGTGAGTATAAAAAATTGCCGAACGAGGTAGGCGGAAAAGAGACGGTTGCACCCGATAAAGTGGCGGAAAGAATCGCAAATCTTCTTGACGAATACAACGCGCTCGAAAAGCCTACGTTTGACGATATTTTGGATTTCCATCAAAGATTTGAAAGTATACACCCTTTCCAAGACGGCAACGGAAGAGTGGGAAGACTGTTGCTTTTCAAGGAGTGTTTGAGACTTGATATCGTGCCGTTTATCATTGACGAGGACTTGAAAATGTTCTATTATTGCGGACTTAAAGAGTGGGGTAACGATAGGGCGTATTTGAGAGATACGTGCCTTTGCGCGCAAGACAAATTCAAGAAATATCTCGATTATTTTCAAATCCGATATTGAGCCGTTATAAACAAAATATGAAAAATATTTCATATTCGTTGACGGCAAAATCGGGAAGTGGTATAGTTTTGGTGAAGGAGGCAGACGATATGATTGAAATCAGTATGAAAGTGGACGGTATGCAGTGCGGTATGTGCGAGTCGCACGTCAACGATGCGGTGAGAAAATCCGCAAACGTCAAAAAAGTTACGTCTTCGCACGTTGCAAATTCAACGGTGGTCGTGGCAGAGGACGACGTGGACGTAAACGCCATTAAACAAGGCATCGAAAAAGAAGGTTACGTCGTGTCCGACGTCGTGGTCAAACCGTATCGAAAGAAAGGATTTTTTGCGTCTTTGTTCAAAAAATAATCGATAAAGAAGCAAAAAAGCAGAACCGCTTGCAAGTCGAGCGGTTTTTTATTGCGATTTTTCAAATTTTTGCATAAGCGCACCCGACCGCTCATAGAGTATAGCAAACCAAGTTGGAGGAGTTTATGGATAAATTTGACCTTTATCGAGACATAGCGTCACGAACGGGCGGAGACGTTTACGTCGGAGTGGTTGGGCCTGTACGCACGGGTAAATCGACGCTCATCAAACAAGTGATGCAACAATTTGTGGTTGACGGAATTGTCAATGCCGACGAACGTAGTCGCGCGATAGACGAAATTCCTCAATCCGCGGACGGAAAGACGATTATGACCACGCAACCGCGCTTCGTGCCTAACGAGGCGGTCAGAGTGTCGGTGGGTGATAATATTGCCGTCAATATGAGGCTTATAGATTGCGTGGGGTATCTCGTGGACGGAGCGCTCGGCGCAGAGGAAGACGGCAAGGAACGTATGGTTTCCACGCCGTGGTCGGACGAGGATATGCCGTTTTCAAAGGCGGCGGAAATCGGCACGCAAAAGGTCATAAAAGAGCATAGCACCATTGCGCTTGCGGTGACGACGGACGGAAGTTTCGGCAATATCCCGCGTGAAGACTACGTCAAGGCGGAAGAGCGAGTGGTGAACGAACTTAAAGAGTGCAAAAAGCCTTTTGCGATCGTTCTCAACGTTGCGGACGAAAACTCTGAAAGCGCGCAAAAACTCAAAGACGAACTTGCAAAAAAGTACGACGCACCCGTCGTCGTCAAGAACGCGCTCACTATGAAAGAGAGCGATATCAGCGAAATTTTGGAGACGATTTTGCTTGAATTCAGCGTCAAAATCATCGACTTCGATTTGCCTCGCTGGGTGCAAGCGTTGCCTCTCGACAACGACGTCGTAAAGGAACTTATCGAAAGCGTCAGAAGAATGGCGGACGACGTCGACAAGATGAAAGACTACGACAAAATCGACGGATATTTTGAAAATGCGGACTATTGGCAACAACCTTTGTCAATCGGTATAGACGCCGGCAAGGGCAGAGTGCAAGTGGATATGAAGCCCAAAGATGGAGTGTTCTTCAAGGTTGCAAGCACGGAGTGCGGTATAGATATCGAGGACGATTTCGATTTGCTCACCGAGCTCAAAGCACTTTGCAAGGGTAGGGACAAAATCCAAAAACTTCAATCCGCAATGGAGCAAGTGGAAACGCTCGGCTACGGCATCGTTATGCCCACTATGGACGAGATCGAATTACAAGAACCTCAAATCTTGCACCAAGGTCAACAATACGGCGTAAAACTTAAAGCAAGCGCACCGTCCTTGCATATTATGAAAGTCAACGTCGAGACGGAAGTAAGCCCCATCGTCGGCAGTGAACAACAGAGCAAAGACTTGGTTGACAGTATGCTACTCGATTTTGAAAACGACAAGCAGGCGATTTGGGACACTAACATCTTCGGACGCTCGCTTTCGACGCTCGTTGCGGACGGCATCAACAACAAGTTGCAAACCGTGCCCACCGATGCGGAACAGAAGTTGCGCAAGACTCTCGGACGTATCGTCAACGAGGGCAAGGGCGGTGTAATATGCATCTTGCTGTGATGCGAGATAATACGAAAACACGGCTTTAAGTCATCGTTTGAAAAGAATAAAGTGCGGAAATCGATTTAATTCGGCTTCCGCACTTTATTTTTGAAATTTAACGTTGTATTATTCAATCTTATTACTTTTGCCCATATTACATCTATCGCATAGCGTTCGCAAATTTGACAATTCCGTTTTCCCGCCTTTGGATACGGGAACTATATGATCAACGTGTAGCTTTGCGCCTTCTTGTGCCGTAGCACCACATATTTGGCATCTAAATCCGTCGCGTTTCATAACGTCATAGCGTAATGAGTCTGACATTTTGGCTCTTTCGACTTGTACTTGGTATTTGTGTGTCTTTTTCTCTTCAATAAGTTCTTTTACTCTTTCGTAGCATTTGACTGTTTGGTCAAAGCCGTAGTTGTCGTGTTTGCGATAATAATTACGACCTTTCGGACTAGTATACGTCGCGCTTATTATCGTAGTGAAATATAGTTGCGGATGAAGTTTTTCTTTATTGACGAGTTTGTTTTCTATCTTTATGAAAGCTTTTAGCGGAACGCCAAACTGTTTTGCTTCTACATTCGTCACGGTTGATTTTAGATTGTCAAAATCCGCGCAATAAAGTCTGTACTTTCTTCTATTTTCGTCTATTCTATTTATAAGTTTTTCATAGGATTCTAAATGTTTTTCAATATAACTCATAAATACTTTGAGCAAATTAACGCGGTCGAAAGAATATTTTGAATTACAAGACAAGTTATATGAAACAGTATTAGACTTAAAAGAGAAGAACTCGTATTTTTTGTTCAACTCTTGTAAATTTTTATAGCGAGTGCTATATACTTTTACTTTTTTACGGTAAGCGACGTAAACTTGTGTGCAAATAATTGCTATTATAGCGCCCGCTACTAAAACTGATGCTATTGCGATAATGGATATTTCTTTTGCAGTCATCATACTCCCCAAAGCAGTTTTTTATATATAATATCACAAAAAATAAAAGCACACAATACCAATAATGATTTTGCTGCTTTTAGTTCTTTATTCTTCCGCCTCGACTGCGTCTTCGAGCACTTCTTCTATTGGCGTTTCAAGAACTTCTTCTATTTGCGTTTCTTCTTCGGTTAGACGTTCGTAAACGTCTTCGGGAAGAGGCTTTTTCCACTTGGTCGTGAAATAGAAGACAACGGATACTATCATACCCACGCCCCAGCCGATAGGCCAAGACCACCAAATTCCGTTAGTGCCGAGAGGCTTGCTGAGGAGAAGCGCAAGCACCACGCGGAGTATCAAATCGGTGAACGTCGTTATCATAAACTTGATCATCTTTCCGCCACCGCGTAATACGCCGTCGCACACGATCTTTATCGCAACGATAAAGTAGAACGGGGAGATAATGCGCAAGAATTGCATACCCACGTCAAGCGCGCCCGACGTTGAATCCTTCATAAACAACATAAGCAGATATTGTCCGCCGAATACGTACAAAAGCACGATAGGCAAGCACAGTGCCCATACGAATACGAGACCTGCGATAAATCCCGGCTTGATACGCTCGGTTTTACCCGCGCCGAGGTTTTGGCTGGTGTAGTTGGATATTCCGTTTGCGAACGTCAAGAAGGACGTCGTAACCAAGTTGTTGAGTTTTACGCTTGCGGAGTAGCCCGCCATAACCACTTGTCCGAATGAGTTGACGACGCTTTGAATGACGATGTTGCCAACGGAGATGAAGCTTTGTTGGAGTATGCTCGGGATTGCGATTACGGAGATGTCTCCGAGCACTTTCCACGAGAAAACTTTGGGCTTGGCGTCCGCTTTGATTTTGCGGAGTTGCAAGAGTACGAAGATTACGGACAATACGCAACTTACGCCTTGGCAAAGGAAGGTTGCCCAAGCAACGCCCGCCACGCCCATTTTGAAGGATACGACGAACCAAATATCCACGCCGATGTTGGCAAGTGAGGATATCGCAAGGAATATGAAGGGCGTTCTGCTATCGCCGAGCGCGGCAAATATACCTGTCGAGATGTTGTAGAAGAACACGAACGGCAAACCCCACACGTATATGTCGAGGTACAATTGTGAGTCCGCCATAAGATGATCGGGGGTGTTGATGAGTTTGAGAAGTTGCGTGGAGCAAGTGAGACCTATCACCATCAATATTGCGCAAAGCACCGCACCCGAAATCCACGTGGTATATACCGCGGTTTTGAGGTCGGCGTACTTTTTTGCACCGAAATATCTCGATACTATGACGGAACAACCTATGTTGCATCCGAATGCGAAAGCAATGAAAATCAGCGTGATCTCGTAGCTGTTTCCCACGGACGCAAGAGCAGCGTCTCCTATGAATTTGCCGGCTACGAAACTGTCGGCAAGGTTGTAGAGTTGTTGGAAAATAATACTTCCGAATAGAGGAAGGCAAAATTTGAATATAACGCTTGCAGGCTTTCCTACTGTTAAATCTTTTTGCATAATATGCCTCTAATATTTTTTACGCCCGTATTGTAGTCTTGTGCGCGTGCAATGTCAAATATTATATGAAAATTGCAATCAACGCGTGCGCGAATTTGTGAGATATTTGCATATTTTCGGCATATTGTGCGGGAATGTGTATCGAGACCACGCCGTTATTTGCCTTGAAATATTCTTTGAATATTTTCTTTTTCGTCGTCGGTCATAGTTATGGCGTTAATCTCATCGATAAATGCGTCGGTCAACGCAGTCAATTCTTTGCTAAAAGTGCTTTCTGTTTTGAGGTCGGTTATGGTTTTATCTATGTAGATACGCTTGTAACCGTCAATTCCGCATTTTCTTATCAAAAAGGACGTAAACGCACCCGCTATCGGATAAGTTACGGCACAATCGCAATTGTAAAACTCTTGACTATTCAACAAATCAAGCGGGTTGACGAAAATATTTTCGTCAATAAAATATTTGCACCATAATTCGTTTTTGACTTGCCACCAGCATTTGTCAAAATGCATAGCCAGACCTTCACTCAAAAAGTCGGAATCGGATATTCCAAACTTTTCGGATATCAAGTGAGCGTCTTCGTGCGCTCCGACACATTTTATCTCTTCGCTGTAGACCGCGTAAACGCTGTTACTTGCAAAGCACGCCAAACCGTTGACGGGGTAGTCGTATCCCGTCATTTGCGCAACTTCTTCGGGAGTGTTGACCAAATAATAGTTTATAATCTCGTCGAACGTTACACCCAACGTCGTCGTAATATCGGAATATGCCTTTTCTTGCGTTTTTGCAATAGTATCGATATCTCGCTCGGCAATGCCGTTGTTTACGCAATGAAAAACGTAGTGTTTGGTTTTATAATCCGTCATAAATATCTCTCTTCGCCTGTTTACGGTGATTAAATCGGTATTTTTACTGCAAATAGTGTAACATCGTTTTCGTTACTTGTAAACGCTTGAAAAACTAAACGTAACTAATGAAAAACGAATGGCAAACGCGAATATATTGTTTTTTTGAGTCAAAACACGGTATTTTTATGCCCATAAAACGACAATTTTCGCATAAAAGGGTCAAAAGTGTTGAAAATTGCGCGGACGGTGGTATAATTATCGAGAAATATATCAGTAATAAAACTAACGAAAGAAGAGTATTGTGCCAATGATAAGCCATAACGGATATGCATTTGGAAAAACTGTAAAACGTATATTTTTAATTCTCGCTATAACTTGCTTGTCGATTACGACTGTTTGCTTGCTCTGCGCGTGCGATTCAGACGACGTAAATAACTTATTTCAGCCGTCCGCTTTTATAACTTTTGTCCTAAATAACGGTGAAGACGATATAATTTGGCAATACGGTGACGCCGTGCCGACGCCCGTGAAGGACGGATTTGAATTTTTATATTGGTGCACCGATATCGAGTGCGAAAACAAAGCCGAAATAAATTTTGACGAAACCCCTAAAACGGATATAACTTTGTATGCCAAGTGGAAAGAATTGCTTGACATCGAAGACGTCGTATTTGAAAATACGAGCGTCGTTTACGACGGAAATAAGCATTCTATCGCAGTCAATTTGCCGAGCGGTGCGTCCGTTGAGTACGTGGGTGATCACGAATTTATAAATGCGGGCACTTATACGGTGAACGCAATCATTTCAAAAGACGGTTATAAAGATTTGAAAAAGAGCGCAACGCTCACCATTGAAAAAGCAAAGATTGAAAACGTTGAATTTGAAGGCGCGACTATCGTTTGGGACGGCGACAAACACAGTATTTTCGTAAGTTCGGAACTTCCCGAAGAAATAAAAGTTACGTATACGGGCAACGGCGTCAGCGAAGTGGGTGAACATTTGATCGTTGCACACTTTGACGTCGGCGCAAACTATGAGAATATTGCCGAAGTCAGCGCGATTTTGAAGATTGAACCACTTATGCACACCGTTATTTTTGATTACGGTGACCGCACAGAAACAATTAGAGTCGAACACGGTAAAAGCGTGGAAAATCCGCCGACTCCCACCGCAAGAACGGGTTATATCGCGACGTGGGATAAGAGCCTTGAAAACGTTATTTCGGATATGACTGTTTCTATAAAATACACGCTTGAAACGTACGATATCGTTTATAATTGCGATTGCGACAAGATCGGTTGGACGTTGACGTACGATATCGAGACGGAAGTGATTTTGCCTACCGTTACGAGAGATTATTACGTCTTTGACGGTTGGTATACCGCCGACGGAAAGAAAGTGGAAAAGATTGAAAGAGGCAGCGTCGGTGACGTCGTGCTGTATGCGTCGTGGACGCCTATCGAATACGAAATCGTTTTCCACGGTGCGGGTGAGGAGTATATTAACGATATGCACAATACGGATAATAACACTTTTACCGTAGAAAGCGAGACGTTCATTTTGTACGGCGCAACGAGACACGGTTACGTTTTTGCGGGTTGGTACGATAATCCCGAATGTGTCGGTGCCCCGATAACCGCACGCGAAAAGGGCACGCACGGAGACTTGCACCTTTACGCAAAATGGGTGGAAGAGACTTGATTTGTGGTTTATAAAATTAGTAAATAATTAGTCGATAATTTAATCAATGATATTATTAAGAATGAGAAAATGTCGTTGCATCGCGTTGGCGGTGCAACTTTTTTGTATTACAAAACCACCGGATAGTCCGGTGGTTCAGTAGAGCTTTAGCGGTGAACAAAAAATTCCTCCTGTGCTAGAATGTGTATGTAGTCCGCAAAACTAACACACATAAAGCAAGGAGGAATGTCAAATGAATGACACAAATAGTTTATCACACACGACTTGGAATTGCAAATATCACACTATACGTTTTTACAAAGTAAAAAGGTTGCGTTTGGGCCTGAAAATCGCGACGAAAAATCGACTAAATTCGACGATATCGCAAGGGTGCATATTGACAAACGTATAAAATATACTCTATAATGATTTATAAGGAAGACGTTCTACGAAAAGTAAGAACGCATTAGAAGGAGGAACAAAATGATAGCATTGACTTTGGCGTCAGACGCTGCGTGGATTGCACCGGTTGCGGTAATCGGCGCGTTGATAGTCGTGACGGCTTTGGTTTTCTTTATCGGCGGATATATGAAAGCTCCGCCGGACACTGCCTTTATTATTTCGGGCAGAGGCAAACGTCGTATTCTTATAGGAAAAGCGGGTTGGCGTATTCTATTCTTCGAGCGTGTGGATAAGCTCTCCTTGCAAGTTATGCAAGTGGACGTAAAAACGAGCGAAGCAGTGCCCACCAACGAATTTATCAACGTCAACGTAGACGGCGTCGCAAACATCAAGATCTCGTCCGATCCCGTGCTTCTCGACCGTGCGGCAGAGGCTCTTCTCGGTATGGATCAAGAGGAACTCGTAAGCCTCGTAACGCAAGTTCTCGAAGGCAATATGCGTGAAATCGTGGGTTCTGTCGGGCTCAAAGAGATGGTGCAAGACCGTCAAGGCGTCGCGAAGAAAATCACCGAAAACGTCGTCCCCGATATGGAAAAACTCGGTATCGAAGTGGTCAACTTTAATATCCAAAACTTCAAGGACAACGCGGGCACGATTGAAAATATGGGTATCGACAACGTCGAACAGATCCGTAAGAACGCGCAAATCGCAAAAGCGAACGCACAACGCGACATCGCAATCGCAACCTCTCACGCAGAGGAAGAGGCAAACGCCGTAAAGGTTGAGACTCAAAAGAAGATTGCGGAGCAAAATGCGGAACTCGCGGTGCAAAAAGCGGAGATGCAAATCAAAGCGGACAACAAGCGTGCGGAAGCGGACGCCGCGTACTCAATACAACAAGAGACGCAACGCAAGACCATAGAAATCACCGCCGCAAACGCAAACATTGCAAGAAAAGAGAAAGAAGCGGAGATTGCGGAGCGCGAGATTTCCATCAAGGAAAAACAACTCGACGCTGAAATCAGAAAGCAAGCGGACGCAATGCTTTACAAGACGGAAAAAGAAGCCGAAGCGGAACTTATCCGTCGTCAAAAGATTGCGGAAGCGCAAAAGTTCGAGCAAATCAAAGCCGCGGAAGCCAAGAAGTACGAAGCTTTGCAAGAGGCGGAAGCAAGAAAGGCGGCTGCCGACGCAGAGCGTTACGCAATGGAACAAGAGGCTGCGGGTATCAAAGCCAAGGGTGAAGCGGAAGCAAACGCAATCGACAAGAAAGCTCTTGCGCAAAAGAAGATGGGCGACGCGTCCGTCATCGAGATGTACTTGCAAGCGTTGCCCGAAGTGGTCAAAAACGCCGCAATGCCCCTCACGCAAACGGACAAGATCGTTATGTACGGAGACGGCAATTCCACCAAACTCATCAAAGACGTTATGCAAGGTGCAAACCAAGTTATCGACGGTATGAAAGAGTCCACGGGTATTGACCTCGGCGCACTTTTGGCGGGCGCAATCGCGGGAAAAGCGGCGGCAGCTCCCAAAGCAACCGACGATAAAGCGGAATAACCTAAAAGCGTAAATCGCAATAAAAGCCTTGACTTCGGTCGGGGCTTTTTATTGTATAAAAAACGTGAAAAATATTTCAGTTAGTTATTGCTAACTGTTTGACTTTTCGCGCCATAGTTTTATAATATGGGTGGAAAAAGGAGCGGCTTGACGTCAAAGGGCGCAAAAGCAATCGACGATATAAAACGAAAAATAACGATTGCGTTATGAAGCGCAAAGACGCAACGGTTTCGGACGAAAAACGCAACGCCATAACGAGGTGAGTATGAAAAACGAAGATTTGGTTTTTGACAGAAACTGCCACGTACTGTATTCAAAGCAGTGCGAGAAGGCAATCAAGAAGAGAATCTCGCTTCATTACCCCGAGGAAGAGCGAGAAAACGTCTGGACAAAGGTGCAACTCAAATACGTCGAGTATCTCAAAGATTGGCGTACGGACTTGGGCGGAAAGCGCAACTTCCACAACGGTGCGGGCGGAACGTACGATTGCATTGCGATTATGACCTACTACGCGGTGTGCAAGGACGTTGCAACCTTTGAAGAGATTGAGCAAATGGAAGAAGAATTGGTTTTGCCGTCTTTCAAAAAACTCAAATTCGTCAACTGCAATAAGCCGTTTTGGAAAAAACTTATGTACAAGGCGTTTACTTCCGCAAAGTCGCAATGCGACAAGTGGCACGACTACGAGATGAACGTAGCTCCTTACGAAGAGGGCAAGCCCATATATTACGAGTTTACGGCGTGTCCCGCGGCGCAGTTTGCAAAGCAATTCGGATTTGAAGAGGTTATGCCCGCGCTTTGCAACGTCGATTACAAGTCAATGGAACTTATCCGTGCAAAACTTATAAGAAAAGGCACGGTTGTAGACGGGGACAGATGCGACTACACGATATGTGGAGACAAGGACGAGTACGTGAGCGAACATCCCGAAATAAGGGACGAAAATGGATTTAGAAGAAATAAATAACGAGGAAATATAAAAATGAAATACCATATTGAAAAGAATACGGTACAAGAGACGCTGGTCATTCCGCTTTACGGAAGAAAGGTGTGCACGGAGATTTTTCCCACCTTGTATCGTGACGACACGGCAAAAAAAATTATCGACCAAATAGACTACGATTTTTCGGGTTTGGAAAAGCAAGCCAAGAGTGCGATGTATCGCTTTGGATTTTTGGAAGTCGCGATGAGACAAAACGACCTTGCGCAAGAGATACGCGAGTATCTCGAAATTCACCCCAAGGCGGCGGTGGTCAATCTCGGCTGCGGTCTTGACGCCACGGGCAGAGTGTGTGACAACGGTCAATGCAAGATATACAATCTCGACTTTGCAAACGTCATTGAAGTGCGCAACAGCCTTTTGCCGGCGGGCGCAAGAGAGAAAAACGTCGCGTGCGACCTCAACGATACGTCTTGGTTTGACCAAATCGACGCTTCGGAAGGCGCGGTATTCTACGCGTCGGGCGTGTTCTATTACTTCCTTACGGAGCAAGTGCAAGCCCTCGTATGCAAGATGGCGGAAGCGTTTCCGGGCGGAAAAATCGTCTTTGACGCCGCAAACAATAAGGCAAGCAAGCTCATTCGCAAAACTTGGTTGAAATGGGCAAATATCAAGGATGTCGGCGCGTACTTTTCGGTGAGCGACGCAAAGAAGGAATTGTCGTCTTGGTCAAGCAAAATCAAGGTGTCGAGCAAGGGTTATATGCTCGGCTACAACGACCTCAAAGACCCGTCCGTTAGCAAGTTTTTCAGACTTATGTCCAAGCTCGGCGACGGATATATGAAAATGCAAATAGTAAGAATAGATTTCGAGGCGTAGAGATGAAACACGTGCATTTTGACGTAGGAGAGTACGGTTTTTACGGTGCGTACTGGCAAAATAAGAACGAGACGAACAAAGCGATGATCGCTATGCTCGGTGACGATCCAGAAGACCGTATGGCGCAATCTTGCGTAAAATGGTTATTCGATAGGGGCGTAAACGTGCTCACGATGTCCCCGGGAAAGAAGAATTACAGTCACCACGATTATCCGCTTGAAAGAATAGAGAGCGCAATCAAGTGGCTCAAAGCTCACGGCAACGACAAAATCGGCATCGTCGGCGCGTCAACTACTGCAACGCTTGCACTTACCGCCGCTTCGTACTTTAACGATATCACGCTCACTATTGCGATGACTCCGAGCGACTTCGTTTGGCAAGGCTTTGAGCAAGGCAACAGAGACGGCGAAACCGAGTGGCCTATCGAGAACGAGTCGTTGTTTACCTATCGCGGGAAGCAATTGCCGTATATGCCGTTTTTCTACAAGCACCCCGAGTACGGCGAGATGATGAAGAAAGAAGCCAAAGAGGGTGGCAATTTGATGGCTTCGCGCAGAATTTTTGACGATTCCGAAGCCAAGCACCCCATCACCGAGGACGAGTTTATCAAAGTCGAAAACATCAAAGGCAAACTCTTGATGGTCGGAGCGGAAGACGATACAATGTGGGACGCCGCGAGATACGTAAGACGTGCCGAAAAGCGTTTGAGCGAAAGAGCGCACGATTGCGAAGTGCAAGCACTCGTTTGCGAGCACGGCACTCACTTCGTTTTCCCCGAAAGCGTGCTTAAAAAAATATTCCCCGTAGGCTCGGGACTCATTATGAAATTGGTGTTCAAAGCGGCAAGGGAATACCCCAAAGAGTGCAAGCAAATGCGTCTCGATTTGGACGTAAAAATAGATAGAGCAATCGAGGAGTGGGCAAAGAAATGAAATACGGATTTATCGAAAAGGCAATGTGGGCAGGCTATAAAAGCACTTTCAAAAAGAACCTCACCCAAACGCTCGACGAAGAGCGTCCGAGCGAGATTATGAAAGAGGCGCACAAGAAGTACAAAGACATACTTGCCGACGTTACGGAATTTGACAAAGGCGACAGATTTATCATCAATATCGTCAACTGCGCGTTGCTCTCGTCCATACTTTTGTCGGTAAAGAAAAAATATACCGTCGAGCAAGTCAGAGAGTATTATCGCAGATCTATGTGCGACAACGCTTTGACCCAAATAGCGTCCAAGAAGAGCAGATCTTATACGCCGAAGGGTAGAGAAATTCTCAAAAGACAAGCCAAGGAAAGCGAGAGCAAAACCAACCCGTATACGTGGAAATTCTCCGTCGAGGACGGTGAAACCATCAACCAATACACGGCGTATTTTTACACTTGCGGAATTTGCTATCTTATGAGAAAACTCGGTCTCGAAGAGTATATCCCCGCAATGTGCACGCTCGATTACGATATGGCGGAACTCGGCAATACGGAGTTCACGCGCGAGTACACTTTGGCGGGCGGAGGACAATATTGCGACTGCCACTACAATCATAGGACGAGCAAAAAATAAGCCCAAACCGTAAACGCGCAAATCGCGCAATCTGATATTTTATAACGCTATATCGCACGCGTAAAGTATCGATTGTGCAAAATATAACGAAATATAATCAATTCAAAAGGGAAGAATATTCCCTTTTTGAAAGGGTATAAGTTAGCCGAAACTAACTAAAATATCAGATCAATAAACGGAGGATTTTAGATTGAAAAAACAATCGACTTTATCGAGGCTTATGGGGTATGCCGGCGGACATAAGTATTTCACTTACGCGTCGTGGGTGCTATCCGCAATAAGCGCACTCGTGGCACTTCTTCCTTTCGTGTATATATGGAAGATTATCAAAGAAGTGCTTGACGTCGCACCCGATTTTTCGGCGGCGACGGGACTCGTGCACAACGGCGTTATGGCAATGGTATTTGCCATCGTGGCGTTTTTGATTTACGTGGGCGCACTTATGTGTTCGCACGTATCTGCGTTTAGAGTGGCGTCCAATATGCGTATCGCAATCACCGAGCGCATAGCAAAATTACCGCTCGGATTCGTGGATAGCTTCGGAAGCGGAAAGCTCCGCAAAATCGTAAACGACTCTACGGGCGCGACGGAAAACTATCTCGCGCACCAACTTCCCGACAAGTACGCCGCAATGGCAACTCCCGTGGGGCTTTTGGTGTTGCTATTCGTGTTCGACTGGCGTTTGGGACTTTTGAGTCTCGTACCCGTAGTCATCTCTTTCCTTATTATGTTCACGATGGCTGGCAAGTCAATGGCGGAGAAGATGAAGCAATACGGCAACGCGCTTGAAAATATGTCCAACGAGGCGGTCGAGTACGTGAGGGGTATTCCCGTGGTGAAGACGTTCGGACAATCGGTGTTCTCTTTCAAAAAGTTCAAAGCGACCATCGACGAGTACGAAAAATGGGTTATCGCGTACACCAAGCAATTGCGCTTGCCGATGATGTTTTACACTGCGGTTATCAACGGCGTGTTTGCGTTCTTGATTGCGGGCGCACTGTGGTTTACGGCGGTGGACGGCGTGAGCAACGAGTTTTTGCTCAACTTGATTTTCTACGTCATCATAACGCCCGTCATCTCAATCACGATGACGAGAATTATGCTTATGTCCGAAAACACTTTGGTCATCAAAGACGCGCTCGAACGTATCGACAGCGTGCTTGACAGCGAGCCTATGAGCCAAAGTCAAAACCCCGTGCACCCCGCAGATTCGTCCGTAACGCTTGACGACGTGCATTTCTCCTACGACGGCACGAAAGAGGTCATCAAAGGCGTGTCTATGGATATCGCGTCGGGAAGCACCGTTGCGCTCGTAGGTCAGTCGGGCGGTGGAAAATCTACGCTTGCAAGCCTTATCGCAAGGTTTTTCGACGTCAATAGCGGTAGTATCAAAATCGGTGGCGCGGATATAAGGGATATATCCAAAGAAGAACTTATGAACACGGTGTCTTTCGTGTTCCAAGACTCCAAGCTCGTCAAAGCGTCTATTCTCGACAACGTGAAAATCGGCAAGCCCGACGCAACGGGCGAGGAAGTCAAAAAGGCGTTGTCCGCCGCGCAATGCGACGATATTATAGACAAAATGCCCGACGGCGTAAACACTATGATAGGCACGAAGGGCACGTATTTGTCGGGCGGTGAACAACAACGTATAGCGATTGCGCGCGCGGTGCTTAAAAACGCGCCCGTACTCATACTTGACGAGGCAACGGCGTTTGCAGACCCCGACAACGAGGCAAAAGTGCAAAAGGCGTTTACGGAACTTGCAAAGGGCAAGACCGTCATTATGATTGCGCACAGACTTTCGACGATTGCCGACGTCGACTGCATTTACGTCGTGGAAGACGGAAAAATCGTGGAAAGCGGAAAACGTCAAGAACTTATCGACAAGGACGGCACGTTTGCAAAGATGTGGAAGGATTACACCGCGTCCGTCGAATGGAAAGTGTCAAAGGAGGGAAACTTCGATGTCGCTCGTTAAATGGATACAAAAAGAAACTGCGTCTTCCGAAAAAGGCGCAAAAGGACTTATAAAAGGTATAATAGCGTGCGCGTTCCAAAATATCGCGTTTATGTTGCCGACGACGCTATTGTATTTTCTCGTGTCTGATATGATGGAAGGCGGAGTGCACGGCGCGAGAATTGCGTTTTACGTGGTAGGGTGCGTGATATGTTTTGCACTCATACTCTTGACGACGTGGTTTCAATACAACGGAACGTATTTCACCACTTACGTAGAGAGCGGAAAGCGTAGACTCAACCTTGCCGAAAGACTGCGCAAATTGCCATTGTCGTTCTTTGGCAAAAGAGACCTTGCAGACCTCACCAGCACCATTATGGCGGACTGCGAAGTGATTGAAAAGAGCTCGTCCCACTATATTCCCGGGTTGTTCGGTTCGTTGATTTCTACGGTGATTATTTCAATCAGTTTGTTTGCGTTCGATTGGCGTATGGCGTTGTCCGCGCTTTGGGTTATCCCCGTGTCCGTAGCTATCGTGCTGTTGAGTTACAAAGTGCAAGACAAGGTGATTTCCAAAAACGTCGACGCAAAAATGGCGTGTGCGGACGGCATACAAGAGTATATCGAGACCGTGCGCGACCTCAAAGCAAACAACGCGGAAGGCAATTATTTGAGCGGACTCACCAAGAAAATCAAGAACGTTGAAAAGCGCAGTATCGTGGCGGAATTTGCAACGTCCGCGTTTATCACGAGCGCAGGTATGGTGTTGAAACTCGGCATCGCAACCGTAGCGTTGGTGGGTGCGGTGTTGCTCGTCAAGGAACAGTTGAGCGTGCTTACGTTCTTCCTATTCTTGCTCGTCGCGTCGAGACTTTACGACCCGATGCAAGCCGCGCTTCAAAACCTTGCGGCAATAATCTCTATGCGCACCAACGTCGCGCGTATGAACGAGATTTTGGAATACCCCGTGCAAACGGGTAGCGAGATGCTCACCAACGACGGATACGATATCAAGTTCGACCACGTCGGATTTGAATACAACACTGGCGAAGTGGTGCTCAAAGACGTCTCGTTTGAGGCAAAACAAGGTGAAGTTACCGCTCTCGTAGGACCTTCGGGCGGAGGAAAGACCACCGTTTCGAGACTTGCGGCAAGATTTTGGGACAATCAAAATGGCACGATTACCGTTGGCGGTATGAACGTGCAAGATATCGATCCCGAAAAACTTATGAGCCTATATTCAATCGTATTTCAAGACGTAACGCTTTTCGACAATACGATTATGGAAAATATCCGCCTCGGCAAAAAAGACGCCACCGACGAGGAAGTGCTTGCGGCGGCGCACCTTGCCAACGTCGACGAATTTGCCGAAAAGTTGCCCGATAAGTGGAACACCAACATCGGTGAAAACGGCTCGGAGCTCTCGGGTGGTGAAAGACAGCGTATATCCATCGCAAGAGCCTTCCTCAAAGACGCGCCGATTATCCTTCTCGACGAAGCGACGGCAAGTCTTGACGTAGAGAACGAGACGCTTATCCAAACCGCGCTTTCAAGGCTTATTAAAGACAAGACCGTGCTCGTCATTGCACACAGAATGAGAACGGTTGCGGGCGCGGACAAAGTCGTGGTGCTTGCGGACGGCGTGGTTGCGGAGCAAGGCGCACCGAGCGAACTCTATAAGCAAGGCGGTGTGTATACTCGTATGGTTGACTTGCAATCGGACAGCGGAAAGTGGAAGCTTAACAACTGAAAACGAGAATTGACTGAGTGAAAGCGGTTATGCTACAATCGATAACCGAGCAACCGCAAGCGGTTACGTTATAACCGAAAACGGGAACTCGACGACGAAATATAACGCCCGTTTGTTTAAGCAAACGGGCGTGTTCAATTGTTATTTTTGATAGACTGTGTTACAATATGACAAGAGGGTATATAGAATATGGTAAACAATGAATCGCAAGAAATGTATCTCGAAACGATACTGAAAATCAAAAATCAAAAAGGCAACGTCCGTGCAATAGACGTTGCGGAGAAATTGGGATATTCCAAACCGAGCGTGTCCAGAGCCGTCGGTATAATGAAAAAAGACGGATATATCGAAGTGCGCCAAAACGGTGCAATCGAACTCACCGAGACGGGCAGAGCCAAGGCGGAGAGCATCTTTGCTCGCCACAAATCTTTGACGGACGCTTTCGTCAAAATGGGGCTTGATTTTTCCGACGCGGAGCAAAACGCTTGTAGGGTGGAGCACGTAATCACCGACGACGCTTTTAAGGCAATCAAGGACTATTTCGGCGTTTGAAACATAAGTGATATTCTCGCGTTGCGAGAGTGATATTGCAACTTCGTTGCAGTGATATTTGCCTTCGGCAAGTGATATTTGCGCCATAGGCGCAAGTTGTGGAAAATTTCATTCGGGTGTGGGCGTCCCACCAATTGTCATTGAGAGGATCGTAGAGACGTGGCAATCCAGCCAAAGGCGCACTTTCCGAACATAAAATGTCGTGATTATGATATTTTGGACGCTTTTGTGATATTTTGCCTTCCCCAAACGACGTAATTTACCCCTATTTTTGACATAATTTTCGTCAAAAACACGCATTTTTTGCGTTTTTTTATATGCAAAATTGACGTGTTTTGCGCTAAAAATCAACGGAAAACGGACGAAAAAGCGCGTTGAAAAATTTATAAAAATATAAATTTTTATAAATAATTATGCAATTTATGCAATAAGAAATCCGCAAAAACTCAAAAATAACGATGCAATTTGAAGACGATATAGAGGCAAAATGATTGCCGAATTTCAAAAAAGCATTGCTATATTTATAATATTATGCTAATATCTTATGAAGATATATGGAGGCAATTATGCTGAATTTGGAATGTCAAACCGTTTACGATATCATTCGTCGCATCGCAGAGGTGGACGACGTGTATAAAGTGGTGGAAGCCGACGAGATTATCGCAAAACTTCCGCAAGGATTGTCGTTGTCCAAAATTCAGTTGTCCGCAATTATCCGTGAGCTCAAAGACAGAGAATATATCTCTGTCAAGTATTTCACGCCCGACGAGTATTGTTTGCTCGTAGTCAAGCGCATTGACGAGAGAGCAAAACAACAAGGACAACTCGTCGTAGAGGCGGAAGAGGACAAGCCCAAAGAGCGTGCGCTTTACGGTGAGAAGAAAGAAAAGAAAGCCGTGAGCGGTGTGTCAAAAGGCGCAATTTTCTTTGCGTCGCTTATGGGAAGTTTTATTGGAAGCGTTATCGTTGCTGCGATTGCGGTGCTCGTAATAAAGTTTGCAATCTGACGCAATCGGCATATAAAATATATCAAACGATGAGAAAAACTGTTGTTTTTGCGTTTTGAAGCGACAACGGACGGCAAGTATAAAAGAGAAAATCGTCAAGCGTACGAGTGTAGTATAAGCGCGGATATGTAAGTAAAGCGCGTGCCGACGCTCACCGATAGACGAGAAAAACCGATAGTTTTCGTTTAGGCGATTCGGTTACGAGGATAAAAACGATATGGGTGTAAATATGCAGGTTGAGAGACAACACGTCCTCACCAAAAAAGAAAAAGCGGTGATGAGAGTCATCTATCAAGAGGCGGAAAAACAAAACGGATCTTGCCTCCTTACTCCCATTGACATTTTTGAAAAACTTCCTCTCGATCTCGACTTTGAAGAGGACGAGCTTGACACCACGCTTCGCAATCTCGAAATAGACGATTATTTTGACATCACGCGCTCTGACAAAAAAGGCGAGTTGGTGTATTGTATAAATATGCAAAAGAAAGGCTTACAATTCGCAAGAGTTGAACGAGCGTTCAAAAGCAATCTCACCTTCAAAATTTTGCTCACTTTGGGACTCAGCGTCGTCACCGCGCTCATCGGCGTGGGCATACGAACGTTGGTTGCAAAACTTTTGGGACAATAAGCGTTGCTTGGGCAATGCGTTGCCCTCGATAGAGATAAGCGTTGTTTTGATAATGCGTTTGTCTGCAATGCGTAACGAAGTGTAAACCGTGGAAAATCAATACCTTTGCCAAATGATTTGACGACGAAGAATAGAGGATAAGACGTAATAAATGCGTTTTCGAGGCGGAAACGGACTGAAATTTTTGGATAATGAAATTTGAACTTGTCAGCAATTATAAACCGACCGGAGATCAACCGCAAGCGATAGAAAAAATCGTCGAGGGGTTGAAGGACGGATTTAACACCGAGGTTTTGTTGGGCGTTACGGGGTCCGGCAAAACTTTTACTATGGCAAACATTATCGAGCGTATGCAAAAACCGACGCTCGTTATCGCGCATAACAAGACGCTTGCGGCGCAACTTTGCAACGAATTGCGTGAGTTTTTCCCCAAGAACAGAGTTGAATTTTTCGTTTCCTACTACGACTACTATCAACCCGAGGCGTATATTCCGCGCACGGACACTTATATCGAAAAGGACTTGCAAGTCAACGAAGAGATTGACAAACTGCGCAACTCCGCCACGGCGTCGCTTTGCGAGAGAGAAGATACGATAGTCGTTGCCAGCGTGTCGTGCATATACGGTTTGGGCGCACCGACGGACTACTTTGAAAACGCAATATCCTTGCGTGAAGGGGACGAGATTGACCGCGACGAACTTGCGCGCCGTCTCGTGGATATCCAATACAAGCGCGCGGACGTGGACTTTTCACGTTCCACTTTCAGAATGAGAGGGGACACGATAGACATATTCCCGTCCACGAGTTCGGAAATCGCGGTGAGAGTGGAGATGTTCGGAGACACTATCGAGCGTATATGCGAGATTGACGGACTCACCTCAAAGGTGGTAAACGAACTTAAACACACCCTCATTTTCCCCGCAACGCAATACGTTATAAGCGGTGACAAGGAAGCGATTTTGAAAAAAATCCTTGCCGACAAAGCCGAGAGAGTTAAATATTTTGAAGAGAGAGGAAAACTTATAGAGGCGCAACGCATTGACGAGAGAGTCAACTACGACGTCGAAATGATAAGAGAGGTCGGATATTGTAGCGGTATCGAAAACTATTCGCGCTATTTTGACGGAAGACAACCCGGGCAAGCGCCGTATACGTTGCTCGACTTCTTCGGCAAGGACTTTATCACGTTTATAGACGAAAGCCATATGACCATTCCTCAAATCCGCGCAATGTACAACGGTGACAGAGCAAGAAAGGACAACCTCGTGGAATACGGTTTCCGCTTGCCGAGCGCGTACGACAACAGACCGCTTCGATTTGAGGAATTTGACGCAAGACTGCGCCAACTCGTGTGTATGTCGGCAACGCCCGCGCAGTACGAACTCGACCGTGCCGACCTCGTCGCGGAGCAGATTATAAGACCTACGGGGCTTCTCGATCCCGAGATTGAAATCAAGCCTATTCAAGGACAAATAGATGACCTTATCGGAGAGATAAATAACGTCGTAAAAGACGGCGGAAGAGTGCTCGTAACGACGCTCACCAAGAAGATGGCGGAGAACCTCACCGACTATCTCAAAGAGGTGGGTATTAAGGTGCGCTATATGCACTCGGACATAGACACTTTGGAGCGTATAGACATAGTCAAAGGCTTGCGAGAGGGTGAGTTTGACGTACTCGTGGGCATCAACCTTTTGAGAGAAGGTCTCGACCTTCCCGAGGTGCGATTGGTGGCAATCCTCGACGCGGACAAAGAAGGCTTTTTGAGAAGCGAAAGCGCGCTTATTCAAACGATAGGCAGAGCCGCGCGAAACGACAAGGGCAGAGTGGTTATGTACGCCGACAATATGACTCAAAGTATGCAAAGAGCGTACGACGAAACTATGCGCCGTCGCAAGATACAAGACGAGTACAACAAGGCGCACGGCATAGTGCCCAAGACGGTTGTGAGCGCAATCAAAAATTCGCTTGAAATCACCAAAAAGGCAGTTCATAACGAGAAATTGAGCGTTAAAGACCTTTCTCGTGAAGTTGAACGCCTAAAAGGACTTATGCAAACTGCCGCCGCACAACTCGATTTCGAGAAGGCAATTCTCATACGAGACGAACTGAACGAATTGAAAAAGCAAATAAAAAAATTGAGTTAAAAACACTCGATTGCAAAAGATAGATATTATGGACAAAATTATTGTAAAAGGCGCAAGAGAAAACAATCTCAAAAACGTTGATTTGGAAATCCCGCGCGACAAACTCGTCGTGTTTACGGGGCTTAGCGGAAGCGGAAAATCTTCGCTTGCTTTCGATACCATTTTTGCCGAGGGGCAAAGACGATACGTCGAGAGTTTGTCGAGTTATGCGAGAATGTTTTTGGGACAAATGCAAAAACCCGACGTGGACTATATCGAGGGACTTTCCCCCGCGGTTTCGATTGACCAAAAAACCACGTCGCACAACCCTCGTTCCACCGTCGGAACGGTGACGGAAATATACGACTATTTGAGGCTTTTGTACGCAAGAGTCGGTACTCCGCATTGCCCAAAGTGCGGACGAGAAATAGAGCGTCAAACGGTTGACCAAATCTGCGACAAGATTATGGAAAGAGAGGGCGCAAAATTGCAACTTCTCGCTCCTATCGTGAGAGGCAGAAAGGGTGAATATCGCAAGGAACTCGAACAACTTAAACGCGCGGGCTACGTGCGCGTGAGAGTGGACGGAAGCAATTATACGCTCGACGAAGAAATCACGCTCGACAAAAATATCAAGCACACCATAAGCGTCGTGGTGGACAGAATAGTCGTCAAGGACGGCGCACAGCGTCGTATTTCCGACGCAATCGAGACCGCTATAAAGTTGTCCGAAGGGCTGGTTATTGCCGACTTTGACGGTGAAGAGGTGCTTTATTCCACGAAGTATGCTTGCCCCGATTGCGAACTTTCCTTCGAGGAGCTTTCCCCGAGACTTTTCTCTTTCAACAACCCCTACGGCGCGTGCCCCGAGTGCGGTGGTCTCGGCTTCCGCAACGAAATCGACACCAATTTGCTCGTCACGGACTGGAACAAGTCCTTGCGACAAGGCGCAATCAAAGTGAGCGGTTGGGACGCGGGACATATGTCCGCAATGCAGTTTAAGGCACTTGCCGACGCGTACGATTTTTCCATCGATACGCCGATTAAAGACTTGCCCAAGAACGTACTCAACATCATTTTCTACGGCAACGACGGTGATCGTATTCCTATGGAATACAATTCGCGCACGTTCAGCGGTTTCTATCACGCAAGTTTCGAGGGCGTGGCAAACAACCTTATGCGCCGATACAACGATACGGACAGCGAGATGGTCAAAAACGAAATCGCAAAATATATGAAAGAAGTGCCTTGCTCCAAGTGCGGAGGCAAGAGGCTCAAACCCGAGGCGTTGGCGGTTACGATAAACGGCAAAAATATTTATGAACTTACCGAAATGTCCGTGTCCGCGCTCAAAGACTTTATGTCGCAAATAAGCCTCACTCCCACGCAACACCTAATTGCGGACAGAATTATAAAAGAGATTTGCGCAAGACTTGAATTTTTGATAAACGTCGGTCTCGATTATCTCACGCTTTCACGCTCGGCAACGACGTTGAGCGGCGGAGAGTCGCAACGCATTAGGCTTGCAACGCAGATAGGAAGCGGACTTACGGGCGTGCTTTATATCCTTGACGAACCGAGCATAGGTTTGCACCAAAAGGACAACCAAAGATTGCTTCAATCCCTCAAAAATTTGCGCGATTTGGGCAATACGCTCATCGTCGTCGAACACGACGAGGAGACTATCCGCAGTGCGGACTATATCGTGGATATCGGCGTAGGTGCGGGTGTTCACGGCGGAAAAGTGGTTGCGTGCGGGACGGTGGACGATATTATTGCAAGCAAGGATAGCATTACGGGCAAGTATTTGAGCGGAGAATTGTCCATACCCGTGCCTATCGCGCGTCGCAAGGGCAACGGCAACTATTTGCATATCAAAAAAGCACGCCAAAACAACCTCAAAAGCATAGACGTGGATATTCCGCTCGGCGCGTTCACTTGCATTACGGGCGTGTCGGGAAGCGGAAAATCTTCCCTCGTCAACGAAGTGCTTTATCCCGTCTTGTCCAACGAGCTTATGCGCTCCAACGTCACCACGGGTAACTGCGACGGCATTGACGGCATAGAAAACGTCGATAAAGTTATATGTATAGACCAAAGCCCCATCGGGCGCACGCCTCGCTCCAACCCCGCAACGTATACGGGCGTATTCGGTGATATCAGAGAGCTGTTTGCATCGCTCCCCGACGCAAAGGCAAGAGGATACACGGCGGGCAGATTTTCTTTCAACGTCGGCGGCGGTAGATGCGAACATTGCGGTGGGGACGGCATTATCAAAATCGAGATGCACTTCTTGCCCGATATCTACGTGCCTTGCGAAGTGTGCAAGGGCGCAAGATACAACCGCGAAACGCTGGAAGTGAAGTATAAGGGCAAGAGCATAAGCGACGTTTTGGATATGACCATCGAAGAAGCAACGGAATTTTTTGCCAACATACCCAAAATCCGCAACAAAATCAAGACTCTCAACGACGTCGGCCTCGGCTACGTCAAGCTCGGTCAGTCCTCAACCACGTTGAGTGGCGGTGAAGCGCAACGCGTCAAACTCGCAACCGAACTTTCTCGTCGTTCCACCGGCAAAACCGTCTATATCCTCGACGAGCCGACCACCGGTCTTCACACTCACGACGTTGCAAAACTCGTCGCAATTCTCGACCGTCTCGTAGAGCAAGGCAACACCGTCGTCGTCATCGAACACAATCTCGACGTCGTCAAAGTTGCCGACTACATCGTCGATCTCGGACCGGACGGTGGGGACCGAGGGGGGACTATCGTCGCCCAAGGTACTCCCGAAGACGTGGCTGGAGTTTCTCGCTCCTATACCGGTCAGTTCTTAAAAAACGTCCTATTTAGCGAATAACGTCGTCAGCGCGCATCCGCTACAAAATCACGTACGCTTGTGTACGTTGGGTTTTGTTTCGGACGCGCGCTTTCTTGTTCTTCATCTAAATATGCCGTTTTTTACATACTTTTGGGCTCGTAAAGCCTCGCTCATACACCGTTCAGTTATTAAAACAGTATTTTTGTATATTTTAGTGGTTTGTAAATAAAAAAAACCGCAGTTGCGGTTTTAATAATCGGTTCTTCCCAACAAGTAGTCGATTGAACAATCAAAATACTTTGCAATCAACATAAGCATCTCAAAATTACATTCGCGTTTGCCGTTTTCCCAATACGATATCAAGCGTATACTTACGTTGAGAGCGTTTGCCAATTGCTCTCTCGTAACGCCTTTTTCTTCACGCAAATTTTTCAATCTTTCAGCAAACAAAACTTGTATCATAATCAAATTGTAGAACAAAATGTTCCATAAAACTTGACTTGGAACATTTTGTTCCATATAATTATTGCAGAATCAATTGATTCAAATTCATACATAGGAGGGTAATATGAGCAAAAAAGCAAAGATTGTGATTATTTCGGTTGTGTGCGCCGTCGTTGCGCTGACGATAATTCTTTCCGTTTCTTTGACCGTGGGCAGTTTCAACAATCGCTTTATAAGGCAAATGACAAAAAGAGGGTATACCGTTATTGATTATGCATCAGAGTATCATCGTTATGAGGCTAATGATAGCTCATATTTCAGCTCTATTTCAGCTGAACGCATAGAAAATTCCGAATACATCAGAAATCCACAGGAGAATATTGATGCTGTTAGGGTATATATATTCAAAAATAAGAATGACGCAAAAGATTTTTACGAAAAGGAAATGCGGAATATAAAAGATGGGGAGCAAGTGATACAAAAGGGGAAAAAGGTTTACATAGGTACAGTGCAAGGTCTTATCGATGCCGGTGTTTAGGAGATAGAAAAATGAATAAGAAATATTTGGTTTTGATTGCAGCGGTGTTGCTTTGCGTTATTCTTGCAACTTTCGTTGCGTGCAATTACGAGAAGAAATATGCGGAAAAATTGCAAGATTTGGGGTATACTGTTACTGTGAGAAAATCAAAGGAATACAATCCCGGATACAAGGGCGGTTTTTATAATATCACCGCACGAAAATACGGATATATGGTTTACATTAAGGTTTATGATTATGTTGAAGATGCAGAGAGTGCATACAATTCGTTAGTTTCGGAGAAAGAAAATAATAAAGAATTAGAGTTGATTTATCGTGAAGGAAAAGCGGTAATTTATGGTCACGAGGAAGCCGTAAACGACGCAAGAAGTTGATTTGTGCTTAAATTTACCGTATATGAAAAAAGCGTCGCAATTTGCGACGTTTTTTCATACTTATACGATTGAATAGTTGTACTCGTACCCGTTGACAAACAACCCGCCAACATATACAATTAAGTCAACGTGGCGGAGATAATTCCGTTGCGATTACGGTTTTGGAGAAGTTTATGAAAATTGTTTGCAAAAATTGCGGAGCGGATTTCGATTCGTCCGAAATGCAATCGGGGAAGTGTCCGTATTGCGGTTCTTCCGTGCAAGAGGGCGGTGCGCAAAGCGTAGGGTCTTCGCAAGGCACAAATCCCGATACGTTTTTTGAAGATATAGTGCTTGAAGAGGCAAGTCCCGTATACGTGCCCGTCGCACCAGAGTATCATTGCTCTTATCCGAACGACGCAAAAGCCAACAAGGCGGTGAAAGACTCTTTCGTATGCACGATAATTCTTCTCGTGCTCGGTATAATCAGAACGCTCGTGTCGATAATCAATATTCCCACGATTGCGGAGTATAAAAGTTGGTTGACTGAATACGTCGGAACTGACCTTTACGCACCGCTCAACGGCTATATCAATTCAATAACGGCAGAGGTTGTTTTGCACGTTTTGATTATGGCAGTTGCAATCGTTATGCTTGTGTTTGAGCTCAAAGTGCGCAAAGTGAGATTCCCGCTTGCGGACGATAGTGCTTTTGCCGATTTCAAAAAGGTATCATACGTTGCAATTGCAATGACGGTCATCGTCGTGGCATACTTGATTGTCGAGATGCTTGCAGTCGTTTATATGACGGATTACGAAACGACTTACGCCGCTATGACGGGGGATAGCGAATCTACGACGGGAACGACTACGGGAGTTATATTCGGCGCAATTATATTGATTGCTTGCACCGTAGGAGTGCTTATCGAGTCGCTCAAATTGTCCAAAGAAAAGAAATAATCTCGGATATTGCAAAATTGTGTTAAATAACGAAAAGCGTCGCTTTATGCGACGCTTTTTGATAGTTTAAGTGTTGATCGTGTGATTTCAGCCGATGACGGTGTGGATAAATTTGTCAAAGGCTTCTTGACCTTTTTCGTCGTTTTTGAACACTGCGGTAGTGTCGAGAATTTTCTCGCAAGCGTCGTTGATATAATCGGTTACGGCGTTTTCCGCTTTCTCTTCCGAGCAAGCCGTGCCGTTGTCCACCACGAGTTGAGTTATCATACCGAGGTGCTTGTGCAAGGGGTGCGTTTCTTCCGCAATTGCCTTGAAATCAAGAGGCGTTTTGCCCGTGAGGATATCGCGGATTTGCGTTGCTTCACCCGCAAGACGTCCGGGGAGAATAAACAGTCCCATAACTTCGATTATGCCGATTGACTCTTGCTTGATGTTGTGCAATTCTTGCGCGGGGTGGAATATGCCGAAGGGGTGTTTCTCGTCCGTGCGATTGTTGCGCAATATGAGGTTGAATTGATACTCTCCGTCGTCGTTGATCGAGGCAATCGGAGTGATGGCGTTGTGTTGTACGGTTTGTCCGTCCTTTTGCGTGGAGCAGAGAATATCTACGCTTTCGTCGCTATATACGTCCCACGCTTTGCGGAATTTGTTTGCCACTTCCAACGCTTGATTGCGGTTGGTGCTTTCGATACGGACGATGGAGTTGTACCAGTCCACCACCGACACGTTGACGTCGGGATATCCGCCTATCTTGAAGTATCTGCGAGAGGAGCGCGTGAACACCGGCAAAACCTTGTTTCCGCCTTGATAGTGGTCGTGCGCGAGAATAGAACCGCCGACGATGGGCAGTGCCGCGTTTGAGCCGATAAAGTAGTGGGGGAACATATCAACGAAGTCGAGCATACGACGGAAGGTCGCGTCGCTTACGCACATAGGTCTATGCTCTTTGCACACCGCGATGACGTGTTGGTCAAAGTAGCTGTACGGTGAGAATTGCATAAACCAATCTTCTCCGTCGAGTTGGAAGGGTATGGTGCGTATGGTTTGGCGTGCAGCCATAGCGGCGTTGCCCGCAAAGCCGAGATTTTCCGCACACAAAGCGCACTTGGGATAACCGGTCTTTGCCTCTTTGGCAAGGCGCACTTGTTCGGGCGTTTTTTCGGGCTTGGAGAGGTTGATTGTAACGATAATTTTGCCTCTCTTGCAGTCGTGCTCCCAAATAATGTTCTTGTCGAGGTCTTTTTTGCGAAGATACGCGCTGTCGATGCCGAGAGTGTGGAGCATATCGCACGCCGCTTTCGGTCCTTCGTAAGACGCGATATCGTCAAACATATCCACCACTTTGGACGGGGTGGGCATACAGTAGCCGATGAGGCGCGTTTCAAAGAGCAATTTTTGGTTTTCCTCAATGATCTTTTTGCGCACGGCGTAGCTCGAAAGCGAGTCCATAACCTCGTAAAAATCGTAATCTCCGATCTTGTCCGAGTCCGTCGGTTCGGTGAGTTTCAAAGCGTCGAGCAATTGATTTTGGACGTATATCACGTCGTAATCTTCGAGATATAAGTGCTTCACCGCATAATCGAGCAGTTTTGCGACGTTTTGCTTTGCAATTTCGTCATAAGAAAGTCTTGGCGACATAAAACCTCCGAGTGAAAGTATAAAATTTTTCAACGCGAATATTGTAGCACACTTAAATTGGTATAGCAAGTCACTTTGCGCAATAGTATTGCAAATTTCCGAGTGCTATGGTACAATATAGCATAATTATGCTATTAAAGGACGACGTTATGAGATTTGAGTATCTTTTTGGCGACAACTTCGACGAAGTTTGCAAGGACGTTTTCGCGTCGGGTGCAGACGAGCAAAGAGCGCGTTTTGAGGAATTGCTTGCAATGCACAAAGACGTTTTCAACACGCAAGACGTAGATTTTTATTCGTCCCCCGGACGTATAGAAATCGTGGGCAACCACACCGACCACAACGGCGGAAAAGTGCTTTGCTCGGCAATCAATTTTGACACTCTCGCAAGCGTTTCCCCGCGCACGGACGGCATTATCGAGGTCAAATCCAAGGGCTATCCTATGCTCCGCGTGGACGTGTCCGCGCCGACGTTCTCGGTGAGCGAAATAGGCACGTCAAACGCACTTATCAAAGGCGTGGTGGACTACTTCAAGCGTTCGGGCAAAAACGTGGGCGGTTTCTCTGCGTGTATGACGTCCAACGTCCCCAAAGGCTCGGGGGTGTCCTCGTCAAGTTCTTTTGAACTTGCCATTGCGCAAATTCTCAACGTAATGTATAACGACGGCAAGCTCGATCCCATTTTCAAAGCCAAAGCGTCGCAATACGCCGAGAATACGTTCTTCGGCAAGCCGTGCGGTCTTATGGACCAAAGCGCAATCTCTCTCGGAGGCGTAAATCTCATCGATTTTGCCGACTTTGACAATCCCGTCGTGGAAAAGGCAAACTGGGCGTTTGACGACCTCGACATATTCGTTATCGCAACGGGCGGAGACCATAGTGACCTCACGGACGACTACGCGGCAATTCCGCAAGAGATGAAAGAGGTGGCAACGTGCTTCGGCGCAAAGCTTCTTCACGAAATCCCCGCGGATAAGTGGGAGAGAGACAAAAAGAATATCGTCGGCAAGGTGAGCGAAAGAGCGTACTTGCGTGCAGAGCATTTCTTTGAAGAGAACGCGCGCGTGGAAGAGGCGGTCAAAGCCATTGACGACAAGGACGAAGACGCTTTCCTCGACATCGTCAACAAGTCGGGATTGAGTTCTCGATACAAACTTCAAAACACATATTCGCCCGCGGGCAAAAATCACAATCTCGAAAACGCGCTTGACAGAGTGGTCAAAATCGACGGCGTAGTTGCCTCGCGCGTGCACGGCGGTGGATTTGCGGGTACGATTTTGGTATTTGCCAAAAAGAGCGAGAGCGGTGTAAAGAGTGCGCTTGACGTTATGTTCGGCGCGGAAAACGTTTTTAAGACGGCAATCCGCCAAAGCGGTGCTACGAGACTAAATTTGGGGAAATAAACTATGATTTTTTCCGTACTTTCAACTGCAAGCGACCCGAGGGTTGCGTTTGAGATAGGCAATCTCACCGTGCAATGGTACGCCGTGTTTATAGTCACGGGTATGCTTCTCGGTCTGCTTTACGCTTGCTGGCAAGCAAAAAAAGTGGGGCTTACGTCCGACGACGCCGTGGAGTTGTTCTTGTGGCTCATTCCGCTTGCAATCGTCTTTGCAAGACTTTTGTACGTCGTTCCGCGTTGGGACGAATATTTTGGAAACAACGGCTATCACGGCTGGGATAAATTCGTCAATATCATCGCGATTTGGCAAGGCGGTATCACCATTATCGGCGGTCTCGTGGGTGGTTTGCTCGGCGCGATATTCTTCACTTTGCGTCACAAAAAGCAAACCAATTACCTCAACGTAATCGACCTCGTGGTAGTGCCCGTGTTTATCGGTCAAATTATCGGCAGATGGGGCAACTTCGTCAACCAAGAGGCTTTCGGACTTCCCATCACCAATCCAAAACTTCAATTTTTCCCGTTCGGCGTGCTTATCGACAGTCCGAGCGGTGTATCGGACGAGTTTTACGACATCGTGCACAACCACATCGTCGCGGGGGGCGGTGCAAACTGGTTCTGTGCGACATTCTTCTACGAGGGCGTGTGGAACACTATCGGCGCGCTTATTTGCGTCGCTATGTGGAGAAAGGACTATCAAAAGAAATACCCGGGCATACTTATGTTGTTCTACCTCTTCTGGTACTGCATAGGTCGTTTTTGGTTGGAATTCTTGCGTATGGACGCAGTTCCCGTCACCAAGCCCGCGTGCCTTGCCGTTGCGCTTATCGCGCTTGCAATCGGCATAGTGTACGTCATTGCTCGCAACAGTCAACTTGCGTACAGAAGAGTGAGAGGACTCGTGCAAACGGGTGCAATCGGCGGTGCAATACTCACCGACTACGAAGTGCGCAACTACAAACTCGTCGGCAAGTTCTTTGAAAAGGCAAACGTAAATAGCGAAAAGGCAGGGGACAAAATCTCCGCGTTCTTCAACAGACTCGTGGTCAATTGCGTATATTCGAGAAAGGAACAAAAAGAATATTTGCCCGTAGATTGGGACGCGCTGGAATACTATCACGTGCCAAAGGACTACAAACGCAAATTCAATCAATTCAAAAAAGAAGACGTTTATTGCGCGGAGCGCAACGCTTGACGTCAAGGGTGAAAATATGAACGATACGGCTTATATAACCGAAAGAACCAAAACCAACAACCTCACGTTGCTCACCGACCTTTATCAGCTCACGATGATGAACGGTTATCATCTTTGCGGACTGGATACGAGAAGGGCGGTCTTCGACGTGTTTTATCGCGGAAGCGGCGGATATTCCTACGCAATTGCCGCGGGGCTCGAACAAGCGATAGACTATATCCGCAATCTTCACTTTGACGATACGGACATTGCGTATTTGCGCTCGCTTGGCATTTTCGGTGAGGAATTTCTTTCCGCACTCAAAAACTTCCGCTTTACGGGTGATATAAAGGCAGTGCCCGAGGGAACGATGGTGTTCCCCTACGAGCCGATTATGACGGTGTCCGCTCCGCTTTGGGAAGCGCAACTCGTGGAAACCGCGCTTTTGACGTTTATCAATCACCAAACGTTGATTGCAACCAAAGCCGCGCGCCTCAAAGAGTGCACCAAGAACAAGATAAGCGAGTTCGGATTACGCAGAGCGCAAGGCGCGGACGCGGGTATTTACGGCGCAAGAGCCGCTTGCATAGGCGGTTGTCGTACCACGTCCAACGTGGTTGCGGGCAAACTTTTCGGTATTCCCGTCACGGGTACGCACTCGCATAGTTGGGTTATGTCCTTTGACAGCGAACTGGAAGCGTTTGAAAAATACGCCGAAATCTATCCCGACAATTGCTTGCTTTTGGTGGACACGTACGACACGCTCAAAAGCGGTGTGCCCAACGCAATCAAAGTGTTTGACAAGCTCAAAGCAGAGGGGCATAAGCCCGTCGGTATCCGCCTTGACAGCGGTGACTTGGCGTATCTCTCTCGCAAAGCGCGCAAAATGCTCGACGACGCGGGACATAGTGATTGCCTTATCTTTGCCACCAACGACCTCGACGAAGACATCTTGCTTGCACTCAACGCGCAAGAAGCAAAAATCGACGTTTACGGCATAGGAACGAAACTTATCACGAGCTACAAAAACGCGTCATTGGGCGGTGTGTACAAGCTTTGCGCACTCGAAGAAGACGGCGTGCTCGTGCCAAAAATTAAGATATCCAACAGCCACGAAAAGACCACCAATCCCGGTGTGAAAAAGATAGTGCGTATATTCAAAGACGGTATGGCGCAAGCCGACCTCATTTGCCTTGAAAGCGACACGTTTGACACGTCCGAATCTCTCACTATTTTCCACCCCGAACAAACGTGGAAAAAGACCACTTTCGAGAACTACGAAATCAAGGAGCTTATGGTGGATATTTTCAAGGACGGAAAGCTCGTCTACGATATGCCGTCGCTCAAAGAAATCTGCGACAGAGAGGACGAAAATATCAAAGCGTTTTTCCCCGAATATCGCCGTGTAATCAACACGCAAGACTACAAGGTCGACCTCTCGGAAAACCTCTGGAAACTCAAAAACGAGTTGCTTAATCAAGCCCATTAAAAGTGGTAGAACGCAAATAAAAAAGAGTGGCTTTTCCACTCTTTTTTTGCATTTATGGGCGTATTTTCTCAATCGAAGACGAGATTTCGAGACGCAAGGCGTCGAGCCTTTGAGCGCCGAACTTGATGATTAGTACAAGCGACTGCGCCGTCTGTTGGCCACGGCCTGGCGCACAAAGCGCAGTGGCATAACGAGTGAACGATACTTATTTATGTGAGTGCCGTAAGGAGCGACGCGACGGAATAGCGATTGCTACGAAGTCAATCGCGTCTTTCCCCTCTTGCGAACGATGTTTTTGGATAGGAAATCATACTTATTTGAGCAATAGGGGAAAGCCCGAAGGGAAGGGGTGATGTTTTATTTTTTTGATGAAATTACGATAAAACAATTTGAAAAGAGTTTCGCACAAAACGCACTTTATTTGCGTAAAAAATAAACATAAAGTGTCGATTTTGGCAAAAATTCGATATTTTTCGACAAAAGCGGTTTTTGAAATCTTGCATAAATCGAGGTATGATTTTTTATAGAGAGGTGGCTATGAAAAAGAAGAAAATCACGAGATTTGCAATATGTCGAAAAGGCTACGATATCGACGCGGTGGAAAGTTATATCGCACTCGAAAGCGCAAAGTGCGACGAGGTGCAAGCCGAGCAACGCGCTCGTATATCCGACCTCAAAAAAGAATGTGAAGATTTGAGAGCGCAGATAGACGTTTTGAAAGGCAGAGAAGAGCAGATAAAACTTGCGCTCGTCACCGCCACCGAGAACGCCGATAAGCTTACTTCCGACGTCAAGGCAAGGTATCGCGCCGAGCTTGAAAGATTGAGACTTTTTAGGGCAAAATGGCTCAGTGCTTACGAGCAAATGAAGGAGAGATATCACTTTGACAAAGACGCGCTCAACGTCGAGAGCGTGGCGGTCAACGTCGAGGTGGAATTGACCAAATTTTTGATGCAAGATTTTTCGCTCAACAAGAGCGTTTGCGAAGACGAAATGGAGGCGCATTTCAGACGTGAAGTGGAGCGTCTTACACGTCCCGTTTATCGAGAGCAAAGCGGTGAATTTTCCGACGAAACCAAGGAACTTCAATCAAAGCTCAAAGACGCGGAAAATCGCAAAAACAAAGAGAGCAAAAATCCCGCCGCTTTCAGTATCGAAGAGGCACTTTCACCCAAGGAAAGCATTGAACGAACCTGTCAAGCGTTGGGACTTGCAAAATGAAAAACGGCGCGATTTTGAGCAATTCAGAATACTTTTCGTGTCGTAATATTAAAAAAATTGCTGTAAAATTTTTGCTATACATCTGCATAATAACTAATAGAAAAGCACTCTGTAAGAGTGCTTTTTTCGCAAAGGATTTTGACGGTAAAAGCGGGGTGGGAGCGTATATCGGCAAAATATTTTAACTTATTTGAAAAATGGGCATTGTTTTTTTTGTCGAAATATGTTAGCATATCTTGAGAGTAAATTATGGGCATTGTGCATATTATGATTATAGTTATATATAATCGTCCGCTCCTGCCTATGGATTGAATGCGTGCTCTGCACGATCGAGAGGGGAATCGTAGATGATTTACGACGTACAAAAAGCGAGTGTTTTGAAGAGGGCTTCCGCCTTTCTTTTGGACATCATTCTCATCGCCGTTTTGGCAGTGGGATTTATGGCGCTTTTGTCAGTAATTTGCAAATACGACCAACATTACGAAACTTACACTACAATTTTCACCCAAACCGCAACCGAAATTAACGAAAAATACAAAGAAAAATACGGCGTCGATTTCAACGTATCCGAAAAGGAATACAACGAATTGACGGACGAGCAAAAAGCCATTATCGACGAGCATAAAGACGAGGTAAACCAAGACTTTTCTGACACTCTCAAAGCCAATCAAGAGTTCGTAAAAGAAGCGTCACTCGTACCGGCGTTGTCGATGATGATAACGTCAATCGGCATTTTCCTTTCAATGCTAATTCTCGAATTTATTATTCCCGTTTGCTTCAAGAACGGGCAAACCATAGGTAAGAAGGTCTTTGGCATAGCCGTAATGCATACTAACGGCGTGCGTGTAAGACCTTTTTCTATGTTCGTCCGCTCCATACTCGGCAAGTACGTTTTCGAGGTTATGGTGCCCGTGCTTCTCATCATTATGATGGTTTTCGGCACGTTGAGTATGATAGTGGGCATTTGCGTACTCGTTGCGCTTTGCATACTTCAACTCGTCGTATTCATCGTCACGAGAAATACGTCCCGTTCGTTCTTGCACGACCTTATCGCAAAAACCGTTACGGTCGACCTTGCAAGCCAGATGATTTTTGAAAACGAAGACGAATTGCTCGAATTCAAGAAAGCGGAACAAAACGCGCTTGCGGAACGCAACAATTACAAGGAGAACGGCGGATTTGATTTTTACAACAGTTCGCTCAACTACCGCAAGGGCAAAAAAATCGTGGACGAGAACGGCAACAATATAGAAAACGCCGAACAGCCCGCCACGGATAATCAAAGCGTAGCGAATAACTCCGCTTCAAACGAAACGAGCGAGAGCGCGTCGCAAAGTGCTTCGACACCGGAAAAGCCCCAAGAAAAGTAAGCGCAAAAAATCACGTAGATAAATAAGGACTTTATGTCTTTGTATATGAAAACATTATAAAGGAATATAGGTATTATGAAAGTTGTACTCGAAAATTTGACCAAAGTTTTCCAAAGCCGTCACGAAAAGGGCAAGGAAGTCGTTGCTGTCAACAATTTCACCTTCACCATACCCGACGGTAAACTGGTCGGACTTCTCGGCCCGTCCGGTTGCGGTAAAAGCACCACGCTTTATATGATTTGCGGTTTGCAAAAACCCACCGGCGGTAAGATCTTCTTCGGTGACGACGACGTCACGGCGCTTGCACCTGAAAATAGGGGCGTCGGTCTCGTCTTCCAAAACTATGCGCTTTATCCGCATATGACGGTCAAACAAAATATCTTGTTCCCGTTGCAAAACCTCAGAGGTGAGGACAAACTCTCCAAAGAGGATATGCTCAAAAGAGCGTACGACGCAGCAAGACTCGTCCAAATCGACGAACTTATGGACCGCAAACCGAGTGAACTTTCGGGCGGACAACAACAACGTGTGGCTATCGCTCGCGCGCTCGTTAAAATGCCTCGCGTCCTTTTGCTTGACGAACCGCTTTCCAACCTCGACGCTCGTTTGAGATTGCAAACTCGTGAAGAAATCAGACGTATCCAAAGAGAAACCAATATCACCACCGTTTTCGTCACGCACGACCAAGAAGAAGCAATGAGCATCTCCGATATGATCGTCGTTATGAAACTCGGCGTAGTGCAACAAATCGGTAAGCCCCAAGACGTTTACGACAGCCCCGCAAACTTGTTCGTCGCAAAATTCCTCGGCACACCGCCTATCAACGTATTTGAAGGCGAAGTCAAGGACGGCAAAGTTTACATAGGCGACGACGCGATTTTGGACGTTCCCGGCATCGAAGACGAAGACGTTTACGTCGGTATTCGTCCGGAAGGCTTTATCCTCAACGAAAACGGCGCACTCACTTGCGACTTGAAGAGCGTTGAAGTTATGGGACGCGACGTCAGCATCGTCTCTTCCAACGCACACGCAACAAGCCCGATTATCCGCTCCATCATCGACGCAACGAGCGTAGTGGATACGGACAAAGACACCGTGCGCTTCGATATCAAACCCAACAAAGTATTTATCTTTTCAAGAAAGAGAGTGGATTGGGAAGCTTCCACCGAGCCGAGCACCGTTTACGAATGGAGCAAGACTCGTCAAGCTTTGTACGTCGAAAACGACGGCAAGACGTTTGACCTCGGCGTTCTCAAAGCGCCCGAAACCGCAAAGAAAGACGCTGCAAACGCGGAAAAGAAAGCAAATCAACCCAAGTTCGTCAAGAAAATCGTCGCTTGGTTTGAAAATAAATTTGCAAAGATCATCAAACTTTGCACGCCCAAGGCAAAACCCGTCGAACTCGTTCTCGATACGGATTACGTGTGCGTAACGGGCGCGACCGATAACGGAACTCCGATTTATTTCGCGGGCGTCGAAAACGGCAAGATCAAGACTACGATCGACATCAACGAAGCGGTTACGGTCGGTGCGGAACAAGTCGGTGAAGGCTACTACGCGTACTACAACGACGGTGAAAACAAGGTTTATCCGTCCTTCACGGTACACAACGCCGCAAAAGACGAACAACGTATCTTCCTCACCGAAGAGGAAAGAGCAAAATGCTTCGAGTATATGAGTCAAGATCCCGCAGTCGTCAATGCGGAAACCGAGACCGAAAAAGTCGAAAACGACGCGGAAGAGAATACTATCGTCGAAGCAGCCGAAACCACGAACGAAGCAGGCGTTGAAACGCTCGTCGAAGAAAACGTCAAAGAAGAGTTGGACGGCGTGGAAAATAACGACAGCGAGGTAAAATAATATGGTTGAATCCAAACATCAATGGAAAGCGTGGCTGTATTTATTGCCTGCACTGGTTTTGTTGGCAGTATTTACGTTGTGGCCGTTGATTAACACGGTCAGACTCGCATTTTCCGAAGGATACGACAAACTCGGTGCCGAAGTTACATTCGGATTCGGCAACTTTGCGAAAGTCGTTGAATACCAAGGCTTCTTGACGTGCCTCAAAAACACGATTTTGCTTTGCGTGTTGACAGTGCCTATTTCAACGCTTTTGGCACTTCTCATCGCAGTCGTGCTCAATTCGATCGGCCCGCTCAAAAGATTGCTTCAAACGATATACTTCTTGCCGTACGTCACCAACTCGATTGCAATCGGTTTGGTTTTCGCAGCAATGTTCAATATCGTCGGTGGCTTCTTTGGTACGGAAAATGAAATAATATATACTGCCGGTATAGTAAATAACCTAATAATGGCATTTGGCGGTAAGCCTATAAACTGGATAAACGCCGGTTCGACTTACTGGGCGAATATGACCGTTATGGTTATATATATAGTTTGGAACGCGTTGCCGTTCAAGATTTTGATTTTGCTCGGCGGACTTCAAAGCGTCAACAAACAATACTACGACGCTGCAAAAGTCGACGGCACTCCGAAGTGGCGCGTTACGACCCGTATAACCGTTCCTCTTCTTTCACCGATGATTGCTTACGTCGTTATCACGGGCTTTATCGGCGGATTTAAGGAATATACGAGCATCGTAGGTATTTTCGGCGAAACGATGGGCCCTCCCGGCGACACCAATGCGAGCGGTACTATGAACACTATGGTCGGCTTTATCTATCAGTCACTTGAAAACAACCAACAAGCCAGAGCAAGTGCTGCCGCGCTTATCTTGTTTGCTATCATTCTTGCGGTTACGATCATCAACTTGTACGTAAGCAAGAAGAAAGTTCATTATTGAGAGGTGTATTATGGCAGATATAGTAATGCACAAAATGAATATAAAACAAATCGCAGGCAAGCAAAAAGTGTTTGGCGTGTTTGGAATGATATTGAGATACGCATTCTTGATTTTGGTGGCTATTTCGGTATTGTTCCCGTTCTACTGGATGATTATATCGTCTCTCAAAACGATTGACGAATACAGATTGAGCGTTCCGACGTTCTGGCCAAAACAAGTTATGTGGTCAAACTATGCCGCTGCTTTTGAAGTGGGTAATCTCGGCACGTTGTTCAAAAACACCGTTTTGGTAGGCGTCGTGTCAACGATATTGTCTTTGATAATAACGGTATTGTCGGCATTTGCGTTTGCAAGACTCGAATTCAAGGGTAAAAACCTTTTGTTCGGCGCGTTGCTCGCAACGATGATGATCCCCGGTGAAATGTTTACGATCACCAACTATATTACAGTCAATCAATTCGGTTGGATGCATACGTACACGGCACTTATCGTCCCGTTCCTCGTAAGCGTGTTCTACATCTACTTGTTGAGACAGAACTTTATGCAAATTCCTAACGAGTTGTATTTGGCGGCAAAAGTCGACGGCACGAGCGATTTGAAGTATTTGTGGAAGGTTATGATTCCGCTTGCGCTTCCGACGCTTATCTCCATCACGATTTTGAAGATGATGGGTGCTTGGAACTCTTACGTTTGGCCGAGACTCGTCGCAAACGACGATTTGCACAAGCTCGTATCAAACGGTTTGAGAGGCGCAAACTTCACGGATTTGGCTACCAACGAGCCAAACTATCCGCAACAAATGGCGGCAGTCGCCATCGTATCCGCTCCGCTTTTCGCAGTGTTTATTTTCCTTAGAAAATACATTATGAAGGGCGTATCCAGAAGCGGTATTAAAGGTTAAGAAATTTATGCATTAGGACGTAGTGCATAAACATAATTACAACAATCAAAAAGGAGAATAGTTATGAAGAAAAAAGCATTGATATTATTGCTTGTTTTGATTATCGCAATGTCGTCGTTGATCGCGCTCGCAGCGTGCAACAAAGAGGACGACAAGAACACCATCACGTTCTATCATACGATGGGTTCAAATTTGTCGGCGGTATTGGACGAGTACATCGAAAAGTTTAACGCGCTTTATCCCAATAATTACACGATTAAGTGGGAACAAGTCGGCAACTACGACGATGTCCGTGACCAAATCAAGACAGAATTGAACGCCAACAAACACCCCAATATGGCATATTGCTATCCCGACCACGTTGCACTTTACAACGCATTCGGAGCAACTGCTTCTCTTGACGATTACATCAACAGCACCGAAGAAATCACGTTGAAGGACGGTTCGAAGACGATCGTTGGTCTCACCGAAGAACAAAAGAACGACTTCATCCAAGGTTACTACAACGAAGGTAAACAATACGGTGACGGCAAGATGTATTCAATGCCATTCTCAAAATCTACCGAAGTTCTCTATTATAACAAAACATTCTTTGAAGACTATAATAAAAACAGAAAAGAAGGTGAGCCCGAACTCGTAGTTCCTACGCACTGGTGGTGCACCGACGCTTGCCCCGCAGATTGCAACGCAAGTATGGAAAAAGTCTGCGCAGCTATCAAGGCAAAAGACAACAAATATATCCCGCTCGGTTATGACTCCGAATCGAACTGGTTCATCACTATGTGTGAACAACTCGGTTCTCCGTACACCGGTTCTCAAGACGGCAACAGATTCTTGTTCGACAACGACACGAACAAAGATTTCGTCACAAGATTCCGCAGTTGGTACAAATCAGGTTGGGTAACAACGCAATCACTTATCGGTAAATATACGTCCAACTTGTTTGTCAACAAACAAAGCTTTATGTCTATCGGTTCTTCCGCAGGTGCAGTTCACCAAAGACCGACACAAACCGATGGTAAATATCCGTTTGAAGTAGGTATTGCAAGCATCCCGCAAGTCAATCAAGACAACCCCAGAGTTATCTCCCAAGGTCCGTCTATCTGCATCTTCAAAGACAGCGACAAAGAAAGAGAAAAAACCACGTGGCTCTTCCTCAAATACCTCACGACCAACGTAAGCTTCCAAGCAAAATTCTCGATGCAATCCGGTTACGTTCCCGTATTGAAATCGGTTATTAACGAGCCGACGTACGCAGCATTGCTTGAAATGGCAGACGGTGGCGACAACATCGCAGCACTTTCCGCAAAGGTCTGTATGGAACAAGAAGAAGCATATTACACCTCTCCTGCATTCGTAGGGTCTTCCGACGCTCGTGACCAAGTCGGCAAACTCCTTGCTGCTTGTATGAGTGACGCAAACCCCGATATCAACGCATTGTTTGCAGCGGCAGTTGCAGAGTGCAGATATGCAATCAACGAATAATCCGTATCCATTAAGATATTCGGATAATCGAATAAACGAAACAAAATTAAAAAACTAAAACATATTAAAAATTACGGATAAGATTATGAAAAAACTTATTAGCGTCTTATCAATAGTATGTTTGGTCGCTCTTATCGCGTGCTGCTTTGCAGCGTGCGATAAGGGGGCGCCCGAGCGTATTGATTATGTTTCCCAAGTCAAATTGGATCTCAACAATCCTTTGCTTGAGGAAGTTACCGTGAAGCGTTACGTCGATGGAGACACGACGCACTTTAACGTTCCGGAAAGCATCGTTGAGGGTGGTATACTCAAAGCACGTTATCTTGCTATAAACACACCCGAATCAACTGGTAAAATCGAACCTTACGGACACAAGGCGTCGAGATTTACGAAAGAAAAACTTTCGACAGCCGTATCCATTATGATAGAGCCGGACGGCGATGAGTGGAAAGCAGACTCTACGGGAAGCAGATATCTCACTTGGGTCTGGTACAAGCCGTCGGCGGACGCAGAGTATCGCAACCTCAATATTGAGATTTTGCAAGAAGGTCTTGCAGTTGCATCGAACACCGCAAACAACAAATACGGTACGATTGCAGTTGCAGCGTTGGAGCAAGCAAAGCAATTCAAGCTCAACGTATTTTCCGAAGTTGCAGACCCGGATATGTTCGTCGGTGACGCAATCGAAGTAGGTCTCAAAGACTTGCGTTGTAACGTCGAGAATTACGTCGGCAAGAGAGTTTCTTTTGACGGTGTAGTGGTTATGCTCAACAACAACTCCGCATATATCGAGACACTTGAATCCGATCCCGATACCGGTATGCATTACGGTATGCCTTGCTATTACAGCTTCAGCCCGAGCCCGGGTGTTTTGAGAGTTTTGAAGATAGGCAACTACGTCCGTATGATCGGTATGGTTGAATATTATTCGACTGCCGGCGTATACCAAATCACGGATATCACTTGCGACTTGTTCGAGCCCGACAAGGTGACCAACATCAAGCGTCTTGACAACGAAACGCACGAGGCGTCTTATCAAGAGATAGACACTGCAAAATTCGCAAATCAAACTGACGTTACGGTACACTTTGAAGACGGTGATTCAGCAGAGATTAGCTATCCGAAATTGTTGTTGTCGACGTCTGTAAAGGCAAACAACCTCAAAGTCGTAAGCGCAAGCACGACGACCAATGAAGACAGTTCTCAAAAGGGCGCAATGACGCTCTACTGCAAGGACGCTCTCGGTAACTCCATAACGGTGAGAACGACAGTTTTCTACGACGAAAACAACAAGCTCATCACCAAGGAAGCGTACGTGGGCAAAACGATAAACATTATGGGTATCGTTGACTACTACGTTCCGGAAGGAAAGACCGAAGAAGACGTCAACAACCCGTATCAAATCAAAGTACTCGCTCCGAAGTATATAACTGTGGTTGCATAAACCATATTATATAGAATCAAAAAACAAACAAATTATAAAGGAGAAGCAAAATGAAAAAGGCATTCAATTTTAAGAAGCTTTTGGTTTGCGTATTGATCCTTATTCTTTGCTTGTCGGCATTCGTTGCCTGCGACAAAGATAAAGGTCAAGGTGAGCAACCGTATGACGCCAACGGCATTAATATGGCTGCAACCGCACTCAGAGCTAACGTTAGAGGATCGAAGGTCAGTGGCGATTTCACACTTGATAACCATCAAATGTACGCCGGCGTTTCTTATCCGATATCGTGGACGATTACTGCCAACGACGGTGAAGAGACCGACGTTACGTTGTCGGTTGACGGCGACAAGACCACCGTTCACGTCAACGGCAAGACGAAGACCGAAGTGAAGTTCACTCTTACGGCAACGTTGTCCGATGCGAAGGGTGTAACCGCAACTGTCGAGATTAAGTATACGATCCCCGCATACACGCTTTTGACTTACGCAGAGTACAAAGCGGCAAAAGCAGGCGATTCTGTCACGGTTCAAGGTACGGTTTCAATCATCAGCTCCAAGGCAAACGGCAACAAATACAACAAGTTGTATATGTTTGACGAAGATGGTGGATATTACATCTATTCAACCAAGAAAGACCCCGTTACCGTTGGCGTTGAACTTGGTATGAAGATTGAAATCACCGGTACGAAGTCTTCTTACGGCAACATTGAAGATGCTGAAATCAAGATCGTTGACAAGACCAAGACCGTTGAATACGAAGATATCACCAACGAAGTCTTTGCTGCAAACGATATGAAAGACGCAAACTTGGTCAAGAGAGAATATAGATTCGTCACGATCAAGAATGTCGTTATCGGCGACATCGATACGGAAAACAGCTACTACAAATTCACGGTTGGTTCAAACGAGACTTATCTCCGCATATCTTCTTCCGAATGTATGCTCCTTGGCGATGCTCAAACCAACTTCATTGAGACTTTCACCAACAACAAAGGCAAAGTTGCAGACGTTAAGGGCGTTGTAAGCATTTACTCCAACGCAATGTATCTCGTCCCCGTTGGCACTGATGCACTCGTTGTGAAAGAAATCCCCGAAAGAACACCCGCAGAACAAATCGAAGATGCAAAGACCAGAGTGTTCACCAGCACCACGATTTACGGCACCGGCACTGTCTCCAAACTTATGAATGCAGACGTGCTTTATCCCGATGTTAAGATCGAATGGATTGCAAGCGACACCGCAAAAGCAGTCGTTGCTGCTGACAATGCAAGCGTAACTTACAATTTCGATACCGACGCAACCGTCACTCTCACTGCAAAACTCACTCACACCAGTGACGCATCGTTGTCCGATACGAAAGAATTTACTATCAACCTCGTTTCTGCAATCCCCGTAACGATTGCTGAATTCTTGGCAAAAGAAGAAAACAACATCGTTTACTCCATCACCGGTTGGATCGTAGCAAAACAAACCGAAGGCAACAAGAAAGGCTCTTACGTCATCGCAGACAAGACCGGCGCAGTGTTCAGCTACAACGGTGATGCAAGCAACACTCTTGAACTCGGCTCTTACGTAACTGTGTGGGGTACGAGAACTTCAAACAGTGATATTCCGCAAATCAATACCACGAAGGTCACGGTTGCTACTACGACCGAAACTTACGAACCCAAAGTCGAAAAAGAATTCGATATGGCGGATCTTGATTTGGCAAACGCAAAAGCATCTGATTATACCGGTAAATACATCAAGATAACTGGCGTTACCGTATCCTCCGGTGAAAAGACCGACAGACTCTATCTTGCAACCGAAAAAGGCGTTTATCTCCACGCATTCACTTTGAGAAGCGAATTGAAGAACGTCACAGAAGGTCAAAAAGTTACCGTTTACGGTTATTGCAGAGGCTTAAAAGCAGATGCACAAAGCGGTTTCTTCCAAATCCAACTTGTCAAGATCGAAGCACAAGAACTTACCGATGCCGAAAAAGTTGCATACGTAAAAGCGTCTTTGAATGATTTTGCAACAGACAAAGACTTTGATCTCGCAACTTCCGATGTTGCAACGATCACTTGGACGCTCAAAACCGGCACGGGCGCAACGCTCAACGGCAATCACGTAACTATTTCTCAAACCGATGAAGATCAAACCGTAGTTTTCACGGCAACGATCGTAAGCGGTGAAGCAACCGATACGAAAGATATCACCGTCACCATCAAAGCAAGAGACAATAGAGTAGCCGGTGTCAAGGGTGTTGTAGGCAATGCATATAAGCTCGTTTTGGTGCACGGTAACCTCAACAAGACGTTGTACCTTTCCGGTGCAATGGACGGTTATTATTTCGGAACGACGGAAAACGTCGATGCAGCAATTGACGTTTATCTTGAAGTAGTTTCCGCGGAAGATGGAACGTTCCGTCTTTATATCCAAAACGGTACTGATACTGCAACGAAGAAATACATCGAAGTTATCAACGCTGTTGGTACGGATGGTCAAGCTCACAACAACGTCCAATTCAACGCAACTGCAACGAACGGTGTCGTTTGGAAATGGAATGACAATTTCAAAACGTATGCAATAACAATTAGTGACGTAGAATATGTTCTCGGTACGAGAAACGATAAGAGCTACAGCACGATTAGCGCTAACGACGTTTCCAAAAAGCCGTTTGTCGCACAACTTTTCGGCACGCCCGATCCAGCTCCCGTAAAGACCAATCAAGAATTGGTTGACGAAGCTGCAGAAGCTTTGAAGAAAGATTTCACGATCACTGCAAAATCTTCCGGTACGACGATTGAACTCGCTGCAACCGGTATCAACGGCGCAACGATCGTTTGGACGTCCTCCGACAATGCTGTTATCGCAATCGATCTCGTTGATGGCAAATACGTTGCAACTGTCAACGTTCCCACCACGGACGGTATGACGGTCACTCTCACCGCAGTTCTCACCGTCGGTGAAGGCGAAGAAGCAAAAACCGCAAACTGCGAATTCCCGATCAAGGTCACCAGAACTCTTGCTGACGTAGAAGTTTCTCTCGGCGAGATCACCGGTGGTACGGTTGAAGTTTTCGTTGGCGACAACAAACAAACTCTTCCCGTAACTCTCAAACAAGAGAACGTTATCACTCTCAACCCCGTTGCAACCGATGGTTATGAACTCGTCAAAGTGTTTGTCAACGGCACGGAACTTGAAAAAGGCACCGACGGTGCATACACCTACACGCTTGGCACGACCAAAGTCGAAATCACTGCAACGTTCAGAAAGATCAATTACGTGAACGTAGTTATCGATGAAAACATCGAAAACGGTAGCGTAACTGTCAAAGTCGGTGAAGATGCTCTCGACACGACCAAACAATACAGAGACGGCACTGTCCTTACGATCACTGCAACTCCGGCAGCTGATTACAAACTCGTTGAAATCAAAGTCAACGGCACTGCAATCACGGGTACTACTTACACGATTGCTGAAAACGATACCGAAGTGGTTATCACTGCAACTTTTGCTGAAAAATATCCCGCAATGTCTATTGCAGATTTCAAATCAAGCGAAACCACTAAGGGCACCCAAGTGAAACTCACCGGTGTTGTAACATCTGTTGACAAGAAAGCAGCTTATATCCAAGATGTAAACGGTCAAGCAGTGTACGTATTCTTTGGATACGATGCACCGTATAGCGATACTCTTAAGGACATCGTTATTGGCAAAGAGTACACCTTCGCGGGCGAAAAAGATGAATACTATAGTCTCGTCCAATTGAAGAGTCCCGTTATTGTCGGCGAAGCAAGAGATCCCGAATATCAAGTTACATCAAAAGAAGTTGACGAAACCGCTTACAATGCTTTGACATTGGCAAATACGGGCGAACTCCTCACGCTTAGAAACCTTGTCGTTGCCAACGGCAAATGGATGCTCGGCGAAACTGAAATCAAGTATTATTCCGGCAATGCAAACAGTGCAAATTCTTCGGCAGTCAACGCAAGACTTGCTTTCCTTACGGAAGGTGTAAAATTCGACCTCGTTGGCGTAAACTTCTCTTATAATAGAAACTTCCAAGTTGCTGTTGATAGAGCAGAAGTCGTTGTAATTGATTGGCAACCCGTTGCTACGATTGACCTCAAAGAAATCGGTGTAAACGGTACTGCGCAAATTACTGTCACTGCAAACCCCGCAGTAACAACTGATGTGAAAGCAACGTTTGTAACTGAAAACGACGCAATCGCAACCGTAGATGAAAACGGTGTTGTTACCGGTGTTGCTCCCGGCACAGTTGCAATCAACGTTACGGCAAACGGACACACTGTACAAGTTGAAGTCACAGTCGTCGCTGTTGCAGAAGAATTTGCAGTAAACTATGAAAAAACCGTTGAAGGCGCAAACGGTAGCATCGCTTCCGTTATGGCTGGCGACAAAGCAGTAGAATCCGGCACTAAGGTTGTAAAAGGCACAACTGTTACCGTTACCGTCACTCCCGACGAAGGTTATCAACTTGCTTCCTACACAGTCAATGCTGGTGAAGCAGTAGCAGCAAATGGTGAAACTTCTTTCGACGTTACCGTTACGGAAAATGTGACAATCGCTGTTACGTTTGAAGTAAAACCCGCAGAACCGGTTCTCGTTGCAACGTTTGCTTTGGGTGCTAACGGAAGCGCATCACACGCTGATGGTACAGAAAAAGCAACTTATACAGAGACTGATGGAGATTATACCTTGAGTATTGCAAGTGGCAAAAAAATGTATACAGGTGCACGTGACGCTAAAGGTAATTCTTGCATTAAGCTTGGTACAGGTAGTGCAGCTGCAACTTTTACAATAACTGCTCCTACGGGTGTGAAGAAAGTAATTATTTATATCGCAGGTTACAAAAATAATACTGGTGCGTATACAATTAATGGTGGTGCAGTAGCAAAAACCACAACACTTTCCGCCAATGGCGAATATGAGGCTGTTGGAATTGATGTTCCTGCTGATGGCAAAATTGTTATTGCTACAACCAGTGCTGGTTACCGTGCAATGATCAACACAATTGAATTTTATGCATAAGCCAAAAATCATTTAGTTATCCTTTAACTAATAAATACAAAAGCCTCGCTGTATAGCGGGGCTTTTGTTTATTGGTGATATTGCGACTTTGTCGCAGTGATATTTGTGCTTCGCACAAGTGATATTCTCGCTTTGCGAGAGTGATATTTTTAGCCTTTGGCTAAAAGTGATATTCGCACTTCGTGCGAGTTGTGGAATATCCTATATGCGGCTTGCGCCTAGATTGTCACGTCACTTCGTTCCTCACAATGACAGTTGGCGGGACACCCACACCCGAATTGCATTTCTCCCTTTGTCATTCCGAGCGTTAGCGTGGGAATCCGGCGTAGCGAAATTATCTGCATATAAAAAACGAGTATCTGCATATTTTTTTGCTTAAAAATGTGCAGATACGGACAAAATTAGCTTGACTATCTGCATATTATTTGCTATTTTATATGCAGATACGGAGGTGGATATATGCACGTTTTTGATTACTCGTTTCTCAAATCGAAGTCGATTTCGTCAAAAGTTTTGGATATGGCTGCCAAAATCTACGGGTTGAGAACTATGGCGGAAGTCAGAAAGGCGGATTTTCCCAAAATCTATACGCAACTTGAAGAAGTGGCAAAAATTCAGTCGGTAAAGAGTTCCAACGAGATTGAAGGCATCGTCACGAGCGATAGCAGAATTAGGGCAATCGTAAGTCAGAGCAGTGAACCTCTCAATCACAACGAGCAAGAGATTGCGGGATATCGCGATGCGTTGAACGAGATACATTTGCATTATGACGTTATAAGTTTTTGCGAAGACGATATACTTGACTTGCACGAGATTTTGTTTTCGATGACGGGGTACGAATACGGCGGAAGATACAAGGAAATCGACAATTCGATCGTAGAGATTGACAAACAAGGAAATAGGCGCGTAAGGTTCAAGCCTACTCCCGCAAGTGAAACGCGACACGCAGTCGAACAACTCGTGCTTGCGTACTCCGACGCTGCCAACGATAGTGAAATCAATCAATTGGTGTTGATACCTTGCGTTATACTCGATTTTTTGTGTATTCACCCGTTTAGGGACGGAAACGGCAGAATGTCGAGATTGTTGTCGCTTTTGTTGTTGTACAAAAACGGGTTCGACGCGGGAAAATACGTATCGTTTGAAGAACAAATCAATAAATATAAGAATTTGTATTACGAGGCGCTACGATTGTCTTCTATCGATTGGCACGAAAACGAGAACGATTATATGCCGTTCGTAGAGAATTTTATATCTATGCTATATATGTGCTACAAAGAGCTCGACAAGCGTTTTGCCGTGGTCAATACGGGAAAAATTACGAAATCTGCAAGGATAGAGGCAACCGTACTCAATAGTATCGTGCCTATCTCAAAGGCGGAGATTTGCGATATTCTTCCCGACGTCAGCCCGACGACGGTTGAAAGCGTTCTCGGGAAAATGGTCAAGAACGGTCAAGTGAGCAAGATCGGCACGGCAAGGAATACGCGTTATTTGCGCAAACGGCACTGATAGGGAAGTTTTTGCGTAAAAATCGTTAAAAATAAAAAGTTTTTGCAGAAGAGGAGCAAAAACTTTTTCATTTTTTTGATTATCTTCGTTTTTCAGCCGTTTATTTGCGCTTTGAGGGCGGTGTAGGCGGTGTAGTCGGTGCGTTCGATGGTCAAGGGAGTTACGGTGACGTAGCCGTCGATGGTGGCGTCGCTGTCAATCTCGTGATTGTGTTCGTTGCGGTGTATGCAGTGTCCTACTTGTCGCCACGTGCCGTCGCCGAGGTCGATAAAGTCGTCGGTGAAGTACGGTCCGCCTTGGCGGGTGAGCAATATATCCTTTGGGTTTTCGGGGATATTGACGTTGAAGATGTTGCCGTGCGCAAAAATATCGTATTTGATGACGAAGTCGTAAATGCGGTCAAGCCATTGCTCCGCGTCGGTGAAGTTTGCCACGTGAGTGGAGAGCGCAAGCGCTTTGAGGCCTCTCGTGCAAGCCTCGAATATTGCGCCGTTGGTTGCCGAGTACATTATGTCCTCACCGAGGTTGAGACCTTTGTTTATACCCGATATTGCTAGGTCGTAGCTCTCGTGCAAGCCGAGCGTTGCAAAGCGCACGCAGTCGGCGGGGGAGCTGTCCACGCTATACGCGCGGACGCCGTCCATATAGTCGACTTTTTGCACCTCGAAGGGATTGTGTATGTCAATGGAGTGGCTTTTTCCGCTTTGCTCCACTTTTGGGGCGCATACGGTCACGTCGCCGAGCTTTTTTGCCCAGTTTGCGACGACGCGCAAGCCTTCGGATTGTATTCCGTCATCGTTGGTAATAAGTATTTTCATAGCCAGCCCGTATTGTTATCCTTGTAGTTCTTTACCATTGCGTCCGCGTCCGCAAGCATAAGCTTGATTTCCTTTTTGCTACGCAAGGTTGCTCCGCACGCTCTGTCGTGGCCTCCGCCGTTATATTTTTCCGCAAGCGCGTTTATCGTCATAAATCTCGAACGCAAGCGCACTCTCACGCTTCCGTCCTTGTTCTCGATGAAGGCAAGCCACGCAATCGCGCCTTTTATGCCGTCAAGATAGGATACGACGTTGCTTGCTTGCTCGTTTGTGAGTTTGAAACGCTTTTGCATTGCCTTGTCCACGTATATATACGCCACGCCGTTTGCGGTGACGCGCATTTTCTTGTACACGTAGGACTCGAATTTGTACACGTTGAAGTCGTCGAGACCGAGATTGGCGTATATCCACTCCGTGTCTATGCCGAGGTCGATAAGCGCGCCAGCAAGACGCATCGTTTCTCCGCTCACACTGCTGTACTTAAATCTTCCGCTGTCCGTAACCATACCCGTGAAGAGGTAGGTTGCGCCCTCTTTGTCGAGGGTGAGTTCGTCCTTGAAAGTGAGCCAAAAGTCCGCTATCATTTCGCAGAGGGAAGAGCGTTCCTCTTCAACCCAACTCAAATCACCGTACGGTTTGACGTCGATATGGTGGTCGATTTTGATTAGTTCCTTGCCCAGCGCGTACTTTTTGTTGGATATGCGGTCGGTTGTTGCCGTGTCGCACACGATTACGAGCGCGTCGGCGTAGGCTTCGTCCGCAATAGGGGCGTCCTCTCCGCCCAAAAACGCAAGATATTCCGAACTATCCTCGTTGAGCACGTATATACGCTTTTCGGGGAAGGACAAGCGCAACATTTGCGCAAGACCTTTCGTCGAGCCGATCGCGTCTCCGTCGGGGCGGAAGTGGCGCGTGATTATTATCTTGTCGTATTGCTTGATTTTGTCAAGAATTTGCTTTTTTATCTCAATATTGTTCGTCATATCTTTTCACCTTTGGTCACGAGTTCGTTCAGTTCGTCAAGCACTTGCATTGCCTCTGCGGTGTCTTTGAGCGTCGCTCCGCTTGCTTTGAGGTGTCCGCCACCGCCGTGCGCAACCGCTATTTGATTTATATCGTAATTTTTGGAGCGTATTTCGCAAAGTACGCCGTTTTCGCACTCCGTGAAGTTCACCCACACGTCGACGCCTCGTATTTCTCCCATTACGTTGACCATTCCGCGCGATATCGCTTGCGCCTCCATACCGAGTTCGCTCACCCTTGCCGAGTCCGTGTAGATGTACGCGACGTTGCTTTGCGTAAACTTGATTGCAAGCACGAATTCCGCGCGCTTTTTCACGTTCTCGTAGCTGTCGACGTAAAGTTGATTGTAAATGCTCGTCGCGTCGAAACCTTTTGATAACAGAAAGCTTGCCAAATCGAACGTGCGGGGCGTCGTGCTGTCGTAGCGGAATCTTCCGCTGTCCGTCACAAGACCCGTAAATAAGGCTTTGGCGGCGTAAGAATCCACTTCCAAGCCCCATTCACGCACGAGATACGTCACGAGCCCGCAACAACTCTCAAAAGTCGTGTCGTCAACGTCGATGTCCGCTATGTCTTCCACGAATATGTGGTGGTCGATGCGTATCGTCGTCTCCGCAAGAGTGTAGCGGGCGTCGCTGATGAGGGATTTTGCCGACGTGTCAAGCACGATCGCAAGCGCGCCGTCGTATACGCTATCGTCGATTTCGTCCATCTGACTGCCGTCCATAAACGCAAATCGTCTTGCGTCGTCACCTACTGCGTAAACTTTTTTGTCGGGGAAGTTGGTTTCCAGCACGTGCTTCAAACCAATTTGACTGCCCATCGCGTCCCCGTCGGGATTGCTGTGACGGTGTATGACGATGACGTCGTGATTTTTGATTGCGTCAAACGCTTTGCTTATCATAGTCTACCTATCGTTTAACCTATATAATAATTTGATATTAAATAATATCATAATGCCACCACCGTGTCAACGATGATTTTTCCGAGCTTTGCGGTGAATTGCGCCAAAATGACTTAAAAATCCGGTTTTCGTAAAAGAAAATGTTTCAAAACTATTGCCAAAACGCAATTATGTGATATAATAACACAGCAAGAACAGTTAAAACCTTTGTGGGGATATGGCTCAGTTGGTAGAGCGTCGCGTTCGCAATGCGAAGGCCAGGGGTTCGAATCCCCTTATCTCCACCAGTTAGAATACAAGTTGAACCCCTCAACTTGTATTCTTTTTTATAGCCCTATCTATTCACTTTTGTTGATACTTGTGAACTGTGATAGGGCAGTGTAAAGAGATAAGCACAATTGCCGTTTTTGACGGCGTCAATCGATATAAAAATTGTGAAAGTCTTTCATTTTTCTTGACATCAATTGTTCGATATGGTAAGATTGTCAAGCATTGAAACGTTAATGTGATTTTTTATGATTGCATTTCAGCGTTTGTGCGGGTGTAGTTCAATGGTAGAATGTCAGCCTTCCAAGCTGATTGCGTGGGTCCGATTCCCATCACCCGCTCCATATATCCTTACTATGCAAGGATATGAGCCTGTAGCTCAGCAGGATAGAGCAACGGCCTTCTAAGCCGTGTGTCGGGAGTTCGAATCTCTTCAGGCTCGCCATTATGGTGGATATAGCGCAGTTGGTTAGCGTGCCAGGTTGTGGCCCTGGAGGTCGTGGGTTCGAATCCCACTATTCACCCCACAATGAATACATACTCTTTTGAGTTGTATATAGTCCAAATTTGGATAATAATTATCGAAATTTGGGGCGCAAACAAATTGTTTGCAAAAAAGCGGTTTATTTTGTTGCAAAATATTTCACGAAGTGATAATATAGACCGTGCTGGATAGGGGTATCGCCAAGCGGTAAGGCACCAGATTTTGATTCTGGCATTCGTTGGTTCAAATCCAGCTACCCCTGCCAATGACTCACTAGCTCAGCCGGTAGAGCACCGCACTTTTAATGCGATGGTCCGGAGTTCGAATCTCCGGTGGGTCACCAAGATTTTAGGTTATATACATAGTATATAACCTAATTTTTTTATATTTTAATGGTCTCTTTTTCTTGATTTATAGTATCGTTTACCCCCTTGTTAAATTTTGCGATTTCTTCTTTCTCGAAGTCATCATTTACGTGAGTGTACACGTTTTCGGTCATATCGGGTGTTGAATGTCCAACCCATTTTTGCGTAACGTGTGGGTTAACATTATTTTCGGCACATCTCGTTGCATAAGTATGTCGAAGTGAATGTATCGTAAAGCCCATACCATACAAGCCACTTGCTTTTAAGGCATTTTGAAAATGCTCACGCAATGCGTGTTCTTTTATCGGGAACAATCTTTCGCTTTTTGTGTAATCTATCTTTTCCAAATACGGATACAACACATCGATAATCGGTACATTGCGGATACCCGACTCCGTTTTGGGTGGAGCGAGTTTTCCTTCTTGCATTTGCTTATTTACAACAATATATCCTTCTTTGAGATGTATATCATCGGTAGTAAGTGCCAATATCTCGCAACGTCGCAAACCGCAGTACAAACCAATCAAAAGCGCAAGTCCTCGATAATTTGTTTTGCAAGCCTCAACAAAACGTGCCTCTTGTTCTCTTGTAAGCGCAATTCCGTGTTTCTTCTTATGCTTTCTTATCTCGATTGCGCCAAGTGGGTTGAAGTCGATATATTGGCATTTTACTGCTTTATTTAGCATTTCATTAAGCAATGAATAGCAATCGTCTTTTACACTCGGCTTATCAATGCCGTTGAAAATTATTTGACACTCTACAACGTCAAGATTTCCAATTTGCATATTGCCGAACAATGCCTTGATATGTTTGATTGTTCTTTTGTATTTATCAATCGAAGATGCACGCAAATTTTGCTTTTTGAATGCGTTCAACCATATATCCGCCCACGTTGAAACATCATAGGAACATCTAATATCCCTACTTTTTTCACGTTCAACAAGATAATCAATTTTTTCTTCTAATTGTGACATTGCACTTCCTTATATGAAAATGCCGTAAGCGCGCTAAAACTTACGACATAATCAAGATTTATACCTTTAATTTGATATTGTATTGTGTTAGCGCGAATGAGTTTGTAACTCATTTTCTTTGATTATAATTAGTTATAAACTCATTGTCAAGCAAAAATTAGTTAAAAACTCATTTTTTATTTGATTTTTGGCAAAAGTACAGTAGAATAGTATTTATGGAAAACAAAATCGACTTTACACCTTATATTAACGACTTGCAAAAAGGCGGTGCTATCATTGAGAAAATTCAGCAAGGAACTGCCACAGACGAAGAACGTATCATCGCAAAAGAATTGATATGGACTATTACTTGCAAAATTATAATGGCGGATTTGCTCGACAATATCCCAATGCAACAAAAGGAACTTGCAAAGCAAATCAACGTTAAACCTACGATGATAAGCGCATATAAAAAGGGCAAAACGTTGCCAAGTATGCCAACATTATTGATGATGATTTCAATTTTGAAACCCGATTTGATTTACACAATCACGAATGGTAAAATAGAGGAAGTCAACGGAGTTTTTAGGAAGTTGGGGCTTGACCTCATTTTGTAATAATGCAGTATTAAAGGGCTTTGCAAGCGTTAGTTGGGTATATTCGATATTGCCGAGTTGCTCACTCGAAAACGTTGTCTTGTAAGGCTCTTTTTGTAATTCGATGTCGCCAGCAAGCAACAAATGCGTAATTGCGGTTTCAATCTCGTTATCCTCTATCGTTATAGGCTCTTGCAAGCCTTGTGACGTAAAATAACAACGATTGCCGATAAGTCTTTCATCGGTATTGTCTTTTGACATATACTTCGTTACATACGCACCTACGTTGTCAACGTCATCAATTTTATTAATTTTTACAAAACCGTTTTTCCAAATCTCTTGCAACTTATTTGCGGAGATATACGGAAGATTGCAAAGCAAATGATAATGAATTGCGCCACGCTTTTGGAACTCGACAACCGCAATGTATTGCACTTTATCTTTGTGCATTTTTGTAAGGTATCTATTCAGACGTTTGATAAAGCAACAAAATTGATTATTTGCGTACTTCAAATCGGTTACATTATCCGCAAAGGTAAGTGTAAAGAACTTGTTCAATTGCGGGTTAGCGCACGCAAGACGGCGCACACGAGCCCTTGCACGTTGCAAGACTTTTTCACGATTAAATTTTTTATCTTCATCGGTGGTATCTTTGCTCGAACGACCTACTTTTTTTACTTCGTGGTAATTCTTGAAATATCCACGCTCATACGTAGTCATTTCAACGACATTGCCCGAAATAATTATGCGACTTTTGATATTTTTAAGGGGTTTATTTTTCGGCATTTGGCGGAAAGTTAAATACCTATAATCAAGTTAAGTGTTTGTCGGTGTCGGGGTGCAAAATGCACCCCCGAACCCCCGACAAACTTTTGGCAACAAAAACACCTGCAACGGTTGTCACGGACAATGTCGGAGGACATCTTCCACGCAACAACCATACGGCAGTTGCGCACATCGGTGCGCTTGTGCTACGCTACGCTAAATCGTCACAAGTGACGATATTTTTCCAAGCGGTTATGTACCATTTTTGGTACTTGACTTGTATTTTTGGCAATAATTATGCAATCTTCTTGACAAATCAATCGATAACCACTATATTAAATGCGTAAAAAGGAAATATGCATTTGCATATAGCGTGAAACGTAAAACATCGGTTTTGCGAATAATTCTTCACCGACTGTACATAGTATATGCCACGCTTTTTATTTTGTCAATACCCTTTTTATAAATTATTTTTTTATTGTAAAAATACCCTACTCGTGCTACAATGAAAACAACAAAAATTATAATGAGGATAAATTAAAAAATGAGATCTCTTAAAATCGACTTTGCACTATTCACAATCATATCTTTAATTGCTTGCTATGTTGACAAATGGTTCGGCATACTCGAGATTAAACTTGATACGTGGAAAGTAATTATTATTGTTTTATTTGTATTCTTCGTCCTAACCGCAGTTCTTGAAAAGGTACAAATAATAATCAATCAAAGGAAAGACAACAATCGAGATTAAATTAAAAGTGCGCACAAGCGCACTTTTATTTATTCTTAAAACGGCAACGGTTCACCATAGACGGGGTTCATATCTTGTGTCATTTTTTGGAATTCTTCACGCCCCAAATCTTTAACGAATTGCACGTATGACGAATAATGATATAAAAAATCCCGTCCGTACTTTTTAAGCAATTCCATACGTGGCAAACCTTTTAACATATCCTCAACTACATAATATGTATTGTCAATCGGCATATCATCGTCTATATGCTCGATGTTATACGATACGACATCATCAACGGAGTATTGATATTTGTTTATGCTTGCTTTGGTATTGTGTATCAAATAGTTGATACACGATACCCGATCACGCACTATACGGGAAAGACAATTAATCTTTTGTCCGTTCTCGTCCTTGCTTTCAAACCAACGACGGATTTCGCTAACATCTCGATTGTTAATCAATCGCAAATATATATGTATATGTGGCGGTTTCATCTCCCCTTTGATATGCAACACGTCCCCCGTGTCTTTGTCTATCACATCTTCGGGATAATAATCCTTATCGTGCATAATGTACGCATACGATGAGATTTGTTTTGCTTTGACATCTAATACTTTTTGCACATCTTCCAAAGATGGCAAATATGAAACTAAAAAATGCTCGTAACTTCTCATATATAAAATTCTCTCATTCTCTCTTTCTCTCTATGTGGACGCGGAGGACACATAGAGAGATACACACAAGCGGTGTTTTTTGTGGCGGTGGGAATATTCCCACCCACCGCCACCATATTCCCACGCAAACATAGTTCACATCACGGCAAAGCCGAATAAGTGTGCGCGAAAACATACTGTAATATTGCAACAAAAACGCAAGCGTATAAAGTGCTACGCTACGCTAAATTTGCGCAAGCGCAAATGCCCAACCAACAAAATCCCCTATTCTAGCGGAACATCAACGGAAATAGCGTTTATATCGTCTTTATCGGCAGTATCGGCAATCGAAACATCTTTGTATAAATACTCTTTATACTTTTCTTTGTTGTTTTGATAGTCTTTTTGTATTGCCTTTGATACGCTTATATCGATAAGATACTTTGTATATAAACTATCGTCAAAGTGGTCAATCTTGCGAACGGCACACCCACGATAAATAGGCTTGTAACACCTCGAATTATATGAGCCGTGTTTTTTCAAGTACGGCAAATAACCGAAGAAATAGTTTTCGTCCAACTCCGTTGTAGTCATAATGTTGTTGTTATCCTCAACAAGCAACATCGGGATTGTTGTAACTTTGTAGAACGGCAACACAACACCATATCTATGGAAATCGTGCAAGCCGTAAATCATACCGAGCCTTGAACGAATAGGTTTTACAATGTTCGTTGCGACCTGGTCGGTTACGTACATACGACCGTCCAACCAATGGCGGAAGAAACGGACAAATTTTTCCAAATTCTCTTGCACAACGGGATTATCGAAATCCCATTGCGAGGCTATTGCACCTATCTCGTCAATAACAACAACGCATTTTTCGGGCAAAATACCACGTTCTAACAACATCTCTTTCGTTAATGGCGTGGATAGTGTCTTTTTATTGATACGTATCGGGATATTAGAGTAAAGCGTTGGCGGATATTTCCAATCTTTGAATATCTTATCAGACTTCGGCAACCACTTAAACATCTTGTATATAAAATACTTTGTTTCTTGCTTGCGATAAGCCTTTTTGCCGTAATGCACGGCAAGATAGGTTTTACCCGAACCCAACGTTCCCACCCAAGCAACAATCGATTGTTTGGACGGTATCTTTGTAGAGCGCATTATTTGAAGAATAACAAATACAAGCGCAACTATCAATGCACACAAAATAATAATTCCTATTCCGCTCATATATTACCCCTTTTCTAACATACCGTTAGACAACAAATACACCGTTTCACCGATATACGCTATGAATTTGAAAGGATAAGCCAAGGCATCACCGACAAACACAAAGAATGTACCCAATGCTTGAAAACTCTCTTTAACGGTTTCCGCATTGTCAAAAGATACGGTTACTTTCGACCAATCGGGCAAAGACGGTTTCTTCGGTAGATTGTCTAAATTGTTGGCGTATGCTTTCAAATTAAACGTTGCGCCCGTAAAAAAGCAAAGCACCGATAGTATTAGCACAACGACCAATCCAAAAGTTAAAACTTTACTCATTTCAACAACCTACCTTTTTTAGACTTTCCGCCGTTGGCAATCCACATAATCAACTTATACGGCAAGCCGATAAAAATCGTTAAAACAACGAATATGGACACACCGAGGAAACAGTAATAAAACACCTCTTCCCCCTTTGGAAATGCCGTTATATCAACGAACATCGGCATTATATATGTTTTAAAAATCTCGTATAAACTCATACCCATACTACACCACCTTTTTAATGACAAAAGCCACTATGACGATAGACAAAATGAAAAATACAACGCCCGAAACGTTAATTCCAAAGACCTCGAACGAAAACACATTTTTCAAAAAATTTACGGGCGATTGCAAAACGGATATAATCCCGTCAATCGAAGATTGTTTGCTTTTCTCGGCATCAGATTTACCCCAATTATAATGTTGTTGTTTAATATCGTTATATAATTGCTCTTCTTGTACAGTCGCAAACGTTACGGGGTCGCTATATTTTATTAAACTATGATATGTACTATCATAAGAATACAAAATTCCTTTATCACCGTTTTTATACGATAGCGGAGTAGAATTTGCCATATATAGAAAAGCGTGAAAGTCGTTAAAAGAGTTCATAGTAAAATATCTTTCCCACAAACCCGACCCCGATACATCGGGTTGAATATTATAAATTAAATTACCGGCATTATCGATAATATCGGAAATAGGTATCTTTTCACTTATGATAAATATTGTATCGGTAGTATTTTTATCAATGTATTTACGCTCCAATCTTGAATAAACCGACGGTGATTTATAAAGAATAGGTACATAAGAAAACGCATTATGATACGTGTTCATAAAATCGTTATATTCTTGTTGTATTCTATCACGGTCGGCAATTGCTTCATTATAATCGGCAACAACCTCATCAAAATCATCTTGTGAAATTCCACTACCCGACGAAAACGCCCCCGAAAAGTTTATAATCTTCCCTATATAATCTTTATAAAGCAATCCATCAGTAGTAAATTGAAAATTCTCTATATGATTTTCGCCAAAGTCAAGATATCTACCACAAAAAAGAACGGGAAAAGACGAAACACCCATAGCGGAACGGACATCAGGACTTAAATAACAATAGTAAAAATCACCGCCAAGAATGGTATCAAATCCCGCAAAAAGAAATCCCTTAATAGTCAAATCATCGGAAGATTGATTATAAAGAACAGCCTTAAATTCAAAACCTATATTATCAATAGAATAGGTAAAAAGGGTAATCTCTTTTGTACCCTCTTCTACATCAACGGACGAAAAGTCAAATGGGCATTCATTTTCATTATAAACAAAGTTTTGATTTACAAAAAAGCCGTAAACAGTATTTAAGTCATCAACGGTATAATTATCGAAAGATATACCACTATAATACTGCGTGCCGATATGATTATCACTATCATTGATTACTACGGCATTAGCCACATTGCACGAAGTGGGCAAGCGGTCAAACGCTCCAAGGCATAAGCAAAAACCGAGAACGACAAAAACAACGGCAAGCAATATAAGGATTGTTGCAAATACAATCTTCTTTACAGTCGGTTTTTTCTTCTCGTCCTTTTTTGTTTCTTCATCGAGAACGATATTTTCTTCTTTTTTATTTATATCTTTTTTCATAAATAGACCTCATAAAAAATGGGCGGTTTGTACTGAGAAACCAAACCGCCCATATATATTGATCGCTTATCTACGGATAAGACGAACCGCACCGTAAATAAGACCGATTGCCATTGCAAGACCAGCGGTCAAAAAGCCGAATTTTGCAAATTCACTTATTACGGGTTGCGTTGCGGACGGGTCAACATACAAAATGTTCAAGAACGCATTTTTTATGCCATCACCCATACCCTTCATTGCCTCAGTAAAAGAGGAAAACAAAGTGGTTATAAGATCACTCATTAAGCCGATACCCCCTTTTCGTATTTCTCGTAACCGAGATATTTTTTGTAAACCCCCTTATACCCCTCGACATACTCGTAATCGACAACGACAGTATCGAACGGGTTGACGGTTTTCGCACCTTGATAATCCCACAAACGGATAATTTGCGGATTTGTCAAGTTGTCCGCAGTGCGATTTTGCCAAACAAGGACTTCTACCACACGCACGGTTTTTTCGCCTTTCTTATAAGAAAATTCTCCAAGATAAAGACCAATTTGACGATTTGTTGCTACATTTTTGTTGTTTTCTTCCATAAACAACACTCCTTGTATTTACTCGTCAATGAAAAATTAATTTATAAAAATAAACTGTAAATCACGTTATAGATTTATATCGCAAAACGTCTTATCTGCAAATAGTTTTTCAAACTATTGCGCAGAAGGCCCGCATTTTTCGCACAGTTCGAATCTCCGGTGGGTCACCAAAAAGCACACTCGTTGAGTGTGCTTTTTCTTTACCAACGTAGATTAAACAATATGCATTGTTTCCGTGCGATGCACGGTGAACTCCTTTTACGGACTGACGCTTCGCTCTGCAAGTAAACTTGCCCGCTTTGCTATTACGGCAAGTCCGCTGGACTCGCCTACGAATCTCCGGTGGGTCACCAAGATTTTAGGTTATATACATAGTATATAACCTAATTTTTTTATATTTTAATGGTCTCTTTTTCTTGATTTATAGTATCGTTTACCCCCTTGTTAAATTTTGCGATTTCTTCTTTCTCGAAGTCATCATTTACGTGTGTGTACACGTTTTCGGTCATATCGGACGTTGAATGTCCTATCCACTTTTGAGTAACAACACGATTTACATTTTTTTTCGGCACATCTCGTTACATAGGTATGGCGCAAACAATAAAGTTTTGTCCAGCATAAAACTGTTGCTTTGTTGCAAAACTGTGGTAAAATAAAACAAATCGTACTAGGACAAATTGATGAACAAAAAAGATAAACAAGAGATTACGAAGGCGCTGTTGGCGGTAAAAGATAGGGAAGAGTATGCCGTCGAGCGGTTGTATGATCTTGTCGGGCACACGATTAGATATATTGCGTTTAAGTATTTGAAGAATATCGACGACGCCGAAGATTTGGAGCAAGATTTTTGGGCAGATATTTATAGAATTGCGGATAAATTTTCCTATTTCAAAAACGGATTCGGTTATATTTGCAAAGTTATGAACAATAAGGCGGTTAACCGCTATAAAAAGTTGCACGGCACGAGTAAAATTGAAGTATCTTACGTTGATTATACCCAAATAGATGCCGAAAAATCCGATTGTTTTGACGACGTCGACGAGAGAGTTGTAATCAGAGAAGAGATTGCGAAACTTGACGAAAGAGAACGAATAGTTATGCAACTTACTTATTTTGAAGATATGACGATTGCCCAAATCGCAAAAGAACTTAAAATGTCAAAATCGGTGGTCGGACGAATAAAAATTTCGGCTATCAACAAGTTGAAAAAGAGATTTGAAGTGTTGAACGTGGGAAAAAATATCCGCGAAGATTGTTAATTATTATGATTGGAAGAGGAAATATGGAAGAGGAAATATGGACGATAAAAAATTCAACGAAATAATGCACGAATATGCCAAGTCGGAAAAATCATCGAGTGACAAGGCGTTTTCTAAACTCGAAAGGGAAGAGAGAAAAACCTCCAAAATCGGCAGAAAACAACGCGGATTTGTGATTGCGTGCGCCGCAATGATGGCGGTGATAGTTTTGACTTTGTGTATTACGCTGCCAATAGTGCTAAATAAGAAAGGCTCGGACGGTGAAGAAGCACCGCAAACGACGTATTGCGACGTTGACGATTTGACTCTTAACATTGAAGAAAATGTCGACGCTTTGAGAGACGTATACGGCGTCAATGCGACTTTGCCGACTTTCGATGCGAAAATAGCGGGCGTTTTATCGATTACTTCAAAAAAATATCAAGGTCTTAAAGGGGGCAAGATAAACTACGAAGTGTCGATAGAACCGTATTTTCTCGTGGATTTCGTAGCAATCAAAAACGATTACATAGTAGATTCGTATTCGCATTATCACGATTTGGAAAAACAAGTCGAGTGGAGCGGTACGGTTGTAAAATACGACTCAATCTACGATGAGGAAATATTTACGTATATCAACACGGTATTCTTTGCGGACGACGAGTATTTTTACTATATCAGAACGGAATCCGACGACGAAGTATCGATAATCGACCTGTTGAATTTGATGTACGCGAATAGTTAAGGGGAGTATGTGGGAAAAAGACCAACGCTGAGTTGTTATTCTTATTGAGATTAGTTTATGAAATTGGCGTGATAATACGAACGACTTTCATAAATTCAATCTGTTTTATTCTTGCGCAATCAATAAAAGGAGGATAAAGTGAGAACGAAACGTAGAAGTATTATCGCGATTTTGGCGTTGACGTCGATATTGTGCATATCGATATTTTCGTTGGTCGGGTGTAATAAAACGCTCGATCCCGACGATTATACTCTTGAAGAACATATAGAATTTATTACTCAAAGAGTGCAACAACGTTATATGAAAGAAGACGATCCGTATACGTCGTTTGCCGTCTATCCATTGTATGATGAAAATGATAAATACACACACTTTCTGGTTGAATTTGAGCCGTATGGTTTTTTGATGATTGAAACGCATAAGCAAGAAACCAGCCAATTCGAGTATACAAGTATGTATAGACGTTGTGATGCGTATCTGTGTCGCAATGGAAAGTTCGGATGGCAAAAATATAGGTACGATATAGAAGAACAAGAAATAGTTGACGGAATAAAGTGGGAAAAGGGCAAGGTTAGATTTATAGACAAAGAAGTATATTTGGAAGTGAATGAGCAAGGCGAGTATGTCGAGTATTACAAAAGCCCGTATGCCGTAGCAAACGTATTGTCTCAAAAACTGTATTTTATAAATTCAAGTCCGATTATAGAAGAAAACGGAAAGTTTATAAACCTTGTTTCTATGCGGGAATATTCACAAGAACAACGCAATGAAATGGAGGCACTACCTTGTGTTAAATTCTTTGCAGGTTCAATTTTAATGCTTTAAGTACATTGCTATATAAGAAAAGGGTAAAAGGAGATTGAGAAGATGCAAAAAGAATTGGCGTTTTTGGGGCCGGAAAGCAAAAGCGAAAGCTTTTTGATAGACGGAGTTAACCCGTTTGAAGGTGCTGAAAATGAAATTAAAGTCCGTTGGATACGTTCAATAAAAGTGCGTGATCCGGTATATTATCAGAAACACGATGGAGATATGTATGAGATAAGGGCAACCGGAACGAGATTTATACTTGCAGAGATTTCATATTGTTATTATGTGATATATAAGATTGTCCAACGAAACGGAAAAGCAATAAGGGAAAAACGAAAAGAATACTTTTATACGGGTGAGCCGACAGACGAATTGTTGATAGACGGCGTCAATCCGTTTCGAGGTGTAGAAGATGAAAGCAAAGTCCGTTTGGTGCGTCCTATAACCGTGCGAGATCCCGTATTTCACGAGAAATCTCGTGGTAATTTGTACGAGATAAAAGAGACGGGGACGAGGTTTACACTTTCAGAGCTTTCGCCAAATGTTTATATGATATATAAGATAGCAGCCAAACATAAATTTTGGAAAAAGAGTATTAGACAAAAATAAAAACGGCAGTAAGCCGTTTTTTATTTTGGTACGAATGATCACGAGTGAAGGGAGAGCCAAGCACGAAGTATTTGGAAAAACCGAGCGAAGAGGACGAGCCACCAACGGCGCAACGTTGTTGCGTTTCGTGATAACGAAAAAATGCGATGCTAAGCATCGCATTCCGTTGGTACGGATGACAGGACTTGTAGCGAGAGAAAGGAGCGTAATAGCGATTGTTGCGCAGTATGCGCCAATCGTGTCAGCTGCACAAGTGCAGGTTGCAAACATTGTTTGCCGACAATTGTAAATTGTCGCAAGTCCGTCATTGGACAAAAATAAAAAACGGCTTACTGCCGTTTTTTATTTTGGTACGGATGACAGGACTTGAACCTGCACGCTATTGCACTAGAACCTAAATCTAGCGTGTCTGCCAATTTCACCACATCCGCAAAACATCACTATTATAGCACAAAAATCGATTATGTAAAGTCGCTTTTTACGCTTGTCAAACTTTTTTTGATTTTTCTATCTAAAAATTGTTGCATTTTGCCGATTAATTTGGTATAGTTACTGTTGCTTGCGGGAGTGACTCAGTGGTAGAGTGTCACCTTGCCAAGGTGAAAGTCGCGGGTCCGAATCCCGTCTCCCGCTCCACGCGTAAGCGAAAGAACGAGTCGCAAGACGCGTTCGACATATCTTAGGAAGCGACAATGACCGCAATGCGTAATTGTCGCGAGGATATGCGTCCTTAGCTCAGTTGGTAGAGCAACTGACTCTTAATCAGTGGGTC
>DLLD01000012.1 GCA_002476605.1 Christensenella sp. UBA7571
TTGTTGCCCATACCGATCAAGCCCATCATTTCGACGTGTGCGGGGACTGATGAAGAACCAGCAAATTGTGCGTCGGAGTGCATTCTGCCCATCGTATCGGTCATACCGTAAGATGCTGGACCCGCTGCCATATTGTCGGGGTGAAGCGTACGGCCCGTGCCACCGCCTGATGCGACGGAGAAGTATTTCTTGCCGTTGTCAACGCACCATTTCTTGTAAGTGCCCGCGACGGGGTGTTGGAAACGAGTGGGGTTGGTGGAGTTGCCCGTGATGGACACGTCAACGTCTTCGAGGCGCATAATCGCAACGCCTTCGGTGACGTCGTCAGCACCGTAAACTCTGACTGCTGCGCGCTCGCCGTTGGAGTAGGGAGTCTCTTTGACAACTTCAACTTCACCGGTGAAGTAGTTCATCTTGGTTTGAACGTAAGTGAAGCCGTTGATACGTGAGATGATGAACGCCGCGTCTTTGCCGAGACCGTTGAGAATGACTTTGAGCGGAGTTTTTCTGACTTTGTTTGCAGTTCTTGCAATGCCGATTGCGCCTTCTGCCGCAGCAAAAGATTCGTGACCTGCGAGGAACGCGAAGCACTTGGTGCTTTCTCTGAGGAGCATTGCAGCGAGGTTGCCGTGTCCGAGACCGACTTTACGTTGCTCTGCAACGGAGCCGGGAATGCAGAACGATTGCAAACCTTCACCGATAGCTTCTGCCGCGTCTGCCGCATTTACGCAATTTTTCTTGATTGCGATTGCGCAACCCACGGTGTATGCCCACACTGCGTTTTCAAAGCAGATAGGTTGGATACCTTTGACGATTGCGTTGCAGTCAACGCCCTTGGAGAGGCAAAGATCTCTTGCTTCTTCGAGGTCCTTGATGCCGTATTGAGCAAGAACGCCGTTGATTTTGTCTATTCTTCTTTCATAACCTTCAAATGTTACACTCATTGTTTCGTCCTCCGATTATTCTTGACGCGGATCAATCCACTTGACAGCACCGTCTTCGGCTTTGAATCTGCCGTAAGTACCCGTGCATTTTGCCACTGCTTCGTTTGCGTCGACGCCTTTCTTGATCATTTCCATCAACACGCCGAGCTTGCAGAATTGATAACCGATTATCTCGTCGTTTGCGTCGAGAGCGATTTTGGTGACGTAGCCTTCTGCCATTTCGAGATAGCGAGGTCCTTTGGAAACGGTGGAGTACATCGTACCGATTTGGCTACGATGACCTTTGCCGAGGTCTTCGAGACCCGCACCGATAACGAGACCGCCTTCGGAGAATGCGGATTGCGTTCTGCCATATACGATTTGCAAGAAAAGTTCACGCATAGCGGTGTTGATTGCATCGCATACGAGGTCGGTGTTGAGCGCTTCGAGAATGGTTTTGCCGGTGAGAATTTCCGCTGCCATAGCCGCAGAGTGAGTCATACCGGAGCAGCCGATGGTTTCCACAAGAGCCTCTTGGATAACGCCGTCTTTAACGTTGAGCGTAAGTTTGCACGCGCCTTGTTGAGGAGCGCACCAGCCGACACCGTGGGTAAGACCGCTGATGTCCTTGATTTCTCTTGCTTGCACCCATTTGCCCTCTTCGGGGATCGGTGCGGGACCGTGGTTGGGACCCTTAGCAACGCAACACATTTTTTCAACTTCACTTGAATATTGCATAGATAATTGCCTCCATATAGAGTGTTATATATTTATTGTTTAAGTTATTTTATCATATAGATAAAGTTTTATCAAGAAAATACGAAAAAAATCTCGTCGTCTATTGCAAAAATACGATTATTTCGTATCGTTCTTCCGTATTTGCCAAAATGAATTTCAAACGAATATTTCGGCTTTTCGGTTTGGGTCGTAACGCCTTTTTAGGTAATGCGTAAGCGTGCGCCCGTATTTGACCGTCAATACGTGATTAGGACAATTTTTTACGCATTTGAGACATCGTATACATTTATCGTTCGGCTTGCCGTTTTTCATTGCTCCGATAGGGCATACGCCGTCGCATTTTCCGCAATTCGTGCAGTCGCTCGTTTTTGAGGTTTTTACACATATACGACTGCGCAAGGTGGGGAAAAAGTCTGCAAAAACGCTCTTTTCAGATTTCGGTATTTTTACGCAATCCGATTGGTTAGATTGCTTGATCTTTGCAATAATCGGTTTCAAATCGTCTTTTGAAAAGTCGCATTTGTCGCTCAAATACGAGTGATTGCAAGGTAGGTATGCGGCGGCAATAATCTTGCCTTTTAACACTCGTTCACATTCTTTGAGAACGTTGCCGTGCGATATTCTGCCGTAAGTGGCAATAAGTACGATTTTCTCGGCGTTGAGTTTCTTCAAAAAGTTATATACGGGCTGGGGAATATTTTGGCAATACACGGGGAAAACCACGACTGCCACGTCTTGGCGCTCGTGCTCGTTTTCGGATATTTCTTTGAGCGGAAAACTCAATTCGTTTGCAACGAACGTCGCAACTTCCTTTGATTTTCCGCTACCGCTGAAATAATATACCGTCGTCATTTTTCGTCAAGGTATTCGTGAACGTAGCGACACTCGAGCAATTCTTCGAGGGTAAAGCCAAGCGCGTTTTTCATCTCCGCAATAGTTTCTTCTCTCGTTCTTCCGCAATTCTTGCTTGCGAGCGATATTTCGAGAGCGGAGAACGGTATGGTCTTGCTTTGGCAATTGTAAAAGCGGATAAATTGCGAGCGGTCTTTGCACCTTTCGATTTTGCAACTCGTATGCAACGCCTTTTCGCTTTCGTCGGGCGCAATCCAACCACATTCTTTTACGAGCGTATCTTTGACTTTATTCCAGTCGTATTTTCCACCGCAAATTTCGTCAAAATCGAGGTGTACGAAGGCGGGCACGTCACCCGTATGCGAGGAGCGTCTGATAGCTCTCTTCAACGGCGGTAAAAACTCGGGGACATCTCGTATCGCTTTGGTGACGTTGGTGACGAGTTCGTTTTGATATCCGCTGATTTTTACGAGAGGATTGCCGTACGCAAGTTGTTTTACGGTCATAAGAGATTGGATTTGACCTTGTTTGAGAGGTGCGTGCAACGTGAAAACCCTCGTTAGATTATACAAAAACGTCAAAAACGGCATTTTTGCAAACTTGTAAGCAATCTCGGGCGCCATATGGTTGTAATATAGCCCGAGCATTTGCACGGGTTCGTTTCCCGCAATAAAGTAGGGGATTTTGTTGTCGACCATTTCGGGATAGAACAAAACGTAGGCAAGCGACGGACACGCACAAGTGTTGCCCGCAAGTTCGTATAGTTTGGAATAAAACTTTTTCAAGTCGGCGTTGCTCACTTTGCGAGTGATAAATTCCACCGTTTCAAAGTGCTTTTTGGCGTTTTCTATGCTTTGCTTCGCACCGTCTGATATATAAGGAATTTCCCACGTTAACGCAAGCACGCGCAATTTTTTGACTTTTGCGAGATAGTAGAGCAGAAAAGTCGAGTCTTTTCCTCCCGTGTAGAAGACCGCAACGTCAAATCTCGATTTCTTCGAGCGCGGAATTTCGTCGATGATCGGCAAAACGCTTTTTAGATTTTTGGTTTTTTCCGCGGTTTGACACATAGGGCATTTGCCGTTTTCGTCAAATTCGAGACCGGGTATTATAAAATCGTTTGCAACGCAGTCGGTGCAAAACGTTGCTTTGTCGAGGCTTTTGGGCGTTTTTCGCAAATGCTTTTCGTCTACGATTTGCTCTCCGACGAGAGTTTTTAGCGTTTTAAGCTCTTCGCAATTCAAATCGCAAGGCAATTTTTTGACGATATCGAGTTGTTTTTGAGTGATTTTTGTCTTGTTTTTGAAAAGTTCGTTGCGCAACCCGTAATATACGAGTTGCTTGCCTTCGATTTTCCATCTGTTTTGCAAGTAATACATTTCAATCTCTCTCATTTTGATAAATCAATTATAAACGTAGCATATATATATGTCAATTGCGGATTTTTGCGACTTACGGCGTGCGGTTGCGTGCAAAAACGACGTTTTACCGCTTACTGAGACAGTCTTTGACCGATTGAAGTCTACAAAAGCAAAAAGATGTTGCCAAAAGCGCGGGGCGGTGATACAATTTGCTATATATAAAATATCTTTTATAGGAATAGTATTATGTCACAAAACGTTATCGATCAACTCCGCGAGCGCGGACTTGTAAAACAAGTGGTGTTTGAGGACGACCTCAAAAAATTGTTGGACGAAGGTCCTCAATCCTTCTACATCGGCTTCGATCCAACGGCGGACAGCCTTCACGTAGGTCATTTTATGCAAATGATCGTTGCAAAGCGTTTGCAAGACGCGGGACATCGTCCGATTATCCTTATCGGCGGTGGCACGGCAATGGTAGGTGACCCGTCCGGTCGTACGGATATGCGCTCAATGATGACCAAAGAGACCATTCAACACAACGTTGATTGCTTCAAAAAGCAAATGGCAAAATTCGTGCGTTTTGAGGGTGAAAACGCGGCAATTCTCGTCAACAACGCCGATTGGCTTCTCGACCTCAATTATATCGACTTTTTGCGTGAGGTCGGCGCAAACTTCTCGGTCAACCGTATGCTCACGGCGGAGTGCTACAAGCAACGCCTCGAAAAGGGCTTGACCTTCCTTGAATTCAACTATATGCTTATGCAATCTTACGACTTTTTGGTGCTCAACCGCAAATACGGTTGCGTATTGCAATGCGGCGGAGACGACCAATGGTCCAATATGCTTGCGGGCGCGGACCTTATCCGCAGAAAAGAGCAAAAAGACGCTTTTGCAATCACTTTCGGCTTGCTCACGACGTCCGAGGGCATCAAGATGGGCAAGACGGCAAAGGGCGCAGTGTGGCTCGATCCCAACAAGACCGCTCCGTACGATTTCTTCCAATACTGGCGTAATATCGCGGACGCGGACGTTGAGAAGGTGTTCAGATTCCTCACCTTCGTGCCTCTTGACGAGATTGCAGAGCTCACCAAATACAACGACGAGCGTATGAACAAGGCAAAAGAGCGTCTTGCATACGAACTCACCAAGATGGTGCACGGTGAAAAAGAGGCGGAAGACGCACTCGCCAAGGCGCGCGCGGCGTTCTCGGGTGACAGCGACAATATGCCCACGGCAACCATACCGCAAGGTATGACGTCCGTTGCGGATATTCTCGTCGCGGTTGCAAAAGTCCCGTCCAAGGGTGAAGCAAAACGCCTTATTCAAGGCGGTGGTATCTCCGTTGACAATCAAAAAGTGACGGACATTATGGCGCAAGTCACCGATAGCCAACTTGCAAACGGTTTCGTTTTGCAAAAGGGCAAAAAGAATTTCTACAAGGTTACCGTAGAGTGAAATCTTATCGCTATATAGACGGTGAATACGAAGTGAAAATCGAGATTAAACGCTCGATTTTCATTGCTACCGTCAAAGGCGAAGTAAATGCCGAAGAAGCGGAAGAATTTGTCAAAAGCGTGCGCAAAAAATATCCCGACGCAACGCACAATTGCTACGCGTACGTGGGAGACGAACTCGGCAATATGACGAGATTCAGCGACGACGGAGAGCCCTCGGGTACGGCGGGACAACCTATTCTCGACGTTTTGCGCAAGCAAAATATCGTCAAAAGCGCGATCGTGGTGACGAGATACTTCGGAGGAATAAAACTCGGTGCGGGCGGTCTCGCAGGCGCGTACTCAGACACTGCAAGCAAGGGCGTAAAGGCGGGCAAAATCTCGCAAAAAGTGCAATGCGCGGAGATTGAGATAAACGCCGATTATCCCACTTTTGCAGTGCTCGATAAGTTTATCCGCAAAAGCGGTGTCGTCGTTGACGGCGTGGAATACGGACAAGACGTCGATTGCAAAGTATTCGTACCCGAAGACGACGCGGACGCTTTCGTGGCAAGCGTTAGAGAGCTCTCTGGTGGTAAAGCCGACCTCAAAGTGACGGGCAACAAAGAGTATAAGTGCGTTTAGCTGCGCGAAATCACGTGATTTCGATTGAAAAGACAAAACGGCATAGTTATGGCAGAAGAAGAAATAGTATATCCGCTTGACGAGGAAAGAGCGCAAAAAGCGTACGACGCATTGGTGAAATACCTTGCGCTTTCCGCGCGCTCCGAGCAAGAGTGCAAAAACAAGCTCTACGACAAAGGATATCACAAAAACGAAGTGGAATATGCACTCGAAAGAGCCAAAAAATACAAGTATATCGACGACGCCGAGTACGTGCGCACGTTTTTGCTTTTCAATAAAAATCGTTACGGCGCAAAGAAAATCGCTTACAAACTCGTAAACGAAAAAGGCGTTGACAAGAAACTCGTTGACAATATTCTTCTTGACAATCTCGACGACGATTATCAAATCGAAAGCGCAACCAAAATGGCGCAAAAATACGTAAAACAAAAGAAAATCGACGACAAATCGGGCGCACAAAAAGTTGCCGCGCATTTATATCAAAAAGGTTTCGATTGGCGCATTATAAACAAGGTAATGACGAATCTTTTTGACGTCTTTGAAGAAGAGTAACCGTTACCAAATCAAAAACTTTTCTTCAAACGAATAATCAATTTATCTTTACAATTATAAATCTCGCAAAACTTGCGAGATTTTGATTTTTCAAGTATCTAATTATATCAAAATCAATTTTAAGTCTCGAAAAAACCGAGGGATACGAGCAACGCTTCGTTGACACGCGACATCATATTTACGGGGAGTTCTCCGATTTTTTCTTTGAGACGGCGTTTGTCGAGAGTGCGGATTTGCTCCAACAGTACGACGGAGTCCTTGGGAAGTCCGTATACGCCCGCGGGCAACACAATGTGAGTGGGCAGTTTTGCCTTGTCGAGTTGCGACGTGATTGCCGCCGCAATTATCGTCGGGCTATACTTGTTGCCGACGTTGTTTTGTACTATGAGAACGGGGCGCACTCCGCCTTGTTCGCTTCCCACGACGGGACTTAAATCCGCATAATATAAATCGCCTCTTTTGACCATTTCCATACTCGCAAAGATTATTGTCAACAATCTCGTCGTTTATGCATATTTTGACTGCGAAAATAAAAGATTGCGACTCATTGCATATTATGCCTTCTGCGCGCAAAAGCGTGAGGAATTATGTCACTATACGGCAAATTCGTCGCAAAATTGAGGTGAAAATGATAAATATCGGCATAGTTGGATACGGCAACGTCGGCAAAGCGTGCGAAAAAATCGCGCTCGAAGACAGAGATATAAACGTCGTAGGCGTCTTTACGAGGCGCAATCCGAGCGAAGTGCAAACGGCGTGTAATAAGGTGTACTCGGCAAGCGATTTGCCGAAGTTCAAAGGTAAAATAGACGTTTTGTTGCTGTGCGTAGGCTCTGCGTTTGATTTGACTAGCACCGCGCTTGCGCTTGCAAAGGATTTCAACACGGTTGACAGTTTCGATACGCACTCCAAAATGTCGGAATACGCGCAAAAACTCAATTCTATTGCGGTGGATAACGGTAGATTGTGTTATTTCGGTATAGGTTGGGACCCGGGATTGTTTTCGCTGTGTAGAGCCTTGTTTTCGTCGGTTATTTCCAATTGCGACGTGCAAACGTTTTGGGGAAAGGGCGTTTCGCAAGGACATAGCGAAGCGATACGTAAAATCGACGGCGTTTTGCTTGCAAAACAGTACACCGTGCCCAAAGAAAACGCCTTGAAAGAGGCAAGAGAGGGGCGCGGACAACTTTTGAGCGTAAGAGATAAACACTTGCGTGATTGCTACGTCGTGGCAAAAGAGGGCGCGAATAAGGCGGTTATTGAGGATAAAATCAAAAATATGCCCGATTATTTTGCGCCTTACGATACGAACGTGCATTTTATAAGCAAAGAAGAGTTTGAAAAAGAGCATAGCAAGTCCCCGCACGGCGGTTTCGTGCTCGCAAGCGGTGAAATATGCGGTGAAAAGTGCAATCTCGAATTGTCGCTAAAAGCGCAAAGCAATCCATATTTTACCGCAAGCGTACTTATTGCGTACGCTAAAGCCAACGCCACGGCATATCAAAAGGGTGACAGAGGCGCAAAAAGCGTGATAGATATCCAGATATCCTATCTTTGCGAGGGTGAATGGATTGACAAAATAGGGCGGTTTATCTAAACTATAATAGAAAATACGATCAATTTGCTTTGAACGGTTTGACGATGTGAGATATCATCAAATATCAAAACGTCGTATCTTGACTATAAAACGTTGAAGACGAATTGAATGAACGACTATAAACGCAATAACGAAATTAACACGAATAACACAAATACGCAAAAGAGAATTTGCAAAAGGACGATATGAAAAACTACGATTATATACTGTTTGATTTGGACGGAACGCTGACGGATAGCAAGGTGGGGATTCAAGAGTGCATACGCTACGCTCTTGACCACGAAAACATACCTTACACAAACGCCGTCCTTGACAAAATGATAGGACCGCCGTTCCGTGTTTCGATGCACGAGTTCTTGGGGCTCGATATGCCCACGATAGAAAAATTGATAGGCTTGTATCGAGGTGAATACGAAAGGTACGGTTGGCAACACAACGAGGTTTACGACGGTGTAGAGGATATGCTTTCTTCGCTCAAAAACGCGGGAAAAAAACTTGCCGTCGCAACGTCAAAACCTATCAAATTTACGAATATGATAATGAAAGGTTTCGGGCTTGAAAAATACTTCGATTACGTAGGCGGTGCGTCGAGCGATACCAGCAAAGAAGCAAAGTGCGACGTTATCGCAAGCGTGCTTGAAAACTTGAAAGTCCAAGACAAAAGCAAGGTGCTTATGGTGGGGGACAGAAAGTACGATATTGACGGCGCAAGTATATGCGGAATAGATTGCGCCGCGGTTTTGTACGGCTACGGAAACGAAAAAGAGTTCGTAGAGCACAACGCCACGTATATTTTGCAAAAACCTTGCGACGTGGTAAAACTCGTGCTAAACGAATAAAAACGACGCAAAACCACTCTAAAAAACGCATTTTTTTGTAATAGTATTCTAAAAAGTGCTCTAAATTGTAATAAAATCGAGAAAGAAGCGACCTTCGTACCGTTTCTTTTTTCGTTGAGAACGATTGACGATTATTGACTACTCAAAGAAAAACGTAGACTGCTTTGTCAAATCGTCGTTGCGCGGACGGTTTCCGTTTTTTGGCAGAGTGCAACAAAAATTCGATTGATTTTAGCGTTGATTTTCGGTCGTGTTGCGAGACGATTGCGAGAAAATTTAACGCGTGTTTTTATCAAAATTTCTCTATCACGCAAAAGTCGCAACGCGTGCGCTTGAATGAGATTTTGTAAATGCCTTTGTCTTTTTTAAGCATTTCACCGTCTTTGCAAAATACCGTTTCGTCTTCGTTTTCAACGGTTGCGGAATAGACTTGCTTGAATATGATTTTGCCTTTGTCGCGCTCTTTTTTTAGCCCGATAAAAAACGCTTTGAAGAAGGGGAAAAACATTTCCACGCAACCCCAAAATCCGTCGTGTTTGGGTGAGCGTATCGCAAGCAAATGTCCGCTCATACTTTCTTGGTTGAACGCCTTGTTGAATTTGAAGCCGAAGCATCTCGGAGACTTGACGAACATAACGAGAGTAAACTCGCCCTCGTATTTTTTCTTGTCGCAAATTATCGTGGATTTCATTCTGTACGGGCGGTACTCTTTGATAACTTTTGCAACGTACGCAAGCGTGCCGAATTTCTTTTTTTCTTGTGGCGTAGAGGTATATCCTATCGGCGTAAAAGAACCCGACGCCAAAACGTAGGTGAAGATGTCCTCACCGCAATCGGTGGTGAGATAATCTCCGTCTTTTATCAAGGTGTTGAGTTTGCCCACGACTACGGGTTTCGTCCTCGGAGTTTCGTCGCAAGAAGGGCATTTTGCTTTGGCGTTTGCGTATCTGACCGCTTTTGCCTTGTCGTTTAACGTGCCGACGGGGAAGTAAAACACTTTGATAGGCTTGTCGTAGGCCTCTTGAAGGACGGAAGCAAGAGTGCCGTCTCCTCCGCAAACCGCAACCGCGTCGAAACCTTTCGTCGACGAAAACTCGTCTTGCGGAAGGGACAAACGAACGTATTCGTAGCGGTTGCCGATGCATTTTTCCACTTTTTCAAAGGATATTTTCTTGCTCGAACCCGCGTTGAAATTGATAACGATAAGGCATTTTTCCATACGACCCTCTCAACATACTATTGTTTTTTGTAATATTTTGTGCAATTGTCCGAAATTTATTGTTTACACGCGCATAAAACTTTGATATAATCAAATATATTTATAATTATTGCACACGCACGCAGTGCGCTTGCGTGAGCAGGAGGATTTATGGCAAAGAAAATCGGACAAGTCGATTTCAAAGAAATCTGGACGATTCCCAACATTATCACTTATTTCCGCATTATTTGCGTACCCGTGTTCGCCACTCTTATGGCACTTGCGGGCGTAAGAGACGATTTCACGCTCTTCTACGTTGCGCTAGGCGTATTCTTCTTTGCGTCGGGAAGCGATTTGCTTGACGGCTGGATTGCAAGAAAGTTCAATATGCAAAGCGGTATCGGTATGGTTCTCGACCCGATTGCAGACAAACTTATGCACGTAGCCGTGCTTGCCTGCCTTGCGTTCTGCACGGGACTTACGGATCTCGGACAAAACCTCGTAAATGAGGGCGTGCTCGACAATCCGTGGTTCGTACACTATGCGTTCGTGATTTTGATATTCGCAAAAGAGTTTATCCAAGCGATGATTGCTCTATACGTTCTCAAAAAGGGCGCGACGGTCAAAGCAAATTGGCTCGGAAAAGTATCCTCTTTCACGATATCCGTCGGCGTTATCCTCGCGTTCTTCCACAACTACGTGCAATACGCGGACTGGGGTATCCTTGCTTGGGGTATCGCGTTGAGCTACGCGGCGGCGTTCAGCTACCTCAACGAGACTATGAAGCAAGTCAAGCTCGTAAAAGAGGGCAAGATGCAAGCGGCTACGGCAGAGTCCGTAAAGGAAGAGGACCAAAGAATAGTGCAAGAGAAGAAAGACGGCACTTACGCGGGATAACTCTTTTACAATTTGAAAAGAAAAAATAACACATTGACATATAAATGCGCCGAGCCGGCGCAAGGAGTTTTATTATGCAACAGATGGACAAAACTTACAATCCGGAGTTTGAAAAACGCATCTACGATACGTGGATGAAGGGCAAGTATTTCGAGGCTCACGTCAATCCGGAAAAAGAGCCGTTCACGGTGATGATGCCACCGCCGAACATCACGGGACAACTTCATATGGGACACGCTCTTGACGAGACTATTCAAGACATTATCGTGCGCTTTAAGCGTATGTGCGGGTTCGAGACGCTTTGGATGCCGGGCACGGACCACGCTTCTATCGCAACCGAAGTCAAGGTTGTGGAGAAGATGCGCAAGGAAGAAGGACTTTCCAAAAACGACGTCGGCAGAGACGGATTTTTGGAGCGCGCTTGGGCGTGGAAAAATCAATACGGCGGAAGAATAGTCGAGCAACAAAAAGCACTCGGCATTTCTTGCGATTGGTCAAAATCCGCGTTTACTATGGACGAAAACTGCTCCAACGCAGTGCTCGAAGCGTTCGTAAAATACTACAAAAAAGGCTTGATTTACAGAGGCAACCGTATCATCAACTGGTGTCCGCATTGCCATACGGCACTCAGCGATGCGGAGGTCGAGTACGAAGAGCAACAATCCAATCTTTGGTATTACAAGTACCCCGTGGTTGGTGAAGACGACGCAATCGTTATTGCGACAACTCGCCCCGAGACTATGCTCGGCGATACCGCCGTTGCGGTCAATCCCAAAGACGAGAAGATGGCAAAATACGTCGGCAAGACGGTCAAACTTCCGCTTACGGACAGAGAGATCCCCGTCGTTGCGGACGATTATTGCGAGATAGGCTTCGGCACGGGTGCGGTGAAGATCACTCCCGCGCACGATCCCAACGACTTCGAGCTCGGATTGCGCCACGATTTGCCCGTTATCCAAGTTATCGGCGAAGATGGACTTATGAACGAGAACGCGGGCAAATATCAAGGTATGGACAGACTTACCGCGCGCAAAGCGATAGTGGAAGACCTTACCGCGCTCGGACTTATGGTCAAAATCGAGCCGTACGCGCACAACGTCGGCACCTGCTATCGTTGCGGTGAGACGGTGGAGTCGCTCGTGTCCAAGCAATGGTTCGTCAAGATGAAACCGCTTGCAGAGCCCGCAATCAAAGCCGTTAAGGACAAGAAAACGGAGTTTATCCCCAAGAGATTTGAAAACACCTATTTCAATTGGATGGAAAATATCCGCGATTGGTGTATTTCTCGTCAACTTTGGTGGGGACATCGTATCCCCGCGTACTACTGCGACGACTGCGGTGAGACTATCGTTTCCAAGACGAACGTAGACACTTGCCCCAAGTGCGGTGGGCATCATATCCATCAAGAGGAGGACGTGCTCGATACGTGGTTCAGTTCCGCGCTTTGGCCGTTCAGCACTCTCGGATATCCCAAGAAGACCAAGAGTTTGGCGTATTTCTATCCCACCAACGTGCTTGTTACGGGATACGATATTATCTTCTTCTGGGTTGCGAGAATGATGTTCAGCGGTATCGAGTTTATGCACGAAGTGCCGTTTAGCGAAGTGCTTATCCACGGACTCGTGCGCGACGCGCAAGGCAGAAAGATGTCCAAGAGCCTCGGCAACGGTATCGACCCGCTCGAAATCATCGACAAATACGGCGCGGATGCGTTGCGTTTCTCGCTTGCGACGGGCATTGCCCCCGGTAGCGATACGAGATTTACCGACGGCAAAATCGAGAGTTGCAGAAACTTCGTTAATAAACTTTGGAACGCGTCCCGTTTCGTCATTATGAACATAAAGGACGACGACGATTTGACTATGCCGTCCCGCTTCAACGGCGCGGATAAGTGGATACTCACTCGTCTCAACGACGTCGTGAAAGAAGTCACTATCAACCTCAATAAGTACGAAATCGGGCTTGCCGCCGCAAGAATTTACGACTTCGTGTGGAGCGAATTCTGCGATTGGTACATCGAGATGAGCAAGACTATGCTTTACAGCGACGACAAGAAACAACACAATCACGCCGTCGCAATGCTCGCATACGTGCTTACGCAAATTCTCAAATTGTTGCATCCGTTTATCCCGTTCGTGACGGAAGAGATTTATTCCAAGTTCGCACCCAAGGGAAGCGTGCTTATGGTTCAAGAGTGGCCGTCGTACAACAAGCACAGAGTATTCCGCAAGGAAGAGGCAAGTTTCGAGGGCTTGCGTGAGATTATCGGCGCAATCCGCAACGTGCGCAACGAGATGAACGTCGCGCCGTCCAAGAAGATAAACGCTTTCGTCATCGCAAAGGACGAGAAGTTTATCGCGTCGGCAGTTCCGTACATTCAAAAACTTGCAAACGTTGCCGAAGTTACGCTCGTGCAAGACAAGAGCGAAGTCGAGGGCAAAGTCAGCGCAATCGTAACTCACGACGCGGAAGTGCTTATTCCGCTCGGCGACCTCATAGACGAGGACAAGGAAAAAGAACGTATCAACGCCGAAATCGCTCAAACGGAAGGCGTTATCAACAAGACCAAGGCGTTGCTTGCCAACACGGGATTCGTGTCCAAAGCACCGCAAAAACTCATAGACAACGAGAAAGACAAGCTTGAAAAAGCTCTCGATAAACTCGAAAAACTCAAAGACAAACTTGCAATGTTCGACTGATAGTCGAAAAAGACGAAAACGGAGAGGGCGGACTATGCGCGTAATCGACAGCACCAAAAATATGAACGTATTTAAGGCGACTTGGAAGTATTTTATTGACAAGGGCGCGTATTTACTGTTGATTTCGGTTGTGCCGTCTCTCTTAATTCCGTTTTTGCTTTCACCCTCGTCGACGCTGTACTACTTGTTTGAGTACAAGACCATCAATCCGCAAAATTTCGGGGATATGTATCTTCAAATGCGCGATTTGCCGTTTTCCTACTGGTATCTCGGCTTGATAGGATTGGTGCTGTTGGTGTTCTCGATTGCAATCACGCTCGGCGTCATCGACAGACATATGCGTATAGGTGAGTTTACCGTCTCACCGTCGAGAGTGAAAAACAGGCTAAATTACAATATCTTGACCGCACTCCGCTTCGGTATAACCGCGTTTGCCGCTATGGAACTTAGCAATTTGCTCACGTCGGTTATGTACTATCTATGGTGGGTTACGTTCAAGAGTAGGGTGACGCGGCTGGTGTTTTCCATACTAACGTTGCTCTTAAACCAGTTTATTATGCTTGCGGTTATGTCGTGGCTCATACTTTGGTCTCCGTACTGCTTGCACACGGGGCTCAAAGCAAAGGACGCCGTAGTCAACGCGGTGCGCAGTATGTCGGGCAGAGTGATACGCACGGTGTTTACGCTGTTTTCGTGCGTCGCGCCTATCGAGCTCGTTATGATAATCACGGGCGCACTCAACGCGGGCGTAATAGCGGAATTTTTGCTTGACGTAATCTCGTATATGGTGGTCGTGCCTTTCTATATCACGCTTATGTACACGCTTTTTTACGACGTGACGGGTACGGAAAGAATGGACTACGTCAGAAAAAAGAATGACATTTGGTCCAAAAAATAATAGAAATCGTAATAGAAAACGGGCAAAATATTGCCCTACGTTTCGGAGAGGAATATGGAATTTAAGTATTCTTTGTCAATGCTCTTTTCCAATATGGGATACGCTGTCAAGATCTTTTTGTGGATTTTGATATGCGTTTTGATCACCGTTGCCATAGGCGCGGCAATAGTTTTGCCCGTATGGGACGCAATATCCGCGGTGACGGACGTTTCGACGCACATAAACGCGCTTCAAGATTGTCTCAAATCCGTATGGGACGGCACGAGCAGTATGCGCGGTGCGTTTACGCAAGCTATGGTCGAAGTACAAAATATATGTGCCGACCTCGGCTCAAACGCGGGTATCGCTACGGGACTTGCCTTTATAGGCGCGTTCCTTTATGCGTTTTATTGTTTCTTGTTCGGCTTGTCGTACTACGCGCTTGCCGATATCATCAACAATATTATGGCGTCCAACCTCAAATTCGGTTTTGCAAGCAACCTTGCGCTCAACTTCAAAAAATGCGTCAAATATTCGCTTTGCAGACTCGTAATCGCATTGCCTATCGACCTCATTTTCTTCACGATTATGGCGTGCATAATATTCGGATTGTTCCGCTTTATCGGCTTCTTCGTGTTGCCGATCGCACTCGTCGCGGGAGTGGTGATTTGCTCGCTTCGCGCAACGCTTTTTGCGGGCTGGCTTCCGAGATTGCTCTTCCATCCCGAAGAGAGAGTTTTTACCGCGTTTACGAGAAGTTTGACTTACGTCAAATCCAATTTGTCGGGGCTTTTCAAGTCCTACGCTGTTACGTTCTCGTTCGTATATTTGTTCACGACGACGTTTGCAATCCCCACGGGCGGGCTTATGTCACTTGTGCTCCCGTCGCTCTACTACTTCATTTTGAGAGCAATCGAGCTTATCGGTTACTACAAGACCAAGGGATATAGTTTCTACACCGACGCAACGACGGTTATCAATACGGTTGAGTTCGGTTATAGGGCGGAGCAACAAGACAAGGACGTCGAAAACGTTGACGATACGGCGCAAGAGAGCGTGGCACAAGTCGAAAACGACGACGATATTGCCGTAGAAAGCGTCGAGGTCGAGAGTATCGATGCGGATACGATTGATAATAATCAAGACTGATACTTGGACGAACGTATATTCGTTTTGAGGTGATATATGAAATTTAGAATGAATTTCGGCATAGTAAAAACCATAATTTTGGCGGTTATAGTGGCGGGCGCGCTTGCGATAATCGGCGTTGATATCGCAATGCTTGCCGGTGAAAACACGGCAGAGCCCGCAATCGCGGGCGTATCTGTGGGCGCGGCAACGCTCATTGCGGTTGCTTCGCTTTTGGTGCTCTTCAACAGCTACTACAAGTTCAAAGACGACCAACTCGTGACCGTGCTCGGCTTTTTCGTGGACAAAATCGACTACAACGACGTAGTTTGCGTCAAGCAAAACAGCGAAACGAGAGAGATTTATCTCATCACAAAGGGCGTGAAGCAAACGGACGGTGAGATAAGTTTCAGAGTGAACATTTCCACGCAAAAAGTGGACGATTTTATCGCTTCGTTGAGAGATAAAATCGGTGACGTCATCGTCGAAGTTTATACTCCCGAAAAGAAAGACAAAAACAAAAAATAAGCAATTTTCCGCAATCTATACGGTTGCATTATGACAGCGCGGTGCGCAGAGGATAAAATGATAAGACTGATAAACGAAAAAACGTGCTACTTAAACGGCACTCTCACAACCGAAAAAGAGGCAATCTCCAAAAGCGTTACGCCGTCTACGAGCGGTACGATTGCGCACGAGGTGCTTTGCGCGCACAATTTGTCAAACGACGAGAAAAAACTCAATATCCGCTTTGACGCAATGGCGTCTCACGATATAACCTACGTCGGCATAATTCAGTCGGCAAAGGCAAGCGGACTTAAAGAATTTCCGCTTCCGTACGTTCTTACCAACTGCCACAATTCGCTTTGCGCGGTGGGCGGTACTATAAACGAGGACGACCACGTTTTCGGCTTGTCTTGCGCCAAAAAGTACGGCGGAATTTACGTGCCCGCCAACGTTGCGGTTATACATAGTTATATGCGCGAAATGTTTGCGGGTTGCGGAAAGATGATACTCGGCAGTGACTCGCACACACGCTACGGCGCACTCGGCACGCTTGCAATCGGTGAGGGTGGACCGGAACTGGTAAAACAACTGCTCAAACGCACCTACGATATCGATTATCCGCGCGTTATCGCGGTGGAACTCAAAGGCAAAGTGCGCAAAGGCGTAGGTCCGCAAGACGTTGCGCTTGCTCTTATCGGTGAAGTTTTCAAGAGCGGTTTCGTCAGAAACGCCGTGCTCGAATTCGTCGGTGAAGGCATAAACGGATTGAGCGTGGAGTTTAGAAACGGCATAGACGTTATGACCACGGAAAGCGCGTGCTTGTCCTCTATTTGGTGCACGGACGAAAAGGTGAAAGAATATCTCTCCGCATACGGAAGAGAGGACGATTATAGACGTCTTCAACCCAAAGAGGGCGCGTCGTACGACGGCGGTATTGTCGTTGATTTGAGCAAAGTCGAGCCTATGATTGCGCTTCCGTTCCACCCGTCCAACGTATATAAACTTGCCGACGTCATTGCCAATCCGTACGAGATTTTGTCCAAGGCGGAAAAAGAGGGCAACGAATTACTCGGACTTCACGGTGAATACAAGCTCACCGACAAGATAAAAGACGGCAAAATCGTCGTTTCGCAAGGCGTTATCGCGGGTTGCGCGGGCGGTATTTACGACAATCTCGTGTGCACGGCAAACATATTGAAAGGCAAAAGAACGGGGGACGGTGCGTTTTCGCTTTCCGTATATCCCGGCTCTCAACCCACCAATCTCGCACTCGTCAAAAACGGCGCGATTGCAAGCCTTATAGAGAGCGGTACGATTCTCAAACCGTGCTTCTGCGGTCCTTGCTTCGGTGCGGGTGACGTGCCTTGCAACAACGGTTTCAGCATCAGACACACCACGAGAAACTTCGAGCGTCGCGAGGGCAGCAAACCGAGCGACAAGCAAATTGCATCCGTTGCGCTTATGGACGCGCGCTCAATTGCCGCAACTGCCGCAAACGGCGGTGTACTTACGTCCGCACTGGGATTGGATTTTGACGACGAAATACCCAAATTTGAATACAATCCCGACGTTTACGCGTCAAGAGTTTACAACGGATACGGCAAAGCGGATAACGGCGTGGAACTCGTTTACGGACCGAATATCACGGATATTCCGCATATCGAGCCTATGAAAACCAACGTCGCACTTAAACTTTGCAGTGTCATAGACGATCCCGTCACCACTACGGACGAACTTATTCCGTCGGGTGAAACCTCGTCTTATAGAAGCAATCCGTTGCGCCTTGCGGAGTTTGCGCTTTCAAGAAAAGATCCGCAATACGTCGGTGCAAGCAAACTCGTTAGAGACGGCAACAACGAAGACGTAAAAGAGGCAATCGCGCTTTGCGGACTAAATACTGACGATACTACGATAAATTCGTGTATTTTTGCAAGAAAACCGGGTGACGGCAGTGCGAGAGAACAAGCGGCAAGTTGCCAACGCTTCCTCGGCGGTGGAGCAAATATCGCAAGAGAATACGCAACCAAGAGATATCGCTCCAATCTCATAAACTGGGGTATGTTACCGCTTTTGGACGGTGAAACCGAGTATAAAAAGGGTGATATCGTGGTGATTAAGGGAGCAAAGGATAGCGTTTTGCACGGCAAAGATTTCGACGCGTATCTCGTAAGAGAGGGAAAGGCGCAAAAGATAAATATCCGTATGGACGCACTCACCGACGCGGAAAGACAAATTATTGCGGACGGTTGCCTTATCAATTACTACAAAAGAGGATAAAGCAAAAATCGTCGCAAAAATGCACTAAAAAGGCACAAAATCAACTAAATAAAGTGCAAAAAAACGTACAAAAATTATGTTAATTTTGGGGCTAAATTATGTCATTTTTGTCCAAGGGCATATCATAAAAGCGATGTAAAATATCATAATCACGACATTTTATGTTTTGTAAGTGATATTTGCGCTATGCGCAAGTGATATTCTCGCTATGCGAGAGTGATATTGTGGTGTTGCCGCAGAGATATTTGCACGGTGTGCGGCGCCTTCGGCTGGATTGCCACGTCGCAACATTTGTTGCTCCTCGCAATGACAAGAGGGTGGGACACCCACACCGAACAATCTATACACGATATCAGAATAAGAGGGACAAAAACTTGTGCCACAGTTTTGCTATATCGCTTGTTTGGTGGGGCGCACTTCGTGCTTGTGTGGTGATTTGAGGAACGATAGTAGGTTTCGGCACATAGAATGGTAGCCGAGGTGGGTTATAAAACTGAAAATCGTCGTTGACCTTGACGTTATAAGGCGCAATATTTTGAGAGCAAAAGCGGACGTAAAAGTGCCGATAATTCTTATGGTGAAAGCGGATGCTTACGGCTTCGGCATAACGGAAGTTGCCAAAGAAACGGAAGATATAGTGGACGCTTTCGGGGTGGTTACGCTTGAAGAGGCAAAGCGATTGCGAAGTGTTGGTATTGACAAAGACATATTGTTATGCGCGTGCGCGTGTGAGGAACTGAAAAAAGCGTGCGATTTGCGCGTAATAATCGCAGTACACGATATAGAGCAAGTAAACGCGCTCGTATCGCTTGCAATCGGCGGATATATCGATGTCGAAAAAGTGCGATTGCATATAAAAGTCGACAGCGGTATGCACAGGCTCGGCTTTGACCTCGACGGAGTAAAAAATGCCGTTAGAATACTGAAAAATCACGGATTTTGCGTTGAGGGCGTATATTCGCATTTGCGCGACGGAACGCAAAACCAAAAACGCGCTTTCGACGAGTGCGTAAAGGCTGTCAAAGAGGTATATCCGAGTGCGATTGCGCACCTTGCGTCGACGCACTCTATGTATAACGAAAACTTGCGCTACGATGCGGTACGGCTCGGAATTGGCGCGTACACGGGCGCGATGAGCGTATACTCGCAAGTGATTGAGTCGCGCTTCGTTAAGAAAGGTGAAATCGTCAGTTACGGTGATTACGTTTTGCCACGCGATACCAACACGGCGGTGATTTTTGGCGGGTATGCCGACGGCGTGAGTAGGGAAAGTCCGTCCGACGCGTATATAAACGGGCGTGCGTGCAAGGTGTTAGGCAACGTGTGTATGGACACTTCCGTCGTAGATACCGGTGACTACGTTGCAAGCGTTGGCGAAGAAGTCGTGCTTGTGGACGGCAAAAGCGTTCAAAAGGTGGCAAAAAAAAGAAATACGATAGAATACACGGTGTATACGTCCTTCAAAGGGCGCGTGCAAAGATATTATAAACGCAATGGACAAGAAATCAGCGAGAAGGATAGCCAAGGCTAATATATCCCAACTTTCCGCCCCTCAAAAAGAGTGGGCAAGCGGAGCGATTGCCGACGCGATAAGCGGTCTCGAAGTATTCAAGCGTGCGCACAAAGTTTTTATATACTTGGGGACGGCAACCGAACCCGACACGCAAGAAATCGTTGGACTTGCGCTTATGGCTGAAAAAGTCGTTTGCGTGCCGAGGGTGCGCGGTGATGATATGGACGCTATCGCGATTACGCCGTTTACGGATTTTCGCACCAACAAGTGGGGTATTCTCGAACCCGTCGGGTCGCACAAAGTGGACGAAATCGACCTTGCGATAGTGCCTCTCGTGGCATACGACGGTCTTAATAGACTGGGACACGGCAAAGGATATTACGATAGATATCTTGCCTCGCACGATTGTTACGTCGTAGGACTTGCGTTCGATTGTCAAAAAGTCGACGAGTTGGAGATCGAGCAAAACGATATTCCGCTCGATTGCCTCGTCACCGAAAGAAGAATTATTACGAGTGACGGTGAAGAAAAAAATATATTCGGAGATACGTTATGAGAGTAGTTGCCGGCAAATATCGCGGTAAAAATCTTGCCTCGCCAAAGGACGAGAGCGTTCGTCCCACCACGACGAGAATAAAAGAGACGCTTTTCAACGTGCTTCAAGGCTACGTTTCGGGCGCAACGGTGCTCGATTTGTTTGCGGGAAGCGGTGCGCTCGGCATTGAGTGCATTTCGCGCGGAGCAAGCGACGTAACCTTCGTCGACAGAAGCAAGGACAGTATTTCTTTGGTATATCAAAATCTCAAAGGTATAGACGGCAATTACAAGGTCGTCAACGCGGATTTTTCTTCCGCTTTGCGTTCAAGTTACGTGTCGGGAAAGAAGTTTGACCTTATATTCCTCGACCCGCCGTACGCCACCAATCTTGCCGAACTCGCAATCGAGCTCATTATCCAACTCGACCTACTCAACGAGGACGGAATAATCGTATTCGAGCACGGTGCGGAGAAGTCGTACGAGATAGAAGATACGCGCTTTAAGCAACGCACCAAGAAGATGGGCACGGTTACGGCGGAGTTCATTTCTCGCAAAAAAGTGGGGCTTATGACGGGCAGTTTCGACCCCTTCACGAGAGGACACGAGGCGGTGCTTGACGAGGCACTTTGCGACTTTGACGAAGTGGTGGTTGCGTGCCTTATAAATCCCGACAAAAAATACACTTTCAACGAGGCGCAACGCCTTGCAATATGCGAGGAAGTGTGCAAATTTAAGAAGGGCGCGCGCGCTTTGCTATCTCACGAATATGCGGTGGACATCGCAAAAGAAGTGGGCGCAACCGCGCTAATTAGAGGCATTAGAGACGATAAAGACCGCGCGTACGAAGAGGAAATGGCAAAGTACAATAAAGACCACGGCTACGACACCGTCTTTGTCACGCTTGACCGCTACAACGACGTGAGTTCCACGCTCGTTAGAGCGCAAATCGCAAACGGAGATTATCGAAATCTTCCGCCTTGCGTAGTTCCGCTCGTGACCTCGGAAGAGTTTGCAAATCTCAAATAATCCGCAAAACACTGGCAAAAAAAACGATAAATAATCGACTATTAACCGAAAATCACGCGCATTGCGCGCAATAATATAAAAATTATACAAAAGGGGACTTAATATGGAAACCATCGATATGCTCATCAACGAAATCGAAAGCGAAGTGCTCAAAGCCAAAAAAGCCGCGTTCAGCAACACGGACATCGTCATCAACAAAGCCGTTTTGCTTGACCTCATTTCAAGATTTAGAGCAAGTTATCCGCTCGTCTTGCGTGAGGCAACGCAAATCAAGAAAGAGCGCGACGACATCATAGCCAAAGCCGAAGCGTACGCCAACGATACTATGGACAAAGCCGAAGCAAAGGCAAAACAAATGATGACCGAGACCGAAGTCTACAACCGCGCCAAAGCCGAAGCCGAGCAAATGCAACGCGAAGCGGAAGAAAACTATCACAAAATGGACTACGAAGCCCGCTCGCTCGCTTTCAACATTCTCGACAGTGCCGAAAAGTCAATGAGAGACGGACTTGGTATTATTAACGATAGAAAACGTGCACTCGTTGAACAATGAGCGCATTATTGAGCGAATAACTGCGTCAGACGCATAGGGGATAGTCGTAACTCCTCTAAAAACAATACCCCCTCTTTCCGGACACGCCGGCATTTCTCACCCCACTCGGTTAGGGACAATTCTCTACAAGATTATCCGTCGCTCGCGGGGGAGACAACGGCACTCGCATAGATAGGTATCGTTCACTTGTTATGTCACTCGTTCGCCAACGAAAAGAACAACACTCGTTGGCTCACTTGTACTGTTCGTCGAGCGTGGCGCTCAAAGGCTCGTCGCCTTGCGACTCGAAGTTCCGTCTTCGTATTTGCACATACCGTGTATAAGTACGCTCCAAACAAGCAGAGTGCGTGTATAGGTAATCTCAAAATATATTTTAAACTTTTAAAACTAGTATGAAAATAGTAATTCTTGACGGCGCAAGCGCCAAGGGTAAAGAACTGAATTTTGACTTTCTCAATGCGTACGGAGACGTGGCGTATTACGATTACACTGCGCCTAAGGACGTCGTGGAGCGTATAGGCGGGGCGGAAATCGTAATCGTCAACAAAGTCGTTTTGTCAAAAGACGTGCTTTCAAAGTGCGCAAACGTCAAACTTATCAGCGTTTTGGCAACGGGATACAACGTCATCGACATCGAATACGCAAAAGAGAGAGGTATAACCGTATGCAACGTGCCATATTACAGCACCAATTCCGTTGCGCAACTCGTTTTTGCGTTTATCCTTGAATTTGCTTCAAAAACCGCGCTTCACGCATCGTCGGTGCGTAGCGGAGAGTGGCAAAAAAGTCGCGATTTTTCCTATACCGTCGATACGATATCCGAATTGTACGGCAAAACGCTCGGCATAATCGGATACGGAAGCATCGGCAAAAAGGTGGCGCAAATAGGCAAGGCGTTTGGAATGAACGTACTCGTGCACAATCGCACGCCTTTTGAGGGAAGCGTAAGCAAGGAAGAAGTGTTTGCAAATGCCGATTTCGTGACGCTTCATTGCCCGCTCAACGCCCAATCCGCGCTTATGATAAACGAGCAGTCCTTGTCCCTTTTCAAGCCGACTGCGTATCTTATCAACACTGCGCGAGGCGGTATCGTGGACGAAAACGCACTTGCAAACGCACTCAACGAGGGAAGAATTGCGGGAGCGGGACTTGACGTCCTCACGATAGAACCGCCAACCGAGGACAATCCGCTTATAAGTGCCAAAAACTGCCTTATCACACCTCACGTCGCGTGGGCAACTATCGAGGCCCGCACGAGACTTTTGCACGCGACGGAAGACAACGTGCGAGCGTTTTTGCAAAACAGCCCGATAAATAAGGTCAATTGACTTTTATTTCAAAAGTAAAGTAATAAAAAAAGACGGCTTTTTGAGCCGTCTTTTGCTTTGTGTCGTTTTTGATATTACTCGTCGCAACGTTCGATTGAAAGAACGTGAGAGGGGAAGAAACGAATTACGTCGTTGAGCTTGTCAACGGAAAATTCGTCCGTAGTCGAAACTTCCACTTGCGCAATCATTTTGCCGTCTTGCATTTTTGCCTTGTAGGACGTGATTTTCTTTGAGCCGAGTCTGTCGGTGATTTGGGTGAGAATATCGTCGTTTTCCATCCAAATTTGCATTCTTATAATTGAGATATGTCTTGTGGTGAACGCTTTGATAGGAATGTGGAGAACGAGTTGGATAAGCACGATAATGACGGTTGCGCAAACGCCCGTAACGACGAAACCGCTTCCGATTGCCATACCGATTGCAGCGGTTGCCCATACGCCTGCCGCCGTGGTGAGACCGTGCATAACGTCTCTACGGTACATAATGATGCCCGCGCCCAAGAAACCGATACCCGTCACGACTTGCGACGCGATACGAGTTGCGTCACCCGTGAATTTGCTTCCGGAGATATCGCTGAAAAGCGGTTCGGCAAGGTATTTTGACAAAATCATAAACAAGCAAGCCGCAAGACACACGATCGCGTGAGTGCGGATACCTGCTTCTTTACTGCGTGATTTTCTTTCAAGACCGATGATGAAACCGCAAATCACCGCAACCAACATTCTTACGATGAAGTGCCATACGTCACCCGTCCAATCTACAACTGCCCAATTATTCATAATTTCTTCCTTAAAATATTATCAATTTATTATATTATCGAGACTTTAAAATGTCAATATTTATACAAAAATTTCTTTTTGGGCGGTTTAGATACACGGTTTACGCTACGGATTTGAAATGATTCGACGATTAAATTATACAAAATTCGCGATTTAAGCGCAAATTGCCTTGCGTCGATTGTGTTTTTGCGATTTTGGGATTATAATTTAGAAAAACGAAAGAGGCTGTATATGCAAATCATCGACGGAAAACTCGTTGCGTCAAAAACGCGCGAACAACTCAAAATCGAAGCGCAAGAATTAAACGAAAAAGCCATCGACCGCAAAATCGGTTTGGCGGTTATTTTGGTGGGGGACGATCCTGCGTCGCAAGTGTACGTTCGCAACAAAATCAAGGCGTGCGAAGAGGTCGGTATCAATTCTTACCTTTGCAAGCTTCCCGCCGAAAGCACTTTTGAAGAAGTTGCAGAGACAATACGCTCACTCAACGAAAATCCCGACGTTACCGGTATGATTTTGCAACTACCGCTTCCAAAGCACCTTGACGAAAACTCGCTTTTGGATTTAATCGATCCAAACAAGGACGTTGACGGTTGCCATTACGTGCAAAAGGGCAGACTTTGGACGGGACGCGACAGTCTCATTGCTTGCACGCCGTTTGGCGTAATGCGCCTTTTGGAATACTACGATATTCCGCTCGAAGGCAAAAACGCAGTGGTTATCGGCCGTTCCAACCTCGTGGGCAAACCGCTTGCACAACTTTTGCTTGACAAGAATTGCACCGTCACGATATGCCACTCGCGCACGCAAAACCTTAAAGAAATCACGTCACGCGCAGACATCGTGTGTGTTGCAATCGGCAAAGCCAAATTCCTTAAAGAAGATATGGTCAAAGATGGCGCAGTGGTCATCGATATCGGTATGGACCGTGACGAAAACGGCAAACTTTGCGGAGACGTGGAATTTGCTTCCGTCGCACCCAAGTGTTCGTATATTACGCCCGTCCCCGGTGGGGTGGGACCGATGACGGTGACGATGTTGCTTGCTAATACGATTAAGGCATATCGTCAAACTTTATGAATTTTCAGTTGTGTGAATAGAGGTCGGATATGAAGTCAAGAAACAATCTCGTAGAGTTTGAAAGATTTTTGTTTAGTATGCTTGTAATCGGATATCACGTCCAAGCAAGTTTCTTGACTCAAAAAACAGATTTGTTTGAATGGGGTGCTCTTGCGGTTGAGTTTTTCTTTATTCTAACCGGTTTCTTTTTTGCTAGTTCCGTCGAAAAATACTTTTTGAACGACGGAAATTTGCTCAAAGACAGCGGTAGATTTATGGGAAAGAAAGTTGTCGGCGTTTTGCCGGAGCATTTGATTGCCGTCGTTGCAGTGTTGATCGTCGTCGGCTTATGCGACGCGGCGTCTTTTACGGATAAATTGCTAAAAGGTTTGCCAAGCGTATTCTTCGCGCAAATGTTCGTCGTATGGGACTCGTCGTTTAGCAACGCGCTTATCGTCCCCGAATGGTACGTATCGTCAATGCTCGTGTGCCTTTTGTTTATGACGCCGATTGCGTTTGGATTGAGACGCAAAATAAAAGGTATTTTCGTCACGATAGTCCTTTGCGCAATACTTCTCGTGATACTCGTTATCGGCGGATTTGCGTTTAATTGGGCGTTTCCTATGAATTTCATTTACGACCTTCGCGCGTGGGGAGAGATATGCGTGGGTATGTTTGCTTATTATTTGGCAAAAGGAATATCCGCAAAACAAGTGGGCGGTAAGTGGTCAACTGTGTTAAAGGTGCTTGAAATCGTTTTGTACAACGTGCCAGTTTTGCTGGGAATTATTCCTCTTGATCCTTATCTTTCTTTCGTCGGAATGATTGTTGCGGTGGTTTGCGTGTTCTTTGCGGTATGCATTACTTTTTCGGGGAACGGACTGCAAATCGGCAATAAAAAACTCAACAATGCGTTTGGATTTTTGGGAAGTATTTCGCTTGCAACGTATTTGTTCCACCCCGTAGTCATTCAACTTCTCGATTACGTTTATAGAGACGCTGCGGACTGGGCAAAGTATTTGATCGTGTTTTCGTCTACGATAGCTCTCGCAATTATGTATAAAGTCGTATTTAACGGCATTAAAAAACTTATAGCAAGCAAAAAACAACAAAGAGTGTAAAACCCTTTTGCAAAGTATTTCAGAATTCGTTAACTTGTAAATTTTTATCTTGCAAAGCGTTCGTTTATATGGTAAAATTGTTAAGTAAATAATATAGGGCAGGCGCGTTGCGCGTGCAAAACGGAGAATTATGGAATATAAAACGTTGTTTTCGCCTATGAAAATAGGCAATTGCGAGATTAAAAACCGCATAGTTATGTCCCCGATGCTTATGGGATTCGGTCAATTTGACGGCAGAACCACCGAACAATTGATGGATTATTACGAAGAGCGCGCAAAGGGCGGTACGGGTCTTATTATGACCGAAATCACCCGTATCAACGACGTGCACGGCGCGGCGGCGTTTGCGCAACTCGGTGCAAGCCACGATTATCAAATCGAAGGTCTTCGTGAATTTGCAAATCGTATCCACAAGCACGGCGCAAAACTTTTCGTGCAATTGCACCATCCCGGTAGACAAAACGTCGGTCTTGCAATCGGCACTGTTCCGTTCTGTATCGCGGCTACGAGAGTTTGCAAAAAATTCCCCAAAGCGTTGTTCTCGATTGCGCCGAAGATTGCGCCGTTTTTGTCAAAACACAACATTGCGCTCTCGTCGGTGTCCGCTTCCAAGTGCGAACCCAGCTACTATGCGGGCGGTCGCGTGCGCGCGTTGAGAAAGAGCGAAGTTAAGAAGGTCATAAGACAATTTATCGACGGTGCGGTGCGTTGCAAAAAGGCGGGCGTTGACGGTGTGGAACTTCACGGTACGCACGGATATCTTATCCAACAATTCCTCAGCCCCAACACCAATCATCGTACGGACGAATACGGCGGAAGTTTTGAAAACCGCTTGCGCTTCATAAGAGAGATTATCGAGGGTATCCGCAAAGAGTGCGGTGATTATCCTATCGTCGTGCGTCTCACCATTGACGAGTTCTACGCCAAAATCGGCAAACCCGGCAAGGGCTACACCATCGAAGAAGGCGTGAAATACGCAAAAGCTATTGCGGAAATGGGCGTTGACGCAATCGACGTATCGAGTGCGGCATACGATACTTTCAACTATTGGCTCGAACCTACGAGTTTTGACCTCGGTTGGCGCAAATATCTTGCCGCGGAAGTCAAGAAAGTGGTGAATATCCCCGTTATTGCGGCAAACCTCATCAGAACGCCCGAGCAAGCGGAAGCACAACTCGAAGAAGGCGTGCAAGACTTCGTGTCGCTCGGCAGACCGCATATCGCTGATCCGCACTTTGCTGAAAAAGCGCAATCGGGCAGAGAAAACGAAATCAAACGTTGTATTTGCTGTCTCTACTGCATACAAAGTATGCAAGACAACGCTTATCACGGCGGACACGGATATTGCTCCGTCAACCCGACCGTCGGTTGCGAAAGAGAATTTGATAACTTGAAGCAAGACGGCAACGGCAGAGTGGTCGTCATCGTCGGTGCGGGCGTTGCGGGACTTACTTGTGCGGAAATGCTCGGTCGCAGAGGATTTAAGCCAATCGTGCTTGAAAAGACCAATCAAGTTGGCGGACAAATCCAACTTGCCGACAAACCGCCGAAGAAAGAAAAACTCGGTTGGTGCTTTGAAGATATGCTCACCAACGCAACCAAATTCGGCGCGGAAGTGCATCTCAATACGGAAGCGACCGAACAAGTCATCGCAAGTTACAACCCCTACGCAGTCGTTATCGCAACGGGTGCAACTGCCGTAAGACCGAGATCTATCGAGGGCGTAAACAACGCCAACGTCTATACCACGACGCAAATTCTCGACGGCTCGGTGGTGCTTGAAAATAAGAAAATCGCGCTTATCGGCTCGGGTATGACGGGACTCGAAACTGCGGAAATGCTCGTTGAGCATAACAACAAAGTCACTATCGTCGAAATGGCAGACAGACTTGCTCCCGGTATGTGGTTTCAACACCTCGACGACGTCGTGCCAAAACTCGACGCAAAGGGAACGAACTATATATTGTCGCACAAACTCAATTCCATTGACGAAAAAGGCATCGTAATAGAGCCCGTCAAGATGGACAAAAAGAGAAAAGTCAAGAGCGTAGGCATACCGTATCACTTCGATTGCGACGCAGTGGTGCTTTCTCTCGGTGCACGCTCGGTCAACACGCTCGGCAAAGAACTCGAAGGCAAGTTCCAAAACTTGTACGTCATCGGTGACGCAAACAAGGTTGGCAGAATTGCCGACGCGACTTCCGCCGCTTACGACGTGGCTATCCACAAAATCAAATAAGCGACGAACGATATAAAATCACTAAATTATAATAAAACCGATATGAAAAAAATCGATTACGATCACTCACTCGTGTCTCTTGCCTCGTCGGTGCTCAAACACTTCGGGGCGGAGGCAAAACATTCCACTCTCAAAGAGATGGACGTTTTGCTTGCAAAGGGATACGAGAACGTCGTCGTAATGCTTTTTGACGGTATGGGCACGGCGATTCTCCAAAAGCACGAGGAGCAATCGCCGTTTTTACGTTCCCATATAAGGGGAAGCATATCCTCGGTGTTTCCGCCCACGACGGTAGCCGCAACGACGAGTATAGAAAGCGGACTTACGCCTCTCGAACACGGTTGGCTCGGCTGGACTTTATACTTTGACGAGATTGACAAAAACGTGTGCGTGTTTCCGAACACGGAGTACGGAACGGACGAACAAGCCGAGACTTTCAACGTGGCAAAAAAGCATATTCCGCACCAGACGCTCGAAGACGCGATAAACGAGGCGGGCAACGCAAAAGCGTACTTTATCTCTCGACACGCGACGATAAAGATAGATTCCGTGCAAGAAATTTGCGAAAACGTGAAAAATCTTTGCGCGCAAAAAGGCAAGAAATATATTTATACTTATTGGAATCAACCCGACCACGATATACACGATTACGGCACTACCGACGCTCACGTTGCCGAGCAAATAAAGTTCATCGACGAGAGCGTGCAAAGCCTATGTAACGACCTTGAAAACGCGCTCGTTATCGTCGTTGCCGACCACGGACTTATAGACGTAAAATGGGCGTCGCTTTTGGATTATCCGCAAATTTGCGAGTGCTTGACGCGCGCGCCGTCCATAGAACCGAGAACGTTGGCGTTCTTCGTCAAAGAGGGAATGAAAGACGCTTTCAAAGAAAGATTTTTGAACGCCTTCGGCAACGACTTCCTATTGCTTTCGCACGAAGAAGTGCTTGAAAGCGGTATATTCGGAGACGGAAAACCGCATAAAAAGTTTGAAGATTTCGTGGGAGATTTCCTTGCGATTGCCACGAGCGATTTGTGCATAGAGCCGTTTGCTCTCGACGAACACCCGTTTGTCGGAGCGCACGCGGGACTATGCGAGGACGAACTGAATATTCCGTTTATCGTAATCGAAAAACCATAAACTCCGACGCCTCTAAATTTGAGGCGTTTTTTATTGAAAAATATCGAAAATTTGTATGATAAATTGATAAAACGCTATTGATATTTTTTTATCAATATGATAAAATAGTAAAGAAAACGGACATAGTCCGGTTTTGAGATTGAATAATTTTGTGTGCGACGGAAAGTTGCGCAAACGAGGGAAATATGAAATATAATATGCAACTCACGCCCGAGCAAGTCGATATTCTCAACGGCAAGCAAGGCAAGACCAAAGCAATGGTTATGGAAACTCTCGTTATGTTCGGAGATATCTTCGGAGCAAAACGTATGGTGGAAGTAACTCACAAAGAGGGACATCTTGTCACGAGTTTCGGTATCGGCCTCCTCAAACCGCTCTACAAGACGATGGACAGACTCATCGCGGACGGCATCAAGACGCAAGGCACTTTTACCGTTGACCCGCGCCCGCTCGATAGGGAAAACGTCAAGTATTCCTTGCTCGATAGGCTCGTAAACGAGAAGGTTATGTACTCTCAACAAAAGAGATACGAGGAGCAACTCAAAGCGGTCGGTCTCAAAGACGCCAACGCTTTCACTTGCGCTTGCTATCTTGACGAAGTGGGCAACGTCCCCAAGAAAGGCGATATCCTCTCTTGGGCGGAATCGAGCGCGGTGGTTTACGCCAACTCCGTTCTCGGCGCGCGTTGCAATCGTAACAGCGGTATGCTCGACTTGTTCGGATCGATTATCGGCTACGTTCCCGAGTTCGGTCTTCTCACGGACGAGGGAAGAAAGGCAACTTGGATCGTCAAGGTTGAGACGACCAAAATTCCCGAAGCGCAAATTCTCGGCAGTGCAATCGGTATGAAAGTTGTTGAAGACGTTCCGTACGTGTACGGTCTCGACAAGTGGATCGGAAGCGAACTCAACGACGAGGCAAAAGGTTACCTCAAAGACTTCGGCGCGGCAACGGCATCTAACGGTGCGGTCGGACTTTATCACATCGACAACCTCACGCCCGAAGCAAAAGAACTCGGAGATAAACTCATTGCAGACAACGCAAAAGTGTACGTCATCGACGATGCGGAACTCGAAAGAGTGTACAAGAGCTATCCCAATATGTGGAAGAAGCCCGACAGCAAGCCCACGATGGCTTTCGTCGGTTGCCCGCACCTCACGTTTACGCAACTCAACGAATGGACGGATATGATCGAAAAGGCACTCAAAGCAAACGGCAAAAAGAAAGTCGCTTTTGAGACCATCGTTTGCTCCGCTCCCGACGTAGTCGAAAAATTCAAGAAGACGCCCGCATATTTGCGTCTCGTCGCAACGGGTGCAAAGCTCACGAGCATTTGCCCGCTTATGTACACCAACAACCCGCTCACCAAAGGCAAATCCATTGCCACGTGTTCCAACAAATTGCGCACGTACAGTATCGCAAGATATTACAAAACCGCAGATTTGCTTGATTTGATTGCAGGAAAGGAGTGAAGTTATGAAAACGTTTAAGGGTAGAGTTATAGCAGCCGGCACTTACAAGGGTGAGGCAGTCGTATCGAGACAAGGCGTAAACACGCTTGCAACGTTCCAAAAGAGCGCGCTCACGAATGCAAAAAAAGTTATCGTAAGCGACCAAAACAACAAAGACATCTTCGGACTCGACATTACGGGCAAGGCACTTTGCCTTCCGCAAACCATCGGTTCGACGACGGGCGGTCTCGTAATTCAAACGGTATGCTCGATGGGCATCAATCCCGCGGCGTTCTTGTTTGCGGACCACATCGATAGTCTTGCTGCAAGCGGAATCGTTCTTGCAAAGATTTGGGAAGACAGCAATGTGATTGCAATCGACCTTCTCGGTGAAGATTTCCTCAAAGCAGTCAATACGGGCGATACCGTCGAAGTGCTTGAAGACGGCACTGTCAACGTGTACTAATCGTATATCTAATCAATTCGATTTGCAGTTTTTGCAAATCAAGTCATAAAATTAAAGAGCAAAAAGACACGCAGTTTTGCGTGTCTTTTTGCTTTCGATTTAATATAAAAATATTAGAAAATCTAATTATTCTTGCCTAAAACGATTAGAATATTTGATTGTTTTTAGGCGGTTTTTCTTATATTTTTGGCGATATTTTGCGTCAATTTACGTTGTTTTTCGTTAGTTTTATTTGGTTTTGCATTGGTTTTTTGACTTTTATAATTAGTGTTTTAGCGACTTTACGAAGTCTTCGATTAGGTCGAGGGCACGGTCGATTATATCGAGAGAATAGGCGTAGCTTATTCGAATATAGTCTTTTCCGCTTTTGCCGAACGCACCGCCGGGGACGACGGCAACGTTTTTGGCGTCGAGAAGAGCGTAGGCAAATTGCTCACCGTCCATACCCGTAGATTTGACGCTCGGGAAGGCGTAAAATGCACCTTTTGGCTTGAAACAATCAAGCCCCGTCGCATTGAGCCTTGCGACGAGATATCTTCTTCGTTCGTCGTAGACGTCGTGCATTGCTTTGACCTCTTGAAAATTGTCTCTAAATGAGGCGTTTAGTGCTTCTAACGCAACGTATTGAGCGGAAGTGGAAGCGCACATTATTGCGTATTGATGTATTTTGTATATGACGTCGATTATCTCTTTCGGGGCGCAAACGTAGCCGAGTCTCCAACCCGTCATTGCAAAATACTTGGAAAATCCACTGATTACGATAGTGCGCTCTCGCATACCGTCAAGGGACGCTATCGAGGTGAATTTAAGTCCGTCGTAAACGAGTTCTCCGTAAATTTCGTCGCTGAATACTATTAAGTCGTGCTTTTTTATGATAGGAACGAGTTTTTGCAAATCGTCCTTTTCCATAATCGCGCCCGTAGGGTTATTGGGGTATGCAAGCAAAAGACCTTTGGTTTTGGGTGTAATTGCGCTCTGTAAGCGTTGCGGTGTCAGTTTGAACTCGTCTTCAATCTTGCAATCGATTTCTATCGGTATTCCACCGCAAAGGCGTACGAGGGGCGCGTAGCATACGAAACACGGTTCGGGTATCAAAATCTCGTCGCCTTGCGCAATTACCGCGCGGAAAGAAGCGTCGATACCTTCGCTTGCGCCGACGGTTATAAGAATTTCGGTGCTCGGATCGTATTCAACACCGATAAAACGGGCGGTATATTTCGATATTGCCTTTCGCAACTCGTACAGTCCCGCGTTGGCGGTGTATTGCGTTTTGCCCGCGCTTATGCTGTTTATACCCGCTTGCGAAAACACGCTCGGCGTTGAAAAATCGGGTTCACCTACGCCCAAAGATATGCAATCTTTGCGTGTGGACGCTATGCCGAAAAATTTGCGTATGCCCGACGGTTTGAGCGCAAGCGCGACGGGATTGAGTAGCTTGTCGTATTCCATAAATGCCTCTTTTACTTGATATTTTATTAAATTTGCGCCGTGCGTATGCGCTTTAATTGACAATCTTAAATTTGCGTATATCTTGCGCTCGTTTGCATTTTTTTGACGATACTTTGCGATATCGTACGATTTGAACGACTTTGCGTGGCAACTTTCGACAAAATCGACGTATAGAGGGCAATATATTGCCGCGTCGCTATGGACAAATCGGCAATTTGGTGGTAAAATATTTGTATCCTTATATAGAGGTAGTTTCAGATGTTTGAAATAGTAACCGACAACACCGCCGACCTTTTCGACGGTTATTACGAAGAAAATCCCACGAGAAGATTGCCTTTCTCGTTTACGCTCGAAGATAGATTTTATGAAAAAGACGACGAGTATCCTATCGAACTTTTTTATGAAAAACTCAAAGCGGGCAAACTCGTCAAAACGTCTCAAATCAACCCGCACGACGCGGAAGTTATGTTTGAAGAGGTGTTGAGCGAGGGCAAAGACTTGCTTTATATCGGCTTTTCGTCGGGTATGTCGGGAAGCTTTGACAATATCTCCTACATAGCAAAAGGCTTGCGTATCAAATACCCAGACCGAAAAATCATCGTCGTTGACACGCTTGCGGGTGCGGGCGGTGAAGGTTTGCTCGTCTACTACGCAAAGAAGATGCAAAACGAAGGCAAGAGTATGGAAGAGATTGCAGAGTGGGTGGAAGAGCACAAGCTCGAAGCGCATCATTGCTTTATCGTCAGCGATTTGATAAACTTGCGCAATAGCGGAAGAATTTCCACTCTTGCCGCGCTTTTCGGTATGATAGTGCACATAAATCCCGTGCTCGAACTCACCACGCAAGGCAAAATCGGTATAGTCACCAAGGCAATCGGTCGCAAAAAGTCCGTTGCGGAAATGGTGAAGTTCTTCAAAGCCAACTACGAGATCGACGAGAACGATTTTATCCTCATCGGACACACCAATTGCCCCGAAGAGGCACACGCTTTCGGCGCGCAAATCGAGCAAATATCGGGCGGTGTCCCCGTCAAATACGGATATATCAACCGTCTCGTTTCGGGTTGCGCGGGATACAACGCGCTTGCGGTGTTCTTTATGGGCAAAAAGCGCGTCGCTCGCAAAATCTAATTGAGCGACCGACGCCAATTGTATAGTACATAAGCGCAATTTTCATATAGATTATTTGAAAAATCATATAAAAAAGCACCGAGGAATCGGTGCTTTTTTGACGTTATTTTTACGTGATTTTATTCAATTTTACTTATGTATTGATTAAAAGCGGTTGGTCGTAGGGGGAGGAGATCAAAATCTCTTTTGAGTTTTGTCCTCGTCTTTTTTGTTTTCGGTGTTTTTGCGAGTGATGTAAATCGATGCAAATATTGCACTGCCCGCAAGCGCAACGACGATTGAAAGCACGATTGCCACGATTTGCACGGTGGTCAAGCCGTCGAGTTTGAGCTGAGACTTTCTGATATATCCAACCTTGCCGTCAAACGTTACGAGGTAGAAGTCGTCGAGAGTTTCAAGCACTTCCACTTTGCTTCCGTCCACGATTTGCGCAATTACGTCGGAATTTGCGTCCGCCAAGGCGTACACGTTGACGACACCGCCCGCGCGACCCGCGTTGGCTCTGCAGTAAATTATGTCTTTTTCGGGAATGGGAATGACGTATTCCACAAAGTCGGAAGAGAGAGCGTAGTAGGTTTTATCGGCGTATTTTACCGCAATCCATTTGCCGTCTTCGAAGTCTGCACAGTCGTTTTGACGAGTTACGACGGCACCGCTGCCCAGCTCGATTTTGCCGTCCTCGCAATAAGGGGAAGCGTAGAGGGTGGTTGCCGTCTTTGTGACGTAATCGCCGTTTAACTCACTCGGATCAAGCATATCAAAGTCGTTTTGGTCGATTATCACGATTTTTCCGTCGCAGTAAGCGTATTTGAGATTATCGTTTCCTTTGACCGTTCTGCTCGCGTAAATCATATATACGTCGCTCGTTGCAAGAGCGGTGTTTTCCACTCTTCCGTCAAGCGAATAGGTGAGTGCGCCGTCTTTGGCTTTGGCAAAGGCAATCGCATCTTTTGCGATCGGATCAAAGAAATTGATATTGATGAAAGTGAGTTTGGACGTAGCGTCTACGGAGCATTTGCCGATAAAGCACTCTTCCGTTGAAAAATAGAGCGAATTTTCGTCGAGATATACGCTCGTGAGCGTTGCGCCGATTGACGAGGAAGAGAGCGTAAACTCGTCCTTGCTCTCACCGAGATATTGCTTGTAGCCGTCTTTGAAAGCGACTGTGATTTTGCCTACGTAATCGACGGCAAAGTCCACCGCTTGTGTGAAATCGTCTTGCGCGAGAGTGGGGAGTTGCTTTCCGCTTTGGTTGAAAGTGATCACTTGCTCGTTGCAAAGAAGATAGATATTAGTACCGTCTTTTGCGCTCGTTATGCGCTTTGCGCCGTAGGACGAGCAGAGTTTGACCGCACCGTCACCGAGAAGTATGTACACGCCGTCCGTCGTCAAGATGTAAAGCTTGTCAAGATAGGTGACGTCAAGCACACCCTCGATATCGTACGTTGCCGTAACTTTGCCCGAGGTGATTTTGCTCACTCCGTTTTCAAAAGCGACGTAATAATCGTTTTGACCTTTGCACACTCTTTGCGGTGCGTTTTCAAAATATACGCAACTCATTTCGCCCGATTCGACGATAGAGAGGCGGTTGTTTTTGCTGTCCGCAACGACGAGTTTGTCTTCGTCCTTGATGACGTCGACGGGGGCGTCGAAGTGTCCGAGGTCGCTACCCGACATAGTTATGGACGTGTCGAGCCTCAACGACTTTTTGTCCTCGGCAAGAGTGTAGACCGTGACGGAATTTTGAGATACCGTAAACAGTCTCTCACCGTACGCAAAGAAGTAGTCGGGGGAGATTTCCGTCGAGAAAAGCTCCTCTCCGCTTTGCTTGTCCACGCACACTATATAATTGACGTCGTCAAAAGTTTTGAGCGCGTAAATGGCGTCTCCGACGTACGCTTTGATAAGCACGCCTTTGGTGTAGACTTTGCTCGTTTTAGTGCCGTCGAGAAGATTGTAAGTCGTGAAAAATTGTTTGCCCGTGCCGTCGATAGAGAAGACGTAAAGAGTGCTTCCTTCGCCCGTAACGACTGTGGATTGTCCCGCAAAGTCGTAGTCTTGTACGTCGTCGGCTTCAAATGCTATATCGAGATTTTGGTCGTATACGCTCACCGTGCCGAAAGCCGAGTGCGCATAAAGGTACGTGCCGTCGCTGTTAAAATAGGTGATATTGGCGGGTGAGGGCAAAGTGCGCGCTTGCCACGTTGCAGTGCTGTCCGTCAAATCGAGGGTGTAGCAACCGCTTTCGCAGTTGAGGAAGGCAACGCTTCCGATTGCAAAGACGTTTTGCACGTCCTCGAAATCTGTGGGGTAAACGCTCGTTTGAGTAGAGCCACCGCCTCTTACAAAAAGCTTGTTTGCGACGTCGTCGTATATGAGAAGATAGGAGCGGTTTGCGCTCACCTTGGACGGGTTTGCCGATTGAAAATAGTCCGTCGTGGGAAATACTTGCGAAAAGGATGCGTCAGCTGCCAGCGCCACTTGGCAAGTTGGCATAAGAGACAACGTCAAAGCTCCCGCACACAAAACGGTGAACGCGAGAGATAGGATTATAAATATTGCAAGTTTGCTTTGAGGACGCTTTTTCATACCTATCAGTATATCCAAATTGCAACTTTAAGTCAAGATAATAAGTTTATTACTTGAAATATTTGCGCGCGTGTGTTAATATCTATAAAAAGGTTTATATATGGCAAATAAAAAACGATATTATCACAAAAACAGGGCGCAAAAGCCCGATAATGCGGAAAATTCCGCTATACAGCAACAAACCGCTCTTTATTCGAGCGAGCAACTCTCGCAATCTTTGCAAAGTCTCGGCGTAAGCGAGGCAACTTGCGCGTTGCTTGAAAAGAACCGCATTCTCACCGCTTCCGATCTTATTCGTCGCACGGAAAAGGATATGTACAAGGTGCAAGGTCTCAACAAAAAGATTTTGTTCGAGGTCAAAGACGCGCTCAAAGCAAACGGTATGTCTTTGCGCCCCGAGCAAAAGCCTCAAAACGCGCAAAACGACAAGGCTCAAAAGCAAGAAGGCAAAGAGCAAAAGAGCGTTGACGGACAAAAAGACGCTCAAAAGAGACAAAAAAGCGACAAAAACGCAAAGCAAGACGACGTGCAAGGTGAAAAACGCACTTCCAAATTCGGTCTTGCCGACAAAGCGCAAAAATCGCAAAATAAGCCTCAAAAGCAACAATCTTCTCAACAAAAAGGTCAAAATCAAAAGTCCGCTCAACCGCAAAAAGGCGCAACTCAAAAACCGCAAAAACCCGAAAAATTGACCGAACCTTTGCCGTTCGGTGAATGGCGCAAGGTGCTCAAAGGCGGAAAGTGGGGATATTCCGACGGTTTCAAAATCGTCATTCCCACGATGTACGACGAGATTTTTGCGTTTAAGGACGGATTGGCGTCCGTGGAAATTGACGAAAAGTGCGGATATATCGACAAGGATAACAACGTCGTTATTCCGCTCGATTACGACACTGCAATGAGTTTCTCCGAGGGCTTGGCTATGGTCGTCAAAGGGGATAAGTGCGGTTATATCAACAAAAATAACGAGGTCGTCATTCCGTTCGAGTACGACGCGGGCACGCCGTTTGAAGGCGGTGAAGCCAAAATCAAGAAGGACGGAAAGTGGGGCACTATTAACGTCGAAGGCAAAATCGTTTGGATTTGATGCCTTTTGGTGCCGAATTTTTGACCCGTTCGTTTGACTATGAGCAAAAATCGAATATACAAAACAAGTCTTGCAAGGATAAGTGCAATATGCCTTTTGGCTATCGCGCTCGTCCTTGTTTTGTTTTCTTGCACGATAAATAGCCAAAATATCGCGTTTTCGGTAAGTCCAAAGAACTATATCGATCAAGTGGTCAACGAAAGCAAAGATTGGTATATGGGTGAGGATTACCTTGATTTGAATAAGCTCAAAAGCATAGTCGAGGTGTGGAAATACGACTCGAAATACGACTTTGACGGCATAGAACCCGTTGTTATTGCCGTGGTGGACTCGGGCATCATTGCCGACCACGAGATTTTTGAGGGAAAATACGGCTCAAACGGCAATCCGACTACTGCTGACGGAGTTGGTAAATACGACGTTCTTTATAGAAACGACGACGGCTCTCTCGTGCAAATTTGCACGGAAAACGGCAATTACGTCACGTCGGATATCACCGACGTTGCATCAAACTATCACGGCACGCACGTTGCGGGTATTATCGCGACGTTTATTCACGAACTCAATCTCGAACGGTATATAAAAATTATGCCCATACGAGCGGGCAAGAGAAGCTCGTCGGGCGCAAGTTTTTCCGCTTCGGCAATCGCTCTCGGCATAAATCAAGCGATAGCGTACGGCGCGGATATCGTCAATATGTCCGTTACGAGCAACAATCCCGGCAATTCTACTGGTTGGAATGCAGTAGGCACTGCCAAACAAGCGGAACAAGCGGTGCTAATCGCGGCGGCAGGAAATAACGGCAAAAATTCGTCGCTCGGAGCGTATTATCCCGCGGCAAGTTCCAACGTCATCGGCGTTATGAATTACACAAAATCCGACGACGGAAAGGTGCTTGCGGGCAATTCCAATTACGGCTCGGTGTACGACGTATGCGCCCCGGGTGCTAATTATTACAGCGCAAACGGCGCGGATAAGGACGGATACGTTGCGCTTTCGGGTACGAGTATGGCAACGCCCGTAGTGTCATTCGGCGCGGCACTTAAACTCTTGAAGAGCAGAGCATACGCCAACGCCAATCCCGACGCGGTGGAGCTTACGCCAACCGAACTTGCAAAAGAAGTGCGCGGAGCAGTTGAAAAAGACACGGTTATCAAAAATCTCACGAGCGAAAAATACGACGCTTTCGATATGTGTGCGCTCGTTGAAAACGACGGCGCAATCGTGAGAATCGAAGTGTCCGATGACAGTGAAAGCGGTCTCGAACAACGTATCAACAACGTGAAGCCGATAACCTTGCAGCTGAAAGGTTTGAGCGCGACGTTTGACGATACGGCGGGTACGATTACTTGGTATAGCGTCAAAGACGACGATACGCTCGGAGAAGAGATAGGTAAGGGCGCAAAATTCGTCTACACGCCCAAAAACGAGGTGTATACGGAACGAATTACCGCCGTATGGAGTTTGACGACGGAAGATACTCAATACGTGGAGACTGCGGAGTGCGTGACGATAAAGGTCGATTACGTCGAATTTAGTCCCTCATTCGTAAGAGATTTGGAGCTTTCCGCCACTGACGAGACGGGCAATTTGCTCACGGGTTCGCAAATTCGTACCGGCGTTGAATACGTGTTCTCCATTTCGGACGTCGAATTGTCCGCAATATCCGATAGCACGCGCATTTATTGGTTCGTAAACGGTTCGTTGAAGTGGGAAGGGAAGACTTTCAAATATACCTTTGAAGACAACGAAAAGACGGTCGTAACCGTGAGAATAAACGATCAGTTTTGCAAAGAATTTATAGTAGACTTCGAGGAAGAGATCGCAAAAGAGCGCGCTTTGGAGTCTTTGGAAATATTTACGATAGTTGCGGGCGGTTGCATTGTGCTTGCAATCGTCATAGTTTTCGTCGTGCTTGCGGTGAAGAAGAAAAACGTAAATTAATCGACAAAATAGCAAAATTTCCGCAAAAAATAGTAACGAAAAAAAGACTGTTCGACGAACAGTCTTTTAAGTGAGACGATTTTTAGTTACGCTTTGATTGCGTCGAGTGCGCGGCAAAGAGTTGCTTTCTTTCTTGCAACGGTGTTCTTTTTGTAGATGCCGTCTTTGTATGCGCAATCAATTACGGAAATCGTTTCGGGAAGGAGTTTCTCTGCAAGAGCGACGTCTTTCGCTTCGATAGCCGCGTTGTATTTCTTTATAGCGGTTTTAACACGTGCTTTTTTTGCAGTGTTGATTTCGTTTCTCTTTTCAGATGTGATAACTCTCTTTTTTGCTGACTTAATATTTGGCATATTTTTCTCCTCGTACTTTTGTACTGACTAAATATCTTTGATATATTAGCATAATCGAATAAAAGTTGCAACCGTTTTGCATTGATTTTTTACGAATATGCACAATAATATTATGTTAAACGAGTATTACGTAACCGATATGGCCGTCGAAAGTGCCGACGGCGTGGATTTGAGCACCTTTGCCACGCAGAAAAAACTCTCTTACGGCATAGAAAAACGCGTCGTAAATATCAAAAGTTTAGAACTTGCGCAAAAAATCGGCAAAGAGAGAGGCGTATATATCGCCGTAGATTGCAAAAAGAGCGTTTTGGAAGGCAAGACGACGATGAATTATTTGTCCCGTTGTATCTCCGATTGCGTAAGCGAACTCGTGGGGATAGTCAAAAAATCCGCGTCGATACTCGTCGTGGGGCTTGGCAATAGAAATATCGTGTCCGACGCGCTCGGAGACGAAGTCGTATCTCAAATCAACGTCGCAAGGGCAAACGATACTAGTATGAAACCAAAACTTTGCGCCATTTCACCCGGCGTTCTCGGCACTACGGGTATGCAAACGTCCAAAATTGTCTCCGCAATCGCGGATAAAATCAATCCGAGCGTGGTTATTTTGATAGACGCGCTTGCGACGAGTTGTGCAAAAAGGCTCGGCTGTTCCTTTCAAATATCCAATAGCGGAATATCCCCGGGGAGCGGTGTGGGGCAAGACAAGGAGCGCATTGACAAAAGCGTTCTCGGCGTTCCGACGATATGTATAGGCGTGCCTATGATGTTGTCGTTGCGCACGAGCATATACGCGTTTTTGAAAGATTATTTGCAAGACGAAAAGATGGATATCAACGAGTTTTCTTTGAGACAAAAGATGTCCGAGGAGTCGCTGTCCAATCTCGTAGTCGCACCCAAAGACGTTGACTATCTCGTATCGCTTTGTTCAAAGACGATTGCAAACGCAATAAACGGTGTTTTTGCATAAAATCGTCAATCTAACGCATTTAATCGTTGCTTTTTGAAAGAATTGCAAGTATATTTTCGTACTTGCTTTTTTCGTTTCGTCCGCTAAAATCAAACGTAATTTTTCCGCTTCCCAAGCCGTCCGGTTTTGCTTTAATAAGCGACTTTACGAGATTGTCGTTGCCGTCGACGAACTCTACGTCACCGAGTATGCGTTTTATCTCGTCTTTGCAATAGGGATAGTGCGAACAACCGAGGATAACTCTTTTTACGCCTCTAAATTTACACAATCGGATTTTTAGATAAGTGCGAAGAGCAGACATATCGAGATTGCCTTTGATTTGGTTTATCGAGGCTTGTATTTCGATTAGAGAGGCGAGCTCGTCCGTACTTGCGGTCTTTATGCCTTTCGTATCGGTGTTGGACAGAGTGCTTTCCGTAGCCATAAGAAGCGTTTCGCTTGGATTTTGACAGCATAGCGGCGGTAATAGACGTATGACGCCAGTACCGTCGTACACGGTTGACGCCGTGTTGCACGCAAGTACCGCGATATCGCAACGATTTTTGATTTTTGCTATTGCTTCGGATATAATTCGTTGCAATTCCTCGTTGGATTTTGAGCCGAAAGGGTGGTTGGCGTTGTCTGCGTAATAGTAAAAATCGTCCGTCTTGAATTGCTTTTTCAAAACGGCAAGAGTGGTGAGTCCGCCTATTCCGCTGTCATATACTCCGATAACCGACACGACGTATATATATGATAAATTGCAAGTTTATGACAAAAATTTGCATATTTACGTGATTTTGCCGTTTTGCAAAAAACGATATTCTAACAAGGTGAATTTGTCATTAAGGCAAAAGGCGGGTAGCGGTAGCAAAATTTTTTTTCCGCAATCTAATCGAATATATCGTACGAAACGCTTTATTTGGTGGCTAATCGGGCAAAAATATAGTTGAAAAACTTATAAATTTATTATATAATTACACTATCTACTCAAAAGAGGTAAATTATGAAGATTTTTGATACAGATTCAATCCGCAACGTTGCGCTCATCGGCCACTCCGGCGAGGGCAAAACATCCCTCGCAGAAGCTATGATGTTTGAAGCGAAGACGATCGACCGTCTCGGCAAAGTCGACGACGGCACTTCGACGATGGACTACGACGACGAAGAAATAAAGAGAAAGATATCGATTTCTTTGTCTCTCGGTTATGCGCTTTACCGCAATACCAAGATCAATATCCTCGACGCTCCCGGTTTCTTCGACTTCGAAGGTGAAATGATTGCGGCTTTGCACGCTGCCGATAGCGCAGTCGTCGTTACCAGCGCAACCGGTTCTTTGACGGTCGGCACCGAAAAGGCTCTTGACCTCTGCAAAGAGAAGAAAGTCGCAGCTCTCGTTTTCGTCAATGCGGTTGACAAAGACAACAGCGACTTTACGGGCACTGCAAGAGCGATTATGGCAAAATATAAGAGCGTTATCCCCATCGAGCTTCCCATTATGGAAGGCGGAAAGATGGTCGGTGTCGTAGACGTTCTCAACAACAAGGCGTACGATCTCACCAATAAAGAAATCGCAGTTCCCGCATCTTTGCAAGGCGAAGTTGAAGAATTCAACGGCAAGCTTATGGAAATGATCGCAGAGACCGACGAAGAGCTTATGATGAAATTCTTCGATGGTGAACAATTCACCAAAGAAGAGATCCAAAAAGGTTTGCACCAAGCAATCGCAGACGATATCTTCGTCCCGCTCGTTGCAGGTAACGCACAAACTTCCAAGGGCGTTGCAAGACTTATGGACAAACTCGTCGACCTTATGCCTCATCCGCAAAGAGCGCACAAAATCAAAGCAATCGTTGACGGAAAAGAGACCGAAGTCGGCGTTGATCCGTCCGCTCCGTTCTCCGCACAAGTCATCAAATCGGTCGTTGACCCGTACGTCGGAAAACTTCTTATCTTCAAAGTTCTCGGCGGTAAGCTTTCAAGCGGTGACTCCGTGTACAACGCAAGCGTTGACAAGCCCGAAAAGATCGGCACGCTTTACGTCCTCAAAGGCAAGAAGCAAGAGCCCGTCGATTGCCTCAACGCTGGTGACATCGGCGCTGTTGCAAAACTCGTTTACACCAACACCAACGATACTTTGGTATCTTCCCAAGACAATAAGATCGAATTTGAGAAAATCGAATTCCCCAAGCCCGTTATCTCTTACGCGGTTAAGGCCCTCAAAGACGAAGAAAAAGCCATTCAAGGTCTTATCAAGATGCAAGAAGAAGACGCAACCTTCAAGGTTGAAAAGAACGTTGAAACCGGTGACGTCCTCATCAGCGGTCTCGGTGAAGCTCAACTCGACATTATGTGCAAGCGCGTAAAGGGCAAACTCGGCATCGACATCACTTGGCAAGAACCGAGAGTCGCATATCGCGAGACTATCCGCAAGACTGCACAAGCAGAAGGTAAGCACAAGAAACAATCCGGTGGCGCAGGTCAATACGGTGACGTTTTCATCAAATACGAGCCGGGCGCGGCAGACGGCGAATTTGAGTTCGTAGACGCAGTCGTCGGCGGTGCAGTTCCTCGTCAATTTATCCCCGCAGTCGAAAAAGGTTTGCGTGAAGCTATCAAACACGGCGTACTCGCGGGTTATCCGATGGTCAACCTCAAAGCAACGCTTTACGACGGAAAATATCACCCCGTCGACAGCAAGGAAATCGCATTCGTCACCGCTGCAAAACTCTCTTACGCAGACGGTATCGCGGCAGCAGGACCGTGCTTCCTTGAACCTATCGTAGAAGCCAAAGTTACAGTCCCCGACGAGTATCTCGGCGATATCCTCGGTGATATGAACAAGCGTCGTGGTCGTATCCTCGGTACGGATATGGCAAACGGCAAACAAATCATCACCGCAGAAGTTCCGCAAGCTGAAATGTTCCGCTATGCAACAGATCTTCGCTCTATGACGCAAGGTCGCGGTAAATTTGAAATGCACGTCGTCCGCTACGAAGAAGTGCCCGCAATGAATAATGATAAGATTATTGCGGATGCGAAGAAGCGTGAAGAAGAAGCCGCTAAAAAATGACGCTATTTAGCGAATAGCATTGTCAAAGCCCCTCGGCTGTCAACTCATTTACGATTAGTAAATTAGGGTTGCCATCCGAGGGGTTTTTGACGCGATTGACTTCGTAGCAATCGCTATTAAACGCGCTCTTCATCTAAATATCGTCATTTTTAATAAGCCGTTATTTAGCGAATAAATTAACGCGAATACCTTTTTTTAACATCTATTATTCCAAATATTAATTTTTAATAAATAAGTTTATAAAATCCCGTTTGCGGATTTTTTCGGTTTATACATCAAAAATTATGTTGCAAAAATCGAGGGTAAATGATATAATCATATCACTGTGCTAGACGGGGAGCTAGCGGTGCCCTGTGAACTGCAATCCGCTACAGCAGTGTCGAACACCATCCGAGGTCTTGTTTATGGTTGGCTGCGCAGTGCAAGGAGTGTCGATATCAAGGTCCCGTGCAATGTCATACTGTGAACCGTGTCAGAGCTTGACCGCAGCAGCACTAAGCAGGCGTTGGCGTGTGCCACGGGGAAACTTTGAAGGAGCCACCTACATTGTTTCCGCTTCGGTCTTCATTATCGAAGATGGCGCACAGTTTTTGAAAGCAAAAGCGCAACTCGATGAGCTGCGCTTTTTCATATCGTTTTTTATACCATTTTATATCGTTTTTGATACGATATTTTGGTGGTTCGTTGTTATTATAGTCGTTTTTGCTTTTTGTATATTGACGTCGTTCAAGCAGTTTTCCACTATAAAAAACGCTTATTTATTGCTAAAAAATATAGCAAAAATAAGCGTTTTTTGCGTTATTTTATGTCACGAGCGTCAAAGGTGAAGTAGCCTATGAGCGTTGATACTGCCGTATATACGACGGGCATAACCGTTACGGCAACGATTTGCGTTGAGGAGAGTTTGCCGTACGCAGACGCGATGGAAGATTGTTGCAAAGGCATAAAGTACGTCCAAGCGTTGCTGTGTTCTTTTCCGTCAATGCCTACTATCGTCGTTATCAAACTTATGACTATTGAAAGCAAGATGTAGGAGCAAAGGCTTATTGCGATTGACGAGCCCGTGCTTCTTGCAAGGTAACCAATCATAACATATATCGACACCGACGCCATACCGCAAAGAAGTTGCAAGCCGAAGTTGCGCATAAGCATACCGAACTCCGCGCCCGTGAAAGCACCGCCTTTGCCGTCGATTGCGTAGAAAATTCCGCTAACTACGAGTGCAAAGCAAACGTACGCGACGTATAGAACGTATATCGTAACCCATTTTGAGAAATAGTTGTCTACGCGTTTTTCTCCGCGAGCGGTCAAAACCGCAACCGAACCGCCCGAAAAGTCCTTGCCGATAAGTATGCACGCTATTATTGCCACGAAAAGTTCGACTTGAACGGTAGACGACGAGCCGAAGAGAAGTGCTTTGCGCATTTGTGCAAGTAGGGCGATTGCTTCTTGCTTGGCGTATTCCTCTCCGCCGAAATCCAAGCTTGTAAAGTATTTCGCGCCTACCCAGTACGCCGCGTAGGAAATTAGTGCAAGCGTAAACATTATAATAAGCGCAATCCAAACGCTTTTGAGCTTTTTGAGTTTGAAGAAATCGCTCGATAGGGTGCAAGCAAAACTATTTTTGTTCATTTGTAAGACCTCCCATAAGCGAAATAAACGTAGACTCCAAATCACCTTGGCATTGCATTATGTTGAGTACGGGCACGTTGGCGTCCGCAAACATTTTGGCAACTTCGGGAATACCTTTTGACAAGTCGTAAAGCGCAAGCGTGTTGTAGGGGAGTATCTCGAAATCGTGTGCGTGATAATTTTCGACGACGACGTTGAGTGCGACTTTCAAATCTCCGACAACCACCTTGATATACGGACGGCAAAGTTCTTCGAGGTCGCTTCCGCGCATTTCTTTGACGAGTTTTCCGCCTTCGATGATGCCGTAACTGTTGGCAAGCTTGGTAAGTTCGCTCAAAATGTGCGAAGATATAAGTATGGTAACCTTGTCTTCGCGGTTAATTCTGCTCAAAAGCTCTCTAACCTCAAAAATACCCGTCGGATCGAGTCCGTTGATGGGTTCGTCGAGAACGAGAACGGACGGATTGCCTATAAGTGCAACCGCAATCGCAAGGCGTTGCTTCATACCGAGAGAATAATTCTTGACTTTGGTGGGATTGTCGGGATCGAGACCGGCTTTGTGAAGAAGCTCTTTCAAAGCGTTTTCGTCGTCCTCTCCCAAAGCGTAAGCGACCGCTTTCATATTTTCGAGTGCGGTCAAATGCAATAGTAGGGAAGGGCTGTCGACGATAGAACCGATTTTCTTGCGCTCGTACGCCAAAGCGTCCGCCGATTGCGAGCCGTTGATTTTCACTTCGCCTCTATTTTGTTTTGCAAGTCCGAGCAGTATTCTTATAAGCGTGGATTTGCCCGCGCCGTTTCTGCCGACCAAACCGTAAATTTCGCCTTCGCGCACCGTAAGGTTGACGTCGTCGAGCACGACCTTTTTACCGTACGATTTGCAAAGATGCGAGGTTTCAAACACGTTCATTGTGCACCTCAATCTATTGATATAGATATTGTATCACAATAAGAGTAAGAATACAACTTTACGATAAAATCACGCAAAAATATTAAATAACACAATTCGTGTATCGATTATTTGCAACACATATCGTGTTATTTGGTGCCGATAAATACACGAAAAGTGTGCGCAAGTGCTTAAAAGTGCCAAATTTTACACCAATAACACACGATAAGTGTATTTGTTGTAAAAAGACGGAATAATCGTTGCGCAAAGAACAAGTTAAATTTATAGCAAAAACGAGAGCGCATTTTTGATTTGTGAATAGAAAATTTTGTAAATAAAAAAACGACCGAGAAGGTCGCTTGTGGAGCGGGCGATGAGAATCGAACTCACGACTAAAGCTTGGGAAGCTTTCGTTTTGCCATTAAACTACGCCCGCATAGTTACGGTATGATTTTAGCACAAGGGCAAAATTTGTCAAACGAATTGCGGAGATTGCATTTGATTTGATTATCATGTTAATATGCTTTTGGTCGGATGTCGTTTCGTTTTTTCTAGCGACGGATCGTCGCGTTTTCACAAGAATTTTCTTTTCGTCCGCTTCTCGACGGTATTGCTTTTGAATTGGCGGAACGATTGTGCCTCATACGGTTGCTTTTTTCGTATTTTGAGTTTATAATTATTTAATCATAATATGATTTTGAGGAATTATATGTACAAACCAGTTGAAACAAATCTTAATTTCGTCGACCGTGAAAAAGAGGTCCTCGAATTTTGGAAACAAGAAGATATTTTCAAAAAGAGCGTCGAAAAGAACGAGGGTAATCCCGAATTCAGTTTTTACGACGGACCGCCGACTGCAAACGGCAAACCCCACATCGGACACATTCTTACCCGTGTTATGAAGGATATTATCCCTCGTTACAAGACGATGAAGGGATATCACGTTTTGCGTAAGGCAGGCTGGGATACTCACGGTCTTCCCGTAGAACTCGAAGTCGAAAAAATGCTCGGCATCGACGGAAAACAAGAGATTGAAAAGTACGGCATCGAGCCTTTTATCAAAAAGTGCAAAGAGTCCGTATGGAAATATAGCAACGAATGGCGCAAAATGTCCGACCGTATAGGTTATTGGGCGGATATGGACAATCCCTACGTCACCTACGACAACAACTACATCGAGTCGGTGTGGTGGGCAATCAAGCAAATGGCTGATAAGGGACTTATCTACAAGGGCTACAAAATCGTACCTTATTGTCCTCGTTGCGGAACGGCGCTTTCCTCTCACGAAGTGGCGCAAGGCTACAAAGACGTGGAGGAGACTTCCGTTTTCGTCAAATTTGCGCTTAAAGACGTTGAAAATACGTTCTTCCTTGCGTGGACGACGACGCCTTGGACGCTTCCGTCCAACGTTGCTCTTTGTATGAACGGCAAAGAGGATTACACCAAGATCAAAGTGGGAGACGAGTATTATATACTCGCGGACGCGCTTATTCCGACCTTGTTTGAAGAAGGAACGTACGAAAAAGTGGACACCAAGAAGGGTAGCGAATACGAATACACCGAGTATATTCCGCTTTTCGATTACGAGACGGGCGCAAAAGAAAAGGCGTACTACGTCGTCAACGACTCTTACGTCACTCTCACCGACGGCACGGGCATAGTTCACATCGCTCCCGCGTTTGGTGAAGACGATAGCAAGGTTGGTAAAAAATACGGACTTCCGTTTGTCCAAATGGTGGACGACAGAGGTAGATTTAAGGATGCGGTCTACGACTTTAAGGGACTTTTCTGCAAAGACGCGGACAAGTACATCATCGAGAAATTGAAGGGTGAAAACAAGCTCTTCAAGACTCTCAAATTTACGCACAGCTATCCGTTCTGCTGGCGTTGCGACACACCGCTTCTTTACTATGCGCGTTCAAGCTGGTTCGTAAAAATGACGGCGGTCAAAGAGCAACTCCTCGTTGCCAACGACTCCGTAAACTGGATGCCCGAGACCATTAAAAACGGCCGTATGGGCAACTTCCTCGAAAACGTCATCGACTGGGGCATTTCCCGTGAAAGATATTGGGGCACTCCGCTCCCGATTTGGGTGTGCAACAAGTGCGGAAAAGTGCACGTCATAGGTTCGAGAGAGGAATTGCGTGAAAAAGCGCACCTCGACCACGACGTAGAGTTGCACCGTCCGTATATCGACGAAGTCAAGTGGGAATGTGAATGCGGAGGAACGATGGAACGCACTCCCGAAGTGCTCGACTGCTGGTTTGACTCCGGTTCTATGCCGTTTGCACAATGGCACTACCCCTTTGAAAACAAAGAAACCTTTGAAAAGGTTTTTCCCGCGGACTTCATTTCCGAGGCTATCGACCAAACGAGAGGTTGGTTCTACACCTTGCTTGCGGTCAACACGGTGCTTTTCGGACGCGCTCCTTTCAAAAACTGCATAGTTTTGGGACACGTCAACGACAAAGACGGCATCAAGATGTCCAAGCATAAGGGCAACGTCGTCGATCCGTGGACCGTTCTCGACAAACAAGGCGCGGACGCAACGAGATGGTATTTCTACACGACGAGCGCGCCGTGGTTGCCTTCACGCTTCCACGCAGACACCGTAAGCGAGTCTCAACGCAAGTTTATGGGCACGCTCTGGAATACGTATGCGTTCTTCGTCCTTTACGCCGAAATCGACAAATTCAACCCGACGGAGCACAAGCTCGAAGACCAACAATTGACGATTATGGACAAGTGGATTTTGTCCTGTCTCAATTCGCTTATCAAATTCGTGGACGAAGGTCTCAACGAATACAAGATCACCGAGACTTCTCGTGCAATCGGAGACTTCGTGGATATCCTTTCCAACTGGTACGTGCGTCGTTCGCGCGATCGTTTCTGGGGAAGCGATATGTCCAAGAATAAGGAAGCGGCGTATACCACGCTTTACACCGTTCTTTCCACTTTGAGCAAGATTATTGCGCCGTACGTTCCGTTTATGGCGGAAGAGATTTATCAAAATCTCGTGCGCAACTTCGATAAATCCGCACCCGAAAGCGTACACCTTTGCTCTTTCCCCGTAGCGGACGAGAATATGATTGACAAGAAACTCGAAGCGGGTATGGGCGACGTGCTCAAACTCGTAGTTCTCGGAAGAGCGGCAAGAAACAAGTCCAACCTCAAAAACAGACAACCGCTTGCAAAACTCTTCTACAACGGCAGATACGAGCTTCCGCAAAGCCTCAAAGAACTCGTCGAGGACGAACTCAACGTCAAGTCCGTCGAGGTGTCCGATACGAGCGACGGCTTCATCAATTACGAACTTAAACCGCAACTCAAAACGCTCGGACCTAAATACGGCAGTTTGCTCGGCACGATCAGAGGCGTTTTGCAAGAGCGCGCAAGCGAAATCGTCGCGGCGGTCAAGAGGGGGGATTTGTTCAAATTCAACGCGGGCGGTAGAGACGTGGAACTTTCGCAAGACGACTTGCTTATCAGTATGAAGAATAAGGAAGGCTATTCCAGCGAAAGCGACGGTGAAACCACGGTCGTTCTCGATACCGCGCTCAACGACGAGCTTATTTTCGAGGGCGTTGAAAGAGAGCTTGTATCAAAGATACAAAATATGAGAAAGGAAGCGGGCTTCGAGGTCACCGATCATATCATAATCGGCTATCACGCAGAAGGCATTGCAAAGCAAGTTTTGCAAAACGCCGACTTCCTTAAAGACGTCCTTGCCGACGGTATATCCGAACATTTGGACGGATTTACGAAAGAGTGCGATATCAATGGTGACACCGTTACGATATCCGTCAAGAAAGCGTAATGAGAGTTGCACCCGATTGGAAAGAATATACCGTAATCGCAACCGGTGACGGTGAAAAACTCGAAAAGTGGGGGGATTATACGCTTTTGCGCCCCGATCCGCAAGTTATTTGGCACGCAAAAAAACCGCTTCGCTCTTACGAGGGCATCGACGCGATTTACGAGCGTAGCCAAACCGGTGGCGGTATGTGGAAGTACAAGAGGAATATCCCGTCCGAGTTCGTCATTTCGTGGCGCGATTTGAAGTTCTCTCTCAAACTGATGGGCTTTAAGCACACGGGGCTTTTCCCCGAGCAAGCGGTCAATTGGGACAGAATGATGAGCCTCATCTCAAACGCTGGCAGACCTATAAGCGTGCTCAACCTCTTCGGTTACACGGGCGCGGCGTCCGTTGCGTGCTTGAAAGCGGGTGCAAGCGTGTGCCACGTGGACAGCGCAAAGGCTATGGTCGAGCGTGCGGGAGACAACGTACGCCTCAGCGGGCTTGATAATAGCGGTATGCGATACATTGTCGACGACTGCTTCAAGTTTTGCCAAAGAGAGATAAGGCGCGGAAGAAAATACGACGCGATTATCCTCGATCCGCCCAGCTTCGGAAGAGGTCCGAACGGTGAAAAGTGGAAGATAGAAGAGGGAATATCCGAGCTCGTGGAACTCGTTGCCAATCTTTTGAGCGACCAACCGTTGTTCGTGTGTCTCAACAGTTACACGACGGGGCTTCAACCCACCGTTATGGCAAATATCCTCAAACTCGCACTCGGCAAAAACGCAATTATCGATGCGGACGAGATAGGTCTTGCTACGCAAGAAGGGCTTATTCTTCCGCAAGGTTGCACGGCTTTTGCAACTTTCAAAAACTGACGAATAATATCAAAAATACACTACGGAAATACAATTATGACTTACAAAGACTTGAAAATCGTATATGAAGACAATCACGTGCTCGTCGTCGTCAAACCTTACGACGTGCCCGTGCAAGCCGACGAGAGCGGTGATCCCGATATGGTCAATATGCTCAAACAATACCTCGTTGAAACGTATAACAAACCTGGTGAGGCGTATCTCGGGCTCGTGCATCGCCTTGACAGACCTACGGGCGGAGTAATGGTGTTTGCCAAAACGTCCAAAGCGGCGTCTCGCCTTTGCCAAGCCATAAGAGACGGTGAAGTGGAGAAGAGATACCTTGCAATCGTCGACGGCGCACCGAGATACAAGGCGGACAAGCTCACTTGCTACCTCAAAAAGTTTGCCGATACCAACACGGTAAAGGTCGTTCCCGCGCTCTCGGAAGGCGCAAAATACGCCGAACTCGATTACAAAGTGCTTTGCTCCAAGCAAGACGTAAGCCTCGTTCTCGTCAATCTCGTGACGGGACGCGGACACCAAATCAGAGTGCAATTGTCCAATATGGGCAACCCAATCGTAGGCGACAAGAAATACGGCAACAATGACAAGAGCAAATACCCGCTTTGCCTTTGGGCGTGCGAGCTCAAATTCAAGCACCCCGTATCGGGCAAAGAGATGACGTTCAGAGTGTATCCGCCCGAGGTCGCTCCGTGGACGATTTTCGATATGGACGCGTATCTCAATATCAGTATCAAAAACTGCTATTGATAAGGTTAGATGTACGATTTTGTGATATGATATTTGCAAAAGCGGTGTTTTGAAAATCAACCGAAAACGCAAAATTTTATCGCTGATTTTTGTCGAAAATCGGTATGCAAAAGCCAAACGAAAATAACGAAAAACGCCTCGGTTTTCGAGGCGTTTTTAAGTACTTAATTTCCGCAAACAGTTGCGTATTTTTACGAAAGTCCGACGATATAAATCGGCAAAAATAAATTGTGAAAACGAGAAAATAAACGCTCGTTTTTCAAATAATGCAAAATTTTCGTATCCGATTTTGCAAATCGCGCAATAGGAAAACACACTATGCGCCGTATTTAGTCATAGTTTTCAACAATTTTTACTTTTGTGCGTTGAGATTATAAATTTTTTGCGACGAAATATTTGTCCGTCAGTATTTGCCGTCTTATCGGCATAATCAGTTTATCGTTTCCGTATTCTTTTTCAAACCACTGCTCGTCGTAACCGTTTTTGCGTAGGTTGCGGGCAAATTCCTCCTCGGCAATTGCCACTCGTCTGAATGCAGTACGCAGTGATATATTTTCGTTGGTCGAGATATCTTGAAATGTCGTTTTCTTGACGATGCGTTCTATCAAGATATTTCGGTCTTTTTCTTTCATTTGTTTTAGTGCGGTTGCCACTACGTATCGCATATTGACGATTTTTCTTTTCTCGTCCGTCAGATCGAGAATTTCACCAATTAATTGTTCGTTGCTTACACCTATTTTCAAATGTCGGCTTTGAAAACTCGACTTTACCCGACTTTGTATCGCAAAGTCTATCTCTTTTGCGATTTTGGGCAATAGGGAATAAGCAACAAGTGCCGTGTTGCTCCAACTTTTTTTCATACTTTCCTCCGGATAATTGTTGAAAATTCAACTCCTATGCCAATACATTACAAAAGGAAATGCCAAAAAGTCAATAAATTATGTCAAATTTTACGCAATATTTTTGCACTTTTTTACAATTTTTTTTAGAGAGCAAATCCGATTAAGAATGCAACGAGCATAGAAACGGCGCATTGCGTGATTTTTCTCAAAAGTATTTGTCCGAGATTTAGTCCGCATTTTGACAAAAACGTGTAGTTTTGAAGAGTTACGGACAGTCCGCCGAATGACACCGCGCCCGTACAAAGCACGGTAGAGAGGTGCAAAGAGGTACAATTTGCGCTTTGAAGGCAACCGCGCGTCATCTCGATAAGCCCGTAGATTATCGACATCAACGCGTTGGATATATCGGGGGATTTGACGAGGCTTTGAAGTCCTAAAAGTTCCAGCGTATCAACTAACATACCGCATATAACCACGTATCCGCCCACGTATAGCATATTGAGCGTGGCTTTGGATATTGCCTTTGAAAGCACGGAGTCCGTATCGACGTTGAGCGCAAGGGTGCGGTCGTCGCTCGACGATTTGCGTTTGCGGTAAATAAGTCCGTTGATAATCGCGCCTACGTAGTGCGACGCAAGCACGCTCCAACCGACGCGCGCGTCGCCGAATATCGCTCCGCCTATCGTGCCTATGATAAATATCGGACCGGAAGTCGAGCAAAAAGACGCGGTGCTTTTTACGTCGTCGCGACTCAAAATACCCGCGTTATACAATTCCTCGCAAGTGCTTGCGCCCACGGGATATCCGCAAAGCGTGCTCAAAAACAGTGCGTACGCACTCTCTTTCGGGGTGTTGAAAAGAAGTTTGACGGGTTTTGCGCCAAGTCCCGATATTCCTTTTACCGCGCCCATATACGTGAGCATAAGCGAGCAAAAGTAGAATGGGAAGAGCGAGGGCAAAACGCTCGTTGCAAAAAGCGTAAGTCCCTTGCGTGCCGAAGACAAATAATAGTCCGGTTTTGCAAGCATAAGTGCCATAAACGCAAACAGAGCGGTGCAGGCAAATACTTTTGAAAAATCTATCTTTTTGTTTTTTGCGTGGACGTTTGTGCTTTTCGCGCGCCTAAAAATTTTGCGGTTCGAGAATGATTTTTCGCTATGTCGCACCATTTGCGCGTTTGAATTTTTTGCAACGTTTTCCACGCAAAATATTATGATTTCACGCCCTAATTTATGAGCCGAAAACGGCTTGTTTTTGCGTTGAAATCATAAAAAATCGGCCGTTTCCGACCGAGTTTTACGTTAGTAACACAGTTTTTGAATTTTGCTTGCCTTTTCGTCGAGGTCGACGAGAGGTCTTACGGGACAATCCTTTTCGCAATCGCTGTGCTTGAAGAAGAAGTATCCGTCACCTTGCGCAAGAAGAGAGAACAACGCTTTCTTTTTGGACGGTTTGAACGCAAGCACGGTGCAGTAGGGCTTTTGCTCTTTGGCAAGTTCCACGAGGTCTTTGCCGAGTCCAAGCGTCGCGCAAGCGGCAATACGCTTGATGGTTGAGCGCGTGTAGCGTTTGCTCGTAAGTCCCAAAAACTCCTCCATAGATGTGAAAGAGGCTTGGCTTATGCGGTTTTCCATACCTTCGCTGATGTTGGCAATGTCTTTGAGTTGGGAAGCGGTCATTGCCTTCATTGCGTAGGTTGAAATGGTGTTGTATTTGTCGATATTTACGACGTTTTCAAGGTTGACGAAGGGCGGGATAAACGCCGATACGTCCTCGCCTTGAGCCATAAGTTCGCGTATCTTAGTTGAAGATAAAAACTTTTTGCCGTCGTCGGGCTTGCGCTCTACGGAGTGATATTGCACTTTTCCGCCGTACGCCGAGCCCGCTTTCATATATTCCACCGCCAAAATATTGTTGGGGGATTGAAGCATATTGGAGATGTCGGGACGGATTTGGTCTAGTGCGAGAGTGCGCGATTTTGCGACGGAATATCCCTCGTTGAGATAGCCTTTGAGAAGGTTGGACATATCCTTCGACTCACTGCGCATAAACTCTGCCGCCATATTCAAGTCCTCTATTTCGTCGCTTTCCGTGCCGAAAGAGAGGGTAAATTCACCCAGCATAGACAACGTTTTGAGCGCGCCTTCGGCAAAACCTTTTGCGGTTGAGAGCGAATATACGGTGGGAAGTTCCAAAACGAGGTCCGCGCCCGCTTGAATAGCCCAATTTGCTCTCGTATATTTGTCGCACACGCACAAATCGCCGTGTTGAGTGAAAGATCCGCTCATCACCACCACCAAAGCGTCCGCGCCCGTTTCGCGTTTTGCTTTTTTGAGTTGTTTGAGATGACCGTTGTGGAATGGATTATATTCGGCTATGACGGCGGTAATTTTCAAAATAAGTCCTCATTATTGTTGATTTTTGTTTATTTATTATTTATAATTATACCCGAAAATAAAACAATTGCAATCAATTGCAACATTTTAGGAGTTTTATATGACAGATTTTGTTGAAAATCTTATGAGCAGAGCAAGCAAACTCGGCAAAACCATTGCACTTGCTGAAGGCGACGACGTTCGTGCTGCTAAGGCTGCCGAAATTCTTACGCAAAAAGGCGTTTGCAAAGTCGTTCTCATCGGCAACGAAGAGCAAATCAAGGCAAAATTCCCCGAAATCGACTTCACGGGCGTTGCTTTCGACGATCCCAAGACCAGTGCACATCGCGCGGATTACGCAAACACGCTTTACGAGCTTCGCAAGGCAAAAGGTATGACGGAAGAGCAAGCTCTCAATATCGTTACCAACAACAATATGTTCTACGCTTGCGTCGCGCTCAAACGCGGTGACGTGGACGGCGTGGTCGGCGGTGCGGTGTTCAGCTCCGCAGACGTTTCGAGAGCCGCTTTCCAAGTTATCAAAGCAGCTCCCGGCATCAGCTCCGTTTCCAGTTGCTTCGTTATGGTTCCGCCCGAAGATTTCAAATACAAAAAATATCCCGCATACATTTTCTCGGACTGCGCGGTTATTCCGTATCCGACGAGCGACCAACTCGCAGACATCGTCGTTGCGGCGGCAGACAGCGCAAAGAAGATTTGCCAAATGGACGCAAAAATCGCGATGCTTTCCTTCTCCACGAAGGGCAGTGCAAATCACGAATCCGTCGAGAAAGTGCGCACCGCTTACGAGAAAGTCAAAGCGGAACACCCCGAAATCAACGTTGACGGCGAGCTTCAACTCGACGCTTCCATCGTTGACAGCGTAGCAAAGCAAAAAGCGGGAGACAGCACCGTTGCTGGTCAAGCAAACGTTCTCGTTTTCCCCAACCTCGACGCAGGCAACATCGGCTACAAACTTGCACAACGCTTTGGCAATTGTATGGCAATCGGACCGATTATGCAAGGCTTGGCTTTGCCCGTCAACGATTTGAGCAGAGGTTGCGTGGCCGAGGATATCGCGGCAGTCGCTGCAATCACCGCACTTCAATCCGTCAAGGACTAATAGGAGAGAGCAATGAAAATACTCGTTATCAACGCAGGCAGTTCTTCACTCAAATATCAACTTATCGATATGCAAACCGAGCAAGTTATGCTCAAAGGTCTTTGCGAGCGCATCACGTTTGACGGCGGTGAACTCACCCAAAAGACGTCGGACGGCAGAGTGCTCAATATCAAGCGCGATATGAAAGACCACAAAGAGGCAATCGAGCTCGTTTTGGACGCAATGGTCGACCCCGAATACGGCGCAATCAAGTCCACGGACGAAATCGGCGCAGTGGGACACAGAGTACTCCACAGCGGTGAGGACTTCAATCAATCCGTGCTTATCGACGACGAAGTTATCCGTATTTGCGAAAAGAATGCGGAACTCGGACCTCTTCATATGCCCGGCAACATCGCTTGCATAAAGAGTTGCAGAGAGGTTATGCCCAACGTGCCTATGGTTGCGGTGTTCGATACGACGTTCCATAGCACTATGCCCGCAAAAGCATATATGTACGGTATTCCGTATTCCGTATACGACCAATACAAAGTGCGCAAATACGGCTTCCACGGCACTTCTCACAAGTTCGTCAGCGAAGAAACTATCAAGCTTCTCGGCAAAAAGGATAGCAAAATCATCGTTTGCCACCTCGGCAACGGCTCGTCCATATCCGCAGTCAAAGACGGCAAGTGCGTAGACACGTCTATGGGCTTTACGCCTCTCGAAGGCTTGGTTATGGGTACGCGCTCGGGTGATATCGATCCCGCCGCAAGCGAATATATCCGCGCAAAACTCAACCTTACGCCCGAAGACCTCGTGCAATACCTCAACAAAAAATGCGGTATGAAGGGTATAAGCGAATTGAGCTCCGATATGCGTGACCTCGAATCGGCAATCGACACGGGCAACGAAAAGGCAAAACTTGCAGTTGAAGTTGCGGCTTATCGTATCAAGAAATATATCGGTTCGTACGCGGCAGTGCTCAACGGCGTGGACGCTATCGTTTTTACCGGCGGTATCGGCGAGCATAGCGACCTTATGCGCAGACTCGTTATGGAAGATATGGAATATCTCGGCGTTGACTTCGACTTTGAAGCAAACAAGGGTAGAGGCGACGGCGTGAGAGTTATCTCCAAGCCCGATAGCAAAGTCAAAGTGCTTATTCTTCCCACCAACGAAGAGTTGTCAATCGCAAGAGAGACGCAAGCGCTTGCAAAATAATCAAAATGTCCCGCTTTTTGAGGCTCAAATCGCGTTTTGTGCGAAAAATGCCTCAAAAGCGCGAAAATAAGTAAAAAACACATTCAAAAATCAACGCAACTTTGAAAAAGCGTTTGACATATCTTCGTTTATTTTATATAATCAAAAAGCTATGTTAAGCAAATGTTGCGAAAATCGGAGGTAAGAAGATGGCAGTACCTAAAAATAAAGTTTCAAAATCAAAAACGAATTCCCGTTTTGCAAACTGGAAACTTACAACTCCGGGCCTTGTAGAGTGCCCCCAATGCCACGAACTTAAAAAGAGCCACCAAGTGTGCCCCAAGTGCGGTTACTATGATGGTGAGCAAGTAGTTCAAAAAAAGAGCGAAAAATAATTTAAGGACGTTATTTAGCGAATAGCATTGTCAAAACCTCTTGTCCCTCAACTCACGTACGACAGTACGTTAGGGTTGATGTTCAAGAGGTTTTTTCGCGCTCTTCATCTAAATAACGCCCTTAAATAAATTTAAGCGCGGCAAATAGCGATTAACTTTGTCAGGCACGGCTTATTAACTGTATATGCTTATTCGGAGCGCACCTATTAACGGAATGTGTAGCTTCGGAGACGGAACTCGAACCGCAAGGCGGTGAGCGGATAAGTGCCGAGCTTGACGATTAGTACAAGTGAACCAACGAGTGTTGTTCTTTTCGTTGGTGAACGAGTGACATAACAAGGGAACGATACCTATCTATGCGAGTGCCGTTGTCTCCCCCGCGAGCGATGTTCGCGCTTGTAGAGAAATATCCTTATACGAGTGGCTGGGCGCGACGCGTTAAGCAACACATTCAGTGAATGTGTTGTAGCCAAAGCGAACGAGG
>DLLD01000018.1 GCA_002476605.1 Christensenella sp. UBA7571
CCTCGTTCGCTTTGGCTACAACACATTCACTGAATGTGTTGCTTAACGCGTCGCGCCCAGCCACTCGTATAGGGGCATTTCTCTACACGAGCGAGCATCGCTCGCGGGGGAGACAGCGGCGCTCGCATAACAAGTATCGTCCACTTGTTATGCCACTCGTTCGCCAACGAAAAGAACAACACTCGTTGGCTCACTTGTACTATTCGTCAAGCTCGGCACTTATCCGCTCGCCGCCTTGCGGCTCGACCCCCGAATAAACACATTCCGTTAATAAGTACGCCTTGAATGAGCTTTTAAGTATTCGTTTGACTTTAAGAATTGAGGATAGTATAATCTTTTTTATGAAACGTATTGCGACGCAAAAAAACGGCTTTTGGAAAAGAGTCGTCATCAATATCCCCTTTATACTTATGATTGCACTTATGATTGCACTCTTCGGGGGCGGTTTGCTTTTGCTGTTTTATGCAATAGCGTCTTGCTTTGCCTTCAAAAGCGCAATGGTATTTTTGGTGCTTGCGGGCGCGGGATTGATTGCAATCGGAATAGGCGTCGGATTTATCGACGTTTACAAAAAATACTACGCTTTCTACAACAAAAAAATGGGTTGGGAATTTCCCGACGCACCCAAAAAAGAGGAAAAAACCGTTGTTTCGGACGGCAAAAAGTCTTTCAAGGACTACCTCACCGTCTCAAATATCGCAATTGCAGTGCTTGCGGTGGGCGCAGTGTTCACTATCATTTCCGCCGCACTCGGTTGTATCAATCGCGAAAAATGGGTTGAAGCAACCTCAACGTTTATGAACGAAAGCGGATTTTTCACGGAAGTTGAACATCGCCAAACCAAAGACTCCGTCAACGAGATAGAAGGCAGTGACAAGCTCAACACGATAGTCGTCGACTTCACCGACAAACAAGCGGTCATAGTCTACACCACGGATTTGGATAAAATCGGCTTCGCAACGTACGATTATTACATCAAATTTGAAAATCAAGTGATAAAAACTCGCTCGTCGGGAGGCGTCGTAACTCTCACGGAGTCCCCCGCCCCCAAACGCGACGATACTGCGATAAAGAGATTGTTCTTCTTTATGTTCAAGGACTTTGACGTGGAAAAGCAAGTGATAATCTATCTGCCAGACGATGCGCGCGAAGGTATGCCCAACGAGATTAAAATAGTCGGTGACAACGTGACCTACGCCAACGCCACAACCACAGAACCCGCCGAGCAAGCATAAATCAAAGCGACGAATTTGCAACGAGGAATTGCGTTTTAGTCGATATACGGTTTGCAAATAACCAATCGACAGCCGATAAAGCTAAATTATACGACTTCCAATGGCAAAATTTTTTAACCGTTTTGCAAAAAAAATATCGATTGAATTATTAAAAAACGAAGCACCCGACACTCGGGTGCTTTTATATTTTACGCGATAATTTTAGATTTCAAAAACAAATCGTTTTCGATACTTTTCGATTATCTAATCCGCTCGATTATAGTCTCTTTGCAATTGCTTCGAGGAATTGTTTGCTGTTTAAGGGTTTGACTTCCACCCCGTCGAGATGGAACATACCCGCAAGGTCTTTGGTCATTTCTCCGCCCTCAATCGTATCTATCGTCGCTTTTTCGAGGCGGTTGGCAAAATCAACCAAATCGGCGTTTTGGTCGAGTTCCCCGCGTTTTTTGAGTGCGCCCGTCCACGCAAAGAGCGTAGCGACGGAGTTCGTAGAGGTCTCTTCCCCCGCTTGATGTTTTCTGAAATGGCGAGTAACCGTGCCGTGCGCCGCTTCGTACTCAAAAGCACCCGTCGGAGACACGAGAACGGACGTCATCATTGCAAGCGAGCCGAACGCCGTTGCCACCATATCGCTCATAACGTCACCGTCGTAGTTTTTGAGTGCCCAAATAAATCCGCCGTGTGAGCGCATAACGCGCGCGACCGCGTCGTCAATGAGCGTGTAAAAATACTCTATGCCCGCCTCGTCGAATTTGTCCTTATATTCCGCGTCGAAAATCTCTTGGAATATATCCTTAAAGCGATGGTCGTACACTTTGGATATGGTGTCTTTGGTGCTGAACCAAAGGTCTTGTTTTTGTGAAAGCGCGTAGGAAAAACAACTTCTCGCAAAGCTCTTTATGCTCTTGTCGGTGTTGTGTTGCGCTTGCAAAATACCGTCTTCACCGCCAAAGTCGAACACGGTTTTTTGCTCGTCTCCGCAGCAAAGCGTAGCTTTTCCGCCGTGCGCTCTTATCTCCACCGCCTTGTATACGTCACCGTATGCGTGACGCGCGATAACGATAGGTTTCGTCCACGTGGGAACGAGCGGAGTTACGCCCTTAACGAGCACGGGAGCACGAAATACCGTGCCGTCCATAATCGCACGGAGCGTTGCGTTGGGACTGGGATACATACGCTTTAAGCCGAATTCTTCCACTCTTTGCGCGTTTGGCGTGATCGTGGCGCACTTTACGCCTACGCCGTACTTCAAGCACGCGTTTGCAGCCTCGACGGTCACTTTATCGTCGGTTGCGTCGCGATTTTGTATGGATAAATCGTAATATTTCGTCTTCAAATCAACGTACGGAAGTATAAGAATGTCTTTTACCCATTGCCAAAGCACTCTCGTCATCTCGTCGCCGTCAATCTCGACGAGCGGAGTGGTCATCTTTATCTTGTCCATTGCGTACCTCAAATTATTATTTAACAAATAATAACACAAACGTATGATTTTGACAAGCAAAGATATCGTGTGGCGCAAGATACGGCGTCAAACGATATCGCAAACCGCAAAAATTTCGCAAGGAATATAAAAGCAATCGTTGCAAAGCGTTTGATATCACTAAATGCAATTTTTCACTAAAAACGCAGATTATTTGCGCATTTTCGCACCGCCAATGAACCCCGAGAGAACGTCCGTTTTATACACGGTGCGTTTTTTGCCGTGCAAGTGCCGCGATATTGCCTCGTTGCAAAGAATGGTTATCATATCGGAGAACGCAATTCCCACTCCCTCGAACAAATAGAACGCCATAGAACCTGGAATAGTGTTGATTTCATTGATATACACCTTGTTTTTGGTCTCGTCGACGAGATAGTCAATTCTAACCGCACCGAATAACCCCATTTCTCTATACACGCGCTCCGTCGTGGCCTTTACGACGAGGTCGAGAGAGCCGATTTGCGCGGGCATAATGCGTGAAAGACCGCTCATTTTTCCGCCAGTGCCGTATTTGTCGTCAAAAGTGAGAAAATCGCTCGGAGAACAAGGTTGTTCCGTTTGCGACACGACCAATTTTCCGTCGTTTACGAGACAAGCGCAATTTACTTCCTTAAAATCGGACAATTTATGCTCGACTACTATTCTATCGTCAAATTGAGTCGCAACTTGCATTGCAAAACGCAATTCTTCCCTATCATTTGCCACTCCGATACCAATACTACTGCCTTGCGAAGCGGGTTTTACAATGAGAGGATAGGTCAAAATGCTCTCGATACGCTCGATAGCGGTGTCCTCGTCCTCTTCAAATTCGCTTTTCGACACGATTTCGTACGGCAAAACGTTGAGCAATAGGTTTTCAAAAATGCGTTTTGACACGCCCTTGTCCATACACACGGCGGACGAAAGCGTATCCGAGGACGTATACGGAATATCGTTATATTCCATAATCGATTGCAAAATTCCGTTTTCGCCCTCGCCGCCGTGGCAACAAAGCAGCGCAACGTCGGGCTTGAAAAACTTACAAAGTTTGTCTCTCTTCAACGTGTAAAACTCACCTTTTATCAAAAACGCTTTCTTGTGAAACGACGGATTGAAGTTTACAAAACTCGCTATTTTATCTATTCCTCCAACGTAAAAATCCCCATCGAACATATACACGGGCTCGACGTCGAATTTTGATTTATCGACGTTTGAAAGCACTTGCATTGCAGTGATAATAGATATTTCTCTTTCAAGCGAACGACCGCCGAATATAAGCGCAACTTTCTTTTTCATACACACCTCTCGATATTTTGTGTCAGTATATGAACGGCAAATTTAATAGGTGATTTTTGCGCCGATTTGCGTTTTTACACTTTTGTGTATTTTTGCAATATTGTGATTTATCTTGCGATTTAATTCTATTATTTTAGTGATTTTAGAATACTTTAACCTCATAATTGCGGTTTTATAGAATACTTTTCTTACATTTTGTCGTCGTACACGTCGGGAAGATCGTTTAGCATCAACATCACGTCGTCTAGTTTTAGGACGTTTACAAAGTCGTCTTGACAAGATTTTAGGCTGTCGTAAACGAATATTTCACCGTGGAAATCACAATCTTTCAGCCCGCGTTTTATGCTTTCCGTACGCCTTTCGCCTATGAGCAAAACCACGTCCGCAACCTCGGATATGCGCTTGCCGAGAACATAGTTTTCTTCCCCTTCCCTTTCACCGAGTTCGACGAAGCCCGGGGTTATGACGACCTTGCGTTTGTCAAAAAGCGCAAGAGTTTGCAAAGCGCATTTTGCGCCGTCGGGATTTGAATTGAAGCTATCGTCAATGATGGTTACGCCGTTACCCTCGATAAGTTGTTGACGATGCGCGACGGGTTGAAGTGCGTCGATTGCGTTCAAAATGTAAGGCATTTCTACGCCGAGTTTTATTGCCATACCTACGGCAAGCATAATATTTTGCACATTGTGAATACCGAGCACTCTCGTGCGTGCGCGGTAGATATCGTCCCCTATCACGATATCGAATTCGCTTCCGCCCTTGGACACGTTCAGATTGGTGGCGTATATATCCGCACTATCGTCAAGTCCCGCGTATATGGTTTCGGGTATTCGTTTGAGTCTAGTCACGTAGCTTTCCGCAATTTCCCTCACGTCTTGATTTATCACGCACGCCCCGTCCCCAACTTCGAGAACGCGACACTTTTCGCGCTTGATATTGTCAAACGACTTGAACGTTTCGAGATGTTGGACGTTTATCCCCGTCAATACGCTATATTCGGGCTTCACGATTTTCATAAGGCGTTTTATATCACCCACTCGTCTTGCGCCAAACTCCGCAATAAATACCTCGTGCGTTGCGTCGAGCGTGTTTACGGTTTTTGCGATACCCATAGGCGTGTTGTAACTCTCGGGCGTTGCCAAAACGTTGTATTTTTGCGCCAAAATCTCTTTGAGGAAATTTTTCACGGACGTTTTGCCGCAGCTTCCCGTAATTGCGATTTTGATTAAATCGGGACGTTTTTCAAGGCGTTTGGCGGTTTTTTGCTCGTATCGGCGGTTATTCAGTCTCTCAAAAACATTGATAATCCCCGTCGCGACTATAAATATCAGCGGAAAAACGAGCACGTACGCAAAGAATACGAGATATCGCAAGTATTCGTCCGAAAGGTTATGCGTTGCAATTGCAAGAGATATAGAGCCGAGCGCGGACGCAAACGCCGTAACGAAAATCAAACATCTTACGGCGCGCTTGGTATATCTCAACGGTTTCTTGCGGTCTGGCAAATCTTCCATAAAATACAGCGCAAATTCCGTTATAAAGAAAAACAACGCAACCAAAAATCCCCAAAACGCCTTTGCGTTGAGCAAATAAAACAAAAGCCAAAGCGCGCAAAACACTACAATTGCAATTACGTCCATAAGATAAACGCGCCTCAAACGCTTGTTTTTGAAAATCTCGCTTATTCGATAATTGTCGTTTTGGATTGCGTACAAATACGGCCTCGTCATAAAAAAGCCGTCGAGCACCATAAGTACAATATAAAACCAGTCACCGCGCACAAGAGTCATATCCACCTCGCAATTTACGTTGATTCTTTTGCGTATTTCCACCGTTTAGAGGATTTTTCTCTCGTAAAAACGTTTCGTGAAACGTCGAATTTTTTTGGGTGAAAGGATTTTAGTCCGTTTCTTTGAGGTAGGCAAGCAAGATTGCCATAAATTTTGCGTAGTCGTCCACGTATGAAAAATGCCCGCCGTCCAGCAAAAATCCTTCCGCTTGCTTCACGTGCTTCAAATAGTATCTATACATATAAAGAGGCGTTTCCTTATCTTTCTTGCCCCAAAACACCGCAGTCGGTTGCGATATACAGCGTATATCATTGCGTTGATCGTATCCGACGACGTTTATAAAAGTCTTTTTCATCTCGTCGGAAAGCACCGCGTAATCGCTCGATCCTCTCAAACCTTTTTTACCGAGTTTTTTTAGAATTTTGTGAAGCGCGACTTTGATATAATAAGACGGTTTGCGACGAGGTTTTATGCCTGCCGAGTCTATAAGCACCAATCTTTCTACGACGCTCGGACTATGCACGGCAATTTCCGTTGCGACGCGCCCGCCGAATGAGTGTCCCACGAGCGTTGCACGCTCGATACCGCAAATATCCAGCAATTTCAAGACGTCGTCGGCATATTTTGGCACGGTGTACGGCTCGCTCGGAGTTTGACTGTCACCAAAACCCGCAAAATCCAAAACGGTGACTCGATAATTGAAGCAAAGGCGTTTTGCGACAAATAAAAAGGCCGAGCGCGATGCGCCCCAGCCGTGCAAAAATACTATATCTTTTCCTTTCCCGAACTGCTCGAAACACACGCGATGTGCGTTGATTTGAGCATATTTTACGCCGTTTTCGTCGCAAATTATTGCGTTATTTCGTGTCAAAAATCTCCTTTTACAGCGTTGCCCACATTATCAAGGCGTCACGCACGTTGTTGTAATACCTCTTGCGTATTCCTTCAACGGTAAAACCGAAACTTTTGTACAATTTGATTGCGTTTTCGTTGTTGTCGCGCACTTCGAGAGTCATATATTTCACGCCAAGCATCCTTGCTCTCGATATAAGTTCGCTCATCAAAAGCGTTCCTACGCCACGTCCGCGTGAGTCGGCACGTACCGCGATATTGGTGATATGCGCCTCGTCCAGCACTTTGTGAAACCCGCCGTAGCAAATCACTTCGTCACCGCGCACGCCCACGAGATAATACGCGTTTTCGTCCTCGACCTCGGGTATAAACATACGCTCGCTCCAAGGCTGGTCAAACGCCTCTTGCTCGATTTGCGCCATTTGACGAAGATGTTCGTATCGTAGCGGTTCAAATTTCATCTTTTTCTCTCTCCGCTTGCGATTTTCTCATATAATACGGCTCAATTACGTTGACGAAATCGCCCGATTTTGCCTTGTTTTTGACGACGTTTGCAAGTGCTTCACACGTGGAAACGCACGGCTCGAACACGGCATTTTGCACGTTTTTGGCATCGTTTGCCTCCACGAAGCGCGCGTCAACGACTTTGCCGTTTTCGCAATCGGCAAGATACAAGTTGCCGTGCCCCGCGTCCACCGCTGCCAAAACTCTCGACCTATTGTATGCGATAAGTTCAAACGAAGTGACCGCAATCCGTTTTGCGTTATTTGCAAAAGCAATTGCCGTCATTGCCGAAACGCCGATTCTTATACCCGTAAACGAGCCCGGGCCGACCACCGCACACACGGTGTCGATATCGGATATATCCACGCCGTTTGACGAAAGCAAATCGTCGATACACGGCATTAGATTGGCGGAATGTCCGCTTTTGCCGAGTTCTTTGGATACGCTGAAAACTTCGTCGTCTTTTATCAAAACGACGTTCAACGCAGTAGTCGTGGTGTCGATTGCCAAAATATTGCTCATATCGTCCTTATTGTTGTCTTTCAACGTTGAAAGTGCGCGCGCTTTCTCCGTCAGACGTGATAGAAATCTTTATTACTTTGCCGTCAAAATGTTCGAATTTGTTCCACTCGATGACGGTTACGCTCTCGTCGTCAAAGCAGTCCTCGATGCCGAGTTCCGCAAGCTCGTCCGCGCTTTCAACTCTATACATATCGAGGTGATTGAGTTTGAGCCGTCCGTCTTCGTAAACGTTGAGTATTGTGAAAGTGGGGCTCGTAACTTCCTCTTGAACACCCAAAGCCTTTGCAAGACCTTTCGTGAAGGTGGTTTTTCCCGCGCCCAAATCACCTTCGAGCAAGATAACTTCTCCGCCTTCAAGCTCGTTTGCAATCTCGCTTGCCAAGGCGTAAGTCTCGTCGATATTTGCGATTTTATGAGTGCCGAAAACGCTCTTTTTCTTCATACTCGTTCCGTCCCAGTGCAGAATTTTGCTCAGTCTCTTGTATAGCACGAACGTAAGACCGCTTACAATTATACATCTTAATACGTTAAAAGGCAACACACCGATAAGCAAATAATAGGTATAAAAGTTGTCTTTGGTGACGTTTTTGTACAAAGATGACACCATTCCCACCACTGCGTCGAAGCCGTAGAGGTTTGCGTAAAACGGTATGGATATAAATCTATTCACCAAAAGCGACAGCGCGGTGAGTATCGCACTGCCCACCGAAAGACCTATCAAAGCGTGCTTTTTGTCTTTGTGAAGTTGATAGATTATTGACGCGGGAAGCACGAAAGATATGCCGAGCAATATATCCGTAAGCTCTCCTACGAATCCCGTATGCGTCATAGCAAGTTTGAAAAGGCATTTCAAAATTATAACGATGCACGCACTCACGGGTCCCATCGAAAAGCCCGCAAGAAGCGCGGGAAGCTCGCTTATTTGAATTTCCAAAAATCCCGGGAACATAAACGGCAACGGGAATTTTGCAAAAGCGTACAAAATAAAGGAAAGCGCCGTCAAAATCGCGACTTTTGCGATATACGCCGTGGTAAATTTTGCGTTTTTGAACTGTTTTAGAGTGGCTTTTACGTCAATCTTGGTCTTTTGAGAATTGGTATTTTTCTCCGATACTTCTCTATTTTTGCCCATTTTTCTCCTTTGGCACACTTTTTAAAATATCGTAACAATAAAAAATGCGCCTTCGAGGGCGCAAACGTATTGCAAAAAGCAATAGTCGCTTCTTCCGTCCGGACTATACCGTCGGTCAAGGAATTGCACCTTGTCGGCACGCTGCGCGTGTTCGCGGACTATACCGCCGGTGAGGATTTGCACCTCGCCCTGAAGCATTTTTATAGTACGCCCGCATCGGCGCATTGTCAAGTGCCGATATGCAAAAACTTGCAAAACGAGTGGTAAAATTACGCAAATATATATGCCATAACTTAAAATTGTGCGATATCGCGCATCGTTTTGTACAAAATCGCTTCAATTTTTGAAAACGAAACGGTATTATTTACGAGCAAAAAAGGCATAATTTGCTTATGGAATATCAATATACCGATGTAAATCTCACAAATACGCAACAATCTATACAAGCGACGACACAACGAAACGCAACGCCCGACGCAATCGTTGCCACGGTGCTTCAAAACGAAAACGTGGTCGGCGCAAGATGTTTCGAGGTGCAAAACGAGTACGTCGTTGCAGTGCTCACCGTCCCGATTTATCTAAAAAGCGAACGTGACAAGTGCAAGACGGATATCCAAACCGCAATTTCCGAAATATCGGGCAAAGTGGCAATCGTAACGTTCGACGTCGATATTTACGCCAAAATAAAGCCGAATATGAACGAGAAAGACAAAGACGCGCTATATAAAAAAGTCACAGCAAGACTGTGACTTTTATTTTGCATTTCGATACTGCGGATAAGATCCGCTATATCCGTATTTTCGATTATCTATCGCTATTTTTCAATTGCGTTTGAAAAATCTACGCTTTGAAAAACGATGTCGAATACGCCACGTCAGTTCTTTTCGGGAACGTATTTGTGCATATTTTCACCGTCCGCCCAAAGTTTTTCGAGACAGTAGAACATTCTCGTCTCGTCGTTGAATACGTGTACGATAACTCCGCCGTAGTCGAGCACCGCCCACTTGCCTTCGTTTAAGCCGTCCGTGTGAATTGGGCTGATGCCGTACTCGTTCATCTTTTCGTCAACAAATTCCGCAAGTGCTTTGACTTGCTTATTGCTCTTTGCCGTGCAGATGATAAAGTAGTCCGCAATCACCGTGAGGTGCGCAACGTCCAAGATTGTGATATCCGACGCTTTGTGTTCGTCAAGTTCGCGACAAATAACGTCTTTCATTTCAATAGGTTCCATATATTCCTCCTATCCGCAATATGTAAATAATTGCGAGTAGTTTTTATCGTTAGTTTTTGCAAAAATTCCGTCAAAATGCGCTCTTTTCGTGCAATACCGTGATTTGCATTGCGAAAGCGCGTTTATCCAAAATCCTTGCTCAATACAAATTATGCACCGAGACGGCTCATTTGTCAAGATAGCAAAGTTTTGCTTCGGCGGTCAAGGGGTGCATACCGCCTCCTTTTGCGCTCACTTTGTCGTAAGTATATTTAAGCACCGCCCTAAATCCCTCGTCGAAGTCGTCGAAAGCAATCTTCCTTATGGACGGAATAGGCGCGTAATCTCTGTCGTACGACACGCTGTCCGCGGTGTAAACGAGCTTTTGAAGCGTGGTCATATCCGCTTTTGCCGTGGTGTGATATCTGATTGCGTCGAGTATATCCGTATCCGTAACGCCAAAATCTCTACGCGCTTTTTCCGCGCCCAAGAATTGATGCAAAACGGGCGTTCCGACCGCGTCGATGGGCACGTTTAAGCCGTCAAGCGACGGGCGTTGTTTTGCGTTGTCGTGAAGAAGACACGCCAAAAACACTTTGGTGAAATCTTGTTTGAGATTGTGACGGGAATTGAGATCCACCGCCGTCAACACGACCGCTTTGCTATGCGCAAAAAGTTCGTCCGTTTGGTAAGATTTGAGCTTGCTCACCGTATCTCTATACTCACCGAAAAGCCCCAACCGCTCTATCTCGGCATATACCTTATCGTCTATGCAATCGGGTTTTTCACCGAGTAAAAGCTGTGCTTTGATATGCGAAGAAGACACGTTTTTGCCGACGTAATCAAGCAAAATAAAGTCTCCACCGTACTTTTTTTCAAGCGCGTTTACAATGGTTTTTGCATCGTCAAAACCTTCCCTCGGACATACGGCAATCGGGCAAGTTTGCAAAATCTTTTCGGGGTGATACCACGTATCGAAGTATTCGAGACTGTCCCCGCCTATGAGATATACGATATCTCCGTACTTTTCTTTAAGAAGCGGAAGATTGATTGCGCTGTAATTGTCTTTTCCGCGCACCTTTTCGATATCGTCGATTGCAAAATTGAGTCCGTCAAAAGCAACTTTTATAAGCTCGCATCTTTGCTCGAACGTCAAAAATCCCGCACTCTTGTGAGGCGGATAAAACGTAGGCACGACGATAAGACGCTCTATTTCGAGTTCTTGCATCGCACTCTTGCACATTGCAACGTGCTCTATATGTGGCGGGTCGAACGCACCGCCGAAAATCAACGTTTTGCACATATCTCAATTATACAATATTCTCTTTTTATTATCAACGATTTATCCGTTTTTGTCGTGCGAAAAATACGCGTTTCGCTATTTTTTCAATGTGCCTTCATAGTATCGCTTTTGCAATTATTGTCAACAATAACTCTATGGCTCGCACAATCGACTATATAAGCGCAACCGTACTTATTTTGCTAATCACGCTCGTGTGGTCGTTTTTCCTATTCTCGAATTTCGTCGGCGCGCTCACGTTTTCGATATGCTTTACCGCTATTGCAATCTTCACTATACGCTACGTATCGAAGAAGAAAAACAAGCCGTATTCTTGCGATAGATTGGAACTTGAATTTTGCATAAAAGGCAACGAATATATAATAAATTTGCTCAAAAGTGCTATAAAAAACGATAAAATCGAGAACGGTTGCAATTATATTTTGCTTGAAAACGCCGTTATAATCGCAAATTACAAGTTTTCACCTATTGGCGTATCGGATATGTGCGGAGTGTGCAACAACGCAAAAAACCTTGGCAGAAACGAAGTGTTTTTGATATGCAAGAGCATAGAACGCAAGGCGTATCAAATTGCCGATATAGAGAAAATCAAAGTCCGCCCCGTCAAAACAAAGGCGGTCTACAAATTCCTCAAAAAGCACGACGCCCTACCCGATTTGAAAGAGACGAAGACAAAATTTTCTATAACCGCGTTTTTTCAAAAAGTGCTTGCGCGCCAAAATTTCAAGAACTACGCCTTTTCGGGAACGATACTTACTCTCGTAGCTTTTATAACTCCACTCAAAATCTACTATATCGTCTTTGGCTCGATATCGTTGCTTCTCGCTATCCTCTGCCTCACCCCGCTCGCTGGCGGCACGATCTCTTCCCCCAAAGTCTTTGACCTGCTCGAACGCGAAGCCCAAGACGAATATAAGAGAGAATAATACCTATAAACGGAATGTGTTAATGCGGAGTTTCGAGTCGCAAGGCGACGAGCGGATAAGTGCCGAGCTTGACGAAAAGTACAAGTGAACCAACGAGTGTTGTTTTTTCGTTGGTGAACGAGTGACATAACGAGGGTACGATACCTATCGTTGTCTCCCCCGCGAGCGACGGATAATGTTGTAAAGAAATGCCCTTATACGAGTGGCTGGGCGCGACGCGTTAAGCAACACATTCGGTGAATGTGTTGTAGCCAAAGCGAACGAGGCGGATTGCGGTGCGCAAACGCCGAAGTGGATATGCCGGCGTGTCCGGAAAGAGGGGGCACATTACATTTAAGGAGTTACGACGAAACATATAGATTTTTTATACTAAAACGCAATATTTAGATGAAGAACAAGGAAACGCCCACCCGATACAAAACCCAACGTACAAAGCGTACGTGATTTTGTAGCGGGTGGGTGTTGTAAGGAACGTAGTGACGGAATAGCGATTGTTACGCTACGCGTCAATCGCGTCCAAAGTTATTCGCTCAATGGGCGTATATATTAAAGGCTATCAAACAGATGCATAACGCGAAAGCACCCCAAGAACGACAATCCTAACGTACTAATGCGTACGTGAATTGGCGAGCTTGGGGTGCTGACAAAGTTAGGCACTGTTTGATAGCCTTTAATCTACCCATTCAAATTCGAGGTCACCGATACACACTATATCCCCCTCTTTCATTCCGCGTTTCTTCAATTCCGCGATTACGCCACGGTCTTTGAGGACTTTTTGGAAGAAGGCAAAGGAGTCTTGGGAGGAGATGGTAACGTTCTGAATGAGGAAGTCTACGAGTCCGCCGTCGACGAAGAACGAGCCGTCGTCAAGACGTGAGATGGTGAATTTTTGGTCGGACTTGGGTTCAAGCTCAAAATTCTCGTCACGTGCAATGCGTTGAGGCGGTGGAAGCTCGTCAACCTTTTGTTTCATAACGGCAAGAAGTTCGTCAAGACCTTCGTGCGTGACGGAAGATACTACGTACACCTTTTTACCGATTGCTTTTTCAAACTTCTCTATTTCGCTTCTATCGGTAAGCAAATCCGCCTTACCCGCCACGACGATTTGCGGAATTTGGGCAAGTTTTTCGCTGTAAGTTGCAAGTTCTTGATTGATTTTCTTATAATCGTCGATTGGATCTCTACCCTCGCTTCCGCTGATATCCACGATGTGCACGATGAGGCGCACGCGCTCGATGTGGCGCAAGAAGTAATGTCCGAGACCCGCGCCCTCGCTTGCACCCTCGATAAGACCGGGGATATCCGCAATGACGAAACTGTCGTCGTACATTTGCACTACGCCGAGATTGGGATTGATGGTCGTGAAGTGGTAGTTGGCGATTTTGGGCTTTGCCGACGTCAAAACGCTGAGTAGCGTGGATTTACCCACGTTCGGGAAGCCTACGAGGCCGACGTCCGCAATGGTTTTGAGCTCGAGCGTGACTTGATGCTCTTCCGTGGTTTCACCGAGTTGCGAGAAAGACGGCGCTTGGCGTCTTGCGTGTGCAAAACGATTGTTACCCTTGCCTCCTCTACCGCCTTTGAGAGCGACGAAAGTTTCGCCGTCGTCAAAGAGGTCGGCAATGACGCTTCCGCTTTGCGTATCGCGTATAACCGTGCCGACTGGCACTTTTATGACGAGATTTGGCGCGGATTTGCCCGTGCAATTCTTTGCTTCACCGTCACCGCCGTTTTGGGCGCGATAGAACTTCTGATATTTGAAGTCCACGAGGGTATTCATATCCTTGTCCGCAACGAACACAATATCACCGCCGTTGCCGCCGTCACCGCCGTCCGGACCGCCGTTTGGCACGAATTTTTCACGGTGAAAGGACACTTTGCCGTTTCCGCCGTTGCCTGCTTTGATAAATATTTTTACGTAATCGAGAAACATATTCTCACCTTCCGATGTATTTTTGATTTTATTTCTATTTGGTATTTTTCAATTCTTCGAGTATCGCTTTTGCGGATTTTTTGCCCGCGCCCATCGCGAGAATTACCGTTGCCGCGCCCGTTATGGCGTCACCGCCCGCATACAGTCTATCGATATTGGTTTTTCCGTTTTCGTCCGCTATAATAGTGCCTTTGAGAGATGTTTGAAGGGACGGAAAACTGTTTTTGAGTATCGGATTGGGCGTAGTGCCGAGCGCGACGATAACCTCGTCACAATCGGTTATAAACTCGCTTCCTTCCACCGCAACGGGGCGTCTTCTCCCGCTTGCGTCCGGCTCTCCGAGCTCCATTCTCACGCACTCTATAGCCTTGACGTTGCCGTTTTCGTCCCCGATAATACGCACGGGATTGACGAGCAAATCAAACGTCACGCCCTCTTCTTCGGCGTGCTCGATTTCTTCTTTTCGCGCGGGCATTTCCGCTCTGCTTCTGCGGTATACCAGTCTAACGTTTGCGCCGAGTCTTCTCGCCGTCCTTGCCGCATCCATTGCGACGTTGCCCGCACCTACAACGACGACGTTTTTGCCTCGTCTTATAGGCGTTGCGCTTGACTCCTTGTACGCTTTCATAAGATTGACTCTCGTGAGGTACTCGTTGGCGGAATACACGCCGTTGAGGTTCTCGCCTTGCACGTGCAAGAACATCGGCACACCCGCGCCCGAGCCTATAAACACTGCGTCGTATTCGGCAAGCAATTCATCGAGGAACACGGTTTTTCCGACCACGACGTCCGTCTCGATATCCACGCCGAGCGAGCGCACGTTTTCAATCTCTTTCTTTACGAGCGACTTTGGCAAGCGAAATTCGGGAATACCGTAAACGAGCACACCGCCCGCCTCGTGCAAAGCCTCGAACATAGTCACTTTTACGCCAGCGCGCGCCAAATCAGCCGCACACGACAGCGACGCGGGACCCGAGCCTACCACCGCAACTTTTTTATTTATGCTTTGACTTACGCTTTCCGCACGATAATCGTTATCGAGCGCAAAATCGGCACAGTATCTTTCGAGATTGCCGATAGCAACCGAACCGCCGAGTTTTTCCTTGCGTACGCAATATTTTTCGCACTGATTTTCTTGCGGACAAACTCTACCGCACACCGCGGGCAAGTTGTTGTCTATCTTTATAACGTCTATTGCGCCCTTAACGTCTCCGTCCTTTACGTGGCGGATAAAGCGCGGAATTTGCACTCCCACGGGGCAACCTTGCATACACGGCGCGTTCTTGCAATCGAGGCATCTTTGCGCCTCTTCGGAAGCAAGTTTTGCGTCGTATCCGAGCGCGACTTCGTCAAAGTTTACAACTCGCACGTCCGCGCGTTGAGTGGGCATCGGGTGTCTTTCAGTCTTTACCATATTGCCTCCTCAAATTGCAAAGATGCTCGTTTTCTTGCTCTCTATACGTTTTGGAGCGCAAAATCGCTTCGTCGAAATCGACGAGATGACCGTCAAATTCGGGGCCGTCTATGCAAGCGTACTTAATCTGTCCGCCCACCGTCAAACGGCAACAACCGCACATACCCGTGCCGTCCACCATAAGCGAGTTCATACTCACAACGGTGTGTATACCAAGCTCTTTCGTAAGCGCGCAAACGGCTTTCATCATCATAAGAGGACCTACCGCAAACACGCAATCGAACGCGTTTCCGTCTTCCACGAGCTTTTTGAGCATATCGGTAACGAAGCCTTTTTCACCACAAGAACCGTCGTCGGTGACGAGATGCAAATCGGAATATTCGTCAAATTGTTCTACGTAGGTGAGCAAATCCTTATTCCTTGCACCGAGAATGACCGTGGCGCGCTTGCCCTCGCTATGCAATTGCTTTGCTTGCGGATAAATCACCGCGCTTCCTATGCCACCGCCTATAAGGCAAATATTGCTATACGCGCTCAAATCCGTGGCGTTGCCGAGCGGTCCTACGAAATCCGCAAGACACTCTCCCTCTTGCATAAGGGCAAGTTTCATAGTAGTATATCCCACCTCTTGCACGAGAATAGATACCGTCCCGTCCGCGCGAGAATAGTCGCATATCGTAAACGGAACTCTCTCTCCGTCCTCGTCCGTGCGCAAGATTATAAACTGCCCCGCAAGGCAATGTTTTGCCACGAGCGGAGCGTAAACGACGTACTCGTTGACGTTGGGCGCAAGGCGTTTTTTGGTGATTATCTCAAATTTTTTCATACTTTTTGCGTTGATTTGGACACTTTTTCGTAGTAGGCGCAATACTCTCCCAAATTGCACTTATCACACTGCGGGTGCTGTGATTTGCACACGTATCTGCCGTGGAATATGAGCAAGTGATGCAAATGCGACCACTTGTCTTTATCAAAAGCCTCTTTGAGTGCTTGCTCTACCTTTTCCGGCGTATCGGCGTTTACGAGACCAATGCGGTTTGCCACTCTAAAAACGTGCGTATCCACAGCGATTGCGGGGATTTTGTACGCCTCTGAGCATATTACGTTTGCCGTCTTTCTGCCCACTCCGCGGAGTTTGGTAAGTCCCTCGAAAGTATCGGGCATACCGCCTTCTTCCACGATTTGCTCGCTCAACTCTTTTATCGCTATCGCTTTATTTCGATAGAAACCGCAAGAATAAATGCGCTCTTCCAGCTCGTTTAGGTTCATATCCGCGAACTGCTCGGGCGTATTTGCGACCTTGAAAAGCTCTTTGGTCACTTGATTTACCCTCTTGTCCGTGCATTGAGCGGAAAGCACCACCGCCACCAAAAGTTCAAACGGCGTGGAATAATCGAGTTCACACTTGGCGTCCTTATGCATTTCGTCGAGCAAATCGTATATTTCGAGGTTTCTTTGGTTCATAGCGCAATTATCGCACAAAATAACGCCTTTTGCAAGAGTTTGCGCGCATACGCGCCAAATTGCCTGCGCACACGCATAAAGAGTGCGCATACGCAATATCGACCGTGCGTGAGCAGTTTGACCGCCCACGCAATAAAACGCTACGTTATCTTATATTGTTGCCACGTTTTCACAATCTTATCGCGTTGCCGTTGGGCGCGAAATAATAAAAACCTATGGCGGAATTGTATCTGCCTCTTTGAAGCACTATCTTTGCCTCTTGCATATCCTTTGCAAACAGCTTGACGGACAAACCGCACCCCACCTTTGCCGACGACGGCGTGTTGATGAGCTTGCAAGTGACGTGATAAGAAATAAGATCCTCGTAAAAGCGCACTGCTTCGGCGCGAGAACGGAATGCAACGAAAAATTCTCTCATATACCCCTCCAAATTATATGTAACCGCCCTCGATTTAATATATTGTGCGCACACATTTTTGGTGAGAAAACGCATAAGTTGCATAGTGAGAAAAAGGTTATGATATATTTTGACAACGCCGCAACTTCGAGATTTAAGCCCAAAAGCGTGTACGACGCGCTTATTTTCGATATTGCGCACTCCGCAAACGCGGGACGAGGCGGACACGACGAGTCCGTAAACAAAACTTTTCAAATAGAAAAATGTCGTCAGTATCTGCTCTCAAAACTCGGCGCAAGCCAAAATTATAACCTTATATTCACCAAAAACTGCACGGAAGCGTTGAATCTTGCCCTACTCGGCGGAATAAAAAAAGGTGCGCGCGTCCTCACGTCTCAAAACGAGCATAATTCCGTCCTTCGTCCTCTTTTCAAGCTGAAAAACGACGGAGTTATAACTCTCGAAGTATTGAAGCAAGACGGAAACGGACGCGTTAGAATATCGGATATCGAGGCTTGCGCACACAATTTCGACTATTTCGTATTCGGTGGGGCGTGCAACGTAACGGGTGCGGTTTGCGATATAAAATCCATAGGAAAAATCGCAAAAAAACACGGTATAAAACTAATCGTCGACGGAGCGCAATCGGTGCCGTATATCCCAATCGATATGCAAGAGGACGACGTATGCGCGCTTGCTTGCCCCGGGCATAAAGGACTTCACGGCGTGCAAGGCACGGGTTTTTTAATAGTGCGCAACGATATTCCGCTCACACCGCTTATATACGGCGGGACGGGTACGCAGTCTATCGAGGTGTTACCGACATTGCAAACACCCGACTCTTACGAAGCGGGTACGCAGTTTTCGGGCGGAATATCCGCGCTTTATCAAGGCGCGAAATGGTCGTTCGACAACGTCGATAAAACGAGAAAAAACATCGTTAGATTATCGAAAAATCTTATAGACGGGCTAAATACGCTCGGTGCGACGATATACACGCACGATATCGATACGGGCATAGTGGCATTCAATTTCGGAGATATCGACAGTACGCTTATTGCCGACAAACTCAACGACTACGATATATGCGTTAGAAGCGGACTTCACTGCGCGCCCCTCGTGCATAAGTATCTCGGCACGACGTATAGAGGCGCGGTGCGTGTAAGCTTCGGTTGCGACAACAACCAAAGCGAGGTGGCGTATTTTTTGTCCGTTCTCGAAAAAATCTTGCGAGAAATCACAAATTAATATACACCTTAACTAAAACACATCTTTGCAAAACGTTTACGTCAAATTCTGAATATATGTGCACCTTCCACTACCGATGAATGATATAACACCGCTTGCTTGGCTTGATACGGCGTTATGTTCTTATATTTTTCACAAAGAAGACAGCACGCCCCCGCAACGTACGGAGCGGCAACGGACGTTCCGCTCATATAGGTATAACTTCCGCCCGCCTTAATTCCTTTGACTTTTATTCCGTCAGCATACACGTCGGGACGTTTTGCACCTTGGTATACTCCGCGAGAGGAAAATTCCGCAATTCTATCCTCTTTATCCACTGCGCCGACGGCAATTATCTCGTTGCTTATAGCGGGTGATTTGAGAGAGTTTTCACCGCTGTTTCCCGCTGCGGCAACCACGATAAGTCCGCTTCGCGAAAGCATTTCGACGCCTATTTTGAGGGGATCGGCATAAGATAGCGGTTCTGCGCCGAAGCTCATACACACCACCTTAACGCCGTACTGCCTAAAATTGTCAAACAGCCACTGCATACCGTCCAAAATCTTGAACGTACCGCTCTCGCCCTTGTCCCCTATAACCTTTATACCGAGGACGTTTGCCTTTGGAGCAACGCCAACCACCTCTCTTGCGGAAGTTAGTCCGTCACCGCACGCAACGCCCGCGACGAAAGTTCCGTGACCGTTGTCGTCGTACGGCTTATCCTCACCGCCCACCATATCTTCAAAATGCACGATACGATTTCTTGGCACGGACAAGTCGCAATGCGGATTTATTCCCGTATCCATAACGCATAGCGTAACGCCCTCACCCGTGAGTTCCTTTGAGAATTTTGCAATGGGATACTGCGAAAACATACCGTTAGAATACGCTTTTTCGTCGTTTTTCTCGTCAAAATCGGAAAGCGCGAAAACCGTGCTTTGTGCCGACACGTATTCGACCTCTTGCATTCTTTCAAGGCGTATTGCCTCGTTAAGTCCGCACTTTATGCCCACCGAGCGTATAAACGGATAACTCTTTATAACGTCAAAATTGCGCTCCAACAGTCCCAGTTGCAAGGGATTTCGCACGCGTACGAGCGCGTCTATCTTTTCTTCCTTATTTTGCAACACGCCCACCAAGCCTTTATCGATTTTGGTATTTTGGCGCAATGCGGTTATTATTTTCGCGTCGATTTTGTCCATACTCAACCTTTCAGAGCGTCGATTATACTACGCATACGCTCTCTTTGCATTTGGTTGAGCATAGGTGAGGCGGTGTTATACAAGTTTTCAAGCATATTAACGTCAAAAGTGCCTTCCGCCCTCATTCTTTGCGCCACTTTGGTGAGTTCGTCCATAAGTTCATTTTCGCTCTTCGATGCGTATTCGTTAAACTTATCCTTGAAATCTCCGCCGTTATCGCAGTTTCCTCTACCCATTCCGTTGAAATCGTAAAAATTCATAGCTCCTCCGTCACATTCAGTATATGACGGCATATTATGGTTGTGACAAGGTGGACTATGAATTTTGACGCAAACACTATCGCAACGCTTATGCAACTGCTAAACGCTGACAAACAAGTCGGCAATGCCGATAATAACGCGTATAACGCCCCAAAAACCGCTTCGACGCAATCCGTCGATAAATCGAGCGTGCAAAACGCGTTTTACGCTCAAAACGGAATTGGTGAGCAAGTGCGCATAGACTTTTCACAAAGCAAGCAAAAATCTCCCCTCGATATACTCGATGCGGGTCAAAACCCGATGTTGTCCTTGCTAAAATCGCTTGGCGGAGGCAAAAACGATATGTCGTCTATGCTCCCTATGCTTATGTCGCTGATGAGCAAACCCTCTCAAAAGAGCGCAAAGCCTTGCGACGACGACTCTCGAAGCGCGCCGACTTCGCAAAACGGCAATAAAAACGATACCGCCCCGCCGTCGAACTCTCAAAGCTCGACGGAAGGCAATCAAAACGTCAAAAAAGACGCTTGCAACGATAAAAAAACGCAACGAGACGATTTTGAACCCGTTGCGTTTGCAGGATATGAAGTTATATCGACGCTTGCCGCTCTTCTTACAGCAGTACGGCGTCCTCGTAGATAGGATACTCGTCGCAAAGCGCGATAACCTCGTTTTTTACGCCCTCGATTGCGCTTTCACCTTTTTCGACGATATCGGCAATCATATCGGCAATTTGCACCATTTGAGCTTCTTTCATACCTCTCGTGGTCACTGCGGGCGTGCCTATACGCACACCGCTCGTAACGAACGGACTCAACGGCTCATTGGGAACGCTGTTTTTGTTGACCGTGATATGCGCCTCGTCAAGCCACGCTTCGAGTTGCTTGCCCGTAACGCCCGTGCCTACGAGATTGACGAGCATCAAGTGATTGTCCGTCCCGCCGCTCACGAGTTTCAAACCTCTTTCCATAAGACGACTTGCCATTGCTTGCGCGTTTTTGACCACTTGAATTTGATATTCCTTAAACTCGGGTGAAAGTGCCTCTTTGAAAGCAACCGCTTTTGCCGCGATTATGTGCATAAGAGGTCCGCCTTGCGAGCCGGGGAAAATGGCTTTGTCGATTTTTTTTGCAAGCTCGTCGTCATCGCAAAGGATAAGTCCTCCGCGCGGTCCGCGAAGCGTCTTGTGCGTGGTTGACGTGATGACGTGCGCGTAACCCACGGGGCTCGGATGCACTCCCGCCACGATAAGTCCCGCAACGTGTGCGATATCCACTACGAGATACGCGCCCACTTCGTCCGCAATTTCTCTGAAACGAGCGTAATCGATAACTCTCGGATACGCGCTTGCGCCCGCCACGATAACTTTGGGTTTGTATTCGAGAGCAAGCTCTCTCACTTTGTCGTAATCGATAAGTTCCGTTTGTGGATCGAGACCGTAACCCACGCAATTGAAGAGCTTTCCGCTCATATTCACTTTTGCGCCGTGAGTGAGGTGTCCGCCGTCTGCGAGGGTCATACCTAAAATGGTGTCACCGCTTTGCATAAGCGCGTAATATACGGCAAAATTGGCGTTTGAACCGCAATGCGGTTGCACGTTTGCGTGCTTTACGCCAAACAGCTTCTTTGCGCGCTCGATTGCGAGATTTTCGGCAACGTCAACGTATTCGCATCCGCCGTAATATCTCTTTGACGGATACCCCTCGGCATACTTATTGGTATAAAAAGTACCCGCCGCGGCAAGCACAGCCTCGGACACGATGTTTTCGCTTGCGATAAGTTCGAGATTGTGTCTTTGACGGTCAAGTTCTTTGACCATAGACTCGTACAACTCGGGGTCAACCTCTCTTATGCTTTTCAAATCAATCATCTTTCGTTCTCCGTATCTTAAAGATTAAAGGTACTTGTTGAGCAGTTGTTCAAGCTCCATTTTGAGTCTGTAACCGACGAGTTTTTCCACCACTTCACCGTCTTTGAACAAGAAAAGCGTCGGAATCGACATTATACCGAAGCGTCTTGCGATAGCTTCGCTTTCGTCGACGTCAACTTTGCCTACGACCACTTTATCCTTGTACTCGGTTGCGATGGCATCGATGGTCGGTGCAAGCATTTTGCAAGGACCGCACCACGTTGCCCAAAAGTCAACGAGAACGAGACCGTTTGCAACGGTATTATCAAAATTGTCTTCATTCAATACAACGTAATCTGACATATATATTTACTCCTTATTTTACTAAATTGCGTTCTCGCTTTGCGAGAGTGATATTGCACTGCGTGCTGTGATATTTGCGCAAAGCGCAAGTGATATTTTTGGCTTGCGCCAAAAGTGATATTCGCACTTCGTGCGAGTTGTGGAATATTCCGTATTCGCTACGCTGGATTCCCACGGTCACTGCGTTCCCTCTGAATGACAGTCGGTGGGACTTTTCATTTCTCCTTACGTCATTGCGCCAATGTCGAGTGAGGAAACTTGCTTGCAAGGGTTTCCGAACGATGATATTTTTGGAGTGATTGTATTTGCATTTATGCAAATATAAGCCGTAGGCTTGCGCTATCAGCGCACAATCACCGTGGAGCGGTATGCGTGGCAATCTAGCCGAAGGCGCACACCAAGCAAGCGATATAGCGAAACTGTGGCAGGAGTTTTTACCGCACTCACCAAACAGCCAATCTTGCGAAACTTTGGGAAGATTATTTTATCCTTGCTTGAACTGATAGCGAAGATTGGCTGTGCGGTAGTAGTTGCGAGAACAAATGCGGTTTATGGCAACAAATGTATTTGTTGCCATCACCGCGATGTCGTTTGAGCAACTAGTTGCGCGGTAGTAGAGCAATAAATCTAGCGTGATTATTGGCAATACGCACAAGTGCGTGTTGACCTAATCACTGCGACGATTTTTGCTCTCCACAAATACTTTTCATAGTGGGTACGAATCCTTTCTTTTTGCGGATAACGAGCTTGTCAAGCAATATCGCAATGACGAAGCCCACCACGAGTCCGCCTATGCCGAGGCAAATCTGCGCAATCTCGTTTATAAGCGTGCCGATTCCTATGCCTATGCCAGTGAGGATAAGCGGAATAACGTATACAATCGTAGCGGCGGTAAGGACGTATTTCTCACCCATTTCCACTTCGACGTAATCACCCTCGTTTGCTCCGAGCGTGTTTTCGATGACTATTTCCACTTTCATACCGTCCTTGGTCACGGCGCACATATGGCACTTGTCGCACGCGCTTTGCCTTTCAAAACGCACTGTGGCTTTGTTGCCTTTGACTTTGGATACGACTCCTCTTTCCGTCATTTTGCAAAATACCCCGCAAGATTTTCAATGGAATGGCTTTGCGTTTCACCGTTTTGCATATTCTTGATGTTTACGACGCCGTTTTGAAGCTCCTCGTCACCGATTACGACAACGTATTTTGCACCTACGCGGTCGGCGTATTTCATTTGCGCCTTTATGCCTCTGTCCATAATATCCGTTTCGGCTTTGACGCCCTTGGAGCGCAATTGTGCGACGATTTTGCGCGCTTTATTTTGCGCATCTTCACCGAGGGACGCCACGTAAACGTCGATAGTCTCGGGCTCTGCTTTGAGATTGTCGGTATTCTCAAGCACGAGAAGCAATCTTTCAAGCCCCATACCGAAGCCGACGGCGGGAGTCGGCTTTCCGCCAACTTCCTCGACGAGATTGTTGTATCTTCCGCCGCCGCAAACCGTGCCTTGCGCGCCGATGTCCGTTGATACGAACTCGAATACCGTGCGCGTGTAGTAGTCAAGACCTCTCACGATACCGGGATTGACCTTGAACGGAATACCCAAAGACGTAAGAATTGCTTGCACCTTTTCAAAGTGCGCCTTGCAGTCGTCGCAGAGATAGTCGAGGATTTTGGGTGCGTTTGCGGTAATCGCTTTGCACTTTTCCTCTTTGCAGTCGAGGATACGCAAGGGGTTTTTCTCAAATCTTGCTTGGCATTGTCCGCACATAAGGTGCAAGTTTGCGCCTATGTACTCTTTGAGAGCCTTGTTGTATTTGGCACGGCACTCGGGACAACCTATGCTGTTGATATTGAGTTCGATTTGCGTAAGTCCTACCTTTTTGAGGAGCGTCGATGCAAGCGCGATAACTTCCGCGTCTGCGCTCGGACTGTCGCTACCGTAGCACTCCACGCCGAATTGGTGATGTTCGCGAAGTCTGCCGTTTTGCGGTTTCTCGTAACGGAAAACGCTTGCGATATAGTACGCCTTCATAGGCATAACGCCTTGTTGCAGTCCGTTTTCGATAAAGCAACGAGCAACGCCAGCAGTGCCTTCGGGGCGCAAAGTCATACTTCTTCCGCCCTTGTCGTCAAAGGTGTACATTTCCTTCGTAACGATATCCGTAGTCTCACCCACACCGCGCAAGAAAAGCTCCGTATGCTCGAACATAGGCGTGCGTATTTCCTTAAAACCGAATTCCGCCGCCGTCTCTCTTGCGATGTTCTCGACGTAATGCCACTTATATGCCTCTTGCGGCAACATATCTTTCGTGCCTTTGGGGATATTAATCATATTATTACCTTTGTTTTAGATTATATAGCGACGCAAGTTTCTTTCTTTGAGATTTCCGCTGATGTGCGCCTCTACGTATTGTTTGTCTATATTGATTTGTTTCGTAACGTTGTCGTCCGCCTCGTAGAGCACGTCTTTGAGGAGTGCTTCGAGCACTGCGTGCAAGCGACGAGCACCGAGGTTTTCGCTGTTTTCGTTCTCTTCAAACGCAACTCTTGCAATCTCGTCGATAGCGTCGTCCGTGAAGTTGAGTTCCACACCGTCGACGCCAAGCAATTCCTTGTATTGTTTGAGCACCGCGTTGTCGGGTTCGGTCAAAATCTTGACGAAATCGTCCTTGGTGAGGTTGTCGAGTTCCACTCTAATCGGGAATCTGCCTTGAAGCTCGGGGATAAGGTCTTCCATACGCGAGATATGGAACGCGCCCGCCGCGATAAAGAGTATGAAGTCCGTGCGGATTGAGCCGTATTTGGTTTGCACCGTGCTACCTTCGACGATAGGCAAAATGTCTCTTTGCACGCCTTCTCTCGATACGTCGTGCCCTTGTTGAGACGCGTTTGCGCCAGTTGCGATTTTGTCGATTTCGTCAAGGAACACTACGCCGTCTTGCTCCGCTCTTTGCAAAGCTTCTTGCGTGATTGCGTCCTCGTCCACCATCTTTTCCGCCTCTTGATTGACGATAAAGTCCATCGCTTGTTTGACGGTGAGTTTTCTCTTCTTTACGGGCATTTTGCCCATCATACCGCCGAATATGCTTCCGAGGTCGATTTCGTTGCCGGGCGCGTTGCCGGGTTGAAGTTGTATGGGCTTGGGTTGTTGGCGGATTTCCATCTCTATGGTTATTCCGTCAAGGTGTCCCGCGCGTATCTCTTGCAAAAGCTCTTCTTTGAATTGAGCGTCGCTCTTCTCGGTTGCGCCCGCGGCGTTTTTGCGGATAGGAAGGAGAATTTCGCAAAGTTTGTTCTCGGCAATCTCGGTTGCTCTCGGCATAACTTCTTTGAATTTCTCGTCTCTCACGAGGCGGATAGACACTTCCACGAGGTCGCGGATAATGCTTTCTACGTCTCTGCCGACGTAACCCACTTCCGTAAATTTGGTGGCTTCCACCTTTACGAACGGTGCTTTTACGACTTTTGCAAGACGACGTGCGATTTCCGTTTTACCAACGCCCGTCGGTCCTTTCATAATGATATTTTTCGGCGTGATTTCTTCGCGCATTTCTTCGGGAAGCTTGCTTCTGCGATAGCGGTTGCGAAGCGCGATTGCCACTGCCACTTTTGCGTCGTGTTGACCGATGATGTATCTATCCAGTTCCGCGACGATTTGTTTCGGAGTCATAACGTTGTTATCCATAGTTCACCTCTCAAACGGTCTCGACCGTGATATGGTCGTTGGTGTATACGCAAATTTCGCTTGCGATTTTAAGAGCCTTATACGCAATGTCTTTTGCGCTCAAATCCGTAGCGTCGACGAGTGCGCGAGCCGCGGCAAGCGCGTAGTTTCCGCCGCTTCCGATTGCGCAAATTCCGTTTTCGGGTTCGATAACTTCACCCGTGCCCGATATTACGTAAATTGCGGTGCTGTCCGCTGCGATAAGCAACGCTTCGAGCTTTCTACCGCCCTTGTCACTGCGCCAAAGTTCGGCAAGTTCCACTGCGGCTCTCATAAGATTTCCGCTGTATTTTTGGAGCATTGCCTCAAATTTTTCGGACAATGCAAAAGCGTCCGCGACCGAGCCTGCAAACCCGACCACCACTTTATCGTTGTAAATACGTTTGACCTTGACGGCGTTGCCTTTCATAATGACGCTTTCGCCCATCGTGACTTGACCGTCACCGGCCACCGCGGTTTGTCCGTTGCGTCTAACCGCGCAAATAGTAGTTCCGCGAAATTCAACCATAGTTTATACCTCCTAGTTGTTTAATACATTGCCCACTTTATTGCGGGCGTTCAGTTTCAGTTTTAATAGAGTGCGTCGTAACTCCTCTAAAAAGAATTACCCCCTCTTTCCGGACACGCCGGCATTTCTCCCGCCACTCGGTTAGGGACATTTCTTTACAAGATTGTTCGTCGCTCGCGGGGGGAGACAACGGCACTCGCATAGATAGGTATCGTCCTCTCATTATGCCACTGCGCTTTGTGCGCCAGCTACGCAACAACACGGCGCAGTCGCTTGTACAACCGTCAAGCTCGGCACTTATTCGCTCACCGCCTTGCGGTTCGAGTTCCGTCTCCGAAGTCGCACATACCGTGTATAAGTACGCCCCGAATAAGTTTCCGTTTGGGTGTGGGTGTCCCACCCTCAATTATTAATTAATAATTATTAATTATTAATTTTTCTCTCCACTTGTTCTTGAAGAGAACTTATCGCCCTATCGTGATACGCTTGTTTGCGTTTTGACTTATCTCGTATTCCCGTTATCGACGGCAAAATTCCGAGATTGGCGTTCATAGGTTTGAAATCGAGGCTCATCTGCGATACGTATCTGCAAAGCGCGCCGATTATGGTGTATTCGGACGGGATTTTATACTCTTCACCGCAAAGTTCGCACGCCATAGCTTGCCCCGCGATAAGTCCGCTCATTATGCTTTCGACGTAGCCTTCCACGCCCGAAAGTTGCCCTGCGATATACAGCGTTTTGTCCCCTTTGAGTCTAAACGTGCCGTCTATAACGTCGGGCGCGTTTATGTACGTGTTGCGGTGCATAATGCCGTATCTGATAAATTCCGCATTTTTGAGCGCGGGAATGAGGCGAAACACCCTCTTTTGCTCTCCGTAAGTGAGATTGGTTTGAAATCCCACCAGATTGTAGCAATCTCCCGCAACGTTTTCCTTGCGCAATTGCACCACCGCGTACGCCTTTTCACCCGTTTGCGGATTGCGAAGTCCCACGGGTTTGAGAGGCCCGAAACGTATCGTATCACTGCCTCTTTTTGCCATCTCTTCGATGGGCATACACCCGTCAAAGAGTTCTTTTTTCTCAAAATCGTGCAGTACGACGGTTTGTGCGTTGACGAGTTCGTTATAAAACGGCTCGTATTCGTCCTTTTGCATCGGAAGATTGAGGTAATCTTCTCCGCCCTTGCCGTATCTGCCTCCGAAGTACGCTTTTGACATATCTATGCTGTCAAATTCCACGATAGGCGCGATAGCGTCGTAAAAATACAACCTATCCTTGCCCGTGAGTTTGCCCACTTGTTCGGCAAGCGTATCGCTCGTAAGCGGTCCGGTGGCGACTATCGTGGGTCTATCATCGTCAAGCGTCTTGACTTCCTCTCTTACGAGCGTAAAGTCGTCGTACGCAAACAACGCCTTTTCCACCGCCTCGGAAAACTTTTGTCTATCCACCGCAAGCGCGCTTCCCGACGGAACGGCACACTCTCTTGCGATTTGAAGCAATTTGCAACCGAGCAAATCGAGTTCTTCTTTCAAAAGTCCCGACGCCGTGCACGGTTCGCACGATTTGAGCGAATTGGAACACACGAGTTCCGCAAGGTCGTCCGTTTTATGCGCACCCGTAGTTTTTTGAGGGCGCATTTCGTACATTTCGACCTTGAAGCCTCTTTCGAGCAATTGCAACGCGCTTTCGCACCCCGCAAGCCCTCCGCCAATGATTTTTATCGTGTGTTCCGCCATAATATTAGTTTTTCGTTTGGATATTGCAATGCCGATTTTAATTAATAATTATTAATTAATAATTAATAATTTTGGAAGGCGAAGCCTTATCCGATGGTTTTTACTGTCGTTTATATAATTCGTTAATTTCTAATTTATCCTCAACCACACGAAGTGTGATATCACTTGCGCTTTGCGCAAATATCACTGCGCATACGGCGCAATATCACTCTCGCGTAGCAAGAATATCACCGTTCGTTGCCGTCGCAACGAACGATTAATTCTCGGAAGTCGTATCTTCGTCCTTCACCAATTCTCTGTGCTTGCACTTATGGTCGGTGCAAACGTAGTACGTCTTGTCGTCGCGCTTGACTACTTTCATAGTGTTTCCGCATTCCGGACAGAAGTACGGCGCGGGAATATCCCAGCTTATAAAATCGCACTTTGGATAGTTGGTGCAACCGTAGAACGTCTTTCCCGCCTTGGAAACGCGTTTGCTCACATCACCACCGCACTTGGGGCATTTCCCGACCACTTCGACGATTTTCTTGATATTCTTGCACTTTGGATAGTTGGGGCACGCAAGGAACGGACCGTATTTGCCGTGGCGCACGACCATTTTCGCACCGCACTTGTCGCAAATCACGTCGCTTTCCTCGTCGGGCATATAATTTCCGCCGCCTTGTTTTGCCGCGCGTTCCACAAACTTCATAAGTCTCGGATAGAACGCACCGATAAGCTCTTGCCATTGTTGATTGCCGTCCGCAACTTTATCCAACGCGCCTTCGAGACGAGCCGTAAAGTTGAGGTTCATTATATCGGGAAAATTCTTCTCCATATACTCGCAAACAGCCTCACCGAGTTGCGTGGGCGCAATTGCCTTTTGCACTTTTTGGGTATATTCCCTCTTTGCAAGGACGGAAATTATGCTTGCGTATGTGCTCGGACGTCCGATACCGTTTTCTTCAAGAGCTTTGACAAGCGTTGCGTCGTTGTATCTCGCCGGCGGTTTTGTGAATTTTTGTTCGCAAGCCACGTCGTCGAGATTGAGATGTTCACCCTCGTTGAGGTCGGGCATAGTATCGAGTTCTTTATCATCGTCGTCCTCTTCCACCGTCTGCGAATATACGGCGGTGTAACCCTTGAATTTGACGCTCTTGCCTCTCACCACGAAGCCGAGTTTGTCACCGTCTTTTTCACCGACGATATGCACCCTCATCGTGTTGTATTGCGCGGGAGTCATTTGCGACGCCATAAAGCGTTCGTACACGAGTTTGTAAAGTCTAAACGCGTCTCTGTCCATCTTGCCTTCGAGAGACTTGGGCGTGCGGTTGAGGTCGATAGGTCTTATAGCCTCGTGCGCGTCTTGTGCGTTCTCGCTGGTCTTGTAGATATTTTGCGTTTTGGGCGCGTATTCGCTTCCGTAGTTTTGCGCGATGTACGCAAGTGCTATTCTTGCAAAATCGGGTGAAATACGCACGCTGTCGGTACGGATATACGTAATAAGCGCGTGTTGTCCCTCACCCTCGATGTTTACGCCTTCGTAGAGTTGTTGCGCCACTCTCGACGTCCTTTCGGCAGTCATATTGAGCTTGTGGCTTGCCTCTTGTTGCATCGTACTCGTGGTAAACGGCGGTGCGGGTTTTGACGTAGAAACGCTCTTTTTCACCTCGTCTACTCTAAAATCGCTTGCCTTCATTTGGTCTGCGATTGCGTACGCCTCGTCTGCGGAAGTCGGCTTGATTTTCTCACCGTTTCTATCGTTGAGCGACGCGTTGAAGAGGTTTGCCTTGGTCTTTTTTGCGCCGTCTTTGAGCAAAAGCGCGTTTATCGTCCAATACTCTTCGGGCTTGAAATCGCGTATCTCTTTTTCTCTGTCCACTATCATTTTGAGAGCGGCGGATTGTACGCGTCCGGCGGACAAACTCGGTTTGAGTTTGCGCGAAAGTATAGGAGAAATTTTGTAACCCACAAGTCTGTCGAGCACGCGTCTTGCTTGTTGGCTGTTGACGAGATCCATATTGATCTCACGCGGATTTTCCATTGCGGCACGCACCGCTTTGGGGGAAATCTCGTTGAACTCTATACGCACCTTATCGCCCTTTACGCCGAGCGTGTTTTTCAAGTGCCAAGATATAGCTTCACCTTCGCGGTCCGGGTCGGTTGCGAGGTACACTTTGTCGTACTTCTTCACTGCTTGTGAAAGTTGTTTTATGGTTGATTCCTTGTCCGGCGTGACGATGTATTGCGGTTTGAATCCGTTGTCGACGTCGATGCCCAAAGAGCGCGTAGGTAAATCGCAAACGTGTCCTTTGGACGCAAGCACCGCGGCGTCGTTGCCCAGATACTTTTGTATCGTCTTGGCTTTGTGCGGTGACTCGACTATTATGAGTTGTTTCATTATGTCTCCTCGGGGCATTGCCCCCTACAAAAATTTCTTTATCGCTTACGCAAGTGCGTAATAGTTGCCCGCCGTCTTCACGATAAGTCCCTCTATTTCGAGGTCGAAAAGCACGGACGTAAGTTCGCTCACGTTGAGACCGGTGAGTTCTATAAGGTCTTCCACGTGGCGCTCCTCACCTTTGAGGTATTCAAGAATTTGATTTTGCGTAAAATCGAGTTCTATCGTCTTTTTCTCCACGACTTCTCTCGATATATGCATAGCGTCAAGCACGTCTTCGGGCTTAACGACGAGTGCGTGTGGCATTTCTCTCAAAAGTTCGTTGTTTCCCGCGCTTTCCTCGTCGTAAATGTTGCTCGGCACGACGAATATATCCTTGCCTTGCTCTATCGCAAGCCTTATCGTGATGAGCGACCCGCTCTTGGTTGCCGCTTGCGGTAGGAACACCGCCTCGCTTATTCCGCTCACGATACGATTGCGCTCGGGAAAATGATATTGAAGAGGCTTCGTTCCCATCGGATATTCGCTGACTATCGCACCGCCGTTGGCAAGCACGCCGTCCATAAGTCCTCTATGCTCGGCGGGATAAACCACGTCAAGTCCGCACGCAAACACCGCAATCGTTTCAGAGCCGTTTTCCACGCACGCTTTATGCGCGATTGAGTCTATTCCTCTTGCAAAACCCGACACTATGCAAAGTCCCGCTTTTGCAAATTCTCTCGAAAACTCTTCCGCCACCTTTGCGCCGTATCTCGTGGGACGGCGCGTGCCTACCACGGATATACTTCTCTTTTTGAGCGCGGAAACGTTGCCTTTTACGAACAACAATAGCGGTCTGTCGTAGACTTCGGCAAGTTGCTCGGGATACTCGTCGTCGTAGCAAGTGATATAGTGTACGTCCCTCTTTTTGAGGTCATCGACTATGTCGTCCACGCTTTGCAGTTTCTTATAAAAATCCGTCGCGTGTTCGTCACCGAGAATTTTGAAAACGATATCCTTTGCCTCTTCCGTGCCGATTTCGTCAACGTCGATTGCGTCGAGCAATGCGGTTTTCTTTTTCAAAGAAAGCTCTTCGACGCACGATAGCGCAAGCAAAGTTTTGCTCGTATGGTCTTGTCCGTCCATCAGCTGTACTTCCTATCCAGTCCTCTATACTGAATTGCCTCCGCAATATGCGCGGGCAATATGTTTTCTTCACCTTCGATGTCGGCAATCGTCCTTGCCACTTTGAGTATGCGAGTCGTGCCTCTTGCGCTCAAATTGAGCTTGTCGAACGCCTTTTGCAACAGTCTTTCGCAATCTTTGTCGATTTGGCAATACTTCGCAAGTTCACGCGAGCCCATCTCGGCGTTGGTCATAATTCCGTCGTTTGCAAATCTTTCTCTTTGCAATTTGCGCACTCTGTTTATACGCTCTTTGATTTGCGCCGACGTCTCACCGCTTTGCTTACCGCGAAGTTCGTCGTAAGTGATATTATCAACTTCGATTTGCAAATCTATTCTGTCCATAAGCGGACCGCTGAGTTTGGACACGTAATTGTGTATTTGCGAAGGCGTGCAACGGCATATTTGATTTTTTGAGCCGTAATTTCCGCACGGGCACGGGTTCATACTCGCAACAAGCATAAAGTTTGCGGGATATTCCGTGGTTTGTTGCACTCTCGATACGGTGACTTTTCTGTCTTCGAGCGGTTGGCGCAACGTTTCAAGCGCGTGGCGCGAATACTCGGGCATTTCGTCAAGGAAGAGCACGCCGTGGTTGGCAAGGCTCACCTCACCCGGTTTTGCCTTTGCGCCTCCGCCCACGAGCGCGGGAACGGTGGTCGTATGGTGCGGAGTTCTGAACGGGCGCGTCGTAACTATGCCGATATTGCTGTCCAGTATGCCCGCAACGCTGTGGATTTTGGTTACTTCGATTGCCTCTTCAAAGGTCATCTCGGGCATAATCGTGGGCACGCACTTTGCAAGCATCGTTTTGCCCGCACCGGGAGGTCCTATCATAAGCACGTTGTGTCCGCCCGCAACCGCAATTTCCATTGCGCGTTTTGCAACCGTTTGCCCCTTTACGTCGGCAAAGTCAACGCCGTAGCCGTGGCATACGCAAGCGGACTCGTAAGTGGAAGTCGGCACTTTTTCGTACACGACACCGCTCAACATCTCCACGACGTCGCGGAGCGTTGGCAACGCGTACACTTCTATGCCCTCGATGAAACTTGCCTCTCTTGCGTTCTCTTCGGGGATAATAAATTTCTTGTGCCCCTCTTGCATTGCCGAGATAAGAAGAGGCATAATTCCGTTGACGTGGCGTAGTTGTCCGTCAAGCGAAAGCTCTCCGATAATCACGTAGTTTTTGTAAGATTTGTTTTCGATTTGTCCCGTCGCTGCCATTATACCGAGAGCCACAGGCAAGTCGAAAGTAGGTCCTTCCTTCTTGGTGTCCGCGGGTGCAAGATTGACGATTATGCGCTTTGCGGGATATTGAAATCCACTGTTCTTGATTGCCGAGCGCACGCGTTCTTTGCTTTCCTTGGTTGCGGTGGACGCAAGTCCCACCATATCGTAACCGGGAAGCCCGCTGTTTATGTCGATTTCGACATCGACGGCGTAGCCCGTCAATCCGTCGAGAGCGTAACTTGTAAGTTTTGCCAACATACGCAATTCCCCATATATATATTATAAGTCTATTTATATTAGCATAAGCGTGCAAAAAACGCAATAGTATTTATCTCTCGCATTTTTGCAAAACGGGTATGTAATATCTATCCACGGCATTAGATACCGCAAAAAAATATTTTTGCAATCTTCACCGCTTTCCCTTCACTCAAACCTTAACTCAAAAACGTTAAACTACGATTAAATTTTCAATACGGAATATTTCACAACTTGCGCCTTCGGCTAGATTGCCAGCATACCGCTCCACGGTGATTGTGCGCTGATAGCGCAAGCCTACGGCTTATATTTGTATAAATGCAAATACAATCACTCCAAAAATAGCATCGTTCGGAAACCCTTGCAAGCAAGTTTCCTCACTCGACATTGGCGCAATGACGATATGGTGGGACACCCACACCCGATTTACATTTCTCCTTATGTCATTCCGAGAAGCAACGAATGTTGCGCCGTGGGAATCAAGCGTAGCGAATATGGGATATTCCACAACTCGCACGAAGTGCGAATATCACTTTTTGCACAAGCAAAAAATATCACTCTCGCTGCGCGAGAATATCACTGCAACAAAGTTGCAATATCACTAGATGAAGATAAAAAATAAGGCACTCACCGTGCCTTATTTTTTATCTTCGTCTTCATTGCTTAACAGCTTCTTCTTCTCTTCTTCCGTCAAATCGTCGAGTGAAACGCTTTTCTTGTTCTTCTCGGTTTCAAGCGCAACTTTGTCTCTAACGAATCCCGCTACGATAAGTCCGAACACTACGCAAAGCGGTATAACAACGAGCACCACGTATCCGTACCAATGGGACAAAAACTGCCTCAATCCGCCCACGAAAACGCTCTTTTTGACGTATTTTGCCTTGACGTTTTCGGGCTTCAATTGCCAGTCGTCCGTTTTGGTTTTTCCGTCGTAGAGTTTGTCACCCGCGGTTTTGATATAGTCTATCGTGCCGTCCTCGTTGCGGACGATTTCGACTATCCTATGCGTCTCGTTATATCCTGTGAGAGGTCCGCTCGGAGCGGTAAAAGTGATTATATCTCCCACTTGCAAAGCGTTTACGTCGTCCACCTCTTTGCATAGGATAACTTCACCCTTTTCAATCGTTCCGCTCATACTGTCCGACAACACGTCGTACATATAGTATCCGAAGATTTTGCTCTCTCCGCCACTCTTTTGTTGCACGAGCATAACTGCAACCGTAACCACCAAAAAGACGAATATCAAAGCAACGACGACCGTTGATACGACGTTGTATATCTTCTTTGCCTTGCTTAAATTCTTTTTAGTCTCGTTTTTGCTCGTTTTCATCGTAAAAATTTATGCACTCATTTTTGTACAAATTTAGGCGTTATTTTTCATTTTTATAGCGTTCGTGCGCACCGACGGTGCGCACGCTTTCTTACTCTTCGTCGTCGTGATTTTCGGGCTTTGCGCTTATATCGAAAGTGTTACCGAACGGGTCTATAATTCCGCTTCCCGACTTAAATTTGATTCCGCCGACGGAAACTTTATCTTCGTCAATAGCGTCAAAACGACGCTCTTTTCCGCTCGGCAAAGTGTACTTTTGGTTGAGAGTCGTAGCACTCAATTCCCACGGATCTTTCTTCTCTTTTTTCTTTCTCGAAGTTTTTGGTTTTTGCTCGGTTTCAACCGCTTTTTGCTCTGCTTCGACGCTCGGTCTCACCTCGTTTTCCGCGGTGGCTTTCACCTCGCTTGCGTCAGTCGTTATCGGCTCTTCTACGTCGGTGTTTTTTGTCTCTTCCACGGCTTCGACTTTCACATCTTCCGTCTTGGGTTTTCGAGTGTATTTTCTCTTCGGTTTTTGCTCGTTTTTCTCACCGTCGAGCTTGCCGAGATTGGCGTTTCCGCCCCACAAAACGGGCTTGCTTTCGCCCTTGAAGCTTATTCCCATACCGTCGGTGTTTTCAATTCTACCGCCGATATTTATACGCATTTCGGACACGGGTTTCACCGTCTCTTCTTGCTCGATTTCTTGCTCGTTTTCAAGCGAATTTTCATCGATATTTGCGGTATCGACTGTGAAGATTTCCCAACTGTTTGCTGTGTTTTCAGCCGTTTTTTCGTCGCTTGATTCAACCTCTTGCGCCTTTGCCTTACGAGTATATTTTCTCTTGGGCTTTTGTTCGGTTTGTACGGCTTCGAGGTTGCCGAGTTCGGCGTTTCCGCCCCACAAAACGGGTTTGTCGTCGTCCTTGACGTGCACCTCTCCAACAGCGACTTTGCTTTCGTCCACGGGTGTAAGATTTATGCGACGTTTTTTAATTCCGTCGTCACCCCACGGGTTGATTTTTGTGTCTTTCGCAAGACGAATTTTGGGCTTTCTATCCGCGTTTTGCGCGCTCGTATTGCCGTCTTGAATGTCAGCGTTTTCAGCCTCGTTTTGCGCGGAAACCTGGGCGATTTGAGCGGATTGTTTCGCGATGGAATAATCTCTCTTTTTGCGCACTCTCGACACGATTGGAACGTCGTTTTCGAGTGGCATAATCGCGTCGATATTGTCAAGATGCTCGTCGATTTTGGCGTCTCTTTCAGCTTTCTTGGCGCGCGCTTGCTCCATCTCGTCGATTGCCTTGTTGATAGGCTCGGTATTCTTGTCTTCGAGTTCGAGATTTTCCTTTTTATCGACTTTGATAGCTTCTTTGCGCTTTCTTGCCTCTTCTTCGCTCTTCTCTCTTGCGATTTTGGCTTTTTGATAGCTGAACGGGTCCATTCCGAGTGCGGAATCGTCGATATTCGCACCGTTCTTTTCAAGCTCTTCACGTTGCTTTTTGAACGCAGCGGCGCGCTTTTCGATATCCTCTCTGCGACGGCGTATGCGCTCTTGTCTGTCTCTCTCTTCAAGCTCTTCTTGCTTGATACGACGATAAGACGTAAGGCAACGGTCGATTGCGTCTTTGACTTTGATGATCTCTTCTTGCTTGATTTTGTCGTCGTCCGGACGCTTGAAAATCTTGCGCACTTCAAAGAGATGTTGATCGAATTTTTCCGCATCGGGTTCGAGGTCGACCTCTTCTTGGTCGGCTTTCGGTGGCATTTCCTTGAAACGCTCCACTTCGACGGGACGTTCAACGACCACTTCTTTTTCTATTTCTTGCGGTTTTTCAACCTCTTTTTCTATCTCTTCTTGCTGAATTTCGGGTTCTTTTTCTTCGGGTTCGGGCGGAATTTCCTTGTCGGCGTCCTCTTCTTCTTGGGGTTTCACCTCTTCGATGTTCTCTTGCTCGTCCTCGTTTTCTTCCTTATTGTCGAGCTTTTGAGCGTATTCGTCGCGGTCGATTTCGTCTTTTTGGAAGTCCATTTGACCGACGCGCATAAAGTCGGCAAATTCCTTGTCTTCCATATCGAAATCCGTCTCGCATTGGTCGTACAAGCTCTCAAACACCATCGTGTTGAGCGTAATCATACTGCGAAGGCGTTTTGCGCTGTCGTCCTCGATATCGTATTCTTCCACCTCGTCGGACGTCGAGAAACCCGCCGTTGCTTGGTACGTCTCGACGAATTGCCAAAGAGTCAACGCTTTTTTGAAGTTGGGTTCTTTCAAAATGACGTTGGTACGCATAATCGGCGGTCTGACGGGCGCGGAATTGCGCATCGATTTTGCAAAAGACGAGGACAAAAAGTCCGTGATAATGCGGTCAATCTTTGCAACGCGCTCAATTTTGGTGAGCGTATCGGGATCAAGGCGCATAACCTCGTCAAAGCTCAACTGTGCAAAATATTCCGTACGATAAGTAATCTTTTTGCTGGGCAAATTGAAACGAGACTCTATGTCGAGCTCCAAAACGTCTTGCGTTGCAGACGCCTTTTTGATCTTGTCGTAACGCATCGTGACGAAGTCTTTAAGCTTCAACAAAAGCGTGTAAATAAAGCGGTTTTCGTAGATCTCGAAGGACTCTTCTTTGGTGATATTGAGGATTTTGGACGGCGTGACGTCACCCGTCTTTTCGTCCACCTTGGAGATCATATTGGTGTGCTGTGCAAGGTACTTGACGGACTCCGTCGAGATACTTCTTGCAAGCGAAACGTCCACGATATCCTCTTCTTGCACGATGAATTTACGAGGATTACGGACGATGGTATCGAGGTTTGGCAAAATGCTCTCTATGGTGTCGATCCAGTCAATGGATATGTCTTGAATGAGGCGTTTTTTTGCCAATTTGAACACGGAAGACCCCTTCTCGACACGATTTTGGAATTGCTCATAAAAGCCCTCCTTGTCGAGAACGGAAACAATCTTATCTGCGTACGCTTTGTACACTTCTCTTGTGATTTTGTTGTCTTCCATATACTATTCGTTGCGCCTTTGGCGCAAGTGATATTGTGCTACGCACAGTGATATTGCGACGATGTCGCAGTGATATTCTCGCAAAGCGAGAGTGATATTTGCGCCTACGGCGCAAGTTGTGGAATATTTATTCTCCACACAACATATTTAGAAACGCTAAAATGCAGTATCGAGATGAAGAGCAAGGAAGCGTGCGTCCGATACAAAACCCAACGTACTATGCGTACGTGATTTTGTAGCGGAGGCGCGCTGACACAGCTATTCGCTCGATAATGTATTTTAGAAGAGTTTTTTGAGGCGGTTGATATACTCTTTACTCTCTTGCATATTCTCCTCCCCGAACAACTCGCTGAGGTAGAGGATAAGTCCGTCGATTTCGTCACGGATGTAGGAGAGGTTGAGTGACTCGAACTTACGGAATATCTTGTTGCAGAGAACGTAGTCGAGACCGTCGATTTCAGTACCGCCACAGCCGACGTAGGACGGAACGAACTCTTTGAGCTGTTTCACGATACGGTTACCAAACGCGAGGCGGAAGTGTTCGATGACGTAGTCGTCAAGTTTGTTGACCTTGTCAAGGATATCTTGCGAGACCTTGTAGACCTCTTGCGACTCTTTGAACATAGCTTCGAGGTGCTTGTAGCTGATGAAGATATTATCCGCCCACGGAGCGTCGAAAGGCACGCCCTTGCTGTTGATGTTGATAGGCATAGCACGGTCGTAAACCTTATCCGATATAGCGAAGGTCGAGTCGTCGTTGTTTGCCGTGCCGATGAACCACATATTTTGCGGAAGTCTGAAACGACCTTTGTCGATATGTTTGGGGTCGTTTGCCCAGCCCGACGGAACGAGGTCGACTATCCACTCGTCACGGGACGGCATTTCGAGAATTGACAACATTTCCGCGAAATAGTACTCGACACGCGCGATGTTCATTTCGTCGAGGACGGTGAGGTAAATCTGATCGTTCCACGTAGCCTCGTACATCTTTTTCAAAACCTCGGTCTCGTTGAAACGCTTGGTGAATTCGTTGAAGTATCCGAAAAGCTCGGTACGATCACGCCAAGACGGTTGCACGGACGCGATCGTCGCGGGGTTGTTGAGGAATATACCCATAGCGTGCGGAAGCGAAGTTTTACCGGTACCTGAAATACCTTGCAAAATCATAAGACGAGAGGTGGACATACCCGCGATAAACAGCCTTATGATACGCGGATTGTAATACAATCTCATACGCGAGCAAGCAAAGTTGCGGAAACGGTCGCAAAGCTCGGGCAACGTGATCTCGTCGTCGTAAACGGGCGGAACGTAGTTCTCGTAGATTTTGTCGATTTCGGTGAGTTTGTAAAAGCGCGATTCTCCCGTTTGAGATTGATCCTCTTTCTTCTCTCCTTCGCCCTCTTCTTCGCCCTCGTAATTGCCGATATCGCTGACGCGCATACCGAGGATTCTATCCTTTTCGGCGGACATTTTGATGATTTGCTTTTTGAGATTGGCGCACTCTTCGACGAGGTCTTGCGGAAGCACTTTTGCCTTGCTTATACGCACGAGTTTGCGAATACCGAGCGCAAGCAAAACGATGACCGCCACGATTGCCGCCACTATGAGAATGATAAATATGATGGCAACCGCCCACTCACCCGCGCCGAAATACTCGGTGTAGTTCTTGAAAGCGTCGGCGTAGCCGTCGTTGTAAAAGATGTGAATTATACCCCAAAAAATACTTCCGATGCCCTTATCGTAGAAAGCACCCAAAAACGCTTTGAGAAATTCAAATACAAGATTTATATTCATACTATTTGCTTATATAAGGTTCGGTAGGCCCGACTCCCTTCGGGCAACCGACTCCCGCCGAGCGAGAGATTTTGCACGATAGCGATTGCGCCCTGTCGCAAGCAATAACAACGAAGAAATTTGGGGGCGCGGGGGTATTCGATTTGCACTCGTCAGATCGGAATAACTCCCCTATTATCGCCACTTTATATCGTAGATATAAAATCGGCAAAAAAGTATATCGAGTCGCACGCGTGAAAAGCACACGCGTGCGAGAAAATTGCATTATTCCTTATCTTCCGATGCTTCTTGCGTATCGCAGATTTCAACGTCCTTTTCCGACTCCTCTTTGGTCTCGGTGACGGTAACGTCTTCACTTGCGCTCGTCTCTTGCTCTTTTGCCAAAGACGCAAGATACTCTTGTGCAAGACGACGTTTTTCTTCGTCCGAAAGGCTGTCAACCGTGACGACTTGCTCCGCTTGAACTTTGCGTTGATTTTCAAGTTTTGCAATGACGAGAGTGCGGATAAGCACGAATGCGTAAATGACGAACAACAAAATCAACGGCAACACTACGATGCAGAAGAAACGCACGTCTTTGCTTGCGCCAAAGTGCTCGGTGTCTTGAATCCAGTTGGAGAAAGCACCGCAACCTTTGAGCATCTTTCCGCTCGTCTCACCGTCGCCCCACGTTGCAACGATTGCGTCGATTGCCACGGTTTCGGTTTTGCCGATAATTGCCTTATCTCTATCGTCTTGGTCTTTTTCGTATTCCGCAGCGGCGTCTTTCCAACTTGCGTCTTGATGGTCACCGCGAGTTATGACCGAGGTAAGGTTTCCGTCTTTGTCATAATTGAGTTTTACAATTCTGTGGGTGTTGTAAATGGCGTATCTTGCGTTTTCGTACACACCTGTCGTTGAGAAAGTCACAACTTGACCGACTTTGATCTTGTCAATGTTCGTGGCTTTGTCAAAAGTGTCCGCAATAAGTACGTCGTTGGGGGTAAACGTCGGAGACATTGAGTCCGATGCGACGTTCATATAAATTTTGTCACCGAAACGAGTGAGATGATCGTCGTTTGCACCGGCAATCGTAAATATTGCCACAACGAGTGCAAAAATGATGACAACCACGCAAACGGCAGTGGCAACCCAATTGAGTATGGTGCGCACTTTCTGTTGCTTGGGGGTAAGTTCCTTCTTGCCGTTCTTGGCAGAAGCAAGTTTTTCCTTGATGTTCATAATAACCTTCCTTTGATGCTCCTCTGCCCTCAACCCAAGACTTATTGCCGTATGCCACGCCAAAGGCGAGGCCGTGAAGAGAACAAATGCTATTGACGTCACCGAGCCATACTTATTGTCCTTCAACAGAGCTTTCCGCTCCGCTTTGCTCGAATGATTTTGCTGTTGTGTATAGTTATAACTATACATATTGATTTTAACTTATATCGCACCCTATGTCAATAGCAATTTACACAATCCTCTACCCAAATCTTTACAAAATGTTGATTTAATCAAATATTTGCGCCATTGCAATACACTTTTCTCAATTTCTATAATTTCGCAACGACATAGACGAATAGATATCGGATAAGGCTTCGCCTTCCAAAATTATTAATTATTAATTCATAATTATTAATTTTTTCGACAAATTGACCTTTTGAGCAATTGTT
>DLLD01000003.1:0-91417 GCA_002476605.1 Christensenella sp. UBA7571
AAATATGTGTCAAGTTATCTCGTAGAGATAAGTGACACGTGTTTAGCATTCGGCGCAATGTAAAAAGAAACGGCGGATAAAATCCGTCGCTTCTTTTTTATAGAAAAGGGGGAGAATTGGTTGTCTTTTCAGTGTTTGGACGAGACTACGATTTCGCCGTTTACGGCGTCGACAACGATTGTGTCGCCCTCGTCCATATTGCCTTGCAAGATTGCCCTTGCCACTTTGGTCTCGACGTTGCTTTCGATATAACGCTTCAAAGGTCTTGCGCCGAAGGTTACGTCGTATCCGCCGTCAACGATGAGGTCTTTTGCGGATTGCGTGACTTCAAGTTTGAGATTTTGCTTTTCAAGACGGTCTGAGAGTTTTTTGAGCAAGATATCGATGATCTTGTACACGTTTTCTCTCGTGAGCGGAGTGAAGAGCACCGTGTCGTCAAGTCTGTTGAGGAACTCGGGGCGGAAGGTTTGTTTGAGCAGTTTGTCGATTTGCTCTTTTGCCTCTTCTTTGATGTTGCCGTCCTTGTCGATGTTGTCCAAAATCACGTTGCTGCCGAGGTTGGACGTCAAGATGATGATAGTATTCTTGAAGTTGACCGTTCTGCCTTGGCTGTCGGTGATTCTGCCGTCGTCAAGCACTTGGAGCAAGATATTGAACACGTCGGGGTGTGCCTTTTCGATTTCGTCGAAGAGCACCACGGAGTAGGGTTTTCTTCTCACGGCTTCTGTGAGTTGACCGCCCTCGTCGTATCCCACGTATCCCGGAGGCGCACCTATAAGACGAGATACGCTGAACTTTTCCATATACTCCGTCATATCGATACGCACGATGTTGCGCTCGTCGTCAAAGAGGTAGGAAGCAAGCGTTTTTGCAAGTTCCGTCTTGCCGACGCCCGTAGGACCGAGGAAGAGGAACGAGCCGATAGGACGATTTTCGTCCGATATGCCCGCACGCGAACGGATAACCGCTTCGCTTACCGCCTTGACCGCTTCGTCTTGACCGATAACTCTCTTATGCAGTTCATCGGAGAGGTGGAGCAGTTTCTCTTTTTCGCTTTCCATAAGTTTGGTTACGGGGATACCCGTCCACTTTGCCACGATCTTTGCGATTTCGTCTGCGGTAACCTCGTCACGGAGAAGGGCAGTGCCGTTTGCGGATTTCTTTTCCGCCTCTTCCAATTTCTTGGTGAGGGCTGGCAGTTCACCGTATTGCAATTGCGCCGCTTTGCCGTAGTCGCTGCGACGTTTCGCTTCTTCGATTTGAAGATTTACACGGTCGATTTCGGCTTTGGTGTCTTGCACGCTGTTGATTTCTTTCTTTTCGTTTTCCCACTGCGCTTTCATCTCGTTGAATTTGTCGTGCAGTTCGGAAAGTTCTTTCTTTATGCTCTCTCTGCGGTCGACGGACAATTTATCCGTTTCTTTTTCAAGAGCCATTTCCTCGATTTCGAGTTGCATAATCTTACGGCTGATGACGTCCATTTCGGTAGGCATACTGTCGATTTCGGTACGAATCATAGCGCACGCCTCGTCCACGAGGTCGATTGCCTTATCCGGCAAAAATCTATCGGTGATGTATCTGTCCGAAAGCGTAGCTGCTGCAACGAGTGCTTGGTCGTGAATACGCACGCCGTGGAAGATTTCGTATCTCTCTTTCAAGCCACGCAGTATTGCGATAGTGTCTTCAACCGTCGGTTCGTTGACCATAACGGGTTGGAAACGTCTTTCGAGCGCGGGGTCTTTTTCGATATATTTGCGGTATTCGTCAAGCGTGGTTGCGCCGATGCAGTGCAGTTCACCCCTTGCAAGCATAGGCTTCAAGAGGTTGCCGGCGTCCATACTGCCTTCCGTCTTGCCCGCGCCCACGATGGTGTGAAGCTCGTCGATGAAGAGGAGCATTCTGCCGTTTTGCTTCTTGATTTCGGTAAGAACGGCTTTGAGTCTTTCTTCAAATTCACCTCTGTATTTCGCACCCGCAATAAGCGCGCCCATATCGAGAGCAAAGATGTGTTTGTCTTTAAGACCTTCGGGAACGTCGCCTCTGACGATACGTTGCGCAAGTCCTTCCGCAATAGCGGTTTTACCGACGCCCGCTTCACCTATAAGTACGGGGTTGTTCTTGGTCTTTCTTGAAAGAATACGAATGACGTTTCTTATCTCGTCGTCACGACCGATGACGGGATCGAGTTTTCCGCGTGCCGCTCTTTCCACCATATCGTGACCGTATTTGTTGAGTACGTCGTAGGTGTCTTCGGGGCTGTCGTTGGTCACTTTCGAGGTTTTAACTTGCGAAAGTGCACTCATAAAGTCTTTTTTCGTAACTTTGCACTTTGCAAACGCATTTTTAAGCGCGGTAGTGGGGTTGTCGAGAATTGCCTCGAATATATGCTCAACGCTCACGTAATCGTCCCCGTTTTTGCTTGCGATTTTTTCCGCTTGCGAAAGCATAAGGGAAGCGTCTTGGCTCAAATACACTTCACCCGCACCGTCACCCGTAACGGACGAGAAGGAAGATATAATCTTGTCTATCTCACGCAAAAGTGCGGGTGCATCGCCACCGCATTTGGTCACGAGTTTGGGGATAAGTCCTTCGTCGTCGTCCAAAAGTGCGTACGCAATGTGTTCCTTGGTCAGTTGTTGATTGTGCCTTTCGAGGGCTATATTTTGCGCTCTGTTGATTGCGTCGAGCGCTTTCTTCGTAAATTTGTTGGTGTCCATATCAAAAACCTCCTTTTCAATATGTTATGTTGGATATCGGGTACTTGGCAATCTTTTTCCTTGACTGTTAGCACTCTTTATCTTCGATTGCTAATTATAGCACGCAATTTGCATTTGTCAATATATTTTGCACAAAAATTCGCAAATTTTTTTCAAATTAATTTTTACGGTTTTTAAGATAATAAAAAACGCGCACTTCCGATACGGAAATGCGCAGTGAGTACTAAAATTGCAAAAGTCATTCTTCCGCTTTCGTTACGATGGGTTTTCCGTCAGCATCTAGAAGAGCGGTGACACCCAGTCCGTAACTGCTGTACACCACGAGGTAGTTGACTCCCGTTTTGGTGTCTACGATTATACTGCACGTATTGTCAATAAAGGATAATGATTTTTCATAGATTTTTTCAAAGCGATTTTCACAATTCTTTTTCATATTCGTTTCTCCTTTTTTGTATTAATATTCTTCAAAAAAGACTTCCGTGCGGAAGCCTGAAATGAGTTATGCGTTTTTGTCGCTATTGTCGGCGACGTTTTGATTTATGACGTTTTGAGCTTTTGTTTGTTGCATTTCTTCAATCAGTTTCATAAGTTTCTTTTGTACCTCTGAAACCTGTTGAAGTTTTTTGTAAAGTTCGTCAATAAGGAATTCGCTTTTGAGATTGACTCGGTAATCGTTTTCGGCGCGTTTTCTGTCTTTTGCCTCTTGTCTGTTTTGGCTCATCATAATGAGAGGCGCTTGAACCGCCGCAATGCACGACAATACCAAATTTAGCAGAATAAAAGGATATGCGTCGAATGCCTTTGTGCCGAGAATGATATTTATCACCATCCATATTACCATAACGGCGACAAAGCTGAAAATAAATGCCCAACTGCCTGCAAATTTCGCAACGGCGTCTGCTGCTTTTTGTCCAAACGATACTTTTTCGTGTTTGTCGGAGTTTTCCGTAACATTGGTGTTTAGTACCTCTTGTATGAGTTCTTCATCGGAGAGTTCTTTATCGGATTGATGCAACAATTCACGCACGATTTTTTGATTGCTTATTCGTTTTTCTTTTGACGATTCGTCAATACTCGTATCGTTTTGTTCGACGTGTTGATTCTTCATTTTTTTGCACCTCGCGTGTTATTTTTTTGACGGAATGTTTCAAGATAAACGCCGTTTGTTACTTTTTCACGAAGTAGTGAGCGGCGATAGGGCAGGAAGCGTAGGATATAAACTCTTCCTTGGAGTATTTTTCGGGATTGTCGATGCACCAAAGCGCGGTGTTGAGCATACCGCCCGCAATAAAGCTTGCGATGAGTTGGAGCGGGACTTTTATCTCGTACGTGTCCTTGTATTTGGACAACTGATATTTGATTGAGTGCGCGATGGAGTCTTGAATGGTGCTCACCACTTTTCCTCCGCGGTTGTTCTTTATGATGTTGGCAATGTGGTTGTGTTGGTCAAAGAAGAAGTCAACCGCCATAATCATCAATGAGTTTATCGTCTCGTACGGGGTGGTGAGCTTGGTATCTTTGGTGAACTTGGCGTAAAGGTCGTCTTTGAGCTCTTCAAGCGCAAACGAGAGAAGGTGATACTTGTCCTCGAAGTGCGCGTAGAACGTGGCGCGGTTGACCATCGCCTTGTTGCAAAGGTCTATGACGCTGATTTTTTCAATCGATTCTTCTTCCATCATATCGAGAAGCGTGTTGGAAAGAAGTTTTCTCGTGCGGATAATCCTCAAATCTTCCTTTGTCGTCATTTTTGTGTCCCCTTAAAGATATTGTCGTACGTATTATTACACAAAAATCGATTTTTGTCAAGATATCTCACACTTGTGCCGTTACGAGACACTCTATTTGACTATTTTGAGAACGTTTTGGGGCGCGCCCGTTTAGGAAAAATCGGTAGATTTGCCTCGAAGATTTGCAAAATACGGCTGTAGTTTTTACGGAGTATGAATAAGAAAGACGATATGGAATTATCGAAGATGATAATATGGAATATTAAAATATATTTAATATATAGATAAATTTTTTATAATTGGTTGACAATTTTTTTTAATAATTGTAAATAGAATAGTGAGAATTGAAATATAGACAAGTATCGCATTTTCGCGATTTTTAGGTGATTATGGCACAAGAAAGAATTAAAACTCCAAAATCCAAAGGCGGATGGAAGAAGATGGCGGGTTGTATCGGCGAATACAAAGTGCCCACTATATTCACGTCCGTTTTGGTGGCGTGCGAGGTCTTGTTCGAGGTTTTCATACCACTCATTATGGCGCAAATCGTCAACGTCGGTATGGACGCGACTTTAAGCTCGTTCACCTTCACGGTAGAACTCGGTAAACTAAACTGGGTTTGGTTTACGCTCACGGACAGAAAAATGTTCATTTTGGCGTGTGGCGGACTTATGGTGGCAATGGCACTCGTGTCTCTCTTCTTCGGCGTTACGTCGGGAAGACTTGCCGCAAAAGCGTCCACGGGTTTTGCAAAGAATTTGCGTAAAAAACTCTTCTATAAGATAGAGAATTTCTCCTTTGCAAACCTCGACCGTTTCAACACCGCAAGCCTCGTTACGAGACTTACAACGGACGTAACCAATATTCAAATGTCCTATCAGGTGATATTCCGTATGCTCGTTCGCTCACCGGTTATGCTCATACTCGCAATTTGTATGGCAATTTCCATAAGTCCGGATTTGTCCGTAATATTTGCGGTTGCGTTGCCGATACTTCTTATCGGTATTATCGTCGGCGTAAAGATCGTTTTCCCTAGATTTGAGAAAATGCTCCACAAGTACGACGATATGAACGAGTCCACGCAAGAAAACCTAATCGGTATCCGTGCGGTCAAGGCGTTCGTAAGAGAAGACAACGAGATTGCCAAGTTCAAGAAGGTCAGTTCCACCGTCCAAAAATTGCAACTTTCGGCAGAGCGAATTATCGTCATTATGTTCCCGTTTATGCAAATCCTCGTTTACGGATGCTTGATTTGCGTTGCGTGGTTCGGCGGAAACGATATCATCGTAGGCAATATGCAACTTGGCGATTTCACGGCGTTTTTGAGCTACATAATGCAGATTTTGATGTCGCTTATGATGGTTGCTATGGGCTTTATGACCATAGTTATGTCGCGCGCCTCTCTCGATCGTATCGTCGAAGTTCTCGACGAAAAAATCGATATCGAAGACGGTGAAAACGCACAAGATATCGAGGTCGCAGACGGCAGTATCGACTTTGACAACGTGGACTTTTCCTATTCCAAGTCGCACGACGTTCTCAATCTCGAAAACATCGACCTTCACATCAAGAGCGGTGAGACGATAGGCGTTATCGGAGGTACGGGCTCGGCAAAGACCACGCTCGTGCAACTCATACCTCGTCTTTACGACGTCCTCGACGGTGAAGTGAAGGTGGGCGGTGTCAACGTCAAAGATTACAAGCTTGACAATTTGCGTTCGGCTGTGGGTATGGTTTTGCAAAAGAACGTGCTTTTCAGCGGAACGATCAAGCAAAACTTGCTTTGGGGCAATCCCAAAGCCACCGACGAAGAGGTCGAGCACGCGGCAAAAGCGGCGCAAGCGCACGACTTTATTATGTCTTTCCCCGACGGTTACGAGACGGAACTCGGACAAGGCGGTGTCAACGTATCGGGCGGTCAAAAGCAACGTCTTTGCATTGCTCGCGCGCTGTTGAAGCATCCCAAAATTATGATTTTGGACGATTCGACGTCCGCAGTCGATACGGCTACCGACGCAAAGATAAGAAGCGGACTCAAAAGCGAGTTCGGCGATACGACGGTTGTCATCATTGCGCAACGTATATCGTCCGTTGAAGACGCAGACAGAATTATCGTTATGAACGACGGCAAGATAGACGCAATCGGCACTCACGAAGAGCTTATTGCAACCAACGAAATCTATCAAGACGTATACAACTCTCAAAAGAAAGGATCTGACGAGGAGGTGAGCGAGAATGCCTAAAATGAAGAAAAACACGGCAAATACCGCAATGCACGGCAAAAATTTCCGCGCTCAAAGCCCGTCCAAGACTTTCAAGCGTATACTCACGTATCTCAAACCGTACACACCGCACCTCATAGGCGCATTGCTTTGTATGATTGCAAACGTCGTTTGCAACATCGCGGGCACGTTTATGCTCGGCTCGATTATAGTCAACAACTACATTCTTCCGCTTGCTTACCAAGCGGGGCATTACGCCTCGGCGTCGAGCGAGATTATCGCAAGAGCGTCGGAAATCACCATTCAAAACTTTGGCGGTATCGTCGGCGTTATGGCGGCAATGTACGTCGTCGGCGCGGGTTTGCACTACGTGTACAACTATATCATCGTAAAGGTTACCACCCAAGTGCTTCAAAACGTCCGTGACGAGATGTTCGAAAAGATGGAAAAATTGCCCATTCGCTACTTCGACACTCACACGCACGGCGACATAATGAGTCTTTATACCAACGATACCGATACGCTCAGAGAGTTGCTCTCAAACGGTATTCCCAACCTCATATCCAACCTTATGACGATAGTCGGTATGTTTATCGCAATGATGGTGACGTCGTGGGTGCTTGCACTTTGCTCGGTCGCAATGATAGTCGTTATGTTGTTCATAATGAAGTATATCGGCGGGAAGAGCGGAAAGTACTTCGTTGGACAACAACGCCAAACGGGTGCTATCAACGGCTTTATCGAAGAGCATATCGACGGTATGAAAGTCGTCAAAGTGTTCTGCCACGAAGACGCGGAAAAAGTGGACTTCGACGGCTTCAACGAACGCCTCTTCCACGACTCCGACAAGGCGCATAAATACGCCAATATCTTGTTCCCGATTATGGGCAACTTGTCCTACGTCTCCTACGCAATCACCGCAATCGTCGGCACGATTTTGGCAATAAGCGGTACGGGCGCGGTGGCGTTGTCTTGGGGCGGACTCGTGTCATTTATGCAATACTCTCGTCAGTTCAGCAACCCGCTTGCGCAAATCGCTCAACAAATGAACGGCGTGCTTATGGCTCTTGCGGGTGCGGAGCGTATATTCGAGCTTATCGACCAAGAACCCGAAAAAGACGAAGGATACGTCACTTTGGTCAACGCCAAAGAGGACGAGAACGGCAATATCGTCGAAACTCCCGAATACACGGGTATGTGGGCTTGGAAGCACTTCCACAAAGCGGAAGGAACGACTACCTACGTCAAGTGGCAAGGCAAAGTGCAGTTTGACGACGTAACGTTCGGCTACGTTCCCGAAAAGACCGTGCTCAAACACGTTACTATGTACGCGTTGCCGGGACAAAAAGTCGCACTCGTCGGCTCTACGGGCGCGGGCAAAACTACGATAACCAACCTTATCAACCGCTTCTACGACGTGGAGGACGGCAAGATAAGATACGACGATATCAACATCACCAAGATCAATAAGAACGATTTGCGTCGTTCTATGGCAATGGTCTTGCAAGATACGCACCTCTTCACGGGTACGGTTGCGGATAATATCCGTTTCGGCAAGCTCGACGCCACCGACGAAGAAGTGGAAAATGCTGCAAAACTTGCCAATGCGGACTACTTCATTCGTCACTTGCCCGAGGGATATAACACTATGCTTACGGGGGACGGTGAAAACCTTTCCCAAGGTCAACGCCAACTCCTTGCAATCGCGCGTGCCGCAATAGCCAATCCGCCCGTGCTCATTTTGGACGAAGCAACCAGTTCCATCGACACTCGCACCGAGAAGCTTATCGAGCAAGGTATGGACAAGCTTATGCAAGGACGCACTGTCTTCGTCATCGCTCATAGATTATCAACCGTCCGCAACGCAGACGTCATCTGCGTCCTCGAACACGGTGAAATCATCGAGCGTGGCAACCACGAGCAATTAATTGCTCGTCGCGGTAAGTATTATCAACTCTACACCGGTGCTTTCGAACTCGAATAAGCCACACAACGGCAAATAACTGCGTCAGAGCCGTCCGTCCGTCAACTCATTTACGATTAGTAAATTAGGGTTGCCGTTCGGACGGCTCTTTCTTGTTCTTTATCCGCTGTGAGCCTTATTCGAGCTCGAAAGTAATAAAAAAATTAAAAGCGGAATATTCCGCAATTATTAATTATTCATTATTAATTCAACTAAATTCCTTTCCGTCTTGAAATGAGTTTTCGTCTGTGCTACAATACTTTTATGAAAGTACGCATTTATATGACAAAATTGCATCAACAATGGACGTACGGCGAGAGGGCGGACTTGCTTCCGTATCTCGACGGGGAAGACGACGAGATTTTTGAGTACGCAGTTCCCGACAACGGGTTTGCCATTATCCTAAAAAACGGACTTACCTACGACGTCGTGGACACCGAGCAAGACGCAATTGAGAAGATTGGATATATTTATCGCAATTACGCCGTGGCGCAAAACGAAGGGGACAAGTGTTATATCTCTCGCGAGAATACCAAAAAGCGTTACAAAACCCCCGCCGAGGCGCAAGCGGACGGTGAATACGATTACGTTTACGTTCCGCAAGGTATGCATTTTCTCACCAAATTCGGCAAAATCCTTGCAATCGGCAAAACCGAAGACGAAATGACAGACAAGATGTACGAGCATTATCGTGCAAAATACACCTATCTTTGCTGAATGTATTGCCTTTGATAAGGCAAAAATATAAACGCGGTGCAATCGTAGCAATAGCGATTTGCGCGTAGAATAAGGTAGCCAAACCGCCGTTTTGACGGAAAGGGTGGTGTTTAACGAAAATAAATTTATAGAGGCATATATGATTACGAGAATGAAAAACATATCAAAAGCGGAAGTCTTGACTCTCAAAGAGCAAGTATCTTATCAAGAAGGGCAAGTTGTCAGCAAGACGCTTGCGCAAAATAATGCAGTCAGCATCACATTGTTTTCCTTTGACAAAGGTGAAGAAATAAGCGCGCACAAGTCGGGCGGAGACGCGTTCGTGACTTGTCTTGACGGCGTGGGAAAAATCACCATAGACGGCAAAGAATACTTTTTGCACGAGGGTGAAAGCATCGTTATGCCCGCGGGACACCCGCACGCGGTGTACGGTGAAGAGCGTTTCAAAATGCTCCTAGTCGTGGTGTTTTGATTTTTAATATCAAAAAGTACAATAAAAAAGCGCACTCGGTTGAGTGCGCTTTTGCTTTTTGCGTTTATCGTTTAATCGTTATTTTTATGAAAGTTTTGCACCGTCGGCGGTGAGTTCGTACGTCATTTCGTACACTTCTCCGTCGAGTTTGAAAGGTTCTTCGATTTTGACGAGGACGTTTTTGAGATTCCAACCGTGATATGCTACTGCGTTGACTGCGTAGTAGAGAGTTTGCGACATACCCGCAACTTCTTCGCCCGCTCTTGAAATAATCGTCTTGTAGCACTCGATGCCGTTTTCCGCATAAGTGGGGTTGTTGGCGGTGAAGTCGTTTTTGACTTTCACGGTCTCGGAAATGCTTGCGGTGAGATTGACGCTTCTTGCTTCGTTTGCGGACACGAGAGGCATTGCAAACGAGAACGACATCGAACTGCTAAACGTCGAAAGAGTGCGCAAAGATTGATGGAACTCGTTGTTGTCAAAGTAGCAAGTAGCCTTAAAACCTACCGTGCCGGAGCTTTGCACGCCGTCGATCCAACGCTCGTAGTTGAAATTCTTTCCGTCCGAATAGTCGGCTTGAAGTCTGAATTTTTCAACTCCGCCAACCTTTTGCACACGGTAAGACGCGTGGGGGACCATATAGCTCGAACCGTTGATGAGGTTGAAGTAGCAACCCGTCTCGTAAACGGTTTGGTTTTCTCCTTCGCCCACGGTCAAAAGACCCGTTACGAGCACACCGCGACTGACGTTTTGGAGTTCTCCGTTTCCGAAGTTTTGCACGGTGCTACCAGCGTCGTATGCGTCGAGCTTGACGACGTAAGTGCCTTCGTAGCCTTCGAGGCGTGCGCCCGTTGCCTTATTCTTGGCATAGACGACGTAGCTAAACTCCTCGTGATTGTGGTCGCTGAGGAGATTTTCCAACTGTCCTTGCGGAGTGGCACTGTTGCAAGCGACGAGCGATACCGCCGTTATTGCCACGATTGCGATGACGATTAAACTGAGAAATACTTTTTTCATAATGCAATTATTATAACATAAAAATATATTCCCGCAACTGTTCCTGCACCTAAATTGCGCCAAATTTGCGAATTTTGCAAGATTTTTTGCAAAAAACAAATAAAAATTGTTAATTTTTATTTGTTTAACCAATGGGATTGAAATGGTACATAAAGGGTGATATACTGAAAATATGAAAATAATCACGTCAAATACGTCCGAGGGCGCGTACCTCGGCGTGCTCAATCAGCTCAAATCCAATCTCGACGGCAAAAGCCAAAACGTCGTCATCGCCCCCGATAGATTCACCGCGTCGGTGGAGAGGGGGCTTATATCCTCTTTGGGTGTGGAAAGCACTTTCGGCATAGAGGTTATGTCCTTCACGCGTCTTGCAAACAAGCTTATAGGCAACGACATCAAAAAATGCCTTACGCCCGAAGGCTCGGTTATGCTTATCGGCAAGGTTATATCCGACCTTCGCGACGAACTCGTCTATTACAAAAAAGTCGCGATGACGGAAGGTTTTGCAAGCGAACTTTACGCGGCACTCACCGCAATCCGCAACAGTGGAGTATCTTCCGAGGACTTGCTCAAAGCTTCGCAAAAATCGAATGCTTCGCTAAAAGCAAAGGCAAGAGATATCGCTCTCGTATATGAGGGTTATCTCAAAGCGTTGGAGGGCAAGCACAGCGACTCTTCCACGAGGCTTTACGCCCTTGCCGAGTACATAAAGAATCACCCCGATTGCGTTGCAACCACCAACTTTTATTGCACGGATATATACGATTTTTCCGCTCCCGAACTTGAAATAATCAAGGGACTTTCCGAGAGTGCGTTATCGCTCACTATCGGAATAACGTCCGGCTACGACAATCCCAACAAGCGCATTTATCCCGACAACGTGTGCAAAAAGCTTCAAAACCTTTGTAGCGGACGAGTGCAAATCGAGCGACACGACGTCGTTTTGCCACCTCAAATCGACGCTATATCCAAGAAGCTTTTTGCCTATATTTCCACGAGTGCGGAAGAGAAAGTCGAAGACGACGGTAAAGTGATTTTGCGCTCGGCAAAGGATAGACGCGACGAAGTTACCGCTCTCGTTTGCGACGTGGTAAACGCGGTGAGAGAGGGCGCAAGATACAAAGACTTCGAGGTGTACGCAAGCGATATGGACGCTTACGAGGCGGAACTCAAATCCGCTTTCGAGCGATACGATATTCCTTACTTTTTGGACAAAAAGGAATTGCTTTCCGAGCAAACGAAAACGAGGTATATCCTTGACGCAATCGCTTGCGTAAGGAGCAATTTCCGTCGTCGCGAAGTGTTGGATTTTGCAAAAAATCCGCTGTTTTACGCAAGGCTGGATGGCGGACTGGACGAGGTTTTCGTGTTTGAAAACTACTGCTTGCAATTCAATATAGAATACGTGCCGACGAGCGTCGAGAATAAATTCGCGCGTACGAGCGCAAACAAGTATTTTGCAAAAAACAAGCAAAATGCGGGTTTAATCTATACGAATTGCGACGATAAAGCCGTGATTTTGGACAATAGCGTTGAAAACGTCATACCCGAGAGAGTGCGCAAAGCACTCGCCGAGTGTCTTGCGGAATACGACTTTAAGAGCAAAAACAAAAATATCCGCGCTTTCGTAAACGCAACGCGCGCACTGTCTCAAAAGGCGGACGTTTACTATAAAAGGCACGTCGACAAACTTGCCTCGTGCGGTGAGTATTTCAAGAAAGTTGCAGAGCAAGTGGACGACAAGATAAACGCGGTGCTTGACGAGATAGAAAACGTGCTCGATTACGAGACGGATATCACGGGCTTCGAGAGCGTGTTTAAGTCTATGCTCAAAACGCTCAAAATCGCACTCGTTCCCACCTATCTCGATTGCGTGTTCGTAGGTGACGCGGACAGTAGATTCGGCGGAAACGGCAATATTTACGTGCTGGGCGCAAACAACGGAAAGTTACCTCGCACGAGCGGTGGCGGCGTCGTCATTACGCCAAAAGACGAGCAAACTCTTTGTGCGCTCGGCGCTGATATTTATCCGAGCGAAAGACAAAAGGTGCTCACCGAGATGTACGCCGTGTGCGACCTTATGAAAAAGCCCAAAGGTAGGTTGGTCGTAAGCTACGCAGAAAGCGGTGACGGCGGTGCGCTTCGTCCATCGACGATAGTTTTCGAGCTTCAAAATATGCTTTGTCAAAACGGCAAACCGCTTGAAATCGAGAGAGCGGACTTCGAGCATTACCGCACGCTCGACGGCTTTGACGACAAAAAAATCTCGTCGGTGTTTGCAACGAGGAAAGGTTGCTCGGACGAGGTTATGCGCAACCTTTTTGCGGGCAGAACGGACGCGGTAGGCGGGTGCGTTTTTGCCTCGGCAAACGAGTTCGTAGACGATACCGACAAGGCAAGAATGAAAAAGGCGTTGACAGTCCCCGAACGCATATCCGTTGACGGCGGTGCGTATTTCGAGGGCAGTACGAGCGTAAGTAGGCTGGAAACTTTTTACGGTTGCCCGTACGCGCATTATTTCAACTATATATTGTCTTTGAGACGTCGCAAGGAGGGCAAATTCGAGGGCACGGAAAACGGCACGATTTTGCACTACGTTTTGGAGCACTTTTTCAAAGACGTGCGCGACGGCAAAATCGACGATAATACGGACTTGACTGCGCTTGCATATTCCTACTTTGACGGCGCGATAAAGGAAAACGGCTTCGAGGTGCTACTCGAAAAGGCGGACACGGGAAGATTGCTTCTTCGAGTACGCGACGAGGGCGCAAAACTCATAACCGACCTCTATCAAGTGCAAAAGAGATCGGTGTTCCGTCCGTACTTGCTCGAAGCAAAGATAGGTGAGGGAGAGATACAGCCTATGTCGCTCGACCTCGGTGACAAAAAAGTTCGACTAAAAGGCACGATAGACAGAGTAGACGTGCTCGGAGATAAATTTATCATCATCGACTACAAGACGTACAAGAGTGCGGATTTGTCCCTCAAAGAACTTTATTGCGGGCAAAAGATACAATTGTACGTGTATATGCGCGCGGTGGAGAAGAGCACTGGCGGAAAGCCGAGCGGTGTGTTCTATTTCCCGATCTTTTCAAGTTTCACGGACGAGGAAGGCACGAGATACAAGTATAAAGGTCAAGCCTCGGACAGCACGGAAACGTTGATGCAAATAGATAGTATGGTGGACGTCGACGCAAAAAGGGCAATCGTGCCTTGCAAAAAGGACAAAAAAGGCGCGCTTGCAACGGGCGGAGTGCATTTGTCCACGTCGCAATTCGATTTGCTCGGAGACTACGCAGTGGATATCGCAACCAAGGGCGCAAGCGAGATTGCAAACGGATATATCAAACCGTCGCCGATAGTCAAGGAAAAATGCAAGAGGTGCGATTTTGCAAGTATATGTGCCTACAAGGAAAGATTTGAGAGGAAAGCACCCAAGGTGAAAGGCATAGAAAGTTTTGAAAAGGAGGGAGAAGAAAATGAGTGACGTCGTGGTAACCAGCGTAAATCAAGCAAGCGAAAAGCGTCTCGACGTTTTGCGCGACGAGAGCGGAAAACTTCTTCTCACTGCCGACCAAAAGAAAGCGGTGCTCGAAAGAGGGCGTATCCTCGTGTCCGCTTCGGCGGGTTCGGGCAAGACCTCGACTATGGTCAAGCGTATCATTTTGATGATATCCGAGGGCGCGTCCTTGAAAGATATGCTCATTTTGGTGTACAACAACGCCGCCGCGGACGAACTCAAAGAAAAGTTGCACCAAGAACTTTTCCGCGTGGCGTGCGCTTCGAGCGGTGAACAACGAGAGCGTTTCAGACGCGAAATCGACGATATGGCGTTTTGCCATATTTGCACCATACACGCGTTTTGCCAATCGCTTATAAGAGAAAATTTTGACAAACTCGGCTTGTCTCCGACGTTTGAGGTGCTTGACGAAAGCGCGCACGCAGTCTATATGAACAAGGCACTCGACAACGTCATTGCAAAATACACCGCGGACGGGGACGAGACTTTTTGCAAGCTCGTGGACGTGTTTTCGCAGTCGAGAAAAGAGGATAACCTCAAAAGCAATATTATAAGGCTATACAACCTCGTGGAAATTCAACCCGACGCGGAAGACTTCAAAAAGTGCGTTGCGGAGTGCTACGATAGCTTTGAAAACAGCAAATTCTTCGGCATTTTGAAGGATTATTACGTCAAATTCTTCACGAAAGCCAAAATCGCGTTCGACAGCGCAAGGCAAAGGCTCGTTTCGACGGATATCGCGTCGGTGAAGTATATCGACAGCGTTACCAACGCTGTTTACACTTGCGACGCTATGCTCAAAGCAAAGGACGTAAAGGGTATGTGCGCCGTCGCTTCCGTGTACGAAAAACCGTGCGCCAAGCTCAATCCCAAAGCTTCCGACGAGGAAAGGGAACTTATAGGCTACGTCAAGGAATATTACAAGCAATTCGACGACACGATGGACGAGCTTGCGTCCCTTTACGAGAGGTACGATTTGCTCAAAGAATACCACGCGCAAAACGGTGAATTCGTAAACAAACTCGTGGAAGCGGTGTTCAGATTTTCCGACGAGCTTGCACGCCTCAAATGGCTTGACAACGTGCTTTCGTTTGAGGATTTGCTACACAAGGCAATGCAACTTCTAAACGAGGACGACACGCTCAAAGACGCTTTCGACGCCGTGTTCGTGGACGAGTATCAAGACGTCAACCCCACGCAAGAGGCAATTATCTCAAAACTCGTAAAGGGTGAGTGCTTTATGGTAGGAGACGTCAAACAAAGCATATACGGCTTCCGTCTTGCCGATCCGTCCATATTCCTTTCAAGACAAAAACGTTATGCGGAGTTTGGCGGAGAAGACGGGCAAAACATCTATTTCAACCACAATTTTCGCAGTGCGTACGGCATACTGTCTTTCGTCAACGGCGTATTCGATTCGGTTATGACGGAGGAAAACGCGGATATCGACTACAAGGCAGATGCAAGGTTCGAGCTTAAAGACATTCCGCCCGTAAGCATAGAAGACGTGTCCCCCGAGGGGTACGTGCAAGTGCATCTTTTTGCCAAAAACAAGGCGGAAAGCGCGGTCGCGAGCGGACTTTACGACATCGTCAACGCAGAGGACGAGGACGACGAGGGCGTGTGCGGGGAAGGTGAATTTATCGCAAACGAGATAAAAACGCTCGTCGGAAGAATGAAAGGCACAAACCCCGACGGTAGCGGAAAATATATAGGCTACGGGGATATCGCGGTGCTGTTTCGCTCTCGCTCCAACGGCGCAAAGAAGATCGTGGAAACGCTCAAAAAAGAGGGCATTCCCGTCAACGAGGGTGCGTTCGGTCAATCCGTGTCCTTGCCAGAGAGGGAACTCGTCAACTTTTTGAAGGTGCTTGACAATCCTCGTCAAGACGTGGCTTTTGCGGGATATTTGTTGTCGTTCTTCGGCGGATACGACGAGGGAGAAGTGGCAAAAATCGCGCTCGAAGAAGGCGGTTGTTTGTACGACAAATTTTTGAAATACGCACTTAAAGACGACGTTTTGGCGCAAAAAGTGCGCGATACGGCAAAAATCGTCGATAAGTATAGGCTCAAAGAGAGCTATCAAAGTCTGCCCGAACTTATGAACGGCATAGTGTGCGACTACCGCTACGACGCCTACCTTATGCGAAACGGTGAGGGGGACGTGAGCGGACTCAAAAGCTTCATTGCGGGCGCAAGCGCAAAAGACGGAATAACGCTCGGCAAATTCCTTGAAGACTATTGCGAGGGAGACTCCGAGGGCGCAAGCGCAAGCGGTGGAGACCGAGTGGCAATATCCACTTTCCACGGCTACAAGGGACTTGAAAACCCCGTGGTGTTCGTGGCGGATACTGCGTTCGGATTCAACTATGAGTCGGGCACAGGTGATATGATTTCCACCGGTAAAGGACTTACCTCGGCAAAAAACTCCAACGACAAAGGGTTGGTTGGTATGAACGCGTTCAACTTCGAGGACAAGACCAAGAGCTCGGTTACGCTGTCCAAAATCGCGGTGGGCAAGTGCATAAAGGACAATCAACTCAAAGAGGAAATAAGGCTGTTTTACGTTGCCTTGACCAGAGCAAAACAACTTATGTACGTAACCGCTACCGCAAGTGAGAAAAAGTGCGCGAGTTTCGGCGTTTCCCCGAGACTTATCGGCGCGGGGTGCGACCTCGATTTCTTATCGGGCGCGATATTTGACGGAAGCGTCAACGCAACCGTTTTTAAGCATAATATCGCCAACGACGAAGAGCAAGCGCAAGAGGCGGAAAGCGTGGTATACGTGCCCGACGAGCACGTCGTAGAGACGATAAGAAAATCGCAAGAATTCGTATATCCGTATAAAGAAGCGACCAAGCTTGCGATGAAGTACAGTGTGTCTGCGCTCGACAGCAAGGACGAGGATGCGGTGTGCCTATTCAAAGACGCGGCAAAGAAGGGTAGCGCGTACCACAAGGTTATGCAATATATCGATTACTTTGCACAAGGCAAAGAAGCGGTCGAAGCGGAGATGGACAGAATGGTGCGCGAAAAGCTTATAGAAGAGGAAGAGCGCGCTCTAGTCAGTCCCGCGGATATCGCAAGGTGTCTCGACAGCGAGATTATGCAAAAGGCAAAGAAAGCGTTGCTCTCGGGAAGCGGAAAGTGTATGCGCGAGCAAGCGTTTATGATGTACAAGCCCGCAAACGAAGTCAGTGAGGACTTTTCGTCAAGCGACAGAGTGCTCGTGCAAGGCGTTGCCGACCTCTTTATCAACGACGAAGAGAAGATTATCCTCGACTTCAAAAACTCTGCTCTCAAAGACGAAGAGTCGCTTGAAAAGTACAAAAAGCAACTTTATCTATACAAATCGGCAATTGAAAGCGCGATTGGCGCAAAAATCGACAAACTTGCGCTATATTCGTTTAAGACCGGCAAGACGCTTTATTTGTAAAACACGGCCGTATATTTACGCGCCGTCGCAACCTTGCGACGGCGTTTTCGTTTGCCGAAAAAGGGGAGCGAAATTGTCGTGATAATTGACTTTTAACCGCACAATCGGCGGTTTATCGTGCAAAGAAGCGCGGTTATCCGTCGTTGCGCTTTGAAATTCGCAAAAAAAAGTTTTGCAATGTTTGGGATATTGTCTTGATTTTTTCTAATAAACTATGTATAATCTATTAGATACTAAATCGCGGAGGAATATCGTGGAATTTTTTCAAAAGGCGTTCAGTTGGCTTGCAGACGTTTCGTCCAAATTGCCTAAAATAGATTTCCAAATATTTTTTATCGTCGTTGCGGCGGTGCTTTTCGGGTTGGGTATCGTATTTGCTTTTACGTATCTCGGCTCAAAGAGTTTCAAACTTATCAAAGCGAGCAAGAAAATTCAAAAATATCTCGAAGGCGTTGACACCGTCGACGACGACAACGTGAGCGATTTTACCGCGCATTGTTTCTCGGCAAAAGCTCCGCAAGCGTTGCGTGACAGTTGGGTGCAATACCTCGGCGTGCGCTTCGGTTATCCCAGCGATATCGTAAGCGACAAGAATGTGTACGACAAGACCGTCAAAAAGAACAAGGACTACCGCGCGGGCATCTATCTTTGCGTGTCGCTGGTGTTGCTTGCGATTTTTGCGTTTTGGGGATACGGCACTCTCGATAAGACCAGCATAGGCGCGGTGCATTTTATCAGCCTCGTGGTTATCGGATTGATGTATCTTTTCCTTATCCTCATCAATCGCGCACAAAACAAGCGTTGTCTCGAAGCGTTTGACGCAATGCAAGAAGACCTCGACGCAAAGGTCAATCTCCAAGTGGAGAAAAACTACGCGACGGATTCCTCTCCGCTTTCCGAACTTGCGGGTATGGTGGAAGAGATTATCGCACGCAACACGTCCAAAGCAATCGACGTCGACGAAGAACAAGAGACCGTGCAAGAGCCCACTCCCATCGAGGCGTTGATAGAGCAAGAAGAACGAAGCGAAAGCGTTGCGGAAGAAACGCCCGTTGAAGAAGCACCCGTCGAAGAGACCGAAGAAGCGATTGAGCCTCAAACGGAAGAGGTTGTAGAAAGCGAACCTATCCAAGAGGAAGAAACCGTAGAAGAGAGCGCGGAAGCAGAAGAGGCGCAAGAAGAGAGCGCGGAAGAAAACGCCGAGGCTCTCGAAGAAGAAACGGTTGAAGAACAACCGATTGAAGAAGAACAAGAAACTCTTGAAGAAACGCAAGAGCAACCGATAGAAGAGACGGAAGACGTTCAAGAGGACGAGACCTCTGAGGAAGACGTTCAAGAAGAACCCGTTGAGGAAGTCGAGGACGTTCAAGAAGACGTCGTTGACCAAACCGAAGAAACGCCCGACGAGGAAGCGGAAGATAACGCCGAAATCGAAGACGCGACCGAAGAAGAGGCCCAAGAAAGTCAAGACGTAGAGGAACAACCCGTCGAAGAGCCCGTTGAAGACGTCCAAGAGCCGGAAGAAGCGGACGAGCAAGTCGAAGAGGAAATATCCGAAGAAAGCGACGAAGACCAAGAGACTATCGACGAAGAAAGCGCGGAAGGCGTAGAGGAAACGGAAGAGTCCGAGGACGATGCCGAAGAAGACGAAACCTCAAACGATGAGGGTGAAGCGGAAGAGAGCGAACCCGAGGTGGTGTACGTCGTGGACGGTGAAGAAGAGGACGACGAAGTGGTCAAACCCGCAAAACTCGTCAAACTCCCCAATCTCGTAGATTATATGCTCACGAAGAATATGCCCAAGGCTATGAAGATTCAAATCGCGGGTATGCTCATCGGCACGTACAAGAAGTTTGAAAACAGCAAGGAAGACCGCAAAATCGTCGTACAATGCTTGACGAAGGTTATGCGCGACTTGCAAGCAAACTGACAATAAACAAAAAATATAAAAAGTTCAGTCGGGGGACTTTATGAGCCGACGTTTCAATAAATATATAAGGTGAGGATTGAAAGATGTTTGGAAAGAAGAAAAAACAGGCAAAACTCGAACAAGAGCAACGCGAAAGAGAACAACGCGAGTTGGAACTTGCTCAACAACAAGCCGCGCAAAGAGCCGCGGAAGCTGCCAAAGAGGAAGAAAACAACGGCAAGATTTATCTTGAAAGCGAAATCATCGACGACGATGAGGACGACAATTCTCTTCCCAAAGAGTACGAGTCCATCGCATATATTTTGAAACAAGAGACGGGTGAAGATTTGCTTGCGCAACCCGTTGACGACGACGTTGAGGAATTGCCTCTCGAAGAGGTAGAAGAAGAAGTCGCGCCCGAGACTGAACCGACGCAAGAAGCAACGGAAGAAAAAGCACCCGAAACGGAAGCGGTGCAAGAACCCGTAGCGGAAGAAGCTCCGACCGTGGAAGAGCCCCAAGAGGTCGAAGAGACGGAAGAAGAGGCAGAGGAAGAAGTCGAAGAAGAGACTACGGACGAAGAAGCACAAGAGGAAACCGCAGTCGCACCGCAAGAACAAAAAGAAGAAGTGGTGTACGTCGTGGACGGTCCGAGCGAGGACGACGACGAAATCGTCAAGCCCGCAAAGCTCGTAAAACTCCCCAACCTCGTGGACTATATGCTCTCTCAAAATATGTCCAAACAAATGAAGATCAACATTGCTACGTTGCTCCTTTCCACGTACAACAAGTACAAGGATATCCCCGCGGAAAAGAAGATCATCGTACAATGTATGGCAAAAGTTATGAGATCTCTCATTCAAGGCTGATAGAATATCGATTTGATGAGATAGAATATCGGTTTTATAGCGAATTTAGCAATGAAAAAGCCCGAATAGAATTTCGGGCTTTTATTATTGCGTTTTTTACGAGTTTTGCGACATCTAATAGGTTGAATATCGCAATGTTTATCGATTGAATACCGCAAAATCAATCGATTGGATATTCAAAATTATTTGAGCATTTTCTTTTTGATAAACACGATGATGAGCGCGATACAAATGGCAACATTTATGCCGACGACAACCCAAAATCCCCACAGTTTGCCCTCAAAGGGGACTCCCGTATTCATACCCCAAAGAGCGGCAATCATAGCGGGGGTATCGACGAGCAACGTAAGCACCGTGAGCGTCTTCATAACGACGTTGAGGTTGTTGGAAATGATAGAGGCGTAGGTGTCCATCGTGCCGTTGAGAATGTCTCGGTAGATGTTGGACATCTCGATTGCTTGGCGGTTTTCTATAAGCACGTCGTCCCACAAATCCTCGTCTTCCTCAAAGAACTTTATCATACGCGGGAATTTGTCCAAAACGGCGGTGTTTGCACGAAGGGAAGTGGAGAAGTAGACGAGTGATTTTTCAAGCGAAAGCATCTCGATAAGACCTTCGTTTTTCATTGCCTTTTCAAGCTCCGCTTGAACGCGTTGGCTTGCACGGTCAATCTGTTTGAGGTATTGCAAATATTTCTTTGCGATGACGTATTGAAGTTGGAGCAAAAAGCGCGTGCGTTTGTGGATATTGAAGTCCTTGACGTATCTGCCCGCCATAAGGTCGTTGATGACCGACGTTTCGTTGAGGCACACGGTGACTATCGTGCTGTCCGTGGTGACGCAACCGAAAGGCAAAGTGGCGTAGGTGTATTTGTCGTCGTCCTCTTCCGTGATAGGAATGTCGGTTACGACCATCATCACGCCGTCGTCCTTTTCGCAGTGAGCGCGCTCTTCCGAGTCCAACGCGGCTTTGATGTATTCTTCGGGAATTTTGGTACGCGAAGAAACCAACTCGATTTCCTTGTCGGTCGGGTTGGACATATGCACCCATTGGTCGGTGAAGTCGTATTCCTCGGTGATTTCTTGCGGATCGACTTCGATAACGGATTTGTTGATTTTCTTGTAAACTTGGATCATAATCGGTTCTCCCGAGCATAGCAAAAGGCATTGCGTCGAGAGAGCCCAAACGCGATGCTTAATGGTGGATTTGTTGACTACTTCCAGGGTCAGCGTCCATAATTTTTGCACCTCTAAAACGTGTTTTGATACGTTTAGTTTAACAAAAAAATCTTACGCGTGCAACAAAAATGCAAAAATAAAAAATTTTTGTGTCGAGCGTCCCGTTTTGTCGAAAAAAATGCGTGTTTTTTGGAAAATCGTATAACGGTTTTAATATTACGTATTATTTTCTTTCTTTTTCTCTTGCAAAAAGGCGCGCGTTTTGTTATCATTATTGCAGTATAAATAAAGAAATCTTTTAGGAGGAATTCTAAATGGGCAAAAAATACGTTTATCAGTTTGCCGAAGGCAATGCAAAAATGCGTGAACTTCTCGGCGGTAAAGGCGCAAACCTCGCAGAAATGACCAACATCGGTCTTCCTGTTCCTTACGGTTTCACGATTACGACGGAAGCTTGCACTCAATACTATGAGGACGGCAAACAAATCAACGACGATATCAAAGCGGAAATTATGGAAAATATCGCCAAACTCGAAGAAAAAGCGGGTATGAAATTCGGTGATAAAGAAAATCCGCTCCTCGTCTCCGTTCGTTCGGGCGCAAGAGCGTCAATGCCCGGTATGATGGACACAATCCTCAACCTCGGTCTCAACGACGACGTCGTCGAAGTTTTGGCAAAGAAATCCGGCAACGCAAGATGGGCTTGGGACTGTTACAGACGTTTTATCCAAATGTTCTCCGACGTCGTTATGGAAGTCGGCAAAAAATACTTTGAGGCTCTTATCGACGAACTCAAAGAGAGAAAGGGCGTCACTTACGACGTAGAACTCACCGCAGACGACCTCAAAGAGCTCGCAGGCAAGTTCAAAGCAGAGTATCAAGAGAAGATCGGCAAACCCTTCCCGTCCGATCCGAAGGAACAACTCTTCGAGGCTATCAAAGCAGTTTTCCGTTCTTGGGACAACCCGCGCGCAAACATCTATCGTATGGACCACGATATTCCGTACAGCTGGGGTACTGCGGTCAACGTACAAATGATGGCATTCGGCAATATGGGTGACGATTGCGGAACGGGCGTCGCATTCACGCGTAACCCCGCAACGGGCGAACCCGGTCTTATGGGTGAGTTCCTTATGAACGCACAAGGTGAAGACGTCGTCGCAGGCGTTCGCACCCCGATGCCCATTTCCAAGATGGCAGAAGTTCTTCCGGAAGTCTACGAACAATTCCAAGACGTATGCAAGATTTTGGAAAACCATTACAGAGATATGCAAGATATGGAGTTCACCATTCAACAAAAGAAACTCTATATGCTTCAAACCAGAAACGGTAAACGTACCGCTGCCGCGGCAATCCGTATCGCTTGCGACCTCATCGACGAGGGTATGATCACGGAGCAAGAAGCACTTCTCCAAATCGACGCAAAGACTCTCGATATGTTGCTCCACCCGCAATTTGACGCAAAAGCGCTCAAAGACGCAGACAAAGCAAACGTCGTCGGCAAAGGTATCGCAGCATCTCCGGGCGCTGCCGCTGGTACTATCGTGTTCACCGCAGAAGACGCAGTAAGAGAAGGCAAGGCGGGCAAGAAAGTCGTCCTCGTCAGACTCGAAACTTCTCCGGAAGACATCGAAGGTATGAAATACGCACAAGGTATCCTCACCGTTCGCGGTGGTCAAACCTCTCACGCGGCGGTCGTCGCTCGCGGAATGGGCACTTGCTGCGTTTCCGGTTGCGGTGACATCAAGATGCACGAAGAAGAGAAATACTTCGAACTCGCGGGCAAGACCTTCCACGAGGGTGACGCACTCTCCTTGGACGGCTCTACGGGCAACATCTACGACGTTATGATCAAGACCGTTCCGGCAGACCCCAACAGCGGTTACTTCGGAAGAATTATGAAACTCGCAGACAAGTACAAAGCACTCGGCGTACGCACCAACGCGGATACTCCCGCAGACGCACAAAGAGCAGCTGAACTCGGCGCACAAGGTATCGGCCTCGTCCGTACGGAACATATGTTCTTCGGCCCGGGCAGAATCGATAAATTCCGTGAAATGATTTGCTCCGAAACCGTTGAAGAGCGCGTAAAAGCTCTCGACGCAATCGAGCCGATGCAACAAGCAGACTTCGAGGGCTTGATGGAAGCACTCAAAGGTATGCCCGTAACCATCCGTTTCTTGGATCCGCCGCTCCACGAGTTCGTTCCCACGGAAGAGAAGGATATCGAAGCTCTTGCAAAAGCAAAAGGCAAATCCGTATCCGAAATCAAGATCTTTTGCGACAGCTTGCACGAGTTCAACCCGATGATGGGTCACAGAGGATGCCGTTTGGCAGTCACGTACCCCGAAATCGCGGTTATGCAAACCAAAGCGGTTATCAAGGCTGCTATCAACGTTCAAAAACGTCACCCCGACTGGAAAGTCGAGCCTGAAATTATGATTCCGCTCGTCGGCGAAGTCAAAGAATTGAAGTACTGCAAGAAGACGGTCGTAGAAACCGCAGACGCAGTCATCAAAGAAAGCGGCGTCGACCTCAAATACGAAGTCGGTACGATGATCGAGATCCCGAGAGCTGCTCTCACCGCTGACGAAATCGCAAAAGAAGCTGACTTCTTCTGCTTCGGTACGAACGACCTCACTCAAATGACGTTCGGTTTCAGCCGTGACGACGCAGGCAAGTTCTTGCCCAGCTACTATCAAGCAAAGATCTACGAATCCGATCCGTTTGCACGTCTCGACACTGTCGGCGTCGGCAAACTTATGAAGATGGCGGTTACGCTCGGCAAGGGCGCAAACGACAAGTTGCACTGCGGTATCTGCGGTGAACACGGCGGTGATCCTTCTTCTATCGAATTCTGCCACGAAATCGGTCTCGACTACGTGTCTTGCTCACCGTTCAGAGTTCCTATCGCACGCCTCGCCGCTGCGCAAGCGAACATTAAGAACCCCCGCAACTAAATTTGTGGAAGATGTAAACAAACAATAAATAAAAGCGGTTGCCAAAGGTAACCGCTTTTGTTATATACGTTTTGATGTGCTTGTGCAGTGATAAAAGAGCCGAGAGGCGTGCGACACGGTTGAAAACCGTATTGCAAAAATAAGCTGCGCAAGCGAACATCAAAAATCCCCGCAACTAATAGGGTTTTTGCTTAAAAATCAAATAAAAACAGCCGTTGAAAAACGGCTGTTTTTTATATAAATGGTGAATTATACTTTCAAGTGCAACGTTTGTAAAAACGATAAAACGTTGGTGAGATTAATCCTTGAACTCTGCCGAGCCGAAGGCGTAACGGTAGTCTTGTTTGAGGATATTTTTGATATAAGGGAAGATTAGGACGAGCACGGCAAAAAGCCAAGCGCCTGGGTCGGCAAAGCACAGCGCAACGAAGGACTGACTGTTGGCAAGGGCGTTTATTGCTCCGCCGTTGACAAGCGTTGGTATAAATATGCAAATAAGTACTCTTGCGATAAGTTCACCCGCACCGGCGGCAAGCGTCCATACGGATTTGCCTATGCCTTGCACCGCGTTGCGCAATACGAAAAGTGCGCCGAGTACGAAGAACAGCGGAAGGTCTATATAAAGATAAGTATTGCCGAACCAAAGCGATTGGTCGCTGATTTTGTCCGCACTGAGGAATATGCGTTGGTACGCGCCGTCGATGGTTACGAGCAAGCCCAAGCCCGCGCAAATCACGTACAAAACGAGCGAAATAAGCAACGCTTGATTAGTGCCTTTGCGCACTCTGTCAATATATTTTGCGCCCAAATTTTGCGCGTTGTAGCTCACCATTGCCGTGCCGAGTGCGGAAAGAGGCGCCATTGCGAATTGAAGCAATTTGTTTGCCGCTCCCATACCGTTTTGGGCGGGATTGCCGACAACCATAAGTCCGTCGGGAAGAATGTCGAATTTGACCGTTTCTGCAAGCATAACGATTATGCCGATTGAAAGCACGGAAAATTGCAGTCCGAGCGGTACGCCTTGGCGGAGATGCGCCCACAAATCGCGTGCGGATATCTTGAAATCGGAAAGTTTGAGGCGCAGTTCCTTATATTTTGCAAAGGTGTAGATAAAGCAAGCGATGGTGCAGAGGAATTGCGTAAGCACCGTTGCGCCAGCCGCACCCGCGACGCTCCAACCGAACGCTTTGATGAAGAGCACGTCGAGAGCAATGTTCATAATCGTCGATATCAAGAGGAACATAAGGGGAGTGAACGAGTCCCCGATACTGCGAAGTATGCTTATGACGAAGTTGTAGAACAGTTGCGCCACTATGCCGAGGAATATTACGAAGCAGTAGGTGTATGCGGCGTTGAATACCTCGGGATTTTGCTCGGTTACGTTGATCCAAGCAAGCATAGGCTTTATGCAGAACACGGAAATAAGCGTTAAAACCACCGTCATAACGGCGCATAGAATAAACTGTGTCGCAAAGGATTTGCGCATACCGTCTTGATCGTGCGCACCGATTTTGTTGGATATAACCACGCAAAAACCCGCAGTGCAACCAAATGCAAACTGCATAAATATAAAAATAAGCGGGGCGGTGTCGTTGACGCCCGCAACTTCGTTGGCGGAAAGCGTTTGACCGCAAATCGCGGCGTCTGAGAGTATGTAGAGCTGTTGCAACAAATAGGATACGATTATCGGCACGGAAAATTTGACGATAACTTTCCAAATCGTCCCTTGCGTCAAATCTATGGGCTTAAAGAAGTCTTTTATAGCCGTTAAAAACTTGTTTTGCGTTTTCATACAGTCACCTATTGACAAAGTAAAAAGGCAAGCTCATATTCCGCTTACCTTTTTTCCGTGCATAAATATATTCACAACGAGGGCAATTGTCAAGCGATTTTTTGCAAATCGTTTTGCAATTTTTTGGATATGCCTTGCGTATGTGCGTACGCACGTATATATTAGGATCGTTTGCGTCAGCTTGGGCGGAAGCTAGACGAGCGATAAATCCCAAAATTGCCAAGAGGGGAGAGGCGACGTTCAATGAGAAAATTTTATCGGTTTATAAAAGACAAAATGTGCGTTATATCGACGGTTTTCGGGGCGTAAAATACCCATCGTGTATTTGGTAAAATATTTTTGTTAAAAATGTAAAATAAGGGTGATTTTCGTTTGACACGGGCAGTTTTTTTTGGATATAATGCCCATATCATTCAAGAGCAAACCAAATCGCAACGCACAACCGACGGGGGAAAAATTACCGTAACGCCACTAAATATTGTGGTAAAGGAGCGCGCTATGAAGATTTTGGAGGAGCGCATTTTGAGGGACGGAAAAGTCCAGACGGGCAACGTCCTCAAAGTCGGCGGATTTCTGAATCATCTTATCGACTATCAATTGTTGGACGAGATCGGAAAGGAAATTTCTGCGCTCTTTTGCGGGCAAAAAATAACCAAAATTCTGACAATCGAAGCATCGGGTATAGCCATAGCTTGTGCTGCCGCACACTATGTCTGCGCACCGGTGCTTTTTGCTAAGAAAAGTAAGACCATAAACATATCCTCGGACTGCTACTGCGCCGAGGTTTATTCTTTTACGCACCAAGTTTCCAAAATGATTATGGTGGAAAAAGATTTCCTCACCAAAGACGACAAAGTGCTTATCGTCGACGACTTTTTGGCAAACGGCGCTGCGATAAACGGTCTTATGAGTCTCGTCGAGCAAGCGGGCGCGACGCTCGTAGGTTGCGCGGTCGCGATAGAGAAGGGCTTCCAAGGCGGTGGAGACGCGCTTCGTGCAAAGGGCGTCAACGTGCAAAGCCTCGCGCTTATCGACTCTATGGACGATGGCAAAATCACGTTCAGAAACTAACGTAATTTGCGCCAAAGTGGCGTGAATATAGACAATCACAATGCCTAAAAGGCAAAATTTTAAGGAGTAACGTATGAAAAAGAAAGTATTTGCAATGATTCTTTGCTTGGCTCTCGTAACCGCTTTGGTTATCGGTTTGGTTGCTTGCAACAACGATGAAGATGCGAAAGAAATCGAATTGCCCGCTTACGACGGAATCGTCTATCCCGATTATTCCAACGTAACGATCAAGAGTGATTTCAAGATCGGCGTCATCTGCTTGCACGACGATTCTTCCACTTACGACAAGAACTTTATCGAGGCTGCGAACAAAGCAATCTCCGAGCTCGGTCTCACCAGCAACAATATTATCTTCAAAACCGGCATTTCCGAAACGTCCAAGTGCAAAGACGCTGCCGAAGAACTCGTAAATGCAGGTTGCGACGTTATCTTTGCAGACTCTTTCGGTCACGAATCTTTCATAAAGGAAGTTGCAGAGGCACATCCCGACGTTCAATTCTGCCACGCAACGGGCGTTATGGCTGCTTCCAGCGGACTTGACAACTTCCACAACGCGTTTGCTTCCATCTACGAAGGCAGATATCTTGCAGGCGTTGCGGCAGGTCTCAAACTCAACGAAATGATTGCAAACGGCACTATCAAAGAAAACGAAGCAAAAATGGGTTACGTCGGCGCATTCACTTACGCAGAAGTTATCTCCGGTTACACCTCCTTCTACCTCGGTGCAAAATCCGTTTGCCCCAGCGTAACGATGGACGTTAAGTTCACGGGTTCTTGGTACGACATCACCGCTGAAAAGACGACCGCGGAATCTCTCATCGAGGGTGGTTGCAAACTCATCAGCCAACACGCAGACTCTATGGGCGCACCGTCCGCTTGCGAGCAAGCAGGCGTTCCCAACGTGTCCTACAACGGTAGCACGTTCGTTGCTTGCCCCGACACGTTTATCGTCTCTTCCAGAATCGATTGGACGCCTTACTTCAAATACATCATCACTCAAACCGCACAAAACTTGGCAATCGACGACGATTGGACGGGTACTTTGGCAACTGGTAGCGTCGTTCTCACCAACCTCGGCGGAAAAGCCGCTGCGGCAGGCACGGTTGACAAAATCGTCGAAGTGAGAAGACAACTCGCAGAAGGCACTCTTCAAGTTTTCGATACCACCAAATTTACGGTTAACGGCGAGAAAGTTACATCATTTAAGGTCGGTGAAACAGAAGTTATCGAAAACGGAATCTTCAAAGAATCTTTTGTCCGTTCCGCACCGTACTTCGAACTCAAGATTGACGGAATCAATCTTCTCAACGTCGAATACGGCCAAAGCAGTAACTAATTAAGAGTATATTTCGAGCATAGCGGAGCAAAAAACTCCGCTATGCCGATTTATAGGCAAAAGCGCGTAAGGCGCATATTTTTATTTTTCGGAGACCGTAATGGAGTATACGTACGCTGTACAAATGAAGGGAATTACCAAGCGTTTTGGCAAGGTCGTTGCAAATCACGACGTCGATCTTGACTTGCGCAAGGGAGAAATCTTGTCTTTGCTCGGTGAAAACGGCAGTGGCAAGACGACGCTTATGAATATGCTCGCGGGCATTTATTATCCCGATGAAGGTGAGATTTTCGTAGACGGCAAAGAAGTGGTTATTCGCTCGCCCAAAGACGCTTTTGACAACCATATCGGAATGGTGCATCAGCATTTCAAGCTCGTGGACGTTTTTTCTGCCGCCGACAATATTATTCTCGGTGAAAAAGAAGCAAAATTGTCCTTCAAAGACGAAAAACAAAAGGTCGTTGAAGACTCTATTGCCAACAACGCGGAGTGCGACGAGTACGAAAAGGAAGAGCACCCCGGCGTTCTTTCATATCTCACCGCACCCAAAAGAATTACGGATAAAGAACTCAAAAAACGTATTTCACTCTTGCCTTGGACGAGATTTGCAAGAAGCGTAAAGTTCAATTGGCTCAAAAAGAATCGCGCAAACGATTTGCAAGGCATTGCGGACAAATACGGGTTCGATATCGACTTAAAGAAGAAAATATACGATATGTCCGTTAGTGAAAAACAGACTGTCGAAATCATAAAAGTTTTGTATAGAAAGGCGGATATCCTCATTCTCGACGAGCCTACCGCCGTTCTCACTCCGCAAGAAATCACCAAACTGTTTTCCGTTATGCGCAAGATGAAAGAAGACGGCAAGTCCATCATAATCATCACGCACAAGCTCAACGAAGTTATGGAAATCAGCGACAGAGTGGCGGTGCTTCGCAAGGGTGAGCATATCGCAACCGTTGACACCAAAGAGACCGGCGAAAAGCAACTCACCGAAATGATGGTGGGCAAAAAGGTGGATCTCAACATCGAAAGAGCCACTCCGCACGACGTCGAAGACAGACTCGTGGTGGATCATCTTTGCGCACTCAATCACGACGGCGTAAAAGTGCTCGACGACGTTTCCTTCACGGCGCGCTCGGGTGAAATCCTCGGTATCGCGGGTATTGCGGGCAGTGGTCAAAAGGAACTTTTGGAAGCAATCGCTGGACTTCAAAAACTCAATACGGGTGAAATCACCTATTACGACCCCGCAAAGAACAACGAAAAAGTGGATTTGCGCTCCAAGACTCCCGTTCAAATCAGAGAACTCGGCGTAAGACTTTCCTTCGTCCCCGAGGACAGACTCGGAATGGGACTCGTCGGCAATATGGACATCACGGACAATATGATGCTCCGCTCGTACAGAAAGGGTATTCCGTTCTTCCTCGACAGAAAGAACCCCAAGAAACTTGCGGAAAGAATCGTCGACGAGCTTCAAGTCGCAACCCCGAGCACTCAAACCCCCGTCAGACGTCTTTCGGGCGGTAACGTGCAAAAGATACTCGTCGGACGCGAAATCGCGGCAGCACCGACGGTGTTTATGGCTGCGTACCCCGTGCGCGGACTCGACATCAATTCGTCCTACACGATATACCATCTTCTCAACGAGCAAAAAGAAAAGGGCGTAGCGGTCATATTCGTAGGAGAAGACCTTGACGTGCTTATCGACCTTTGCGACAGAATTATGGTTATATGCGGTGGCAAAATCACTGGCGTAATCGACGGCAGACGCGCCATAAAAGAGCAAATCGGATCGTTGATGCTCGGCAGAGAAACGGCGGCGGAAAATACCGACGAGGAGGCAACGCAAGATGAAACAAAATAAAGAACCTTTGGTGCACCTTGTAAAAAGAGATAATATCGAGCCTTGGAAACCTTGGGTAATCAGGGCGGCAAGCATAATCGGCGGTTTGATTTTCATCTGCTTGCTTTGCTTTGCGGAATTGAAAGTCTCACCGTTCAAAGTCATCAAATATATGTTCGTCGGTGCATTCGGCAGTGAACACAATATTCTCGTTATGTTCAGACAAATGTCGCTCTTGCTCATCATAGCGCTTGCGATAACGCCCGCTTTCAAAATGCGATTTTGGAACATCGGTGCGGAGGGTCAAGTGCTTATCGGTGCGTTCGGCGCGTGCGCGTGTATGTTCTATTGCGGCGGAAAAATGTCCGACGCGGGACTTATCGTGCTTATGCTCGTAGTTGCAATCGTCGCAAGTGTGATATGGGCGGTTATCCCCGCGCTTTTCAAAGCCAGATGGAACACCAACGAGACGCTTTTCACTCTAATGATGAACTATATCGCGCTTCAAGTCGTGCTTTATTTCATCAAAGTTTGGGTCCCCGGCGGATCGGGCTCTCTCAACCCCATCAAATACGGCAATCTTCCGCAAATTGCGGGCGGTGACTATTATTTCAGTATGATTTTTGCCGCAATCATCACGGTTGCGATGTTCTGTTATTTGCGTTTCAGCAAGCACGGCTATGAAATCACGGTCGTCGGCGAGAGCGTAAACACGGCAAAGTATATCGGTATCAACGTCAAAAAAGTCATTATAAGAACGCTTATCCTTTCAGGCGCGATTTGCGGTATAGCGGGCTTCCTCATCGTCGCGGGCATAGACCACACGATAAGCAAAGACACCGTGGGCGGACAAGGCTTTACGGCGGTTTTGGTAAGCTGGCTTGCGCAATTCAATCCTATCGCAATGATTTTCACGTCCTTCCTCGTCGCATTCCTCACTCGCGGAACGCAAGAAGTTATGACGAGTAGCGGTATAACCAACAACTTCTTTGCACAAGTCGTTACGGGCATAATGTTTATCATTATCCTTGCAAGCGAGTTCTTGATAAGATATCAAATCGTGTTCAGAAAGAAGCACAAAGACGAAATCGGCGGTGTAGAACCCGCACTAGATACGGATACGGCAACCGATACGGAAAACGCGTCGGACGAGCCTATCGCTTCAAGCGTGCAAGAGAAAGAGATTATTGCCGAAAGCGTCGAAAATTCGACCGAGAAGGGGGTAAACTGATATGTTCGTAAAATTTTTGTCAAGTGCAATCAGATTGAGCGCGGTGTTCCTTTACGGCTCTACGGGTGAAATCATCGTAGAAAAGGGCGGACATCTCAATCTCGGTATCCCCGGCATTATGAGCGTCAGTGCGGCGGTAAGCGTGCTTGCGGAATATTCACTCATCAAGTCGATGGGGACGAGTGCTCCCGCGCTTTTGGTGCTTATACCGATTATAGTTGCGTTTTTAGTCGGCGCGCTTATGGGCTTTCTTTATAGTTTCCTCACCGTTACGCTCCACTGCAATCAAAACGTCGTAGGTCTTGCAATGACCACTCTCGGCGTCGGACTTGCGGGTTACTATATGACTGGTGCGGGCTCAAAGATAATGGTCGTCGCAAGAGCAAGCAAATTCTTTATCAAACTGTTCGACGTGCAAGGAGGCGGTGCGTTCTCGCAAATATTCCTCTCGCACGGCGTGTTGGTATATCTTGCAATCATCATCGCAATCGTCGCTCAAATCGTGTTAAGCAAGACGAGAACGGGACTCAATCTTCGTGCCGTGGGTGAAAATCCCGCAACGGCGGACGCGGCGGGCATCGACGTGGCAAAATACAAATACGTGTCGACTTGCGTAGGTTGCGGTATATCGGGCTTGGGCGGTCTCTTCTGCGTTATGGACTATATGGGCGGAAACTGGGAATACGTCCTCGAAGGCTTCGGTTGGCTCTCCATTGCTTTGGTTATCTTCACGCTTTGGAAACCCGCGCTGTCCATACTCGGCTCAATCATTTTCGCGGGCTTGTACATTGCTTCGTCGTATATTCAAGGCATTTCGTTCGCGCAAATCGAGCTTATCAAACTTTTGCCGTACGTCGTTACTATCCTCGTGCTCGTCATCACCAGTATGATAAATAAGAGAGAAGCGCAACCGCCGGCGGCACTCGGTATGTCTTACTTCCGAGAAGAGAGATAACGCTTTTGCACGCAAAAGCGGTGATATTTGCGCTTTGCGCAAGTTGTATTTTTTGCTTGCGCAAAAAGTGATATTGCGCCAAGAGGCGCAGTTGCGGAATATTTGAATAAATAAAAAAGCCCGTTAGATACGGGCTTTTTTGATATTCTAATCAAATAAATTTATTTCAACTTGCCGAGACCGATGGAATAGCCTTGCGCTTTGCCGAGTTGTTTTGCAGTTTTGGTGTCGAGGATTTCGACGCAACGGATAAACGTGCCGATTTGTTCGCACATAAGGTCAAGGTTGAACTTGTCCATATGGTGATTGTCGGCAACCGAGCAGAGATAGTCGGGAGCGGTGACGAGTGCGATTTCGGGAATGTGCTTGTTGAAGAGCGGTTGACCTTCTCCGAAGTGAAGCATATTGTGTCCGCGCAAGGTGAGCGTACGCACGTTGTCGCGCTCTTTGATTGCCTCGTAATAGATATCGTCCATCGTCTTATTGCCCGTGTACACAAGTTCCACGTCAATGGGATTGGTCATCTTGTATACGCCGTCAACGTCCTTCCATTCCGTGCAACCGAGGTGCTCCACCGCGCAACCCGCAACGGCTTTGAGTCCGCCTTTTTTGCCCTTCCACACTTGCTTATTGTCGGCAAGGAATTTGGACGTTGCTTGATCCGTTCCCGTACGGAAAGAGGGGAGGCGGAAGTGTCCCGTTACGAACGCGAAAACGATGTTTCTATCCGTGGGATTTTGCTTGAAATACTTCATCATCGGCAGTATACCGATTGCGCCGTTTTCCTCGCAGAAATTGCAACCGTCCGTGTGTGTATTTACGATGATTGCCTCGTTGGTGTCCTTCTTGCCTTTGAGCACGGCGTAGAAAGATTCGGTGTGTGCTTTTTCAAGTTTTCCGACCAGTTTCAAAGTGGCGGTTTTGTGTGCTTTTGTTGCTTCTAACACGGTTTTTCCGTCAGTTTGATTGACCCAAACCATAGGCACTTTGAGGTAGTGAAGAATGAAGTTGAGCACTTGTCCTTCCACCATTTGGTCGGACATATCTTCCCAAATACAAATCATACCTTTCATACCCGAAAGTTGCGCCGCCCAGAAGGTGAGCAACGTCTTTACGAAGGACGTGCTGACCGGTCCTCTGTAACTCTTTTCGATTTCGAGGTCGGCGGGGTAGGATTTGCGCTTGTCAAAAGCGATTTTACTGCTTATTTTGGACAAATTCTTGATGTGGCACACCGCGATTTTGCCTCTCGCTCTCGCAAAACCGAGAGGGTGATTGCCCACTTCCACGAGCTTTCCGCTTACGCCGTTTGCAACCGTAAGTCCGCTGTAAGGGAAGGGCGAGGAGACGTGTACGTCTTTGCCGTCGACGGTCAAAGAACACTCGTCGCACGTCCAACGCTCGAACTCGTACGGCGTGGTGTGAATTTCGTATCCCATATCTGAGATTTGGGCCTTTATCCACTTGCAGAACTCGTTTTGAGCGTCCGTGCCGGTGAGCCTAACGCCGAAAGCGTTCATCGTGTCCATATCTTGCGCGATTTTTTGCGCGTCGCAATATTTTTGAATATCCATAAAATACCCCCTGATACTTATGCTTTTATTTTAATGCCAAAACCCGAGCGTGTCAACCCCGATTGCATACAAACGTATGATATCGTGTCATAACTTATAAAATGCATAGAAAAGGGACATTTTATCAAAAATAAGTTGCGTTTTGACAGTTTTATCCTGCGAAATTCGATACAAAAGTATTGAAAATAAAAAATCGTAGTGATATAATATATATCTAAAATAGGAAATTATGGACTTAATTCGTACAATCGAACTGAAAAGGACTATCCTCGAAGACAACGACGCCGACGCAAACAAACTGCGTTCGGAGCTTGACGACGCACGCGTTTATTATATCAACGTGATGTCTGCCCCCGGAAGCGGGAAGACGTCTTTGCTCGTTAAACTCATCGGTGCGCTCAAAGACAAATGCGCAGTCGGAGTTATGGAAGCGGATATCGACGGGGACGTGGACGCGTACACTATTCGCGAAGCGGGCGCGCAGTCTATCCAGCTTCACACGGGCGGAATGTGCCACCTCGACGCGGATATGTCTCGTCAAGGCTTTAAGGAGTTCGGCACGAAAGAGGATATCGTGTTTTTGGAGAACATAGGCAACCTCGTGTGTCCCGCTGAATTCGATACGGGCGCGCACCTCAAAATGGCGTTGCTCGCAATCCCCGAGGGAGACGACAAGCCCCTCAAATACACGTTGATGTTTTCAAGTTGCGACGTGCTGGTCATCACCAAGATAGACACGGCAAAATACTTTGACTTCGACGTGGAAAAATGCAAAGGTTATCTTGCAAAAATCAATCCGAAAGCAAAGGCCTTCGTCGTATCTTCCAAAACGGGTGAGGGCGTCGACGCGCTTGCGGATTGGATATATAGCAAATATAGCGAGTGGCAAGAGGCGTTGAAATGAGAGTTATATCCGTAAAAGAAAGCGTATTTTCCAACAACGACAAAGTTGCGGACTCCCTTCGCGCGTCGCTAAAAGCGCAAGGCACGTTTATGCTCAACGTGATGTCTTCCCCGGGTAGCGGAAAGACGACGCTTCTTTCAAGGCTCATTCGCGATATGAAGCAATCGCTCAAAATCGTGGCTATGGACGTCGATATCGAGACGGACGTGGACGCAAGACGCATTGCCGAGAACGCGGGCGTCGAGAGCGTGCAAATCCACAACGGCGGGCTTTGCCACATAGACGCGCAAATGGTTTCCGACGCACTCGCGCAAGCGGATTTTCCAAAATCCGACCTTATAGTGCTTGAAAACATAGGCAATCTCGTATGCCCCGCGGAGTTCGATACGGGCGCGCACCTCAATATGATGCTCTTGTCCGTACCCGAGGGTGACGACAAACCGCTCAAATATCCGCTTATGTTTGAGAAATGCGATATAGTGGTGGTCACCAAAATAGACACGCTCGAAGCGTTTGACTTCGATATGCAAGCGTTTGAGAAACACATCAAGAATCTAAACGAGAACGCACAAATTTTCCCCGTCAGTGCAAAAACGGGTGAGGGCGTAGACTCGTTGGAGAATACATTGTACAAAAAAATAAAGTTTTTCGGTAAAGGAGAAAACATCAATGGCTGAGATGAGCAAAGCATTCGTCCCCGAGTATATGGGCGATCCGAATCCTAGTGAGAAAATTCTCAAATTGGCAAGAAAAATCACGGACTGCATCGATCACAAGATCAAGGGCGTGACAGTAAACGATCCCGAGTATTGGGGACTTCGTTGCCTCGTAACCGACGAGATGGCAGACGTCGCACTCAAAATGAAAGTGCGTCATCACTACACCTTTGAAGACCTTTTGAAACAAAATCCGCAATACAAAGCGGAAGACCTTCAAAAGCTTCTCGACGAGATGAGCCACATCGGTATTTTGGAATACGATTACGGCGATCATTACGACGACAACGGTCCTATCAAAGGCGCAAAACGCGTACGTCGTTATTGCCTTCCTATGTTCGTCCCCGGTTCTGCGGAGTTCACGAATATGATCAAGCAACAACTCGACGATCACCCCGAGCTTGCAATGTTCTTTGAAAGAATGACCTATTTGCCTTTGACTATGGTTACGCCTATGGTCCCCGCGGGCGGTGCAGGTATCGGTATGCACGTTATCCCCGTTGAAAAGGCAATCGAAATGGAAAACGAGACCGCCGACATCGAGCACCTTTCTTACTGGCTCAAAAAGTACGAAGGTCACCTCGGCGTAGGTATCTGCTCTTGCCGTTACGGCCGTGCAAAACTCGGTGAAGGCTGCGGAGACAGCTGTGAAGAGTGGTGTATCGGTATCGGTGATATGGCTGACTACTGCCGTGAGACGGGCAAAGGTCGCGACATCACTTACGAAGAGGCAATGCAAATTCTCCGCAACGCAGAGAAGAACGGCTTCGTCCACCAAATCACCAACATCGACGGTCAAAACAAGATTTTCGCAATCTGCAACTGCAACGTCAACATCTGCAACGCGTTGCGTACGTCACAACTTTTCAATACGCCTAATATGTCCAGAAGCGCATACGTCGCAAAAGTCGAAAAAGACAAATGCGTCGCTTGCGGTAAGTGCGTAGAATATTGCCCAGCAGGCGCAGTCAAACTCGGTCAAAAACTCTGCACCAAGCAAGGCGAAATCAAATATCCCAAACACGAGCTTCCCGACAACCTCAGTTGGGGTCCGGACAAATGGGACGAGAATTACAGAGACACCAACCGTATCAACTGCTACGAGACCGGTACTTCTCCTTGTAAAGTCGCTTGCCCCGCACACATCGCGGTACAAGGCTATATCCGCAAGGCAAAAGAAGGCAAATATCAAGAAGCACTCGCTCTCATCAAGAAGGACAACCCGTTCCCTGCAATCTGCGGTCGCGTCTGCAACAAGCGTTGTGAAGCGGCTTGCACGAGAGGAACTATCGACGAGGCAGTCGCAATCGACGATATCAAGAAGTTCATCGCAGAGCAAGATTTGCACGCGGAAACGAGATATATCCCCGAAGTGGTCATTCCGTCCAACGTTGACAAACAATGGTCACAAAAGATCGCAATCATCGGTGCAGGTCCTGCGGGTCTTTCTTGCGCGTTCTATCTCGCAACCAAAGGTTACAAACCCACCGTCTTTGAAAAGAACGAGAGACTCGGCGGTATGCTCACTTACGGTATCCCGTCCTACAAACTCGAAAAAGACGTCATCGAAGCCGAAATCGACGTTTTGCGTGAGCTTGGCGTTGAATTCAAGACCGGCGTAGACGTTGGCAAAGACGTGACTATCCCCGAACTTCGCGAACAAGGCTACAAAGCGTTCTACGTTGCAATCGGTTGCCAAGGCGGCAGATTGCCGGGAGTCCCGGGCGAAGACGCAATCGGCACGGATATGGCAGTTTCTTTCTTGCACAAAGCAACGGAAAACCACGACAGAAAGATGAACGGTGCAACCGTCGTCATCGGTGGCGGTAACGTCGCAGTCGACTGCGCACGTACGGCAGTTCGTTTCGGTAGCGACGTCGTCGGTATGTACTGCCTCGAATCTCGCGACACAATGCCCGCAAGCAAGAAAGAAGTTGAAGAAACTCTTGCAGACGGCATCACCGTCAACAACGGTTGGGGTCCCAAGGAAATCCTCAAAAACGAAGACGGCACCGTCAAAGCGGTCGTATTCAAGAAATGCCTCAGCGTTATCGACCCCGTCACCAAGAGATTCAATCCTCAATACGACGAGAACGACACCATCACCGTTGAAGCTCAAAACGTCATCTTCGCAATCGGTCAAACCGTCGTTTGGGGCGACTTGCTCAAAGGCACGAAGGTTGAGTTCCATCACGGCAATTACCCCGTCGCGGACGCTCTCACTTATCAAACGGCAGAACCCGACATCTTCGTCGGCGGCGACGTATACAGCGGACCGAAGTTTGCTATCGACGCAATCGAAGCGGGTAAGAACGCGGCAGTATCTCTCCACAGATTCGTACAACCGGGCACGAGTATGACAATCGGACGCAATCGTCGCGACTTCATCGAGCTCGACAAGAACAACATCGTCATTGACAGCTACGACACCGCAGGCAGACAAGAAGCCAAGGAACTCGAAGGCGACAAACATTCGTTCAGAGATTTGCACGGCACTCTCACGGCAGAGCAAGTACACACCGAAGCGTCTCGTTGCCTCGGTTGCGGCGCAAGCGTCGTAGACGAGAACAAGTGCATCGGTTGCGGTATCTGCACCACCAAGTGCGAATTTGACGCAATCCACCTCCACAGAGAACATCCCGAATGTTCGACGATGGTACGCAGTGAAGACAAGTTCAAGAAGATCTTGCCGTACGCTATCAAACGTGGATTCAGAATCGTCTTCGGCAAAAAGACCGCCGAAGAAAAAGCGTCTCAAAAGAAACACAAAGAGTACGTAAAAGCAACCAAAAAAGCCAAAAAGGCAAACAAATAAGAGGTAATTATGCACGAGTTAGGAGTGGTTTTTCACATCGCGGACATAGTGAGCGATGTCGCTCGCAAGAACAACGCGTCCAAAATAGCAAAGGTCGTTATGCAAATCGGTGAAGTATCCACCGTCGTCAACGACCAACTCATCGATTGCTGGAATTGGAACGCCAACCGCAACGACCTTCTCAAAGGTTGCAAAATAGAAGTGGAGACCATTCCTGCCGTCACCTACTGCGAGGATTGCAAAAAAGAGTATCCCACCGTCCAACACGGCAAAATTTGCCCCTACTGTGGCAGTGAGCATACGTATCTTGTGCGCGGGAATGAAGTCCAAATTAAAGAAATTCTCGTGGAATAAGGCCTCAAATAGCGACTGACTTTGTCAACGCCCGTCCGATTCAAAATCACGTACTTCAAGTACGTTGGGTTTTGTCTCGGACGGGCGTTTTCGCGTCATTCATCTATTTGAGACCTTATTCAAGAATAAGTCGGGAAGTAAGTATTGTTATTGGTTGATAAGTGTGATATTATAGTTTCGCATAGGATGGATAATTTATGAAAATCACAAAAAAATACTATAACAAGAGAAAACGCAAATTTTATATCGAAAGAACTTGTAATGACGGACATATTTTAACAAATGAATACGATTCATTTATTAATTTTTACAAGGGAGCAAAGGGTGATTTAAGTTTTGCCGACTTAATTGATTATGATTTTGATGGCGTTAATTTATCTCGTTTCAATTTTGCGGGGGCAAGGCTTTCATCTGAAATAAAGAAAAAACTCAATATATATGACTGTGATTTTTATGTTCAATTAGAACAAAACGTGTGTGACGAAAAAGCGTTGCGCGTGAAAGAAATTCCATTAGATAAAAAATCTATATGCGAGCACAATAAGTCTATTTATAATGATAAAAACTTGTGTGTTTGTTATATAAGCGATTTACATTTGGATATGAAAATATTAAATAAATATCCCAATGCGGTTAATACAGATGAGATATACAGATATTTTCAAAAGAAAGTATTGGCATTAAAGGACACAATTCCGCAAAATAGCACATCGCAGTATTGGAATAACATTAATTATCGACGAGTAAAAATAATTATAATGGGGGACGTGTCTTGTAATTTCGATGTGTTCAAAACATTCTGTACTGTTTATAGAGAACACATTGACAATCAAACGTTTTTTGTACTTGGAAATCACGAGTTGTGGGATAAAAATCTAATAAACGAATGTGGCTCACTTGAAAAAATGGTCGACAAATATCGTTCATTTTTGGCAAGTGTAGATATTATACTTCTTGAAAACCAACTGTATTTGTCAGACAATGAACGACACATTTTGTCTGATGAAGAAATTGTTTCAATGGACGAACAATCATTGGCAAATATAATTACTTGTAATCGATTTGTCATTTTTGGCGGTATTGGTTTTTCTGGATTGAACAACATATTCAATTGGGATAATGGTATTTATAGGTCTGCGCCATTGAATAGAGATAGTGAAATCTTGTTGTCAGAAAGGGTGGATTGCATTTATCGTAAATTGTCAAATGTAGCAAATAATTATCGCATTATTTGGGCAACGCATATGCCAAAAGAGGATTATACAATTGCGCCGTATAATAAGAACTGGGTGTATTTGTCGGGACATACACATAAAAACGCATTTGAAGATAGCGATAGTAAACATATTTATGCTGACAATCAAGTTGGTTACAAAAGGATGTCTTTTGGGTTCAAACAATTTTGGATTTCACCTTTTGAAGATATGTTCGAAAGTAAAGAAGATGGAATATATGAAATTACTGCTGAACAATATAGATATTTTTATCGTGCAATAGATAAATCAATTGATTTTTATAGACAATATCACAAGATTTATATGGTAAAGAAATCTGGAATGTATTGTTTCTTAATGCAAAAGAAAGAGGGCGGAGATATTAAAATTCTTGCAGGTGGAAACGTAAGAAATACGGGGCAGATGGATGTAAAATACTTTTATGACAATTTAGACAATTACACTTTGTCATTAAATAAGTATTTGCACAAATATTCTGAATATCAAGAGAAAGTGGCACAAAGCGTTCAAGCAGTTGGCGGGTACGGAACTATTCACGGTTGTATAGTTGATATTGACGATACTAGTCATATATATGTTAATCCTATTGATGCAAAACTTACACCATATTGGGCAAGAAGTATTACATATAAGTATGTTTATAAAAACGTCGCAAGTCTTTTAGCTTATCATCGAAGCGATTTGTATAATAATATATTGCAATGTAATGCTAATGTGGACAATAGTTTGGTTAAAATCGATGACCCAATTAGTTGGGATAATGATTTCGTATCGGATACAAGTATATATAGATTGTCAAAAGTGATTTACAATTTACAGTTTGTCGCAAGAGATAATGTGGTAAGAGTGTGGTTTGACGATTTGCTTAACGAGCCATCGGAACAAAAAGGGAAAGCAATTATAGAACAGATGGCACAATTGCCGGAATATAATGCGGAGAATATAGAATAGGTAAGTGTTAAACTTGCCTATTCTATCTATTTCATCACTCTTTTACGAGTTCATAACTATAAAGTATTCCGTCAGTTTTTCGGGGGTGTCCGCAAAGGCGGTGGAGTCCCAATACTCCACGAGGAGTATAAAGTTTTCTATTACGGAATTGACTTTGAGGCTCTTTGGCAAGTCTTTGCCGCCTACGAAATTGTTTTCCACGCACGCGGTGGCAAATTCTTTTAGTTCACCTCTCAAATACGTCAAAAACACGTCCTTGCTTTGAGAGAGGAGTATTGCGTGTACAAGCGTTTTTTCGTCGTGCAAGTGATAGAAGATGTGCGTAATGAAGTGCTTGTAATCAAATATCGACGACTTGGAAAAGTCGTGGCTTTGTTCTTCCTCGACGGTGTGCGAAAACACGTGTCCAAATATCGTCGTACATATCGATTTGAGCAAATCTTCTTTGGTTTTGTAGTGGGCGTAGAACGTACTGCGCGCCACACCGCTTGCGTCCAAAACGTCTTGTATGCGCACGTCGCTGTATTCTTTTTCAAGCAAAACGTTTGCAAATGCGTTGTAAATCTTTTCCGTCGTTGCGGATATTTTTTTATGCATAATTTCACCTCGGATATATTGTATCAAACACCGTGTTTCGTTGTCAATACATAAAGTTTGATTTTTATGATTAAACGAAACATTTTGTTCTATTTTGTTTGATTTTTACAATAATATGCAATACAAATCGGCAAAATTTGCTTGATATAGCGTATATATTGCGGTATAATTTTTATTGAAAAAACGCGAGGTTTTAATATGCTCGAAGTCAAGGATTTATGCGTATACGCGCAGTTTGCGCGCGGTGAGGACATCATAGTAAAAGACGTCTCTTTTTGCGTGCCTTGCGGACGCTCTCTTGCAATCGTCGGCAAGTCGGGCGCGGGCAAATCTATGATAGCGGGAGCAATCACGGGTATGCTTGCGGACAACTGTTTTGCAAGCGGTTTTATCACTCTTGACGGCAAGGACTTGACGGACAAAAAAGTCCTCAAAGCAAGCCTTGGCAAAGACCTCGTTTATATTCCGCAAGGCGGAGCGGAATCTCTCAACCCGTCTCTCAAAATCAAAACGCAAATTTACGAGGCGTTCGATATAAGTTTGCCCAAGATGAACAGAGACCAAAAGCGTGCCTATGCGGTTTACAACCTTTCAAAAGTGTGCCTTGACGAAGGTATTCTTGACAAATATTCCTTTGAAATTAGCGGTGGAGAGGCTCAACGCGTGATGATGGCAATCGCACTTTGCGCCAATCCCAAAGCCGTTATTCTCGACGAGCCTACCCGCGGTCTCGACGATGCAAACAAGCGCGTTTTCCTCGATTGTTTGCGCCAAAATTTTGCAAATTCCGCAATAGTTGCCATCACGCACGACAAGGCGGTTGCCGAAATTTGCAACGAGGTTATAAACGTACGCAACGGAGCGGTGGTCGATACGCTTGACGATGACGAAGCGGGGGACGAGATATGATAGAATTGCACGGCGTAAGCAAGACTTTTGCGCAAAAAGGCAAAAATTCAATCACGATAACGCCTCTTAACGAAGTGAGCTTCGATATCGAGGACGGCAGAATAATAGGTCTCGTCGGCGCAAGCGGAGAGGGCAAAAGCACTCTTGCCAATATACTTTGCGGTATTTGTGCACCGAGCAAAGGCAAAGTGTACGTCGACGGCGTGTCGCTTTGGAGCGATAAGTGCAAATACGATAGGAAAACGGGCGGTGCGGTGCAACTTATCCCGCAAAAACCCGCTCTTGCGCTCGATCCCACTCAACGCATAGGAAGCGCGGTGAAAGAGGCTCTCGTAGCGTTCAAAAGCGCAAAGCGCGGGAAGGACGCCGAGCAAAAGACGCGCGAATTGTTTGACGTGGTAGGGCTGGAACGAACGCTTGCAAGCAGGCTTCCCGTTCACCTCAGCGGAGGACAAGCGCAAAGAGCGGTAATCGCGCGTGCTCTTGCAACTCGTCCAAAACTGTTGATAAGCGACGAGTCTACGTCTATGCTCGACGAACAAACGCAAGAAAAAATCTTGCAACTATATAAAACGATAGTGCAAAACGACGGCATATCTATGTTGTTTATAACGCACGATATCGACGTTGCAAAGCGTTTTTGCGACGTGACTTACACTCTCAAAGACGGCAAAATAGATATTTTGCAATAAAAACGCAATTGAAAACATAAACGAATACGTATAAGAGGCGGATATAAAATGACGAAAAAAAGTACAAAAACGATAGGTTTTTTGATTATTTTCACAGTGATTTTTGCACTGTTTTTATGTCTCGTTGCGTGCAATAGAAACGATAACAGCGCTGAAAACACTTTTATCGTCGGCACGACTATGGAAGTTGACTCACTCAACCGTCTCGACACTCTCGGGGGCGGAGCTGGCTACAATTTCGACAAAATCGCGTCCACGGTGTCGCAATTGACCGTCGTTTCGCAAATTGACGGTAGTTTCGTCGATGGCGCGTGCGATTATTCGGTTTCCGAGGACGGAAAAACGTTTACTATCACACCCAAGGCACTCAAATGGCACGACGGAGTTGCTTTTTCTGCGGACGATGTGGAGTTTTCACTTGCGGACGTAATCGGTGATGAAGATTATACCGATTGCACCAAGCAAAACGGCTCGCTCGTATATACGCTTGCGATTTCCGAGACGCAATTCCTTGCAAAACTCACAAAGGAAACGATAAAACCGAAGCATATTTTCGAGACCGCCACCAAAGATACTCTCACCGACGAGCAATCCGTAGTGGGACTCGGTCCTTATAAGTATCAAAGCAGAGACAAAAACGCTGGCACGATTACTTTCGTCAAAAACGCCGATTATCCCAATGCGGAAAATTTGACGATAGATAAAGTGATTTTCAAGCACTACGGCTCGGCGGACGTTATGACGCTTGCGCTCAAAAAGGGTGAAATCGACGCGGTTTACAACTACGGCAAAGGTCTTGACGTGGACGCCGTGTCCGCTCTCAAATCTTGCGATAACGTAACGCTTGTATCTTACTCAAGCAAGTCTATCCCCAAAGTATTGTTCTTCAACAACGTAAAAATGACTGACGCAAAGGTGAAAAGAGCCATTGCAAAATCAATAGATTACGACCAAATTCGCACGCTTTTCGGAAGCGACGGAGCAAGCGCGTCAAGAGAAGGATTTGTAGGAGACGGCATTTTCGGATACAAAGAAAGCGCGGTTTGGAGCGAAGATTTGCAAGAGGCAAAGTCCCTTCTTCAAAGTGCGGGATATAGCGAAAACAACAAGTTCCGCTTTGAACTTCTCGTGCGTACGGACAAGGGCAACGACTCTCAATACGCCACCGTTTTGAAAACGCAAATCGAGCGCACGGGGCTTGTAAACGTCGTGCTCGTCGAAAAGGGTAGCGACTGGCAAAAGTATTATCAAGACGGCAATCATATGGCAAGCCTTGCCACCGTCACCGAAAAGGGCTACGACTTCGAGGCGGGCTATGCGTCGAGATACACGCTTGCAACGGTTACGAGTATGCTCACTATGAACAACCCTGTATCTCACGGACAATTGCAAGTTGAGGTTGACGGAGAACTTACCGAATACGGCAAAATTCTCAAAGATATGCAAGGTGCAAAGACCACCGCGCAACTTCAAGAAGCGGTTGGAAAATATCAAGATTATATGGTGCAAAACGTGCCGTGCGTTGCGCTCTTTTACGACGGAACGGTGCAAGGCGCGTCGAGCAAATGGCAAGGATACGTTGTTGACAACGCTTACGGAATAGTCAATATCAAGACCTTCGAGAGCTTGAAAAAAGCGTAAGATAAAATAAAGCAAAACTCACAATCGACGGTTTATAGTGCGCAAGCGATATTATAAAACCGTCGTTGTGATGGATAAGCGATATACAAGCGGAAGATGAAAAAGCGGATAATCAAAAACTTGATATTCTCGGTGATAGCGTTTGCGGCGATAATCGTCGTCAACTTTTTGTTGCCGAGACTTATGCCGGGTGATCCGCTTGCGAATCTAATTGGTGCGGACGTAGAGGCAATTTCGCAAGAGGAATACGACGAGTTGCTCCGCGAGACCGGTCTTGATAAATCTACGTCCGAGCAGTTCGGCATTTATCTCAAAGGCGTGTTTACGGGTGAGTGGGGATACTCCTATCATAGGGGCGGTGACGTAGGAAAACTTATTACGCAAAAGATGCCCGCGACTCTTCAAATCGCTTTCCCCGCGTGGCTTATATCCGCGTTGCTTGCATTGTGGCTGGGCGTAAACGCTGGGTATCGAAAATCGAGACCGCTCGATTACTCGTTGAACGGAACGATGGTAGTCGTAGACGCAGTACCGTCGTTTTTGATGGCAATCGTGCTTTTGATACTCTTTGCGTTCAAGTGGGATTTGTTGCCTTCGGGCGCGCTCAATTCCGTTGACGCACCGAGCGGAGCGCAAGGCTTTGCCGATAGGCTTACTCACCTCGTTTTGCCAGTGCTTACACTCGTGATCGTATCCACTCCAAAGAAGTATATGCTTATGCGCAATCTTACGGCAAGCGCAACTGACGAGCAATATATCACGTACGCCAAGTCCAAGGGATTGAGTGCGTCAAGAATAAAATTCTCGCATATTTTTCCCAACGTGTCGGGCGCGTTTTTGAGTATGCTCGGCACGAGCTTCGGACACATCGTGGCGGGCTCTATCGTCATCGAAACGGTGTTCTCAATTGACGGAATAGGTTTGCTCGTGAGCAAAGGCATATCAGATCTCGATTATCCCGTATTGCAAGGCGCGTTCTTGGTCATTGCGCTTTGCGTGCTGGTGTCCAACTTTATATCCGACGTCGTGTGTGCGCTCGTCGATCCGAGGCAAAGGAGGGCGGACGTATGACGAGTCTCGTGCGTGAAAGGCGAAAATACAACGCAAGGCGCGTATTAAGCGTGGTGTTGTTTGCTCTCGGCATTGCGATACTGCTTGCTTTTGCGATTTTGGCAATATTCAGAAACCAGATTGCGTCGTATTCACCGACGGAGAGTTTCGGCAAATTCGAGGACTGCTCCAAAGAGCATTTGCTCGGCACGAACAACCTCGGCTACGACATTATGTCCCAACTTATTTATGCCGTACGTCCCACGCTTGCGGTTGCGCTCTTGTCCGCGCTTATATGCGTTACGATAGGCGTTGCGGTGGGCTTGCTTGCGGGATATGTAAGCGGTGTAGGCAGTGAAGCCCTCAATGGAATAATCAACTTCTTCTTGCTTATCCCGATGCTTCCTATGGCAATAGTGCTGGGTGCGTATCTCAACGGCGGACGTATGGGAATAGTGCTTACGATATCACTCCTTTGTTGGTGTCAAACTGCTCGCGCGGTGAGAGCAAAGACTATGGAATTGCGAGGCAGTGAATTCGTCAAATCTCTCAAATCCGTAGGGTACAGTGAAGCGCGCATTTTGGCAAGACACGTATTGCCCAACGTGTTGCCCGTGGCGGTTGCAAAATTCATTCCGTCGGTGGCAAGTTGCATAATGATAGAGGCAACTTTGAGCTTTTTGGGTATGGGCAATCTCAACGAAATAAGTCTTGGCGTTATGATAAACTACGCCTACAATTTCGGCGGTTTGAGCCTTGAAAAATACAACTGGTTGCTTGCACCGGGCGTTTGCATAATGCTACTGCAAATCGCGCTTTATTGCGTAGGTCAGTTTTTTGAAACGAAGAAGTCAATCGTGCGTGAAAGCACGTTGAGTGATAAATAATAGATAGATAAAGTGCCGATTGTGGCAATTGAGGTAAAATATATGTGTCTTGGCGATCCTAATTGCAAATGCAATATGATAAGCGATATAAGAGCGTTGCGCGATCAAGAAATCTTGTTCGGCAAGCGTGCGTTGCGCGTCGTTGACGACGACGAAAAAGTTGCGACCTCGCGCAAGGAATACGCTCAAAATCCGACGTTTGACAATCTTATGGAGCTTGGAATTGCGCTTGCTTTTCAAATGCGATATCACGAGGCAATCGAGTGCTTCGAGGGTGCAATAGAACTAAACCCCGACAATTATCAAGCACATAGAAAATGCGCGGGAAGGTATCTTTCTACTCTCCAACTCGACAAGGCGGAAGAGGCGTTCTTATGGTGCGATGAGAGGGGAGAGGATAGGCTCGATACGAGATATATGCTCGGGTGCATTGCGTATTACAAGTTTGAGTACGAAAAGGCACTTGCGTTGTTTGAGGAGTGCTTTGCGCTTGCCGAGGACAACGACGATATGTACGTTGCCGCGCTGTTTTGGGCAATCGCTTGCTCGGTGCAACTCGGGCGCGATTTGGACGGAGTGCTTGCAAAATACAAGGATATGCAAATAGGTCATCACACGGGATATTTGCAAGCGGTGCGCTTGTTTAGGGGGGACGATTTGAGAGATTGTGACAATATCCCAAAAGAGGATAAATTGCAAAACTGCATCTTTATGTACGGCGTGCATTTGTACTATCTACATCGCAAAAACGCTATGCTTGCCGACATCGCGCTCAAAAACACGCTTGCCAACGATACGTATTTCTCGGCGTTTGCGTATCTGGGCGCGTATACGGAATATTTGAAAAATAACAATTAAAATCCTTGCCATTTGGATATAATGTGTTATAATCATCTCACCTTGAAACGCCTTTGTTGATTGTGGCGTAGAGGGGGTGTACTGGATTCGACACTCAGTTTGAAGCGGTATAAGCACGTCGCAGGCTCGGCTGCGTAAAAACGGAAATTAAAATTAAATGCAAAAAACAATCAAAAGAGCTCCAATATGGAGTTCGCTCTTGCTGCGTAATTAACTAGTGGCACATCGACGCAAGGTTTTCTGTTCCCTTGCCAATCGGTGTTATAAAAACAGACAACGCAACCCGATTTCTCGGTAAGGTTGTTGTTATCACGAGATCATCAATCGGAGGTTTGCGGATGAACCGAAGTGCGAAACAATCAATCATTCGATAAACGTGTAGAAAGTGCCGAATATGGCTGTTTGGACCGGGGTCCGACTCCCCGCACCTCCACCAGTTAGAATACAAGTTGAACCCCTCAACTTGTATTCTTTTTTTTAGTCTATTTTGGAATCAAAGCTTCACGATGTAATAAAAGGTTCATTGATAAATATTGACAAAACCCACAATTGCCAATACAATTTGAATAAAAACGCAACGGGACAATTTTGTCTATACCACTTTGTTATAATGTAAATAGGAAGGCAAAAGGGATGAAAAAAGATTACGCAACGAAAACGATTATATTGCATATATGGCTAATTCTCAAAAAATACACGAGTATTGACAATCCCGTATCGTATACGGAACTCGCAAAATATTTGCAATCGATAGACAAGCCGTGCGACCGCAAGACGGTGGCAAGAAACGTTGGATATCTTATTGCTGACGGATTTCCGATAGGGAAGACCGAGGACGGCAAATGTTTTTATAAACAGTTAAAGTGATATTTTCGGTGAGGTTTTGATTGTTTTTGGAGAATGGAGGCGATTGACGGTGAAAAATATTATATATTACGACAAATATTTTAATAATTGGTGTGTTACTGCTGAAATTAATTATTTGAGAGGTTTGCGGTCACGTCGTACACATTGCGTAAATGGCGAGAAAATGAATTTTGACACACCTGAAGCGTTTAGAGATTTTCTCATAAGTAAGGGATACGGTGCTTTAAACGATTATGTTATAGAACGAAGTATGAGCCAAAGAGTTGTTTTTTATGATGAGTTTTATAATTGTTGGTGTATGACTACAAAGACGAATTATATAAAGCGCATAAGAGATAAACGTTGTACTATAAAATTTTACCGTTTCAAAACTCCGAACGATATCATAAAGTTTTACGTGGAAAGTGGATACGGCGAAGAAGAAAAATATACAGTTATACAAAAAGCTGAAGGTTCATAAAGCATTTTGTTTATTGAACTTATTTGTTAATCGTGTTAGAATAAGAAAAATGGCGTGAGGATAGAAATATGACTGCAAATGAAAAGTGGAATCTGCTTGTCAAAGAATTTGACGGACACAAATCTGCAAAAGAAGATATAATACAACGACTTTGGGAAAGCATTTTTGCCGAAATTTTTGGATATAGTAGATTGAACGGAGAAATAGATAGTCATCGAAAAATGAGAATCGGTTCAATTGAACGAGTCGTGCCCGACATTATTATAAAAGAAAAAACGAGTGAAAAGGATTTGTTTATCGTTGAGTTAAAACAACCGCTTTATTCCTTTGAGCCAAAATATAAAGAACAGTTGTTAAGTTATATGAAATTGTTCCGCATAAATATCGGTATTTTGATATGTAATGAAATTTGGTTATTTATGTTTGACGAAAACTATGCTGAAATTTCTATGAATATACCTTTTTCGGTGGATTGCGAAAATGGTTGCAAATTCGTAGAGTTGTTTAGCAAAGGGACTTTTGACGAAAAACTCGTAAAACGATTTATCGAAAATGACATTGCAAAAAAAATTCAACAAAAAAATATATCTAATCGTATTAATGAAATTCGTTTGGATATACAAAAACGTTCTTTGGAAGAAATCGTGATGAGCTATTATTCTTCCAAATACACAAGCGAGGAAATAAAACAAGCATTAGACGGTTTAACTTTGAGTGTACATCCAAACAAGCAAAGCCCTTATGATTCAAACGTTCGTTCGACGTCTTTGGAATTAAAAGGATATAGACAATTCTTGGAAAAGAACAATTATTCGGACACGACAATATCATCGTATACATCCGCATTAAACTCAATATGCAATATAGAAAACATTGATTTTGGCACGCTTTATCACAATGTCTATGAATATGCACCAATGTATGATAAAGACGGGAGTAAAAATTATTTGGGACAAAAGGGGCACGGAACATGGCGAAATGCACTTAATAGGTTGTTAGATTACTATCGTTCCAACAAAGTATAAATGTGTTAATATCGACATTAAAAAACAAGTCAAACATTACTTGACTTGTTTTTTTGGTTTCGCTTATGCCTTATTATTTTTAATAAGTTTTTCAAGGAGGTGCTTTTTGTCGAGGTCGGAGGGGGATAGGGAGGTTTTCTCGTTTAAGAGGGTGTAGGCAAGGCGGTAGTTTTTGCTTGTGAGCGCCTCGCGTATGCGCAAGTTTTGCTCGCTTTGCAGATACGCCTCGTAATAGGTCGGCTCTGTTTCAAACGCGGATTTCAATATGTCGTCGGATAAAGAGTTTTGATTTGGGAGGATTAAATGTATTGCAACGATTGATTTTTTGTGGCAAGAAGACTATAATCGGCAAGCGTACGGACAACGTGATTGCGGATAACGGCTTTTGTAAAAATTTGAAAGTAAATCGTACAAAAGCGTAAAATGCAAAACGGGTAAACGTAAATGCAAGCGTAGTAATGATACAAGGATACGAAAGATGATTGCGTCGATAGTTCTCGGGGCGGTGGCGGTCGTAGGGACGATTGCCTCCATAATATTTTTGCCGGAAGTGAAGGTTAGGAATAGACGAGTGCCTATATTTTGGCTACCAGCTTTTGCGTGCGCAATCATACTTTTGAGCATAGGCGCGTTGCCGATTAAGGACGCAATGCAAGGGCTTGCTGGGGATATGCTTTCGATGTTCGAGGGCAGAGTGAGCGTCAATCCCGTCAAGATACTTTTGCTGTTTTTCGGTATGACCGCGATATCCGTATTTTTGGACGAAGCTGGCGTGTTTCGTTATCTTGCAACCAAGTCCGCAAAGCTTGCGGGAAGCAGTCAAAAGAAACTGTTTTTCATACTTTATGCGGTGGTGTCGATTTTGACAGTTTTCACCTCAAACGATATCATTATCCTCACGTTTACGCCGTTTATCTGCTATTTCTGCAAAAACGCCAAGATTTCGCCTCTTCCGTATTTGGTGTCGGAATTCGTTGCCGCCAACACTTTTTCGATGATATTTATCATAGGCAATCCCACCAATATTTACCTTGCGGAAAACTACGGAATTACCTTTGGAAGATACTTCGAGACGATGGCGTTGCCGACGATTTTGGGCGGATTTACCGCACTGGGAGTGTTGTATCTCATATTCAAAAACAAACTGAAAGAGGCAATCGAAGTCACCGATTTTCAAGACGCGACGATAGAGAAAAAACCGCTTGCGATATTCGGCGCGAGCGTGCTGGGCGTATGCCTCGTATTGTTGGTGATATCCGATTATATAGGCGTTGAAATGTGGGCGTTTGCGGTGCTTGCGCTCGTGGTGCTCGTCGTAGGGTGTCTGATAATTTGCGCCGTGAAAAAGGAAAAACCGATTGAACTTGGACGCACTTTCGCGCGACTTCCGTACGAGCTTATTCCGTTCGTGGTGTCTATGTTTATAATCGTGCTTGCGCTCAAACGCAACGGCGTTGCGGACGAGATTGCAAACGTATTTGCAAAGGCGGGAAGCAACCTCGATATCTTGACGTACGGCGTATCGTCAACGCTTGCGGCAAACCTCATCAACAACATACCTATGAGCGTGCTCTATTCCGTCGTTACGCAAAACGCCTCTCCGTTTGCGGTGTACGCGTCCGTGGTCGGCTCTAATATCGGCGCGTTTTTGACGCCCGTAGGCGCACTTGCGGGAATAATGTTTACGGGACTTTTGAAGTCGCTTGACGTCAAATTCTCTTTTGCGGGCTTTGCAAAGCACGGCGCAGTGGTTGCAATCCCCACGCTTTTTGCCACGCTTGCGGGGCTTTATATAATGCAAGCGATTATGTGAAAAATCGCAAGCAAAACGGCACTGCCGTTTCGGGAGTGATATTGCGACTTCGTCGCAGTGATATTCTCGCTTTGCGAGAGTGATATTTTTGGCTTGTGCCAAAAGTGATATTCGCACTTCGTGCGAGTTGTGGAATATTCTATAAATCAAAAAACACTGTCCGTTCGGGCAGTGTTTTTGTGTTGATATTTGATTGATTAGTTATTTTCTTTTCAAGCGTTTGGAGTGGCGCAAGCGAGAGTGACGATAACTCTTGGCAAGTCCGCCGCCCGACGTTTCACGATAGCGCACGTTGATGTCTTTGCCCGTTTGGTACATAGTTTCCACTACGGCGTCAAAGGAAATTTGGCGTGAGTTGGTGAGGAAGTTGGCAAGCGACACGGCGTTGATTGCGCGCATTGCGGCAACCGCGTTTCGCTCTATGCAAGGAATTTGTACGAGACCTTCGACTGGGTCGCAAGTGAGTCCGAGATGGTGCTCCATTGCGACTTCGGCGGAGTACTCGATTTGGTCAAAGTCCATTCCGAAAAGTTGCGCAAGTGCCGCCGCCGCCATAGAACACGCCGTACCGCATTCCGCTTGGCAACCGCATTCCGCACCGCTTATGGAAGCGTTGGTTTTGACGATATTGCCTATGATACCCGCGGTGCAAAGCGCGTCGATTATATCGTCGTTGGTGAAGGAGTGCGTCTCTTGCTCGTAGCGAAGCACTGCGGGCACGATACCGCACGAACCGCACGTCGGGGCAGTTACGATGACTTCACCTGCGGCGTTTTGCTCGCTCACGGCAAAGGCGTACGCGCATACGAGACGGTTTTCTTTGGTTTGCGGAGTTTCGTCAATGTGGCGTTGTTGATAGAGAATCTTGGCTCTGCGCTCGGTATTGAGACCGCCCGGGAGCACACCGCTTGCTTTGAGCCCTTGTTTGATTGCGTTTTTCATCGCTTCCCAAATCTCGGCAAGATAGGTGCGGATTTCAGCGCCCTCAAAGCGTTCCACGTATTGGGGAATGGTGATTTCCTCCTCGTCGCAATATTCGCGGATTTGTTCGAAAGTGTGGTGAGGATAGACGTCCTCGGGCTCTATCGAACTTTCGCCCTCGACCTCGATTGCACCGCCGCCCACGCTGTAAACGCGCCAAGAGTCCACGACTTTGCCGTTTAGGTCGTATGCAAACAAGTCCATAGTATTGGGGTGCGGAAGGTGAGTGTTTTCAAAATCGAAAACGACGTCCACGGGCTTGGTAAACGTCTTTTTGAGTACGACGTCCGTGCCGTGGCCTTTTCCCGTCTTTGCCAAAGAACCGTAAAGCACGGCTTTGAAAGAAAGCGCACTCTTGTTGCGCTCGGAAAAGAGTTTCGCGGCTTTTTCGGGGCCCATCGTGTGGGAACTCGACGGTCCGCGTCCGATTTTGTACAATTCGGTGAGGCTTTTCATTGGTTACTCCTTATATCGAGGGTATTATAGCACACCTTGCGTTTTTATCAACGCTTTGAGAGCGATAAAGGCGCATAAAATCGCAAAATATTTTTGCGCATACCCCTCAACGATTTGCCAAGCGTATAAAAAGTGTGCTAATATATCACAGTTTTATAGAGATATAAATAGAAATACGTTGCTGCAAGCAAATATTTGCTATAATAGAGTGATATTTGCGCAAGGCGCAAGTGATATTGTTGCTACGCAACAGTGATATTTTTAGCCTTTGGCTAAAATTGATATTCGCACTTTGTGCGAGTTGCGGAGTATTTGGAAGTGCGGCTTTGCCTGGATTCCCACGATCGCATTGCTCCCTCGGAATGACATAAGGAGAAATGCAATTCGGGATTGTTCAAATATATTAGTGCAAAATAGTGGCAATATACATACGAAAAAATCATCGAAAGAAGGTTCGATTATGGTCAGAAACGATTTGAGAAACATTGCAATCATCGCACACGTCGACCACGGCAAAACTACGCTCGTGGACGGTATGCTCAAACAATCGGGCACGTTTAGGGAAAATCAACAAGTAGCAACGTGCGTTATGGACTCGGGTGACCTCGAAAGAGAAAGAGGTATCACCATTTTGGCAAAGAATACGTCCATACATTATAACGGCACCAAAATCAATATCATCGACACACCTGGACACGCGGATTTCTCCGGTGAAGTGGAGCGCGTCCTCAAAATGGTCAATGGCGTCGTGCTTTTGGTAGACGCACAAGAAGGTCCTATGCCTCAAACGCGTTTCGTAGTTGAAAAAGCGTTGGCTTTGGGACTCAAAATCATAATCGTCGTCAACAAAATCGACAAGCCGGACGCAAGACTTTCCGAAGTCGGTGACGAAGTGCTCGAACTTTTGCTCGACCTCGACGCAAGCGACGAGCAACTTCAAAGCCCCATTTTGTATTGCAGCGGTAAACAAGCGACGGCAACTCGCGACTACAACGTCCCCGGCAAAGACCTCAAACCGCTCTTCGATACGATTATCGATTATATCCCCGCTCCCGAAGGCGACGAAAACGGAGAATTGCAACTTCTCGTATCCGCAATCGACTACAACGACTACGTAGGTCGTATCGGCATCGGCAGAATTGAAAGAGGCAAAGTGGATATGGCAAAAGAAGTCGTGGTGTGCGACTACCATAGCGGAATTTCACCGTATAAGAGCAAAATCGTCAACCTCTTCCAAATCGAAGGTTTGAAGAGAGTCCCCGTCGAAAACGCAATGGTGGGTGACATCGTGTGTTTCAGCGGTATAGAGAACATCACCATCGGCAACACTATATGCTCTCCGTCCAAAATCGAGCCCGTGCCTTTTGTCAAGATCGGTGAACCGACTATCGAGATGAACTTCTGCGTCAACGACAGTCCGTTTGCGGGCAAAGAGGGCAAATTCGTCACCTCTCGTCACTTGCGCGACAGACTTTTCAAGGAACTTCTCAAAGACGTATCCTTGCGTGTATATCAAACGGAAAGCGCGGACACTTTCAAAGTGTGCGGTAGAGGTGAAATGCACCTTTCAATCCTCATCGAGACTATGCGTAGAGAGGGTTACGAGTTTGGCGTAAGCACTCCCAAGGTTATTTTTAAGACGATTGACGGCGTGAAGTGCGAACCTATGGAACAACTTTTCATCGACGTACCCGCCGACTGCGTAGGCTCGGTTATGGAGCGTATGGGCGTAAGAAAAGGCGAGCTCGTCACGATGACTCCGTCGGGAAGCAGAATTCGTATGGAATTCAAAGTGCCCGCACGCGGACTTTTCGGATTTAAGAACGAGTTCTTGACGGACACCAAAGGTGAGGGCGTTATGAACCAACTCTTTGCGGGTTACGCACCTTACAAAGGACCTATTCCTCGCAGATTTACGGGTTCGCTCGTAGCGTTCGAGACGGGTGAAGCGGCAACTTACGGACTCTTCAACGCGCAAGACAGAGGCGTGCTCTTCATAGATCCGCAAACGCAAGTTTACGAAGGTATGGTCGTCGGTATGTCTCCGAAGAACGAGGATATTCGCGTCAACGTTTGCAAGCGCAAACACGTCACCAATATGCGTGCCGCGGGATCTGACGAAGCGTTGCGTCTCAACACTCCGCGCAAGTTCAGTCTTGAAGAAGCAATCGAGTTCCTCAACGACGACGAAATGCTTGAAGTAACGCCCAAGAATATCCGTATTCGCAAGGTCATTTTGTCTGGTTCGGAAAGATTGAAGCTCGCGTACGGCAACAAGTCTGAAAAAGAATAAAATAACGCAAAAGCAACTTAATATTGCAAAATAGTATGAAAAAACGCACTTTCGAGTGCGTTTTTTGTATATCTCGATTTATGTGTTGTCGAATAGCGGATAGATAATTACTTTTTCTCGACGTCAATCATACGCCCGCAGTACGGACATTTGACTTGCAAATTATTGCTCGTCTCGGTTATGCCTCCGCAGTAGGGGCACTCGACGGTGTATACACCCAAATCGTCGGGGCGGTTGTTGAGAGGCACTATTTTGGTGTCCTCAATGGTGTAGTTCGTAAGGTATTGCTTTTCGATACACACGCGCACGGCGTCTTGCACGTCTTGGGGTTGCATAGATAGGTGATTTGCAATCTCATTGATATCGCGGAAGCCTTCGCGTTTGATTGCGTCGATGATACGGGCGTATTTCTTTTGAGGTCCGTATTTCACCCACGCCATAGGAGAGCCGTAAAAGCCGAGCACCACGAGCGCAATGCCTACGCCGAGCATAACTTTATATCCGATGCTTGCGTCCTTGTTGGTTGCGCCGATTATTATAAAAACTATACCCACAGGCAAACCTATCGTGAGAAAGATTGCAAGTGCAAGTTGTTTACCTACTGCTTTTTTGAGATTTGAATTTGCGTTTTTCATACTTATATTTTATTGTAAACGTGCGATTTAGTCAATGATTGAATATAATTTGAATTAAATTTTGTGGTTTTTTCATACAAACGTAAAATTTAGTATTGAAAAGTGTACTATTTTAATGTATTATGTAACTATATTTCAATGCGCGCGTGCGCAAAGGGGAAATTATGGCAGATTTGGTAGAAGCAAAGCAAAAGAAGAAGGGGCTCAGCGGGAATATGTGGATGTACGCCCTCGGCGTTATGGGCATCAACCTCGCAATAGGTCTCGTCAACAGCTATCAAGCAGAGTTTTTCAACAATATTCTCGGTGCAAACTTGATGATTTTCGCGGCAATTTTGCTTGCGTCCAAGTTTATATCCATAGTTGCGGACTTCGTTATCGGCAACCTCATCGACAGAGCCAATTTCAAGTCGGGCAAAATGCGTCCGTGGATACTAATATCCGCCTTCCCGCTTGCGGTCGTTACGATGATAACCTTCGTGTTTATTCCGTTCAATGGCAACGCGGCGGGTATGTACGTGTATATCACGTTTATGACCATTTTGTGGAACGTTTCGATGACGCTTGCGGATATTCCGTCGCAAGGTATGCTTGCGCTTTTGTCCAACGACGGCATTGAAAAGAACGACGCGGCGGGTCTTGCCAACACGCTCAAATCAATCGCACTTGCTTGCCCCGGCGTCATCGTTACGATAGTGGGTATGCTCACGGGAAGCGAAGTTACGGGCAGAAAGGAATATCTTATCACCGCGGGCATTATGTGCGGATTGGGACTTATTTTCCAACTCCTTATGTACTTCAAGACCAAGGAAGTGGTTGTATCGCGCACGTCCTCGGCAATGAGCTTCAAAGAGATGTTCAAAGAGCTCAAAAACAACAAAATGCTCATCATTATGTTCTTGACCTACATTCTCGGTTTCGGCAGAAATATCGGTCTCGGAATTGCGGTTCAAGCAACCTATATCCTCGTGCGTGACGGCGTAGACCTTTCGTTCTTGTCCTTCCTCGGCTTCGAGGGCAAACTTTACGGTCCGGCAATCAGCTGGGCAATCGGCATTACGTCGGCGGTTTCGAGTATGGTTACAATCGTATTTAACGCCGCAATCAACAAAAAACTCGGAGAAAAGAAATACTTTATCGGCGCGGGCTTGTACGGCTTTGCGATATCCGTAATAAGCGTCATTATGTACTGCTGCGGAGGCACGGCGTTGCGTAGCTTCTGGGCTATCCTCGTATACCAATTCTTCCTCGGCTTCGCGTACGGTCCGAACGGTTTCTTGCCTATGGTTATGACGTCGGATATCGTCGATTATCAAGAGTGGAAGACGGGCAAGCGTACGGAAGGCACGCAGTTTGCAATACTCTCTATGGCAAACAAACTCTCCAACGCACTCTCCGTCGCAGTGGGCATATTCCTCATCGGTGCAATCGGATTCAGCGCGTCAAAGGCAAGCGGTATCATTGAAACCGCACCCGACACCATATCTTCCTACATCACGGACGATATGCAAAACAAGGCGTGGATTATTTACTTCCTCATACCGGGACTTTGTATGCTTGCAAGCAGTATTCCGATGTTCTTCTACAAGATAGACGAAAAGACCAAAAAGCAAATGAGAGAAGAGCTTGCCGAGCGTAGGGCGGCGGAAGAAGCGGCTCAAAACATCGACAACGACGAGGACGGTCAAGTATTCGAGACGGAAGAAAAACCCGTAGAAAACGAGCCGTTTGAAGAGATTTTGGCGGAGCACTTCGAGGACGAAGAAAAAGAAGTCCAAGCCGAAGAAGACGCCGAAAAAGCGGAAGATACCGACGATAACGACAACAATGACGATAACAACGACGACGGCGGAAATATCGGCGGTGCGGGCTTCGTGGGATAGAATCCGAAAAAACGCAACATAACAAGTGCAAAAAACCTCGCGTTTTGCGAGGTTTTTTCGTTGATTTTTAATGGCTTTTTATATGAGTTTTATATGTTTTTCTTGTAATTTAACTTTGCATTTTACGTGATTTTTCGTTGATTTTTATGCGATTTTTCAACGAAAATTATGTCATTTTTGCAAGTGTTTGCGTGCTTTTGATTTGAGCGTAAAAACAAATTACTGACGCATATCCTTGCCGACGAATTGGATTATCATCGAGTGTTGCTTGTGGCTGAGACGAGAGTAGATACGCTCACCGTAGCGTGCAAGAAGGCGTTCGACGTCAAGGTTGGTGGTGATTATCGTTGCAAGACCTTTTGCTTGGCGTTCCTCTATGACGAGGAGGAGATATTCGACGGTCACGCGTTTGAGCATAGGCTCTGTGCCGAGGTCGTCGATGACGAGCAAGTCCGAGGTGAGCACGTCGTCCATAAGCGCGTTGCGCTCGGCAATGGGTGAGGTGTGCACGGTGAGCATAAGGGAATTAAACTCGTACGCGCTCATTATCTTTGCGCAATATCCTTTTTCAACCACGCCTCTTGCGATTGCGCTTGCAAGGCAAGTTTTGCCCGTGCCGACACCGCCCGTGAAAAGCAAGTTTATGCTCTTGACGGAAGGGAATTTTTCGACGTACTTTTGCATTGACGAATAGAGCTTGGCAAGGTTTTGTTTCTCTTTTTCGTCACGCACGCTATCGAGATTGCAGTCTGCAAAAGAGAAGGGGGCGCGCTTTGAGAGCTCGCACTCGATTTTGAGGTTGTTTACGTAATCGTCAAAGGCGCACTTGCACACTTTGCCGTCCGCTTTGCCCGTGTCTGCGCATATAGGGCATACGGGCTTGTATTGAAAGTCTTTTTCGTCAAATCCGTGCTTTTTGAGTGCGTTTTGATATGCTAAACGTGCTTTTTGCGTATTTTCGGAATTTTCAACGCCTTTTGCCATATCGTCGAAAACGGCAGTGGTATAAGCCCCGTTTGCCTTGGATATTTCAGGTATGGCAAACGCTTTTTGTGCCGTTTCGGCAGCAAGGCGTTGCGCGTTTTCTATCTTTTTTTGACGCTCGGATAGCGTCTTGCGTATAACCCTGTCTTTCATATTACCACTCTATATCCTTCAAACTGTCTATGCTGGTTATCACCGATTGAAGCTCCTCTTGTGAGTAAGTGCGCTCGTCGAAGTCTTTCTCGCGAGGCTTGCTTTGAGAGTTGCTTTGCGGTGTGAATTTCTTTGCTTGTTCCACGCTCGTTATGCCGTTTGCCTTGTAGGAAGAAAGCAATTGATTGATAAACGGCGTTGGGTAGGTCTTGCCCACGGCTTGCTCGGAAGCGTACAAAATAACGTCGTCGGTAAATCCCCACGTAACCGTCCACGTGTGATAATACTCTCTGTCAGTACTCGTTACCGAGCGCGTGCGCCCCGTCTTTTCGATAATCTTCTTGATTTTGGCGTCAAGCTCGATTTGCGCTTGCAAGTACTCGTCAATGCTTTGCGATGTGAGCAAACCTTGTTTATAGAACTTTTCCACGACGGCGTTCATACCGTCGAGAGTGCGCACGTTGCTGATAAAACAGTGATGTGCGATTTTTTTGAGGGCGTCGTCGTCAAAGCCTTTTGCCGTCCACGGCACGATATACACTTCGATTTCGTGGTCGAAAGACTCGTAGTAAACGCCGAGGTTTTTGTTGATGCCGATTGCAATGTCTTTGAGGTGTTCGCGATGCGCTTGATAGTCGAGCATTTCCTCTGCGGTGAAGATGGACATTCTATAAAACTCGTCGAGTTTTTGGTCGAGCTTTTTGAAGTTCTTCGAGCCTTTGAGAGTTTTTGCGGCTGTGAGAATAGCGTCGAGCTCGTATCCCCAGCTTCTCGTCCATTTGAGGAGCATTTGCTTTTCTTCGAGGTCTGCTCCGCCTTTGCGATTGAGGGAAGCAAGCACTTTTTGCATTTGCTCGGATTGCTTGTCGTATTCGTTGAGTTTGTCCTCAACGTCGCTAACCGTGCGTACGCCGTCCGCAACCCAGTTGCGCGCCACCGTCAAAATGTAAGGGTATCTGACGCTCATACCTTTGAGGTTGATGCAATATTGCACGATCATAAGCATTGCGTCTTGCTCCAACTTGCTTTCGTCAAGGAACATATAATACTCGTTGTATTCGTTGGGTGTGAGCATACGCTCGGGGAAGAGCTGTTGAAGGTGCGCGTTGAAATCGTTCCACTTCTCGCTCTTGTATTTCTTGGGTGTTTGCATAGAGCGTTTGAGGCTGAGATATTGCACTTCGAGCGGTTGCTTGGACACGATTTGCACGAGCCCCATATCTTCAAAATAACCGTATGCGGACAAAATCTCGCTCTCGGTCATATCGAGACGTGCGCAAAGCTCTTCGACGGTGTTGGTCTTGCTCGGATTGGAGCAAAGGTAAAGACCGTACAAATACACCTTGATTTGCTTTTCGTCACAATAGGGCAAATGCTCGTTGATAAACAAGTTGTCCACGAGCGTAAACGTATCCATCAAAAAATCGCTTGAAAATCTTGCAAAACTCACTTTTGTTACCTCTTTTTATGCGGAGTTTAATATTAGCACAAAACTTTTCGTCGCAAAAGCAAAAAAAAGACTAAATTTATTTAATTCAATATATAGTGTTTTGCGTGCGCGCGATACCCATTTACGATTGCGCAACCCTTGGCATAAGGTCGAAAATTTGCGGAATTTTTGGACTATAAAACGGCACATAATACGGTGTGCTTTTGTGTAGATAAAACAGATTTACGCAATAGGAAACGGCACACGATACGGTGTGCCGTTTATAAGTTGGCAATACGGTGTGATTTTTAATCTTCGTCTTCGTCCTCGCCGTCCAAAATGCGCCTATACGGCTCGGTGTCGTATTTCGAGGGGTGCGGAAGAGGAATATGTGCCGCAATCATCGCTTTTTTGAGCGCGAACGTAAAGGGAAGCCCGAGAACGAGGCAAGTGATAAGTTGGGACGCCAAAATCTCGAACATAGAGATATAATACACGCTCGACGCGTCGTTGAGCACGAAAATGAGCGGAACGAGCAGAGTGTTTGCAAGGATAGGCGGTATGGTGGAAAGCAAAGGCTTTCTGCGGAGCAAATACGTGCCTACCGCGCCGATGAGCGTTGCAAGCGTGCCGAGAACCATATCGAACACTCCGAACGGGGAGAAAAAGAAGTTGGTGAAGAAACAACCTATTGTAAGCCCCGGGATAGCTTCGGGGAAGATGAGAGGAAGCAAAACCAAAATTTCCGATATGCGAAACTGTATCGGACCGAACGATATTGCTGACAATGCTACCGATAGGGCAAAATACAAAGCGGCTATAATACCCGCCCTTGCCACGTAAATAAGGGACTTTTTCAAAATTCACCTCGGTTTTTTTTATTGATGGGTATTGCCGACACCATCGATATTATGTTATCATATAAAAATGCAAAAGGCAAACGCATTTGACTCAAAACGGTGCGATTGCATATAATAATTCTTGCAAGGAGCGGATATGAACAGATTTGACGATTTGAGTTGTCTGGATACGGCGTTTAAGTCGGGCGCATTCTTATGCTCGCAAGACAACGTGATGGTCGCAAGTTGGGGACTTGTGGGCGTGATGTGGGGCAAGCGCGTTTTCGTCGCACCCGTGCGTGAAAGTCGTTACACAAAAGAATGCATTGACCGTTCGAGCAGTTTTGCGGTGTGTATACCTCGTCCGTTCGATATGCTTGACGCAATAAAATTTTGCGGAAGTAAAAGCGGGCGCGAGTATGATAAATGGGCGGAATGCGGGCTTGAAAAAAGAAAAGCGAAAAGCATAGACGCAACGCTCGTTGGCGGTTGCAGAAAGTACTTCGAATGCAAGGTTATAGGCAAAGTTTCTATGGACGGAATGGATATCTCCAAAGTGCAAAAGTGGTATCCGCAAGAGGATTTGCACACCTTTTATTTTGGTGAAATAGTTGAGGAATACTGATGAAAATTTGGGCAAAAGTGATGCAAGGTGACAAGATAAAAAAGGACGTTATTTACGAGAGCGAGCTTGCTCTCACGCCGTCCAATTTCCAAACGATGTTGCAAGAGATTGCGTATAGAGTGGATATAGCAACGCCTATTTCGCTTCCGTCGCACTTCAAGCACTTCGAGCGTTTCAATCGCGTAAAATACATACCGCGCGACTTTATAGAAGAGGCGGATTTCACCTCTTTCGTGCTTGAAAGAGTGGTTGAAAACAAAAAGCTCAAACAGTTTTATATCTGATACGATTTGCATCGCAAAACGCAAAATAGCAAGTTTATTTATGCAAAAACGCACGATAATCGTGCGTTTTTGCTATTTATCGGCAAAAATCAAAAAAGACGATATCGCGATAAAGTAATAAAACCGAAAGGGCATAAAACGAGCGATTGAACGAAAATTTTTATGCGTGAATATAAGCACCCGTTTTGAAAACACTATATAAAACGGAGGCTATATGGCATCGGGAATTGTAAGAAGAATAGACGAACTCGGACGCATCGTCATACCCAAGGAAATGCGCAAAACTATGCGACTTCAAGTGGGGGACGAGATGGAAATTACGTCAAGCGGAGATACGCTTACGCTTCGTAGGTATAGCGGATTTCAAAGCGTGTTGGCGGAGGCAAAATCGGTTGCGCGAGAACTCGCCAAAGCGGTTGACGCCGACGTGCTTTTTGCAAGCGCAAACGCGGTGACGGTTGCCGAGGGCAAGAATAAAAAGGCGTACGAAAACGCGCGTCTTACCGACTCTTTTTGCGCGACGGTGCGAGAGAGAAAGACGGATATTCTTCACGGTGAAGACCTAAATCACGTCTTTGAGGATAGAGCGTGCAATTGCTCTTTTATGGTGGTTGAACCCGTCGTGGTCGGCGGTGATTTGATAGGCGCGGCAATGATGCTTATCGACTCTTTGCCAAGCGACGTCGCAAGGGCGTATTTGCACTTTTGCGTGCAGTTGATAGAGGCAAGCCTTGGTTAAAAAGCGTAGCAAAAGCGTTGAGGCGCAAGGTGAGGACGGATTGAATAAAGCTGTCAACAAGCGTATTACGTCGGGTGCGGCGGTGCTTGCTATCGGAAGCGTCGTGGCAAAAATGCTCGGCGCGCTTTATCGCGTTCCGCTCACCAATATACTCGGCGCGGAAGGTATGGGAATGTATCAGTTGATTTTTCCCGTATACGCGCTGTTTATGGTGCTTGCGACGGCGGGTATTCCCACTGCGCTTTCTCGAATAGTGGCGGAAAAGCGCGCGCTCGGTGAGCCTACCAAAAAATATCTCGCGTCGGCTATGCTCGTGCTTTGTGCGATGGGCACGCTTTGTGCGTTGCTCACGTTTTGTCTTGCAAAACCGCTTGCAAAATGGCAAGGCAATCAAGACACTTACGTAGGATTTATGATAATCGCGCCCGCAATAATTTTGACGGGGATAATATCGGGTTTTCGAGGTTGGTTTCAAGGTCAAATGTATATGTTGCCTACCGCAGTTTCCAACGTTTTGGAGCAAGTGGTTAAACTGTCTTTGGGCATAGGACTGTCTATTGCGTTTATGACAAAAGGCTTGATATACGGCGTGTCGGGTGCGGTGCTCGGAGTGACGGCAAGCGAAGCGGTGACGGTGGTGTATATGCTTATCACCTATCTCGTGCGCGGTCGCAAGGATGAAAAGGAAAAATTGAAAGTTACCGCGGACGAGTCGAGGGCTATGTTCAAGGTGGCTTTCCCCATTGCAATCGTTGCAATACTTATGCCTTTGTCAAACTTTTTTGACAGCATCATAGTGGTCAATATGCTCAAAATTTTCGGGCACACGCAGTCGGTGGCAACGGCAAGATACGGCATTTTTTCAGGTCCAGTAAACTCGCTGATCAATATGCCGATAGTTGCGATTATGTCGCTTGCGGTGGCAATCGTGCCGTCGGTGTCCACGTCGAGGGTGCGCCTCGATATAGACTCGGTTATGCTAAAAAGCAGACTTTGCGTCAAACTTGCTTACCTTTTGGGCGTTCCTTTTGCGTTTTTCTTTGCCGTTTTTGCGGAAAATATAATAAGACTTATATATCCCGCCTTGTCGGTTGAAAACCTTGCGGTGGCGGTAAATTTGCTTCGTATAACGTCGGCAAACGTCGTTTTGCTTGCGGTTATGCAAATTTACGTTTCGCTATTACAAGCACTTGATAAGACTAAATATGCGGTATTAAGTCTCGTTTGTGCGATTTGCATCAAAATAATGCTATCGTTGGTGCTGGTGAGATATATAGGCGTAAACGGCGCGGGAATTGCCTCTTTGAGTTTGAGCGCGATTGCGCTTTTGGGCGTGAATGTGGCGTATTTCAAAACTTGCGGAATGCATCTTGAAAAAAACGTTGGCTTAAATCTGCTTTCGGGTGTTATAATGGCTTTGTCGGCAATGGTTGCCACGCTTTTGAAAAACGACTTGATTACGCTCGTCGTCGGTGCTATTATATGTGCCGTAGTGTACGTGTGGACGGTTTTTCTGTTCGGACTTATAAGCAAAGACGATATCCCTTATCTTCCGCTCAAAAGATTGCTCGGAGCGTTGCATAGGGTTATTCGTTTCTGGGAGTATAAAAATGAAACTTGATCAAATTCTCAAATTATCTTATCAGCGTTACATAGTCGCGGACTTTTTGGCTACGACTTTTTTTAATAAGCGCATTGCGCTCGTGGTTGACGGCATAGAGGCAAAGGACGTCGAAAACGTCAAAACGAAGCTTCTCGACGCGTACGGTGACGTTGTAGTTACGGTGGAAGCGGACGGTCAAGACGTGCAAACGACGGTGAACGATTTGCCGAGCGATTTTGACACTCTTATGATAGAACCGATGTCGCTTACGGAGTGTAAGCGTTTCGATTTCACCGATTTGGAACAAATTATGCACCGCTTGCGTGCCGACGACGGTTGCGAGTGGGATAGAGCGCAAACGCACGAAAGTATACGCATCAACCTCATCGAAGAGGCGTACGAACTCGTCGAGGCAATCGATATGGAAAACGCCGATATGATGAAGGAAGAGTGCGGGGATATCCTTATGCAAGCGGTGTTCCACGCCGAGATCGCGCAAAAGAACGGTGAATTTGATTATATCGATATGATATCCGGTCTTTGCAGAAAACTCATTGACAGACACACGCATATATTCGGCTCAAATCACGCAGACAACGCCGACGAAGCATTGGTATTTTGGGAAGAGGCAAAGAAGAAGGAAAAACACTATACTTCCGCTTCCGACGAAATGGACAGAATACCCAAGAATTTGCCAAGTTTGCTCTATGCCGAAAAATTGCAAAAGAAAGCCAAAAAAGTGGGCTTCGATTGGGACGACGTGTCTTGCGCCTACGACAAGGTTGCCGAGGAAACGCAAGAGCTTAAAGAAGCAAACCCCGAGCATCGCGCGGAAGAGGCGGGAGATTTGCTCTTTGCGGTGGTAAACGTGCTTCGTTTCTACAAGATAGACCCCGAAATGGCGTTGCACGAGGCAAATCACAAGTTTTTCCGTCGCTTCAAAGCGGTTGAGGACGCAATCAAAGCGCAAGGAAAAGAGATGAAAGATTGCACTCTCGAAGAAATGGACGCCGTTTGGAATCAAGTTAAAAAGCAAGAAAACGACGATTAATCATAAAGCCCTTACGGGGTGATATTGCGCCATCGGCGCAGTGATATTCTCGCTATGCGAGAGTGATATTTTTGGCTTGCGCCAAAAGTGATATTCGCACTTCGTGCGAGTTGAGGAATATCTTTATATGCGACTTTCGTCTAGATTCCCACGCTTACGCTCGGAATTACGTAAGGAAGAATAGAAATTGGATAAGGCTATGCCTTCCAAAATTATTAATTACTAATTAATAATTATTAATTGAAAGGAAAACTAAGTATCGATGTCCTTGACCATTGGTAACGTAAAACTCAATAGCAATATCGTCTTTGCACCCATCGCGGGATTTTCCGAGGTGGGGTTTAGACATTTGTGCGCCAAATTCGGCGCGGGGCTTACGTATACCGAACTCGTCAGTGCAAAAGGTCTCGTATTTGGCAACAAAGGCACGGAAGAGCTGATTGCCACCACGCCTATTGAAACGCCGTGTGCGGTGCAACTTTTCGGAAGCGACCCCGAGTTTATGTACAAGGCGGCTGCCGACGAGAGACTCAAAAAATTCGATATAGTGGATATTAATATGGGGTGTCCCGTGCGAAAGGTGTTCGGCAACGGCGACGGAAGCGCGCTTATGGCAAATCCGTCACTTATAACCGAAATCGTGCAAGCGGTCTCGGAAGGTGCAAAACGACCCGTAACCGTGAAAATGCGGGCGGGTATCGAAATCGGAAAGCCTCTTGCTGTTGAGTGTGCGATTGCCGCTCAAAAAGGCGGTGTAAGCGCGGTTACCGTGCACCCGAGATATAGAGAGCAATATTATAGCGGAGATTGCGATTATTCCATAATTCGCGATGTTAAGAACGCCGTTGATATTCCCGTCATTGCCAACGGAAATATAATCGACGCGCAAAGCCTTGAAAACGTGCGCGAAATCACGGGTGCGGACGGATTTATGATAGGACGAGGCGCACTCGGAAGACCGTATATATTTGCCGAACTTCGCGGAGAAAAGCCCGAGATTGACGTGAAATCGCTCATATACGAACATATATCCGTGCTTCGAGAGTTTATGGCGGACTTTACGGTGGCAAACGTTATGAAACTGCAACTTTGCTATTACGCGCGCGGTGGTAAAAACGCAAAAGCCGTGCGTGTTGAAATCGGCAAAGCAAAATCTCTTGACGATATATTTGCTATTGTGGAAACGTATTTTGATTGAGACATTTGACTGATTTTTGATATACAATATAAAAACCGTATCGTTCGATAGCGACGAGCGATACTCGGGCGTGTGAAAACCGACGGATTTTCACACGTTTTTTATTGCCGATTGTAAAGAAAAATTTAGATTGAAAATATGTTTTGCTAATGTACTCGGCGTAAAATTCGTTGTATAATATAATCACCAAATAGGAGGTGTGATATGTCAAAGAAACCATCAAAAAGTGCAATCAATCAAATAATCACGTATATGCTTATCCTTGCGGCGTTGCTCGGTATCGTTACGATTATCCTCGTTGCGGAAGGCACTTATAAATACGAAGGTATATGGTGCGGACTTGCAACTACGCTCGTGCTTGCTCTTGCGGGGGCGTGGTACGGTTGGAACAATGCAAAGTTGCCCGGTGTCGGCGGAAAGGTCGCTTACGTGCTCACGGTACTTATCATATTGGCAACTATATTGTTCGTTCCGCTTTACTTGTTTGCATAAGGCACAAACGAAAAACAAAAGAAGACGTCCGTAAGGGCGTCTTTTTTTTGTCCGAACGCAATACAAAACTGCAAAATGGAATTGCGCAAAGCGAAGCGGATAACGATATAACGACGCGGCGGCGGAAAACGCGGTTGTAAATAACTTGAAAAGTGCTGGTAAAAGTGATATTATACAGATATCTGAAAGGAAGTGAAATATGGCGTTTAATATTGTGTTGGTTGAGCCCGAAATCCCGCAAAACACGGGCAATATAGTGCGAACGGCGGCGGCAACGGGTTGTCACGTGCATTTGATAAAGCCGATAGGCTTCGATATAAGCGACAAGGCGTTGAAGCGCGCGGGGCTCGATTATTGGCATTTGACGGATTTCAACGTGTACGAAAATCTTGACGAATTCTTTGAAAAGCACGCAAGCGGACGCGTGCATAGGCTCTCTGACGGAAGTTGGCATATAGACGGCAATGATACGGAGGGCGACGAGGCGCATTTCTATTTTTGCTCCACCAAGGCAAGCAAGAGATACGATGAGGCAAAGTTCGGTGAAAACGATTTCTTGTTTTTCGGTCGCGAATCAAAGGGGTTGCCCGAAGAACTTCTTCACGACAATTACGATATGACTATACGCATACCTATGGTAAAAGAGGCGCGCTCGCTCAATCTTTCAAACTCCGTCGCAATCGTAGTTTACGAGGGAATGAGGCAACTCGGATTTGAAAATTTGCTGTGCGAAGGTCATCTTACAAAATTTTGATAATACACGATAAGTGTTGCAAAAATGACGTGTTTTGCGCAAAACGCCGAAAAATCGGCGTTTTTTCATATTTTGAAACGTATTAATAACACGATAAGTGTACAAACAAATAAAAACAAAACACGATATGTGTTGCAATAGTGAAGCGAGTGCCATTGAATAAACGCAATCGTTTTGATATGCTAATTGCGCTATGCGTTCTAATATCTGCACTATATACGTAAAAATAAGAAATTTCTTGCTCTTTTCACGCACGTGTGATATACTTATTATCGCTAAAAATATATTGATAATTTATTTTATCCGTACAGTTTTGGCAAACTAAATACGTAAATCCATTTTCTTAACAAGGAGAATTTTTATGGCAAAACTTACAATCCGCGATGTAGACGTCAAGGGCAAAAAGTGTTTGGTGCGTTGCGATTTCAACGTTCCTATGGTTGACGGTGTGATTACCGACGAAAACCGTATCAACGGCGCACTTCCGACAATTCAATATCTCGTTGACCACGGCGCAAAAGTTATTCTTTGCTCGCATATGGGCAAACCGCACAACATTTTCACAGAAGGTTTTGGTCTCAACAAAAAAGAAAAGAAGGCTGTCGAAGCTCTTCCCCAAGAGGAGCAAGCGGCTGCAAAAGCAGAGTATATCGCAAAGGCTCTCAAAAACGACCCCAAGAAGTTCACTTTGAAGCCCGTAGCAGATAGACTTGCACAAATTTTCCCCGGCAAAGTCACCTTTGCAACCGATCTCGTAGGCGAAGACGCGCACAAGAAAGTCGCAGAGCTCAAAGACGGTGAAATCGTGCTTTTGGAAAACACTCGTTTTGACGCCGGTGAAGAGAAAAACAGCGAAGAACTTTGCCGTAAACTTGCAGATTTCTGCGACGTATACGTCAACGACGCGTTCGGCACTGCACACCGCGCGCACGCAACCACCGCGGGTATCGTTCAATACGGTTTTGCACCCGTCGCTGTCAGCGGTTTCCTTATTGAAAAGGAACTCAAATTCCTCGGCAACGCAATCGAGAACCCCGTTCGTCCTTTCGTAGCGATTTTGGGCGGTGCAAAAGTTGCCGACAAACTCAACGTCATTGACAATCTCCTCAACAAATGCGACACGCTCATCATCGGTGGCGGTATGGCTTACACCTTCATCAAGGCACAAGGCGGCAGCGTAGGTCTCTCCCTCGTTGACGACGAGAAGATCGATTACTGCAAGAATATGCTCGAAAAGGCAAAAACTCTCGGCAAGACCATCTATTTGCCCATCGATACCGCAACTTGCGCAGGTTTCCCCGATCCTATCGACGCACACGTTGACATTGAATATTACGACAGCTTCAACATTCCTTCCGACAGAGAAGGTCTCGACATCGGTCCGAAGACGCAAGAACTCTTCGCATCAGTCGTCAAGAGCGCAAAGACCGTCGTTTGGAACGGACCTATGGGTGTTTTTGAAAATCCGCAACTTGCACAAGGCACGAACGCCGTCGCAAAAGCAATGGCAGAAACCGACGCAACCACTATCATCGGTGGCGGTGACTCCGCCGCAGCCGTCGCACAACTCGGCTACGCCGACAAGATGACCCACATCTCCACGGGTGGCGGAGCGTCTTTGGAGTTCCTTGAAGGTAAGGTTCTCCCCGGCATCGCCTGCTTGAATGACAGTGCGAATTGACGAATAACCGCGTCAGTGCACGCTCGTTGCAAAATCACGTACGCACAAGTACGTTGGGTTTTGCTCCGAGCGCACACTTTCTTGTTCTTCATCCAATTCGCGCAGTCATTATACGACCAATTAACCTACTTCAAACCCGAAGCGGTGAAGAACAAACAATCCATAAATAAAAATTTTTCGAGGTATATTATGAGAAAACCTATCATTGCTGGCAACTGGAAAATGAACAACACTATCGCCGATACCAAGGCGCTTATCACCGATCTCGCTCCGCTCGTTAAAGACGCAAAATGCGACGTCGTTATCTGCACTCCGTACACCGATCTCGCAACCGCAGTCGAGATGACCAAAGGCACGAATATCAAAGTTGGTGCAGAGAACGTGCACTGGGCAGAAAAAGGTGCTTTCACGGGTGAAATTTCCGCAAAAATGCTCGTTGAACTCGGCGTTGAATACGTCATCATCGGTCACTCCGAGCGTCGTCAATACTTCGGTGAGACGGACGCAACCGTAAACGCTCGTGCAAAAGCGGCTCTTGCTGCGGGGCTCAAACCCATCATCTGCGTGGGTGAAACGCTCGAAGAGAGAGAAAACGGCAAGGTTGAAGAAGTGCTCGTTCGTCAAACCAAGGGTGCATTTGACGGTATCGACAAAGACGAACTCGACAATATCGTCATCGCATACGAACCCGTTTGGGCAATCGGCACGGGCAAAACCGCAACGGCGGAAGTCGCAAACGAGACTATCGCAATCATTCGCAACACTATGGCAGAGCTTTATTGCCCCAAGTGCGCAGAAAACCGCGTTCGTATCCAATACGGCGGAAGTATGAACCCCAAGAACGTCAAAGAACTTATGGCAATGCCCGAAATCGACGGCGGTCTCATCGGCGGTGCTTCTTTGAAAGCGGTTGACTTCTCACAAGTTGTAAACTACTGATATTTCACGAAAATCGGCGGTCTAACCGCCTCAAAGGACAACTATGAAAAAACTTGTTTTGGTAGTTATGGACGGTGTAGGCAAGTCTAAAACGGGACTTGGCGACGCCGTTACTATGGCAAATACTCCCACTCTCGACAAACTCTTGCAAGAGTGCCCTAATACCTATATCAAAGCGCACGGAACGGCAGTCGGCCTTCCCAGCGACGACGATATGGGCAACAGTGAAGTGGGACACAACGCTCTCGGCTGCGGTCAAGTCTATTCGCAAGGCGCAAAACTCGTTGAAGAAGCAATCGAAAGCGGTGATATTTTCAATTCTTCCGCGTGGCAAGAACTCAAAGACAATTGCGTCAATAACGCTTCTACGATGCACTTTATCGGATTGCTCTCCGACGGCAACGTTCACAGCAATATCGGACATCTAATCGCGTTGATTAAGGGTGCAAAGCGTGACGGTATCAAACACGTGCGCGTTCACGTATTGCTTGACGGAAGAGACGTTCCCGCAACTAGCGCACTCACTTACGTCGACGAGCTCGAAAGTGCGATAGCGTCTTTGAACGACGCCGATTTCGACGCTTGCATCGCAAGCGGAGGTGGCCGTATGAAGATAACGATGGACAGATATTTTGCCAACTGGGATATGGTAAAAGCGGGCTTCTATACGCACGTTTACGGTGAAGGCAGAGGCTTTGAGTCCGCAACGCAAGCGATTGAAACCTACCGCAACGAAAACCCCGGCGTTATCGACCAAGATTTGCCCGCGTTCGTCGTAGTCAAGAACGGCAAACCCGTCGGCGCAATGCACGATAACGACAGCGTAATCCTCTTCAATTTCCGCGGTGATCGTGCAATCGAAATCTCTATGGCTTTCGACAACGCCGATTTCAACGGTTTTGACAGAGGCAATATGCCCAAGGTGCTTTACGCGGGTATGCTCCAATACGACGGAGACTTGCATTTGCCCACTCGCTTCCTCGTCGAACCGCCAAAAATCAAATATACGTTGAGCGAATTTTTGGTCAACAAAGGCGTCAAATCTTACGCCGTGTCCGAGACTCAAAAATACGGGCACGTCACGTATTTCTGGAACGGTAACCGCTCCGAAAAATTCAGCGACGACCTCGAAGTGTGGGAAGAAGTGCCTTCCGACAAGGTATCCTTCGACCAACGCCCGTGGATGAAGTCCGCGGAAGTTACCGACAAGGTTATCGAGGCAATCGAGAGCGAGCAATACGGCTTTATCCGTTGCAATTATCCCAACGGTGATATGGTCGGTCACACGGGTAGCCTTGACGCAACCATTATCGGTGTCGAAGCGGTGGATCTTGCACTTGCAAGACTCCTTCCCGTCGTCAAAAAGCACGATTACGCACTCATCGTAACCGCAGACCACGGCAACGCCGACGAGATGCTCGAAAAGAACAAAAAAGGCGTCATCTCCGTCCGTACCGCGCACTCTCTCAATCCCGTGCCCTTCATCGTTTACAATTACGATTGTGAAATAGCCGACGGTGCTTTCGGATTGTCCGACGTGGCAGCAACGGCAGTGAAGATTATGGGGTATACTCCCGATCCTCACTGGGACGCGCCCATAATCCGCTAAACGGCGAATAGCTTTGTCAAAGCCCCTTGTTCATCAACTCACGTACGCATTAGTACGTTAGGGTTGCTGTCCAAGGGGCTTTTTCGCGCTCTTCATCCGTTTAGCGAATTATGGATTAATCCAAGTGTGAATAGGGGGCAGTCGTAACCCCTTAAATTTAATCACCCCCTCTTTCCGGACACGCCGGCATTTCTCACCCCACTCGGTTAGGGATATTTCCCTACATAATTGCTCGTCGCTCGCGGGGGAGACATTTGGCACGCGCATAGATAGGGACATTTCACTCGTTATGCCACTTCGTCTGCGTGGCGGCTACGCAACAAAATGCCACGCATTCTCGTACTAATCGTCGAGCTTGGCACAAAGACGCTCGTCGCCTTGCGACTCGAAGCTCCGAATAAACACATTCCGTTAATACGAACGCTCCGAACGAGTAAAAAAAATACCATCGCAAAGCGATGGTATAATTTCTAATATTCCATATTTAGTTTTACTTTATCAAGTCTTCTCGAACGTATTCTTGCACGTCGGGGACTGGGGATTCCTTGCGATAGGAGAGTTTGAGGAACAAAGGCGTGAGGAGGGAAGATACGATGATCAGTATCAAAACGAAGGGCATAATAGAGGGATCGATTATGTTGCTGTCTACGCCTTTTTGTGCACAGACGAGCACGACTTCCGCTCTTGCCATCATACCGATACCCACGCGCAAGCTGTCCTTGAAGGAGTATTTGCAAATGAGCGAGCCGAGACCGCAACCGAGCACTTTGCCGACGAGGCCTGCCGCAACGAACGCAAAGCCGAAGCCTATCATTGCGGGGGAGATTGAACCGAAGTCGGCGTTGATACCGATATTGGCAAAGAAGACGGGAGCGAAAATCATATAGTTGCTGACCTCGACCTTTCTGTCGATATATCCAGCTTCGCTGAGTGTTGCAAGCATAATGCCTGCCACGTACGCGCCCGTGATGTCCGCAACACCGAACCACTCTTCCGCCGCGTACGCAAACAAGAACGCCATTGCAAAGCCGATAATAGGTATACGTCTATGGTGTTCGGGGTGGCGTTTGAGGTAGTGTTTGAGGAGAAAATGAAGCACGAGACCTACGGAAATAGCCGCAGCGAAAAATCCTACCATTTTGCCGACTGCGATACCTACGCCTTTTAGGTCGCTACCTTTGTCGAGGCTTATGAAGAGCGAGAGCAAAATGACGCCGATGATGTCGTCGAGGATTGCCGCCGCGATTATGGAAGTGCCGACTTTTGAATTGATTTTGCCAAGTTCTTTTAGCACCGCAACTGTGATACTCACCGACGTTGCCGCCAAAATCGTGCCGTAAAAGAGGTTGGTTATCACTTGGTGTTGGCTCATATCCTTAAAACCGCCGTTGAACGCCGCGGATACCAAAAATCCGAGACCGACGGGGAAGATTACGCCGAGCGAAGTTATTACGATTGAGGGAATACCGCAAGTTTTGAATTGTTTTACGTCCGTTTCGAGACCCGCGGAGAACATAATCAATATTACGCCGATTTTTGCAAGGAATTTAAGTCCCTCGGTGGTATCTTCCGTGAAAATGCGTTGACCGGGAATGAGCTTGATAAGTCCCAAAAGTATACCCGCGACGAGCATACCCACGACTTGCGGAAGTCCGATTTTTTTGCCGAGAAGAGAGAATAGTTTGGTGCAAAGCAGTATCAGTGCCAACGGAAGAAGAATCTCAAAATAGGCTATGTCGGATAAGGTTTGCGTAAACATAAATATACTTCCTTTGCTTTTATGTAGATTGTTATACGCTCTTAAAAATTTTTCGTCAAGCGTTTTGATAACGTAGAATAACATATATTTTGTATGCAAAAAGTATTAAAAACCATTAAAAATTGTGCCTAAAACCCCGCGACGGGCACAAAATATAGATTTTGTTTGACTTTATTATATATAGTTGATAAAATAATCACGTAAATGCGCGCGTAAATGTCAGAAATACACGCATCGCGTGCACGGAGCAGAATTGGATTTTCTATCGTTCCTGACCGAAGTTATTTCCGTTATCGTCGGGCTTGCCAAGACGATTGCGGGACTTGCGGTGGTCGGATGCATATTTTTACTGATAAGACTTTTGCCTAGTCGCATTCGCGGGTTTGTTTCCGCGATTGCTACTTCGCTTTTGTTTTTTGCACTGTTTAAGAGCACGGTGCAACAGTTTACCTTTTTCGCGATTAAGACTTCCATTCTCTACATAGCGCTTATCAACATTACGGCAATCACCGTATTGTTCGGATTATATTTTGCAACGTATTGCGGTTGTATTTTTTCAAAAGTTACGCGCAGTACCCACACGTTTACTCCGCCTCGGAAGTGGAGCGAAGTGCAGTATTTATCTAGGCACGACGATATAGTCGCGTCCAATTCCTATTTGCGGATTTCACCCGTTATTTTGCAATAATTTTCTTTTCTTCTCGAAGACGGCATTATTGCGCCGTTTTCGGGCTACACATAAGCGCGCGTGCGCGCGTATATGCGCACGCAATTAAACCTCAGGAGAAAAAATCACAATGTTAAAAGTTGAAAATCTTAAAAAGACGTATCCCAAGAGCGACAGAGTCGCAGTCGACAATATTTCGTTTGAATTGAAGCCCGGTGAAATTTTCGGTTTCCTCGGACAAAACGGCGCGGGCAAATCCACCACGATCAAGTGCCTCACGGGTATCTTGCCCTTTGACAGCGGTACGATTACCATTTGCGGTCACGACATCGTAAAAGAGCCTATCAAGGCAAAAATGGAAATGGGTTACGTCCCCGACAACCACTCTGTTTACGAAAAACTTACGGGTAGGGAATACGTCAACTACGTCGCGGACCTTTACAAAGTGCCCGCTCTCGTGAGAACGGAAAGAATTGACAGATACGCCAAGCTCTTCAAGCTCGAAGCGGCTATCGACAGACAAATCAAGTCTTACTCTCACGGTATGAAACAAAAAATCTGCATTATTGCGGCGCTTATCCACGATCCCAAACTTTGGGTGCTCGACGAGCCGATGATGGGTCTCGACCCGCAATCCACTGCGGAAATCATCTCGTATATGAGAGAGCATTGCGCAAAAGGCAATACGGTGTTCTTTTCAAGCCACAACCTCGATCTCGTAAAGAAACTTTGCCACAGAGCCGCAATCGTCAACGACGGACACCTCATCGACATTATCGACCTTGCGGGCAACGACAAGAACAAGGCAAACCTCGAAGAGACGTTCTTCCGCGTTACGGGTACGTACGAGCAAAGATTGTTCGAGGACTACGTTGCGCAAGAGAGTGCGGATATGCGTCCCGACATTCCGTCCGTTCAAGACGTCGAAGAAATCGTTGAGGAACAAGACGCAGTCGAAGAAATCAACGCGGAGGAAGAGCAAAAATGAAAGGCGAATTCTCAATGCAAAGCGTGAGAACGCTGTTCCGTCTCGACCTCAAATCGAGGTTCGGTTCGACGCAAAAGACCACGCCTCTCAAAAAATTGGCGCAATACGGCAACTATCTGTTTTTCCTCATAGTTTACGCCGTGCTTGCGGTGGGCGTGTATTATCTCACCAACGTATTCGTAAGACGTTCGGGCTTGCGTATGGAGTTTTTGGTTATCGCGGCAACGCTGACGATAACCCTTGCAACCATTATCGCGACGGGCAACGTCATCAAAAACTTGTATCAAAACGGTGACAACGAGATGTTGTTGCGCTTCCCCGTAAGCGGAAAAGAAATCCTCGTTGCCAAATCCATATACTGCTATTTGCACAATCTCGTGGTGTGCTTGCTCACGATGTTGCCGTTCTATATCTCGTTCGGCATTATCACGGGCGCACGCGTGGGCGACTATTTCTCGTATATAGGCATCACGCTTCTTTCCACGCTCGTTCCGTTCTTTATTGCAAATATCATAGCCGTCCCCGTTATGAAGGTTATGAACGCGGTGAAGAACCAATTCTTGCTTATACTTATACTCACGATCATCGTGGTGTGCGTGGTGTTTGCCTTCTACCTCGTGTCCCTCGGCAACGTCTTGACGTACTTGAAGGACTCAAAGCAAACCATTTTCTCCGCGGATATGATTGCGAGATATCAAAAGTTTGCACGCAACGCGTACCCCTTCAATTGGTATGCGGAGATAATCAACGGCAAGATTTACGGCGGACTTTCCGCGGGCAAATACGCATTGAGATTTTTGTATCTCATTCTCATCAACGGTGCGTTGGGCGTTGCGGCGTACTTCGTCACCACAAGAGAATATTACAAGACTATCCTCTACGGCATCGAGACTCAAAAGGCGTCTTTCAAAAAGAAAATCAAAGACGTGCGCCGTCCCGTGTCCTACGCGCTTTTCAGACGTGAGTTCTATCTCATTTTGAGAAGTTTCAACTATTCCTTCCAATACTTCGCAATGGCGTTTGCAGCGCCCGTAATGGTGTTCTACTGCAACCGTCTTGCCGCTTCTATGGGAACGAAGAGCATAGGCGCGGATATTATGCCCGGGCTTACGCTTATGGTTATCGTGCTCTTTATCACGATAATAGTGTCGTTTGCTTCCACTTGCATTTCGAGAGAAGGCGCGTGCTTCTATCACACCAAGGTTATTCCCGTAAGCTATACGCACCAAATTCTCGTCAAGTTCTTCCTTTACTCCTTGACGGGTACGATATCCAACGCTTTGTGCTGTGCGCTCTCGGGCGGATATTATTCCAGCGAAGCGGGCGGAAGAGTGCTTTCCGCGCTTGACGTGGGCGCAATCTTCGGTATTGCGGAAATGCTCGTTATAAGCCTCACGAGCCTCAGTATGCTCGCGGATATCAAATCTCCGACGTTCAACGTATCGGGTGACGGTGAGTTGGTCTCCGCCAACAAGAACGTCGCTCTTGCAATGACGATAGGTATTTTGGTTGCCGTTATATACGGATTGTTTACGATGATTTTCAGCTTCTTGCCCTTGACGATCGGCGGTAAAACGCTTATTGCGGCGGGTGACACGAGCACGATTTACCTCATTTTGAGCGTGGTATCGTTGATATTGCTCGGCGGTTCGCTCGCGGGCTTGTTCGTCAACCTCAACAAGAAGTATATGAATATCATTCCGTAAGGCATAGGAAACGAAAGTATGAAAAAAGTAATGATAGGTATTCTTATCCTCATTCCGATAATCATCGTGTTTATAGTCGCGATGGTTTCGGCAATCGTATCTACGCAAGCGTGGATATCCGTCGAGGATTTGAAACTCCAAATAAAAGGTACGGATATAGAGGCGGAGACGGTCACTTATTCGCTTGACGAGCTTGGCTCGAATATAGTGAATTTGTACGACAAAATCGACGTCGTGGTATTGCCCGAAAAAGCCAACAAGTACGTCATCGAATGGCAAATCGTGGGCGATATCACCTATACCGACCAAGATTATAAGGCAAAATACGACAAATACTGCCAAGAGTACGCTGCCAAGAAAGCGGAGCTTGAAAGTAGAAATTATCCCAACTTTACCGATGCAAACGAACAAAGAGCGTTCAATAACGCAGTATACAAGTACGGTTCGAGTGCGGACTCCACGAAGATAATCTCCGCTATGGCAAACGAACTCGTGGATACGGTATATCCGGCGGCGGTACTCGTCGACTCTATGGGTGACGAGACCACGTCCAACAGCTCGGGACAAATAAGATTGTCTTGGTATTGCCATTTCACCGTGAAAGTTACGGCAGAAAACGTGTCCAAAACGCTTTTGGTGTCCGTCGGCGGCGACAACGTAAAGACCGTAACCGTCACCAACCTCAAAGGTGACGACAAGACGACGCTCGGCGTTGGTGAGTCCAAACGCATTACGGCAAGCTATACGCCTATCGACAGTATCGTCAATTACACGATTTGGCACGCACTCGACGAGGATATCGCAACCATCGACCAAAACGGCGTTATAACCGCAAAGAAAGCGGGCACGGCAAGATTTACGATGGACGCAAGCGTGCACTCCACGGATAAGTCCGACGATATTCAATACGTTACGAGCAACGTTTATACGATTGAAATCGTGGCGGAGGGCGCAAGCTCGCTTTACGGCAACAAAATCGCAGCGCACAAGCGTCAATACACATTGCAAGAACTCGGTGTAAACGACGAAGTTACGAGCGTCGAGGGCGCAACGATAGTTGAAGGTTTGCTCGTTGCAAACGAGGGTGCAAATCAAATCGTAATCACCACTGCAAACGGCACTTTGACGGTGGACGTTTGCGACGAAAACGCAATCGCGATTCAAAACGCGGACTTCTTCAAGAAAGAGAGCAATTACGTCGTGGCGGTTGACGAGCATACGCTCAAATTGAGCGCGATTTGGGCTTCCGTATTCAAAGACGGAGCACCCCAAGTTACGTGGTCGTCAAGCAACGAGGATATTGCGAGAGTCAACGAAAGAGGCGAAGTGCAAGGCGTGGGCATCGGTGACGTGATTATCACGGCCGAATGCGGTGAATATCAAGCGCAAATCGCACTTTACGTACAATATAAGATTGCTTCTTTGCAATTGCGCACTTCCAACGCTTCTTTGGCGGTAGGTCTTGCGCGCCAAACGGTTTTTGCAAGCGAAAGATACGAAGATTTGGCAACCAAAGGCAACGCCAAAGTGCCCAACTACACGAATATCGTGGTTTTGGGTGAACCGAAAAACCCAACTATCGACCAATTGAGAGCGTTCTACGCGGCGTACGATTTTGAGATAGTCGAGGGCGGTGAATACGCGTATTTCGACGGTGAAGACGTCAACAAACTCGTGTTCGATCCCGAAACGCTCAAATTGCTCGAAACGGCGGAAAATCTCAAAACAATCAAAGTCAAAGTCAGCGCAAAATACCCAAAGCACGAAGGTGCTACGGAGTACACGCAAGAGATCGTAGACATCGTCGTTACGCACGGCGTTGCGGTGTATAATATGGCTGAATTGCACCAAGCGGGACTTGACCAAAAGGCGTACACTGGCGTAAATACGATTTACGACAGAGTGCCGGGTGCAAAACTTTTCGACGACGTGCAAAACGCGCTCCAAAACGATTGCCCCGAAAATCTTATCGCGCCGGAGAAAATCTTCCATCACGAAGTTTCGGCAACCAACGATATATACGAAGTGTGGACAAATGCGACTTCTAAACGCACGTATTCTATATCTCTTATGGCAAACTGCGCTTTCGATACGTCCACCAACGACGACGGCACGCCCAAACACATCGTTAATTCGTCAGAACGTCCCGAGTTTTACGGAAACGTGTACGGCAACAATAGAATGATATCCGCAATCACGGGGCAAATCGACGGCGAACTTATGCGTATTTCGTGGGGCAATGTCAAGATGAGCAACGTCATTTTGCGTGCCAACACTACGCCCGAAAACGGTGAGATTTCCACCGACGACACGCTCTCATTCAAAGGCAAAATCGCAAGAGTGGGCAGTGACTTGCATTGGGACTGGTATCGTCTTGAAAACGTCAAATTCGAGTACTGTATTCTCGAAAACGGTCAAGAAGGTATAGATCTCCGCAATACCAATATAACGTTTGACGGATGCATAATTCGCAATCTTATGTCTTGCGGTTTGAATGTTATGAACAAGATGTACGTCGACGACAGAGGCGTTACGCACCCGTTTTATTCGCACGTAAATTTCCACAATTTCATCTCGTCCAACACGCTTGCTTCGGTGCTTGTCGCGACGTTTGAGAAGTTTACGTATTCGAATACCGACACGGGTAGATTCGTTGCAGACGACCTTGCGCAAAATCAACAATATTTCGTTGACAATTTCGCAAAACCCGACTCCGAAAACGAGAGAGAAAGACACAATTTCGAACTTAACCAATCGGGTATATTTGAAGTATACAACTGGCAGAATATCGAGTACGCGTCGATTTTCGATACGGGCAACAAGGTCATCAACGATCTTATCACGAGCCAAACTTCTTTGGTTATCCGTGAAAATCCCGCGTTTGACAAGTATAAATACGTGGATACAGACGGCACTTGCTACGTGCACGTTGCGTTCGTGTTTGCGGCAGTTACGCTTGCTCCGCCTCTTCAATTTATCGTCGAGCCTACTCCTCAAACGATAAGACTTGAAGATACGATGCTTTCAAGCCTCAACTCCAAGGACGTTGCGGTCACTGAAAACGGCGGACTCGGTGAAGATATTTTGCGTATGATAGGCGTCACCATTTACGGCTATCAGAACACGGCAAGGATTTTGCCGCACACGACATATCAAGTCAATACCGCGCTCATCAATAGATTGCACGGCTGACGGTGAGTCGAAAATTGAGGAATAATAAACATTATGAAAAAAGTGATGATAGGCATATTGATACTTATCCCCGTACTCATAGTGTTGATAGTTGCAATGGTATCGAGCATCGTGTCTTTGCAGGCGTGGATTGCGGTCGATAGCGTTGAGTTGACCTACAAAGGCGGAAAAGTCGAGGCGGAAACGCTCTCTTACTCCTTTGACGAGGTCGCAAACAAGACTTTGAACATTTACGATTACGTGGACGTCAAGGTATATCCCGAAAAAGCCAAAAACTACACCGTAGAGTGGCGCATTACGGGCACTATATCTTATACGGATAGTAAGTATCAACAAGATTATGAAAACTATAAGTCCGATTTGGCAAAGTTGAGAGGTGAGCTCGAAACCGAGTTCTCTCAAAACGGCTCTTTTGAGGACGAAGACAAACAATCCGCATACGAAGCGGTCAAGACGAGATATCCCGACACGTCCAAAATGTTGGACGCAATGGCAAAAATCCTCATTCCCGAGGTCAAACCCGCACTTGCGTTCGTGGACAAGGAGGGCAACGTGGTGCAATCCAACACCACGGGTGACTTTATCGTATGTTCCTACTGCCACGGCACGATAGAAGTGGTGGTTGAAAACGTATCAAAAACCCTCTTGATATCCGTCGGTGGTGACAACGTAAAATCCGTCACTATCGGCAATCTACAAGGGGATAATTCCAATACTTTGAACGTCGGTGAGTCCAAACGCATTACGGCAAGCTATACGCCCATTGACAGTATCGTCAATTACACCATTTGGCACGCGCTCGACGAAGATATCGCAACCATCGACCAAAACGGCGTTATCACCGCAAAGAAAGCGGGCACTGCAAGATTTACTATGGATGCAAGCGTGCACTCCACGGACGGCACGGAAAGCGTGCAATACGTGACGAGCAACGTTTACACTCTCGAAGTCAAAGCAGAGGGCGCAAGCTCGGTGTTCGGCTCGAAGGCGGTATCGCACAAGCGTTCCTATTCGCTTGAAGAACTCGGCATTGCGGACGATTACGACACTATCGAGGGCGCAACGGTCGTGGGCGGTGTGCTTACCGTGGGCGAGGGCGTATCGAGAGTGGTGGTCAACACCAAGAGAGGCAAATTTACTCTCGACGTGTGCGAGGAAAACGAAGTCGCAATCAAAAACGCCGATTTCTATAATTTCGACAACGGCTACGTGCTTGCGGTTGGCGAGCATACTCTCAAACTTCAAGCAATTTGGGCTTCCGTATTCAAGAGCGGTGAGCCGAGCGTAGTTTGGACGAGCGACAACGAAGACGTCGCAAGCGTATCTAAAAGCGGTGAAGTGCTTGCAAAGAGCAGCGGTAATGTTACGATAACCGTTACGAGCGCGGAAGGCACGAGCGCGTCTATATTGCTCAAAGTCCGCAACAAAATCTCCTACGTGCAATTGCGCACTTCCAACGAGGCGTTGGCGGTCGGTCTTGCAAGAGAAACCGTTTTTGCCTCTTTCAAATACGTCAACGAGGATATATCCAAGGGCGCGGAAACGGAGACCAACTCGACTTTGATTGCCGTTTTGGGTGAGCCGAAGCGCACTTCCGATATGACGGCAGACGAATATAGCGAGTTGCTTGCGACTTTCTACGAGTCCTACGTTTTTGAAATCGTAAGCGGTGGTGAATACGCGCACTTCGGCGACGTCGTCAAGAACGAACTCGTATTCAATCCCGACGCTCTCGAAGGCAAAGGCAAACAACAAATACGCATCAGAGTCAGCGCAAAATACCCCAAATACGAGGGTATGACAAAGTTTACGACGGAAGAAGTGACCATCAACGCAATTTACGGCGTTGCTGTCTACAATATTGCGCAAATCGAGCACGCCGCTATGTATCAACGCGAATACGTCGAGTTTGATGAGTTTTGGGCAATGTGCGACGCTATAAAGACCGGCAATACGTACGAAACGAAGACGGGCAACTTGCAACCGTCGCAAGTGACGTTTACGCACACGAACGAAATCACGGGCGACAATTATATCATAAGATCGGATAGTACGTCTTTGCGCACTTACGCAATCGTTATGATGGCAAACTGCGACTATGCACAAACGGATCGCGCCACTATCGGCAGTCCCAACGAAAGGCTCAATTTCTTCGGCGACGTGTACGGCAATAATAAAATGATTTGTGCGCGCACGGGACAAAACGACGGCGAGATGATGCGTGTTTCGTGGAGCGGCGTTACGATAAGCAACGTCATTTTGCGTGCAAATACGATTGAGGGTGACGGCAATATCGATCCCGAGGATACGAAGGCGTTTACAGGTAGAGTCGGCATAGTGGGCAGTCACCACGATTGGAGCAGATTCCGTCTCAACGATATTACCTTTGAATATTGCATTATAGAGAACGCAAGGCAAGGTATAAGCTCGCGCAACAGCGACGTTACCTACAACGGATGCATTTTGCGTAACTTCTTGCAATGCGGTATGTACGTGCCTCTACAAATGAATTGGAAAGATGAGGACAACGCATACAATCCTATGTATTCGCACCTTACGTTCAACAACTTTACGTGTTCCAACACGCTCGGCTCGGTTATGTCCGCTGCGTACGAACGCTACACGATTACCGAACAAAAGGTCAACCGTTTCGTTCCGAACGGCACGAGGGAAGAGAACGGCGCGTATTTCACGGAACATTTCGCGTCCAAGGGTATCAACCTCGAAGTCAACCAAACGGGCTTCTTCAAAGCGTACAACTGGCAGAACGTCAACAAAGCCAACATAATCGATACGGGCAACGACAAGTACAATCAACTCGTCGGCTCTTTGGCGGGCGGTATCATTACTCAAAATCCGACCTTCAAGGACTTCCGCTATATCGACGGCAACAACGAGTGCTACTTCCACCTTGCTTTCCTCGTCAGCGGTATCTCTCTCGACAAAGGTATCACCGACGAACCTACTTATGCAAAGATGACTTTCGAGTCTTCCGAAATAGGCGGAGTTCGACTCGGTGACATTGACGACAGCGGTGACGATGGTGGCGGTATCATCGGCGGATTGCTCTCCACGATGTACATCTACGGATATAAGAATACGGCGGAGATTACTCCGTTCTCGAAGCTTGTCATCGACGCCGACTTTATACAACGACTTCACTAAACGGCGAATAACTGTGTCAGAGCCGTCCGATGGTCAACTCATTTACGATTAGTAAATTAGGGTTGCCCATCGGACGGCTCTTCCTTGTTCTTCATCCGTTTATTGAAGTCGCTAAAAACTGCACTAAACAGCGAATAACTGCGTCAACACCCCATTGCCACCAACTCATTTACGTCTTGTAAATTAGGGTTGTTGCCAATGGGGTGTTTCCTTGTTCTTCATCTGTTTATTGCAGTTTTTGATATGAAATATATGTGTAAAAAGTCTCGCGTCCCAACTTCTCGTTCGGGTGTGGGTGTCCCACCAAAAACTATTAATTATTAACTATTAATTATTAATTCTTCATCTCAAAACTCCGTATCTAATTCGTTAAAATTTATAATAAGTAACACTTGGGGTAAAAAGTCGAAATAAGAAACAACTTTGTGTTTTCGTGTGGATTTTGCGTTTTTGCGGTTGACAAACGTGTGTTTTTGACTATAATTGCACAACGGAGGCAGATATATGAAAAAGTCAACTACAATTTTATGGTTTATAGCAAGTATACTTATGATAGCGGCGGGTATCGTGTGCTTTGCACTTCCCGTTGACACCACTATGACGGTGTTTGCGTACATCATCGGCGCACTCGTCTTGGTTATGGGCATCGTGGAACTCGCAGCGTTCTTCACAAGTGCAGGTATCGTCGGCGGTGGCGCGTTCCTCGCAGACGGCGTTATCACGACGCTTTTGGGCATCGTATTCTTGGCAAACGAGGGTATCGTGTCAAGCGCGTTGCCGTTTATCTTTGCAATGTGGTTTATCGTCGAGGGCATAAGCGAACTCACCTTGGCAATTCAGGCAGGACGTCTCAAAGTTCCTTATTGGTGGACGCTTCTCATTCTTTCGATATTGGAAATCGTGTTTGGTTTCTTGGCGTTCTTCGATCCTATCACGGGTGCAATCTCGATGACGGTTCTCGTGGGCGTATTCCTTTTCGTACACGGACTTTCAATGCTTGGTGATTGGGTTGTCGTGCTTCGTGTCAAGAAATTCTTCAAGGGTTGCCTTGGCAGAGTGTCCGATTTGACGGGCAACTACGACGATCAAAGAAACGACGTGCAAGAATAATGAAAAATTGAGTTTAGCAATTAAACAAATAAAAAATATCGGGTTTGCGCCCGATATTTTTTTGTGATATTGTTGCTTTGCAACAGTGATATTCTCGCGAAGCGAGAGTGTTATTTTTTGCTTGCGCAAAAAGTGATATTGCGCCATAGGCGCAGTTGTGGAATATCCGCAAAAATCTTCGCTGTGGCAATGGCAACACGCACTTGTGCGCATTGCCTTAGCCACGCTAGATTTATTGCTCTACTAACCGCGCAACCAGTTGCTCAAACGGCATCGCCGTGATGACAACAAACATATTTGTTGCCATAAACCGCATTTGTTCTCGCAACTACTACCGCACAGCCAATCTTCGCTATCAGTTCAAGCAAGGATAAAATAATCTTCCCACAGTTTTGCAAGATTGTCTGTTTGGTGTGTATGGATAAAAACTCAAACTACAGTTTCGCTATATCGCTTGTTTGGTGTGTACGGCTTGCGCCTAGATTGCCACGTCACTGTGTTCCTCGCAATGACATACGGAATATTCCGTATCTATTTTTTTATTTGGGTGTGGGCATAGCCTGCCCGCAATTATTAATTATTAATTAATAATTATTAATTTTTTACTGTTTTTGTATTGACAAGTGCGGTTTTCAAATTCATTATATATACGCTATATATTAGGAGAAGAAAATGCAAGAAAATACGCAAATCGAAAGAATTATCGATATCAAGCATCTTGACAAGTCGTTTCAAGACGTGCACGCGGTCAACGATTTGTCTTTTCACGTAAGACAAGGGGAGTTGTTTGCTTTTCTCGGCGTCAACGGCGCGGGCAAGTCTACGACAATATCCATTATGTGCGGTTGCCTCAAAAAAGACTCGGGTGAAGTGATAATCGACGGCAAAAACATCGACACGGATATGCGCGCTATATCCTCGGAGATAGGCGTCGTGTTCCAAAATTCCGTACTTGACGCACATTTGAGCGTAAAGGACAATTTGACTGCACGCGCGGGACTTTACGGCATTTACGGTGCGGAAGCCAAGGCGCGCATAGAGCAACTTGCCGAACTGCTCGATTTCAAGGATATTTTGAAACGCCAAGTGGGCAAACTCTCGGGCGGACAAAGACGTCGTATTGACGTTGCGCGTGCGCTTTTGCACGATCCCAAAATTCTCATACTCGACGAGCCGACTACGGGACTCGATCCCCAAACTCGCAAAACGCTTTGGGAAGTGGTGGACGAGCATAGGAAGCAAAAGGGTATGACGGTGTTTTTGACCACGCACTATATGGAAGAGGCGGCAGACGCCGATTACGTCGTTATCCTCGACAGCGGAAAAATCGTGGCAAGCGGAACTCCGCTCGAACTTAAAAACGCGTACACGGGTGACTTTATCACCGCATACAACGTGGACGAAGAGGCGGTGAAGGCACTCGGTTTGCCCTACGAGCAAGTGCGCGACGCGTTTAGAATTGCAGTGAAAGACACCTTGCAAGCAAGAGATCTTATCATTGCCAATCCCGATTTGTTTACGGACTTTGAGATCGAAAAAGGCAAAATGGACGACGTTTTCCTTTCCGTCACGGGCAAAAAGATGGGAGGTAACGAAAGATGAAAGCATTTTTGGCAATAACCAAGCGCAATATCAAAGTGTTTTTCAAGGATAAAGGTATGTTTTTCACCTCGCTTATCACTCCTATTATCCTTCTCGTGCTTTACGTAACGTTCCTCGCAAACGTGTATCGCGACTCCTTCAATTCGTCGATGCCAGAGGGCGTGCAAATCTCAAACAGCCTTATCAATGGCACGGTCGGAGCGGAATTGTTCTCGTCCTTGCTTGCCGTGTGTTGCGTGACGATTGCGTTTTGCTCCAACCTTCTTATGGTGCAAGACAAGGTCAACGGCGTGCGCAAAGATTTCTTGATTTCACCTATCAAACGCTCGACGCTTGCCGTGTCCTACTTTATCGGCTCTCTTCTCACGACGCTCATCGTGTCCTATTGCGCGGCGGCGGCTTGCTTCATATACATCGCAATCAACGGCTGGTATATGTCCTTTGCGGACGTCGTATTGGTGCTCGTGGACGTGTTCTTGCTCACGGCGTTCGGCACTGCGCTCTCGTCGGTAGTCAACATCTTTATCAAGACCAACGGACAAGCCACGGCGGTCGGAACGATCGTATCGGCGGGCTACGGCTTCTTATGCGGTGCGTATATGCCCATATCCAACTTTTCGGACGGACTGCAAAAGACTATGTCTTTGCTCCCCGGCACGTACGGAACGTCGCTTATCCGCAACCACGCTTTAAGAGGCGTATTCGAGGAAATGAGCGCGCAAGGTTTCCCCGACGAAGTGGTCGACGGTATCGCAAAGAGCCTTGACTGCAAACTTGATTTCTTCGGCAACGACGTTTCTATCGGTGCGATGTACGGAGTGCTTATCGGCACAACGGCAGTATTGATAGGGATTTACGTGTTGATATGTGCTTTCAAGAAAGACAAGAATTAATTTAAGCGTGTTATTTGACGCCTAACTTCGGCAGAGCCCCTCGTTCACCAACTCACGTACGATTGTGTACGTTAGGGTTGTTGTCCGAGGGGCTCTTTCTTGTTATGCATTCAAATACCGCACTTAAATTTTACGGTGATATTGTTGCTATGCAACAGTGATATTTTCGCTTTGCGAGAGTGATATTTTTAGCCTTTGACTAAAAGTGATATTCGCACTGCGTGCGAGTTGTGGTATGCTCCATATTCGCTACGCTGGATTCCCACGCTATCGCTCTGAATGACATAAGGAAAAATATAATTCGGGTGTGGGTGTCCCATCATATCTTCATTGCGAGAAACGAAGTGCCGTGGCAATCTAGCCGAAGGCGCACGCACCAAGCAAGCGATATAGCGAAAGTGTGGCAAGAGTTTTTATCCTTGCACGAACTGATAGCGTATATCGGTTGCGCGGTAGTAGAGCAATAAATCAAGCGTGGCTCTCGACAATACGCACGAGTGCGTGTTGCCGTTGCCACAGCGACGATTTTTGCTCACAATACTTGTAACACGAAGAACTTCAAATATTGCGTTTCTTCGGCGCAGAGGAGTGAGGGGTGGTCGGGTGCTTGGGATTTGATTTCCATAGTGCGCACGATACGACTGCTTTCTTTTGCAGCCTCTACGAGCATTTTTTCAAAGAGAGGGAAGGTCATATAGTGTGAGCAAGACGATGATATGAGATATCCGCCTTTTTCCACGAGTTTTAGTCCCAATATATTGATGTCTTTGTATCCGCGTATGGCGTCCTTAACTTCGCTTGCGCTCTTGCAAAATGCGGGCGGGTCGAGTATGACGAGCCCGAATTTTCTGTTTTCCGCCTTGTATTTGCGCAGTGCCTCGAAAACGTCGTCGCATACGGTGTGCACGTTGCCAAAACTGTTGAGTGAAGCGTTTTCGTTTACGCTGTCAAGCGCGCTTTGAGAGATATCCACGGCGGTAACTTCTTTTGCGACGGTTGCGCAATTGAGCGAAAATCCACCGCTGTTGCAGAAGCAGTCGAGCACGGTTTTATCTTTGGCGTAGCGTCTTGCGGCGTAGCGATTTTCCTTTTGGTCGAGGAAATAACCCGTCTTTTGTCCGCCTTTGACGTCAACTGCCATTTTGATGCCGTTTTCTACGATAATAACTCTGTCGGGAACTTCGCCGTAAAGCACGCCCGTTTGCTCTTCTAGCCCCTCTTTTTTGCGTACCGCAACGTCGCTACGCTCGTATATGCCTCTCGGCGCAAACAACTCGACGAGACACTCTACGATGAGGTCTTTGCGCATATTTATGCCGAGTGAGAGGAATTGACACACCAAAACGTCGTCGTATTTGTCGACGACGAGGGCGGGGAGACCGTCCGCTTCGGCAAAAACCATACGATAGCAGTTGTCGTAGCCGAGATTTACGCGCGTTTGATTGGCGTCTATTATGCGATTGAGATAAAAGTCCTTATCGTCCGACTGATATTCGTCTCTTATGAAAATGCGCACGAGGATTTTGGAAAGGTGATTGATATATCCTTTGCCTATAAACTTGCCGTCAAAGGAATACACGCTTGTCAAAGAGCCGTTTTTGTCTTTGCCCTCAATGCGTGCGACTTCGTTGGCATACACCCAACTGTGACCTTGTTTGACGCGCTTTTCCTCGCCTTTTTTGAGATATACGCTGTATGGCATATTCCACCGCCTAAATTTTATATTCAAATTATAGATATAATTTGCTCAAAAGTCAATCGTTGCGCGCGCTGCCGAAACGTAGGGGAAATTTATTCGATTTCACCTTTCTGAAACGGTAAGATTTAGGCGCGGTCGGGTGTAAAATAACGCGCTGAAAAAGTGGCGCAAAACGCTTACGCAAGTCGCAAAAATATGATATAATATGTCAAAAATATAAAATATTGACGAAGATCGTGTTGCCTTTGGCGTAAATCCGGATTGTAGTGATTTTGCCGAGCGACGCGATTTTTTTGTTGCTCGGAAAGGGAGTAGTATGGAAGAAACAGGTCAAAATAAAATGGCGGTGCAACCTCTCAAAAAACTATTTTGGAAGATGGGGTTGCCGATGATAGTATCAATGGTGTTGCAAGCGCTTTACAACGTCGTCGACAGTATATTCGTTGCCAATATGGAAGGCGTGGGCGCAATTGCAAATCAAGCGTTGACGCTTGCTTTTCCGGTGCAGATTATGATGATTGCGATAGGCGTGGGAACGGGCATAGGCATAAACGCGTGTCTATCCAAAAGCCTCGGTGAAAAGGATAGCGAAAGAGTCAACAAAACGGCGGGAAACGGCATCTTTTTGAGCCTCGTTATATACGCGGTGTTCTTGCTTTTCGGTCTCTTCCTCTCAAAGTGGTTTATCTCGCTTTTCACCAAAGACGAAACCGTCGTGGAGATGGGCACGACGTACCTCAAAATATGTTGTTGTCTGTCTCTCGGTTCGATAGGTTACACTGTGTTTGAAAGGTTTTTGCAAGCAACGGGCAAAACGATGTATTCCACGATTGCGCAGGTGTCGGGTGCAGTGTGCAATATAGTGCTCGATTACGTCTTTATCTTCCCGCTCGGTATGGGCGTTGCGGGTGCGGCGTGGGCTACGATAATAGGTCAATTCGTGTCGCTTATCGTGGCAATGATTTTCCATTATTGCATCAACAAGGAGATAAACGGTCATATTAAGTATATAAAACCCGATTTCAAGATAATCGGGCGCATATACAAGATAGGAATATCCGCCGCTCTTATGCAAGCGTTGCTTTCCGTGATGATGGCGGGTATGAACGCAATACTCGGCACTGCAAAAGCGAACACGACGATACTCGTAGGCTCGTTCGGCATATATTACAAGATACAACAAATAGCGTTGTTTTCTGCTTTCGGACTGTCCAATACCATAATCACGATACTGTCTTTCAACTACGGTATGAAGGATAAACGAAGAGCAACCGATTGCATAAAGTACGGCGTGATAGACACGCTTATCGTGTGTGCGGTGATTGCGGTCTTGTTCGAGTGTATCGCAACGCCTTTGGCAAAACTTTTCGCGTTGTCGGAAGGCTCGTCGGACGCACTTATAGCCGTGTGCGAAAGAGCGACGAGAATTGGCGCGATAAGCTTCGTGTTTATGGGCTTCGTCGTGGCGGTGCAAGGCGTGTTGCAAGCACTCGGCTATGCGGTGAAACCGCTCGTTTTGTCGCTGTTGCGTCTCGTAGTGTTCGTATTCCCGACGGCGTATCTGTTTACGCTTACCGAGGACGTAACGAAGACGGTGTGGTGGACGTTCCTCATAGCGGAGGCGTTGACGTGCATTTTTGCCGCGGTATTCCTAAAACAAGCGATAAACAAGAAAATCAAGACGATAAGCGTAACGGACGACGACCAAACGGCGGTGGACGA
>DLLD01000003.1:91555-117059 GCA_002476605.1 Christensenella sp. UBA7571
TCAAAACGTTGCGGAAAACGACGTCGCCTACGATATCGCAGACGATAAAAACGAGCAAAAAGACGGGGATTCGTCAAAAATTCAGTCTTGACGAAAACGAAAAACGGACGGATAATATAATAAAGCGAATGCTTTAAGGAGGTAAGTATGAAAACGATCGTTACCATATCGCGTCAATACGGCAGTGGCGGAAGATTTATCGGCAGATTGCTTGCCGACGAACTCGGTATACCTTTTTACGACAAAGAGATAATTGCGCAAGCGTCCGAAAGCTCGGGCTTTGCACAAGAGTTTATCAAGGAAAACGAGCAAAAAATGAGAGGTATTGCCTCTTTTGCGTTCACGCCGTCGGTGTGGAGTCCCAATCTCATAAACAACTTTGAGAATATCGAGTCCCGCATATATTCCAGCGAGGCGGACGCAATCGAGCAGTTTGCAAAACAAGGTGCTTGCGTTATCGTGGGAAGATGTGCCGATTACGTGCTTAAAGACAAGTATAAATGCCTCGACGTTTTTATTCACGCGGATATGAAAGACAGAGTGGAGAGAGTCATCAATATCTATCGTCGCACGGACGATCCCAAAAAGGCGGAAAGACTTATCAAAGAAAACGACCGTATGCGCGCAAGACATTACCGCTACTATACGGACTCGGAATGGGGCGCGAGCGACAACTATCACATCACGCTCAACAGTACGGTTATAGGCGTTGAAAACTGCGCCAAAATCTTGAAAGAAGCGTATTTGCAATACGACGAAGAATAATCGAAAACGGTAAGGAATTTTGCACGGTTTTACACGAAAATCGCAATTTGTTTTTCAACCGTATTCGGAAAAGCATTGAGAAACAATCAAAAATCGATATAGTACGATATAAAAACAGTCCCCGTTCGGAGGACTGTTTTTCGTTTGAAAACTAATTGATTTTTGTCGATTGCGCCTTATTTGGTCGTGCTCTTTTTGCCGAACGCTTTGACGAGAAGTACGATGCCTTCCACGATTGCGATTACGCCGAGCACGATAAACACTGCGTCAACCGTTTCCCATTTTGCAACGATGAGCAAGATGCCGATTATAAGCAAAACGACGGGGCTGAGGATAATCATAGCTTTGTCGTAGTTTGATGCGGTTTTGAGTCTGGATACGTTGCTTGCAAAGGCGTACACCGCGTAGATTACGAGGACGATGCCGAGGATAAGCAAAGTTATATCCACTATCTTCCAGCCACACACTATGATGATTATGCCCACTGCAAGTTCGATTGCGCCGACGACCCAGTTTTTGGCAATAAGGTCAAGCACGCCGAGTATGATGAGCACTACGCCCACCACCGTCAAGAGCACGCTTGCGAATTGCGCACGCAAAGCGCAGAAAAGCACGCCGATTACGATGAGCAAAATTGCGCTGATAAGTTGATTGGTTTTGATTTTTTCGGATAGATTCATTTTACACCTCTACGTTATAGTATTGAAAAATCGCACAAATAAATGCACGATTTCGTTAAATTGCGTTTATTCCGTAAATTGTTCCACCAAAATACCTGCCTCGTTAAAAAGTTCCATTGAAAACTCGTCGGGGTAGGGGTGTTTGTACACGACTCTCTTTATACCGCTGTTGATGATGAGCCTCGTGCAAATAGTGCAAGGTTGGTGCGTGCAATAGAGCGTTGCACCGTCAACGGAAATGCCGAGTTTTGCTGCTTGCACGATTGCGTTTTGCTCTGCGTGTACGGCGTAGCATTTTTCCGCGCAAGTTCCGCTCTTTATGCCCAATTGGTCACGCATACAATAGCCCTTGTCGCGACAGTTGAGTATGCCCGCGGGCGCACCGTTGTAACCCGTGGTCAATATGCGCTTGTCCTTTACGATAATCGCGCCGATCGCGCGTCCCGCTCTTGCGCAACTCGTCCACGTGGAAACGAGCTCCGCCATATCCATAAATCTTTTGTCCCAGTCGTTCATATACGCTCCTCGCGCGCTTATAATTCTATATAAACGAGTGTAGCACGAATTTGTACAATATTCAACAAAGTCTTTTCAAATTATACATAAAAATTTGAAAAAACATTGCATAATATATTGACATTTGGCAACCAGTGGTATAAACTGTTAGCAATCAAGCACAAAGAGTGCTAAATAGATTATCAAACTTAAAAACGGAGGCGTTATATGACAATCAAACCATTGTTTGACAAAGTTGTCATCAAGGCAATCGAAACAGATGAAAAAACCGCAAGCGGTATCGTGCTCCCGGGCGCGGCAAAGGAAAAACCGCAACTTGCAAAAGTTTTGGCAGTAGGTCCGGGCGGTATGATAGACGGTGTCGACGTGACTATGCAAGTCAAGGTCGGCGATACGGTTCTTTATAGCAAATATGCAGGAAGCGAGTTCAAGGTGGACGGTGAAGAAGTGGTTATCGTCCGTCAAGCGGATATTCTCGCAATAGTTGAGTAAGGAGGCTGTTTATGGCAAAACAATTCAAGTACGGTGACGACGCAAGAAAGGCATTGGAAGCAGGCGTCGACGCATTGGCAAATACCGTTAAAATCACACTCGGACCGAAGGGCAGAAACGTCGTTCTTGACAGACCCTATGGTGCACCGCTCGTAACCAACGACGGCGTTACGATAGCAAAAGACGTGGTTCTTTCCGACCCGTTTGAAAATATGGGCGCGCAAATCATTCGCGAAGTCGCAACCAAGACCAACGACGTTGCGGGTGACGGCACGACTACGGCGTCCGTTCTTGCGCAAGCAATCGTAAAAGAGGGCCTGAAGAACGTCGCTGCCGGCGCAAACCCGATGGTGCTCAAACGCGGTATTATGTACGCAACCGAGCAAGCCGTCGAAGAACTTAAAAAGATAAGCAAAGACGTTGAAGACAAGACCGCAATCGCACAAGTCGCGTCAATCTCCGCTGGAGACGAAAAGATCGGTCAACTCATCTCAGACGCTATGGAAAAGGTCGGCAAAGACGGCGTAATCACCATCGAGGAAGGCAAGGCAATGACCACCGAACTCAACGTCGTTGAAGGTATGCAATTCGACAGAGGCTACGTATCTCCGTATCTCGTCACCAACACCGACAAGATGTCCGCAGAGCTCGACAACCCCGTTATCCTTATCACTGATAAGAAGATCAGCAACATTCAAGAATTGTTGCCGCTCCTCGAACAAGTGCTCAAAAACGGCTTGAAACTCCTCATCATCTCCGACGATATCGAGGGTGAGGCACTTACGACCATCATCGTCAACAAACTCAAAGGCGTGTTCAACGTAGTGGCAGTCAAAGCCCCCGGCTTCGGTGACAGAAGAAAGGCGTATCTCGAAGATATCGCAATCCTCACGGGCGGTACGTATATTTCCTCCGACCTCGGTTACGAACTCAAAGATGTTTCGCTCGATATGCTCGGCAGAGCAAAATCCGTACGCGTGGATAAGGACAACACCACCATCGTTGGCGGATACGGCGCACAAGAAGATATCTCGGCAAGAGTTGCTTCTATCCGTGCTCAAATTGCGGAATCCACGTCCGAATACGACAAAGAAAAACTCCAAGAGCGCGTTGCGAAACTCGCGGGCGGCGTTGCGGTTATCGGCGTAGGCGCTGCAACCGAAGTTGAAATGAAAGAGAAGAAACTCCGTATCGAAGACGCACTCAACGCAACTCGCGCGGCAGTCGAAGAAGGTATCGTCGCGGGCGGTGGAACGGCACTTCTTTCCATCGTTCCGCAAGTCAAGAAGGCTTGTGCAAAACTCGAAGGAGACGAGGCAACGGGCGCAAAGATCGTTCTTCGCGCACTCGAAGCTCCCGTTCGTCAAATCGCAGCCAACGCGGGTATCGACGGCGGTATCGTTGCCAACACCATTATGTCCTCCAAGAAGGCAAACTACGGCTACGACGCACAAAGAGAAGTCTACTGCGATATGGTCAAAGCGGGCATTCTCGATCCTACCAAAGTCACGCGTAGCGCACTTCAAAACGCCGCTTCCGTGGCAAGCACGTTGCTCACGACGGAGAGCCTCGTAACGGATATTAAAGAGCCCGTTGCCAATAATGCGCAAGCCGGTATGGGCGGTGAAATGTACTAAAAATCGCGAATTATTGCAAACAAAAACCAATAAAAGCCCCTTGCACATCGCAAGGGACTTTTTCATAGTGCGTCGTAACTCCTCTAAATGCAATTACCCCCTCTTTCCGGACACGCCGGCATTTCTCCCACCACTCGGTTAGGGACATTTTCCTACAAAAGTGGGCATCGCTCGCGGGGGAGACAACGGCACTCACATAGAAAAGTATCGTCCCCTTATTATGCCACTCGTTCACCGATAAAAAGAACAACACTTATCGGCTCACTTGTACTAATCGTCAAGCTCGGCACTTATCCGCTCGTCGCCTTGCGACTCGAAGCTCCGAATAAACACATTCCGTTAATAAGTGCGCTTTGAATAGGCAAATTGCGTGTATAAGTAGTCTTCGATTGAGTGTTCGTTATTTTTTTATGGAATATTCCGCTTTTTTAATTATTAAATCATTTTTCGCATATCATTGAATATGCGGAAAAACGCCAAAGAAAATATTATCGTCGTGTGCACGATAGTGCTGTGTTTTATGTTGACGTTGGCTCTTTGTCTCGTGTTGTCGGGGGAAGGGCTTTTGTCAGTGTTCAAAAAAGATAAAAGCGAGGCGTGCACTTTTTACGCCGTGGCAACGGGCGGATATAGCGATATAACGCTTGCCCGCAACAATGCCGAACTCGTCAAACAACGAGGCGGCGCGGGGTACGTGTCGACGGGGGATAGCGTGGAGATTATCTTTGCCGTTTATAAGAGTGAGGACGAGGCAAATTCCGCATTGTCGGCATTGGGGGATAGGAGCGCGTATATCAAGAAAATCGAGATTGAAAAGGGAAGTTTCAAGTGGTGCAAAGACGAGTTGAAAACCGCCGAAAAAGAAGCTCTCGGTTACTTTGATTTGGCGTACGACAAACTGTTTGAAGTGTCGTCATCACTCAACGGCGGACAATCGTCCGTTGAAGACGCAAAAACGCAAATAAAGGTTTTATATGTACAAATCGAAGATATAAAGTCCGCTTTTTATCAAAATACAGCGGGTTGCGACAAAGAGGAAATCACGCAAACGAAGCTTGCGCTCGTTACGACTTTGGCACTTTTGGACAATATAGATTGGAACGTTAGCTTGCCTACCGTAACGTCATCAATTAGGTATCAAATAGTACAACTCGTCTTATGCCGTCAAGCACTTATGAAGAGCATATAAATACAATCAAAAACAACACAAAACCATATCAATAAACACTCAAAAATCACATTAAAAACACCAAAAAATTCCCATAAAAACACGCAAAAACCTATAAAAATTTCACAAAAATTATGTCAAAATTCCATATAAAAGCACACGAAAATTACGTCAAAAATACACTTGAAAGCGACGACAAATAATAGTTGCCTTCAAGTTAATTTCCCGCTTGCGTTATTAAGTAAATTAGTTTATACTATTATCTATGGCATATACATCATTATATCGCAAATATCGTCCGGACTCCTTTGACAAGGTCATCGGACAGGACCATATCGTGCGCACACTGAAAAACCAAATTGCAACCGACAGCATCGGTCACGCCTACATCTTCACGGGCACGAGAGGTACGGGTAAAACCTCCGTCGCGAAGATTTTTGCGCGTGCGGTCAATTGCTTGCACCCCGTGGACGGATCGCCGTGCGGAAAGTGCGAAAACTGTGTGGAACTTGCGTCTCCGTCCAACTTTGATATTTTGGAAATCGACGCCGCTTCAAACAACTCGGTTGACCAAATAAGAGAATTGACGGACAAAATCAATTTTCCGCCCACTATCGGCAAGTACAAAGTTTACATCGTCGACGAAGTTCATATGCTCTCAAAGGCGGCGTTCAACGCGCTTTTGAAGACTTTGGAAGAACCGCCGTCGCACGCGATTTTCATACTTGCGACGACGGAGATACATCAAATCCCCGCAACCATACTTTCGCGTTGTTTGCGCTTCGATTTCCGTCTCGTGCCGAGTGCGGTGATTGCAAAACGCATTAGGTTTATCTTTGACGATATCGGCGTAAAATACGAGAGTGAAGCGGTGGACCTAATTGCATCGGCGGGTGCGGGAAGCGTGCGTGACGCGTTGTCCATTGCGGATATGTGCGTAAGCTATTGCGCGGGGAACGTAACGTACGAAGGCGTGCTCGAAGTGCTCGGTGCGGCAGACCCCAAGCAACTCCAAAAACTTGCAAGCGCGATTGCGGACGGCAACGTTGACGAAGCACTCAAAGACGTGGCGCATTTCTGCGATCTCGGCAAGAGTATACCTATTCTTGCGCAAGATATCGCGACGCTTTTCAGAAACGTGCTGTATATCAAGAACTGTTCGAGCGCAAAGACGTTGCTTGCTTTGCCCGAGAGCATATATCCCGCTCTCAAAGATATGGCGGACAAGTACTCGACGGAAAAGTGTATGAGTGTTATGAAGATTATGTCGGGACTCGAAGGTGAGTTCCGTTATAGCGCGCAACATCGTATATTGTTTGAATCGGCTGTGGTGCTTGCGTGTCTCGGCGGTGATTCGGACGCAAAGGTTGAAGAATTGCAAATGAGGGTGGCAAGGCTCGAAAAGATGATTGCCGCTTTGAGGAAACCAAATTTTGATTGCGCACCTGTCCAAATGGATGCGAGACAGGTGTGGCTGAGGGTAGCATCCGAATTGAGACAGGCAGGATATCCGCTCCTTGCGCTTTCCACTCAAGATGCGCAATTGGATATGACGGAAGATGAGTTCTACGTGAAAGTCGCCGACCTTGCGACGCTCAATCTTCTTGAAGACAAAATCAATAGGGACGCAATCAACCACGCGTTCCAAAGCGTCGACAAGACGCACAAGCTCGTTATCGAGGCAGTGAGACATCTCGACGAGGACAAGGCTTTGCCTTTCGTCAAAGAAATGTTTGGCTCGTTGCTCGAAATAAAATAAAAACACAAAAAACATCAACGATTTATCGGAGGAAACTAATATGGCATACGGCGGATTTGGCGGCGGAAATATGCAACAACTTATGAAACAAGCACAAGCAATGCAAAGAAAATTGCAAGAGGCACAAGAAGAAATTGCCGAGACCGAAGTTACGGGTAGCGCGGCTGGCGGTATGGTCGAAGTGACTATGACGGGTGACAAAACTCCCGTGTCCGTGACGATCAAACCCGAAGCAGTCGATCCCGACGACGTGGAAATGCTTGAAGATATGATACTTGCGGCACTCAACGACGCCAACGAAAAAGCGGAAAAGCTTTCAAAAGATTTGATGGGCCCGATGGGCAATATGGGCGGACTCTTTTAATTAATAATTATTAATTAATAATTAATAATTGTGGAAGGCAAAGCCTTGAATGTATCTTTGCCCGAGTAAGTATCGTATCGGGGTAAAAGAGTATGAACGAGAAAGATAACGCTATACAAACTAAATCTTTTAACTTTTCTGTCAGAATAGTCAAATTATTTAGACACTTAAAAGGGAAAGACGAACAACCGATATTTGAACAGTTGTTGCGAAGCGGAACGAGCATAGGCGCAAATGTCGCCGAGGCTCATTATGCCGCTTCCTCGGCTGATTTCGTGAATAAACTTCAAATTGCGCTTAAAGAGGCGCACGAGACAAAGTATTGGCTTAATCTTTTGGGTGCGTGTGGCGTGTTGAATGAAAAAGAGTACGACAGTATATCTTGTGATTGCGATGAGTTGATAAAATTACTTACGGCTATTATTACGACTACAAAGGGCGTTGATATTAAAAAATATAACGCGTAATTGTGAGTTGAAATTAATAATAGCTCTATGCAATTAAAAGATAATAAAAGCAATGTTTTCACTTGCTAAACTTATAAGTTGTTGCAAACTATTGTAGAGAAATAGCACGCAACGATAGAAATGCCAAAAAAGAGTGTAGGAATAAATACTTAATAATTAACTGATTTCGGATAAGGTTCCGCCTTCCTAAATTATTAATTATTAATTATTAACTATTAATTGTTATGAAATACATCGAACCGCTTGCAAGGTTGATTGCACAATTGTCAAAACTTCCGTCAGTGGGTGAGAAAACGGCGGCGCGTTATGCGTACGCCATTCTCAACTCTCCGAGCGAGGAAGTGGACGAACTTATAGACGCTATTAAGGACGTGAAACAAAACGTTCATTTTTGCAAAGTTTGCGGAAACTACACCGAAAACGAAGTGTGCGATATTTGCGCCACGAGAAAAGCCAACGTTATTTGCGTGGTGAAAGAGCCAAAGGACATCGTTGCGCTTGAAAAAGTCAAGGACTTCAAAGGCGTGTATCACGTGCTTGGCGGTGTAATCTCTCCTATGGAACATATAGGACCGAACGATATCCGTATAAAGGAACTTCTTGCGCGTCTTGACGGGGTGGAAGAGGTTATTCTTGCCACCAATCCCGACGTAGAGGGTGAGGCAACGGCTATGTATATCGCGCGCCTTATCAAGCCTATGGGCATAAAGGTGACGAGAATTGCACGCGGATTGCCCGAGGGTAGCGTAATCGAATATGCGGACGAAAGCACGCTGTCAAGGGCGTTGTCTTCGCGTATAGAACTTTGATTTTTATAAAATTTGACACTAATGACGAAAGAAAAACTCGGATTGGTACTTGAAGGTGGCGGAGTTAAGGGCGCGTATCAAGTCGGAGCGATGAAAGCTCTCGACGAGCTTGGCGTATCTTACGACGGCATTGCGGGCACGTCTATCGGCGCAATCAACGGCGCGCTATACCTCGACGGCGGTATCAAAAAGATGCTGGACGTGTGGAAAGAGATAAAAACCAACACCATTTACGAGCTTACTGACGAGGAAATCGAAGCGATAAAGGGTATGAACGTAACGCCCGCGATTTTGAAAGTTTTGAGAGAAAAACGCCTCAAAACCATCAAAATGCTTGCCGATTCCTATCAAAAATCGCAAAACTTTTTTGAAAATCTCGTAAGCGAGGAGGATATCCGAAACAGCGGAAAGGAATACGGGCTCGTCACGTTCGATATAAGCGAAATGCAACCGTTTGAGAAAATGATGGATGGTATCGAGGGTGGAAAACTCGTCGATTATATCATCGCGAGCGCGACTTTCCCTATTTTCCCGCCAAAGGTTATAGACGGTAAAAAGTACATTGACGGCGGTGTGTACGACAATATGCCCATCAATCTTCTCGCAAGAAACGGATATAACAAAATCCTCGTTATCCGCACCAATATCGAGAGCAAACCGCCAAAACGCAAAATCGAAAAAGAAGGGCTTGACCTTTTTTATATCACACCGCAAGCGGATTTGGGGCTTGCAATGGCGTTTTCGTCGGGCAGAGTGCACACTTTTATGACGAGCGGATACGCCGACGCAAAATACTGCCTCGAAAACGGATTGAAAGAGTTTTTATTTGGAAACGATAAGGACTGATGCGCTTGCATCATAGGTGAATTATGTCGCAAAACAAAATTTTATTGCTTGACTCCAACAGCCTTATGCATCGCGCCTACCACGCATTGCCCAATCTCAAATCGTCGAAAGGGCTTTACACGGGCGCGATTTTTGGATTTTTGAGCATACTTTTGAGGCTCATAAAGGAACAAAAACCGACGCATATCGCGGCTGCGTTCGACCTTCACGGTCCGACGTTCCGTCACGAGATGTACGACAAATACAAGGCTACGAGAAAGCCTATGGACGAGGAACTTCGTCAACAAGTCGAGCCTCTCAAAGACCTCATCACCGCAATGGGCATAAAAATCGTCGCAATGCAAGGCTACGAGGGCGACGATATCCTCGGCACGCTCTCAAAACGCTTTGACGACGAGTGCATTATAGTGACGGGAGATAGGGATAGTTTTCAGCTCGTAGGTCCGACGACAAAGGTTTTTTGGACGAAAAAGGGTGTGAGCGATATAGAAGTCTACGACGTGCAAAGACTGCTTGACGACGGATTTACCGTAGAGCAATTTATCGATTATAAAGCACTTCGCGGAGATACGTCGGACAACGTTCCCGGTATTGCGGGAGTGGGTGAAAAGACGGCAAAACAATTGCTTGAAAAATACGGCTCTCTCGACAATATCCTTGCCAACGCAAGCGAAATCCCCGGTAAGGTCGGACAAACTATTGCGCAAAGTAAAGATATCGCGCTTTTGAGTAAAGAACTTGTCACTATCAATCGCGACGTGCCCGTCGAGTGCACGCTCGACGATATAAAATTTGAGCCCGTGTACTCTCAAAAGGTCAAACAAATGTTGTCGGAACTTGAAATAATCAAGCTTGCCGACAGAATGACTTTCGTAGACGGCGGAGAGGAAGAAACGAAGGTGATCGCGCTCGAAAAAGAGGTGATTACGCTCACCTCGAAAGAGCAAATCGAGCACGCGTTGAGCGGTGAAAAAGTCGCGCTTATCGTGGGACAAAACGTATGCTTTGCGGTGGACGATAAGACGGAATATCAAATAAGTTGCGTAGAGGATTTGTTCAGTGAAGGCATAGGTTTCGACGAGGCAATAGACACTATAAAAACGCTTGCCAAAGACAAGACTTTGGTGTGTTACGACTTTAAGAAACTATGCAAAGAATACGGCTTTGAAAACGAAAAATTCTTCGATATTATGATTGCCGCACACCTCGCAAGAGGCAGTGCTCCGATAAAGAGTATAGAGCAAGTTTTGGGCGCGGACGGCTACGAAGTCGGCGCGGCGGAACTGTTTGCGGAAAGTGAGAAATTGGAGGCACAATTAACGGAACAAGGACTTAATCCGCTGTTTTGGGACGTTGAACAACCGCTTTGCGTGGTTTTGCGTAAAATGGAAGAGAGAGGCGTATGCGTGTCCGTGGACGAACTCAAAGTGCTTGAAAGAAAGTACGGTGAGATTATCGAGAGGCTGACGGAAGAGATTTACGCGCTTGCGGGAGAGACGTTCAACATCGCTTCCAACAAGCAACTGGGAGATATCCTTTTTGAAAAACTTTCGCTCCCGCACGGCAAGAAAAACAAGACAGGGTATTCCGTGAGCGAGGACGTTTTGAGCGCACTCATAGGCGCACACCCGATAGTGTCCAAAATCCTCGAATACCGCCACTTTGCAAAGTTGCAATCCACATACGTCACGGGGCTTCAACCGCTCGTGAATAGGGGACGTATTCACACGGAATACAACCAATGTATCACTATGACGGGAAGACTGTCTTCCACCAATCCAAACCTTCAAAATCTCCCCGCGAGAAGCGACGAGGCAAAGGATATAAAGAAGGCGTTTATCCCAAGCGAAGGCAACGTGCTCGTGTCGGCGGACTATTCGCAAATAGAACTCCGCCTGCTTGCCCACCTCAGCGGTGACGAGCAACTTATCGACGCGTTCAATCACGGTGAGGACATACACGCAATCACCGCTTCGCAAATTCTAGGCATACCCGTCGAGGACGTTACGCCCGCTCAAAGACGTGACGCAAAGGCGGTCAACTTCGGCATAATTTACGGCATAAGCGGATACGGACTTGCGGAAAACTTGTCCATACCGCAATACAAGGCAAAAGAGTTTATCAACAACTACTTCGTGTCTCACCCCAAAGTGCGCGCGTTTATGGACGGGTGCATAAAGGACGCAAAGGAGAGGGGGTATTCGCTCACTATGCTCGGCAGACGTCGTAATCTGTCCGACCTCAACGCGTCCAACTATATGGTGCGTTCGTCGGCGGAGCGTATGGCTATGAATACTCCGCTTCAAGGCTCGGCGGCAGACATCATCAAAATTGCGATGATTAGAGTTGAAAAACGCCTTGAAAATATGAAATCCAAGATGATATTGCAAATCCACGACGAACTCATCATCGACACGGCAAAGGACGAGGAAGAGGAAGTCAAGAAGATACTTTCTTACGAAATGGAACACGCAATGAAATTGTCCGTACCTCTTATCGCGGAAGCGACGAGCGCGGACAACTGGGGCGCACTCAAATGAGAATTGCTATAATCGGCGGAATAGGCTCCGGCAAGAGCGAAGCTATGAAAATCGCAAAAGAGGCGGGTTTTGAGTGCGTAAGCGCGGACGAAATCAACGCCGAGCTTTTGCGCACGCCTTCGTATATCGCAAAAATCGCTACGCAATTCCCCACGGCGGTCAAAGACGGGGCAGTGAATAAAAAGACGCTTGCAAGCATAGTGTTTGCCGACGAAGGGAAACGCCAAATTCTCAACTCGATAGCTCACCCCGAGATTATGGCAAAGATAAGAGCGTTCGACGCACCGCGCGTTGCGGTGGAACTTCCGCTATACGTAGAGGGCGGAGAGCGTGATTTTGACGAGGTGGTGCTCGTAAAAACTCCTATGTGTTTGCGTATAAAACGCTTGAAAAAGCGCGGACTTGCCAAAAAGGACGCAATCGCACGCATAAAGGCGCAACCGTCCGACCGCACGCTCAAAAAGTACGCAACGAGAGTGCTTTATAACGGCGGAAGCCTCGAAAAACTCAAAAAGCGCGCGCTTAAAATATTCGATAGCATACTCAAAAACGCCGATACGCGCTGAATTTTGTAGATTGAATAATCGATATAAAAATGGGCGTATATAGCCAAATAGTGCCCAAAAGCGGGGCGGAATACGCAAAATTAAAAAACTGTTGTGTTATTCGTCCGCTCGTGGTACAATAAATCGTAAATAAGTTAACTTTATCCGCTTTTATGGATAAATAAAAGGAGAAAATTATGATAAACGGCAAAACGATAGTCCTCACCGGCGCAAACAGCGGTATCGGTCTCGAAACGTTGAGATTGCTCGTCAAGGGCGACAACAAAATCCTTGCGGTCGACTTGCGCACGGATAGAATCGAAGAACTACATAGCGACAAGGTTATCCCGATGGTTTGCGACGTCTCCACCAAAGAGAACGTGGACAAAATCTTTGAAACCGCAATCGAAAAACTCGGTTCTATCGATATATTCTTTGCAAACGCAGGCTTCCCGTACTACGAGACGATGGACTACGTCAATTGGGAACGCATCGAGGATATCTTCAAAGTCAACGTGTATTCTCCCATCTATACGTACCAAAAATATGCGGAATACCTCAATGGCAAACCCGGTCAAATGGCTATCACGGTTTCCGCAATCGGCAAACTCGCAATGCCCGGCTATACGCTTTACAGCGCAAGCAAATTTGCGGTGCAAGGCTTCCAACAAGGTCTCCGCTACGAGTTGCCGAAGAACATCTCGCTCACTTGCCTCTATCCGATAGCAACCGATACCGGCTTCTTCAAGAAAGCAGTGGAAGGTCAAGAAGGCAAGGTTATCCGTGAGCGTCCGTTCCCCGTGCAAAAGCCCGTCCACGTCGCAAAATGTATGGTGCGTGGTTTGGAACACAAACGCAAATTCGTCAATCCGTCCAAACTCTTCTCGTTCGCGCAATTCCTCTTTGCGATTTGCCCGCCGATCAAGTGGGTGTATCTCAAATTGGAAAAGAACAAACTTGATCGCTTTGAAGCTCAAAAGGCAAGCAAGTAAATGCTGGTGATATTGTTGCTACGCAACAGTGATATTTTTGGCTAATGCCAAAAGTGATATTGCGACTTCGTCGCAGTGATATTCGCACTTTGTGCGAGCTGTGGAATATTGCGAATAAAAGTCCCGACTTCGTATGAGGTCGGGACTTTTGCGTGGGGGCGGTTTGTGCGTATGGGTACGGCGCGAGCAAAAGATATTGACAGAAAAAGGAATTGCAAATATACTATAATTGTTATAACGATATTATATCGTGCGCGGAGTGAGAGCGCGACGAGCGCCGATTGACGGATTTATCGTTGTAATCGACGATTTTATTTGGGGTGTAACAATGAAAAAATTGGGAAGAATTGCTTTTTTAGTCGTTTTGATACTCATACTGTCGTTAGGCCTTTTCGTTGCGTGCAACGATAAAGACCAAAATAAAAACGATAATAACGACGACGTTATTCCGACGAGGAGACCGTGCGTCGATTTTGTCATAGACGGCGTCGTATATATGAGCAAAGAAACGGACGTCAACGGTCAAGTCACAATACCTACGAGGCTTACGAAAGACGGATTTGAATTCGTCGGTTGGTTTTTGGACAATGGCTCTTGGCAAAAACCGTTTACGGAAGATACTTTGCGCTACAATCCCGTGAAAAACGACACGAGGGTATACGCGTATTTCAAAAAGAATCACCAACACACGTTTGAGAAGAAGTGGACGTATAGCAACACGTATCATTGGCACAAATCCGATTGCGGACACAATTTGTTTGCCGACCAAGCAAAGCACACTTTTGACGAAGACGGCGTTTGCACCGTTTGCGGATACGAGTATGCGGAATTGAGCGGTGCGGAACTAAAAACCAAAACCTTGACGCTTGACGGATATAATATCAGCGGAAAAGTGTCCAACACGACGACACGATTCTCGTTTGCGGACGAAATCACGATTGCGGACGGTGCGTCTTACGTTATATCGACGGACGAAAACGGTTTGCAAACGATTGAGGGCAATACGGTTGACCTCGAAGAGGGGGACAATTGCTTTTATATCCTCGTCCAAAACAAAAAGGTGATAGAACAATACAAAGTGGTGATACGCCGAAGACCTCGCTATATGGTGACGTTCGATACAAGCGGCGGAACCGGTATAGTTAGACAATACGTCGAAGAAGACGGCTTCGTTTCAGTGCCGAGCACGACTAAAACGGGATATAGATTGGCCTCTTGGTCGTACGATTTTTCACAACCGATAACGAAAAACGAACATATCGTTGCAAGTTGGGAAATCGAGCATTATACGATTGAGTACATTTGGAACGGCGGTGAAGTCAATCAAGACAATCCGACTTCCTATACCGTCAACGACGAAATAACGTTGCCCGCGCCGATAAAAGTGGGTTATACGGGCAGTTGGGATAACGGCGGAAAGATCGAAAAGGGCAGTACGGGCAACAAAACGTTTACCGCACAATATACGATAAATAAATACAACGTAACGATTGAACCGTCTATCGAAAACTCGGCAATAATATCGGGCAACGGCGTATACGATTACGATACGGTGGTAACCGCGTCCGTTTCATACGTGTTCGTAGGATACGAATTCATCGGATTTTACGATGGAGATACTTGTTTGACGACCGAAAAGACATATACGTTCAACGTCCCGACGAGTGACGTGGTTATCGTTGCCAAATTTGCGGTGAAGGAAGAATTCCAAGATTTTACGTTTACGTCGCATTCGCAAGCGTGCACGATAACGGGCGTTAAAGACAAGACGATTGAAAAAGTGGTTATCCCCGATATGGTTGACATAATAGGCCCGAACGCCTTTGAAGATTGCGTCAACTTGACGAGTATTTACGTGCCGAGGTCTGTAAGGTATATCGAGGCTTTTGCTTTTAAGGGTTGTAGCGGTTTGGCGACGGTTATTTTGTGCGACGGCTTGAAAGAGATTGCGTATGGTGCATTTTATCAATGCGTTAAGTTGACGCAGATAGATGTTCCGAGCACTGTAACAAAAATCGGTCACAATGCGTTCAACGAATGTAGCGAATTGACAGCGGTTAAGTTGCGTGAGGGATTGACTACTATTGAATTCGGTGCGTTCAGTGGTTGTGCAAAACTAACGAGTATCGACGTTCCGAGCACCGTAACCGTCATTAATAGTTCGACTTTTTCAAAGTGTTCCGAATTGGAAACCGTTACGTTGCACGAAGGGTTGCTTACAATCGATAGATCCGCATTCTACGGTTGCAAGAAATTGACCAATATCGTTATTCCCGATACGGTTACGAAAATAGGTCAAAATGCTTTTTTGTCTTGTAGCAATTTGACGAGCGTAAAAATAGGCAACGATGTGACGGAACTCGGCACTTATGCGTTCGGTAGGTGCAGTAGTCTGACAGACGTGACGATAGGTATAGGTGTGACGAATATTGCGAATAGAGTGTTTTATGATTGTCCATTAACTTCCGTCAAATACGCGGGAACGATGGCGCAATGGGCAGAGGTTACGATCGGTACGAATTGGGGTGCTACAATAACGCAAATAATTTGCACCGACGGAACGATTACGCTCGGCACTACGGAAGAATAATTAAGTTTAGTTTATCAAAAGTCCCGACTTCGTATGAGGTCGGGACTTTTTGCGTGTGGGCAATGCGAGACGGTTGAATTAGATCCAATCGCTCGGACGGCAAAGTTTCTCGTCGATTTTCAGTGCTATTCTACGGAAAAGACTGATCGTTGCGTCAAGATGCATACCGCCAAAGTTGCAAGACAGTTTTATCGGAACGAACGTGACGAACGTATTGTGTTCGTCATACTTTTCACCGTTGATTGATACATAATTGTAAAAATAGCCCGCATATACGATTACGGTATCGTCGTCGTTATAGTAGACCTTGCAAGACAACAACATCGAGCGTATGAAAATCAAAAGCATAACGGCAATTATCGGACCGCAGATTTCCCAAATAAGCACCGTCGTCGACAAAAAATCGTTATTGGCAGGTTTTACGTTGATAGTGTCCACGACATCGCAACTTGCTACTTTACCGACGACTTCAAACGTGGCGGAAAGCGTGTTGCCTAGCGCGAAAAACTGCGTCGTCTCGGAAGCTATAAGATTGTTTCTCTCGTTATAAAAATCAACGATTGCGATACCTTCGGTTACTTCTTCGTCAAAGGTAATTTGAATATAGCAAGACGATTTGTTTTGAGTTTCGTCGTAATCGAAAACGCTTGCTACGTCGGTCATTTCCGGTTGATCGGGTTTGACGGAAAAGGTGATCGCAATAGGTATAACTATGCTTGCGATGAGAAGTATTGCCCATACGATACGCTGGGAAATAACCCACGCTTTGAGTTTTTTCATATAATTATCCTCCTATTAAAAAAGCGTGTTCCATTGAGAAACACGCCGAAAAACGCACCTCTCAATGTTGCGACACATTCCCTAACAAAAGGCGAGAGTGTACATTTTTGCCTATAACACTCCTTAAATTAGGGATATTCAAATGTGTCGCAAAACCAATATACCACAATTTATTGATAATGACAAGATATTATTAATTCGTAGATATTTGCTTTTTCCATTATTTTAATAATGGATATATTCTATATTACGGTTGACTTTGCTTGCGGAAGTGTTAAAATATACTTTCTCGGTCGGATAAGGGTACACTTTGGGAAATTGTGAGGATTTCTTACCGATGAGGAATATATGAAGCCTTTGCATAATCAATTGCACCATTCGCACGGCACTTCCGTGCTTAAAGATATGGATATGACCAACGGACCGCTTCTCAAAAAGCTGATTGCGGTGGCTTTGCCGTTGGCACTTTCAGGCATTTTGCAACTTTTGTTCAATGCGGCGGATTTGATCGTTATAGGTCAATTTTCCGAGACGAGCACGCAGTCTTTGGCGGCGGTTTCGTCCAACGTCGCGCTTATCAATCTCATTATCAACGTCGTTATAGGTTTATCTATCGGCACGAACGTCGTTATGAGCCAAGCAATCGGCTCTCGCGACGAAAACAAGGCGCAAAACACCGTGCATACCTCCGTTTTGCTTGCGCTTATCAGCGGAACGGCGGTAGGGCTCGTCGGTGTGTTCTGCGCAAAATACTTCCTCGTGTGGATGAAGACCGATCCCGCGATTTTGGACAAAGCCACGGATTATCTGTTTATCTACTTTATCGGCACTCCCGCCAACGTTCTTTACAACTTCGGCGCTTCCATACTTCGTGCAAAAGGGGACACAAAGCGTCCGCTTATCTACCTAACGATTGCGGGCGTCGTCAACGTTGCGCTCAACCTCTTGTTCGTCATCGTGGTGAAAATCGACGTCAAGGGCGTCGCGATTGCTACGATAGTAAGTCAATACATCTCGTGCATATTGCTCGTTATCACGCTTATGCGCGAGCAAGGATATTGCAAGCTTATACTCAAAAAACTCCGTTTCCACAAGCGTGAGTTTGCGGATATCATCAAAGTTGGCTTGCCCAGCGGAATACTCAACTCGTTTTTCTCAATCGCAAACGTGCTTATCCAGACCAACCTTAATTCATTCGGATACGCACTCGTGGCGGGCAGTTCCACGGGTAGTAACCTTGAAGGTTTCGTGTATACGTCTATGAACGCCGTGTCCAACGCAACCGTTACGTTTGCGGGACAAAACTACGGCGCAAAGAAGCCCGAACGTATCAAAAAGACCGCAATCGAAGCGTCGATTATGATTATCGTGATAAGCCTCGTATGGACGCTGATTTTGCTCCTCGCAGGGCAGTATATAGCAAGACTTTATACGCCCGATCCCATCGTAATCGAGTACGCTTGCGAGAGAATGAGAATAATTTTGCCAATCTATTTCGTGTGCGGTATCGTGGAAGTGCTCGTCGGTTGTATGCGCGGTATGGGTTACTCTTTTACGCCGATGATTGCCAATTTCTTTTGTATTTGCGTATTCCGTATCGTGTGGATTTACACCGCTTGCAAGGCGTATCCGTCACCTACGATGCTGTATTTGAGCTGGCCTATCAGTTGGATACTCAACATAATCGTGGACGGTGTAATTATGGCGGTTATCTACAAGAGAGAGAAGTATATGATGCGTATGTCCTCCGTCGAGTATGTCCCGCAACTTCCGTACGAGGACGAGAACGTCGAAGTGCAAGACGTTCCTCTTATCGAGGCAGATTACCCAGAGCTTAAAGAAAACATTGCAAGCGATTTCGAAGACGGAACTTCGAACCGCAACGGCGGCGAGCGAATAAGCGCCGAACTTAACGATTAATACCGTCCAACTTAACAATTATAAGCGACCAAACGGTCGCTTTTTTGTTTACTATAAAATTTATTCATACAAATGTCGAATATTGTCGGTTTTTACGGCGGGTTTTGTCGAAGACGCATATTGAAATGTCGTACTTTTGTATTGTATAATATATCTATCTTTACGATATAGGAGAAGTTATGGGAAAACTACAAAGTCTTATTGACAACAAGGCGCAAAGCGCAAAGTTTATGTGCGACGAAATCGCGCATATTTGCAACGATATGCCCAAGCGCGATCCCGGTAGCGAAGGCGAAAAGATGGCGTGCGAGTATATGGCGGATTTCCTCAAAAACGACTGCGGTTGTGAGCGTAGCGACGTAGAATCGTTCAAGGAAAATCCAAACGCGTTTTTCGGCTGGATTTATTTCACGATTACGTTCGTGCTTATCGGTATGGTGGCGTTTTTCTTCCTTCCGATTTTCGGCGCGATAATCACCGCTTTGGGATTTGCGATTTTGTTTATTCAATTCGGTCTTTACAAGAAGCTCGTTGACAAGTGCTTCCCCGAAAAGACGGGTCACAGCGTCACCGCAATCAAAAAATGCACTGGCGAAGTGAAGGGAAGAGTGTTCTTCAACGGTCACCCCGACGCAGTGTGGAATTGGCCCGTCAACAACAAATTCGGCGGTACGGCACACGTTGCGCACCTCGTTTCGAGCGTGGTCAGCGGTCTCGTGGTGCTCGGCCTCAATATCGCGGCGGCGGTCAAGACCGGTTGCAAGCCCGTTACGTCCTTTGCACTTGCGGACTATACCGCGCTCTACGGTGACGTATTGTTCTGGATGGGCATCGCAATTCTCGTTATGGTCCCTTGCCTTATCGGTATGTATTTTATGTGGGACGAGAAGACCATCACGGACGGCGCAAACGACAACCTCACGGGTTGCTATATGGGTATCGCTATCCTCAAAGCTATGAAAGATCAAGGCATCGAGCTCGAACACACCGAAGTCGGCGTTATCATTTCGGGCAGTGAAGAGGCGGGACTTCGTGGCGCAATGGCGTGGTGCGAAGCGCACAAAGGTGAATTCGACGACGTTCCCACTTGGATATATTCCTACGACACCATTCACGAAAGCCGTTTCCTCGGCGTAAACTATCGCGACCTCAACGGTACGGTGGCTTCGGATAGGGAAGTCAGCGACTCGTTTATGCAAGCGGCACAAGAACTCGGCATTAAGTGCACCAAGACGTGGGTCCCTCCATTTGGCGGAGCAACCGACAACGCCGCTTTCAACAAAGCAGGTTTCAAGTCCACGGGTATCACCGCACTAGACCACAACTTGCAAGACTACTATCACACTATGCGCGACACGGCGGATAACCTCAATCCCGAATGTTTGGCGGATTGTTACGCTATCTCGGTTAAGGCATTAGAGAACTTTGATCGTGATATTGCAAAATAACAAATAAACGCTTTATAAATACGAAAACGCACGGTAAACCGTGCGTTTTTATTTTTTGTAAGGTTGTTTTTATCTTTCCGTCATTGACTCGGCAGTTATCATAAAGTCGTAGAGGGGCTTTATCATTGCAAACTGCTCGCAGAGAGTTTTGGCAAGGTCGGGGGAGAAGAGAAGGTCGATATCGTGCGAATTTGCGATGAAGCACATATCTTTCTTTTCAAGCCACAAAGCGACGTCTTGCGGATAGTCGGGATAATGGGGCTTTTTGTACGTTTCTCCGACGAATTGGAAAATATCTTGATTTTCAAAGCATTTTTTGGCGTTTTGGAAAGATTTTGAATTTGACAAAATCAAGTTGCGCATACTTGCCATACTTTTTGCGTCGGCGCAGTAGTACCCGCAACCGTAGCGAAAACCGTAAGGTGACAACTCGAAGAAGTAACCCGGGAGTCCGTACATTTGGTTTTTGTCGCGCATAAACGTAAACCAAATATGGTCTCTATAAAGGCTGGTTTTGTCTTTTGCAAAGCGCAAGTCTTTGTAGAGGCGGGATATAACGCTTCTCGGCTCGGTGATAAAACCCTCGTCTATTTGGAGCATAGAGGGCGTCATCTCTCTTACGATATCGCAAAACGGAGCGTAGAGGTATTGCTTGAAATCCTCTTTATGCTCCGCATACCACGCTTTTGAATTGTTGAGGTGGTTGAAATATAAAAAGTCGAGAGAACGTTGGCAAAGCGTCGTCATTGCTTGTCCTCAAAGAGTGAAACGATGGTATTTTCCACGATCTTGCGCATTGCTTGATAATCTATGTACGTATGATGGTCGTAGACGAACTCGTGCGAGAAAGATTGCACTATGTCCATAGAGAAGTGTACGCGTTCGGTGAGGCTCGGAGTGGTTACGCCAAGCGACTTTAATTTGTCGGAAATGGCAAGAGTAAGCTCGTCTTCAAGAGCGATAAACTTTTTATTTACGGCGTCGTCGGTGTGCGACATCGAGTGCAACGCCTCGTGAATGTTGGCTTGCTTTTTGTGTATCTCGATTGCGCAATCGAGCACGTGAGACGCGATTTGAGAGAAGTCCAAGGGTGCGTGCAATTTGTCAATCATTTCCAAAATAGGTGCAAAAGCCGTGTTGACGTAGATTTCGAGTACGTCGAGAAGGATATCTCTCTTGTCCTTGAAATATCCGTAAACGATGCCCGTGGATACGCCCGCTTGTTTTGCGATTTGCGCCGTATTGGTGTTGTAATAACCAACCGTCGAGAAAAGTTCGTATCCCGCTTTGACTATTTTGTTTTTCTTTTCGATAGAACGCTCTTGTTTTGGTTCTCTGACTTCTTGTGCCATACGCTTCACCTGCGCATACGTACGCGCGTTTATAAGGATATATTTATTATACACCAAACCCGAAATAAATCAACTAAAATGAAAAGTGAAATTTTTTTCATATTTTTTCATAAAAGTGATTGACATCTTTTTTTGATAGTTGTAATATCATAGCGTAAATATGAATAAAGTTTCATATTTTGTCGGATATCGGATAAGATAACCGAACAAGGAGAGAGAAGAATATGCCGCTGGTATTTGCACCTATCGGAAAAGATTTAAGAATAGTCAAGATTTTGACTGACGACAAGACCAAGAAACATTTGGAAAGTTTGGGTATTACCATAGATTCCAACATTAGTATCATATCCCAAAGCGGTGGAAGCGTTATTTGCCACATCAAAGACGGCAGACTTGCTTTGGACAAAGAAATGGCAACAAAAATTTTGGTAGCATAAATTTAGGAGGACAAAATGGAAAAACTTTTGAGTGATTTCATTATCGGCGAGCAAGGCGTGATCAAAGCAGTCGGCGGCGACGGAAGAATTAGACGTCGTTTGTTCGATATGGGTGTTACGCCGGGCGCAGAAGTGTATCTTCGCAAAAAAGCTCCTCTCGGTGATCCGATTGAGGTGACTATCAGAGGATACGAGCTTACGCTTCGTAAAACCGAAGCATCTGTCGTAACGATGGAGGTACAAGAATAATGAAAAGATTTGCTCTAGCTGGCAACCCGAACTGTGGTAAAACGACTTTGTTTAACAGTTTGACAGGTTCGACCGCACACGTCGGCAACTGGCCGGGCGTCACGGTGGATAAGAAAGAGGGTACGTACAAAAAGTGCGCAGAACCCATCGCTATCGTCGACCTTCCCGGTATCTATTCGCTTTCTCCGTACACACCGGAAGAAGTGATTTCGAGAAACTACATTCTCGAAGAGAAACCCGATTGCGTCATCAACATCGTAGACGCGACCAACCTCGAACGTAACCTTTATCTCACCACTCAAATTATGGAAATTGACGTGCCGATGATCATCGCACTCAATATGATGGACGCAGTGGAAAAGAACGGTGACAAAATCGACGCAAAGAGCCTCGAAGAAAAAATCGGTCTTCCCGTCGTTGAAATCTCCGCTTTGCGTGAAAAAGGTCTCGACGAATTGATGCAAAGAGCGTACGAAGTATGTCAACAACCGAGAAAGGGTAGCACCGTTCTCGAAGGCAGTGCACTTACGCACCTCATCAACGATTGCAGAATCGCTCTCGAAGGTTCGGGCGTTGAAAACGCACTCTTCCACGCAGTTAAACTTGTCGAACTTGACGAAATCGAAGTCGGTCAACATCCGCAAGCGGCTCAAATGGTCGAAGAGTTCAAGAAGACCTTCAAAGACGACGTTTTCGGAACGGACTTCGAAGCAATCGTAGCGGATAGCAGATATAAATACATATCCAAAAACTATTCGTCCGTAGTCACTAAGAAAGAAGTAACGACGGAAAAAGATAAACTCAGCACTTCCGACAAGGTCGATAAGGTGTTGACGCACAAGGTTTGGGGTATTCCTATCTTCCTCGTGATCTTGTTCCTCGTGTTCCACCTCACGTTCGCAGAGGACTTCTTGTTCCTTGGCGCAGGCGGTGTGTTTGACAGCGATCCCGTTGCATATCTCGACGCAGATCATACGCAAGTTGCCGATTTTGCTCAAACTCCGTATGACGAAAATACGACGTACTACACCGAAGACGGCTACAAAGCAGACCTTTCTTTCACGGAAGACGGTGAACTTGAAGCAGTCGAAGCAAAAGCGTACGTTTATACGGCAGATCACGAACTCCGTTACGTTGACGAATTGACGGAAGCCGATCTCGACCAAAAATTCTATGCGGACGAAAAAGGTAAATGGGAAGTAACCGTTGAGCCTAACGATGACGGTGAATTGGAATCCGCTTTCGTAAGCGGTATCGACGAGTGGTGCTCCGGTATCAGCGCAGCAACGTTCTTCGGATATGAAGAAAGCGTATACGGCCCGGGCGTCATCCTTGCAAACATCCTCAACACGTTTACCGAATGCCTCAGCGTGTGCGTAAACGAAGGTCTTGTGCTTGCAGGCGCTCCCGAATGGTGCATCGGCCTCATCGTAGACGGTGTCCTCGGCGGTTTGTTTGCAGTCCTCGGCTTCTTGCCGCAAATCCTCTTGCTCTTCTTGTTCTTCTCTATTTTGGAAGACAGCGGATATATGGCTCGTGTAGCGTTCATCCTCGACAGAATTTTCAGAAGATTCGGTTTGTCGGGCAGAGCGTTTATGCCTATGATTATGGGCTTCGGTTGCTCCGTCCCCGCATTCATCAACACGCGTACTCTTGCAGACGAGAACGAAAGAATCGCAACTATCAGAGTCATTCCGTTCTTCAGCTGCGGTGCTAAATTGCCTATCCTTACTGCAATCGCAGGCGGTATCGCAACTCAATTCGGTTTCTCTCATCCTGACGTAATCACGTATATGATGTACGTGCTCGGCGTTGTCGTGGCAATCGTAGCGGTTATCTTGATGCGTGCAACGACTATGAGAGGTGAAGTGCCTCCGTTTATTATGGAACTTCCGGCATACCACGTACCGCAACCCAAGAACCTTGCGGCTCACCTCTGGGATAAAACCAAACACTTTGTGAAGAAAGCGTTCACAATCATACTTGCATCAACTATCCTCATTTGGTTTATCAGCCATTTCAGCTGGACGTGGCAATTCCTCGCGGACGAACAAATGGATCAATCAATCCTTGCGGGTATCGGCGGACTTATTCAACCTCTGTTCACACCGCTCGGATTCGGTTCTCAACTTAAAGCATTTGGTTGGGTATTCGCAGTCGCTGCTATCACGGGTCTTATCGCAAAAGAAAACGTTATCGCAACGTTCGGTACGCTTGCAGCTTGCATCGTCGGCGGTATGATCGACGTAGAAGCAGACGGAGGTATTGCAGCAGCTTCAACGATGATCGCGGCAACGGGTATCGACGTTCCGGGCTTGATCGCATTCATCGCGTTCAATATGCTCACGATTCCGTGCTTCGCAGCAGTCGCAACCGCAAAGGCAGAACTTCCCACCAAGAAGTCTTACAGAATGACGTTGCTCTTCTGGATCGGCACAAGCTACATCGTGTCTATGATGATTTATCTCATCGGTGCGTGGTGGTGGACGGTGTTCATCTTCGCAGCAATCTGGGCAGCGGTTATCACGCTCATCGTGCTTGACAACAAGGGCAAGATCAACGTGAAGAAGTTCTTCCAAGACCTTGGTAGCAAACTTAAAATCAAAAAGAACGCATAAGTCGCGCAAAATGCGCAATATAGACTTTGCGTGAAAAAGAGTGATTTATGACAAACGCAGTATTTCAATCGATATTGTCGGCAATGAACCCGATCGGAATCGTCACCATCGTCGTGGCGGTTGCGATTGTGGTCGGCGTCGCGGTGGCATCAATCGTGAGAAAACTCAAAGGCAAACCGTCTCTCGGCAGTGATTGCGCAGGGTGCTCTCACGCAGGACAATGCAACGGACATTGTTGCAATCAAGATCAAAACGTTGATTGGAGCGAACTCGTTGCAAAACGCAAAGAAGAGTTGAGAAAGCAAAAAGAGGCTGAAAACTCCGACAATAAAGATGGACAAAACTAATCCCCCTTTTGTGTTAATGATAACCACATAAACACAAATCTCAAAAGATATGTTGTAGCGATACGACAATCTATATTCTCTCTCAAAAAGTAACGGAAGCGCAGTGCGCTTCCGTTGCTTTTACTTTGCGCCGAATGCTAAACACGTGTCACTTATCTCGAAGAGATAACTTGACACATATTT
>DLLD01000003.1:117138-131815 GCA_002476605.1 Christensenella sp. UBA7571
TTGAGACGGCTCGGCGGTTGCTCGGACTGATAGTTGATGCTCACAACGATTTTTTCGTGGAGTTATATAATTCGGCTCCGCCTGTCTACGAGTAACGTTAGGCGTGCGTTGCACGCTAATGGAATATTCCACAACTGTGCTTTCGGCGCAATATCACTTTTTGCGTTAGCAAAAAATATCACTCTCGCTTTGCGAGAATATCACTTTTAGCCAAAGGCTAAAAATATCACTTTTGCGTAAGCAAAAATTCTCCTTTTGCAATTTTTCCCGTTATATGTTATTGTGAAATTGCAGATAGATTTGCCACGAGACGTGTCAAAACGGTGAAAATAACAATATACTATCGTGCAAAGGGAGTTTTTATGAATAAGAAGAGAATTTGGATTGTCGCACTTGTGCTTGCGCTGACTATGTGCCTTACGCTCGTACTTGTTGCGTGTAATGACAACGGCGGTGGCGGAAACGGCAACGCAAACCAAGGCGAACAAGGCGGAAGCGGTGAGCAAGGCGGAGGAGAACAAGGCGGTCAAAGTGAAACGCCAGGGCCAACGCAAGAGGAACTTTTTGCAATTTGGGTTTTGGGAAGAGATTTCTCTATGAACTACGACGGCGCTTTTACCACGCGTTACACGAGCGTCAATAACGATACTCACAAGAAGTCAAAAGGTGAAAATACCGAGTCGTGGGGCGGTGACAACAAGTATTTCTACGTGCAAAACGACTACCTTATGGATGAAAATAACGAGTATCAACTCGTTGAAGAACTCATCGAATCGTTGCGCCTCGTAGACGAAAACGGCACTCAAATCACCAAGATGTTTTATAAGAAGACCAAAGATGGTGAAACCGTTGAAAATTGGGACAACGAAACCACGCCCGATTGCAGAAACTCTTATTTTCGTCTTTGCCCCAAGTCCATTATCGGTGACAAGGAAAACTTTATATCAAACGGTGATACTTACGAAGCGTTTATTGCGGCAATCAAGACGGCGGCACTCGATCCCGAAGAGGGAATGGGAATTGAACCGACTTCCATCACTTTTATTATAAACGAAGACGGAGCGATTACGTTTGAGTTGCTTTTTGCAGTAAGCAGAGAGATTGAAGAAGAGGATTGCGTTATGGACGTAACGGATAGATTGTTAGTAACGGTCAAAGACGGCAAAGTCGTCGAATACGCGTCGAGAGCAACCTTCGATTACAAATTCGAGGATGAGACGAAGAACGTATCCGAAGATATGTCGCAATCGTACAAATTCTCGTACGAATTTGACGGTGATATGCAAAAAACTATCGATACTACCGTAAAATGATTGTGAAGCGCAGTAGAGATTGCAATATTTTGAAAAATCAGCAATCTAACGTATTAGAATATGAAAAACGAGCCTTTTATAGAGGCTCGTTTTTGTAATACAAAAAGACGGGAATAACCCGCCTTTTTCGTGTTTATACGTCGATTTGATATAAATTGGTGATTATACGATGTGTACGTATCCGTCTTTGCGTGCTGCTGCCGTTGACGTCGGGGCAGAAGGGTATCCAAGCGCGATTGCGCCAACTCCTCTCAACGTTTCGGGAAGTCCCCATTTGCGTAGGAGTGCTTTGCCTTGTCCGCTGTCAAATATTTCACGTTCTCTATGCACCCACACCGTGCCAAGTCCCAAAGAATAGGCGGCGAGCATCATATTTTCAAGCACGCAACTTCCGTCTTCAACGAACGTGCTTGCCGTTCCTTCCGCCAAAACGAGAACGACGATAGGTGCGCCGTAATACGGATCGCAGTCTTTATTCATAACGTCGGCATTTAGTTTGGCAATTTCTTTGCGATACTGCGGGGTGGTAATTGCAATAATCGTCGGTGATTGTCTTCCACCACCCGTCGGTGCATACGTGCCCGCTTCGAGAACGGCGTCAAGCAATTCTTGCGGTATTGCGTCGGATTTGAACGCGCGCACGCTTCTGCGTGATTTGATCGTTTGCAACACTTCGTTTGTCATATTATATCTCCTTATATTATAATCGCCACACACCGATGGCGGTGTATGGCGAAAAATGAGTTTTTGTCTCAGAAAAATCCATACTGATTTTGGAATTATATTGTAGCATACGCCGCGTTATTTGTCGAGACGTATATCATATTTTTAGGAAAAATTGCAATCGTCAATCACCGTACGCGCAAAGCGGTGCGACGTCGCAACCTTTACTCTCGTAATAGGCAAGCATTTCGGGGAGTTTGGTCTTGTCGTAGCTCGTGATACAGTCGGAAAGCACGTGTACGGCGTAACCCTCTTTTGCCATATTGAAACACGTGGATTTGATGCACGCCGTGGCGTCCGCGCCAGCGATATAAAACTCCGTTATCCCGTGCTCATTTATGAAAGCGGAAAAGTCCTCGCTCGTGAGGGCGTTGCTCTTGGTCTTGACGAAAATATTGCTTGATACGATTTTCAGTTCCGCAACCAATTCTGCACCGCGCGTTCCCGCTTTGAAAGTTCTTGTGGCGGGGGATAGGTTGTTTTGTTTGATATACACGACGTGCATATCCTGTGCAAGGGCAAAGTCTATCGCTCGATTGACGTTTGATATTATATCCTTGTAATTTTTGGTAATGTCGTTTTGAAGGTCGATAACGACCAACGCGCAGTTTTTCATAGTATTTTCCTCTCAAAATTCGATTGTCGGGTTATTATGGCACAATAAAAATTTAATGTAAATACAAAAATGACGAAAATCTTGGAAAAACTCGCAGATTATAAAGTTTTACTCTTGTATCGAAAGTTGAAAAAATCAACTTCGGTACATTTTTTTGCAAAGGACAGCGTAAATGGAACACGGAACGGAAAGGTACATCGGAACGGTCGCGTATCTCGGAAAACTGTATGACTTTATTGTGTCGCTCGATAAGACGTTTTTTGAATAAGCGTGTTTCAATTATCCCCGCAAGCAAGAGTTTATAACGCCAATTCCATAACGTTGTACTCGTTTTCCGAAACGATTATAAATCCGTTCTTTTGCCAAAATGAATTGCTTTGCTGATTGCCTTTATCTACTCCTATGCGCACTTTTTTATAGCCTAATTGCGCCAAATAGTTGCAAACGTCTCCTATAATATTTGAACCTACGCCTTTGTTTTGATAAAGCGTATTGGCCATAAACAGCCCGATAAAAGCTATTTCGTCCGTCGGGTAACCCAAAATCAAATCCATATTCGCAACCAGCGAATCACCCTCAAAAAAGCCGACGTAATATTTGTCGTCGTAACTTTTGCGGGGAGGCAACGCTTTCATATCATCTACGATGCTTTCTTTCGTAACGAACGGCGGGTGATATTTGTAGTAAATCTCGTTTTTGCAACTCATATCGTAAATGGTATCCACGTCGTTTACGTCAAGCGCACGCACTTCGTATTTTTTTGATAACAATCTGATATCCATATCTATTTCTTTTATAACTCCCGCTTTGTTTTTGCATTGATTTTAGCATATTACGCGGTGTTTTTCAATCGTTCGCACCTTGTAAAAACTAATATTAGCCCGGGTTCAAGTATCGTTCGGTGTGTTTGCAGAACCTGAACCCAAATGAATAGTATAAAAATAGCCCAGTCGAGCCCCTACGGGTTCAACTGGGTCCAGCTTGGTGCGGACAACAGGACTTGAACCTGCACCTTCTAAACGAAAACAAGAACCTGAATCTTGCGCGTCTGCCAATTCCGCCATATCCGCATTACGGTTGCTATTTTAGACTATACGCGCTTTTATGTCAATTCTATGTGCCTAAAATCGAACATAATTTTGTATGTAGTGAAAATTGATTTGCACAAAAGATTGATTTTGGCAAAAATACTGATATAATGAAGAAAACGAGGTGAATTATGCATTATTCATACAATACCAAAGGTACGTGTTCGAGAAACATTCAATTTGACATAGACGAGAAGGGCGTCGTAACAAACGTCAGTTTTTACGGCGGTTGCCCCGGCAATTTGAAGGCACTTTCCATACTCGTGGACGGTATGACCGCAGACGAGATAGAGAAAAAACTCAACGGCGTTCATTGCGGAATGAAGGATACGTCTTGTTCCGACCAACTTGCCCACGCGGTGCGCGAAGCGTACGAGAAGATGCAATGAGCAAATATTTTCCGCTTTGGCAAGAAGTTGCCCGACGTATGCAAGAGGCGGATAAACTTACGCTGTCGTTTGAAGAGGTAAGAGGCGTGCTTGGGTTTGAGATAGACCACTCGTTTTTGAATTGCAAAAAGGAACTGGAAGAGTACGGTTACAAAGTGGGCAAAATAAGCCTAAAAGAGCAAAAAATCGCTTTTGAAAAGATATAAACGAAAGCCCCTAAAAATAGGGGCTTTTGCTTACGTCGTTATTTGCTTTTTTTGCCGGACTTTTTGCCGAATTTGCCAAAAATATCAATTTTGATGCCGTTGGATATTATTTCTTTCACGGACTGCACGGTGTTAATGCCGAAAGTTTTGTCAATAACGCCGATGGATTGTCCGACTTTTTCAACGTTGCGTTCGTATGCGGATTTGCCCGTGAGTTGCTTGAAAATCGTCGAGGCAAACTCTTTGGATTGTTTTTTGTCTTGAATAATCAATACGAGCACTTCGGTTAGCAAATATACCTCGATGGTGTCGTTGTAAAACTTGATTTGCGGTTGTTCCTCAAAGATTTTGACGTCGGATAAGGAGTATTTGCGTTGCTCGTAGCTCGTTTGCTCGTCGTAAGTGTTGTTGTAGGGCATAAGAACTATGTACTTGTTGGTGACTAGAAGCCTATAAAGACATTTCGTGTCGTCCGCAACGTATGCGTCGCATCTGAAAAGCAGTACTTCATCTTGATCGAAATTGTAGTTGTTCATAATCGTGTACCTCCACCTTATCCCGTGTAAATTTCGCGAAAAAAAGTGCGCCTCATCGAGACGCACAAAAAACGCATTTCTCGATGTTGCTACACATTTTGACCAAAATCAAGGTGAGAACATACGTTTTTATCGATTATGCCCTTGATTTCGTCCTATTAAAATGTGTAGCACTGTTAGTGTAGCATAAATGTGGCGTACTTTCAACATAAAACAGTATTTTGAAGCGTTTTTCGCATAAAAGTCGCTATTGAAAACGGCTTTTATATATGGTATAATTATTTGGAATGTGAGAGTGGACGGCGCAAAGTGCTCGGCTCTCGGATACGAGGTGGGGTATGACGGAAGTCGTTGCGGCTCTTATAAAAAGAGATAGCAAATTTCTAATATGCCAACGCCCGAAGAATAAGGCACGCGCTTTGCTTTGGGAATTCGTAGGCGGAAAGGTGGAAAAAGGCGAAAATAGAGAGGACGCTCTCAAAAGAGAGTGCAAGGAAGAGCTTGACGTTGATATAACTGTGGGAAAACTATTCGTGAGAGTGGTGCACGAGTATCCCGATATAACGATTGGGTTGAGCCTATTTGAAGCCGAACTTGACGAGGGGCAAGAGATAAAACTGCTTGAACACGTTGACGCAAAATGGATAACGGCGGAGGAAATCGATAGATACGAATTTTGCCCCGCAGACGAGGATATCCTCGCAAAAATAAAATCAGAATACAAGACGATGCATATAATGTAAGACTGCATCAATGAAAGAGGGAAATATGATAAACGTAATCGTAAACGGACAAAATTTACAAGTGAAAGAAGGCACGAGAGTGCTCGATTTGCTTAAAGACGAGGACAAAACCAAATACGTGGTTTGCAAACTCGGCACGCAAGTGAAGGAGCTCAATCGCAAGCTCTCGGACAAGGACGAGGGCAAGAAAATCGAATTTTTGGGACTTGAAAACATAGAGGCGGGCAAAGCGTACGAAGCAAGCTTGCGCTTTATATTCTCGATGGCGTTTTTCCGCCTTTATCCCGACGTGAAAATACGTTTCAGCTACAACGCGTCGCGCTCGGTGTTTTGCCAAGTTTTGACGGCGGGCTTCAATATCTCCACGGCTGTTGAGAAAATCAAAGCGGAAGTGGACGCTATAATAGCGCAAAATTTGCCTATCGAGCGTATCACGGTTTCCACTGCCGAGGCGGCGGAAATTTACAAGAAAATGAACGGTTTCGACAAGCTCGAAATGCTCAAATACCGTCCCGAAAGCAACGTCAACATCTACAAGTGCGGTGAATATTACGACTATATGCACTCGTATATGGTGGCTTCCACGGGTTGCATACACGCCTACGAGGTGAGACCGTACAGCCCCGGTATCATTATCCAATATCCGAGATACGAACTGGGCGCGACGATACCCGAATTCGTGGAAGAGAGTATGTACGGACGCACTCTCCAAAGAGCGTATTTGTGGGCTAAAAAGACCAAAACGCAAACCATTGCCGAGATAAACAAGAGAGTTGAGGACGGCAACGAACTCGACTTCGTGCAAATGTGCGAGGCAAAACACAATCGTATGCTTGCAGAACTCGGTGAGGAAATCAATCGCGATATCGAAAACATCCGCCTTATTTGCATAGCGGGTCCGTCGTCGAGCGGTAAAACGACGTTCTGCAACCGCGTGCGCATAGAGCTTTTGTCGCGCGGTATCAATCCCGTTATGATATCTATGGACGACTATTATCTCGAAAGAGATAAGATTTGCGAGCTTCAAGGCAAGAGCCGTGAAGACGTTGATCTCGAACATATCAATTGCCTCGACATAGAGCAATTCAACAAGGATTTGTTTGACCTCATCAACGGTGAGGAAGTCACGCTTCCAAAATTCAACTTCAAGATAGGCAAGAGGGAAGTGGGCAGAACCATAAAAGTGGACGAGCATAGCCCCATCATCATCGAGGGTATACACGCGCTCAACGAAAAGCTTACGTCCTCTATCCCAAAACACCAAAAATACAAAATCTATATTGCACCGCAACTGCCCGTCAATATAGACAATCACTCTCCGCTCAACACAACGGACTTGCGCCTCATAAGACGTATCGTGCGCGATATGCAATTCCGCAACTATCCCGCGGCAAACACCATCGATATGTGGCAATCCGTGCGTAGCGGTGAATTTAGATGGATATATCCCAACCAAGAGGGTGCAAACTTCGTGTTCAATTCCGCGCTTCCGTACGAACTTTGCGTGCTTAAAAAACTCGCAATGCCCGCACTTCGCGAAATCAAGTACACCGATCCGCAATTCCTCGTGGCAAACAGACTTATAAAATACCTCAAATACTTCAAGACCATCGAGGACGAGTCCATTATCCCGTGCAACTCGCTTATCCGTGAGTTTATCGGCGGAAGTTGCTTTGACGTTTGATTGACCGCGCGAAGATAAGATGTTATCATAATGACGATTTGACGCAAAAGAGGGTTTATATGGCTAAAATAGCGGTTGTAGGTATGGGACAAGGCGGTATGGTTGCCGCAGTCAAACTCGCAGAGGCGGGTTACGACGTTTCGATTTTTGAAAAGGAAGCGAGGGGACACGTCAGTTACGACTGGCGCGACGATATCCGCGCGGACGTTTTTCAAGCGGTGGAAATGCCTATGCCCGATAGGGACGTGTATTGCCAAAAAAGCAAATGGCTTTTCGTCTCCCCAAACGAGGAATACACCTTGCCAGTGCCTCCGTGTCCGCCTATGGAAGAAATCTCCGTATACCGCACCAAGCTTTCCGAATACTTTGCAAAGCAAGCGGAAAACGCGGGGTGCAAACTTTATTTTGACAGTCCCGTTACCTCTCTCGTCATTAAAAACGACGTCGTAAAAGGCGTCGTGGTCGGAGGAAAAGAACTGTATTTCGACCTCGTTATAGACGCAAGCGGTATGCGCTCTCCTTTCCGTGCGCAAATTCCTAATAAATTCCATATCCAAGCGCAACCCGCGCCCGACGATATTATGTACGGATATCGCGCGTTTTTCAAGCGCGTGGAAGGCGCTGCGCCTCGCGATCCCGAGATCAACAGCACTCTCACGCTCAAACACCTCGGAAGCGTGGGCATAAGCTGGTGCAACCTCAACGAGGACAATCTCGTGGACGTGCTTATAGGCAGAGTTGGCGGTCTTGACGATAAGGAGATAGAATATTCCGTCAACGCGTTGAGGGCAAGCAATCCCATTCTCGGCACGGAAGTCGTGAGCGAGAAGAAGGTGGAAATTTGCCTCCGTATGTCCATTGCAAGAGCGGTTGCGGACGGTTACGTCGCAATCGGCGACAGCGCGTTTATGACAATGCCCCTTATGGGTAGCGGTATCGAATCGTCTATGAAAGCAGGCAAGATGTTTGCCTATTACGTCATCAACAACGGCATCGAGGAGTTCACCGCAAAGAACACGTGGGGATTCTACCGCAAGTATATGACGGAACTCGGTGCAGACTTTGCTTTCGTTGACGTGCTAAAACGATGGTCGCTTTCCCTCGATCCCAAGACGATAGACTGGGTATTCGGCGGCGGACTTATCGAAAAGAGCGACCTTGCGCTCGTCACCACCGACACGAGCGGTCAAAAACCCAAAATGTCCGCAAAATCCATTTTCAAAAAGATTTTCTTGCTCCTCGGTCACTTCGGCCTCGTATGCAAAGCAGTCGGCTGCCTCTTGAGAAGTTTGAAAGCAAAACGCATCGCCAAGAGCATCCCCAAGAAGTACGACGTCCGCAAAATCAATAAATGGACGAAGAGATACAACAAAATTATCTATAAATGATGATTTTAATTGGTAATTAATAACTAATAAATATTGAAGAATTCGAAGTCATTAGAAATATTTTTGCTAATCATGAACTGTTGGAGGAAAAACTATGACAAAAAAAACTATTGTATCAATTATTCTCGTTCTCTTAATCGCCTTTGGGCTTTGTCTCCTCAGTGGATGCGATTCCGCTTCCGATTCGAAGACAGGCATATCTTCGACTCATATCGTTCTCGAAGAAGTGTCGGGCGAAAGATACGAAAGCATCTACGTCCAGATAAAATACTGGTCCCAATGGGCGAAAGTCGAATCCTATAAAATCTACGACAACGATATTGTTGAGATAATTCTCGATCCAAATCAAGCGTCTTCTTACATCACCACCTACGGGACTATTATCGTAACCAACCTCGATACCGTTGCGTTTTGGCACAAAGAGAAAAACCAATCTAATGCCTCTTGACAACCTCTATCATATTATCGGAAGGCGTAGCCTTATCCAATATTCCGATTGCCATTCAGAGGAGCAACGAAGTTGCGACGTGGGAATCCAGCGTAGCGAAATGCGCCTACGGATAGATTGCCACGCTAACGCTCGCAATGACATAAGGAAGAATAGAATAATCCATAAATGCGCCAACGGCGCACACACCAAGCAATCGAAATAGCGAAACTGTGGCAAGATTTTTTATCCTTGAACTGATAGCGTGTATCGGTTGCTCGGTGCGAATATCACTTTTAGCCAAAGGCTAAAAATATCACTGCGCCTATGGCGCAATATCACTGTTGCGTAGCAACAATATCACTTGCGCCTGTGGCGCAAATATCATTTATATGTACAAAATAGCGCGAGTCGGCTTGCATCATTTTGAAGAGCCTTGTTTGTCGGGGACGAGAGGTAGCGGGACTATCTTTTTTTCCGGTTGCAACTTGCACTGTTTATTTTGTCAAAATTTTGAGATTTCACACGGCGGAAAAGGGCTTGAAGTGTCCGAAAATCAGCTTATCGATTGTATGCTCTACCTAAAAGATATCGGAGCGCACAATATCAATCTCGTAACGCCGTCCAATTATACCTCCGCACTCGCAAAAACGCTTGAAACGGCAAAAAATAAGGTGAATTTGCCTATCGTGTGGAACAGTAGCGGATACGAAACCGTCGCAAACCTCAAAAAACTCGACGGACTCGTGGACGTGTATTTGCCCGACTTCAAGTATAGCGACGACGACCTTGCGTGGGAGTATTCCCGCGCCAAAGGGTACGAGGACGTCGCAATCAAAGCGATTGCCGAGATGCGTCGTCAGCAACCCGTAGACGTCTTTGACGACGACGATATGATGCAAAAGGGCGTTATCGTGCGACATCTCGTTTTGCCAAACGCAATCGAGAATACGAGGGGAGTGCTTCAAGATATCGCAAGCATTGACAAAAATACGTTCGTCAGCCTTATGGGACAGTATTTCCCGACGCCCGCAGTCGAAAATCACCCCGTGCTTTCAAGGCGCATAACGCAACGAGAGTATGATGAGGCAACCGACGCATTTTTCGACGCGGGACTTACCAACGGCTTTTCGCAAGAACTCGACAGCGCAACGGAAGAGTACGTGCCCGACTTCGATTTACAAGCGTTGAAAGCAATATTGACGCGCAACGAGAACAAATAAGCGTTGCGTAAAACTTTGCGCCGTGCGCTATCGTTATTTTGATATTAAGATTATAAAAAGGTATATTTTGATTATATGAGTACTTATCAAATTATCATTACGTGTATATTTGCGGTTATGTCCGTGCTCGGTTTCACGGTTATGGGCATTGACAAGTCAAAGGCAAAGAAAGGGCAGTGGCGAATAAAAGAAGCCGTGCTTTTTGCGTTTGCGATATTGGGCGGTGCGGTCGGTTCTACGCTCGGAATGTACGTATTCCGCCACAAAACCAAGCATTGGTACTTTGCGGTGTTCTTTCCGCTTCTTGCGCTCGTCGATATCGCGCTTTACGCGGTGGGAATGTATTTCCTTTGATAGACGATACTATATCTTGCGTTTTGTCGCATAATTTTGCACTGAAAAACACAAATCGTATTATCTGAAAAAATTGTCGAAAATCGGTTGCGCAAATTCGGCTTGTATGCTAACATACTTTCAACGTAGAGGTTGGAGGGCAAGATGACTCAAAACATCGTCAAAATCAAGAAAACTCTTCACATTGCGACATCGAGTGTCGCTTCGGCCGTGTTTTCTTCCTTCGACGAGTGCCTCATTCCCTCTATCGATACAATAATTGCCTAACGAAGATGTCCCAAGCGGACATCTTTTTTTTGCCCTCTAAGGCAAATCGGGCTTAACGCGTAACCAACAATTTATATAGGAGAAAGACAATGAACAATCAACTCGTTTACGACGTCAACGACAGACCGCCTTTTGGCAAGTTGCTCATCTTTGCATTCCAACAAGTGCTTGCAATTATGGCGGCAACCATCGCCGTGCCGACTATCATCGGTCTTCCGACGCAAATCCCCGCCGCAATCCTCGGCGCAGGTATCGGCACGATAGTGTACCTTCTCTTCACAAAATTCAAAAGCCCGGTTATCATATCCAGCTCGTTTGCGTTTTTGAGTTCGCTTTCGACGGCAATCGCATTCGGATATTGCGGAATTATCCTCGGCGGTATTTTGGCGGGGCTCGTATACGTTGTGCTTGCGCTCATCATCAAGTTCGTCGGTAGCAAATGGGTGTCCAAACTTATGCCTCCCGTTATCATCGGACCTACTGTTGCTCTTATCGGTCTTTCTTTGGCTGGCAGTGCAATGGGCGACATCGTCAAGGCAAGCGGTGCAACCGTCAACGCAAACTACAACCTCGTCGCTCTCCTTTGCGGTCTCGTGACGCTCATCACGATCTGCATTTGCTCCACTCAAAAGAAATTCAAAATGGGACGCCTCATTCCGTTCATCATCGGTATCGGTATGGGCTACGCTGTGGCTTCTATCTTCTCGATCTTCGGATACTGCTTCGACGTCGAATACCTCAAAATAGTCAATTGGAAACCGCTCGTTGACAACTTCGTAAAGGACGGCTCTTTCACGGGCGTAACCGCTTTCTTGAACTATCCCGACTTTGCGCTTATCGAAGCTATTAAGGAACTCGTAAACGGCAACGTAAGCGACGTTATCTTGGCTGCAAACGGCAAGGCAACGACCATCACTTGGGCGGGCGTGGGTGAAATTATCCTTGCGTTCGTACCCGTCGCACTCGTCGTCTTCGCAGAACATATCGCGGACCACAAGAACCTCGGCTCTATCATCGGTCGCGACCTCGTTGAGGGTGAACCCGGTCTTTGCCGTACGCTCCTCGGCGACGGCGTCGGCTCTATCGCTGGCACGGTGTTCGGTATTTGTCCTAACACCACTTACGGTGAAAGCGTCGGTTGCGTCGCAATCACCAAAAACGCTTCCGTATCCACGATATTCACGGCTGCGATTATGTGCATAATCCTCTCATTCATCAGCCCGATTATGGCACTGTTGCAAACTATCCCCAGTTGCGTAATGGGCGGTGTTTGCCTCACGCTCTACGGATTTATCGCGGTAAGCGGGCTCAAAATGTTCAAAGACATCGACCTCGGTGACAATAAAAACCTCTTCACGGTCTCCACAATCCTCATCGCGGGTATCGGCGGACTCTCAATCAAAATTCCGTACGCACTTGAAAACGACGGCACCGTGAGCAAAACCATCACCATCACCTCGATTGCAACCGCACTTATCCTCGGTATCGTAGTCCACGCAATTATCCAAGCAATCGAGAAAAAGCAAGGTGACGACGAACAATCCGACGAACCCGAAAGCCTTATCGCGGGCGCAATCGCTCCCAAAGCAAACTTTGAGGTCGGCGTAAACGAAATCGCTATCGAAGAGCAAAAGGAAAGGGAAGAGGCAGTCGTCGAAGAATTCCGCAAGGAAGAGGCGCAAGAAGCAAAAGAAGACGGTGAAATCACCATCACGGAAGAATAATCCGCACGAAATTAAGTAAAAATTATTAGAGGCTATATATGAAAGAATATCCGAACGTAACGATTTTCAATCATCCGCTCATTCAACACAAAGTTGCAATCTTGCGCGATGAAAAGACAAGTATGAAAGAGTTTAGAGAACTCGTTGAGGAAATCACCACGCTTATGGTGTACGAGGCGTTCAAAGACGTTCCCACCAAGAAAGTTATGGTCAAAACTCCTCTCGAAGAGTGCGAACAAACTATGGTCGCGGACGGCGCAGTCACCATCGTCCCCATTTTGAGAGCGGGACTCGGTATGGTCAACGGCGTGCATACGCTTTTCCCTACGGCAAGAGTTGGACATATCGGACTCTATCGCGACGAGGAAACTCTTGAACCGCACGAGTACTATTGCAAGCTTCCCGACGGCATCGAAAATTCCGTCGCAATTCTTCTCGACCCGATGCTCGCAACGGGTGGCAGTGCAGTCGGCGCAATCGACCTTCTCAAAAAGCGCGGTTGCAAAGAGATCCGCCTTATGAACATCATCGGTGCACCCGTCGGTGTCGAAACCGTAGCCAACGCGCACCCCGACGTCAAAATCTACGTCTCCACGCTTGATCGTCAACTCAACGACGTGGGTTATATTCTCCCGGGGCTTGGTGACGCCGGCGATAGACTTTTTGGTACTAAATGACGCCAAATAGCGAATAACTTTGGACGCGATTGACGCGTAGCGTAACAATCGCTATTCCGTCACTTCGTTCCTTACAACACCCCATTGCCATCAACTCATTTACGCATAGTAAATTAGGGTTGCTGTCAATGGGGTGTTTCCGCGTTCTTCATCTATTTGGCGTCATTTATTACCAAAAAGTAATAGGTGGATAAGGCTACGCCTTCCAAAATTATTAATTAATAATTATTAATAATATACCACAACAGTAAAAATGAAATTAATTTTGAAAATGGGCAATATTTTACGATTTTTGATGTAAAATGTGGGGCGAAATGGACAAAATTAAGGTTATTTTTTTGTTAAATGCAGTTGATTTAGCAAATCGGTATAAGTTTTATTTCGTGTTTTATACTTGTTTTATACTTCGCAATTATACCGACAAAACAGAATATACGATGAATTGAAATAAAAAACGGATGGCTTTTGGTGTTTGCTATCCGTTTTTTACTCTTGCTTTTTAATTATTGCGTCGAGGGCTTGAATTGCTTTGTCCTGCGTGTCGGGGATGAAGTGGCTGTATACTTTCAGGGTTACGGTTGAATCGCTGTGTCCCATATACTTGCTCACGGTTTGAATAGGCACGTTTTGGGAAAGCAATATGCTGCAATATGTATGTCGCAAACCGTGTGGCGATACGTTTTTGAAACCGTATTTGTTCTCAAAATCTTTTAGCCAAGGCCCTATGGCGTTTGTTCTCGTAGGCTCACGTTTTATGTTGGACGCTATATAGTATTCGTCTAACTTGTTGTCGAAATCCGAGTCTGCAATGCGAAACCAGTCTTTGTAAGCCTCCAAATCGGCAATAAGTGTTTGCGGTATCGGAATATCTCTGAAAGACGTTTTTGTTTTTGGCAATTTCTCGTACCAACCAAACTCTTGCGCATACAATCTGTTTCTGCGCACGTGAATAATCCTATTGTCTAAATCGATGTCGTTCCATCTCAAACCGCGTATTTCCGCTATACGCATTCCCGTAAATAGCATAAGTTTTATAGGTATAACGAATTGGATATGTTTTTCTTGCTCCTTGTCCAAAGCATCCAAAAAGTCTTGAGATTCTTTTATAGAGAATACTTGTTTTTCATTTACCTCTTTCAAACACACGTCGCCTTTTGTTGCTCCGACTTTTGTTCCGCATACGGGATTTTTGGTTATCCACTCATAGCGCATTGCCTCATTGAATAGCACTCTCAAAATGCGTCTGTAACCTTTTACGCTCTCTTGCGAGTATTTATATTCTGCCGTGTTAAACGAGTTCAAAAACATTTGCACGTCGC
>DLLD01000005.1:0-176 GCA_002476605.1 Christensenella sp. UBA7571
ACCCTTGACACGCCAGGCTGACCACAAGCGAAGAGAGGCGCAAGCGCGTAGCATTTGCGGAAATAGAGAGCAGTGGACATAGCAAGCAAATGCAACACGAAGTGTTGCGTGCAATCGCACGTAGGTGCGAAGCACCATTTGCATAGCGTAGACATTCGCTTTTGCAAGTAAACTTG
>DLLD01000005.1:284-67990 GCA_002476605.1 Christensenella sp. UBA7571
CAAACTGTTGTTTTTTTATGTGACGTTTGAGATTTTGCTAACCGGTATTGACGGGGACTTCAATTTGTGATACAATCAAATTACCATAAAGAGTGCGTAAGGGACAGCCCCTATGACCGCACAGCAACCTGCGATATCGCAAGGTGCTAATGGCTGAACGATGGGAACTGTTTTGCAACCCATCGGACGATGGGCATTTTTATTACTCTTTGTGGATTTATAAAGCAAGGAGTGCCAAAATGAAGAAAAGATATTTCGTAAAAGTGGATTGCAAAGACGATTATAAAAAAATTTTCGATATCGCGTCGAAATATTCTTTTAAGTGGGAAAATAAGGAGTATTTGGACGATTTGTTGCAAGCGAAAAATCCGACGTTGTGGCTGGTTGAAATCAAGTGGAGAGAGCGTAAGTTGCAACTGATTACGAGCATAATAGGGTGCGCGTCGATATGTACTCGCTACCGAGACAGTATTCTCAACGTAAAAGACGTTGAATACTTGTTTTCGGCAAGACCTAATATAACTTCCGGCTTGGCAAAATACGTTGAGGTAGCGAAGAAAAGTTATAAGTATGCGTGCGTTGAAGACTGCGACAACGGCTTTTGGGTGGTCGCTCAAACGATAGACGATAGATGCTCGACTATGGAAAGTGCGACGAGGTATTATTTCAACTATTTTAATGCGGAGAGATTGAAAAGCGTGCTTCAAAGAATAACGAACGAGAATATAGAAACGGCGTTGGTGCAATTATTCTACAAGTTCACGAACGTCGAAACGTGGTTTGACGCGGAAGAGTTTGAAACGTTTTGCAAGCAAAACGGCGTAAAATATAGGAAAAGTATAGCGGTATTGTTTGAGGAAGCAGTGCTGGTCGTGACTGACTAAACGACGCCGTGAGTGAACCGTAAACCGCGGGAATAAGAGGCAACGATTAGCGTTGTAATGAATTGTCGCTAAAACCGAAAAAAGAACGCCACTAATAATGGCGTTCTTTTTTTTAAGTGTTCGTTTTAGTCAACGATTTTGTTTTGCACGTACAAAGTGATTGAATGATTGTTTGCAATCATCGTGAGCATCGAGTCTTTCAATTGGTCGTAGCCCGTTTGAGTAGAACCCGTTCCAATAGTGTCGAGAAGGTTATAACAAGTGGTTTTGCCACCGTCGCCGACAATCCAAAACGCGACGTAATATCTGTGATTGGGCACGTATTCGATATTAAGAGTGACTTTCCCGTCATCGTCGATTTGCACGTCGAGGAAGTTTTGATACTCTTGATTGTCGCTGCCGGATACGTAGTCAAAGTCGGTGAAATAGACGTTGAATTTGCCTTTTTGCAAATTGCTCGGGAGAGCGGATACGTCAAAGACCACGGTTTCCGACCATTTTTCCGTCACGATGGTTTCTTTGACTTCAAGCGGAACGACGAGGCTTGCCTTTTGAGAGGATACGTTGCCGTTTTTAAGGTCGATGAGAAGGAAGGTTTTGCCCGTGCTGATTTTGTCCGTATCGACGGTGACTGTGAGCGCGTTGATAACGTTGTCGTATCTGCCCGTTTGCACGCTTGCGGAAATCGCACCGGTTTCGGTAAGTTCGGTATAAGAGTTTTTGACACTTGAACCCATGATTACCGCTTGGTTGGTGGATTTTATGCTCCAATCAAGTATCGTCATATAACTTCCGTTGAGCGATATCGTGAGGTCGACTTCGCCGTTGCCTTTTGCAAGGGAAGTGGGATTAATAAGCAAGTACGTTGCAAAACCGTTGCCGTCGGTGAGGCGTTTTTGATAGTCTTTCAACACGGCAGTTACGACGACGTCGTCGTTGCCCATAAGGAAGTCGTAAGTCGTTTCCGAACGCTTGTAGGCCTCTTGACCGTTGAAAAGCACGCTTTCAACGTATTTGTTGGTGTTTTTGAGGTTGATCGTAACGGTTACAGTCTCGGCAAATTCCGCTTGCGCCTTATCGACGGTGAGAGTGCAGTCCTCGGTGGGTTGCACCGTAACGCTATGTTTTGCGGGGGTTGGTTGCGAATCGTCACCGTCATCGCACGCCGTAAGCGCAAATATTCCGCATACGATCACGAACGTAAGGCAAAGTGTAATTATAATTCTCTTGGTTTTCATAGTGTTTTCCTCTTGCTATATATTAGCAAAATCAATACTTGAATTGCTCGGTGAAGTATTCAACGAGGCTATCGATGGGGATACGGACTTGTGCCATCGTATCACGCTCACGCACGGTTACGCAACTGTCTTCGAGAGTGTCGAAGTCAACGGTGACGCAGTAGGGCGTGCCGATTTCATCTTGACGACGATATCTCTTGCCGATTGACGCGGACGTGTCGAAATCGCAAGCAAAGTGCTTGGAAAGCTCGATATAAAGCTCTTCCGCCTTGTCGTTGAGTTGTTTTTGCAAGGGGAGAACTGCAACCTTGACGGGCGCGATTTGGTGATGCAAGTGAAGCACCACACGAGTGTCGTTTTCACCCACTTGTTCTTCGTCGTAAGCGTCTGCGAGGAACGCGAGGAATACGCGGTCTGCGCCGAGGGACGGCTCGATGACGTAAGGCACGTATTTTTCGTTGGTGACGGGATCGATATAGCTCAAATCCTTACCGCTCGTCTTGATGTGTTGATTGAGGTCGTAATCGGTGCGGTCTGCAACGCCCCAAAGTTCGCCCCAACCGAAGGGGAATTTATACTCGAAATCCGTCGTGGCCTTGGAGTAGAAGCAAAGCTCTTCTTTGTCGTGGTCGCGAAGTTTGAGATTTTCGTCTTTCATACCGAGGTCGAGCAACCATTTGTGGCAGAAGTCCTTCCAGTATGCAAACCATTCGAGGTCAGTGCCGGGTTTGCAGAAGAATTCGAGCTCCATTTGTTCAAACTCGCGGATACGGAAAATGAAGTTGCCGGGAGTGATCTCGTTGCGGAAGCTCTTGCCGATTTGTCCGATGCCGAAAGGCACTTTTTTACGAGTGGTGCGTTGCACGTTCTTGAAGTTTACGAATATACCTTGTGCTGTTTCGGGGCGCAAATATACGGTGGAGGTGCTATCCTCGGTTACGCCGATAAACGTCTTGAACATAAGGTTGAATTTTCTCACGCCCGTAAAATCGCTGTTACCGCATACGGGGCAAGGAATTTTATGCTCTGCGATGTATTGTTCCATTTGTTCGTTGGTCCAGCCCGCGATGCTCTCTTCGATGCCGTGTTTTGCCATATAATCTTCAATGAGATCGTCTGCGCGGTGACGAGATTTGCACGCTTTGCAGTCCATAAGAGGATCGGAGAAACCGCCGATATGTCCGCTTGCTTGCCAAGTGGTGGGGTTCATAATGATTGCGCTGTCGAGACCTACGTTGTAGGGGCTTTCGACGACGAATTTTTTCCACCAAGCTTGCTTGATGTTGTTTTTCATTGCAACACCGAGAGGGCCGTAGTCCCACGAGTTTGAAAGACCGCCGTAGATTTCACTGCCGGGATATACGAAACCGCGGTTTTTCGCAAGGGCGACGAGTTTGTCCATTGTAACGTTTGCCATAATAAAAACTCCTTCCGCACTCATCCGGATGATGAGCCGATGTTTATTGTTTATTCGTTTATAAATAATAAAATAAAGCAAATCAAAAGTCAAATAAAATGCAACAGTCGCCTCGATTGAGGCGACTGTTGCGTCCGATTGGTTTACTTACAAGAACATCCACCGCCGCAAAGGCAGGAGAGAATGAGAATGAGCCATACGATGTCGCAAGAATTGCAACCGCCAAAGCTCGTTCCACCGCCGCAACCGCAACAATTGAGCAACATAATGAGCAACACTATGTCACAAGTATTGCAACCGCAACCGTTTGCACCGTTTGAAAAGAATCCGTTCATTTTATGTACCTCCTTGTTTGATTAGGATTGCTCCTACATTACCTTACGCAACCTTCAAAAATTGTGTTACTCCGTCATTTAACTTGCGCAAGGCAAATATACTTTGACGTGGGGTATTTGAAACGTATGATCGGAATAGTCGTCGGTATATTCGCGATACTCGTGGTGTCGGGATTGTGTTCCTTATGTTTCAAAACGGACTTAAAGTGGTATATTGCGCTTGAAAAACCCTCGTTTGTGGTGAGTGGCGGTTGGTTTACGGTTTTGGTGTCAACGGCGTACGTGTCTTGCGTGCTTGCGATATCGCGCCTCGTGGAGTACAAACATTTTTTTCCTTCAACGATATTTTTCTTGATTTTGGGAATATTCGCGGTGCTATTCGTCTTTGCGTTCTTCACGTTGAAAAATCTTTGGTTTGCGCTCGTATGTATGACGGTGGTGCTTGCCTTTTCCTACGTACTATTTATACGCTTTTTGACCAAAGAGGTGAAAATCGCAATAGAATTCTTGCCCGCGTTCCTATTCAACTTTTACGCATTTCTCTGCACGCTCTGCATTGCGATGAACAATTGAAAAAAATATAAAAATGTAAAATCAATACTTTTTGGGGTTGGTCGTTCTTGCCAAAAGATAATCTATACTTAGGAGAAGAATATTCATCGACCACAAAAAGAGTAGTCGTTACTTTTGACGGTACAAAAGCGGAATGGGAAAGTCTTGCAAAATATATTAACAGCTCGTCCAAAGTAACTTGCATTGATGGAATTTATTAACGTTCTGTTTCCAATAACACCTAATAGAATTAAGCAAAAATTGACGGTAGCGGTGCTATCGTCTTTTTTATGGTTGATAATATCCGAATAGTTTGCTATACTATTGTCAATTTACTGAACGATTGCGCACGATATACTCTGCGCATTAGAGGTACGAGATGATACTCACGATGGATATTGGCAACACCAACGTAAAATACGGCGTTTTTGACAAGGACGACCTCATTGCGTCTTGGCGTGTTTCGACCAAAGCGTCGCGCACGGCGGACGAATACGGTATGGTGCTGTACGATTTGCTCAAACAAAGAGGCGTAAACTTTGCGGATATAGACGACGCGGTTATGTCCTCTGTTGCGCCCGCGCTCAATTATACCATAGAGCATATGTGCAACTACTATATTGGCAAAAAGCCTTTGATCGTTTCGGGCACTACGGATACGGGGCTCAAAATCAAGTACGATCACCCCTCGCAACTCGGCACGGACAGACTCGTCGGCGCGGCGGCGGCGTACAAGTTTTACGGCGGACCGGTTATCGTGGTGGATTTCGGCTCGGCAACGACGTTCAACCTCGTCACCAAAGACGGAGAGTATATAGGCGGTGCGATTGCACCCGGTATCAAGACGGCAACAGAATCACTCGTTACGACGGCGGCAAAACTTCCGAGAATAGAGCTTGAAAAACCGCAAAACATCGTCGGTACGGATACCAAGAGTTGTATGCAAAGCGGTATCGTATACGGGTATACGGGGCTCGTCAAATATATGGTTGCCAAGTACAAGGAATTGCCCGAGATGCAAGGCGCAAAGGTGGTTGCGACGGGCGGTCTTAGCGAACTCGTCGAGAAGGTCGAACCCGATCTCATCGATATAAGCGATCGCGCGCTTGCGCTCAAAGGTCTCAAATATATCTACGACAGAAATCAAAGCAAATAAGCGTAGGGATAAGGGAAAACGATCAATTTGACAGAGTATAGATATGGTACTGTTTTTTGCGAGAGGGGAACTCAATAGCGACGATTTCGTCAAGTTTTGCTACGGACATTATAGAGATATAATGTCGCAATACGGAGCGGATTTGCCAAAGTCGCTTGAAATAATCAGAGAAGAAGGGCAAAAACCGCGCTTTGACAGCGAAGAAGTGTTTTTCAATCTTTCGCACTCTCACGGCGTGATTATGCTTGGAATATCACACACCCCGATTGGCGTGGATATAGAAAAAATCCGCGATATAGACTACAAAAAGTTTACGTTCATAGACGCCGAGGATCTCGAAGATTTCTTTGAAAAATGGACGGAAAGAGAGAGTTATCTCAAATGGACGGGTGAGGGATTGTCCGCTTTTAGACGCGAGATTCCCAAAGACGCGCATTTCGAGCATTTTCCCGTCTACGACGACTATCACGCTTGCGTCTGCGCGGACGAGCAAAGCATTATAGCGTACGAGATAGATCCAAACGCAGTAAAAGAGGAATTTTGCTCTTGTTAAAAGCATATTCTCGTGATATAATTACAACATCAACAAGGTAGGTAACGACAATGATTTTTGAAACCGTCAGAGACATAATAGCAGCACAATTGGGTATGGACGCAAGCAAAATCACGCCCGAAAGCGACCTTATCAACGATTTGGGACTCGACAGCCTCGATATCGTGGATCTCGGAATGACGCTTGAAGAAAAGTGGAATCTCATCATCGAAGACGACGATATGGGCAAAATCAAAACCGTCGCGGACGTTGTGAAATACATAGAAAACAACGCAAAATAATTGCAGTTCGGCTTAGTAACGCTTTTATAGTTCGTGCATAAAGTCTTTATGCCGTTTTCGTTTGGAGGATCGTATGGATGAGGAGAAAACCGCTTGCACGGAAAGTGTTGGCGATAGACTGAAATTGATTATGAAAATGAGAAGAGTTTCTCCTTCTCGTATAGCAAAAAAGTCGGGCATTGACGAGGATAGATTAAATAGTATTCTCAACGATGGCGTCGAGCCTACGGAAGAGGAAATGACGAAGATTGCTTTCGTTATCGTCAATCCGTTAAATCCGAAAAAAGTAGAAAAGACGTGGAATAAGTATTCACCGCATATCGACCAATCGACGGACGAAGCCGAAAAATAGTAAATATTCAAATAAAAAAAGCGCACGGGTTGCGCTTTTTTGTTTTCAATAGAATTCTTTATATTCCGATTATAGATTTACGATTTTGGCGGTAATTTTTCCGTCGGTGAGGACTACGTAGGCGTACGAGGGCGTACCCGAGAGCGGAGAGAGCAAAGAGCCGGGGCAGATAAACGTTATGCCGTCGCTTTGCGTGATATCGGCAAAGTGGGTGTGTCCGTAAAAGACGAGATTGCAACCGAGTTCTTGCGCGCGGAATTTGAGTGAAGTCAAATCGCGTTTGACGTGATATTTATCTCCGTGCGTGAGCAAAATCTTTAAGTCGCCGATTTGCACGATCTCTTCGTCGTTGAAACCGTACGGATCGCAATTGCCTTTGACTGCGTGAAGATTTTTGTGGAACAACAAATCACCGAGCGAGGTAATGCCGTCACCCAAAAAGAAGACGTAATCGTTTTCTTGCGCCACGCTCAAAAGACGAGGCGGAAGCGGTAAATTGTGGCTGTCGCTGAGGGCGACTATCGTGGTCATTTTCATTGTTCGTTCTGCAATTTTTCAAGCATAGCGCGCAAGGCTCTGCCTCTGTGACTGACTGAATTTTTCTCTTCTTGCGACGCCTCTGCAAACGTCTTTTTGAGCTCGTACGAATAGAAAAGCGAGTCGTAACCAAAGCCTTCGTTTCCGCGCTCTTCGCGCAAAATCTCACCGTCAACGCGTCCTTTTGACGTGATAAAGTCCCCGTTTGGATAAACGATTGCAATTACGGTGGCAAAATGCGCGTTGCGATTTTGCTCGTTTTGAAGGTTTTTGAGAAGCAACGCACGGTTGCCCGCGTCGTTGTGTTCTTCACCCGCGTAGCGTGCCGAATATACGCCCGGTGCGCCGTTTAGTGCGTCAACCATAAGCCCCGTATCGTCGGCAAGCGTGGGTATGTGGCAAATCTCTTGAACGGTGCGTGCTTTGAGCAGTGCGTTCTCTTCGAGTGTCGTGCCCGTTTCCTCCACGTCGACGTCTATGCCGAGGTCTTTGAGAGAGAGAAGTTCGTCAAATTGCCCGTTGAGTATGGCGCGGATTTCTTGCAGTTTGTGTGCGTTGTTGGTTGCGATGGCGAGTTTCATTTTTCACCTCTTATTGCTTATCTTCGTTCCATTGTTTTATACATTTTGCGATATTGATAAAGTGGTCTGCGATACGTTCGGAGTCGGACGCAAGCGACAAGTATTGTGCGCCGACGTCGGGCGTGCAATCACCGTTTCTCAAACGCGTGATGTGATTTTCGCACATCTCGTCGGTGATATCGTCGACTTGTTCTTCGATTGCGTTGGCGTCGCTCAGACTTCCGAGGTCGGCATTGACGTACGCTTTCATAGTCTTTTGGAACAAGTTTTCTATATGCTCTTGCAAATTGCGTATTTCACCGACGGCTTTGTCGGAGAATTTTTGGTCTATGTCGCGGAGCTTGTCGGCGTATTCCACGATGTTTTCGGCGTAATCACCGATACGCTCGATATCCGATACCGTATGGAACGTCGTTGCAAGATAGTTGTGGTCGGCGTCGTTCATTTCGCATTTTGAAAGCTTGACGACGAAGCGGGAGATTTCTTTGTTGAGGAAGTTGAGCTCGTCCTCGTTTTTGCGGAATTTGTCCACGTTTGAATAATCCAAAGTGCAAACGATATCGCAAGCAATCTGATAGTTGTGCAACGCGATTTCCGCCATATTGACGATTTCGTTCTTGGTTTGAAGCACGGCAATCGGCGGAGTGGATATCAAGTGCTCGTCAAGATAATAGAGCTTTTCTTCCGGCTCTTGTACCGACGCCTTTTTGTCGGGAATAATCTTGGTGACGAGCTTGACTAAAAGATTGGTAAACGGCAACACCAGCGCAACCGTGATGACGTTGAAGAACGTATGGAACATTGCAAGTTGCGTTTGAGGAGCGTTTGGAAACATCTTCTCGAACAAATAACCGAACGTTATTACGTGCGACGGATTGACGCTCTTGCTTATCTCTCGCATCATCATTGCGACGAGCATAAAGATTATCACGCCCGTAACGTTGAAAAGTAAGTGGATAAGAGCGGTGCGCTTTGCGTTTGTGCCAGAGGTGATACCCGCGATAATTGCGACCACGCACGATCCGATGTTTGAGCCCATCGTGAGATAAATGCCTTGGTCGAGGGTTATAAGCCCCGTAAACACCATTGTGATTGCAACGGACGTCATAACCGACGAGCTCTGAATGATTGCGGTGAACACCGCACCGATGAGCACGAGCAAAATCGGATTTTTGATGAGAGCAAGGAAGTTTTTGACGGATTCGAGTTCCGCAAACACTTTCATCGACGCGCTCATCATATCGAGACCGACGAACAACATACCGAAGCCCGCCAAAATACCGCCGATCTTTTTTACTACGTCCTTTTTTGCAAACGCCATTATAAACGCGCCTATTCCGGCAAAAGTTGCAAATATCACGCCCGTTGATATGGTGTCTTCAAACATACCGAGTGCGGTGATCTGTCCCGTTATCGTCGTACCTATGTTTGCGCCGTAAATGACGGTTGCCGCTTGCATAAGCGTCATAATGCCCGCGTTGACGAAGCCTATGACCATAACCGACGTTGCGCCCGAGCTTTGTATAGCGGCGGTTGCGACCGTGCCTATGCCGACGCCCATAAGTTTGCTCTTCGAGGTCTTGGCAAAAAGTTTTTTGAGTTTGTTTGACGAAACGGATTCAAGGTTTGAGCTCATCATCGTACAAGCAATAAGGAAAACGCCTATACCTGCGATGAGAGATAAAACTGCGGTTGCTATTTGAACGGGTGTCATAAAATAAAGTTTTGCACTTCTCGTGCCGTTGGGTTGCCCCTGCGAGCGCGCTCGCGTTTATAAAGTTCGTTACCCCTTATAACGATTTTATTATAAAGAAAAACGCGGTCTTTGTAAAACGATTTGCGAAAGTCAGCTCGAATTTATATGGAGAGTGCGGTAACGCTCGTCTTTTTGGAGCAAAGGCTTTATAAAACGGCGTGAAATAAGTGTTGCGTTTTCAAGGGTAAAGATAATCCGAAAATCCGTCAAAATAGCAAAAATCGACAAATAACACGATAAGTGTATCTAAAATCAAAAATACATATCGTGTGATAGCGTGTTGAAAATAAGGTAAAAATAAGGCGTTTTAAGCGGTTTTTCGCTCAAAACGCCAGTTTAGAAACACGATAAGTGTTATTTTGTAAAAATCGTCAAGTTGTTTTCGATTGATGGAACGGACGGAAATCGTCTTCTTCGTGAAGGTTGCCCGTAAGGTCGTTGCCCACGAGTAAACCGCGCTGTACGGCTTTATATCCGTACTTTCCGCGTATCTTGTCAAGGCTCTCTTCGAGTTTGTCGTTTTTGCTCTCGACGTCGTCGAAAAGTGACAGTTGCATTTGACTTTTGTCGTTGAGACGTATTGCCGATACTGTGATTGCTCGAAGAGGCGTGCCGAAAGTGTGCATTTGTTTCAAGAGTTCGATTGCGCTTTGTGCGATTGCGCTCGAAGTGGCACTTGCGGGATTGAGCGGAACTTGCTTGCTCGTCCATTGAAGGTCGGGATTTTTGATTGACAGTCCCACACCGTTTGCTACGAGATTGTATTGACGAAGACGCGTTGCCACCATTTCCGACAACGCGTAGACGACGATTTTTGCTTCGTCGAGATTTTTTATATCGCGTGGCGTGGTAGTGCCGTTGGATACGCTCTTGGGTATGCGCACGTCGTAGTAGCGTTTGACCTCGTCCGTTTCTATGCCCGCGGCGGCGTTTATCATATTGTCCGCAATCACGCCGAATTTGTAGCGGAGCGTGTCTCTGTCCGCGTTCGCAAGTTGACGTATGGTGCGGATATTCATTTTATCAAGCTTTTCGGAGGTATGTCTGCCTATCATAATAAGCTCGGACGGGGACATATCCCCTATGATTGACATATAGTGCTCTTGGTCGAGCACGGTGGTGGCGTCGGGCTTTTTGAGGTCGCTGCCGAGTTTTGCAAGCGTTTTGGTGAACGATACGCCCACGGATATGGTGAGCCCCGTCTTTTCCTTGACTTTTTGGCGCAACTCGTTTGCGATTTGCTCGCCCGTGCCGAAAAGTCTCTCGCAACCCGTAACGTCAAGCCAGCACTCGTCTATGCCGAAACTTTCCACTCTGTCCGTATACGTGGTGTAAATTTCAAAGACTTGTTTGGAATATTTGACGTATTCGTCAAAATGCGGGGGAACGAAGACGATATCGGGGCATTTTTGCTTTGCCGACCACAACGTTTCGCCCGTTTGAACGCCCGCTTTTTTGGCAAGTTGATTTTTTGCAAGCACGATGCCGTGTCTTGCTTCGGGATTTCCGCAAACGGCAAGAGGCATCCCGTCGTATTCGGGATGCAGTTTTTGTTCCACCGAAGCGTAGAAGTTGTTTAAGTCGCAATGTAAAATTGTTCTGCCCACGATTTGATTATACACAATTTTGTCTTGCAAAACAAGCGGTTCTAGTTTATAATAAGTCATAGATTAAAATTTTTGCGCGCATAGTGCGTGCGAGGAGTGTTATATGATTTTGGTTACGGGCGGAGCGGGCTATATCGGCTCGCATTGCGTAAGAGAACTCAAAGAGCGCAATATGGACGTCGTGGTATACGACAATCTTTCTACGGGACATATCGAATCCGTGCCCCAAGGCGTGCCTTTCGTCAAGGGCGACATCTTTGATGTCGAGTTGTTGAAATCCACTTTTGAAAAATATCACGTGGATTCCGTTATTCACTTTGCGGCGTTCTCGCTGGTCGGTGAGAGTATGTCCAATCCCGCCAAGTATTATCACAACAACGTGGCGGGCACGCTTGCACTTTTGGACGCTATGATTGCTCGCGACGTAAAATACCTCGTGTTTTCGTCTTCGGCGGCAACGTACGGAGATTGCGGTGACGGTCTCATCACGGAAGAGAGCCCGCAACACCCGACGAGCGTTTACGGTCAAACCAAGCTTATGATGGAGCAATTTATGCAAGACTACGACAAGGCGTACGGTCTCAAATACGTGGCGTTGCGTTATTTCAACGCGGCGGGCGCGCACAAGAGCGGTGAGATAGGCGAGGCGCACAATCCCGAGTCGCACCTTATCCCGATAATCTTGCAAGTTGCCAACCACACTCGCGATTATATCGGCATTTTCGGTGAAGATTATCCCACGCCTGACGGAACTTGCGTGAGAGACTATATCCACATCACCGACCTTGCGGACGCACATATCCGCGCGCTCGATTATCTCAAACACGGCGGAAAATCCACCTATTACAACCTCGGCAACGGCAACGGTTTTTCCGTGAAAGAAGTCATCGATATGACGGAAAAAGTGACGGGAATAACCATTCCGCGCAAGATCGAAGGACGTCGTCCCGGTGATCCCGCAACGCTCGTCGCTTCGAGCGAGAAGATCAAACGCGAACTCGGTTGGAAGCCTCAATACGACAGCCTCGAAAGCATTATTTCGTCGGCGTGGAAGTGGCATTCGACGCATCCGCACGGATACCAAAAGTGAGCTCTGATCGTATTATCGCAAAGTATATGTGACGATTTCGTCGCATAAGGTGGTAAAAACGAAACGATGGGGGACTATTTATGAAAGTTAGAAAAGCCGTTATACCTTGCGCCGGTTTCGGGACGAGATTTTTGCCCGTCACCAAAGTGCTTGCCAAAGAACTTTTGCCCATAGTGGATACGCCCGCTTTGACGTATATCGTCGACGAGGCGGTGAAGAGCGGTATAGAAGAGATTATGATCGTCATATCCCCTCAAAAAGAGGATATAAGACGCCTTTTCGAGCCAAATCAACCGCTCAACGCAAGACTGAAAGAGGTGGGAGACGAGTATTCCTATTCGCTTGCCAACAAAGAGGTGGGCGCGAAGGTTAGTTTCGTGGTGCAAGAGAAGATGGACGGCAACGCCAACGCCATATATCTTTGCAAAGAATTTGCAAACGGAGAGCCTTTTGCGGTGCTTTTCGGTGACGACGTTATGTACACGGCGGAGGGCGTTTTGCCGGTCACCAAGCAACTTATCGACGCGTACGAAAAGACGGGCGGAGCAATCGTGGGGTGCCAACACACGAGCGAGGAAGTTGCGCGTCGTTGCGGAGTTATGATTGCCGAGGAGCAAGTAGACGAGAGAATAACCAAGATAAGCGGAATTATCGAAAAACCGACGGGTGAAATGCCCGGTAATCTCGTATCTCTCGGACGTTTCGTGCTTCCGAGCGATATATTCGACGTAATAGAGCGCACACCGAAGACCAACGGTGAGGCGTACCTTACGGACGCAATAAGTATCCTTGCCAAGGAAAAGAGCGCGTACTCTTGCATTTTTGACGCAAGACGCTACGATATCGGCAACAAGGAAGGATATTTGGAAGCGACGATTGAATTTGCGCTCCGTGACGAGAAACTCAAAAACAACTTCAAAAAGTATATAGAAACTATCAAATAAAACTTCAAAATCGAGCGTCGAGACGGTGTTTTTTTGATTGAATTTACAGAGTTAGATGTTCGATTTGGTGCGGATATGCAAAGGACGTGCGATATATGCGGTGAAAGCGAGGCAACTCTTTTCGACCGCGTGATTGAGAATAACAAAAGCGTTGAATACGCCTATTGCGAGGCGTGCTATACGCGCGCACTCAAAGCCGGCAAAAATCCGCACGAAGAGGCGCAAAAGAGGCTTGCGAGACGTGGCAAAGAGTGCAAATTTTGCGGTTGCGAGGTCGAAGAATTTCAAAAGACTTTTTTATTCGGTTGCGCGCACTGCTACGAGCAAATGCGCGGTATTGCCGTCGATAGCGCACTCAAAGCACAACATATATCTCAAAGCGATTTGCACGGCGCTATCCCTCTCGTTCACGTACATAGTACGTGCGATTTGGACGGCTCGCTGTTTGAAAGCAAAAAGGGTGATTGCGACGGTACGCAATATCTCAAAAGCGCAAACGAGTGCAGTATAGGTGAACTTCTCCAAAACAACGTAATTTCGTCGAGAATACGCCTTGCAAGAAATATAAAAGGGCTTGAATTTCCATCTCATATCAAAGTTACCGACCAACGTTGCGTGGACCTCATGAATTCGGCGTATTTTGCGTCGCAAGGCATATTCAACGCAAGGCTTTTGCCTATGTCGAGGCTCACAAAAGAGCAGAAAAAAGCACTTATCGAAAGACATATCATATCGATCAATCTTGCCAACAACGACAAAAACGGCGCGGTCATAGTGGAAGGGGACAAGAAGTACGGCGGAATTTCCATTATGGTCAACGAAGAAGACCATATACGAGAGCAATGCGTGGTGGACGGATTTAACCTTGCGGGCGCGTTTGAAAGATTGCACCGCTACGACGTCAATCTCATAAAGAGCGTGCCTATTGCCTACGACGAACAGTTGGGCTTTTTGACGGCGTGTCCCACCAATCTCGGCACGGGTATGCGCGCTTCGGTAATGCTGTTTTTGCCCGCGCTCAAAAGGGCGGGTGCAATCGAGGACGCACTCAAAACCTTCAAGACGGAATTCGGCTTGACCATAAGAGGCGTTTTCGGCGAGGGAAGCGAGGCGGCGTACGATATGTATCAAGTGTCCAATTCGCGTACGCTCGGAGTCAGCGAAGAGAGTATAATCGGGCAAGTGGAACAAGCGGCCGTAAGAATGTGTTATTGCGAAAGAGTCGCGCTCGAAAGGCTTGTGAGAGACAAGCAAACGGAACTTTTGGACGGAATATCCAGAAGTTATGCCGTGCTTAAAAGCGCGTACGCTCTCACTTCAAAGGAACTTATGAAACTACTTGTCGACGTAAAACTCGGCGTAATACTGGGCATTTTGCCCATAAAAAACACACGAAAACTCGACGAAACGATATGGTCTTGCACCTCGTCGTCGTTGAGTATTATTACTGGCGGAAATTCCGACGAAGAGCGCGATAAAATGCGCGCGCAAATCGTGAGGAAGATTCTCGCGGAGGACAAATGATAAACTATTCGGATAACGCCCGCGCCGTACTGAATACGGCGGGTGAACTTGCCGTTCGCACAGGCGGACTTATTTGCACCGAACATTTGTTGTACGGTCTTTTGAGCGTTGACGGAAGCGCAAAACGCATACTCAATCAATATGGATTGTACGAAGACGACGTTTTGAAGATATTCTCGCCTATGCCCCTTCGCCCGCGCGTGGAAATGTCGGCAAGAGCGGGCAGAGCGGTGCAAAACGCAAGAGACGTCGCAACGAGACTCGGCTCGTCGTGCGTGGGTACGGAGCATATTTTGTACACCGTGCTTGACGAAACGTCGTCGGTGGCGGCGGAAGTGCTTCGCGACAGCGGTATAGACACGGAGAGCTTGCAAAGATTGGTGTACAACGCCATAATTGCAAACGGCGGCGGTCGTCCCACGATGTGCGTTGCAAACGGCGCGCAAGATAAAGTAAACGATATTTTGAGCGGTTACGTTTCGCAATACTACGGTGACGACGAGGCGGAAAAGCACGTCGCAGTCGAGCCTCAAAAGGAAGAAAAAGACGATTTCGACTTGTCCAAATACGGCACGGATTTGACGAAAAAGGCAAGGGACGGCAATCTCGATCCCGTCATCGGCAGAGGCAAGGAAACGGAAAGAGTTATCCAAGTGCTTTGCCGTAGAACCAAGAACAATCCCGTGCTTATCGGTGAACCGGGCGTTGGCAAAAGTGCTGTCGTGGACGGACTTGCGCAAGCAATCGTATCGGGAGACGTGCCCGACGCGTTGCGCGGAAAGACTGTGTTTTCGCTCGATTTGACGTCGTTGGTTGCGGGCACGAGATATAGAGGAGACTTTGAAGAAAGATTGAAAGAAACCCTCAACGGTATAAAACGCAGAGGGGATATTTTGCTTTTTATAGACGAAATTCACACCATTTTGAAAGCGGGCGCAAGCGAGGGCGGATTGGATATCGCAAATATTCTCAAACCAATGCTTGCGAGGGGCGAATTGCAGACGATAGGCGCAACCACGCTTGAAGAATATCGCAAGCAATTTGAACAAGACAGTGCGTTAGAACGCCGTTTTCAACCCGTTTTGGTGGAAGAACCGAGCGTGAGCGACACGATAGAAATTTTGCAGGGGTTGAAGCCCAAATACGAGGCGCACCACGGCGTCGTTATCACGGACGAAGCAATATCGTCGGCTGCGATTTTGTCGGATAGATACGTTGCGGACAGATTTTTGCCGGACAAGGCTATCGATCTTATCGACGAGGCGGCATCGAGAAAGAAAATTTTCAATTTTACCACACCGCAAGAAATACGCGATTTGGAGGGGAAAATCAAGCAAGCCGACCTCGATTTGAGTGAGGCAAAGCGCAGAGACAACTTCGAGCTTTGCGCCAAATATAAGGCACTTCGCGACGATTATATAGAAAAGCGCGAAAAAGCCGAGATCGAATGGAAGGAAAAATGCGCCTCTATGACGTTGTCCATAGGTGAGGACGAGATTGCCGAAGTCGTGGGCAATTGGACGGGTATTCCCGTGAGCAAAATCACGCAAGGGGAGAGCGAAAAACTGGTAAATCTCGAAAAAGTTTTGCAATCGAGAGTCATCGGTCAAGACGAAGCGTGCTTGGCGGTGGCAAGGGCAATCAAGCGTGCGAGAGCGGGACTTAAAGACCCCAAACGCCCAATCGGTTCATTTATATTCCTCGGCCCGACGGGCGTTGGTAAAACGGAACTTGCAAAGGCACTTGCGGGTGCGCTTTTCGGTGACGAAGACTTGCTTATCCGCGTGGATATGAGCGAGTATATGGAAAAGGACAGCGTGTCTCGACTTATAGGCTCTGCCCCCGGTTTGGTAGGGTTTGAAGAGGGCGGACAACTCACGGAAAAAGTGCGTAGAAAGCCCTATTCAGTGGTGCTTTTCGACGAAATCGAGAAGGGACACCCCGATATTTTCAACATATTGCTTCAAATTCTCGAAGACGGTATACTCACGGACAGCCACGGTCGCACGGTGAGCTTCAAAAACACGGTGGTTATCCTCACGTCCAATATCGGTGCGAAAGAGGCGTCAGAGCCTCGTCACACCCTCGGTTTTGCAAGCGCGCAAGCCACGGAAAACGAGACGGAGCGAAATAGAGAAAGACATATCCAAGCCCTCAAAGGCGCAATGAAACCCGAGATTATCAACCGTATAGACGAAATCGTCGTGTTCAAGAAATTGGACAAGGAAAACATCGTTAGAATCGCGAATTTGATGTTCTCGTCGCTTGCAAAACGCCTTGAAGAAAGAGGCGTAAGCGTAGAGATTACGGACAAAGCAAAGGATTATATTGCAAACGTTGGTTACGACGCAGAGTACGGCGCAAGACCGCTTCGTCGCACCATACAACGCCTCGTCGAGGACAAGCTCAGCGAAAACCTTATACGCGGTGAAATAGGCGCAAACGACAAAGTGAAAATCGATTGCGACGGCGATACGCTCACTTTTGCTAAACTGTAAAAACGGGTGCAAAATTAACTCAAAAAGTGCAAAAAAATGCGCAAAAATTATGTTAATTTCGGGGCTGAATTATGTCATTTTTGCAAACCAAAATATCATAAAAGAGTGCAAAATATCATAATCCCGACATTTTATGTTTAAGGAGTGATATTGCGGCGTTGCCGCAGTGATATTCTCGCAAAGCGAGAGTGATATTTTTGGCTGTGCCAAAAGTGATATTCGCACGGTGTGCGAGTTGAGGAATATTCGATATGCGCCTTCGGCTGGATTGCCACGTCGCAACGTTCGTTACTCCTCGCAATGACAAAAGGAGAATTGGAAGATTTGCGGACGTGAGAAAAATTGGGGATAAAATCAAAGCAAAAATGCGTTTTGCTATTGAATAATAAAAATATATTTGCTATAATGCATATATAAAGAACTTTTAGGAGGTTACTTTATGAGAATCGAAATTTTTGGCAAGAACTACAACCCAAGTGATTCACTCAAGGCAATCACCGAGAAAAAGTGCGCAAAGCTCGAAAGACGTTTTGCAGACGAGGACACGGAAGTCAAGTTTACCGTAACTTACGAGAACGGTGACTACACCACTGATATGGTGGTTACCGACAAAGGCTTGACTTATCGCGCACAAGCAGTGTCCGGCTCTCCGTTCGACAACGTGGACGAGGTTATCCCCAGACTCCTCGGACAAATGAGAAAGCAAAAGGACATTTGGGACAAAGACAAGAAAGGCACGCCCAACGTTTACGACGAAAGCGAAGAAGTGTAATAAAGTTACGCCCGCATTTTGCGGGTGAAGAATAAAAGGACGTACCCTTGTTTATAGAGGGCGAAAAGAGTAAATGAAAGTCGGAATATCGACAGCAACGTTTTTTACAAAGGAATTGACCGAGAACTCGTTCTCGGTCATTCAACGCTGTGGAGGGGACACCGCCGAGGTGTTCCTTACCACTTTTTGTGAGTACGAAAGCGATTTCGGACGCCTTTTGGCAGAGAGAAAGGGCAGTCTCGATATCTATTCGGTGCACTCGCTCAACACCGAGTTTGAACCGCAACTTTTCAATATCGCACCGCGCACTTACGAGGACGCGGAAAAGATATTCCGCAAAGTGCTTACCGTCGGCAACACGATAGGCGCAAAGGCGTACACCTTCCACGGACAACCGAGGCTCAAACGCAATCAGTATTTCGACCCCGTTTTCGTTGGAAAACGTATGGCAAAACTCGGTGATATCGCAAGCGAATACGGCATAAAACTATGCCTTGAAAACGTGCATTGGGCGACTTTCAACACGCCCGATTTTTATGAAAAAATGCGCTCGTACGCTCCAAACGTCGGCACTGTGCTCGACGTAAAGCAAGCAAGACAATCGGGCTACGATTGGCGCGAATATCTTGCGGTTATGGGGAATAGCCTCAAAAACGTGCATTTGAGCGACGTCAAAGACGGTGAGATTACGATGGTGGGAAAAGGTGAATTTCCGTTTGACGAGCTTATCGCAAGGCTCAAAGACGGTGGATACGACGGACCGCTCATCATCGAACAATACGCAAAAAATTACGACTCTTACGACGAAGTGGCGGAGTCGGTGAAATATTTGAAAAATCTTTTGGAGGCATAAGTATTATGCAATTGAAGTTTGACTTTAACAATATGATGCAATCGTCCATAGGCGAGCAAGGCATCACCGAAAAAGAGATAGAAAGCGTTCTCGACAAGGCGCAAGACAGTTACGCTTACTTCGAGAAAAATCGCGGAACGGGCTGGATGGGTTGGTCGGAACTTCCGTACAATCAAGAAGATGTCGTGCGCGACATCATTTATACGGCGGCGGAAGTGCGCGCGCATTACGACAATTTCGTGGTGCTCGGCATCGGCGGAAGCGCACTCGGTCCTATGGCGGTGTTCAACGCGCTTTGCCATTTCAGATACAACGACCTCGACGCAAAGAAAAGGGGCGTGAAATTCTACGTGGAAGACAACGTAGACCCCGAAAGAATGTTGGCACTTCTTGACGTTATCGACGTTGAAAAGACTATGTTCAACGTCATCACCAAAAGCGGTGCGACGTCCGAGACTATGAGTCAATATCTCATCATCACGGATATCCTCAAAAAGAGATGCGGAGACGATTGGGCAAAGCATATCATCGCAACGACGTCTCAAAGCAAGGGCAACCTCATCAAACTTGCAAAGAAAGAGGGCTTCAAGACCTATTATATCCCCGACGGAGTGGGCGGTCGTTTCAGCGAACTTTGCCCCGTTGGACTTCTTCCGGCGGCGGTGCTCGGCATCGACATCATCGGACTTTTGCGCGGTGCGGCGGAGATGGACAAGGCGTGCAATTCCTCCAATCCGTACAAGAACCCCGCTTTGATGGCGGCAACGCTTCAATACATCGCAATGGAGCAAAAAGGCAAAAACATTTCGGTTATGATGCCGTATGCGGACAGCCTCAAACTCATTGCGGACTGGTATTGCCAACTTTGGGGCGAGAGCCTCGGTAAGGCCGTTGATTTTGACGGCAACGTCGTGCACAAGGGACAAACTCCCGTCAAGTCTTTGGGCGTCACCGACCAACACTCGCAAGTGCAACTTTACACCGAAGGTCCGTTTGACAAAGTGGTCACGTTTATCGGCGTAAAGAAGTATAGAGGAGACGTGGTTATCGCAAACGGCGCGGAAGAATTTGCAGACGTCAACTTCCTTTGCGGACACACGATGGGTGAGCTTATCAACACCGAAAGAGAAGCGACGGAGTACGCGCTCACTCGCTCCAAACATATGAACCGCACCATTATGCTTGACGAAGTCAACGCGGTGTCAATCGGTCAATTGCTTATGTTCTTCCAACTCGAAACGGCGTATTGCGGAAAGATGCTCAACATCGATACGTTCAATCAACCGGGCGTTGAAGAGGGCAAGAATGCAACGTACGCAATGTTTAACAGAGCTGGTTACGAAGCAAAGAAAGCGGAACTCGAAGCCGCTCCCAAGAAGAACGACAAATATATTATCTGATTATGCTTGAACTCGTCGGTGTCAGCAAGCAATATCTGTACGGCGCGAGGGTGCTCGGCTCGTTGGATATGAAAATAGAGGACGGCAAAATACTTGCCTTGCTCGGTGACGAATTGAGCGGAAAAACCACCTTTTTGAAGGTGGTTGCGTCCGTTACCGACTGCGAGGGTAAAGTGCTTTTTGACGGTGAACCTCTCGACAAAAAGCCCGACGACGTGATTATGGTGTTTGACGATTTGGCTATGTTTGAAAATCGTTCTTGCTACTATAATCTGGCGTACCCGCTTATTATCCGCGGATACGATAAGGATAAAATCAAGCAAATCGTCAACGATTGCGCCGAGAAAACGGGCGTGGTTGCCATACTTCACGACAAGGCAAAAAAGACTTCGCTCATAGACCTCAAAAGGCTTGCGATCGCAAGACTGTTTTCAAGACCCGCCAAAGTCATACTCGTCGACGATATAACGAGAGGACTTGATAAGGACGAGGCAAGAGAGCTTTGGAGCGAAGTCGCGCCAATCTTGCAAAATATGGCAAGAGAGGGCAAGATCGTGATATTTGCAACGCGCGATAAGGACGAGGCTCTTTCGATTGCCGACAAGATTGCCGTTATGCATTACGGGGAAGTGAAGCAAGTGGGTACGTACGAGCAAATACTTGCCAATCCCTCCAACGTGTGGGCGGTGCAAGCGTTTGATAGAGACTACCGCTTTGAAAAGGCGCACCTCGACCAAAAGGACGGCAAACTCGTTGCGACGACGCTTGACGACTACGATATCGACCTATCTCACATCGACGGCAAGATTGCCACGGGATATATCGGCAAAGACGTTTTCGTCGGTTGGGTAAGCGATTGCTACGACGTAAACGGAGATAGAAAAGAGAGCGTGCAAAACTCTATTCGCACGCAAAACGGATACGAATTGCGCGTAAAATCGGGCGTGGTGCACTGTAAGCAAAGGCTTGGCGAGGTTGGCACATTGCCAATCGATGGTTGCGCGAAAGTGTACGATTTTGCAAGCGAAAACAGCATTATAAAGGACGTTTTATGATAATATTGGGCATTGACCCCGGTCTTGCGACTATGGGGTACGGGGTGATAAACGCCGTCAAAGGCAACTATTCCGTAATAGATTACGGCGCTGTCATCACGCCCAAAGATTGCACTTTGCCTCAACGCCTCAAACAACTTGAAGAGGGCGTGCAAGAGCTTATCGAGACGTTCAAACCCGACAATATCGCTATCGAGGAACTGTTCTTTTCAAAGAACGTCACCACGGGTATTGCGGTGTCCGAGGCAAGAGGCGTGATTTTGCTCACGGCGATGAAGGGGCTCGGAGACGAGGTGTACGAATATACGCCAAACCAAATTAAGCAAGCGGTTACGGGTTACGGCGGTGCGGACAAAATGCAAATGCAACATATGGTGCAAGCACTGTTGCGCTTAAAGAGCGTTCCGCGTCCCGACGACGCTGCGGACGCCCTTGCAGTCGCTATATGCCACGCTCAAACGAGCAGAATGACGACAAGTTTTAAGGTGCAGTAAGTTTTTGCGCCGAATGCGAGCAAAAGTCGTCGCTGTGGCAAAGACAACTCACAAGTTCATTGTCTACTGCCACGTTAGCCTTATTGCTCTACTAACCGAGCAACCGATACACGCTATCAGTATAGCAAGGATAAAAACTCATACCACAGTTTCGCTATATCGATTGCTTGGTGTGTGCGGCTTGCGCCTAGATTCCCACGCTATCGCTCGGAATGACGAGAGGGTGGGACACCCACACCCCGAACGGAATATTCCGCAACTCGCACGAAGTGCGAATATCACTTGCCGTTAGGCAAATATCACTCTCGCAAAGCGAGAATATCACTGCACCTATGGTGCAAATATCACTTGCGTGCTTGCACGCAATAAAGGTGTAAAATGTACAATTACATTCAAGGTAAAATAGTAGATAAGACGCTTTCCACGATAGTGGTGGATAACAACGGCATCGGTTACGAAATCGGCGTGAGCGGAAATACGCTTATGGACGTCGATTTGGGTGAAATCGTCAAGATTTATACCTATCTTTACGTGAGAGAAGACGAGATGTCGCTTTACGGCTTTTCGCGCACGGACGAGAAAAGATTGTTTATGCGCCTTATCGAAATCAGCGGTATCGGTCCGAAGCTTGCAATGCAAATTCTCGGCGGTTACGACCTCAAAACGCTCACCGTGGCAATTGCAAGCGGTGACGTAAAGACGCTCACCAAAATCAAGGGACTCGGCAAAAAGACCGCGGAACTTATCGTGTTGAGCCTCCGTGAGCAAGTTGCGGACGATATAACCATATTCAACGACCACCAAGACGCACTTACGGGTGAAGACCTTGCGGACGTGGTGTTTGCGCTTGAAAGTCTCGGACTTTCCAAAACCGACGCGGTGCGTATGGCAACCGAGGCAAGCAAGAGAGTGCAAGGCACGGAAAATATTATCAGACATTGCTTACAAAGTCTAAACAAATGAAAATTAATAATTAATAATTATTAATTAATAATTGAGGGGGGGGGGACACCCGCACCCGAGCAAAAATAAATATGGAATATTCCACTTGTCATTCCGAGGGAACGAAGTGACCGTGGGAATCCAGCGTAGCGAAATGCGCCTTCGGCTTGATTGCCACGTCGCAACAATGTTGCTCCTCGCAATGACATATGGAGAAATGGAATATTCCATAAATAAAATAACGTCGAAAAATAATACCTAAAAGGTTAAAAATGATAAAATCGCAATTTACAAAAGAAAATCAAGACTTTGACGTCGACAATAGGGTGGTGAGTTCGCTCACTATCGACGAGGACGAGCAAGAAAACAGTCTCCGTCCCCACAGTATGACGGAATACGTCGGTCAAGAGAAGATAAAGAAAAATCTCGAAGTGTTTATCTCTGCCGCAAAAGCGAGAAACGACGCGCTCGACCACGTGTTGCTATACGGTCCTCCCGGTCTCGGTAAAACCACTCTTGCACACGTCATCGCAAGCGAACTCGGCTCGCAAATAAGAGTTACGAGCGGTCCCGCAATCGAAAAAGCGGCGGATCTTGCCGCACTTTTGACGAACCTTGAAAAAGGGGACGTGCTTTTCATCGACGAAATACACCGCCTCAACCGCAATATCGAAGAGGTGCTTTATCCCGCAATGGAAGACTTTTCGCTTGATTTGGTGACGGGGTCGGGTCCTATGGCAAGAAGCATAAGAATACCACTCAAACGCTTTACGCTTATCGGTGCGACTACGAGGGCGGGTATGCTTTCAAGTCCGTTGCGTGACCGTTTCGGTATGGCGTTGCGCCTTGAAATCTATTCCAACGACGAGCTTAAACAAATCGTTATGCGCTCGGCAAACATTTTGGGTATATCCATTGACGAGCAAGCGGCTCTCGAACTTGCCAAACGCTCGCGCGGAACTCCGCGTATCGCAAACAGACTTTTGAGACGCGTGCGCGACTTTGCGGAATACGAAAAACTTGACGGTATCAACCTCGATATCACCAAGAAAGCGTTGCGCCTTATGGACGTTGACGAGCTCGGTCTCGACGTCACCGACCGCACGGTTATCGAGGCAATTATAGACAAATTCGGCGGTGGCCCGGTGGGACTCGATACACTCTCGGCGGCAACGGGTGAAGAAGCGTCTACGATCGAAGACGTGGTTGAACCTTTCCTCATTCAACTCGGTTTCATATCTCGTACACCGAGGGGAAGAGTGTGCACCAAAAACGCGTACGAACATCTCGGCAGACCTTATACCGAAGCGTAAAAGCACTTTATATATCAAAAAACAACGGATAAAACATCGATTATGCAACAAAACCAAACTATATCGACCACTCTTACGACGCACGATTTTTATTATCATTTGCCCGAAGAGTTGATTGCTCAAACGCCTATCGACCCTCGCGATCATTCGAGATTGCTCGTCTATAACAGAGAGACGGACACGATTGAGCATAAACATTTTTACGACTTGCCGTCCTATCTCAAAAAGGGCGACTTGCTCGTTATCAACAACACGAGAGTTATTCCCGCGCGTATTTTCGGTCATATCGAAAATCACGAAAGCGTGCTCGAAGTCTTGCTCTTAAAACGCAAAGACTACACGCATTGGGAAACCATTATGAAACCCGCCCGCAAGGCGCGCCTCGGCTCGGTTATACATTTTTGCGACGAGTTGAGCGCGGTCGTTACGGAAGTGGGGGACTACGGCGCACGCACCATCGAGTTTAAGTTCGAGGGTGTGTTCGAGGATATTCTCGACAGAGTGGGTAATATGCCTCTTCCGCCGTATATCAAGGAAAAACTTGCCGATAAGGAAAGATATCAAACCGTATACAGCAAGATAGAAGGCTCGGCGGCTGCACCCACCGCGGGACTGCATTTTACGCCCGAACTTATGCAAAAAGTGCGCGATATTGGCGTGGATTTTGCCGAAGCGCTTTTGCATATAGGGCTCGGAACGTTCCGTCCCGTCAAAGAGGAGAATATCCTCGACCACGAGATGCACACCGAGTATTACGAAATCGACGAGGAAAACGCCGAGAAAATCAACTCCGCAATCAGAGAGGGAAGGCGCGTTATTTGCGTAGGCACTACGAGTGTGCGCACGCTTGAAACCGTTGCGGACGAAAACGGCTACGTAAGAGCGCAAAAAGGCGATACGAGCATATTTATCTATCCCGGGTACAAATTTAAGTGCGTAAAGGGGCTTATCACCAACTTCCACTTGCCAGAAAGCACGTTGATTATGCTCGTGTCTGCGTTCGTCGGCAGAGAAAAGACATTGGAAATATACAAAACGGCAGTCGACGAGAAATACAGATTTTTCTCGTTTGGCGACGCGTGTTTCTTTGAGTGAGCGCACTTATTAACGGTATGTGCTTATTCGAGGTGTGGAGGCGCAAGGCGCCGACCGCATCGAGCGCCAAGCTTGACGGACAGTACAAGCGACTGCGCCGTGTTGTTGCGTAGCTGGCGCACAAAGCGCAGTGGCATAATGAGGGGATTGTCCCTATTATGCGCGTGCCGAGTGTGTCCCCCTGCGGAGCAGTTCCGTGGGTTCCCTCAAGCAGAGCGCAGAGGGGGAACGGAATAGGGGAAACACCGTGAGGAAGGGGGAAAGTTGCATTTTATAGTTGGTGGGAGAAATGCCGGCGTGTCCGGAAAGAGGGGGCATTGCATTAAAGATAACGAATACTCAATTGAAAATTGATGTCAACGATAATAATTTGAGGAACGAAAAATGAGATTTGAAGTTTTACACGAAGATAAAAAGACGGGTGCGAGAGTCGGAAAACTCTACACCGAACACGGGGTTATCGATACGCCGTGCTTTATGCCTGTTGGTACGAAAGCAACCGTAAAGGGACTTTCGCCCGAAGAAGTGCGTGCGACGGGTGCGCAAATTTTGCTGTCGAATACGTATCACTTGTATTTGCGCCCGGGGCACGAACTCATCGAAAAAGCGGGCGGTTTGCACAAGTTTATGAACTGGGACGGCGCGATACTGACGGACAGTGGCGGTTTTCAAGTTTTCTCGCTTTCGTCGCTTCGCAAAATCACCGATGATGGTGCGGAATTCAATAGTTTCATAGACGGAAGCAAGCACTTCTTTTCACCCGAAAAATCAATGGAAGTGCAAAAGGCTCTCGGAAGCGATATTGTTATGGCTTTTGACGAGTGCACGCCTCCCGATATCACGCACGACAAAGCGCGCGACGCTATGGAACGCACGCTAAAATGGTTGGATAGATGTTCGAAAGTGGAGCTCAAACCGCACCAAACGCTTTTCCCGATAGTGCAAGGAAATATTTTCCCCGACCTTCGCAAAGAGAGTGCCGAGCGCACCGTGCCTTACGCCAAATGCGGTATCGCAATCGGCGGTTTGAGCGTGGGTGAAAGCGCGGAAAAAATGTACGAAATGCTCGACGTTTTGCAGCCCATTTTGCCAAAAGATCAACCGCATTATCTTATGGGCGTGGGTACTGCGGACTACTTCGTCGAAGGCGTCGCAAGGGGAGTGGATATGTTCGACTGCGTGCTTCCCACGCGTATCGCTCGCAACGGCACGGCTATGGTCAAGGAAGGATTTTTGACAATCCGCAACGCTCCGTATGCAGAGGACTTTACGCCTATCGATCCCGATTGCGACTGCTACGCTTGCAAGAACTACACCAGAGCGTATATCCGCCACCTCATCAAGAGCGACGAGATTATGGGCGGAAGATTGCTTTCTATCCACAATATCCGCTTCCTCGAAAGGCTTGCGGCGGATATACGTCAAGCGATTATGGAAGATAGATTTGACGAATTCCGCAAGGAGTTTATGGCGAACTACAAGGGATAAAATCGTCTTATAGACAAAAAATTGCTTAAATCGAATTTAATATTTGGACAAAATCGGTGATTTTTGTTGCAAATCTATCGTTCATCGTGTATGATTTAAGCACATAAATTCAATTATAAATCGCCTCTTTGGCGAATAAGGAGTAAAAATGTTCGTTTCTACACTTGCGGCTTTGCCGGCTTGGTCTATGTACGTCATCATCGGCGTTGTCTTCGTCGTAATGATCGTTCTCACGGTCGTTCCTCAAAAGAAACGTCAAAAAGAGCAACAAAATATGCTCAACAATCTTGCAGTCGGCACGAAGCTTATGACGGTCGGCGGTATCGTCGGTAAAATCACCCAAGTGAACGCTGACAACACCCTCATCGTCAACGTCGGCACGGAAAACAATCCCACTCTCATCGTTATCGACAAGAAAGCGGTCGGTTACGTTCTTGAAAAAGTCGACGCTCCCCAAGCTCCCGCAGCACCCGCAACGGAAGAGAAGAAGGAAGAAACCGTTGAGTGCGACAACAATTGTGACGCTTGCGACGCAAAAGCAGACTGCGACAAAGCAGAAAACTTCGAGCCCGCAACCGAAGCAACCGATTGTGACAACAACTGCGATGCTTGCGATGCAAAAGCAGATTGCGACAAAGCTGATAAAGAATAATTTGATTTAACGCACAATAAAAAGCACTTGCGATTTGCAAGTGCTTTTTTATGTTTTGAATAGTGATATTTGCCTACGGCAAGTGTTATTCTCGCGTAGCGAGAGTGATATTTTTTGCTTGCGCAAAAAGTGATATTGCGCCGTAGGCGCAGTTGTGGAGAATTTGTATTCGCTACGCTGGATTCCCACGGTCACTTCGTTCCCTCGTTATGCCACTGCGCTTTGTGCGCCAGCTACGCAACAACACGGCGCAGTCGCTTGTACTAATCGTCAAGCTCGGCACTTATCTGCTCGTCGCCTTGCGACTCGAAGCTTCGAATAAACACATTCCGTTAATAAGTGCGCTCCGAATTGGCACATATCGTGTATAAGTAGTCTTCGATTGAGTTTTCGTTTAGGTGTGGGCAAAGCCCACCCGCAATTATTAATTATTAATTATTAATTATTAGTTTTTCCTCTCACTTTTTCTGCCTTTTATATTTACGGTGATTATTCCGCTGATTGCGCCGGCAAGGGGGAGGGTGATGAGGTCTATCCAGCTAAATTTGACGTCTTTGAAACCGTTGAGGGCGGAGAAAATCAAAAACGTGAGAAGCATATAGACAAGGCCACAAATCGCGCCTTTGAGCAAGCCGTTTTGCGCTTGCTTGAAGCCTATGAGCACTCCGACTAATACCGATACGATTTTGATTGCGATATTGACGGGCATAATGACTTTGTTTTCCACTGACGCAAAGCGTATGATAACGGCAAAAATCAGCACCAAGCCGAGAGAGATAAGGGTTGCAAACAATACTGCTTTGAGGACGTCAACGACGTCGTTTTTGATGAGTTTTGCTTTTTCCATACCAAAAAATATGACGCGTCGCGTTGCGATATGATAGACAAGTGTCGTTTTTGGGGATAATTTTGCAAAAATACTGTTAAAAATTTATATAATCAAACGTAATTTCTTGACTTAAACTATCTCATTGTTTATAATACTTATGTTTTACTATATGGAGGAATATTCCTGTGAACAAAAAGAAATCGATAGTCGTCTTGTGCATAGTGAGTATATTCATAATTCTTATGACAGTGTTTGCCGTCGTGGACTTTCCTATTGCAAACACCGTTTATGATTATACCGGCTATGTGAAGACAATCAAACTCGGCCTCGATATGTCGGGCGGTGTGTCGGCAGTTTTCAACGTTGAAAACGACAACTACGGCGACCTCGACACTCGTATCAGTGGCACAGTAAGTTCTTTGCAAAGTTTGCTCGTATCCAAGGGCTATACGGAAGCAACCGTTACCAAGGGCACGAACAGCAACGGCGGAAACACAATCCGCGTTGAAATCCCCGACGTTGACGATCCCGAAAAAGTTCTCGAACTCATCGGCCGTCCGCAATCGTTGTATTTCACACTCGAAGACCTCGGTGACGAGGCTGCCGAGAGCGAGCTTTACGAGAAAGCGTTCATAAGAGGACGCGAAGACCTCGAAAGTGCGTACGTGACGACCTCCGACAGCAGTACGAGCTACGCAATCGGACTCAAATTCAACGAATCGGGTACGAAAAAGTTCTCTGATACCACGACGAATAACGTAGGCAAATCCACGTATATTTACGTCGGCGGAAGAAAGATAATGTCTCCGACGATCAACAGCGCGATCACCAACGGTCAAGCAATCATCACCGGCAACTACGATTATCAATCCGCTTACGACTTTGCAACTCAATTGCAATCGGGTACGTTCGGCGTTACGCTTCAAATCTCGGAAGTGAGAAACATCTCCGCAACGCTCGGTGAGAACTCCATTAGAATCGCACTCATCGCGGGTGCAATCGGCGTGGCACTCATCTTCGTGTTTATGGCTGTGGTTTATCGCGGTCTCGGTCTTGCGGCTGACCTTTCGCTCTGCATCTACATCGTGCTCTTGCTTTGGTTCTGCGCAGTGTTGCCGTGGGTACAACTCACGCTCCCCGGTATCGCGGGTATCTTGCTCTCAATCGGTATGGCAGTCGACGCCAACGTAATTATCTTCGAGAGGGTGAAGGACGAATACAAGCACTCTTCAAAGCCCATCGGCACTTGCATCAAGATCGGTTTCAAACGCTCCGCGGCTGCAATCATCGACGGTCAAGTTACGACGCTCATCGGCGCAATCGTGCTTTGGATACTCGGCTCTTCCTCAATCGTCGGCTTCGCAGTGACGTTGTTCATAGGTATCGTGCTCTCACTCTTCGCATCGTTGGTGTGCACGAGACTTATCCTCAAAGCGTTTATCCCGCTCAACAGCACAAGCGAAAAGTTCTACGGACTTAAACGCGTCAAAGAAGAAGACGAAGCGGTCAATACCGTTTCTACACAAACTGCAAAGGAGGAGGCGTAATTATGAAAAAGTCAAACTTCCGCAATCTTTGCAACAATTACAGCGTCTGCAAAAACGGCAAATACGCGGCAATTCTTCCCGTCGTTATCGTGCTTGTGGCGGTTATTATGATCGTCGCACTCGGTACGAGACCGGGTAGCAGTTACTCCGACGCAGTCGGTATCGGTATCGACTTCGAGGGTGGTACTATCCTCACCGTTACGCTTGGTCAAGACGCGAAAGACAACTACGACACCAATCGCGACGCTATCATCAAAGCGATCCAAGACGTTGAATACAAGGGCGTAAAAGTCGTCGTCAGCTACTCGCAATTGCAAGAAGCAAACGACGTAAATAAAACCGCTATCGTGTTCAGATACAAAAACGTCCTCGACAACGACGCAGACATTGCGGCTATGAACGAAGCAATCAGAGACGCAGTCGATAAGAACGCTTTCCCCAATATCAACCTCGCAGATAAGATCACTTATCAATCTATCGGTGCAACCGCGGCAAGCGACTTGCTCTCCAAAGCGGGTATCGCACTTGCTGTTTCGCTTGCTCTCATCCTTATCTACATTATGATAAGATTCACCTTGATGAGCGCGTTTGCGGCAATCATCGCACTCGTACACGATATCGTGATAATGTTTGCTCTCACCGTCATTTGCAGAGTGCAAATCAACAGCTCCTACGTCGCTGCTATGATTACGATCGTTGCTTACTCAATCAACAACACGATCATCATCTTCGACCGTTGCCGTGAAATGATCAAGCCTCTCAAAGGCCAAAAGAACATCGACTACAAGGGTATCGGCGACCAAGCGGTTCGCGCTTCCTTGACTCGTACGATTTTCTCGACTTTGACGACGATGGTTACCGTTATATTCCTTGCAATTCTCGGTAGCGAATCCATCAGAGAGTTCTGCGTGCCTATCATTCTCGGTTTGATGGCAGGTTTGTATTCGGCATTGACTATCGCAACTCCGTTGTGGGCGGCAATGAGCATCTCCTTTGACAAGACCAAAGAGAAATATGCAAAACGCCACAACGTATCTTACGACAAAAAGGACGACGAAGACGTGGTTGACGCAACCGTCGTGAAAGACGACGAGGCAACTCCCGTCCAAGTCAAACAAGCCGGTGCACAAAAACAAAAAGCAAACACGGTTTACAAATATTCCAAGAAGAACACGACCTTCAAGAAAAAGAAATAATTAAAGAAAAACGTTTGCGCCCTCACAAAACGTGAGGGCGTCGTTTTATGTCTATATGCAATATACCGTAAAAACTCAAAATTTTGAATTGTCCGCCTCGCAAACGGCACTTGCGAAAAAGCTCGGGATATCCCGAGAGTTTTTGCGTTTGCTTTTGGGTAGGGGAATGAAGGAGAACGAGATTTTTGCGTTTTTGCATCCGTCTATCGACGATTTGTCCTCACCGTTTGAAATCGACGGTATGAGGGAAGCCGCCGAGCGCATAAAAAAGGCAATCGCAAATAAGGAAAAAGTGCTTATTTACGGTGACTACGACTGCGACGGCATTTGCGCGATATCAACTCTTATGTTGTACTTGCGCGACAAACTCGACGTTTTCTATTTTATCCCCGACCGCAACAAGGACGGCTACGGCATAAGCGTGGACGCGTTGAAGAGAATTCTTGCCAATCACTCGCCGAGCCTCGTTATCACCGTAGATACGGGCATTACGGCGGTTGAAGAGGTGGAATATCTCAAATCTGTCGGAATAGACACCATCGTCACCGACCACCACGAACCGCAAGAGAAAATTCCCGATTGCATAGTGGTAGACCCCAAAGTCGCACGCAAAGGCTTTTTCGATTTGTGCGGTGCGGGCGTTGCTCTCAAACTCGTCGAAGCGTTGAGCAATAGGCAAGAGGCGTGCAAATACCTCGATATCGTGTCCATTGCCACCATTGCGGACGTCGTTCCGCTCGTGGGGGACAATAGAATAATTGCCTACTACGGACTCAAACAAATCACTACGTCCCCGAGAAAGGGCGTCAAAATGCTTCTCAATCAAGAGACGGTGTCGTCGCAAGACGTTATGTTCCGCCTTGCACCGAGAATGAATGCCGCGGGCAGACTCAATTCCGCAATGAAAGTGGTGGGCTTGTTCCTCGAAAACGATTATTTCCTTTTGAGAACGCTCACGGAGGAACTTGCAAGGGACAACTCTGCGCGCCAACAATTGTGTGAAGAGGCGGTGGAGTCGGCAAAGCAAATGCTCAAAGGCGCGGACTTTGAGAATATGGGCATTATCGCGCTTTACAGCGACAAGTGGGAGCCCGGTATATTAGGTATCGCGTGCGCGCGACTGGTTGAGGAATTCAAACGTCCCGCAGTGCTCTTTGCAAAGAACGGGGAAGAGCTTCGAGGCTCTGCTCGTTCCGTGCCGTCGGTGAATATATTCGAGCTTTTCTGCTCGCTTTCCGAATACTTTACGGCGTTTGGCGGACACGCGCAAGCGGCGGGCGTCAGTATGAACGTGTCGGCGTTTGAGGACTTCAAACAAGACGCTAATAAGAAACTTTTGTCAGAGCATAAGGCGGAAGATTTCACTCACGTAGTCGAGTGTGAAATGCAACTGCCTATGGATATGAATTTCCTTTCCTTTGCAAAGGAATTGGAACTGTTAGAACCCACGGGTTATCAAAATCCAAAGCCCACATTCTTAATCGAGGCGCAAGGGCTTAAATTTGAAAGAATAGGCTTTTCGCAACACGTAAAATACTCGGGAAACAACATCGAATTGATGGGATTTTCCAAGTTTGCGCCGTGTCTTTTCCCCGTTACGGGCAAGACCAATTTTGAGGTTACGCTGGGCGTAAACGTATTCCAAAACAGAGAAAACGCGCAAGGAATTATTCAAACGCTTGAATTCGAAAACGTGTCCGTTACACCGCAAGAGAGCGAGTGTATGAACTTGCATCAACTTTCGTGCGAAGGCAACGCAACTTTGCAAAAAACGAACTTTAACGAACTTAAATCGTGGCTTAAAGAGCCGTTTGGTACGGTTGTGTTGTGTTTCTCGGAGGAAGAGTATAACGGAATTTGCAACGAGTGCGAGGAAGTGAAGTCGCTTCCCGTGCTTATAGCGACGCCTCGTTGTCTCAATCCCGAAAACTGCGTGGTCGTGTGTCCCGCCGAGTGCTACGATTTCTCTTTCTACAAGAGAATAGTGGTTGCGGGTAGTCCGCTTTGCGAGGGGTATCTTGCAAAACTACAAAAACAAGCGACGTGCTACGCCCTGGGTAACGTTACGCCAAAGCAATTGCGCATAACCGACGAGAAATTGAGAAATATCTACAAAGAGATATTCAACATCTCGGCAAGGGGCGGAAAGCAAGGCGGATATAGAAAGATGTATATTGCGGTGTGTTCGAGATACAAGGTCAAAGAAAGCGAATTTTACGTCGCTATGACTATTTTCGAGCAACTCGGACTGGTACAAATAAGCGATAGGGGTATAGTGACGGTGAGTAGGAAGAAATCAAACCTTCAAGACAGCGTCGTATATCGCAATCTCTTGCACGCCTAAAAAAAATCGGCGTGCTTTTTTGAGTTGCTATTGCAATGTTTTTTAAGATAAAGTATAATAATCTATTATAGGTAACACGGCAAGAGGAATTTATGGAAGACTTGCTCATAAAACTCAGAAAAACGTATCCGCTCAATTATGCGGAAATCAAAAAGGCGTACGACTTTGCCAAAGAGGCGCACAAGGGACAAAAAAGAAGTTCGGGTGAGGACTACTTTATTCATCCGTGCGCGGTGGTGGAGATACTGACGGATTACGGCTTTGACAGCTCAACGGTCATAGCCGCGTTTTTGCACGACGTTTTGGAGGATACGGAGGTAACTTACGAGCAGTTGCGAGACGAATTCGGAGACGAAATCGTCGAACTCGTCGAGGGTGTTACCAAACTCGACAAACTTCAATTTGTCAACAGAGAGGAGGCGCAGGCGGAAAACTTCCGCAAAATCTTCGTCGCAATGGCAAAAGATTTGAGGGTTATTATCATCAAACTTGCCGACAGACTGCACAATATGCGCTCGCTCCAATATTTACCGCCCGAAAAGCAACAGCGTATCGCAAAAGAGACTCTCGATATCTACGCACCGCTTGCGGGTAGACTCGGTATATCCTTCTTCAAGTGCGAACTGGAAGACTTGGCAATGAAATACCTTTATCCCGCGGAGTACAAGTACGTTGCCGAGAGCGTCAACAAAAAACGTAGCGAAAGACAGGGTTTTTTGGATAAGATTTGCAAGCAGATAGAGGAAAAACTCAAAGAAATGGGCATACACGGAGAAGTGAACGGCAGACCGAAGCACTTTTATTCCGTGTATAAAAAGATGCACAATCTTCACATCGATATAGACCAAATTTACGACCTTTTGGCAGTGCGTATCATCGTGGACACCGTAAAGGACTGCTACACTATGCTCGGTGAAATCCACACTATGTGGAAACCGCTCCCAGGTAGATTCAAAGACTACATCGCAATGCCCAAGGCAAACAACTATCAGTCGTTGCATACCACCGTCGTCACACCGTTCAACGAGACTTTCGAGATACAAATCCGCACGTACGAAATGCACAAAATCGCGGAATACGGCGTTGCGGCGCACTGGAAGTACAAAGAGGGTACGACGGGTAAGGATAGCGAACTCGACAGCAAAGTGCGTTGGCTTCGCGAGGTTATGGACGCTCAAAAGGATATAGACGGCGCAAAAGAGTTTATGGACGCCGTCAAAATCAACGTCTTTGACGACGAAGTGTTCGTATTCACTCCGAAGGGCGACGTATTCGATTTGCCGGTAGGGTCGACTCCGCTCGACTTGGCGTATAAAATTCACTCCGCAATAGGCAACAAGTGCATAGGCGCAAAAGTCAACAAGCGTATGGTGCCTTTGTCAACGAAGCTCGTAAACGGCGATATCGTCGAGATTTTGACGTCCAACGCTTCAAAAGGTCCTAGCCTCGACTGGCTTAAATACGTGCATACTGCGTCCGCTCGCTCCAAAATCCGCGCTTACTTCAAGAAAGAGAAGAAGGACGAGAATATCGCGCGCGGTAAGGAAATGCTCGAAAGAGAGGCAAAACGCAGAGGTTACGCGCTTGCCGATATCTTTACTCCCGACATTTTGAGCGGTATTTTGCAACGCCACGCAATGAGTTCGGAAGAAGACTTGTACGCAATGGTCGGTTACGGCGGTCTTACGACTAGCCAAGTCCTCACCAAGATAATCGAGGGCTTCAAAAAGGAAGACCACACCTCGCAAAACGCGCAACTTCCCGCAGTGCCGATACAAGAGCAAAAACCGCGCAAACACTCCAAGAGCGGTGTGCTTATCAACGGCAACGCCAACTTCACGGTGCGTATGGCGCAATGTTGCTCACCCGTCCCCGGTGACGAGATTATCGGATATATTTCGAGGGGTAGAGGCGTGTCCATTCACCGTAAGGATTGCCCCAACGTCAAGGGAATGGAAGAAGAGCGTCTTATTCAAGCGAGTTGGGACAGCGACGGTGAAGAGATGTTCAACGCAACGCTCATCATCACCGTTGAGAACAAGGACGGCGTAATCGCGTCTATCACGGCACTTATCGCAAACGCCAGATTGAATATCGTTGCCGCAAACGCAAGATTGGAAGATAAGACGGGACTCGGTGAATTTACCGTAACCGTGCAAATAAAACAAGGAAGCGTGCTCGAAGAGCTTGTAAAGAAAATACGCGCAATCGACGGCGTTATCGAGGTGCATAGATGAGCGATTTGAGATTTTTCCATCTATACACGGGCAAGCTCGGCACGAATACGTATATCGTCATCAACGGCAATCGTGGGTTCGTGGTCGACCCCGGCGGTGAAGCGGAGCAGATTGCGGAGATTTTTAAGGACGCAAAAGCCAAAATCGACGCTATATTGCTTACTCACGCGCACTTTGACCATATCGCGGGCGTCGCACCGCTTTTGAAAATCGTATGCACGGACGAAAACGGCGTATACGACGAAAGCAAAGTTCCCTCCGTGTTCTTGCATAAAGACGAGGCGGAAAAGATAAATTCCTACAAAAATATGGGCTTTTCCGTTGGTGTAAAGGTGGAAAAGTTCGTGCCCGACGTGCTCTTGCAAGGCGGTGAAACGCTGAAAATCGCGGGACTCGACGTCAAAGTTATTCACACCCCCGGACACGCAAAGGGAAGCGTGTGCTATATAGTGGGCAACAAGATTTTCGTTGGAGACACGATATTCTTCACATCGTACGGACGCACCGATTTTTACGACGGAAACGCAAAAGATATCAAAAATTCAATCGTCAACAAACTTTTTACTCTCAAAGGCAACTATACGCTTTTGACGGGGCACGGTGAGCCTACGACGCTTGATTTTGAAAGAAAAAACAACCCGATTATAGAGAAAAACGCTTATATACCCGTAGAATAAAACGATAATAATCAAATAGAATTAAGACGAAGTAACCGAAGCAGAAGCCAATGATTGATTTTCATATCGCAAACGAAGAATACCTAAACGATTTGATGGAACTCGTGCGCCCGTTCGAAAGTAGAACGGACGTTGATTTGAAACTCGACGTTGACTACGTTAGACAAAAAAACGCGATTAGAATATCGATTTATTCGGATTATTTTGAAAATTTTCAAAAGTGTTACACTTTCCCGATAAAGAGCAAGGACGAGCTTGAACGCAAGCGTAAAGAGAAGCGATTTTTGAAAATCGCTATATATCGCACGCTGTCTTTCCTTACGGGCGTAAATCTTCCGTACGGTTGCCTTACGGGCATAAGACCTACCAAGTTGTTTCTTGAAATTCAAAACGACTTCAAGGACTACGGAAAGAGCGCAAGGGAAGTGTTTATAGACGATTATAGCGTGAGCGAAGGCAAGGTCAATCTCGTTGAGAAAATCGTGAACGTGCAAGCACCTATACGCAACAAATCGAGCAAGGAATACGACGTTTTCGTGTTTATTCCGTTTTGTCCGACGAGATGCGCGTATTGCTCTTTCGTATCCCTCCCCATAGACAAGCAAAGAAAGCTCGTCGAGCCGTACGTCGAGTGTCTTATAAGAGAGCTCGAACAGACGAAAGAGCTGATTAGAAGCAAGAAATGGAAGATACGAGCGGTGTACGTCGGAGGCGGAACGCCTACGTCAATCGGCGCGGAAGCGTTGGATAGAGTTTTGGAGCATTGCCACTTCGACGCAAGGGAATTTACCGTCGAGGCGGGACGTCCCGATACCATTGACGAGGATATCGTTGCGGTTATGCAAAAGCACGGCGTAACGAGGGTGTCCGTCAATCCGCAGACCTTCAACGACAAGACTTTGGAGATTATCGGAAGACGCCACAAGAGCGCGCAAACGTACAACGCGTATATGCTTGTCAAGGACAAATTCGACGTAAATATGGACTTGATCGCGTGCCTTCCCGAAGAGACTTTCGAGGACTTCAAGCGTAGCGTGGATATTGCGGTTGCGCTCAATCCCGCCAATATTACCGTGCATACGCTTTATATGAAAAAGGGTTCTGCGCTCAAACAGGGCGGATACGACAACACGGACTTCGAGACGGCGTCGAAAATGGTGGATTACGCGTATTCTAAACTGACGGAATCGGGATACGAGCCATATTATATGTACCGCCAAAAATACACGAGCGGAAACCTCGAAAACGTCGGATACGCAAAGCCTAACAAGGCGTGTATTTACAACGTGGACATTATGGAAGAGGACACGTCCATAATCGCAAACGGCGCAAACGCCATATCCAAAAAGTGGAATAAAAAACTCAATCTCATCACGAGATGCGCAAATTATAAAGAACCGCTTGAATACGTCAAGCATATAGACGAGATGATGAAGCGTCAGCACGATTTTTGGCTTTGACGAAAATAAGATTTTCCGTTAAAGCGAAAAAATCACTCAAAAACGGTTTACTTTATTTTTTGTATATGTTAATATACACACGTACTTTCGACGAGGTTGCGACAATACTCCGAGTCGCTACTTGGTTGAAAGCGAATTATTTATCCAACGAAGGAGGCAAAAACAATGGATAAAACTACGAAACAAGAAATTATCGCAAAGTACGCTCGTACAGAGGGCGACACCGGTTCTCCGGAAGTTCAAATCGCACTTTTGACTGCACGTATCGCAGAGCTCACCGCTCACCTCAAAAATCACCCCAAAGATCACCACAGCCGTCGCGGTCTTCTTATGATGGTCGGCCACAGAAGAGGTCTTTTGGATTACCTTAAAAAGGTTGATATCGAAAGATACCGTGCAATCGTCAGCTCTCTCGGTTTGAGAAAGTAAAAATTTCGGGTGTGGTTTACGCACCCGTTTTTTTTGCGGAATTATCCGCACAATAAATAAAAAATAAAATGCCGAAAGGCAATATTCGGGAATGACGGAATTCCCAGAAGGAGAAATTTATGGAAAAAAGAATTTTCAAGACAACGGTAGGCGGCAGAGAAATGACCGTCGAAACAGGCGCATACTGCGGACAATCCAACGGTTCTTGCATCGTGCGTTGCGGTGATACGGTGGTTATGGTCAACGCAACGATGAGCAAAGCTCCGCGTGACGGTATGGACTTTTTCCCTTTGAGCGTTGACTACGAAGAGAAAATGTACGCAATCGGCAAAATCCCCGGCGGATTTAAGAAGAGAGAGGGCAGAGCAAGCGACAAGGCTATCCTCACGTCGCGTCTTATCGACCGCCCTATTCGTCCGCTTTTCCCCAAGGGACTTTATAACGACGTTACGGTTATCGCAACGGTTTTGTCGGTTGACACCAACATTCCGCCGGAAGTATTCGGTATGATCGGTTCGTCCGTCGCGCTTTCTATCAGTGATATACCTTGGGCAGGTCCTACGGGTTCTGTCGTAGTCGGTATGGTCGACGGTGAATACGTCATCAACCCCGACAGCGCACAACGTGCAAAATCTCGCCTCACCCTCAACCTCGCGGGTACGAAAGACGCAATTATGATGGTTGAAGCGGGCGCAGACGTGATCACCGAACAAGAAATGCTCGGCGCAATTATGTTCGGTCACGAAGAGATCAAGAAGATCGTCGCTTTCATCGAAGAGATCCAAAAAGAAGTAGGCAAACCCAAACAAGATATCGAACTCGAACATATCCCCGACGACATCAACGAGGCAGTGAGAGCTTACGCAAACGAGAAGATGGATTACGTCCTCGAAGCGTTTGACCGCTACGAGAGAGAGGAAAGAGAAGACGCTCTCAACGAAGACGTGCTTGCTCACTTTGCAGATCAATTCAACGACGAAGCAAAGAAGACCAAATTTATCCTCGACAGCCTCTATTATCTCAAAAAAGAGAAAGTCCGTGCAAAGATCTTGGACAACGGCGTACGCCCTGACGGAAGAAAACTTACCGAAATTCGTCCTATTTGGTGCGAAGTAGGTATGCTCCCGAGAGTCCACGGCAGTGCAGTCTTCACCAGAGGACAAACGCAAGCTTTGACCACTTGCACGCTCGGCACGATCAGCGAAGCTCAAAAGCTCGAAGGTCTTGACGACGACTACTACAAGAGATATATGCATCAATACAATATGCCAGGTTACTCCACCGGCGAAGCAAAAGCGCTCAAGAGTCCCGGCCGTCGTGAAATCGGTCACGGCGCACTTGCAGAACGCGCTCTCGAACCCGTTCTTCCCAGCGAGGACGAATTCCCGTACGCAATCCGCACGGTATCCGATATTTTGAGCTCCAACGGTTCAACCTCACAAGCGTCGGTATGCGGTAGCACGCTCGCACTTATGGACGCAGGCGTTCCTATCAAAGCACCCGTCGCAGGTATCGCAATGGGACTTATCAAGAACGAAGAGAGCCACAAAGTCGCAGTTCTTACGGATATCCAAGGTCTTGAAGACTTCCTCGGCGATATGGACTTCAAAGTCGCAGGTACTACCGAAGGTATCACCGCAATCCAAATGGATATCAAGATCAAGGGCATCGACGAGGAGATTCTCACTCGCGCTCTCGAACAAGCTCGTCTCGGCAGACTCGAAATCTTGGGCAAGATGCTCGCAACTCTTCCCGGACCGCGTGCCGAACTCAGCAAGTTCGCTCCCAAGATCGTGTCCTTCTCAATCGATCCAGATAAGATCCGCGACGTCATCGGCACGGGCGGTAAGACCATCAACAAGATCATCGAAGATACCGGCGTAAAAATCGATATCAACGACGAGGGTATGATCTTCATCGCATCAAGCGACGACGCAGCCATCAAGAAAGCGCGCACCATCATCGAGAACATCGTTCGCGACGTAGAGGTGGGTGACGTTTACGAAGGCAAAGTCACCAAGATTATGGAAAACGACAAAGGACAATTTGGCGCATCGGTCAACTTTGCACCCGGCAAAGACGGTATGATCCACATCTCCAAACTTTCCGACCAACGCGTCGAGAAGGTTACGGACGTAGTCAACGTCGGTGATATCGTTCTCGTCAAAGTTATTAAAATCGACGAGAAGCACCGTGTTGATCTTCGCCTCAAAGAAGTCATCGCCAAAGCGTAACGCATCCAAATAGCAAATAGCTTTGTCAAAGCCCTTTTGTCACTCGTCACGTACGCAAAAGTACGTTAGGCGAGCGCCAAAAGGGCTTTTTCGCGCTCTTTATCTATTTGGAATGTGTTACGACTTTGGCGATGTGAAAGCCTAAGCGCACTATTTAGCGAATAACTTCGTCAGAGCCACGCCTCGACAACTCATTTACGTTTAGTAAATTAGGGTTGCCGAGATCGTGGCTCTTTCTTGTTCTTCATCTAAATAGTGCGCTTAGGACTTCCGCAAGTAGTGGAAATATTAGAGCGCGTTATGCACTTGGCGATGCTGGTTTTGGAGAGAACTTCTTACGAAGTCTTTTTTTTAAGGAATCGGAATATTCCACAACTCGCACGAAGTGCGAATATCACTGTGACAAAGTCACAATATCACTTTTTGCGTAAGCAAAAAATATCACTTGCCAAAGGCAAATATCACTGCGCCTACGGCGCGATATCACTTTTGATATGTAGGAATATAAAGAAAAGTAATGCCTCGGCATTACTTTTCTATTACGTTGCTGACGATATCCACTTTGAGACTTTGAGATTTGAGGTGATAGAGGATACGAGGGAGGGCGGTGACGGTGGCGTCGGTGGGGTGCATAAGTATCAAATCTCCCGCTTTGACGTCTTTTATCGCTCGCTCGAATATGATATCGGCGTCTTTGTCCCGCCAGTCTATCGTGTCGCGCGTCCACATTATCACTTTGTAGTCGAGTTTTTTGCACGCCTCGAACATTTTGTTGCCGATACTTCCGCTCGGGGGTGCAAACAGTTTGCAGTTTTTATAATCGGGAAGAGAGGACAGTGCGGAGTCGATGAGTTTTTGCGTGACCAAAATTTCGTCCTCGTTTTGTTTGAGGTTGAGTTTTGCGTGGTCGCGGTGCATATAGCCGTGATTGCCTATTTCAAAGCCGTTTGCGCCGAGTTGGAGCAGTACGTCTTGATTTTTTGCCGCCCACACTCCGCCTACGAAAAAGGTGGTTTTATAGCCGTATTCGTCAAGAATTTCGGCTATTTTTTTGACGTTGTCGACGTTTTCGTACACGTTGAACATAAGCGATACGCTTCCCGAGTCTTGATTGCCTTCGTAAATGGCGTTATTTACCGTTTGCGAGGGGATTTGCTCGGGATAGGTTGCGACGAACGCTATGCCGAAGGTCAAAAGCAGAGTCGCAAGTATGACAAAATTTGCGCAAAAAGTGCGGAATCTCGTTTCGTTCATACCATAAAATATGATTGCGCGATTGAAACTATGTGATATAATAAAACGGTAAATCGCAAAAACTCGTTTGCGCCGCCGAAAAATAGGCGGATTTGCACAAAAAATCAAGGGGAAGCAACGGACGGCAAACGCCTCGTTGCAAGGATAGTAATTATGCAAAAAATGATAAATTTTCCAAGCGGACTTAAACTCGTGTTCGTGCCCAATACCGCGGTGCGTTCCGTTGCAATAGGCGTATTCGTGGGCGCGGGCGTCGTTAGGGAGACGCCGGATATCGCGGGTATATCTCACTTTATCGAACATATGGTGTTCAAGGGCACGAAAACGCGTTCGAGTTTCGATATAGTCAACGAAATCGATTCGATCGGAGCGCAAATCAACGCTTTTACCGCAAAAAGTTACACTTGCTTCCACACGGTGTCAATAGATACCAACGCCGACAAGTGCTCCGACGTGCTTTCGGATATGTACTTCAATCCCGCCTTCGACAAAGAGGAACTCGAAAAAGAGCGTAGGGTGGTTATAGAGGAAATCAACGAGAGTGAAGACACGCCCGACGATTTGTGCCTTGAAAGATTGCTTTGCAACTTCTTTAAGGGCAGTCAACTCGAAAAAGCGATATTAGGCACTAAAAAGACGCTCAAAGAGATGAACAGCGACACTTTGAGAGCCTATCACGACCGCTATTACGTGGCAAATAACACCGTCGTGTCCGTTGCGGGCAACCTCACCGAGGAAGAAGCGGTTGCGCTCGTAAACAAGCATTTCGAGAGCAAATTCACGAACGTTGCAAGCGAAAATATGGACTGCGACGTTGCCGTAAGACACGCTCACAGCACGTCCGTCAAGAAGAAAAAGGAAATCGAGCAAACGCATATTGCTTTTGCATTCCCGAGCTACGCCTACAACGACGAAAGGGGAGTTGCAATGCAACTTATGACCATAGTTTTCAGTATGGAAATGTCCTCTCGTCTCTTCCAAAGCGTGCGTGAAAAGCTTGGGCTTTGCTATACCGTATTCGGATATCCGTCCGCATACAAGAATAACGGCGCGTTTATAATCTACACCTCGACCAGCCCCGAAAACGCAGGAAAAGCGGTGAGAGCGATAAGAAAAGAGATAGATTTGTTGCTCGAAAAAGGTGTGAGCGAACAAGAACTCGAAAAGGGCAAACAACAACTCAAAACGTCCCTCGTTTTGGGACAAGAAAGCACTACGGCAATGATGCGCACGTTCGGCTCGCACGCGATTCAAACGGGTGAATTGTACGATTTCGACAAGCGCATTGCGCAAATAGACGCGACTACTTCAGAGGACGTTCTCAAAGCGTCGAGAGAAATTTTCGATTTTTCAAACGTGTGCGCAAGCATCGTCGCAAAAGAGGACGACGTGGATATTTTGTCGATTATGAAAAACGCAAAATAATGCGGTTAGATAACCGAAAAATCAATCATAATTATAAAAACGAGCGGTACGAAAACGCTCGTTTTTCGTTGTGAAAACGGAAGGTAAAATTTGTCTTTTGACAATTATTTATTTGAGAGATTGCACAATTGCTTGAAATCGCGCGCGATATGTGGTATAATCTCGATACTAATATTATATATAATACGGGTAGGTAAAACTTGACGGATACAAGGCAAGCAAAAGCAAATAAGGGCAACAGGATTGCAGCGGGCATTTTGGTTATATTGGTGTCGCTGTTTTGTTTCTTGTCGCTGGTTGGCGCACTCGGCGGAGTGGGCAGAATGGTGTACGGATTTTTGGCGGGATTTTTCGGTCTTGCCGCTTATGCGTACTCGCTTATGGGGCTTATCGTCGGCATTTGCGTGACTTTCGGCGTGAGAGTGAAGATGCGCCCCTCGAAGGCACTCGTTTATTTCGGCTTGCTGTTGATAGGCATTTTGGCTTTGCACGTCTATACGTCCAGCGCACATATTATGGGCGCAAGTTACGGCACTTACCTCAAAAATTGTTACGACAACACCAATACCGCGGGCGGTATGCTTTTCGGTGTGGTGGCGTTCCCGATTATGAAAGCAATAACTTCCGTCGGCGCACTCGTCGTGGTGTGCGTGGCGTTCTTTATTTTGGCGTTTTTTGCAATTTATCCGTCCTTAAAGCGCAACGTGACTTATACCGTGGCTTCGGGACGCGACCGCGAAAGACAAATGAGCGCACCCAAGCAAAAACGCAAACTTTTTGAAAGAAAACCCAAACAAAAACAAGTTGAACAAGGTCAACCTATCGGAGTGCAAACCGCACCGACGATTACGGACTTTTCCAACGTGCAAAACGGCGGTGGACTTTACGTCGTGGACGTCGAGGGAGATCCTTTGCAACAAAAGGGCAACAAAAAGGCGTTCGGGGCGGAGGGATACAGTCCGCTCGGCTCTTTCAATCCGCTTTATCCCAACGCGCAAGGCGGTATGGAAGACGAGGTAAAGCGCGCGCCCAAGTACGATCCCGAGAAGTTCTCGGCAAGAGGCGTGGCAAGAGATATTTTGTTCGGCTCAGGTCCGAGCAAGGACAATCTTGCAAGATTTGACAGCGTAAGCGACCCGAGAAACGCACTTTCCAGCGTATCTCCGTCTTATAGCGCGGTGCGCAGAAACGAGCTTAAAAACAAACTCGGCGTAGACACCACTCAAAGCGCGATCCGCGAAGACTTTATGTCGAGATACAGAGCCGTGCAAGACGAGGTGGTGCAAAACGCGCAAGCTTCTCAAAAGAGCGTGCCCGTCCAAAACGTCGTAAAGAAAGCGGACGAACCTATCGATTTCAAGCGTGATTTCAACGCGTTGAAACAACAACAAATAGAGCGTTTCGGTGAGATGTACGCAAAGCCCGAATTCGAGGCGGAAGCACATCTCGAACAACAAGACGAAGCGTGCCTCATTGCGGAACCCGTCAAAAAAGAAGTGGTGAAGCCGACCAAGGTTATGTCTCACGACGACGGCGTGTCTTCCACTCTCAAAAAAGCGGAAGAGGCTGTCAATAAACCGCAAGTGAACGTGGGTATGCTCGGTGCGCTCAACAGAGCGATTTCGGGTGAAGAACCGCCCAAACCCGTGGTGAAAGAAGAAGTGACGTCCGAGGCGTACGACAAGCCGAAGACGGATATGGTGTATATTGCAAGAGACGATCAAAACGCTCCGCAATCTACGCAAAACGCTTCACAAAACGCGCAAAATAACGCTCAAAACGGTGCTCAAAACGCGGTTTCCGCACCTCAAAGCAACGCGGGCGCGGTGCAAGAGACGCAACAAAAACCCGTCGTCGCACCTCGTCAAAGCGCAAGCATAGAGGACTTGGAAAAGAGCGGTTATCAATCGGTGAAGGGTGAGAAGAAAATTCCGCGTGCATTTGCCGCTACGGCAGTTGATACCACTCAAAAGACGGAAAAGACCGAAGAAACGGAGACCAATTTCTTTGGCGGTATCGGCAAAACCAAACCTATCAAAAAGTACGAGATGCAACAAGCGACGCTTGAAAGCACTCGTCCTAAATACGTGGATAACGACAAATCCGTCGGCGGTGACGTGCCGAGCGCACCCGCACCTATTCAACAAAAGGTTACGGGCGGTGATATGTCGCGTACCGCTATACAATCCACGACTGCAATCGCAAAGCAATCCGCAAGAAATATCGAGGACGCAGAGGTGTCCGCTCGTATTCAAAACATAAAACAAGCGATAAAAGAAACGCCGTCTATGGGACAATACGAACGTGAAGCTCTTATGAGAGAAGAGAAGATGAAAGCGTCCCAAGGCAGAGGCTTGCAAAGCGTCGAAAAGCCCAAGAAGGCGGAAAAAGAACGCCTTACGCAAGTGAATATGGAACAAGCCATCGCGCAAGCCACGCCCAAGCGTCCTTACGTTGCGCCTCCGATATCCTTGCTTGCTCCGCCCGCGCCCGAAATCGACCAAAACGAAGATTACGAGCAAAAGAAAGAGCAAATCATCAAGACGCTCAACTTTTTCAGTATTACGGGTGAGGTTATCGACATTTTGGTCGGTCCTACCTTTACGATGTACAAATTGCGCGTCGAGATGCCCAAGGGCAGAACTATCGGCTATATTTCCTCTCTCGAAAGCGATATCGCTATGAAGATGGAGGCGGGAAGCGTGCGTATCATCGCGCCTATCCCCGGTGAGAACGCAGTCGGCATCGAAGTGCCTAACAAGCATCGTCGCAACGTCAACCTCAGCGAGATTATCGGCTCGCCCGAGTTTAACAGCGCAAAAGCTCCCGCAACGTTTGCTCTCGGCAAAAACCTTTACGGCACGTCGAGAGTGGTGGAAGTGCGCAAACTTCCGCACGTGCTTATCGCTGGTGCAACGGGTGCTGGTAAGAGTTGCTGTATCAACTCCATTATCGTCAGCTTGCTCTATAAGGCGTCTCCCGACGACGTGCGTCTTATTCTCATCGACCCCAAGCGCATAGAAATGAGCGTGTACGCGGGTATTCCGCATTTGCTTATGGACGAGATTATTTGCGATACCGACAAGGCTATCCGCTCTCTCAACTGGGCAATCAGCGAGATGGAAAGACGTATCAAGTTCCTTGCGGAAGTCAATTACAGAGATATCGACGAGTACAACGCCGATTGCGCAAAGAACGGCTTTGAAAAAATGCCTCGTATCGTGATTATCGTCGACGAGTTTGCAGACCTTATGTCTACGGGTAAAAAGGCTGTGGAAGACACCGTCAATCGTATCGCTCGTCTTGCTCGTGCGGTGGGTATTCACCTCGTGCTTGCAACGCAACGTCCGTCGGTAGACGTCATCAGCGGTACTATCAAGAACAACTTCCCGAGCCGTGTGGCGTTTAAGGTTACGTCGAGCTTCGACAGTAAAACTATTCTCGACGCAGTCGGAGCGGATAAACTTCTCGGCTACGGAGATATGCTTTATATGATGCCGGGTGCAAACGAGCTTGAACGTATGCAAGGCGCATTTATATCCAACGAAGAAGTCAAACGCGTGGTCGACTTCGTCAAGTCCAAGAACGACGCGTTCTTCGACAACAGCATTAAGGACGCAATCTTCAAGGATAAAGAGGAAGAAAAGCCCGCTCAATCCAAGGGTGATAAATCGCAAGACAAGGACAAAATTCCGCCCGAACTCTTTGACGCGTTGCAACTCGGCATAGAACTTCGCGAAGAGCAAGACGCGCCTATAAGCATATCCTTTATGCAACGCAGATTGGGACTCGGCTGGCCGAAGGCGGCAAAAATTTACGACAAGATGGACCTTATGGGATATCTCACGCCCGACGAGCACGACCCCAAGAAAAAGAAAGTCAATATCTCGTACGAGGAACTCGAAGAGCTTCGAGCCGCTGCGGAACAAGGTGAAGGAGACGACGAATGAAAATCGGTGCAATTTCGCTCGGATGCGATAAAAATAGGGTAGATACCGAAAAAATGCTCTCTCGTCTCACAAACGGCGGTCATACGCTCGTTGGAAGCGAAGAGGAAGCGGACGTAATAATCGTCAATACTTGCGCTTTTATCGACAAGGCAAAAGAGGAGTCGATTGACGAGATTTTGAACGCGATAAGCGCAAAAAAGAGCGATAAAAAGAAGAAAATCATAGTTACGGGTTGCCTTGCGCAACGCTATGCGGACACTCTCAAAGAGGAATTTCCCGAAGTTGACGCAGTGCTCGGCATTGCCGACTACGACGAGATTTTGTCCACCGTGCAAAAGGTGAGCGAAGGCGACAAGGTATACGATTGCGTGGTTAAAGACCACTTTTACGAAAACAGAGTGCTGACCACGCCGTATCACTACGCTTATCTCAAAATTGCCGACGGTTGCGATAATCATTGCACTTATTGCGCAATTCCGTCAATACGCGGAAAATACCGCTCGGAAAAGATGCAAGATTTGCTTGCGGAGGCAAAGAAACTGTCCGACGACGGAGTGAAAGAACTTATCCTCGTTGCGCAAGACGTTTCGAGATACGGCACGGACTGGGACGGAAAACCTCATATTATCGAACTTGTGGACGAACTTTCCAAACTCGACTTTGAGTGGATAAGACTTTTGTATCTCTATCCCGAGATGGTGGACGATACGCTTATAAACTACGTTCTTTCCAATCCCAAAGTGGTGAAGTATATGGATATTCCGCTTCAACACATAGACGACGCCGTGCTCAAACGTATGAACAGACGCACGAACGAGAAGAGCGTGAGAGAGTTGATTGCAAAGCTCAAAAAAGCGGGTATTGCAATCCGTACGACGTTTATTTGCGGTTTCCCCGGTGAAACCGAGGCGCAGTTTGAAAAGCTCAAAGCGTTCGTTGAGGAAACCGAGTTCGACTACGCGGGATTCTTTGCGTATTCAAGAGAAGAGGGTACTCCCGCCGACAGACTTGACGGACATCTCGACGAGGAAGTCAAGCAAGCACGCGCGGACGAACTTTGCGCAATTCAAGCGCGTATTATTCAAAAACGCAACGCCGAAAAAATCGGTGAGCGCGTAAGAGTTATATACGACGATATCGATTACGACAAGCAATTGTTCGTGGGCAGAATGCCTACGCAAGCACCCGATATCGACAACGTCGTATACTTTACGTCCGACGAGAGAGTGCAAATAGGCAATTTCTACGACGTGCTTATCGAAGGTACGGACGGCATTGACCTCGTAGGGAGGTGTGTGGAATGAAAATTACGCTTGCAACAAAAATCACCATAGCAAGAATATTCTTGATTATTCCAACGGTGATAACCTTTATTTTGGCACAAATGCTCGACGCGGGCAGAACGGTGTATATCGCGCTCGTGGTGCTGTCGGCGGTGCTGTTTGCAATATGTTGCGCGACGGACTTCGTTGACGGACATATCGCGCGCAAGACCAACACGGTGTCTATGCTCGGCAAATTGCTCGACCCGCTTGCGGACAAGGTCGTCATCGTGATTATGCTCTTCTTGCTCGTCTATTTCAAGGACGGACTCGATAGCGCGTTTGCGTACAACACGCTCGTGATTGCCATTCTTTCGGGAATTATCCTTTCGAGAGAACTTATGATAGGCGTGTTCCGCTCCATTGCGGCAAGCAGAGGTCTCGTTCTCGCGGCGGATATATTCGGCAAAATCAAGACCGTGTGCCTCGATATCGGCGTCACGATTATGATGCTTGCGGGGCTTCACGTATCGCTTGCGTGGATAGGAACTATCGTGTTCTACGTCGGCGCGATTTTGGCGGTGTACAGCGGTCTGAATTACGTCGTGAAAAACAAGCACGTTTTGAAGCAAGACGACGAACAATCGGAAGAAAAATCGGAAAACGCGCAAGAAACGCAAAAAGCGGAATAAATGCGTTAGAATATCGAAAAATTGCGTTATGATAAAAGAAATCGTTAAAATTTGCGGGCTCGATAAAGACGAGATAGAAGGCAGACTGAAAAAGTTTGACGGTTTCGGCGTTGAATTTTCCGTTGAGGAAGATTGTCTCGACGCAACGATATCTATGACGAGCACCGCGCCTCGTCAAACCTTTGAAACGGTCAAGAGCAGAGTATACAACGCCTTTGAAGAGGAAGTGTATTCCGCGGTGGAAGGTTCGCTGGAAGAGATTGCGGCAAGGCTTCTTAAAATGAACGCTCGCACGCTGGCGGTGGGAGAGAGTTTGACGGGCGGTGAGATATGCTCGCGACTTACGGCAATCCCCGGCATAAGCGCAAACTTTTACGAGGGTATAGTGTGCTACAATCGTATGTCCAAGGCGGATAGATTGGGCGTGCCCAAATCCGTGCTTGCCGACTACGGCGCGGTGTCGAGAGAGACGGCGTACGCAATGGTCAAAGGGCTTTGCAAACGTCCCGTGGATATCGCGCTTGCAACCACCGGTCTCGCAGGTCCGACGGGTGACGAAGGGAAACCCGTGGGTCTCGTGTATATAGGCGTAGGGGGCGGTGATTTTATCACCGTGTTCGAGAGAAAGTTCTCGGGTAGCCGCAACGAGATAAGAAGAGCGACGTCAAACGTTGCGCTGTTTTATCTCATAAGATATCTCAAAGGCGATATTTTGAGATTGTAACGAGGTTATTTGGGCGCTGTGTACCGATTTTGGTGCATACGTAGCCGTATAATGATATTGAAAAAAGAAAATACTTAAAGCCTTTTGGGCAATAGGATATAAAGGAGAAAAACAATGGCAGAAAAAATTCAAGACAAATCCAACGACAGAGCGCACAATCTGCAACTTGCTCTTGCCAAGATAGAAAAGGATTTCGGCAAAGGCGCGGTTATGCGTTTGGGCGAAACCGAAATACCGAAAGTCGAGGCTATCTCGACGGGTTGTCTTACGCTTGACGTCGCTCTCGGCATCGGCGGTATTCCCAAGGGAAGAATTATCGAAATATACGGACCCGAATCTTCGGGCAAGACGACCGTTGCGCTTCATTGCGTGGCGGAAGTGCAAAAAATCGGCGGAACTGCCGCTTACGTCGACGCAGAACACGCTCTCGATCCCTCTTACGCAAGCAAACTCGGAGTAAACCTCGACGATTTGTACATTTCTCAACCCGACAGCGGTGAGCAAGCGCTCGAAATCGTGGAAACGCTCGTAAGAAGCGGTGCTATCGATATTATCGTAGTCGACTCCGTCGCGGCACTCACTCCGCAAGCGGAACTGGACGGCGATATGGGTGACAGTCACGTAGGTATGCAAGCGCGTCTTATGTCGCAAGCACTCCGCAAAATTACCGCGGCAACCTCAAAGAGCAAATGCACCATCATCTTCATCAACCAATTGAGAGAGAAGATAGGCGTTATGTACGGCAACCCCGAGACGACTACGGGCGGTAAAGCGCTCAAATTCTACGCTTCCGTGCGTATCGAAGTGCGCAAAGCGGACACCATCAAAGACGGCAGCGACATCATCGGCAACCACGTCAAAGCAAAGGTCGTCAAGAACAAAGTCGCACCTCCGTTCAAAGTGGCGGAATTCGACATTATGTACGGCACGGGCATTTCCAATATGGGTTGCGTGCTCGATCTCGCTATCGAAAACGGATTTATCCAAAAGAGCGGAAGCTGGTTCAGCTACAACGACGAGAAGATCGGTCAAGGCAGAGACAAGGCTATGGAATTCTTGAAAGCGCACCCCGAAGTCTTTGAAGAAGTCGACGCGAAAATCCGCGAAAAATACGAGATGCAATAAGCCGTTTTGTCGCAACGCGTAACAATAACGACAAAAATCGTTTTTCGAGTCCCGAAAAACGATTTTTTTTGTGCCGTCGGCATTGACTAAACGCTATAAATAGTATATACTAATTAAGACAAAACTATATATTGGAAACAATTGTCGATATAGATATAATATAGATTGAATTTGAATATGGCATTTTCGTGCGTATTTGGCTCGTTAAATCTTTTTGATATAACTATATTTTTGGTTTTCAATCGGTTTTGATTATATATACGGAGGTCACCAAATGACCAGCAATTTTATTAATTTGCTTGCGCTCACGCCGGGGGCTGCCGCAGGTATCGCTGCTGCAATCGCTATCGTGGTGGGCGGTGTACTCGGTTGGGTTATTTACAGAGTCTACTCTCAAAACAAAATCGGCAACGCCAAACGTGAGGCCGCAAGAATTATCGAAGAAGCAAATCTCGAAGCAAAAACCATTCGCAAAGACGGTATGCTCGAGGCAAAAGAACAAATGAACAAAATGCGCGTTGATTTCGAGAACGAAACCAAAGAGCGCAAGCAAGACTGGCAACGCACCGAGAATCGCCTTGCTCAAAAAGAAGCGGCTCTCGACAAGAAAGAGGACACGCTCGATAAAAAGGACGCTGCTCTCGACAAGAAACTCGACGACGTTGAGAAATCTCAAAAGCAAATCGAGGAAACCAAAGAACGCCTCAAAGGCATCGAAGCAGAACTTGGCAACGCCCAAGAAAAGATGCAAAAGGAACTTGAAAGAGTTGCCGGTATGACCAAAGAAGAGGCGTGCCAAGAACTCAAAGACGCATTGCTTGACGGCGTCAAGAAGAGTGCGGCAAACGACGCAAAGAACCTCATCGCAGAGGCAAAAGACAACGCGGTGAAGGAAGCGCAAAACATCATCTCGCAAGCAATACAACGTTGCGCGGCGGACCACGCCACCGAGAACACGGTATCCGTAGTCGCGCTCCCCAACGACGAGATGAAGGGAAGAATTATCGGTCGTATGGGCAGAAACATTCGCGCACTCGAAAGTGCGACGGGCGTGGACCTCATCATCGACGACACTCCCGACGTTATCACACTTTCAAGCTTCGACCCCGTAAGAAGGGAAGTTGCAAGATTGACGCTCGAAAAACTTATCACCGACGGACGTATTCACCCCGCACGCATTGAAGAAATGGTGGACAAGGTGAGAAAGGAAGTCGAGGCGGGCATCAAGGAAGCGGGTGAAGAGGCAGCCTTTGAAGTGGGCGTGCACGGCTTGCATCCTGAGATTATCAAAATTCTCGGCAGACTTAAATATCGTACAAGTTACGGCCAAAACGTACTCAAGCACTCCATCGAAGTTGCGTCCTTGGCGTCCGTTATGGCAGCGGAACTCGGCGTAGATCCTCGTATCGCACGCAGAGCTGGCTTGCTCCACGACATAGGCAAAGCCGTCGATCACGAACTCGAAGGCACGCACATTCAACTGGGCGTAGACATCGCAAAGAAGTATCGCGAAAGCAACGAAGTTATCCACGCAATCGCGGCACACCACAACGATATCGAGCCTCAAACCATCGACGCGGTGCTCGTTCAAGCGGCTGACGCAATTTCCAGTGCAAGACCGGGCGCAAGACGTGAATCCGTCGAAACTTACGTCAAACGTATCGAGAAACTCGAAGAAATCGCAAAATCTTTCGACGGCGTCGACCAAACGTTCGCGGTTCAAGCGGGTAGAGAAATCCGCGTTATGGTCAAACCCGAGCAAGTCAACGACGCAAATACGGTGTTCCTCGCAAGAGAGATTGCCGAGAAACTCGAAAACGAACTCGAATATCCGGGACAAATCAAAGTCAACGTTATCCGTGAAGTTCGCAGCGTAGATTACGCAAAATAAAAACGACAGCTTTGACCTTTGCGTAGAGTGGAGGTCAAAGCAAGTTTACCAGACGATAAACGAGCGCAATTGCACTCTTGTGCGAGAAATTTTGCATAAAACTTGCAATATGCGATATAAGATGTTAAAATGTGTCTATATAGGCATTATTGCATCACCAATCAAAACACAATTTAGGAGAATATCATTATGGCACAAATTATGGCAGGCGATTTGAGAAAGGGCGTTACCTTCCTTTACGACAACAAGATTATGACGGTCGTTGATTTCTTGCACGTCAAACCGGGCAAAGGCGCGGCTTTCGTCCGTATGAAAATGAAAAACGTCGTCACGGGCGCGGTTTTGGAACAAACCTTCAACCCCACCGAAAAGTTTGAACTTGCTCACATCGAGACCAAGACTATGGAATATCTTTACAACGACGGTGAGTTCTACTACTTTATGGACGCCGAGACGTACGAGCAAATTCCGCTCAACAAGAGCCAAGTCGAAGACGCTCTCAACTTCGTCAAAGAGAATATGAACGTCACGATGAAATTCTTCCAAGGCGCACCGTTCTCCGTTGAACCGCCAAACTTCGTCGAACTCCTCATCACGGTATGCGAACCCGCAGTTGCCGGCAACACCGCCACCAACGCAACCAAGCCCGCAACCGTCGAGACCGGTTACGAACTTCAAGTTCCTATGTTCGTCAACGAGGGCGATACTATACGTATTGATACTCGTACCGGCGAATATATGTCCCGTGTATAACACTCTCAAATAGCGAATAACTTTGTTAGCACCCATCCGCTACAAAATCACGTACGCTCGTGTACGTTGGGTTTTGTATCGGGTGGGTGCTTTCGCGTTCTTCATCTATTTGAGAGCGTTATATTTTTTAAGCGCATCAAACAGCGATATACTGTGTCAAGCGTACTTATTAACGGAATGTGCTTATTTGTAGCGTGGAGGCGCAAGGCGCCGACCGTATCGAGCGCCAAGCTTGACGGACAGTACAAGCGACTGCGCCGTGTTGTTGCGTAGCTGGCGCACAAAGCGCAGTGGCATAATGAGGGAATTGTCCCTATCTATGCGCGTGCCGAGTGTGTCCCCCCCCGCGGAGCAGTTCCGTGGGGTCCCTCAAGCAGAGCGCAGAGGGGGAACGGAATAGGGGAAACACCGTGAGGAAGGGGGAAAGTTGCATTTTATAGTTGGCGGGAGAATTGCCAGCGTGTCCGGAAAGAGGGAGTTATTGTATTAGGGGGAGTTACGACGAAAACATATTTGTTCTGTTGTTTATACTTATTGTAGATTTGAATTGTTGATAAAATTTTTCTTTTTTTGTCTTATTTTGCGCTCGCGCAATTTGTGCGAGGTGTTGCTCATATAGTTTTCTATGCTCATAGATTTGGTGGGGGCGGATATTGCAAGCATCGTCGGGGACGAAAAAGATATCGCAGAGATTAGAATGCGTGTGTTTCGGCCTTTGGTGGTTTGCCGTATCGACGGAACGAGGCAGGTTGCAAGGCATTTCGGTTTGCCGTACGTAGTGGGCGAAAACGATATACAGAGAGTTCTGTCAAACGCAACCAATATGTCGTTATACAGCGCGTCCGACGAGATCAAGAGGGGTTATATTCCTTGCGGACGGTATCGCATAGGCGTCGGGGGAGAAGGCGTTTTTGACGACGAAAAATTCGTTGCGGTGAAAAACATATCTTATCTCGTTATCCGTGTCCCTCACCAAATCAAGGGCGTTGCCGACAAAATAGGGGAAGACGTGTTCGTGGGCGGTGGCGTGCGTTCTACGCTGGTCATATCGCCCACGGGAGCGGGCAAAACGACGCTTTTGAGAGAGATGGCAAGGATAGCGTCAGAGGACTTCAACGTCGTTGTAATCGACGAGCGGTACGAACTATGCTCTTGCTCGCACGGTGCGCCCGCGCTCGATATCGGAGACGCGGAAGTGCTCTCGGGCGTGCCCAAAAGCATTGCGTATCAAAACTGCGTGCGGGCTATGAACCCCGATATAATCGTCACGGACGAGTTGTTCGGAAAGAGTGACGTGGACGCAATTTGCGACGTTATACGGAGCGGTGTAAAGGCGTTTGCTTCCGTACACGGAAGTAGCGTTGAGGCAGTGCGTAACAACGTTATATACGAGCCTCTTTTCAACGCTTTCGAGCTTGTCGTGGTGCTGGGCAAATCACCGATAGGGGCAATAGTGCAAAAGGTGACGTTATGAGCGGGGATATCGCAAGACTTATAGCGGGCGGACTGTTGGCACTTATATGTTGTTATATAGGTTTGCTTATAAAGCGCAGATACTGTGCAAGAGTGAAGTTTTTCAAGTCCGCAACCGATTTTTGCCGTATGCTTCAAGACGAGTTGTCTATGCGAAAAACGCCTATGCCCGAGATATGCACCAAGTTTTTGGACGGAAGAAAAGGGCAGTTCGAGGACTTTTTGTCCGAGTGGCGCGATAAGGAAAAAACGCAAGAGGGCGTTGACAAGGATAAGTGCCGATTGCTCAAAAACGACGAGATAAAGGACTTGAATACCTTTCTTTGCAATCTTGGCAAAACCGACCTTAAAGACCAACTCTCGCACGTGGCGCATTATGAAAAGTGCTTTGAAAAAAAGGCGAGCGAGTGCGAAGAACAAAACAAAAAAACGGGCTCGATGTACTTCAAACTGTGTGTGCTATTTGGGCTCGCCGTCATACTGATTTTGGCGTGAGGTGCGTATGGATACTAATATAATCTTGAAAATCGCAGGCGTGGGACTGCTTACGGCAATCGTGTGCGTGATACTCAAAAAGAGCGACCGAGACGAGATTGCCACCTTTGCAACGCTTGCGGGACTTATCATCGTGGCGGTGCTCGTTATCGATATGTTGGGCGGGCTTTTTGATACGCTCAAATCGCTACTGTCACTTTATTAGCGCAAAACGACGATATAAAGTGCTCGTTGTGTGAATTTAGCGTAAATTTTGAGAAAAAGATATGCGCTTGTAATTAGTAGTAAATTGCAAATAATATGCGCCCAAAGCAGTGCGCGCGTGGTTGAAAAACGGATAAATCGTTATGATATTCAAACTTATCGGAATTGCAATAATCGGGGTGATAACGGTGACTTTGCTTAAAACCGCAAAGCCCGAATTTGCCGTATTCGCGACTATTGCAACGGGTATCGTGATGGTAATCACTATGCTATCCGCGCTTCGCGACGTGGTGCTTGCATTTGACGATATCGTGGAAAAGAGCGGTATTGACGATAGGGTGTTTTCTGCCGTTTTGAAGATAATCGGCATCGGATATCTTACGGAATATTCCTCGTCGGTGGCAACGGACGCGGGGTGTGCCTCCATTGCTCAAAAGTTGCAATTCGGCGGAAAAATCGTGATTTTTCTTATGAGTATATCCATCGTATCGACGCTCGTCGATCTCGTGTCCACGCTCGTTTCGGCAATATGAAAAAAGCGGTTTTTGCAATAGTTTCGATATGCGTTTTGACGTGCTTCGTTATCCTTTTTAGTGCGGACGGAGTTTGTCTTGCATCGGACGAAAAAAAGTCCGACGAGCAAATAAAAAGCGAACTTCAAGACGCGTACGACAAAGCAGTGGACAACCTCGATTTGAGCGGATTGCAAGAGTATCTCGATTCGCTTTCGCAAGAGGGGCGCGACGCTATATCTGTATCCGACGTTCGCTCGGCTCTCAAAGCGTTGGCAAGAGGGGAGAGCGAGCAATTTTTCGACGTGTTTTTCAACCTCTTGGCAAAGTCGGCGGGGAGGTATTTTCTCAGCTTTATCCCCGGTTTTATAACCATCGTTATTATATGTCTATTAAAGACTATGCTTTGCGGGCTTACGGGGGACTTTCTCAATACCTCAACTACGGAAGTGGTGAACGTGGTGTGTTACTGCGCGACGGTCATAGTGCTTATGAGCGGTGTGGTGACGGTTGTCGAGACGGTGACCAAAACTATCGGGGCGTTGGTTACTCTGTCTAACGTGCTTTTCCCCGTATTGTTGACGCTTCTTTCCGCGCTCGGCGGCAATGCAAGCGTTGCGGGATATTCACCTCTTATGGCGGTGCTTTGCGGATTTATTATGAAAATCGTGACGGCGGTGATACTGCCCGCGTTTATTGCGTGTATAGTTTTCAGTATCGTAGGCAACGTGTCCAAGACCGTCAAAATAGACAAACTCGCAAAACTCATAAAGTCGGCTTCGAGTTGGCTTATAGGTATATGTTTCGGACTGTTTGCAACATTCCTCACTATGCAAGGCATATCGGGCGGTGTGGTGGACAAATTCGGCTTCAACATCGCAAAATTTGCCGTGTCGAGTTACGTCCCGATACTCGGCGGATATCTCTCGGACGGCTTCGACCTTATGACGGCGTCTCTCGTTTTGGTCAAAAACGCGGTGGGGTATACGGGTGCGGTGCTACTTTGCGCGACGGTGGCTTTTCCGCTTGTCAAAGTGGTAGTGTTTTCGTTGACCACGCGCCTTGCAAGCGCAATTGCAGAGCCTATCGGAGACCAAAGAGTGTCGACTTTGCTCGGTGACGTTGCAAAAAATCTGAATTTGCTAATAACGGCACTTGCGGGCGTGGCGTTCTTGTTCTTCTTACTGCTTATGCTTTTGGTGTCGTCTTGCAATATGGGGTTGTGATATGGGTGCGTGGATACTTTCGATTGCGGGGGTGATATGCCTCGGAATATTGCTTGAAATCGTACTGCCCGAAGGCAAGACGGCAAAGTACGTCAAGGGCGCGTTTTCTTTGCTGGTGGTGATTGCGATAGTCGCGCCTCTTCCGAAACTTATAAAAAGCGATTTTGACCTAAACGTCGACGCGGATATTCCGTCTTGGTCGCAAAGCGACGATTATACGACGGCGTATTATTCCGCGTTTGAAGACAAGGTGCAAAACGCGCTTTTGCAAGAGGGGTGCGAAAGCAAAGTGAAAATCAACGTTTCCAGCGGTGTGATCGTGAGGGTGGAAGTGACTGTGTACGATATGATACTGGACGGCAAAGATATCGTGAGCATAACGTCTAAAACGCTTGGAATATCCGAAGACAAAGTGAGGGTGTTATACGAGTTGTTTTGAAATGCTTTGGGTAAACTGTGAAAAAATGTGTGTTTTTTACGCAAAAAAGCGTGATTTTTTGATGTTTTTTGTGTCAAAAAAAAAGGTCGCGCGCGCGTGCGCGCGTGCGCCCACTCGTACAAATAAAAAACGCGCCCAAACGCGCGCACGCGCGCGCGAAATCGAAAAGAAAATCCGAATATTTAGTGATTTTACGAGTGGGTGCAACGACTGATTTTGAGAGGTTTTGTCGAATAGAAAAATTTTAGAATATTTGCAAATCCGTATAAATATATTTTGGTATCGAGGGCGGAATGGAAGTAGAGGATAGAAGAAGCGACGGTATATTGCACAAGGTGAAGCAAAGTGCGGTGGTGCAAAAGCTAAAAGGTATCAAAAATATACGAATTATTGCAGTCGTATTCATAATTGCAATCGCACTTATCATATACTCTACCGTAGCAACCTCGACGAAGAAAAATGCGGGGACGCAAACGAGCGTTTCGCAGTCTCTTGAAAACGACGAGGAAGCAAGGTTGTCCGCGATACTTTCAAATCTCGAAGGGGCGGGGAACGTACGAACGATGATAACCGAGTCGGACGGAGAAATTACGGGCGTGCTCGTCGTTGCCGACGGCGCGAAAAATCCGATGACGAGACTGAAACTCACGCAAGCGTGCGCAAGTGCACTCGGGATAAGCGAGGATATAGTGTGCGTGCTTTGCAAACAAAATTAGCGAACCTATGTAGGAGGAATATATGAAAATCAAACCGAAAACCAAGAAAATCATCGTATTGTCAGTTATGGTGTTGTTGCTCGTTGCGACGGGTGTCTTGAACTTCGTGCTCAGCGACAAACTCAACAAGACCACCGACAACGTCAACGCCGACCAAGGCACGGTTACGCAAACGTTCTTTGCTGCGGCAAAAAGCGACCGCGATTCCACGCGTGAATCGGAGTTCCTTTATCTCGACGCGATAATGCAATCAGAATCCAGCACGGAAAGCGCAAAGAAGAGCGCGCAAGAGCAAAAACTCACGCTCGTCAGCCGTATGGAGAAAGAGCTTGCACTCGAAACGCTTATCAAAGCAAGAGGCTTTGAGGACGCAATCGTAACGATAGGGGACAAGGGCGTAAGTATCGTTGTCAACTCCACCGAACTTACCGCCGAGCAAGCAAACCAAATCCTTTCGGACGTGCTTGCCGAGACTACGTTCAAAGCGTCGGAAGTGAAGGTCATTCCGTACAACTGAAAACAATAATAAAGTGTTTTGCCATACTGCCCACGGATAAATTCCGTGGGTTTTTCTTTGAATAGTTTTGGCACAATAAATTTTGAGTAATGATTGATATAATTTTCGGTATGTGCTATAATACTCCAAGCGGAGGTCGATATGGCAAAAGATTCGACGAAAATCACAACTGCGCTCAGCAACGTTCTCGTATCGTTGGCAAGCGAAGCGGCGCAAGACGTGGAAGGCATTTGCCTTCTCAATTCCAAACGCAACAAAGGGGCGGTGTCCGTCTACGTGTTGCCAAACGAGAAAGTCGCGGTGGATCTGTTTATAGACATCGAGCAAGGCTATTCCGTTCCGTCCGCAGTCGCAGTGCTTCAAGAGAGAGTGAAGACTCAAATCGAGAGCGCAACCAAATTCAAAGTACAATCGGTCAACGTTCAAGTGATGAACGTAAACGTAACACAATAAGACTATGAGAAGAATTGCAAGAGAAAACGTTTTTAAGCTCGTGTTTGAATACACATTTTACGGCGTGGTCAACGACTCTACGTTGGAACTTATGCTCGTCGACAGCGACTTGACGGAAGACGATAAGAACTATATCAACTCAACCTATTTCGGCGTCGTAACCAACGAGGAAGAATTGAGAAAGGCAATTGCCGACCACCTCGAAGGTTATCGTATCGAAAGAGTGTATCGTCCCGATTACGCAGTGTTGTTGCTTGCAACGTACGAACTCAAAGAACACACCGCACCCAACGCGGTCGTTATCAACGAAGCGGTGGAACTTTCAAAGAAGTACGGCACGGACAAGTCTGGCTCGTTCGTAAACGGCGTGCTTGCCAAAATCGTAAAAGATATAAAATAACAAAAGATAATCCCGACGTTCATATTGTGGTCAAAAAAATACGACAAACGTATGATATTTCGGGATTTTTTAATCGGAAAACGCCGAAAAATCGGTGTTTTACTGCAAAAATGGTGCATAAAGTGTCGATTATGTTAGATAAAACCCCATTTTCTGAAAAAACGATATCCGTAAGCGAGGTAAATGCCACTATAAAAGCGTGCATTGACGCTCCGATATTCAAAGGTTTGGAAGTTTTCGGTGAGGTTTCGGGCTTCAAGTTCAGCGGACCTCACGCATACTTCACGCTCAAAGACAAGGATTCGCAATTGTCTTGCGTTTGCTTTTACGCGTCAAAGAAGTACAATCCCAAAGACGGTGAAAGCGTCATCGTAAAAGGCTCGCTCGACTATTATTTCAAAGGCGGAAGATTGTCCCTTCAAGCAAGTTCCATTCAACCCGTGGGCAAGGGTATGCTGTTTTTGGAGTTCGAGAGACTCAAAGCAAAGTTGCTTGCGGAAGGATTGTTTGACGAGGCGCACAAAAAGCCTATCCCCAAATTTGCAAAACGCGTGCTCGTGGTGACGTCCAAGACGGGCGCGGTTATACGAGATATCGTAACGACCGTAAGACGCAAAAATCCCGTCCTCGACATCGTAGTCAAAGACGTGCGCGTGCAAGGTGAGGGCGCGGGCAAAGAGATTGCCAAAGTGCTTGAAAGGGTGGACAAACTCGGATACGACATAATCGTTATCGCTCGCGGTGGCGGTTCGCTGGAAGACCTTGCTCCGTTTTACGACGAGCAACTCGTGAGAGCGGTGTACGCAATGAAAACTCCCGTCGTATCGGCGGTGGGACACGAGACGGACTTTTCGCTTTGCGACTTCGTTGCCGACGCGCGCGCCGCTACGCCGACAGCCGCGGGTGAATTGATTGCGTACGACTATTACGCTATGCGCGACCAACTCACGGCGGATATGCAACGTCTCAAACAAAGCGCGACGAGGGGATACGAAAGATGCGTGTCCAAGGCAAGACTGTCTTCGGCGCAATTGCAAAGACTTGCGAGCGGTTTTTATACGGCGCATCAACACAAAGTGGAAAACTGTATCCAACGCATAAGGACGCTTGCGGAAAGAAAGATGGAGGGCGCAATCGCGCGCACGGAAAAGGCTACGGCGTCGCTTGACAATCTTTCACCGCTTAAAGTGCTCGGCAGAGGATATTTCAGATTGCAGTCGGGACAAAAGACGATAAGCAAAGTTGCGACTCTCAAGGTGGGAGAATATATAAAAGCTACGGGCGGTGACGGATCGGTCACGGCACAAATCACACAAATCGACTTGAACAAGGAGAACTGATATGGCAGAAATAAAAAAATTTGAAGAGGCGTTGAGCGAACTCGAAGGCATCGTAAAAAAACTCGAAGGGGATATTCCTCTCGACGAGGCTATGAACGCTTTTGAAAAAGGTATCGAACTCAGCAAAATTTGTATGGAAAACCTAAAAGCCGAAAAGGGCAAACTTGCGCTTTTGGTGGACGACATCAACAATCTCACGGAAGAGATGAAGCTTGACTGATTATGAAAATCTCGACGATTGACAAAAACGAGTTTCTTTCTATGTTCGAGCAGTCGCTCAAAAACGCGATCGGGTACGGCAATTCCGTAATCGACGAGGGTATGCGTTACGCAACTCTCGACGGCGGAAAACGCGTGCGCCCGCTTTGCGTGTATTACGGTGCGCGCTCGACTGGCAAGGACGCGGAAGTTGACGAAGTTATTTGTCTTGCCGTGGCAATCGAGCTTATCCACAACTATTCGCTCGTACACGACGATTTGCCCGCAATGGACAACGACGATTATCGTAGGGGTAAACTGTCCGTGCATAAAAAATTCGGCCACGCCAACGGAATACTCATCGGAGACCAACTTCTTACGCTTGCATCTTGCGTATTGCTTGACGGCGCAAGAGAGTTCGGTTCGCATTTCGCAAGGGCGGGACAAGAGATAACCTCCGCGGCAAAACGTATGGTTTTGGGACAAGCAAACGATTTGCAAGGTTGCGAAACCGCGGACGACTTCCTTGAAATGTATTCTCAAAAAACCGCCGCATTGATCGTCGGTGCGTTCTGCGCGGGCGCGATTTGCGCGGGGGCGGACTTTGAGCAAATAGAAAAAATCGGTGAATACGCAACGAATATAGGCATAGCTTTCCAACTTGCCGACGACCTTTTGGACGAAGGAGAAGAGGGGAGCATCGTATCCGTACTCGGCGCGGACGAAACGCGCGACTTGCTAAATGCAAAAACACAAAAGGCAAGAGAGATATGTGCGGGCTTTTCGGGCGCAAAAGAATTGTCCGATTTTGCCGATGCGCTTTGCAATAGACAAAAATAAATGAAATATAGCGTAAACTTTCAAAAAGTTGTTGCCAAATTCGTTTGTTTTTGATATATTGTTAAAGCAATCGAATGCGGGAGTGACTCAGTGGTAGAGTGTCACCTTGCCAAGGTGAAAGTCGCGGGTCCGAATCCCGTCTCCCGCTCCAAACGATAGTGCAGTGAAAAGAATTGAAGACGAAAACTTGAAAATGATGAAAATCATATAGACGGGATTCGGCTTCACGGAGTGAAGAGTGCAGTATGCACAGACCCGCGCGGGTTCGTTCCGCAAGGTCGCCATCGAAGATGGCTACACCGTCTCCCGCTCCAAACGATTAGCGCATAGCAAAAATGCGCATATACGGCATCATAGCCAAGAGGTAAGGCAAGGGTCTGCAAAATCCTCACCCCCAGTTCAAGTCTGGGTGATGCCTCCAAAAAACAAGCGACGGTATTGTCGCTTGTTTTTATTTACAAACTCAAAGCCTTGTGCTACAATAATTTTCGCTAAATGCGTAGTAAACTTCTTTCGGAGAAGGAGCTTCGAGTCGCAAGGCGACGAGCGGTGGAGCGCCGAACTTGACGGATAGTACAAGTGAGCCAACGAGCGTTGTTCTTTTCGTTGGCGAACGAGTGGCATAATAAGAGGACGATACTCTTCTATGTGAGTGCCGATTGTCTCCCCCGCGAGCGATGTTCACTCTTGTAGAGAAATGCCCCTAACCGAGTGGTGGGAGAAATGCCGGCGTGTCCGGAAAGAGGGGGTTATTCTATTTAGAGGAGTTACGACGCACATTAGTTGATGCGAAATTGAAATAATTATTAAAATTTTTGCCGGAATGGCGGAATAGGCAGACGAATGAACGATGTTCATCCCGGCGTCTGCGCAAAGACCGTCACGCTCTATGTGAGAAAGGTGAGCAAAACTGAATAAGCCGGAATGGCGGAATAGGCAGACGCAAGGGACTTAAAATCCCTCGATGGAAACATCGTATCGGTTCGACCCCGATTTTCGGCACCAAACGTCCCGTATATCTCGTACGGGGCGTTTTTCTTTGTTTTCGGGCAAAATTCGTATTTACGTTCGTTTGCGACCCAAAATCTCATACCTTTGTAAGATATCGGTACATTTGTATCGTTATCGGCGGTTATTATGCCATTAAAATCTATTGCAAAGCTTTGCGCGCGATGTTATAATTAGATGATATATTGAGAAAGTATGCGTAGGCGCACTCGCGTGCGTAGGCGCAATGAGGCAATATGAATTCCACTGCATACGCAAAAAGAACGCTTTACAAACCTATCGACTTCTTTTTTAGGGGAGTCGCGGATTCTTCTACCAAGAATAAGAAGGTGGTTTTCGTCGACGCGTTCCAAATTATGAACGACCGCTATCTCGGCAGAATGAGCGTGTGCAACTATTTCTATATTGCCGAAAGTTCCGTCCGCATAAACGAACTCAACGTTATCGCTTTTGAAGAACTGCGCAATTACGATCTCGTTATGCGCGAAAATTTCCTTATTCCCGACGTCACGTACTGTCTTGCGGTGTCCACGCGTTTTTTGGACAACGACAAAGATTTTGACATTCTTTTGACCTTGCTCAAAGACTACGGCTACAAAAAGAACAATTTGATAATCTCGTTTTTCGTGAGTTCGCTCGTGTCTTTGGACGAAAAGGGCAGAGCGCGTTACAACCGTTTGCGCAAGGCGGGATACAAGATTTGCGCGTCGGCGTACGGTGAAGATTACAATTCGCTCGACGTATTCGGTGAATTCAATTTCGATTATTTGAGATGCGAGTCGCAATACTTTGACGCTACGCCCAATAAGAAGAAAGTGCTTGCTATGCTCGTGAATTTCTGCAAAGCAAACAAAATCGGCTTTATTATGGAAGGCGTGGACTCTCCCGCTCAATACGCAAGATACAAGCGCGAGGGCGTCAAGCTTATGACGGGCAGAGCGGTGTCAAAACTCTCTCGCTGGGTCACTAACGAGTTTTTGGGAGTGAAAGCACCCGCGGGCAAGGAAAAGGAAGCGTATCTCAAAAAACTGCAAAAGGACCTTGACGCAAAGAAGAAAGCGGAAGATGCGGAACTCGACGCGCTCCGCCAAGCGGCAATAGAGAAAGCGCAAGCGGAGGACGGAAGCAAGGTTATGCCGAGCGCACCGAGACCCGAACTTGCAAAATCTCCTTATCAAATAAGGCTGGAACAACAAAAGCTCAACGCCAAGAAGGCGGCGGAAGAGAGATTGGAAGCGCAAGCACGCCTTATCAATCAAAAGCCCGACGATACGAGCGAGCAAGACAAGAAGCTCATCACCGAGATGTCGCGTATGAGATACGAAGGTGACGTGCAAAGTGCGCTTGCATTGTCGTTTGCGTCGCAAAAGAAGAGCGAACTCGGCGTAGATCGCAAGTTCGAGGAAGTCGAGAAAGTCGAACAAAAGCCCAAGAAAGAAAAGGCGGAAAAGAAAGAAACCATCGTCGACGAACAAGAGAACAGCGTTGCCGCGCCCGTAAGACCGGAGACTCCGAGCGGTTTTGCCACTCCCAAGAAACCCAAGAAAATCAAAGCGGATTTCGAGGGCGAGAAAAAGTTGTTTGACGAATACAAGAACGACGGCTTGTTTGGCGGACTCGGTATGGGCACGGGTATGAAAGGCTTCGGCGTGACGATGCACATACAAGGCAAGAGCGAGGACGAACCCGATCTCGTCGGCAAATACAACGACAACGGTCAGTGGGTGGACGAGGACGGAAACGTCTTCAACGGATACTTCGACGTGGACGGCAACTGGGTGGAATACGAGCAGTTTGACGTCAGCAACGAAGGACACTACAACGAAAACGCGCAATGGGTCGACAAAGACGGCAACGTCTACGACGGATATTTTGACGAAGAAGGTAGGTGGATCGATTATACGTACACCGACCAAAACGGCGAAATCGTGGACAACGGCTACTTTGACGATACGATAGGCAAATGGGTACCTTTCGGTTACTTTGCGGGTGACGGAACGTACCATAAGTTCTAATTAATAATTAAGAATTAATAATTAATAATTGCGGATAATCCGCAAAAAAACCGCACGGAAAGTGCACACCAAGCAAGCGATATAGCGAAACTGTGGCAGGAGTTTTTATCCTTGTACGAATTGATAGGCGTGTATCGGTTGCGCGGTAGTAGAGCAATAAGGCTAGCGTGGCAGTAGACAATGAACTTGTGAGTTGTCTTTGCCCCAGCGACGACTTTTGCTCGGAATAATCCACAACTCGCACGCAGTGCGAATATCACTTTTGGCGCAAGCCAAAAATATCACTCTCGCAAAGCGAGAATATCACTACACGAAGTGTAATATCACCGCGCCCGCGGCGCAATAGGACAAATGAGCGAAGAGCAAACTCAAAACACCAATCCGCAAGATAGCGAGGATATCGTTGAACCGACCGAGCAAGTCGAGTCCGAGCCTCAAAAGTCTGCCAAAAAGGGCAAAGGCGACAAAAAGTCCGCCAAAGACGCCCAAAAGGAACAATCCCGTCTTAAAAAAGAATGGGAAGACTCTATCGTTGCGTCAAAAAAGGTCAAGAGGGAAGAGACGCGTCGCAAACTCAAACGCGCGATGCTTATCTTGCTGGTGTTTTCGCTTATCGTGACGTCGGTGGTGTACGTTATGTTGCTCTTTATCGAGGAGAACAGCGTGCGCATTACCGCAAGCTCCAACAATAAGGAAAAATCCATATCGTTGTCCGTTGACAACGAGTATTGGACTCCGTATCTCAACGTCGGTGGTCCAAAACAGATGTGGGATTTGAGCTACAACAAGATTTACGATCGCGAGCAGATTGCCACCGTCCAAGACGTGGCGCAAATGCTCACGGCAGAAGATATCCAAACGGGCATTATGCACGGAGAAAAATATATTTGTTTCTCCTTTATGCTCAAAAACACGGGCACAGAACCCGCATACGTTCAATACGCAATGAGCCTTGAATTTGACAAATACAATCTTCAAGACGCAGTGCGCGTTATGTGGGGTGAGTCCTACAAGAGCAATCCCGTTGCCGATATCGACATATACGCATCACTCAGCAACAACCCGCGCCTTGCCTCGACTGCGATAAACGCACAGCGCACCGCGGAAGAAGGGTATCTCGAATACGTCGCGTATCCCGTCGGTTCAGACAAACCCGATTTCAGCCTCGCAAGGTATGAAAACGAGACTTTGGCAACCGCCGAAGACAAAGCAAAAGCAGTGGAAGCGGGCTATTTTGCCACGACTCCGTTTGCTTCAGACCAATACGTTTTCCAACGCGATACCGAACTTGCCGTGGGTGACATAATGTACTGCTACGTTTGCATTTGGCTTGAAGGCAGTGACTTCGATTGCAACGACTCCCGCCTCGGCGGATATTGCAAACTCGGCCTATCGTTCGTTGCAAATTGACGTAAACGTGCCAATTTGCAAGTGATATTTGCCTATGGCAAGTGATATTGCTCTACGAGCAGTGATATTGCACCTACGGTGCAGTGATATTCGCTACGCGAGTTGAGGAATATTTGAATTGAGGGATATATGAGTGACAGTCAAATGCGTGACAATGCAAAACAATTTGCGAAGAAAATTGTTTTCACGGTCAAAGATATAAGAAAAGAACATAGAGACGTCGTCCTTACCGGACAATTGTTGAGATCCGGTACAAGCATAGGTGCAAATATTCACGAAGCAAGTTATGCGCAAGGAAGAGCGGATTTTGTATCAAAACTTGAAATCGCGCTGAAAGAATGTTTCGAGACAGAGTATTGGCTTGAATTGTTATATGAAACGGGTTATTTGCAAGAAAGCAAATGCAAAGAACTGATGAGAGATTGTGGCGCGTTGAGAAGAATGCTTATTGCATCTTGTAAAACAACGAAAGACAATGCTTGATAAATAGAGTATTCCACAACTCGCACAACGTGCGAATATCACTGTTGCGTAGCAACAATATCACTGCGACATCGTCGCAATATCACTTTTGGCGCGAGCCAAAAATATCACTTTTTAATAAAAGTAGCCTAAAAGGCACACTTTTATTAAAAAATTTTTATTCTCGTGTGCGTGCGTATCGCGTGAGAGCGCATAAGGGCGCGCAAGCGCGTGCGATGTAATATAAAATGTATATTAAGTAGTATAAAGCGCATAAAATCGGTAAAAACCGAATATTAATGCATAATATTGCATAAATATGCAAAATAGGAAAATCGACAAAAACGCAATTGTGTATCAAAATCATACAATTGATGTAAATAAATCGGCAATTTTGACAGCAAAATATAGCGAAATATAAAGAAAAATTTATTTTGGTGTTGACACGATTGCATAAAAGATTTATAATTCGTGTATAAACAAGTCGTATGTGCACGCACCCGTGCGCATATAATGTGACGAGCAAAGCAGTGAAGTGCACGGCAAATTGCGAAGGTCTGATAGAAACTATGCGTATCATTGACCTTTTGAGCAATTGTT
>DLLD01000004.1 GCA_002476605.1 Christensenella sp. UBA7571
GATACTAATAGGTCGAGGGCTTCAATCAAAAAAATACAAGATTTGCCTAATCCTAATTTAATCAGCAAATACTCTCAATGTTATGCAGTTGTGAATGTACGAAGCACGAAAGTGCAACGACCTTCATCCATTACCGGTGTCAATGACGCTGAGGTCCCACCTGTTCTCATACCGAACANNGGCCAAATATGTATTGATAATTGGTAGTTTAATATTTTTTGTTATTTTTGTTTGACGAGCGAAAAGGACGAAGTGTGACGAGGACACGGCCTGGGAGGATATGTAGATGCCGGTTTCCAAAAGAAAAACACACTCAATCGAGTGTGTTTTTTCTTTTATATAACATCTCTCAATATAGTCACGGTCAGCTTATAGCCGTGTCCAGCCAATATAATTGCAAAATGACTTTACGCATTAAGCACAACGATATGTAATTTTTGATGATTAAACTTAATGTGCGCCCTAAATAGGAACGGGCATTTGATATAAAAGGCATTTGGCAAAGAGGAACACTCGACCAAAAGCGAAGGCATACAAAAGGCATTTTTTTGATTAGATTTGATTTGGCCAAATATGTATTGATAATTTATAATTAATAGTTTAATATCTTTATAGTTCTTTATTATCATATATTATCTCGATGGGCGTTTTGATTGGCTAATTTAATATTTGATGGCGTCTTGCAAACTAATACGTTAAATGTTATAATTCAATAGATAAAACATTATGTTGCAATGATTATGGAAACGGAAATCAATTACAAACCTAAATATAAAGACGTTGCCGCTACGTTCAAATACGGGAAGAATAGAAGCATATTTATGCTTGTGTTGCTCACCGTGCTATTGATACTGTGTGCATCGCTAGTCGCAATGGGTGTTGCATACATCGCTATGGAAGAATCGACGCTGATCGAGATGGGAATCTTAGAAGTCGTTGACGACGGAGACGATAGTAGCAATGACGAGTTAATAGTAGCAGCGGTCGGCTTAATAATCGTGGGACTGTGCGGTATCGGATTTTCTGCATACGGGTATTACCTCTATTATAAACGTCGAAAGGAAATCAATCAATGGCTTGAAGACGCGGTTTTTGTGGACGGAGAGTGTTGGTTTGACGGTGATTCGTTCAATTCCGACGGAAGCACGAGAGTGTATTTTAAGTTTGATTATGACGGCAAAACCATAGTTAAGAAGGGTACGCGCCGTAAGAATTACAAGAGAAATCACACTTATTACGGGGCACGGGACGGATTGCTGGCGTCTTTCGTGGCTTCGGCAATAACGAGTTATGATGAGAAAAACGCTTATTTGAGCGAAATGGAAAAATACGAAGGCAAATACGTTTTGCTTTTGTATAGTCCGAAGTATGACGAGCTTATGATACCGAGATTTGAAAGAGCAAAACGCAAAAAACAAAACGAGACTGACGATAAAACGATAAACGTCGTCTATTTATCCGATAACGATTTTGATTATATAAACCAAGTGTTGCGCAAGGCCGGCAAAAGTGCGGTCGACTTGGAGTATCTGAAAAAGATAAGCGAAAATGAAATACGCTATATTATTTCTTTGCTTACGGACGAGATCGGATACGATCCCAAAACCGACGATATTGACGACAACGGCAGAATTGCCGACGCTATTATAGAAAAGCTGTTGTTTATCCTTTACGATAGGCAAGGAAGCTCGACCGTTGATTTGAAGCACGAAAGCGAACGTCAATCCACACCTTCAACGTCTCAAACGGCTCAAAGTAGCAATTGACGGCAAAACAACAAACGAAAAAACACACTCGAACGAGTGTGTTTTTTCAAAATATAGCGTTATTTAATCAAAAAATCTATTAATTGCGGTAGTCTAGTGAACTGCAAAAATACAGTGTGAAAAATCTACGCAAAAGAGATTTTTCAGAGAAAAAAAGTTCATTTTTACAGTAGATTATATTTGAGGGCAAAATATTGACTTTTGTTTTTTTTGCCGTATATAATCTTGGTGTAAAACGAAACAATCGATTGGACAGTTAACAATAATCATCAGCATATTGCAGAAGGAGTACAAAATGTTCTTTTCTATAGTGTTATTTCTTCTTATAATATATGTTAGAGAAAAATAAAAAATAAACGTATGACCATAAACGGCATAGGAGGAAATAATAATGAGTAAATCTTTTAACGGAAACTATATCTATGAGTATCGAGACAAAAATCATCTTACACAAGACAAATTTGCACAAAAATTCAACGCTTTTCTAAAAGAAAAAGGTATCGATACAGAATATAATAACAAAAGTATCAGCGCGTGGGAAAGCGGAAATCGTGAACCGCAAAGTCTTGAAATCGTAAAAGCACTTGCCGAATTTTTGGGCGTAGGTATTGAAGAATTGAGCAATTGCGCGGAGACGGTGACGATAGAAACAGTCGAAATAACGGAAAAACCCAAACGTGTTCATAGGGATCCAAATGAAACGTGTTCTTCTGATGAGCTAAAAGAGTTTGTCTTTGGCAGTATAAGACATATCGATGACGACAAGATAGCATCTTCTTTTTGGATGTTTGTTCCAATTGATATTGATTTGAGCAAAAAAGGCGTTTCAGATCCGGGGGCTTTGGGACTATGGTATGAAAGTGTAGATGAAATCAAAAGTGAAATAGAAGATGCTCAAATTGTTGATTCGTATGATTTTCGCGAGCATTTGTGTGACTTTATCGTATCAAATACGGATATGTTTGATGATAGTTGGCGTTTGAAACGATATTTGTATGATAGATTCAACGGGGAAGCACTTTGTGAAATATTTGGTGTATTTTTATGGGATGATTTCGCAATTTTTGCGGAAGAACACGAATTGCAAGACAAAATAAAGGTTAATTGCGCACCCATAGAAGAGATTTATACGAGTAAGGGTTTGCTTATACAAGTTGAATCGACAGCGGAGATGTCGCAAGAAGTTTTTGATTTGATGCATAGAGAATGGTGCGAAAAAATCGGACTTGCAAAGGCAAGTGATGTTGAAGAAAAGAATAAAATGGCCGTTGCTGATTGGTTGTAATCAGTTTTTTTTACCTCTATATTTTGTACGTAAAAGCGCAAGAGATTATCTCTTGCGCTTTTACGAATTAACTCATAACGACTCAATTATTCAGTCAATATTTTATTTATTTTTCTGACGAATTTGCCGTAATTGAGCCCCAACGTGAAAATCCAAGAGTCGTTCATATAGATTTTGTTTTTGGTCTCGTCAACGAGATAAAACACGACGAAAGTGCTGACGTTGTCAAAGTAGAACAATTCGTCTTTCTCGAACGCGTCCGTCGTTTTGCCAACGACGATCAAGGTTTTCCATTGTGAAAATTCGTTTGATTTCGTTTTGTCGTCAATTTGTTCCAATATTTGATTTATTGAATTTTTGACAACAGTTTCGTCCCAAAAAATCAAATATCTCTTTTTATCCAAAATGTAGCAATCCAAATCGCAGTTAACCTTGTCGGTTAGCGGATAATTTGCAATCAATTTTTCTTTAATATCCATAGTTTGTCTCCGTTTTATTTCATCAAAAGCTCTATTCTTTCCGTATCGCTTGAATTATACGATATCAAGTTGATTGCTTGTACGTCAATCGTACATTCACCATCGAAAGTGCCGTAATCGTCAACGCAGTCGAGCTTTATTATCCCGTTTTGACGATCGAAAGCCTCGATTATACCCGATACGTTGACGACGTCGCTATCCAGCAACTCGATTTGGCATACTTGCTTTGCTTCTTTCAAACAATCGATTACGGAATTTAATACGTTTCCCGTAGGGAAGCTCCGCTCTGCGATGCTTGTGTCTTTAATAAGTTTTTCAATTGCTTTCAAATAGCGCGTATTGGTTTGTATTCTATAAATATCGTCGGTTGCCAAACATATTACGCCGTCGTAACGTCCGTAATAATCAAAGTTCGGTATCAGACAAAATTCATCGTCCAATCCCGCAACGTATCCTACGATAAATTTGTCCGTATCGTACTCGTTGGTGTAAATTTCGCACAAAGTTTTGCTATTTAGCACTTTTTTCAATTTGTCAATCATATTTTTTATCCTTGCTTATACGATTATTTTACAACGGAGTTGTGTTTGCTGTCAATATAAGAATCCTTGGCGGAACGGTACGTTTGTCGTTGACTAAACGTGGACGATGGAGTAAACTATATGAGATTTTGGGGAAATGATGTCGGCTATAACGAAATCAAGCCGATTATTTGACGACGAGAGCGCAAGAATATGAACGAAAAACCTGAACTGAACAAAAATCTCGATGAAAAGACGTTTAGAGAGTATTACTATCTCAAAGAAGAGCTCGTGGAGTTTTGCAAGGAGAATAATTTGCCGACTGCGGGAAGCAAACCTGAATTGACGGAGAGAATCGCATATTATCTAAAAACGGGAGACGTGCTTGCGCGGGTAAATAAACCACAAAAGACGAGAATCGTCGGCAATATTGACAAGAATACGATTATCGAAAGCGGAATTACGTTTTCCGAAAAGCATAGGGCGTTTTTCGAGAGCAAAATCGGCAAGGGATTTTCTTTCAACGTGCCGTTTCAAAAATGGCTAAAAAGCAATGCGGGCAAGACGTACGGAGACGCAGTCGAGGCGTACGGGCGGATCTTGCAAGAGAAAAAGACTTGCAAGACAGAGATAGGAAGTCAATTTGAGTACAACACGTATATAAGAGACTTCTTCGAGGATAACGAGGGCAAGAGTTTGAACGACGCGATTGCGTGTTGGAAGTACAAAAAGAGTATTGCGGGGAGTAACAAATACGAGCGTGCCGACCTTGTCGCACTTGAAAAATAATACTATCCGCAACGTATTATAGGCGTTTTAACACGCCTATTTTTTGTGTTTTTGATTGCTTTTGTATCGCCGTTGGCGTATAATCCTAATGCCGTATAAGAAACGGCGGACGGATAGCAAAAATTATGTTCAAAAAGCATACGAAAATCGAAAACGAAGCAGAGTTTTTTGGAACGGAAAAAGTTTGGAAAATTTTGCTTAAAATATCGCCACCCGTGATGTTGTCGCAACTCGTTATGTCGATGTACAACATCGTGGATAGCCTTTTCGTCGGGCAGTATTCGGGACACGGATTGACTGCTCTTTCCGTCATATATCCGTTGCAACTGATTATAACCGCGCTTGCGGTGGGCACTGGCGTGGGCGTCAACACGTATATGTCGCGCCTATACGCACGCGGAGAATTCCAAAAAGCCAAAGACACGGCGGGCACTGGCACTGTGCTTGCAGTGCTTATGTGGGCGGTATTTGCAAGCATAAGCGCGCTTACTATGAAGCCGTACATACGCGCAATGGCAAACGCTCCCGAAGCAATCGAATACGCCTATCAATACGGTATGGTGGTGTGCATAGGCTCGCTCGGTACGTTTTTGGAAGGAATTTGGTCCAAAGTGCACCAATCTCACGGCAATATGGTCGTACCTATGATTGCGCAACTTTCGGGCGCGCTCACCAATATCTTGCTTGACTGGATATTTATCTTCGGTATAGGCAAACTTGCGCCTATGGGCGTTTTGGGTGCGGCAATCGCGACGGTGGTAGGTCAATTCGTATCCGCAATAATCGTCGGAATAAAAGGAAGTCGCAAATTTCCCAAGCCGTCGATAGGGTGGGACTGCACGAAGCGCATTTACAAGCTTGCGTTGCCGTCCATAGTTATGCAAATGATGTACGTCGTGTATATCCTCGTGCTCAACGCGGTGCTTACAAAATTCTGCGACGAGGCGGTGACGGTGCTCGGTTTGTATTACAAACTGCAAACGTTCTTCTTTATCCCTATGTTCGGCTTGCAAACGTGCATAGTGCCCGTCATAAGCTACAACTACGCCCAGCGCAACTACGACCGCGCCAAACGCGTTATGAACGACGCAATGCTCATCACGGCGGTGTTTATGATAGTGGGTATAATTTGCTTCGAGTTCTTCCCGAGGACGTTTATAGGCTTGTTCTCAAAGGACGAAAAGGTGTTGTCCATAGGTCAGACGGCGTTTAGAATTATCGGCGCAAGCTTTATTCCCGTAGTGTTCTCACTGATGATACCTATGTTTTTCCAAGCCATAGGCAAGTCCACTCCGAGCATAGTATTGTCTCTTATACGCCAAGTGGTTGGACTTATGCCCCTTTTCTACGCATTTTCGTTTATAGGTCTCGATTATACGTGGATTGCGTTCCCCGTAGCCGAAACGCTTACGACGATAATAGGATTGATATTGTATATCCGCCAAATCAAAGCGTGGAAGTATGAAAAACGCCTCGAAGACGGCGTCCCCGAATACGTCAATGAAAGGCTTGCACCTTTTCCGCAAAGCGCGGACAGTGCCGAATTGCTCCAAAATATGCCGAACGAGGGTTGAGCGTCGGCGCACGACGCGCGCAAATGCTTGACGATTTGTCGTTTTTTAGGTTGAAAAGTGCCGAAAATCACAAATTTTGCAATCAAAAAGCCGTAAAATCGTAAAAAATGTCCGATAAAACGATACAACTGTATTGTTAATTATAATTGTTGACATTTTAATACTTTTTTAATATAATGTAACCACAAATAAAATCTATCCAATGGAGGATACTGAACTATGAACAAAAAAGTTATGGCTATCGTAGCAGTTATCGCACTCGTAGCAATCCTCGGCATCTGCCTCGTTGCTTGCAACGCAGAAAGCTATGAAAAGAAACTTGAAAAAGCTGGCTACACCTGCACTTCTATGACGGCAGATGAAGCAAAAGAAGACGGCGCAGAATGGGGCGTAAGCGGAATGAAAGGTACTGATATGGTCACCATTATCAAGTTCGCGAACACCGACGATGCAAAAGATTTTGAAAAGAACGTTCCTACCGTATCATTCGGTGGCGTTAAAGTTGTTGTTGAAAGACAAGGCAAAATCGTCTTCTATGGCACAGAGCAAGGCGTTAAAGATGCAAAATAATTAAGCAATAATACTTAATAAAAAAAGCACTCGTTAGAGTGCTTTTTTTATACTCTTTTATTTTTTTACAATATAATCGGTTGGAGTTGCACGCCTTGCAAGGCTTTTTGCACCGTGGGGAGGACGAGGGAAGTGTCCGCAATAAGCGAGTGCGGTTTTTTGTCGGGGGAGTCTTGCCCGAACGGCACGAGGTAGATATTTTTGGTGTTGAGAAGCGTGCCGATATTCTTTGCGTTTGCGCCGAGTGCGTCGTTTGAGGACACGGACAAAACCACGGGCTTATTGGTGCGCAAGGTGGCTTTTACCGCCATCGTTACTGGCGTATCGGTTATGCCGTGCGCAATCTTTGCAAGCGTATTGCCCGTGCAAGGCGCAACGAGCGTGAGCTCTATGCCCGATTTGGTCAACGCTTCCGCATCTACAATGCTTTTTACGGGATATTTGCCCGTTTTTCTGACGATTATATTCTCAAAGTCCGATTGCTTGAAAAAGCGCGTATCGAGCGTAGATACGTTGTAACTGAACACGGGCGTAAGGTCGTAGCCGTTGTCTATCAGCTCGTTCACCACTTTGAGGACGTTGGCAAAAGTGCAAAACGAACCCGTTATACAAAGACAAATTTTGGTCATTTTTTCACCTCCGAAATGAAGTCGTACATAGCTTTTGCCGCGCTGTACGGACACGTTTTTGCGGGCAAAGCGGGATATATATCGGCGTCTATGCCGAGATATTTGGCGTATTCGAGATTGATTGCGCACTGTGAGGCAAGGTCGATATACACGCAAGAAGATTGCATACTCATAAGTTCCTTATCGCTGACGATAGGGGACGGGACGGTGTTTATCACGATATCGTACGGCGCAAAATCAAAGTTTTTCATAGGCAGAATGCGCTTTGCAAAGGCGTGCGCGGGGCGCGCCGACGACGTCGTTGCGATATCGAAAGGTACGTCGAGCTTGGCAAGAATTTTGGCAACCGCCGCGCCCGTACGCCCGAAGCCCATAACGAACGCGTAGCAATCCGCAATGGATTTTTGCGAGTGCTCTATCATTATTTGCAATGAGCCTTCCGCCGTGAGGCGTGAGTTTATCGCTTGAAAAACCTCGCTGTCGTTGTATTTATATAGATTGATATCGCGACTGTTTGCAAGTTCCACCGCCTCGTTGAGACACCTTCCGCAAAACACGTTCGCGCCGTCTTCAACCGCCGTAAGCGTCTTTGCCTCAATCAGCACGTTTGGCGCAAAAACGTGCGTCGGACGCTCGAAAGACGTCCCTTTCAGCATAGACGCAAGATAGAACGTACGCTCGTCGGTTTGATGCACAATTACGTTTTTCTTTTCCATACGGTATGTTATGCAATCTTTTGAAAATGAGTTAATTCACCAAAGAAATATCGGCACACATAGTATGCAAAGAGGTGAAAGATGGAAAGATACTTTTTGGGTAACAACAGCGGTTACGGATTTTGGAACGACTACGACGCGGAATTGAAGGGCAAAGACAGAGTCGCGCTTCTCAAAGGCGGACCGGGGACGGGCAAGTCCACGCTTATGAAAAGGATTGCGGAATACGCCAAAAAAGCGGGACACGATATAGAACTTTGGTATTGTTCGGGAGACACGAACAGCCTAGACGGAGTGTATATAAAGGACACCAATAGAGCGGTAGTAGACGCCACTGCGCCCCACGCAAGCGGAGTGGATATACCAGTCGTGAAAGATAAAATTTTCGACCTTGCGCAAAGCCTCAAACCGTACAAGTTGAAAGGCGTGCGCGAAGACGTCGAAAAGCTTATGAATTGCAAAAAACAATGTTTTATGCGCGTATATCAACACTTAAAGTCCGCTTTGTGTCATTTTAGCAACAAAATGCAACTTGAAAAGCAAACCGTCGACGAGGGCGGAGTCCGCGCCTACGCGTATAAAATCGCGGACGTTTTGCGCCGTGAAAAATGCGATGCGAAAGGTGATAGAAAACTGTTTTCGCACGCTATATGTCCGAGCGGTGAAAGCACCTATTTCGACCACTTGCGGAACGCTCGAATTTATCTCGTAGACGGGTGCGAATACGCAACGGGCGTCTTTTTCGACGAATTGTCAAAACTCTTGAAAGGTTGCACTCTTTTGCAAAATCCGCTCGATCCGACCAAGTACGAAGGTGTGCTTCGAGGCGGTGTGGCGGTAGTGTCGGACGTAGGGCATTTCAAGGGGGACGTGAGCGAGAGAGTCAATCTCGGCACGTTTCAAAAAGGCGGATTTGAAGAGGATATAAAGGACGAGGAAAACGATAGGGTGTTGCAGACGGCGTTTGCGGTGGACAAACTCAATCTTGCCAAAAAGACGCACGAGCAAATAGAAGAAAAATTTATAAAAGCAATGGATTTTACAATCAGCGAAAAGCTGACCGCGCAAGTTGCCGAATTTTTGCTCGAATAAGCGAAAAAATACGCGCTTATAGCGTGTATGCCTTGACATTGCGCGCCGTATTTGGTATAAAAAACGTATGGATAAAAACTCGACTTCCAAAAAGAATATCAACAAAAACGACGTACCTTTTTCCAAAGCGTACTGTCGTTTCTTTTTGGGTTTGTGCGGTTTTATAAGACCGTTCTTGCACGGCAAATGCACGCAGTCCAAAGAGTTTAAGGCGCAAAAGAAAAACGGCGCGATGCTCGTTATTTGCAACCACTTGTCTGCGTACGATTTTATCCACTTCTCGTCGGCAATGCAAGGTGCGCCCCTCAACTTCGTTGTGGCGGAGAATATGATGTATTCTATGCCGATATTCGCAAAGCTTTTGGGCAGTTATCACGCGATAACCAAAAAGCAATATTTTGCGGACTATCAGTGCATCAAGAGCATAAAGAAGTATCTCGACGCGGGCATAAGCGTGCTTATTTGTCCCGAGGGCAAGGTGTCGGCGGACGGCGTAACGGGTGCGATTTTGCCGTCTATCGCAAGACTCGTGCAGTGGCTCGGATATCCCGTCGGAGTCATCAAAATGCGCGGAGCGTCGCTTGCAAGACCCAAGTGGGCGTACAATTTGCGTATGATACGCAGAGGCAAAGTGCTCACCGATTGCAATATGCTTTTCACCAAGGACGACGTCAAAACGCTGTCCAAAGAGGAGATTTTGCAAAAAATCACGGACGCGCTTGCACACAACGAGCATAAGTGGCAAGTGGACAACGGCGTCAAGTTCAAGGGCAGACATTACGCCGAGGGACTTGAAAGACTTTTGTATTATTGTCCCAAGTGCCATAGCGAGTTTACGATGACGTCAAAGGACTCTCACCTCACTTGCCAAAATTGCGGAAACGACGTCGTTTACACCTACGACGGACGGCTCGAACCCGTCGGTGACAGCGTAAGTTTGAAGCGGATAGATTTATGGTACGCGGTGCAAAGAGGCTTGGTTGCCCAAGAGGTTAAAAACGACGATTTTTGCATATCCGACAATGTCAATTTGTTCGTCGAAAACGAAAAAAACAACGGTTACAGATTTGTTGCGAGCGGTGTAATGACGCTTGACAAGCAAAGCTTGCGCTTCCACACCGATTGGCAGACGAGACCGAAGGGTGTGAAGTCCAAATACGGCGTAAACAGTATGACCTACGCGGTCGACGACGAGCAAGGCACGGAGCTCGTCGAGGACGAGTTCAAGGATATAGTTTTCCCGATAAACCGCACGGACACGGTGGCGAATTTGCCGGGTACGGCACTCGATATGTACGACGACAAGCACGTTTACAGATTTATGTTTGCCGAGCGCAAATCGTCCACGAAATACGTCCTTGCGATAGAAGAAATGTATAAACAACAAAAATAATCAAGAAATTTTTCAAGCAAAAAACCGCATTCTATGCGGTTTTTTTACGCGCTTTTGCGCCCCTTTCGCATTTGGTGTTGACAATTTTATGAGGATATTGTAGTATTATATTTGTATTCTTATATTTACGATGCGCGTTTACGCGCGTACGTATAAGGCGGAAAGTGTATGAGAAAGAAAGCAACTTTATTTCTGATTTTGGTTCTCTGCGTCTTGTTGACGCTTTCGCTCGTTGCGTGTAACAACGGTCAAATCGACAAATTGCCCGATGAAATCGGCGCGGGCGACGTCAACGACAACAAGAACGAAGGCAACGTCAGTACATACCTCAAATTCAGTATGCCAAAAGCCGTGTCTTCGATTTTCAGCAGTATTTACGCTGACGAGTTCGACACCAGCGACGTCGAGTATAGCATCGTTTATACCGACAACTCGTCAACGACCGTCGTCAACGGCGGAAATTTGTCGGACGCTATGGTGACCAAAGTCGTCGATAATTCCACCAATCAAGACGTTTTGAATGACCTCGGCTCACCCATCGTGTGGCGCAAAGGTCATTATATGGTTTTCGTGTCCGTCACTCTCTCAAACGGCGGTAAGGCGGAAGGCTCTTTTGCTCTCCACTTGAAAGACCGCTACAAAGAGACGGAGCAAGTCACTCTCACTTTCGATCTCAACAACGACAAAGCGACGGCGTACTTCGGCACTTTCAAGGGCGGAAAAGGCACGGTCAAAGTCGACAAGGGCGTCACGTTCGCAAGCTGGGACGATTTCACCGACGCGTTTAGAATGGTATGCGACGGCAAAGCGTTGTCCTCGGTGACTTACTCGGGCGGTACGCTTTCCGCAACGTCGGGCTTTGCGAACGGCGGATTTACCGTCAATTCTGATATCTCGTTCAGAGCCAACTGGACGGACAACGTCATCAAAGCAACTCTTCTTCTCAATAGACCTTCCGACGCAACGGTGCAATACGGCAAGAGCGATCCCGTCCTTGAATCCGCCGAGGGCGCAAAACTCGCAACTCAAAGCGTTGTGCGTGGTACGGGCAAAATCCAAGCGCCCGTAGTTGACAAATTCAACGTCTTCAACGGCTACTATTTTGCGGGGTGGTATCAAGACGTCGACGGCAACGGCAAGTATAGCGAAGGCGACACGCTTTGGTCTTTCTCACAAAGCGTAGGCAGCACGGACGTCACTCTCGTTGCTCGTTGGACGGAGCGTTCTTACACTTTCACGCTCTACACTATGGGCGGTGTATATCAACAAGGCGTCACCAGCTCTTTGAATATCCAATCGGACGAAGACGTTCCCGCGGGTTATACGCTCGTCAACGCAACGTCGAGATTCGGCCTTGAAAATCACGCTATCAACAGAATCGTCATCGGAGACTTGGCGTACGGCGTCGATTATTCCAAATACATCGTCAAAGTAGTGGTGTTCGAGTCCGCTACGGACGAACAAGCCAAAGCAAACACGAGATATTTCACTTTTGCGGACTTGACCTCAAAGCTTGTCAAGGGCAGTGAAAACTACGTCGCGTACAGCGGTATTTATAGAGATTATCAATGCACCGAGCCCGCAAAGGTCGACAAAGTCGAGTCCGACGAAACGGGCAAAATCGACGATATCGGCTATATCAAGTGGACTTTCAAAGAAATCGAGGGTGAAAGCGACAGAGCGCGCCTTGAAAGATTGAGCGGTTATTACACTGACGTCGTTTTCAAGGATTGCCTCACGATTAAGTCCGACGGAAGCATACGCATCGACAAGATTGCTGACGAGTCCGTAAGCGAGCTTATTATCCCCGCAACTCTCATCGTCGGCGGTAAGGAATGTCCTATAACCGAGATTTCCGCAAGGTCTTGTATGAACCTCAAAGCCTTGCTCAAAATCGATATGTCAAAGGCAAGCAACCTCACCACGATAGGGGAGCAAGCGTTTGCGCATTGCCCCGCGCTTTCCGAGGTTGAATTCCCGCAAAATTCCGCTATTACGGAACTCGGTAAAAACGTATTTTACAGATCTCGTTTTGAAAACGAGTATAAAGAGAAGCACGACACCGATTATTTCATCGTCAACGACGTTCTTTACAAATACGTCGGCACGGGCGTGGACGCAAACGGTGAAGCGGTTTCTTCAATCGACCTTACGTCCTTGACGCAAGTCGAGACGATCGCGGACGGTGCTTTTGCAAATCATACCGAAATCAAGAGCGTAACGCTCGGTGACGGCGTAAAGAGAATAAACAACGGCGCGTTTGCGAGTTGCACGGATCTCGATACGTTTATCGTGTCCGAAAATTCGCAACTTGCATATATCGGAGAAACCGCGTTTGACGGTTGTGCAAAGCTTTTGTCTTCGTCAAGCAACGTTTATGCCAACGACGGTCGCACGGACTACAAGGCAATCATAATCGGCAGAGTATATTATCGTTTTCTCGATACTACGGCAACGAGCGCGATTATCCCCACCAACAACACGGGTAGCATTTACGTCAATCACATTGCCGCAAACGCATTCAAAGATTGCAAGAATATTGCAACCATCACCATAGAATATCCGCAAGAGATTTTGTCCATCGGCAAGGACGCTTTCAGTATGACCGAGTGGATAAAGACGGAAGACAACTTCACCAAGGACGGTTTTTCCGTGGTCAACGGTATGCTCACCATTTACTATTCGGGCAGTGTGGGCGTTGAGTCCAACGTCGTGTTGCCCTCAAACGTAAGAGTCATCAACGAGCGCGCGTTTGCAACGTTTGCCAACCAAATCGCAACCGTGCAAATCAGTGACGGCGTTGAAAGAATAGAGAATTACGCCTTTGCGGGCGCAAGCTCTTTGGTCAGCTTGATATTGCACAAAGTCGACGTCGATACCACTCAAAACAAGCTCGTCGGCGCACCCGAAATCGCGGAATACGCTTTTGCGGACGACAACGGCAGATTGCTCGACACGGTAAGATTCTTCTTCCGTGAAGAAGTCATCAACTTCCTCGACGCACACAAAGACGGTGACGACGTTACCGACAGCGCGACTATCGGTTGGATAAGACTTTACAAGCAATATCGCTCGAAATTCATCACCGAAGATATCAAAGCAGTGTGGATTGCGGACAACGCAATGTCTCACGTCGTGTTGCGCACGGTCAGCAACCAAAGCGTGGTCGACGCAATCAAGGCGGTGTACGGCTCGATTATCGAAAAAGCACTCGTTATCACCAGCAATACCGAAGTCGTGAGATACGAAGATTTGGATATCGTCGCCAACACCGTGTCCGCAACGCTCATCACCAACGACAATTATCCCGACCTCTACGAAGATGGCGTCAACAAGTATATCTTGACGTTCACCTACGACGGCAGTGAAAAAGGTTGCCACAACTTGCCCGCCGACGGCAACGCGTTTATCGTGACGATAGTCGACGCAATCGGTTCAACCGAAACGAGCAGTTTCTACGAGACCAAGATCGGCAAATATCCGCAAAACGGCACCGTTATCGACGCCAACGGCAAGACGCAAAACGACGCTTTCTGGTTCGAGGGCTTCGAGGGTGACGTCGAGGGTGAGCCTTTGCCCACGTTCTATACGTCCAATAGCGGTGTAACCGTAACCTTCGTATACAAAGACGTAGCGGGCAATATCCATCGTATCCCCGTCAAGAGCATAGAAGGCTTCAACACCATTGACGAAAAACCGGGTGAGGCAAAATTCACGGTTGACTTCCACGGCATCGGCACGTACGTGTTCAGCGTGGACTACAACGTCAAGAAATCGAGATACATCGCAATCGAGCAAGTCGGTGCGGTGGCAATCCCCATCAACGGTGAGCCCGTCAATTATTTTAGAAACTTCAACGTCAATATGATAGGTCAAGACGGCTCTATCACTCAAAAACCGCTTGCAACCGCGCAAGGCTTTGAGGTGGTGGAAGTCGACGGTGTCAAGACGTCCAAAATCAATACGGCAACGCTCGGCTTGCACACTCTCAAAATCACGTACAACCGCACGGACGCCGCAAACGAACTTACTCAAACCATAACCTATTCCGTAGTGCTCGAAGCGGACGCGTCGCTCTTCACTTACGAAGTGGTCGACTACACCGCAAGGACCGCAAGAATAACGGGTTGTATTGCTTCCACCAAGAGTATGGAAACCATCGTATTGCCCACGACTTACACTGAAAACGGCGTGGTTTACACGGTTACGGACATCGGAAATATCCAATCCGAACACGGCGTATTCGAGGGCTATACCAAGCTCAAAGCAGTCTATCTTGGCAGAAATATCGTCAACATCGGCGCAAACTCGTTTAGAGGTTGCACCGCGCTCGAACACGTTTATACCGCTCAAAGAGTGGACGACGACACTGCGGTGCTTCACGATTACAACTTTGACGTAATAAGCACCGTCGAGACTGAAAACGACACGATCAAGTACGTCAGCGTCGGCAACTTGCAAGGCGTTGAATACAGCGGAGTGCTCGTCATTGGCGCACAATACGTGACCGAGGCAACGGAAGGCACGAAGCGCATCGTTTACAAGGTCGTCGGCATTGGAGAAGGCGTCACCGTAAACGCGGGTACGGAAGTGTTCTTGCCCGACACGGTGTATAGATACAATGCAATCAAATACGTCTCGGCAGTCGAGGGTGAAGAGGGTGCAGAGGTCGTTCCGTACGTTTACACGTCGGCAAACGGCATCAAGTTCAAGACCGTAGTCTACGTCAGCGAATCCGTCGAATATATCGGCAACGGCGCGTTTGCGGGTTGCTCTTCGCTCAAATCCATCGATTTGACCAGAGCCACCAAACTCGATTATATCGGCGCAAATGCCTTTGAAGGAACGGGACTCGAAAGCATCGATTTGAGCAAAAACACGTTGCTCAAATCAATCGATGCAAAAGTCTTCAACGGATGCACGAGCCTTTCTACCGTCGTCGTATCTTCGTCTTTGAAGTATATCGGCAACCGTGCGTTCGGTGATTGCACCAATCTTTTGAGCTTCACGTTCAGTGACGCCAACGGCTTGCTTGACGTTGATTCCGCCGCGTTCGAGGGGTGCACGAGAGACGGTTTCGCAGCACCGACCAAAGCGTAATAAAATGCAATTTAACGTAAAAAATCGTTAAAAACAAACGATTTTTCATCAAAAAGCACCGCTTTCGAGCGGTGCTTTTTATATCGCTTGATATCGCCAATTTCGTTGATAATCGAATTGTCGATAATGCTTAATACTTAATTCTGATACAAAATACCAAATACCAAATGGTAAATACTAAACACTAAATGTTTAATATCTAATTACTAATACCTAACATTTGACATTTGATATCCGATATATCGGTCGCTTATACGCCTAACCTACAATGGAAAGCGTTCGATGATATCTTGCAGTTTTTTTGCGTTGGTGGCGGTCATCTCGGTGAGGGGGAGGCGTAATTCTCCGCTACAAAATCCTCGCAATTGCATTGCCTTCTTTACGGGGATCGGGTTGACCTCGCAAAAGAGTGCGGATATTAAGGGGAGTGCGTCAAGTTGCATTATGGACGCTTCTTTGATATCTCCGTTCAGCGCAAGGTGCGTCGTTTTTGCAAAATACGAGGGAAATACGTTGCTTGCAACGCTTATAACACCGCTTCCGCCCATTGCCACGATGGGAACGGTGAGTGCGTCGTCACCGCTATAAACGTGCGCTTTTCCCCTCACGAGGCGCAGATATTGCTCTATTTGCTCCATATTCCCGCTTGCCTCTTTCACGGCAACTATATTGTCGTATTCGCTTGTGAGTTTTGCAAAAGTTTGCGGAAGCATATTCACGCCCGTGCGAGAGGGCACGTTGTAGCAGATTATAGGAAGACTCGTCGATTGTGCAATCGCACCGTAGTGCGCCACGAGCCCGTCTTGCGCGCATTTGTTGTAATAAGGCGTGACGACGATAAGTCCGTCCGCGCCCAGCCTCTCGGCGTTTTGACACGCTTTTATCGCGCTTTCGGTACAGTTTGAACCCGCGCCGACGATTACGGGAATTTTGCCCTTCAAACGCTTTACGGCAAGCGTTATAACGAGGTCTTTTTCTTCTTGCGACATAGTGGCGGGCTCACCCGTCGTGCCGAGCACGACTACGGCGTCGACGCCCTCTTTGTATTGATAGTCGAGTATCTTTTGAAACGCCTCGACGTCAATTCTACCATCTTTGAAAGGTGTGATAAGTGCCGTTGCAACGCCTTTGAAAATCATTCCGCCTCCTATTTTTCCGTCGCGTTTTTTATCAACAATTCGACGATTTGCACCGCGTTGGTTGCCGCGCCTTTGCGGATATTGTCGGCAACTACCCATAGGTTTGCACCGCTATTTACGCTATCGTCTTTTCTTATTCTTCCGACGAAAACTTCGTCGTGATTTTCCGCAATAAGCGGGGTGGGATATACGGCGTTTTTCGGGTCGTCCATCACCACTATTCCGTCCGCTTTTTCAAGCACTTTTACGATATCGTCTTTGGTGCAGTTTTGCACGAACTCGACGTTTATCGATTCAGAATGACCGTAGAACACCGGAACTCGTACAGTAGTTGCAGTTACGCGCATATTTTTGTCGTGCAAAATTTTGCGTGTTTCAACCACCATTTTCCACTCTTCTTTGGTGTATCCGTCGTCCATAAAAACGTCTATGTGCGGAAGCATATTATACGCAATGGGATGCGGAAATTTCTTGGGTGCGACGCCGTTTATTCCGTCTTTTAGGTCGTTATAACCTTGCACGCCCGCACCCGATACAGCTTGATACGTCGAGTATACAACGCGCTTTATTCCGAAAGCGTCGTACAGCGGTTTCAGTGCAACGACGGCTTGTATAGTTGAGCAGTTGGGGTTTGCGATAATGCCTTTGCTATATTTGACGTCTTCGGGATTTACCTCGGGCACGACGAGCGGTACGTCGTCGTACATACGCCACTTGGACGAGTTGTCCACCACCGTCGCGCCTATCTCGACGAAAACGGGCGCAAACTTCTCGGACACCGACGCACCCGCGGAGAAGAGCGCAAAGTCCACTTTGCCTTTGAGATTTCTCACGTTATCTTCCGTGAGTTCGATTACGGTGTGCTCCTTGCCGGCAAACTCAATTTTTTTGCCCGCGCTTTTTGCGGAAGCAAAGAGATAGTAGTTCTCGACGGGAAGTTGTCTTTCTTCCAGCACCTCCAAAAATTTGTTGCCAACCATACCGGTTGCGCCTACTACGGCAACGTTAAATCTTTTCATATAGCCTCCAAAGTCCTTATGTACGCAATTTAACGTTGACCTCCTTGTCAAATTAAATCTATTTATAGACTTTTATACATAATATGACGGTTGCAAAAAATGCGTGCGACCGCAAAAAAAATCAAAAAAATCGTCTAAATGGGGGAAAACCGCGTGATGAAAATTGTTGGTTTATATAGACGCAACGACGCCGTTTTTGCAGTGTTTGGTAAAAACGACATAGTTGGGGATTTGAGGAAAAGTTGTCGCTTGTCTCGGCAAACAAATAATTGTTGCTTTTCATTTGATATTTTAGATATAATAATGTATAATCATTATATCTATGCTTTAAGGGAGTTGACAATGGCAAACAACACCACAAATTCGGCGTATGCGCGTCCCGAGAAACCGACGAAACTTTGGCTCGGTAAATTGTTTACGGACGCTTCGGTCAAGACCGAACCCGAAGAACCTCAAAAAATCGTAGTTGCAGGGCTTGCAGAGGCTCGCCCGACGAAAGAATATCCCGACACCTTTTTTGGAAGAGCGGCGGCGGTTATGCGCGGGGAATTTTCCTTGCTTTTCAAATCCACGCTGTACTTCTTGATTTTTGCAATCCCGTTCATCGTGATTTTCGCTTGGTTTGCAGGCTATTTCGAGACCAATATCGTCAACGTCGGCGGAAACAACAACTTTATGGGCGATATCGGCATCGGTTTCCCCGGTGGCGGTGACGTGCTTGCAATAAGCGTCGCAAGTCTTTATCGCAACGTAAGAATGCCGGTCGTCGCAATGTACGCGGCGTGCTTGCTCTTCGGCTCGCTCGGACTTTCGGGCTTGTTCTATTGCGCAAAACGCAGTTATTATCAAAATTATTATAAAAACTTTTCAAGACAATTCTGGTACGGCTTTGCCAAGTATTGGTGGAAGTTCTTCATTGCGGGATTGTTTATGACGGTCGTGGGGCTCGGTATGGTCGAGGCTTTGTTCTATCTTTTGGAACAACAAACGCTCGGCACTGCGGGCGCGGGCGCGTATTGCGCGGTCGTGTTCAGCTGGGTATTCGGTCTTCCGCTTCTTGCAATACCGATGATTATGATGGGGCTCTTCACGTCCTACGATTTGACCTTCGGTCAATGCTTCAAAAACGCACTCGTCATCATCGCAAACAACGCCGTGTTTACCACCATCGTCGGTGTGCTTTCCGCAGCTCCGCTTGCGCTCTTGTCCGTCAATAAGACGCTCGGCGTAGTCGTTAGCATCGCTATGGCACTTATCGGAAGCACGTTTATGGCTCTTTGCTGGATCGCGCTTGCGGACAGAGGTATGGTCAAGTGCCACAACAAAAAGGTGGATCAAGACAAGACCCAAAAGTACGAACAACGCAAAGCCGCAAAGCAAAATCCGTACGCAAACGGTGCTCAAAAGGCAATCGCTCAAAACGCAGGTCAAAAGAAGAAAAATCAACCCGCGAAACCCTATCAAAATCCAAAGAAGAAAAAGAAAAAATAATGGCGCAAATCATAGGTTTTAATCTCTCAAAAGAGGATTATTTCAACCTTGCCGACGACGCTTTTTCAAAAGGCGACAGCGAAAAAAGCATCGTCAATCTCAACAAGGCATTGAACGTTGACGACCGCTTCTTTGAAGCGTCGCTTGCGCTTGCCACCGTTTATTCCTCGCTCGGCGTTTGGGATATATCCAATGCGACTCTCTACAAGACTTTGTCCAAGCATCCGGACAAGGATACGAGAGATCGCATTTTTTATCAGTTGGCTATGAATTTTATGGACGTCAACCAGCCCGAAGTCGCCGAATATTACCTTCAAGACATAGCCGAAGCGTACGATATTCAGATGCCCGAGGGCGACGGAAGTGCCACGAACGGTAGCGAGGGCGGTTTCCACGTAGTCTATCCCAAAGGGGAGGACTATTACGAGATGCTTATCGAGCGCGCGTACGAACTCGTGCGAGAAAGAAAGTTTGACGAGGCAATCGCGCTTATGGACGAAGTGGACGCGCGTTCCAAGTCCAAAAACGCGGCAAACCACATCGTTTTGGTGTGTCTTATGATGAAAAACGACCTCGACAGCGTCATTGCCAACGCGCAAAAGATGCTTGCCGAAAACGGTGACAGTCTTGCCGTAAAATGCACGCTTGCAACCGCGTATCTTATGGAAGAAAAGGTGCAAGAGGCGTACGAAGTACTTGACGAGATATTGCAAAAAGACTACAAGAGTATGGAAGATATTCTTATGATTTTGCCCTTGCTCGTCAATATGGATATGCACGCGGAAGTGGTCAAATACACGAGGCGAGTGCTTGAAAGTCTCGATTTGCAACCAAACACGATGATTTGGCTTTCGCAAGGTCTTTACAACCTCGGACAAAGGAACGAAGCGCGCAAAGTTATGGTGAAAGTGCGCAATATTTTCGGTGAGTACTCACCCGCCGACTATTTTCTCGAACTTTATAAGACCGAACCCGAAAAAGTGCAGTATTCTATGAATTTGCCCTACGTCGAAAGGGTGAGAAGATACAAAATTCTCGACACCGTGCTCAAACTTTCAACCGACGATCTTGCCACCGTTCTCGACCTAAAAGACGACGACGCAATGCAAATCAAAAAACTTATAGAGTGGGCGTTTAGGGACGACAACGAGAACCTCAAATTCCTCATTCTCGACAAGCTTGCGCTCGTAGATTGCGAGTGGGTGGACGAGTTTATAAGAGAACAGCTTATAAGCGTGGATTTGTCCTTCGAGCTTATGTCGAGATTGCTTTTCTGCCTCGTTCACGAGAAAACCGATAAGTTCTTTTTCAACTTCGACGTGGTTGCGCAAGATAGATTTAAGAGCGTTAGAATGGTGCTTCCCGAAGCGTATTTCAATTACAAGATGCCCAACGTGCTTCGTAACGCCGTGAGTTATTGCATATCCGACATCGTCTTTACGGACGAAGAACCCAATATTTACCTTGCAAAACTCACCGAAATTATCAATAAAATCGTGCGTATCGAGGACGGAAAGGCAAAGTATACAAGCCCGAGATACGCAAAAATATCCACTATGAAGAGTATGCGCACGCTCGTCGGAGTGTTGCTTGCCAAGGTGTACGAAGAGGACGATCCGCTCAATATGCGAGTGATCACGATCGAGAGATACAATCTCAACGTGGCAACGTTTGACAAATACTACAAAATCGTATTCGGAGAAGAAGATGGACGACAATAAAACCAAAAAAGAAATGTTGCAAATGCTCAACGTTATGCTTGACGAGGATAAGCCTTATCCGCAAAGATTGGAAGCGTACGAGTATCTTATGGAAGACTGCGAGCCGGTTTTGGACGATATGATAAGCAAAATCTACACCCTCGAAGGCGAGACGGGCAAAATGCTTATGGAAGTTCTTGCCGAATACAAGGGCAATAAAGCAATCTTTATGGGGCTCGTGAGCTATCTTTATAAGGGTGAAGACGTCGCGCTTTTTGCACGTCTTATTGGTGCGTACGGAGACGAGCAAGGCGTTGAAGTGCTCAAAACGTTCTGCGAAAATTACGAGCCGAATTACAACGAGTATATGGAACTTCGCAACGCGGTTGAGGAGCTCGGCGGAGATTTCGATTTAAAACAAGACTTTTCCGACGACCCGCTATATCGCTATCTCAAAGGACTTGACGAGGTGGACGAAGACAGTCGCAAATCACCTTTCGAGGACTATTTCAACGGCACGCAAGAACATCACCACCACGATTGCGACTATGACGATTGTGAAGACGAAGATTGTGATTGTGACAGTGACGACGACTGCTATTGCGATGACGAAGACTGTGACTGCCACGACCACGACTGTGACGACGACTGCGATTGTCACTGTCACGATTAAAGCTTTTCGGAGACGGAACTTCGAGTCGCAAGGCGACGAGCGGTGGAGTGCCGAACTTGACGGTTGTACAAGTGAACCGATAAGTGTTGTTCTTTTTATCGGTGAACGAGTGGCATAACGAGGGGACGATACCTTTCTATGTGAGTGCCGATTGTCTCCCCCGCGAGCGACATTACTTTTGTAGAGAAATGTCCCTATACGAGTGGTGGGAGAAATGCCGGCGTGTCCGGAAAGAGGGGGTGCTTCGTTTATGGGAGTTATGCGTACGCTTCGTTTTGTGCGGGCGTTCCGCGTCAAAGCGGTTTAATTGCAAGCTATTATTAGCACGCTTTTGAGCGTGCTTTTCTTTTATCGTTTTGACAATAAAAATAATCAACTTGACGATAGCCAACGCCGTGAGAATAACGCCACACACGCTGTTGAAAGGGTAGAGATTGTCAACGATATTGTCAAAGCCGAAGAAGCTCAACGGATAGGCGAGAATAAGGCACAAAAACACGATTGCGTATCTATGTTTGTCGTTGGAAAATTTGGCAAGTTTCTTGGTGCGGGACATCGCTTTTTGCACTCTGTCACTGACGATTTTTAGAGAGGATACGAGGGTGGTGAAGATTGCCGCAGCAATCAAAACCCCGCATACGGGTTTTAGGTGCAATTGTTCGGAAATTGCCAAAACGGGCATTAAACTGTCGTTTACGTCGGATAAAACTACCGTTTGGAGCATATACAACATTCCAAACATAAAACCGCATATCATAAGGCAAGAGAGCAAAATCTCTTTATAGGACAAGTTTTCACCCTCTTCCGATATGATAACTCCACCCAAAAGTACGTCAAGCCCGCTATACAAAATAGGTTTGGAAATCGCGAAGGGAAGAGAGTGCGAGGGCGTCGGAAGTTTTGCAAAAATAAGCGATATTGAAAGCACTATCATCGGCACGAGTACGGCGTTGAGTAGGCGTATTTTCTCTATGCCGAGCACGACGATTATTCCGCCGAGAATTGTCATCGCAAGTCCGAAAGCAAGCGGTATTCCCGTAAGCGATGACATTATATAATCACCGCCCGCAAGCATAGAACAAAGTGAAATGCTTGCCGCCGTAAATATACCGAGGTTTACGATTTTGCCTTTCGGCATAAGGTGATTTTTGCCCGCAACGAGGAAGAGCGCGCAAAGCAAAGACATAAAAACGGAGGAAATCGCAACGTTGAGAGGGGACGAGTCACCGAAAAAGAGCGCTATTTCTCTACCCGACGAAAACCCCGCACCGATTGCCGTGCCTATATATAATGCTGCCGTTTTGAATGATTTTTTCACACGAAAAACTTATGATTTTTGCGTAAAAATTATGCCAAAAACAAACAAAAAAATGCCCGCTTTCGAGCATTTTTGAAATGAGATTATTGGCATTTTGAAATTGATTTGATTTGCAAACGAAAAATGCGAAATATTAACGGGATTTGTTATTATCCTATTCCTTTATCTTGGCAACGCCCGTTTTGATTGCAGCTTCTTTGACGGCTTTGGCAATGGCGGGGACGACGCGCTTGTCGAAAGGTTCGGGAATTATATGCGTTTCGTCGGGATTGTCGATGAGATTTGCAAGTGCTTCGTAAGCTGCGATTTGCATTTCAACGTTTACGTCGGTGGCGCGTGCGTCGAGTGCTCCGCGGAAAATCCCCGGGAAGGCAAGTACGTTGTTGATTTGGTTTTGGAAGTCGCTTCTTCCCGTTGCGACTATTCTTGCGCCCGCTTGGAGTGCGTCCTCGGGCATAATCTCGGGGGAGGGATTTGCCATAGCAAAGACGATTGCATCTTTTGACATCGAGCGCACCATATCTTGGGATATAGCGTCTTTTGCGCTTACGCCGATAACTGCGTCCGCGCCTTTAAGAGCGTCGGCAAGAGTGCCTTTGACAGCTCTGGGATTGGTGCGTTTTGCAAGGTCGCGTTGTGCCACGTTGAACGCGTCGCTATCTTGGATAACGCCAGCCTTGTCGCATACGATAAGGTCTTTTGCACCGAGCAAAAGCAAAAATTCGGCAATGGCAATGCCCGCGCTTCCCGCGCCGTTGATGACCAAACGAGCGGTTGATATATCTTTTTTGACAACTTTAAGTGCGTTTTTGAGCGCAGCCGCCAAAACTATTGCCGTACCGTGTTGGTCGTCGTGGAAGACGGGAATATCGCAAATTTCTTTTAGTCGTCTTTCCACTTCAAAGCAACGAGGGGCGGATATGTCTTCGAGATTTATTCCGCCGAAGCTTGAAGATATGTTGTAAATGGTTGATACGATTTCGTCCACGTTTTGAGTTTTGAGACAAATCGGAATTGCGTCTACGTCGGCAAATTTTTTGAACAAAACGCACTTGCCTTCCATAACGGGCATACCCGCTTCCGCGCCTATATTGCCAAGTCCCAAAATGGCAGAACCGTCCGTTATCACGGCAACGGTGTTCCATCTGCGTGTGAGCGAATAACTCAAATCTTTATTTTCCTTGATTGCGAGGCAAGGTGCGGCAACTCCCGGTGTGTAGGCAAGAGCCAAGTCTTGCTTGTTTTGCACTTTTGCGCGGGATACGACTTCGAGTTTGCCTTGCCACTCGAAATGCTTCTTCAAAGATTCTTCGGAATAATTCATAGTTGTCTCCAATGGCGTGGAATAGTGCCGACTGCATTGCGTGTCGCTATTTTGCGACTTGGGAATATAAACGGTTTACCGCATATGGCAGTCGGTGTATTGATAGGGGTTAACCTTTTATGGCAATAGTTTACACCATAGCGCAAATCTAGGCAAGGCAATATGTCATAATGTCTTGAATTTGAAAAGATTTTTGGATATAATCGGGGTATGAAAACTATTCTTTACTCACAAATAGTGCAAGAGGTGCAAAAACTCACGAGCGCGTGCAGTCGTATTGACGGGGCGTGCCTCGATATGCTCAAAAACTCCGCAAAAAGCGAAAGCAACCCAAACGCGAAATTTGCGTTGGATATGCTCGTCAAAAACGCGGAAGTTGCCGAGCAAAACGGATTGCCCGTGTGTCAAGATACGGGTATGGCGGTGTTTTTCGTAAAACTCGGTCAAGACGTGCATATAGAGGGCGGACTGCTCACCGACGCAATCGACGAGGGCGTGAGACGAGGCTACGCGCAAAACGGATATCGTGCAAGCGTGCTCGACCCGATTAGCAGAGTGAACACCAAAGACAATACCCCCGCAATCGTGCATATCGAACTCGTGGGCGGTGAGAATATGGAAATCACCTTTTTGCCAAAAGGCTTCGGAAGCGAGAATATGTCGAGGCTTTTTATGCTCAAACCGTCGCAAGGCGTCGAGGGCGTGAAAGAGTGCATAGTCCGTGCTGTGAAAGAAGCGGGCGCAAATCCGTGCCCTCCGATTATCGTCGGAGTAGGCATAGGCGGAACTGCGGAAAAGGCAATGGAAGTGGCAAAAATGCAACTTTTGCGCGAAGTGGGCAAGCACAGCGACGATAGCGCGCTTGCGGATATGGAAAGGGACGTTCTTGACGAGATCAACGCTCTCGGCATAGGTGCGCAAGGCTTTGGCGGAGACAATACCGCCTTTGCGGTGCATATCGGCAAATATCCGACGCATATTGCCGCACTGCCCGTTGCCGTCAATATACAATGCAACGCAATGCGCATTGCAAAAGCGGTGCTGTGAGGTGAATATGAGCGAGTATAGATTGAAAGTGCCGTTTGACAAAGACGAAATAAAATCACTAGTGGCGGGGGATAGAGTTTACCTCACAGGCAAGATTTTGACGGGTAGAGACGCCGCGCATAAACGACTTTTCGAGTGCGTAAAAAATGGTGAGGCGTTTCCCGTAGATTTGAAAGGTCAAGCGATATATTACGTTGGTCCGTGTAGAAAGGACGGCAAAATCGTTTCGGCAGGACCGACTACATCTATGCGTATGGACGCGTTTGCGCCCGCGCTTTACGACGAGGGCGTGCTTGCCACAATCGGCAAAGGTGATAGAAGCAAGGACGTGTACGACGCAATCGTGAGAAACGGCGGCGTATATCTTGCAAGCGTAGGCGGTGCGGGCGCACTGTACGCGCAGTGCATAAAGAGCGCAAAAGTGCTTGCTTACGAGGACTTGGGAACGGAAGCTATATACGAGTTTGAGGTTGAAAATATGCCGTGCATCGTGGCAATAGATTGTTTGGGACAAACAATCTATAAGTGATATTTTTGGCTTGCGCCAAAAGTGATATTCTCGCTACGCGAGAGTGATATTTGCGCGTTGCGCAAGTGATATTCGCACTGCGTGCGAGTTTTGGAATATTCCATAAATTAAAAACAAAACGGCACTTTATTTGCATAAATTGCGCAAATAAAGTGCCGTTTGTGCTGTAATCGTTGAAATAAGTCTTGCGATTAATCTTGGTTTTCTTGGGCGTCTGACGGGGCGTTTTCTTGGATATTTTCGTCCGCTTCGGCTTCGGTAGGCTCGGTGTCGAAAGTGGCGTCGGAGGGCTCGACGGAGGTGGGGATAGAGGACGGTTTCTTGATTGCATCGACGATGGAAATAAACGTCTTGGGGCGTACCTTTTCAAGGCGCGCGGCGTATAGCGCAAGGCTTGCAATCAAGGTGGAAACTACCGCTTGAAGAACGTTCTTAGGCAAGGACGTAAGTGCGGACTCTATCGTGCCGTACATAAACGCTTTGCAGATGAAATATCCGCCCGCCATAAACAACGAGCAACCGAGGCAAGTGAGCACCGCAAACACGACTTTGAGTGCAAAGCGTTTTTTGTCGGGCGTTTCGACTTTGTCGTACCACTTGTAGATTGCTTGGAAAACGAGACCCGCAACGAGACCTTCAACGGCTTTGATTACGAGCGTATAAAGCATAGTGGCGGGATAGGTGGTGAGGTCCGCCAAGAACGAGCCGAGTCCGCCCGCGATCATAGCGCTCAAAGGATTGAAGAGTGCACCGCAAATGAGAATTGCGCTGTCACCGATGTTGAAATTGAAGGCGGGGAACGGTATGCCGATAAGCGTGCATACGTAAACGATTGCCGTCATCATACCCGTGTAGGCGATGAATTTGATGGTGAAAACACTTTGTTTTTTCATAAAAAAATCTCCGTTTTTGGCGGAGAAGGATAAGTCGGCGCAATACGCCTTAAAACTACTCCTTCCCAGTCTGACTTTACAGGCGGTTGCGGAATCTCACCGCATCGGCTGTTGGGGCTGTTGGACTTGTCCGTTCAAGACGGCATTACCACCGGTTGGGATATACCCACCCAAAGAATAATTACAAGCATATTGTAGCGCGGTGCGGGCAACGTGTCAATGACGAAATACGGAAAAATAATAGACAAAACGGCGAAAGTGTATGCTTGGAGTGGTATTTGCCTAGTGGCAAATTATATTGCGACTTTGTCGCAGTGATATTCTCGCTATGCGAGAGTGATATTTTTTGCTTGTGCAAAAAGTGATATTTGCGCGTTGCGCAAGTTGTGGAGAATTTTATATTTTGCAATAAAAAACGCGCCGTAGCGCGTTTTGGGCTTGTCGATTATTCAAGCAAATTGTCGTAAATGATAGAATACGTCGTTGACGCCTTGTCAACCCAACTCTTGTAGAGATATTTGGCAAGTTGACGGTTGGCAACCACAAGTTTGAGTTCCATAAGAGTGGTGATATCGTTGTTGATGCGCATAATCACCGTGTACGTGCCGTCGGCATTTTTGGAATAATCGCAAAAATACGATTGGCGTTTTTTGAAACGCATACGATTTTCACGAGCGTATTGCACGATTTCGTCACGGATAGAAGACGGAATACGAGTGAAGAACAACGACAAGCAACTTACGCCGTCTTGGGTGATGTTGAGCATTTCGCTTTTTGGCACGCGATAGACGAGGTTGGCGTCGAGAAGCTCGGCAAGATATTGCTTGCACTCCATATACGAAAGCCAATTGTTGTCGGACGAGCAAATGTCCAAAAGGGTGGACTCGGCAAGCGGAATTGCCATTTTATCGAATACGAAAAGAATAACAAGTTTTTGCACCTTGCTATCAAGCGGTTGATTCGAGCCGAAAGTGTCTTGAACGTATTCCATATCCCCTCTTGCGACAAGAATTGTCGTCAAATAAAAGCAATGCGGTTGCGTTTATCAATAGTACAACGAAAGATTGCCGTTTTCAAGTGTAAAAATAAAAATTTTGTCGAAATACAATTTATGGTATGCGGTGAAAGAAGCGGGCACAAGTGAGATGCGCCTACGGCTGAATTGCCACGTCGCAACGATGTTGCTCCTCGCAATGACATAAGGTGAAATGGAATAATTTACAACTGCGCCCAAGGCGCACAACCAAGCAAGCGATATAGCGAAACTGTGGCAAGATTTTTATCCAATTCATACCAAACAGACAATCTTGCGAAATCGCAAAAAGATTATTTATCTTTGCTTGAACTGATAGCAAAGATTGGCTGTGCGGTAGTAGTTGCGAGAACAAATGCGGTTTATGGTAATAAATGCGCTTGTTGCCATCACCGCAATGAAGTTTGAGCAACTGGTTGCGCGGTAGAAATTTCGAGGACAAATGCGGTGATCGGCAACAAATATCGTTTGTTGTCGTGACCGCAATGCCGTTTGAGAAATATGTATTGACATTTATATCGTTTTTGTGTAATATTGTAATGTATAAAAATTTGCGTATGTGCGCGAGCGCGTATATACGCATAACACCAAAACCCGAGGTGGAAATTATGATGAGAAACAAAAAAGAGTTGAAAGGTTTTCTTCTCACGGCAACGAGACTGATCGTGTTGGCGTTGGTCTTCGTCACGGCGTTTACGGTTGCGTTGACTTCCGATTTTGGCCAAAACATCGATTTCGGCGGTATTGCATTTGCAGAACGCACATACAAAGATGTGAAGAATGAAGTTACTTTCGGCAAGGCAAATCCGATTTTACCCGACCAAGGTGCAATAACGGCTGAAAGTTTTGACTTCCCGAACGTTGTGTCCCCGTGGATTTTTACGGCAACGTATTATAGTGTTTCGCCCCACGCCACGACGAATAACGACAACGATCCAAAGAACAACGTCGAAATTTACAAAAACGACGGTGATACGAAATTGTTCTTGGGAAACGATACCCCGGGTACTTTTGACGGCGGTGTTACTAACGGCTATTCCGCAAACGATTTGAATATGGTTCTCAATTTCGAAACGGGTAGCTTTATTAATGAAATTTTGAATTCGGGTAAATACACGGTTACTGCGGAGATAAAAGCAAATTTTTCAATGAACTCCGAAGCAGATGAAATGTTCCCGAGCGCCGTTGCGGGTCCTGCAAGACTTACGGGACAAAAAGCGTATCAACTTAGAAAAAACGGCGATGGAAATTACTCATACGGTTTCAATACTCTCGGCTCTAACGCATCGGGGCATACGACGACGGTAGAACTTACTTCTTCCAAAAAGTATCTTTCGTTGGCGTTTGGAATGCATTACGCTTGGAAAACGTCGTCAAGAGAACGTTATATGAGTATGTCAAACATCTCGATTACGTTCACTATTAAAGCAAAGGATAGTCTCGTCGGAGCAGACAATGCGGGTCCGGTTGCTACGGGTACTTATAAGGGACTTGAAAACGGTTTTGTAAGCGGTACGAGCGGAAACGGGTATGTGCCGTATATTGCTAATAAATCTGATTATTATCTCTACGAGTATATCGGAGAGGCATCAAAATATATCAAAACGGATAGTGTGGCCGGCGGATCGGGTAAGTTGGCTTCCTATACCAATTCATACGTTAAGGACGGAACGAGCAATGCGAACGTGCCCGGAATTGCTAATTCACCGTATTATAAATTCGCTCAAACGGAATTCGTAAGCACTTATAACGGCACTGGAAAATCCATTAGCGAGTTGATTGAAGAGTATGCCCAAAATCCGGATAGTTTCGATACGTCGCAATTGTCAAAAATCGGTGCCGCCGATAAAACGGTTTCCGGTTTAACTGCGTCGGGACTTACGTGGACAAGCGCAAATAATCTGAGTAAAGTTTCAAAGATTATGTACGTTAAAATCGGAGATACCGAGTTCAAATTGTACAATTCAAGTGAAACTTATACGAAAGAGTTGAAAGTTACCGAAGATGAGGTTCAACAAACGGTTGGTTATGCAAAAATCACTAAAACGACCGACGCAAGAATTGTAGTGAGTTTGTATTTTACAAAGAATTGCACCGTTCAAACTACGGTTGTCGATTATAGCGGTGCAAAAACCATTACGCGTCTTGAAGTTACGGGTATTGACACCAGCCTCAACGACGACGGCACGCCTATATCTGACAACGATTATATGAAAGCGGACGCTTCCTCGCTTGCTTGGCTTTATTCCAATATTTTGGAAGTCGGTTCGGAATTCGAGATCCCCGAAGATACGAGTGCGGCAAACTATTCCCCGAGACTTTGGTTCTTCACGGCTCAAAGAGCGGACGAACTTGCGGGGCTCGGCAGTGCGCACGTGTTTGCGTCCATTGCGGAGTTGCTCGCTTCGGGACTTAAACCCATAGGCGTGGGTGAGGGCTTCACCCTCGATTACAACTTTGCGGACGGCAAGGCAAAGAGCTACGGTTCGTCCATATACGACGCTATCGGCACGCTCGGCGCGGACGGCAAGGTTACGAGCGAAAGCAACGCAAAAGGACACGGATATTATCTCTTCACGTTCTATACGATTGACCTTGCGGGCAATATGAGCGCAACCACGTCTTCGTACTACGTGAAAGTGGACTCCGATACGCCCAACTATAACGTTGACTTGTCCTATATCCTCAAAACGGACGGAAAGAAACAAACTATCTCCGCTTCTCAAAACGGAACGTGGGCAAAGGGCGTTACGACGCTCGACATTTTGCTCGGCGCGCTCGGTTTCTCGGGCAATACGCTCGTGTTCGAGGACTTGATGTCCTATCACGTCTTCAAGTTTGAAAACGCAATCGTAGACGGCGTTTATACGAGCAAACTTGCTTCTTACTACAACTCGCTTACCTCAACGGGTGCTACTGCGGTCGAAAACGACGAGATTACCATCACTCTCTCGGGTGAGGGCGGAAATCATACCGTTACCGTCAAATATATCTTCGAGGCACGCACCAATAGCGGAATTTTGCGCTTCGTCATCGACGCGGACAGCATCGAATGGACGACGGCGTTTACGCTCTACACGGGCGGATTCGCAACCGTTGACGAGATGGACTTCCATCAAGGTCAAAGCTACGTCGACTCTTCGTGGGTGGGCGGTGTCAAGGTGCTCATCGATACGGACGCGCCTATCGCTCCCGAGTTCGTGTCGGGTGACGATACGCCTTACAGCAAGAACTTCGACAGTTACGAGGCGTTGCCCTCTTATAGCGACAGACAATGGTACACGGGTGCTTACGACAAATACTCCGCAAGCATCGACTTTACCGACGTATTTCTTTCAAGCGAATACGGCAAGGACGTCAGAGTGTATTACGGCATCAAGGTCGTGCAAAATCTCACACAGCTCGCTCAACTTGGAGATAAGGGTATCGAGGGCGTTTACGGCACGATAACCGACAATACCGCGGGATATTTCGACAGATTGCAATACGTCACGGGCGACAATATGACCGAAGGCGGTACGGTGCTCGAAAACGGCGCAATGAATATCGTCAACGGCGTGGTCGGTATGCGCGTTATCTACGTGTGGGCAGTCGACCAAGCGGGCAACGTGTCCGACCTCAAAACCTACTACGTACTTGCGGATAACACCACTTATACGCTTTCCGCAAAAGTGGGTAAAAACTCCGTTGCGGACGCTTCGGCAAGTATCGCTTCCGTCGACGCTGACGGCAACGCTTTGACCAAATTCACGAGAGGTGAAGTGGCAACGCTCGCTACCGTGCTCGGTGAAGACTTCGTGCCGTTTGCACTCACTCTTACCGTCAACGGCAAAGCAAACAAAGTGCTTTACAACTATATGCCGTCTCGCGATTGGACGATTTCCGACGCAAATAACGAAGATTATATCAATTACGCACAAGACGATTCGATAAAATTTGCAATCGACGACAAGGACAACCTCGGTATGCTCGACAACGCAAAGACGCTCGATATCGAGTTTGCGTACAGAAAAGTGGTGGATTATACCGTCACCAACTCTACGGTTGCGTACAATTCTCGTCCGATTTCCGTTGAAATGACGTTTACGGACGCGGTGTCGGCTTCGAGTTTCAGCTATCGTTACTTTGACGAGAACGGCGTGGAACTCCCGCAAGCTCCAACCAATCCCGGCAACTACTTCGTAGAGATTTATATCGACAAAAACAACGTAAACTACGTTACGGCAGACTTCAATATGGACGGAGAGGGCAACCAACTCTTCAATAGAATTGCGGTCACAGTTACAAAAGGTAGAATCGTCGTCAGCGCAGTCGAAACCAACGCGCCTTACGGCACGGACCTTGCGGATATCCTCAAATACACCGTCTCGGGTATCGCACTCGAAGATATGGCAAAAGAGGGTATAACCGAGGCTATGCTCGCGCTTGCTCTCGACGTTGCGAATTACGACTCCAAGGGCTTCTATTCAGTCGGCTTCTACAACGTCGTGCTTAAAGACAATACGCTTCTCAACGGCGTTGCAAACTACGATATCACGTTTATGACGGCTCAACACCGCGTAACGCAACGCAATATCGACGTTTATACGCAAGCCGCAACCAAAGCGTACGGCGACGCAGATCCCAAATTCTACTTTGGCGTAAAAGAAAGCGATCTCACGTTCAACACCTCCAAGACGGTGCAAGATATCCTTGCGGAAATCTTCGACGCAACGTCTTATACCTCCGCGGGCAAGGAAAACGGCTTCTACCTTTACGAGGCGGGCGACCGTATCACTCGTGCAAAGGGTGAGGACGTATGGAACTACGCTTTCAACACCGACGCAAGCTTGTTCGACGTCGGAAGCAATTACAGAATAACCCTTCAAACGCAAGAAGGCTTCACCATCACTCAAAGACAAGTGCAAATTGACGTAAGCGGTCAATTCGCAGTGGTCAAGAGCGGTGTTACGCCGTCTTCCGAAGGTATCGTGCCGAGCTACACGCTCGACGCAAAAGACGCGTTCCTTGCAGAGGTCATCGAAAGCTTGCTCAACGGCAAACTCTCTCTTGCAACGGACGGCACGGTTTTGAGCGACTACGACGCAACGAAGTACGACGGAGCAACGGGCTTCGATATTATACTTGCAAGCATCAACGACGGCAATATCGCAATCTCGCTCAAATCGCAAGAGCAATACGTAATTTACATCGCAAAAGCGGGCACGGTTATCGTCAAAGCGATTAGAGAATTCACCTACGTTTACGGTGAAACAGTGCCGTGGGTGAACACGTACGACGCAAAAGACTTTACCTACGAGTGCGACGACGAAAGCGTGGCGTTCGACCGTATCGACTGGATTATGCACTTGTCTTACGCGGAAGAGTATATTCCGGTTGGTAGATACGTTGCGACGTTCTCCGACGTGAAACTCTATAAGGACGGCGTGGAAATCGAAGGTGCAAACGTCAACGTAGAGCCCGCAATCGTCAATATCACGCCCGCAACGGTGCAAATCAGACCCACCGCAACGGCGTTTGACAAAGTGTACGGCGAGGCAGACTCTGTATACGGCATCGGTTACGAAATCGTCAAAGTAAACGGTGAAACTATTGCAAAAGACGGCAGTTACGCGGGTATTGGTTACAACGATTTGCTCGCAAACGTAAGCGGTTCTTTCGCAAGAGCAAAATACAACAAGAACGGTGAATTTACCGCATACGGCACTCGTTACGACGGCGTTTTGACGGACGACAACTATTATTACGGTTACGTCGTCAACAAGGCGTTTGCAATCGACAACGACAACTTCGTGATAAACGCGGTGGTCGACGTTGAATATAAGGACGTACGCTTTACGGTTTCTCCCAAGGCAATCGTAATTCACACCGCAAACCTCGTCGGTTTGAGCAAGTACTTCAACGGCAACGACGTCGTCGACTACGACGCGGCGGGCGTAACTATGTACGACCTCACCTCTCAACTCGTGCTTGCGACGGACAAAGTCAAACTCGTTGCAAACGACACGAGATACACCGAAATCGGTGACGGCAAGAGCGACGTTGCTTCGCATATCGTGTTCGGCGGATTTGCACTCACGGGTGAACAAAGCGCAAACTACACGCTTGCTTATATCGTCAACGACGGTCATACGAGCATTAGAGTGCTCGGTGGCAAAGACGGTGAAAACTTCGTCATCGACGGCACGACGGTTGAAATCGTGTATATCGACAACTCTCATTCCGACGGCGCAAAGAGCGACTATATCTACATTATGTTCAAGCGCGTGGGCGTCACCAAGAACGACGTGTCCATCGTCAAGGAATACGACAACACCAACGTACTTTACGCAGACAACGTCATCATCGCGTCCAGCGAGACGGACTACGCAAGCACGGCAATGCTTATCGGCGCAGACAAGAAGTTGATCGTCGAAGAGAGCGGTGTGTTCTCGGGCGTAAAAGCGGGTGAGGGATACCTCATTTCAAAGGTCAAAGTGGTGTTTACGTTTGCAAACGGAGACCTCTCCGCGGGCAGTGTATACGACTACAAAGACAACGACGTGGATATCAGAGTGGTAGGCAACACCATCGAGCTTACCGTGCGCAACGTCAAGGCAAAGATCGCAAAGAAGAAACTTAACGCTTCGAGCTTTGCAACCGTCGCACCAGTCAATCGCGACTACAACGCGACGACGAGCGTTGACGTCAATTATACCTTTGCGGACAACGCACTCGTTACGGGTGACAGCGTAGAGTCCGTAGGTCTCAAACTTGCGGGTACTGCAAACGGCAAAGACTTCGGTCAACATCAAGTGACGATCTCCGCGGAAAACACCAAGGTTTCCAACGCAAACTACGAAGTGGACGTCAACGACATCAACAACGAATTTGCGGGTCTCACCGTCGAAATCGCAAAGGCAAGACTTATGCCCAACGTCGCGTTTGAAAGCAAAGTTTACGACAACACGACGGACGTTAAAGCGACCAAGAGAAGCGGAAACGACTTTACCACGCTCTATTATGCGGACAACCTCAGAGAGGAACTTGCGCATATCACTATGGGCGCGGGCGTGACGTACGAACTCTCTTACGCGGGCGCACCCGACGCAAACGTAGCGGTTGACGCCGACGGCAACGAAATCGGACACAACGTTATGGTTTCCGGTCTCGTCATCAGCGCGGACGACGCGTCTATCCTCAAAAATTACAGAATTTACGGTTCGGTTTACAGCGGATCGGAATATATGGCGTTTGAAGACGCACAAATCGGCACGATTGCTGACTACGAGATTTTGCAAGCCGTCAAGGTGTCCAAGAAGAACGTCAAACTCATCACCAACGACTTCCAAATCGGTCAAAAAGTGTACGACGGCTCGGTGAACGCTACGATAACCATTCAAGTTCCCGTCGACGGCGAAAACAGAGAAGGTGTGCTTGCTATCCACAAAGACTTGCTCGAAATCGTTGCGGACGGTACGTTTGCTTCCGCAAAAGTGGGCAAGAACATCAAAGTTACCGTGTCCACTCCGCAATTGAAATTGAAGAGTGGTAATGGAATAGATAGTAGAATAATAAATAACTATTATCTTGATAAATCCGCGGGCGCGTACGCGAGCAACATTACGGGTACTATCGTAGAAAAGCCCGTAACGGTTGAAGTCGACCTCGGCGAAAGAGTATATACGGGATATTCCGATATTGTTAAGAACAAGATAACCTACACTCTCAACGGCGTTATCGAAAAGGAAATCCGCAACTACAACGTCGCAACGGGCGGCGGAGCGTACTTCATCGACAAGAACGTCGTGCTCGACGCGGACAGAAACGTCGATTTCAAGGACGGCAACGTGTACAATCCCACGCTCACCAATATGGGCGGTTTCGATATCAACTACGTGTTGACGTACAGAACGGAGACGAGAGAAGACGGCCGTGACGACGATATGCTCGCATACGAGGACGAAAACGGCGTGCATTATTACGAAGTGCCCGCAAATAGCGCGGTAGTTACGGCGTACTATTACAGATTGCGCACGGTGTCCAAGTATATCGACGATGCGGACAAGACCGTCGCAAAAGACTATATCGTAGGTCGCTACAAAGTGAACGGTGAAGAGGTCTACCTCGTGTCAGACGACTATACCGGCAATACCAAGAACCTCGACGCCCCGATGACCTATCTCGCGGGCAAAGGTAAAATCAATCAAAGAGGCGTGTACATCACCGCAAACAGTATCGCAAAACTCGATACGGACGTTGCAAACAAGATGTACAACAAGCAATACGACGGTACGACCAAGTTCTACGGCACGATTGACGGCACTAACCCCGCAACCGACGCGTATAGACTTACCTCAACGGGTATCGCAAACGTCATCAAGGGTGACGACGTGCATATCGCAAACGTATCCGCAGAATATAACAGCGCGTACACCAACGCAATGTACGTAGTGTTTACGGCTTCCGGTCTCGACGGCAAAGACGCGGACAACTACACGATTGAAAGCTCCAACAGCGGTGCAAGCAGTGATACCTACACTGCAAAATTGTCCGCAAAGATCCAAAAACGTGCTATCACCGCAAGTTTGCAAGACGGTGAAATGGTATACGGCACTGCGCTCGGCAACGTCGGCGGTACGGTTGACTACACGCTTGTCGGCGCGGACGCCACGTCGTACGCTTTGACTTGGAACGCTTCGCTCAAATCCTTCTTTATCGCAACGACGGACTTCCTTGCGGTAGTCGGATTGGAAGATAACCAAGACAATGCAAAATACCTCGCTCAAATCGACGCTTACACCTATAACCTCGTAGACGGTGAGTACGTCAAAGCGGAAAACGGTGTGAGAGGCGCGTATTTCAGACTCGGCGGTGAAGTGGGCAACGCTATTTCGAGCTTGCCGAAGCCGACGACGAGATTCAACTCCAACAAACCGAACGCGGGTGAGATTTCCAACTCCTACTACCTTGCGGACGGCAGTGCAAACAACTTCGGATTCAAGTTCGTTTACACGGGCAACGGCAACGACGGCACAAGCAGACTCGTGGTAGTCAAGAGAACGCTTTACGTTACCACCGCGGGTATCAACCACGTCAAGACGTACGCGGGCACCGATCCTGCGATCGACCTCTTGTTCGACGGTATCGCTTCGGGTGACGGATTGAGCATTTTCGTGAATTCTAACGGCGTGGATTATCGCCCGATCGTGGTGCTTGCGGTGTACAATTCGCTCACGGGTGAATACACCGTAGCCGACAAATACGCAAAGACGAGCGACAAACTCGGCGCAAACGAATATTACGTCTACTACCTTGCTCTTCCGATCGGACTTAACAGTTACGACGACTTTGCACCGATAAGAAACTACAACGTCGTCATCGGTGACGCGTCTACGCTTCAAGCAATCACCGTAAAGGACGAGAGCGGTAACGTCGTCAAGGACGCAAACGGCAAAGATACGTACGAATTCGCATATTCCTTCGCAAACGGTGAAATCACCAAGAAGGCGTCTACGATCACAATCAAGCTTCCCGAAATGGACGGTATCAGCATCGATACAACCAACAACAGCTTCACTTACACCTACGACAAGGCACTCGGCAAGGGCGTAAACAGAGTTTACGACGTGCTTAAAGGCGTAAAGCCCGAAGACGAAGTGAGATACGTCAAGGACGGTGAAGAGAAAGAAGCAAGCGACGCGGGTACGCATACCGGTTACGTGTACGTCAAACGCTTCGTCAAGGTTGACGCCGACGATCCCAACGGCTACTTCATCGAGTGGAGAAGCACGGACGAGGTGACTATCGTCATCGAAAGAGCGTCCGCACAACTCAAAGCGGCGGCTTCCTACGTCTACTACAACGGAAAGGCACAATCTTATCCCGTCAATTCCATAACCGTGCACGAAGGCATCGTCAACGGCTTGGTCGCGGGTGATTACGAGATGTCCTACAAGCTCTACAAAAACGGTCAATACGAAGACGTGCTCAACCCCGCAGAAATCAAGAACGCCGGCACTTACGTTGTAACGTTCCGCCTCACCGACGCATTCGAGACCAACAATCCCAACTACAAGAAGGAAGAAGTCGAGTCCAAATTCGTCATCAATCAAGTGGTCGTCAACGTAACTATCGACAAGACGGGGTACAGCGCAACCACCGAGGTACAACAAGACAAGTCCAGCGTCACCAAGCTCAGAGCGACGTACGATCCCAACGCGGATTACACCATCGATTACTCCTTGGCTATGGGTGACGGATATAGAAACAATTCCGCAATCGAAATCACCAAGGCTATGACCAAATTGGCGTTTGCAAAGGACGCAAGCGGAAACGAGAAACAAATCACGGGCGCGGGTAAATACTCCTTCACGGTGTCCATCACCAACGAGGATATTGCCGGCAACTACGCTTTGGTCGGCAACGCGGGCGTGCTCGAACTCACCGCAAACGCATTCGATAGCGACGGCGGTTCTATCAAAGTTGACGGTGAAGGCATCGTTGCCAATAGACTTGCCGTAAGAGATATCACGAGCAGTATTATCGCAAGCGATATCAACTACGTTGCGGTCATCAAGCAATTTATGCCGGCACTCTCCTCGGCGGCAGGTCTCAAAGACGACGCACGCGTGGCGGCGGTCGTAAAGATGGAACTCTATTGCGACAATCAACTCGTCGTCCTCGACGGTGAAAACACTTCCGTCAGCGTCGCGATCCCGAGCACCGTCAGAAAAAATATGAAGGGCATTGCTCTTTACACCGTAACCAAAGACGGTACGCTCAAAAAACTCACCGACTACACCGTCAACGACGGCAAGATCGAGTACACCACCGATTACGTGTCAGCACTCGTCTTCGTCGACGTCAATCCGCCCTCGCTCGAACCGTGGGAAATCGGCGTAACAGTCGGCACTATCCTCGTCGTGCTCATCATAGTCGTGGCGAGTGTGGTGGGTATCGTTGTCCGCAAGAAACACTTGCAAAAACTCATTTAAGAGCGTTATTTGACGCCTAACTTCGGCAGAGCCATCCGCCCGTCAACTCATTTACGATTAGTAAATTAGGGTTGCCGTGCGGACGGCTCTTTCTTGTTATCCATTCAAATACCGCACTTAAATGAGTTTTTTGGTTTATATGGTATTTTTCTAATATTCCAAAATTATTAATTATTAATTATTAATTATTAATTCACCTCTCCGTGAGTTTTCGCTTAAAAAACTTTTAATACACACTTCTTCGACATTTTGGACTTGAAAAAAAAATCGTTTCGGTGTAAAATATCTTTATCATATTATGGAGTGTGCTATGCGTATGGCAAAAGTTGCTGTCGGTTGCGATCACGGCGGTTTCCCGCTCAAAGATGCCGTTGTGGCTACGCTTAAAGATCTCGGTGCTGAGGTCGTCGATTTCGGTTGCGACTCGACCGAGTCCGTGGATTATCCCAAGTATGGCTACAAAGTGGCAAAAGCAGTTGCAAGCGGTGAGTGCGATCTCGGCGTTATAATGTGCGGTACGGGCATAGGCATTTCAATTGCCGCCAACAAAGTCAAAGGCGTAAGGGCGGGACTTGCCACCAACGCTTTTATGGCGGAGATGACCAGACGCCACAACGACGCCAACGTTTTGGCACTCGGCGGACGCGTGGTTACGCCCGAAGAGGCAAAGGAAATCGTGACGGCGTGGTACAACGCGTCGTACGAGGGCGGAAGACATCAAAGACGCCTTGATATGATAAATGAAATTGAGGAAATAGAGCGCAATGATTGACGAGGTATTGAAAGATATAAGAGAGGCGGAGGCAAAAGCCGAGCAAATCGCACAAGACGCGTACGCGGAGGGCAAACAAATAGTTTTGCAAGCGGAACTCGACGCTCAAAAGCAAAAGAAAGCCACTTTGCTCGAATGTAAGGACGACCAACGCAACGCACTCGCCGCCGCGGAAAAACGCGCAAACGCCAAGCGTGAGGAAATCCTCAAAAAAGGTCAAAAAGCGGCGGATCAACTGATTGAGGACAAAAATTCCGACGTCGAAGAGCAAGCGGACAAACTTGTGGAAGTGCTTATCGCAAAGTATTGCGGTGAGAAAGAAAATTAATAATTTTCTTTGCGCCGAGTGCTAAACACGTGTCACTTATCTCTACGAGATAACTTGACACATATTTAGGCGCAAACGTCCTGCACAAAAGCAATCGGAGCATTGCTTTTGTGCGTAAGGTCTCACAACCTTGAGACGGCTCGGCGGTTGCTCGGATAGAAAGTTGATGCTCACAATTAGTCTTCGTGGAGTTATAAACTACGGCTCCGCCTGTCTACGAGCGTCGTTAGGCGCAATAAATTGCGCTAATGGAATATTCCACATCTGCGCCTACGGCGCAATATCCACTTTTAGCCATAGGCTAAGAATATCACTTGTGCGTAGCACAAATATCACTGCACCGTAGGTGCAATATCACTCTCGCGAAGCGAGAATATCACTGCGACGAAGTCGCATATCAGTATGATTGTTGAGATGAAGAAGCTGGTGCTCATTGCGCACCGCTCGGACAGACACAAATTGTTCAAGGCATTGCAACGTTCCAAGAACGTTGAGATTGCGCGTACGCACGATATCGAGGATACCGTGCGACTTGACAATTCCGCTGCCGTGGAAAACGCAAAAGTGCAACTTGCAAGAATAACTTTTGCTTTCAAATATCTCAAAGAACAAGAAAAACTTGCGGAAAAACTTGCAAAACAAACGGAAAAAAGCGAGTATCCGTACATTTATACACCCATCAAAACGCCTCCTCTTTCCAAAATCGACATAATGAGTTTTGACGATTTTGACCTTATCGGCACGAAAGAGGTGGAGCTTATGGCAAACGTTTCCGACCTCGAAGAAATCAACGCGCGTCAAAAAGAAATCGTCGCAATCAAGGAAAAGACGAGAGCGGAAATGGAAGGCCACAAGATTTTCTCTCAATTGCGTGAGCCGTATTCCTACTTTAAAGACGGACAAAAGACCGTTGTCGTGCTTGGGTATATTCCCTCTCAAAACACGGTCAAATTGCAACAATTTATTGACGCAACGCCGTCGGTTTATATCGAGCTTCTCAAACAATCCAAAGTGCAACCTTTCGTTGCAATCGCGCACAAGGACGACGCGGACGAACTTTTCCGTGCCTTGCAAGATTGCGAGTTTACGAGAGTTGCCACGGACGACGACAGCACGCCTATGCAAAACGTCAATCGTCTCAAAGACAAGCTCAAAGAACTGGACGAAGAGAGTATGGAGCTCGTCACGCGCGCACTCGTCAAGGATATGTACGTGGGTGATTTGAAGACGCTTTACGACTATTATCTCGTTGCGATACAGCGCAGTGAGGCACTTGACGGATTTGCCACCACGCAAAAGAGTTTCGTTATGGAAGCGTGGTATCCCGCCGAATACGAGGAGACTCTCAAAGCGACACTTGACGAACTCGGAGACACTTTCGTGTATGAATTTAGAGAACCGCAAGAGGGTGAGGCAGTGCCGTCTTACGTGCGCAACAACAAGGTTGTGGAGAACTATCAAGACATAACCAATATGTACAGCGCGCCCAACTACTTTTCGGATTTAGACCCCAACCCCGTGATGTCGATATTCTATTTCTTGCTGTTCGGTATGATGATAGCGGACGCGGCATACGGCATAATTTTGGCACTCGGCGGACTTATTATGTATCTCGTCAAGAAGCCCACACCCGGCAAAGGCAGACTTATAGCAGTCGTTGCAATGGGCGGTGTGAGTACGATTATATGGGGTGCGTTGTTCGGCGGTTGGTTCGGACTCGATATATCGGGGACGTTCCTTGAAAAACTGCAAGTGGTGCAACCTCTCGACGGCAAAGGACCGCTGATATTGCTCGGAATATCCTTTGCGCTCGGCTTCGTGCATATAGTCGTGGGTATGCTTCTCAACGCAATCAACCTTATCCGCAAAAAACGCGTTCTCGACGCATTTTGTCAAGTCGGAACGTGGTATATGATATTTGCGGGCATCATAATGCTTGCGCTGTCAATGCTCTTCTTCAAGGACAAACCCGTCATCAAATGGGTGGGCATCGGTCTTATGGCGGGCGGTGCGTTCCTCTTGGTGCTCTCAAACGTAAGAGGCAAGAAGGGTATAAAAGTGGTTACGAGTTTCCTCACGGGCTTCGGAAAACTGTACGACGGCGTCAATATCCTCTCGGATATCCTCTCGTACGCGCGACTTTTCGGTCTTGCGCTCTCGGGTAGCGTCGTTGCGCTCGTCGTCAACCAAATCTGCTCGGTGGTGCTCGGCTTCTTCCCGCAAAATATCATCGCGATAGGATATATCCTTTGCGTGCCGATATTCCTCGTGGGACACGTGTTCAACATAGCGATATCCACGCTCGGCGCGTACGTGCACAATTGCAGACTGCAATACATCGAGTTTTACGGAAAATTCTACGAAGGCGGAGGACACGTCTTTATGCCTTTCGGAACGAATACAAAATACACATACTTGGAAAAGTAGGAGGTAATACAATGGGCAATCTAACACTTGGAACTTTCATCGCCATCATCGGTGCGGTTATGGCAGCGGCAATGGCCGGTATAGGTTCTGTAATCGGCGTCGGCGTCGCGGGTAAGGCGGCGGCGGGCGTCACGAGCGAAGACCCCGACAAATTCTCCAAATGCCTCGTTTTGCAACTCTTGCCGGGTACGCAAGGTATCTACGGCTTGCTCGTTGCGTTCTTGGTCTTCGTCAAAATCGATATGTTCGGCTCTGTTGAAAGACTTTCGTTGACGGGCGGACTCGGCATTTTCGCAGCGTGCCTTCCTATGGCAATCGTCGGTCTCATCAGTGCGCTTTATCAATCGAGAGTGGCGTGCAGTGGTATCGCGCTCGTTGCAAAACGCCCCGAAGAAAGCGGTAAAGCAATCATCTTGACCGTTATGGTTGAAACTTACGCGGTTTTGGCATTGCTCGTATCCCTTCTCGGCGTTATGATGCCTGCAACGGAAAGCCTTCTCGAAGCAGCATCCGAAGCAAGCGAAGCGGCAGCGGCTGCGTTGGCACTCATTGCATAAGAATTATGAGCAAAGAAGCAATTATCGACAAAATATTGTCCGATGCACAGCTGAAAGCGGACGCTATAATCGGTGAGGCAAAGAATAAAGCCGACGAGATTATCGCAAAGACCGCCGAAGTGTGCAAGGGGTATATTTACAATAGTAAAGCGGATACGGACAAAGCGGTGTTCGATTTGGAGGCACGCTCCAAAACGGTGGCGGAACTCGACGCAAGAAAACTGCAATTGTCCGCAAAGGCGCAAATCCTCGATAGAATATTTGCCCGCACGCTTGACAAGTTGAAAAACCTCGATAAAGAGCGTTACACCGCGCTTATTTTCGCGATGCTCCAAAACGCCGAAGACGGTGACGAAGTGGTGATATCTCAAAGAGAAAAGGATATCGTCACCAAAGAGTCGCTTGAAAAGTTTGCAAAAGAGAAGGGAATAACCCTCACTCTTTGCGACGAACTCGGAGATTTTGACGGCGGTATCGTGATAAAAAGCAAGGGAGTGGACAAAAACTTCACTCTCGACGTTGAAACGCAACTTCTCAAAGAAGAACTCGAAACGCAAATAGCAAAGGAAATTTTCGGCTGATGTCAAACTCGTTCGTCTTTCAAAACGCCCAAATAAAAAGCCGTGAAAGCAAACTTCTCACACTTCAAGGTGTGCAGAGGCTTTTTGACGCGCAAAACGTTAAAGACGCTATGAAAGTGGTGATAGAACTCGGTCTCGGCAATGGTATGACCACCGAGGACGAGGACTTCGACACGGTTTTCAAAAACGAGGAAGAAAACCTTTGCGCCTTGCTCAAAGAGATGAACGTCAAAGGCGCGTTGGACGTATTTTTGCTTGAAAACGATTACGTCAACTTAAAAATCGCCGCAAAAGCGTACGCCACCAAGAGTGGCGATACGCATTTCTTGCCCGACGGACTTTACGAGGCGCAAAAAATCGTAGAGGCGTTGAGTGCGGAAGAAATCGTAGGCTTTGACAAGCACTTTTTGAGTGCGATAAAAGGCGTTTTGGAAATTTTGAACGGTGAAAACCCAAATCCGCGCGCAATCGACAACTATCTCGATAAAAAGACGTACGAGCATATCTTCTCGTCCGTCGCAAAGAGCGGAAAAGAGGCAAAGGCATACTACGAGAAAAAGGTTGACTTTGCCAATATCGGTGCGTTTGCGCGTGCGCAAAAACTCGGTCTCGACCAAGAATTTTTCAAGGCGTGCTTCATAGAGGGCGGAAAGATACCTCTTGCCAAATTTATAGAGCAAGACACCAATCTCGATACGTTCGCACTCAAAATGAAAGACACCGAATTTGAAAAGATTGCGTCCGATTTGGCGCAAAGCAAAAACGTGGTAGCGTTTGAAGTGACAAGCGAAAACGCGCTTCTCAAAGAGTGGAAAGACGCGGACTTCGATATGTTCTCCATTGCGCCGATTGCCGCGTACTATCTCACCAAAAAGACGGAACTTAAAGTGGTAAAACTAATCGTTGCGGGCATCAAAAACCACGTTGACCCGCAAATAATAAAAGAAAGGATGCGTGAACTTTATGCGTAACGGCGTTGCGGTTGTCGGAGACAAAGATTCCGTGCTTGCATTCAAGGCAATAGGTCTTGACGTATTTCCCGTTGCGGGAGTAAGCGAAGCAATCGACAAAATTCACGCTCTTGCAAGGCATTACGCGGTGATTTTCGTCACGGAAAAAGTCTATCAAGACGCCGAGACTATCATCAAAAGATATCAAACTCGTCCCTATCCCGTTATCGTCCCTATTCCTTCTGCGGAAGGCAATGCGGGCACGGGTATGAAAGGGATAAAAGCCAACGTCGAAAAAGCGATTGGCGCAGACATATTATTCGATAAAGAGGACAAATAATGGAAACTGGCAAAATTGTAAAAGTGTCCGGCCCGTTGATAGTTGCCGAGGGTATGTCCCAAAGCAAAATGTACGACGTCGTACACGTCAGTGAGAAAAAACTCATCGGTGAGATCATCGAATTGCGCGGTGATCGCGCTTCCATACAGGTTTACGAGGAAACGAGCGGTCTCGGCCCGGGCGAAAACGTTTATACCACGGGCGCGCCCTTGTCGGTGGAACTTGCTCCCGGTCTTATCGAGGGTATTTACGACGGTATTCAACGTCCGCTTGCAAAGCTTAAAGAAGCTTCGGGCGATCGTATCGAAAGAGGCGTTTATATCCCCGCCGTCGATCACGATAAGAAATGGGAATTCAATCCCGTCGTCACGGTCGGCACGCAAGTGGAGAGCGGAAGCGTAATCGGTACGGTGCAAGAAAACGTCCTCATTTTGCACAAAATTATGATACCTTACGGCGTAAAGGGCGTCGTTAAGGAAATCAAAAAAGGCGAATTTACCGTTGACGAAACCGTTGCCGTCGTGGAGACGGAAAAGGGCGACGTCGGCGTTACTATGCTTCAAAAATGGCCCGTCAGAAAGGGCAGACCGTATAGAGAAAAATTGTCTCCGAAGGCACCTCTCGTCACGGGGCAAAGAGTTATCGACACGCTTTTCCCGATTGCAAAAGGCGGTGTGGCGGCAGTCCCCGGTCCGTTTGGAAGCGGAAAAACCGTCGTGCAACATCAGCTTGCAAAATGGGCGGACGCGGACATCATCGTATACGTAGGTTGCGGTGAACGCGGAAACGAGATGACGGACGTTCTCAACGAGTTCCCGACTCTTATCGACCCGAAGAGCGGTCAACCGCTTATGAAGCGCACCGTGCTTATCGCAAACACGTCGGATATGCCCGTTGCTGCTCGTGAAGCGTCCATTTATACGGGTATCACCATTGCGGAATATTTCAGAGATATGGGCTACTCGGTGGCAATTATGGCGGACTCCACTTCGCGTTGGGCAGAGGCTCTTCGTGAAATGAGCGGTCGTCTCGAAGAAATGCCCGGTGAAGAAGGCTATCCCGCGTACCTTTCCTCCCGTCTTGCGGAATTTTATGAAAGAGCGGGTATCGTCAAGGTGCTCGGTCAAGACGACACGATAGGTTCTATCACTGCAATCGGCGCGGTATCACCTCCCGGCGGTGACTTGTCCGAGCCCGTATCGCAAGCAACGCTCCGTATCGTCAAAGTGTTCTGGGGATTGAGCGCGTCGCTTGCTTACAAGCGTCATTTCCCCGCAATCGACTGGATACAAAGCTATTCGCTTTACGCGGATAAACTTGCCGATTGGTACAGCGACCACGTCGGTGACGAATGGGGCGGACTGAGAGCAAAGTGTATGCGTATACTTCAAGAAGAGGCGCAACTCGACGAAATCGTGCGACTCGTTGGTATGGACGCACTCTCTCCGAGCAATCGTCTTACGATGGAGACTGCAAAGTCCATAAGAGAAGACTATTTGCACCAAAACGCGTTCCACGAGGTCGATACGTTCGCGTCACTTGAAAAACAACAAAATATGCTTCGTCTTATCCTCGAATTCGACGCGCTCGCAAGAGACGCACTCGACAAAAACGTGGATATCGAGGATATTCTTGCGCTCCAAGTGAGAGAGCAAATCGGCAGAGCAAAATATATTCCCGAGAGCGAAATGTCAAAATTTGACGCCGTACTTGCCGAAATCAAGAACGAAATGCACGCGCTCACCGATGAAGGAGGTATCTGATGCTTAAAGAATACAATACGATAAGAGAAATCGTCGGACCTCTTATGCTCGTTGAGGGCGTCGAGGGCGTAAAATACAACGAACTCGTCGAAATAAGACAAGAAAACGGCGAAGTAAGAAGCGGTAAAGTGCTTGAAATCAATCGCGATAAGGCACTCGTGCAACTTTTCGAGGCGTCGCAAGGCATCAAGATGGCAACGTCCAAAGCAAGATTTTTGGGACACGGCATCGAACTCGGCGTGAGCGAAGATATGCTCGGAAGAGTTTTCGACGGTATGGGCAGACCTCGTGACGGAGGCGCACCCATCATTCCCGAAATGAAGCTCGACATCAACGGTCAACCGATAAACCCCGTCGCAAGAGACTATCCAAACGAGTTTATTCAGACGGGTATAAGCGCAATCGACGGACTTAACACGCTCGTCAGAGGTCAAAAATTACCCGTGTTCTCGATGTCTGGTATGCCTCACGCGGAGCTTGCGGCGCAAATTGCAAGACAAGCAAAAGTGCGCGGTACGAACGAAAAATTCGCAGTCGTGTTCGCAGCAGTAGGTATCACCTTTGAAGAGGCGGACTTCTTTATCAGCGATTTCAGAAAGACGGGCGCAATCGAGCGTGCGGTTATGTTTATCAACCTCGCAAACGACCCCGCAGTCGAGCGTATCTCCACTCCGAGAATGGCACTCACTTGCGCGGAATACCTTGCGTTTGAAAAGGATATGCACGTGCTCGTCATCACCACCGACATCACCAACTACGCAGAGGCGTTGCGTGAGGTTTCGGCGGCAAGAAAGGAAGTGCCCGGTCGTCGCGGTTACCCCGGATATATGTACACCGACCTTGCAAGTATGTACGAGCGCGCGGGCAGAATAGTCGGCAAAAAAGGCTCTATCACTCAAATTCCTATTTTGACGATGCCCGAAGACGACAAGACACACCCGATCCCCGACCTTACGGGATACATCACCGAGGGACAAATCATCATCTCTCGTGAGCTTTACAAGAAGGGCATACTTCCGCCGATCGACGTTTTGCCGTCATTGTCCCGTCTTAAAGACAAGGGCATAGGCAAGGGCAAGACGAGAGAGGATCACGCCGACACTATGAACCAACTTTTCAGTGCGTACGCGCAAGGAAAAGAGGCAAAGGAATTGAGTTCTATTCTCGGTGACGCGGCTCTTACCGAAACGGACAAGAAGTACGCGCAATTTGCCGAAGAATTTGAAAAACAATACGTCTCGCAAGGCTTCGATACCAATCGCTCCATAGAGGAGACGCTCGATATCGGCTGGCAATTGCTCAAAATATTGCCCAAGAGCGAGCTTAAACGTATTAGAGACGAATATATTCAAAAATACCTCAAAAACGAGGGTAAAACGGAAGAATAATGGCAAAACTCAACGTCAACCCAACGAGAATGGAGTTGAGACGACTCAAAAATCGTCTCAAAACTGCCACTCGCGGTCACAAACTATTGAAGGATAAATCTGACGAAATGATTCGTCAATTTATGCTTTACGTGCGCGAAAATAAGCGTTTGAGAGAGGAAGTCGAGAAGGAATTGACTGACTCTTTGAAGGCGTTTATGCTTGCGCGCGCCGTTTCGAGCGACGCCGTTATCGAAGAAGCTATCGCAATGCCGTCGGCAAAGGTTGGGCTGGAAACGTCGTCGAAAAACGTTATGAGCGTTGACGTGCCCGTCTTTAAGATTACCGAGAGCGAGACAAGCGAGCTTTATCCTTATTCCTTTGCAAGCGTCACGAGCGAACTTGACGACTCTATTGCCTCACTTACGGGCTTGCTTCCCAAGCTTTTGAAGCTTGCGGAGGTGGAGAAGACGTGCAATATGCTTGCCGACGAGATCGAGAAAAACCGTAGACGCGTCAACGCGCTTGAATACGTTATGATCCCGCAACTTGAAGAGACTATCAAGTATATCGCGCAAAAACTCGACGAAAACGAGAGGGGCGCAACGACGAGACTTATGAAAGTCAAGTCTATGATACAAGAAAAAACGGAATAATCGTTGCCCGCTTGCTTTTTGCAAGCGGTTTGCATTTATAATACTTATAATTTGAATACGATAATACGGACGAAATACTATGGCAGAAAACAAAATTTACCAAAATTGCACGGTGGAGAACGAGACTTTTGACGAGGAGCGTGCCTTTTACGGCGCAAGAAACGTCAAGGTGAAAAACGTCAAGATAGACGGGCCGGCGGACGGTGAAAGCGCGTTCAAGGAGTGCAGAGACGTCGAGTGCACGGATTGTTTTTTCAATCTTCGCTATCCGTTTTGGCACAATCACAATCTCAAAATAGAAAACAGCGAAATGACCGAGCTTTGTCGCGCGTCGCTTTGGTATAGCGAAAATATCGATATAAAAGACGTCAAAATGCACGGCATAAAGGCACTTCGCGAGTGCAAAAACGTAAATATCGACGGTTGTCATATCGTCTCACCCGAGTTCGGTTGGTCGGTGCACGGCATAAATATGCGCAATTCGCACGCGGAAAGCGAGTATTTTATGATGCGATCCTCCTCCATTAAATTCAAAAACGTTGACTTCAAGGGTAAATACAGTTTTCAATATATCAAAGACGCCGTGTTCGAGGACTGCAACTTCGACACCAAGGACGCCTTTTGGCACGCGGAAAACGTGCTCGTCAAGAACTGCGTCGTCAAGGGTGAATATCTTGCGTGGTATTGCGACGGCGTAACTTTCGACCATTGCAAAATCATAGGCACGCAACCGCTTTGCTATTGCAAAAACCTCAAACTTATCGACTGCGAAATGATAGATTGCGATTTTGCCTTTGAAAAGAGCGACGTCGAGGCAACTATAACCACGCCCGTCATAAGCATAAAGAACGTAAGCGACGGATACGTAATCGTGCCGTCCGTGGGTGAGATTATTTGGGAAGGCGACGAGTATAAAGGCGCAGTCGTCGTTCTCGACAAGGACGAATAACGCTCGAAATTGCGGGGACTTTTGGCATAATTTTTGCGCAAAAATCGCAAAAAAACGCCCAAAAACCGCCTAAAAACCGCACGAAATCAGCGTAAAATCACATAGAAATCTCATAAAAGCGTACAAGAATCTCATAAAAGCGAACAAAAACCACATAAAATCGGAGTTTTGAAAAGTCTTGAATTGAAAAATCCGAGGCTTTTTTAATCGAAATACGAAAGAAATAATGATCCAAACGAAAAGGTTTTGAAGAAAATTTGAAAAAGTTTGTAACCTTTTCGGCGTAGGGGTGTCTTATATGTGAAAAACCTAAGGAGGCAACCCCTATGAAAAAGAAATTTATAATCACACTTGCAATAGTAGCGTTGCTCGTTTGCGCAGTGGTATTCGTCGCTTGCGACGGTAACGACAACGCTGAGAGCAAGAGAAACGCAGAGTATCAAAACATCGCACTCGCAGCCGTAGGCGCACAAGGACAAAACGTTCAATACTCGTCGGTGTCGGCAAGAAGAAACGCTTTCGTTGTGGAAGTGGTCATCAACGGCGTAAAATACGACGTTACGATTGACGAAAACAAAGAAGTCGTGTCCGTCAAAATCAACGACCACCAAGTTGACAAAGACAATGTTCCCGCTCCTCCGTACGCAAACGAAAATCAATATATCGGCGCGGAAAGAGCAAAGCAAATCGCTTTCGAGGATGCTTTGACGACCATCGACAAGGTGACAAAACTCGACGTCGAATTTGACTTTGACGACGGAAAATACCTCTACGAAGTGGAATTTAGAGTCGGTACGGTCAAATACGAATACGATATCGACGCAACCACCGGTGAAATCCACAAAAAAGAAGTCAACGATAAGACCGTCGTTGAAAAAGCTCCCGAAGGCGTGACGTTTATCGGTGTGGAAGAAGCTCAAAGAATTGTGCTTGAAAACGCCGGCGTAACAGCGGAAGAAGTGACCGTCACCAAGGCAAAACTCGACTTTGAAAAGGGCGCGTACGTGTACGAAATCGAGTTCAAAAAAGGCACTGTCGAATACGAATACGAAATCAACGCGGTTACGGGCGCAGTCATCAAATTTGAAGTTGACAACGACGAAGACGACGATGACGACAAAGTTCCCGTCGGACAGTATATCTCGGTTGAAGACGCAAAGCGCACCGCTTTTGCACACGCAGGCGTAACTGCCGAAAACGCGGTGATTGAAAAGGCAGAACTTGACGTCGAGCACGGCGTAGTGATTTATGAAATCGAGTTTAAGGCGGGCGGATACGAGTACGAATACGAGATCAACGCCACCACCGGCACAATCATCTCGCAAGACAAGGAAATCGACGACTGATAAGGTCGGAATATAAAAATAACCCAAAAAATAGTAAAAAGTAGTAAATAAAGGATAGTATGGACAGCGACGTCATAGAACAATTGTTTATAAAATATTACAACGACATATTGTTGTATTCGATGTCGCTGACCAAAGACGCCTCCCAAGCCGAAGACTTGGCGCAAGAGGCGTTTTACAAAGCGTTGAAGAGCGCAAACGACAGTATTGCCAACTTCAAGGCGTGGGCACTGACTGTGTGTCGCAATATGTTTCTCAACAAAAAGCGTAAGTACGCTCGTATAGTAGAACTTGACGAGAATATGTCAAGCGAGCGCGACGAAGTGCTTTCCAAAATCGTAAAGGACGAGAAATACCGCGCGCTTTACAACGCAATAGGGCTTCTTGCCGACAATCTGAAAGAGGTAATCTTGCTTTTCTACTTTGAAAACCTCAAAATAGACGAGATATCGGCAATGCTCGACAAGAGCGAAAGCAACGTAAAAGTTATGCTTTTCAGAGGCAGGGAACAAATAAAGAAGATTTTGGAGAAATAGTATGGATTTTGAAAGCGTTTACAAAAAATACGTCGACGGAACGGCAAACGACGAAGAAAAAGCTTTCGTGGAACAAGAACTCGACAAGGCTCAGAAGATGACGGAAATTATCGACGCGTATCAGTCCTCTCGTCCCATAGAAGAGGAGTGTGACAAGGAGACTGTCAAAAGAGCGCAAAAGAAATTTGCCAAGAAAAACGCTCTCCGCGCGCTTGCGATAACCGCCGTATGCATAGTGCTCGTCGCGGCAATCGTGCTTGCGTCCGTGTTCGGAACGGCGTTCGGCTCTGCCAACGCAAACTGCAACGTGACGGCGGAAGAGGCAAAGCAAATCGCACTTCAATTCGTTGCCAACACGTACGGAACGGCGGGCGTGCCCATCGTCACGGAGTGCAAGAGAGAGATTGAATATTCCTCCAACTTGCGCCACTCGGTGTATACGTACGAGATTGAAATTCAATTCGGTCTCGTCTACGAAATCGACGTAAGAGTAAACGCAAAAACGGGGCTCGTAACCCTCGAAGAAATCTCTTCGACTTGACGTAATTTTTGTGAAAAAAACGCATAAAAATAAGCGTTTTTTGATTGAAAAATCATTGTAAAAACCGTCAAAAATCAGCGAAAATATCAACAAAAAACTAATAATATAATCAAAAAAAAGCGTTGCAAAGTGCAACGCTTTTTACGTCCGTATTTTATAAAATCGTGAGAGAAATATTGAGATGAAGAACAAGGAACCGATGCGAAAAAGGCAAACCCAATTTGCTAAACGTAAATGATTTGACGATAGAGCGTCGGTGACGCAGTTAATCGCTCAATAGTTCTCTCACGCAACCGCAGTATTGTTGACGATAAATATTCCATTCTTTACATAATTGAATTGAACGCAAATATCCGTCGCGTTTTTTGAAGTCGGAGCAAAGATATTTGACACCGAGTCTTTGCGCAATAGCAGTGCCTATCTCGTTGATGAGCGGTGCGTTTTTGTGCGGACTGACGGTGAGGGTGGTGGCAAAAAAGTCGTATTCGCCCTCGTGATCAAGTATATATTTTGCCGTGTTTTCAAGGCGCAAGTTGAAACAAAGAGTGCATCTTGCACCGCCTTCGAGATCGTCTTTGTGTCCTTTGACGTAGGATATATACTCCTCTTGCGATTGCTCGGGTACTATAAGTTTTACGCTGTCGTAGTGCGAAATCACCTCTTTAAGTGCCGTTTCGCGCTTGATAAACTCTTCTTTCGGCAAAATGTTGGGATTGTAGTAATATACGGTCACGTCAAAGTGCGGGGTGAGATATTCAAGCACGCTACTTGCGCAAGGTCCGCAACAAGCGTGCAAAAGAAGGCGCGGTTTTTCCGTGTGCGCCACCTCGTGTATCTCGTATTCTATCGTGCCTTGCATATACTTTTTCATAAGACGAGTATAACACTTTTTTGCTTATATATAAACGATTTTCGGCAATATTTTTGCCTCGTATTTTATTCGTTTTTGCTCAGAAATAAGCCGATTATTTTAATGTTGTGTTATCAAATACGCTGTGGTATAATGATAAGTGTATTTTTACGCGCGCGGAGGAAGATATGGCGCACAACGTATTGAAAGCGGAAAACATCAAAAAGACCTTCAAGACGGGTGAGGTTGAGACGCAAGTGTTGAAAGGCGTCGATTTTTGCTTGGACGAGGGTGAATTCGTCGCAATCGTAGGCGAGTCGGGAAGCGGTAAATCAACGCTTCTTTATATCCTTGCGGGTATCGACAAGGCAACGGAAGGAAAGGTGGAGTTGCTTGGCAACGACCTATCCGCAATATCCGACGAGCAACTTGCCAAAATGCGTAGGAACGATTTTTCCTTCGTGTATCAGTTTGACAACCTCGTTCCCAATCTTACGGTGTACGAAAACGTGACTCTTCCGCTCGTTCTCGATAAGCGCAAAGAGAGCGAATACAAAGAGCGTGCGCAAGAGATTTTGGAATATCTCGAGATTGCCGACAGACAAAAGGCGTATCCGAGACAATTGTCGGGCGGTGAACAACAACGCGTTGCGATTGCGCGCGCGCTTATCACCGATCCCAAAGTTATATTCCTCGACGAACCGACAGGCAGTCTCGACAAAGAGCGCGGTAGGCTGGTTATGGAACTTTTGAAGGATATCAACAAGAACAGAGGCGTTGCGCTCGTTATGGTCACTCACTCGCAAGCGCACGCGTCCTATGCCTCGCGCATAGTCAAGATGGAAGACGGATTGCTCGTGTAATATGGTCAAACTCGCGTTTAGAAACATACTGTCAAAGCCGTTGCGCTCAATAGCCACGATACTTGCTATCGCGGTGGTGGTCGCAATGACTTTTTGTATGATTTCCTTTAAGGGCGCGGTGTACGATTATATCTACGCAACGGAAACGTCGGCGGTGGGCAGTGCGGATATCGTCATATCCACGGACAGCAGTAGCGACCGTATCACCAAAGCCGAACCGCTCAAAGCCTTGCAAGAGGCAAAAGACGTCGTTGCCACGCTCAAACTTTACGCAACTTTCGGCGACGAGTACGTTATGGTGCGCGGTTTCGAGGCAAGTCAAATAGAGACGTTGCAAACGATAAACGCCGTAAGCGGTGAGATATCCTCACTCAAAGAGGGGCGCAACGACGACAACGTCGTAATATCCGAGGCGTGCGCAAAGCACTTCGGACTAAACGTCGGAGATATGTTCAAACTGTCCCTCGGACAAAGACAAACGACGTGCTACGTCGGAGCAATCGCAAAAGGGGACGGATATTTTTTGAGCGACGCGCCCTATCAAATCATCGGTACGTCGAGCAATTTTTCAAAACTCATAACGAGTTCGGTCACGGTCAATCTTTGCAACGAGATTTACCTCACTGTCAAAGACGGCGTGAGCGTGGATGAAGTTATGCAAAAAATCCGCGCAATGGACGAGTATAAGGACTTGCTCGTAAAAGAGGCAAAAGACGCTGCCTACGTCAACGAGCAGACGCAAAGTCTCACCGCGCCCGTAGTGCTTGCGGGCGGTGCGGTATTTTTGCTCGGCATTGCCATTATCGTAATCTTGTTCGTTATGAGCGAGGGTGAGAAAGTTGCGCTCATCGCAAAACTCAAAATCGTCGGTGCAACCAAACGCCAACTAGTCGGAATATTCCTCATAGAAAGCGTAATTTTGTCAATGCTCGGTACGCTTATAGGCTCGGCACTTGCGGTGGGTACGTTCGTTGCGATACTCAAAATCACGCTTACGAGCGCGACGGTGTTCAATATCTCCGTGCAATATCTTTTCGTGGCGGGTATCGTCGGATTTTTCACTGCGATACTTGCGTCTCTTGCACCCGTTCTTCAAGCGTTCAAGGGCACTATTCGCGACAATCAATTGGACATCAAAGAGACGAACAAACGTCAATATATACTGCCGATAGCCTTAATTTTGCTCACTGTCGTGAGCGTGATTATAGAATTTACGGTGGAAAGCGTGACGGGCGCAATGGCAATCGTAAGCCTCATTCTTGCAATGCTTGCGCTTGCTTCGAGCGCGTCTCCGCTTATGAAAATTTGTGCAAAAGTCTGCAAAAAATCGAGCGCGCCGTCTATGAAAGTGGCAAGCCTCGATATGACGAGAGAGAAACGTTTTATGCGCTCGTCAACGCTCCTTACGACGGGTATGACCATTGCAATGACCTTGTTTATGGCGTGGTCGCTCACCACGAGCGTGTTTACCTCGTACGTCAATCAGTTCGGGGATATGGCGTTCGTCACCAACGTCAGAGAAAGCGTCGTCGCCAATGAGTTCAAGCAAACGGACGGTGTGAAAGACGCCACCAAAATGGTTTGGGGACAAGGTGAAATCCTTGTCCAAGGCAAAGAAAAGACTATGAATATTCTCGGCTCGGAGGATATTCTCGATATGGTAGATTTTGAGTACGTTACGCCCAAAGAGACGGTTTACACGCGCATTTCGGAAGATAAACCATACGTTTTCGTCGATATAGCACTTCAAAAGCTGTACGGCATCAAAGAGGGAGACGTGCTTGAAATGTCGTTCGGAAAAGAGAGCGGACAAGTGATTGTGGGCGGTGTGCTCAAACACGAATTGTTCAGCGGAAACTATATCGTCACGTCCGCAAAGACTATGGAGGACGTATTCGGCAAAAAGGTGGATACTGTGCTCGTAGTGTCCGACGGAAACGTGCAAAAGTGCGTGGAAGCGTTGCGTGCACGGTACGCCGTCAACAACTATTACGTTATATCCGCGCTCGACGCGTACAAGTGGGATATGGAAAGTATGAACGCCGTGTTCGACCTCATCGGCACGCTTGCGGTGGTGGTTGCGCTGTTCATATTTGCCGTGACCGTGGCAACCGCGCTTATCGGCAGAGGCGTGTCCAAGCAATCGAGAGTGGCACTCTTAAACGCAGGTATGTCCAAGAATACGCTTCTCAAAACCGAGATTTTGGAACACGCGATAATTGCGCTCGTGGCTTTTTGCGCGTCCTTCGCCGTGTCGGTGTTGCTTGCCTCTTGCCTTATCCACGCGCTTCGCTTGTTCGGAATGTACTTTGAGTTTATGTATAGGGCGTGGGTGGTTGCCGTGGTCGGTATCGCTATGGGCGCGGGGTATACGCTTATACCGCTTGTGCTCAACTTCAAAAAAGGTTATACTGTCAAAAAGGGTTGATTATGAAAAACAAACTGAAAATAGTGTCCGTAATTCTCGCTTTGGTGCTCGCGCTGTGCGTGTGTCTCGTTGCGTGCAACAAAACTAAAACCGATCCCGCAAAAGAGCGCGCCGACGCGGTGGCGTCCGTTGAAAACGCGTTTATGAGCGGTGTGGTTGACGGTTGGACCAATTCGCTTGACGAGCAAAGCCTCAAAGGCAGAGACGATGCGGGTGACTATATAGTTACGCTTGGTTGGACGAAGATGATTTGCTCGGTGGTGAGCGAGTCCGACTTGCAGACGGCAAAAATCAAGTCGCTTGCAACCGCGTTATCCTCTCAAAACGGCAAGACGTTGCTCGGTGACTTTGAAAAGAATGCGGAATTGCTTATCCCGCTCCTCAAAGAGGTTGGCTTCACCCCCAGCGACGTGTCCGCAATCGTGTACGATTTGACTTGCGCGATGGTGTCCAAGGGATACAAGACTATTTGCGACGTGTATAACGAGCTTATCGACCTCGAACAGTATATGCGCCAAAACGCAATCTCGGGCAAACCGCTCGACAACGTCGTGAAAAACAGACTTTCTATAAGCATTGCAAAGAGCGATTTCGTGACGACGGACACCGAGAAGTCGCAAATGCTCACCGCTTTTTCAAACGCAAGGAACGCGCTCGGTAGGCTCGTATCGTTTGCGTATAATATGTCCGTCAACGCAATCACGGACGACTTGTACGGCAAGCTTTTTGACGACAGCGGTGCGCTCGGTGAAATCACGGACGGTGAAATCGCAACGCTCGTCGATACGCTTTTGCTCAACGTGCAAGACCTCAAAGACGCGCTCAATCAAAACGAAGTGAGTGCGCTCAACTCCGCGCTCGACCTCGTTATAGACAAATTCGACAAAAAAACGGTGTCTTCGGCAATCTACGCGCAAATCGTCAAATACGCCAAATACGCCTATATGGTCGTGGACGTTATTCCGACTATTTGCGACGTCGTGACGTCAAGCGGAAACTTGCTCTCGTCCGAGGACTTTATCAAAGACTTTCTCTCGGTGGCGCAAAACGGTGACAATCTCGATACCGCCACAAACCGCATAAATCAATCCATTCTTGTATCGAGGGCAATACTCAATCTCACGAGCGAGGGCGGTTACGACGAGCAAAAACTCTTGAATATCGTTGACGAAATCGTCAGCGCAAATACGGGTGAGTATCAAAAGGCAGTCCCGCTTTTCACGCTCGATTTGGCGTTCAACTTCTCGTCGCTCTACGACTCCGTGACGGGTGACGACGATACGGACTTGTGGGAAGTGGTGCACTCGGGCGTTATGACGCAAGACGCGCTTTCGACGCAAGTGTCGCTGGTGTTCTTCTTCGACGGCGGATTTGACAACTTCAAAGAAACTTATTATAGCTACACGAGAGGCGACGCAACGCAAGCGCAACTTCGCAGTGCGCTTGACAGATGCTCGTTTGGCAGTTTCATCGAGAACGGGCGCATTTTCAGAACGGACGAACTCTATACGTCGGATTGGTACGACTACTACGTGACTATCGGGCTCAACGCCGTCAACCAAAAGGTGTCAAACGTCCTCAAAAACAACGTGTCACACGATATCAAAGCGTTCGTCGGTGACTACTTTGCGGAAAATTCAGAAATGAAAGAGGCTATCCAAACGCTTGCTCAAATGAGTATTCTCACGCAAAACGCAAGCGAAGAGGAAATCAACGGCACGTATATTCCGCTTTTGTCCAAGAGCAGAGTGCTGGGCGCAACGATTTTGTTTATGTTGCAAGCCGATTGACAAAACGGGCAATATATCGTAAAATAAACTTGAAATCAGAAACGATGTGAAAGCGTCTCAAATCGGAGTGGCGGTGCTACCAAAACGATGAGCAAGCGGGCGCAATCGATACGGAGTGTAAGACGACATAATAATATAGGTGCATTACGTTTGCGCCGTCGTTTTACGCGACGGCGCAATTTTTTAATTAATAATTAAAAATTAATAATTAATAATTGCGGAATATTCCACAAACAAATGCGCCGAAGGCGCGCACACCAAGCAAGCGATATGGCGAAATTGTGGCGGGAATATCAATCCTTCTATGATTGATAGCGTGTATCGGTTGCGCGGTAGTAGAGCAATAAGACTAGCGTGGCACTAGACAATGAACTTGTGAGTTGTCTTTGACACAGCGACGACTTTTGCGGTTATCACTTGCGCGTAGCGCAAATATCACTGTTGCATAGCAACAATATCACTCTCGCTATGCGAGAATATGAGGTTAATTCTATGAAAAAAATCGGTGTAGTGGGTATCGTACTCAAAGGTGACAAGGCGGTTGCCGTCGAAATGCAAAAAGTTTTGAGCGATTTTGCAGATATTATAGTGGGGCGTATGGGCGTGCCGAGAAAAGAGGCAAACGCAATCGCGCTTATCGTCGAGGGCGCGCAAGAGCGCATTTCCGCACTTACGGGTAAGCTCGGCAGATTTGAAAGTTTGAGTGTGAAATCCGCAATAACGTCCTTTGAATTGTCCGAGGAATAAGGCGTTTCAAGAACGAAGAATACGACCTTGTAAAACCGTATAGAAACCAAACCGTTTGGGAGATATCCAATTGATAGATATCCAAACGAAAAAAATAAATAGTAAATAAATTTTTAGAGGTATATATATGAAAAACAACAAGTTTTTTGCTATCGTGGCAATAATCGTGATCGCAATGATTGCGTGCGTCTCGCTCGTTGCTTGCAACGACGATAAAGGCGGCGGCAACGGCACAAACTATCGTGACGGCGTGAGCGAGCTTACGTTCAGCGCCCCCGAAGGCACTCCCGCACTTGCAATGCTTCGCCTCGTCACCGACAACGAGAAAATCGACGGAACGAAAGTCAATTACAAGGTGGTCAAACCCGCAAATATCGCGGTGGAAATGTCCTCCAAGAGCAGTGATTTGGTGATTATGCCCGTCAACGCGGGTGCAAATCTCATAAGACAAGGCGCGGACTACAAGCTCGTAAGCGTGGCGGTCAACGGCAGTCTTTATATGATCGGCAACACCGACAGCGGAGTTATCACTCTTGACGATATCAAGGGCAAAGTGGTGGCTTGCATTGGTCAAACTGGCGTCCCCGGACTCGTGTTCAGATACGTTATGAACGCCAACGATATTCAAATGGTAACGGACGAAAACGCGACTATCGGCGCAAATCAAGTCGGTGTGCGCTACGTCGCGGACGGCCCTGCGGCAAGAGTGTTGCTCGCAAGCGGTCAAGCGGATTTTGCAGTGGTGGGTGAGCCCGCCGCAACGCAATTCAAAACCGCACTTTCACTCTCTTCCGAGATGGATATGCAAGCGGAATACGCAAGAGTATCGGGCGCAAGCAATTATGCGCAAGCGGGCTTGTTCGTAAGAAGCGGACTTGCAAACGACACCGCTTTTATGAACGCGCTCTTTGACGCGTTGAGTGCAAATAAGACTTGGATAACGGCAAATCCGAGCGAAGTCACCTCTTTTGCAAAAGAACATCTTTACGAAAGTGCGACTTTCCCCGCTCCGAGTATTGCGAGATGCGCAATCAACGCAACCAAGCTCGACGAGACTCAAAAGAGCGAAATCTTGACGTTCCTTGCAAAGGTTATGTCCAAAGATTCGCAAGGCAACGCAATAGATTGGCAAGATAACGCAGATAAAATCTTTGCGTAAACCACGTAAAAAATTATGAAAAAAACGGTCAAAATCGACAAAAAACAAGCGTGGCGGATTGCGAGTAATATCGTATATCCGCTTATCGCGCTGGGAATAATGCTCGCAATATGGGCAATCGCGTCGGTGGCGGAAGACAATCCCTTGGTGCTTCCTATGCCCGACGTGGTGCTTGCGCGCTTTTTCGTGCTGGGCGGTGAAGAGGACTTTTGGACGAGCGTCGGGTGGACGCTTTTACGTACGATTGTATGCTTCGTCATATCCTTCGCTTTGGCAATGATTTTTGCGGTTTTGGGCGGACTTTTCAATCCTATCCATAGAATTATGTCCCCCGTCGTGTCCGTGCTCCGCAGTGCGCCGACTGTGGCGGTGATACTCATACTTTACGCGTTTTTGAGCGGTAACGCAATGGCGATAGTCGTCGGATTTTTGATTGCTTTCCCCATAATGTACTCCGCGTTTTACTCGGCAATTGTCGGTGTGGACAAGGACCTCGTGGAGATGGCAAAAGTCTACAAAGTGCGCCCCTTGGATATCGTGAAAAGCGTGTATATTCCATCGATTACGCCGTGCCTTTTCGATACGAGCAAATCTACGCTTTCGCTCACTCTCAAAGTGGTGGTGGCGGCGGAAATTCTTGCCAACGTGCAAGGCAGTATAGGCGGAAAAATACAAGTGGCAAACGCCTCGTTCGAGATTGCGTACTTGCTTGCGTATACGCTGGTTGCAATCGTTTTCAGCTTCGTTTTGGAAGGCGTGGTGCTCGGCGCAAAGAAGATTTGGGAGGTGGCAAGATGAGTGATATTATCGTAAAAAACTTCACTTGCGGATACGGTGAAAAAGACGTTTTTCAAGACTTTGATATAGCCTTCAAAGAGAATACCATAAACGTAATTTTGGGCGGAAGCGGTGTTGGAAAAACCACTCTTCTCAACGCAATCGCGGGCATAAAAGACTATTCGGGAGAGATAGACGGTGTAGATGGCGGTGTAAGCTACATTTTTCAAAAAGATAGGTTAATCCCATCGATTTCGGTGTATAAAAACCTTGATTTGATATTACGTGCCGTTTACAAGGACAAAAACAATCGCAAAAAAATGATTGAAGAAATGGCAAAACTCGTTGAAATCGAGGACGTTCTTCATTCGCTTGCAAGCGAGATAAGCGGAGGTCAAGCGCAACGCGTGAGTATGGCAAGAGCATTCCTTTATCCTAGCAAAGTGTTGCTTCTCGACGAGCCGTTCAAAGCACTTGACGTCGCGCTCAAATCAAGGCTCGTCGCAAAGCTCGTGCAACTCAACGACGTGGAAAAGCGCACGGTGATTTTCGTCACCCACTCCATAGACGAGTGCTTGCTTTGCGCGGACGAATATTTCGTGTTTGCGGATAGCCCCGTGAAGGTGATTTGCCAAGGTCAAATCGATAGCGACAAGCGATATCGCGCCCTTGCCGATAAGGACCTCGAAAAGGTGAGAGAGGTATTGCTCGGCGCGCTTGCGTGAGTGCGAAAATCGAGCGTAAAAACGTCGTAAAAATCGCAAAAATTCTTGCGCCGTTAAACGATTGCAAATCCGCGCGGTAAATAGGCAACGGATTGGCGGGAAAATGTTGAGAAATTGGCTTGCCGATTGCTTGACTTTTTTAGACAATGAATATATAATAAAGAAACTTTATGTCATATACGCGTAACGAATTGGCGCGTGTGGGTATAAAAAAACGAGTTAGGAGAACCAAAATGAAAGAAGGAATCCATCCCCAATACCACGACGTAACGGTCGTGTGTGCGTGCGGAAACACATTCCAAACGGGTACGACCAAAAACGTCAACGAACTTAGAGTTGAAATTTGCTCCAAATGCCATCCGTATTTCACGGGCAAACAAAAACTTGTTGACACCGGCGGACGCGTTGACAAATTCAAGAAGAGATACAATCTCGACTAACACACACACGAAGAAAATGCAGGCATTATGGGATAGTTGGTTATATATATCACCCATAGCCTGCGTTTTTTCTTTAATCGCGCTATTTGGCGAATAGCTTTGTCAGTGCGCGCCCGCCACAAAATCACGTACGCTTAGTACGTTGGGTTTTGTGGCGGACGCACACTTTCGCGCTCTTCATCCAAATATCGCGATTAAAACAAGCCGTGCGTTAATTTTTATAAGGAAAAACACAAAAAATCACCATTTATAAATGAAAGAAAAATCCAAGAAAAATAAAGAACCGAAAGTCAAGAACGTTATCGACAAGACGTCAAAAGCGGTGAGGCGGACGAGTATCGGCGGACAAGCCGTGCTCGAAGGCGTTATGATGAAGGGCGAACACTCCATCGCAACTGCCGTGCGCACGCCGAGCGGTGACATCACCGTCGAGAGCAAGTACATCAAGAGCCCCAAAGAGCGCAACGTGTTTTTCCGCTTGCCTTTTATAAGAGGCGTAGTCAATCTTTTCACGCAACTTTTCCAAGGCACGGGCATAATGATGCGTTCGGCGGAAGTGTACGGTGACTACGCAGAGCCGTCCAAGTTTGAAAAATGGATGGCGGACAAGCTCAAAATCAATCCTATGAACGTGCTTATGGCGTTCTCGGTGGTGTTGGGCGTGCTTCTTGCCGTGGGACTTTTCGTATTTTTGCCCAACGTAATTGCGGGCGCGATTTGCGACAATATCCAAGCAATCAATACGTCCTCGCTCAAAAGCCTTTGGTACAGTCTTATCGAGGGTGGCATTATGCTGGTGATTTTCATAAGTTATATACTTTTGGTGACGCTTATGAAGGACGTTCGCAGAGTGTTTATGTATCACGGCGCGGAACACAAGGTCATCACTTGCTACGAGCACGGACTTGACCTTACCGTTGAAAACGCCAAGAAGATGCGCAGAGAACACTCTCGTTGCGGAACGACGTTTCTCTTTTTCGTCGTTGCGGTGAGCATAATCGTGTTCGTACTCGTCAACTATATGATTACGGCGTGCAATCTCGTAGTGCCGTCGTCGGTTGGCGGATACAAGGTGCTCAACGCGCTTATAAAACTCGGTTTCAAGCTCTTGTTCTTGCCCGTGGTTGCGGGTATATCCTACGAGCTTTTGAAGCTTCTTGCAAAGAGCGATTGCCTCTTGGCGCGCATATTGCGTGCCCCCGGTATGCTCCTTCAAAAACTCACCACCAAAGAGCCTACCGACGATATGCTCGAAGTGTCTATAACTGCGTTTAAGACGGTTATGGAAATGGACGCAAATCCCAATCTCGAAGAGAAAAAATTCGATATCCGCGTGCCCTACGGCGTTGCGAGAGATCGTGTAAAGAATATAGCAAAGGGCGCGGACGAAGCGGATATAGATTGGTTGCTCGTTGAGGTTACGGGCGTCAAGAGAAGCGAACTTCCCGCGCTCAAAACGCTCACCAAGGCGCAATACGACGCTGCGGAAGCCATTGCAAACAAGATGAAAGACGGCACGCCGTTGCAATACGCACTCGGTTATTCCGACTTTTACGGCATCAAGATTTCCGTCAATCAAAACGTGCTTATACCTCGTCCCGAAACGGAAGAGCTCGTAGAAAAAGCCATAGCCGAGGTTAAATCGAGAAGCGAAAGCGTCGGAGTAGACGTGCTCGACTTGTGCACTGGAAGCGGTGCAATCGCAGTGGCAATCGCAAAGAATACCGGCGCAAACGTAAAAGCAACCGATATAAGTGCGGGCGCAATCGACGTTGCAAAAGCAAACGCGCTCAATACGGGCGTGAAAATCGATTTTGCGTGCGGTGATATGTGGAGTGCGGTAGAGAATAAACGATTTGACGTAATCGTGTCCAATCCGCCGTATATCCCAAGCGAAGACGTGAAAAAACTCGACGAAAAAGTCAAAAATTTTGAGCCTCAACTTGCCCTTGACGGTGACGCGGACGGCTTGAAATATTATAGAATTATAGAAAAAGGTCTTGACGCTCATCTTGATGACGTCGGAGTGCTTTTGATGGAATTCGGCATAGGTCAAGCCGAGAGCATAAAAGAAATTTTTGCCGCTTACGACGTGACTATCGACAAGGACGTCGAGGGCGTCGAGCGTATGGCAACGGTGAGAAGAAAATGAAGATAAGCGACGGTTTGATACAACGACTTAATAAAATTCAGGCGCGATACGAGGAAGTTGGCAATCTTTTGTCAAAGCCGGAAGTGATTGCGGACCAAACGCAATTCAAGGCACTTTCCAAGGAACATTCCGACCTTATGCCCATCGTCGAAAACTACGCGACGTACTTAAAGCACAAGAGTGATTTTGAGGATTGCGAGCAGATGGTTGCAATGGAGAGCGACGCCGATATGAAAGCGCTTGCAAAGCAAGAACTCGACGAGCTTCGCGATATGCTCGACAAGGACGCGGAAGACATCAAAATCTCGCTTTTGCCCAAAGACCCCAACGAGGACAACAACGTCATTATGGAAATACGCGCGGGCGCGGGCGGAGACGAAGCCGCGCTTTTCGGCACGGAACTTATGCGTATGTATCGTCATTACGCCGAAAACAATCGTTGGAAAATCGAAGAAGTCAATATGAACTACACCGAGCTCGGCGGTGCGAAGGAACTCGTGTTTATGATCACGGGCAAAGGCGTTTGGGGCAAGCTCAAATTTGAGAGTGGTGTGCATAGAGTCCAGCGCGTTCCAGAGACGGAGTCGCAAGGCAGAGTGCATACCTCAACGGTTACGGTGGCGGTGCTTCCCGAGGCGCAAGACGTCGAAGTCACGCTCAACGAAAACGACATCAAAGTGGACACTTACCGCAGCGGCGGCGCGGGCGGACAGCACGTTAACAAGACGGAAAGCGCGATAAGAATGACGCATATTCCCACGGGAATCGTCGTTGAGTGTCAAGACGAGCGCAGTCAGATAAAAAATCGCGAAAAGGCACTTAAAGTGCTCAAATCGAGAGTTTACGACTATTATCAGTCGCAAGCGCAAAAGGAATACGCCGAAAATCGTCGTGCGCAAGTGGGCACGGGAGACAGAAGCGAGCGTATAAGAACGTACAACTTTCCGCAAGGCAGAGTTACAGATCACCGCATAGGTCTCACGCTTTATTCGCTTGACAAATTTATGCTCGGTGATATGGACGAAATGATATCCGCACTTCAAATCGCGGTGCAAAATAAGATGCTCGAAAACATCGAGTGACGGAGGCAAAAGATGATTGTCGAATACAACAAGCGCAACCACTTGCTCGAAGAACACAACTACAAGCCGTCTCTTCAAGACGTGGAAAATCCAAATCTTCACAGACAAGTTTTCACGTACGGCAAAATCCCCAAAACCGCGTTCAATATGCGCCACGTGCCTATGGAATGTCCAAAGGATTTGTACATAAGCGATACGACGTTCAGAGACGGACAACAAGCTATGCAACCGTTCGAGGTCAAGGACATTGTGGAACTTTACAAGAAGCTTCACAGACTTGGCGGAAAGAACGGTATGATACGCCAAAGCGAGTTTTTCCTTTATAGCGATAAGGACAAAGAAGCGGTCAAAAAGTGCCTCGACCTCGGATACGAATTTCCCGAAGTCACCAGCTGGATACGCGCGAGCGAAAAGGACTTCGAGCTCGTCAAAGAATTCGGCATAAGAGAGACGGGTATTTTGGTCAGTTGCTCGGACTATCATATCTTCAAAAAGATGAATATGACTCGTAAGCAAGCGATGGATAAGTATCTCGGCATCGTCAAAATGGCACTCGACAGAGGCATAGTGCCTCGTTGCCACTTCGAGGACATCACGAGAGCGGATTATTTCGGCTTCGTCGTTCCGTTTGCAATCGAGCTTATGAAATTGAGTAGAGAGAGCGGTATTCCGATAAAAATCCGCGCGTGCGATACGATGGGCTACGGCGTAACTTACCCCGGTACTTCGCTCCCGCGAAGCGTACAAGGCATAATCTACGGCTTCCGTTACTATGCGGAAGTGCCCAGCGAACAGCTCGAATGGCACGGACACAACGACTTTTACAAGGCGGTTACCAACAGTGCGACGGCGTGGCTTTACGGTTGCTCGACGGTCAACACCACGCTCCTCGGCATAGGTGAGCGCACGGGCAATACGCCTCTTGAAGCAATGGCAATCGAATATACGTCGCTTCGAGGCACGTCCAACGGTATGAACCTCGAAGTCATCAGCGAGATTGCGGACTATTTCGAGGACGAAATGGGATATCGTATTCCGCCTCAAACGCCGTTCGTGGGCAAAAACTTCAACGTAACCAAGGCGGGTATTCACGCCGACGGTATGCTCAAAGACCAAGAAATCTACAACATTTTCGACACCCAAAAGATTTTGGGAAGAGCGCCGAGAGTGGTGGTGGACGCGTTCAGCGGGCTTGCGGGCATTGCGTACTGGATCGATACATTCTACGAGCTTCCCACCGAGGCAAAAGTGGACAAGAAGGACGAACTCGTCGCAAGAATGAAGGAGCTCGTGGACAAGCAATACGCCGAGGGACGCACCACGTCCATAAGCGATAGGGAACTCGACGCAATGGTCAACCTTATCTCACCCGTCAGACACGCCGAACTTACCTCGTATATCGAGTAAATTGAGACGATTCGTACACGCGTTTTCGAACAATTTGCAAAAACCGTCAATTTTTGAAAATTGGATATTGAAATCGCGCGATATATTATATATAATATAAGCGGAGGTGCTTATGATTAAATTTATTACCGGAGCAAAAGGCACAGGCAAAACCAAAAACATCATCGATATGGCAAACGACAACATCGATACCGCAAAAGGCGACATCGTGTTTGTGACCGATACGGACAGATATATGTATTCGTTGCGTTATCAAGTGCGCGTGGTCAACGCCAAACAACTCAAAAGAGACGACAATCCCGTCAGCGAAGAGGCACTTATCGGCTTTATCAAAGGCTTGCTTGCGGGCAACCACGATATCGAGACTCTTTACATCGACGGCGCACATAGAATGCTCGGCAAGACCGTGCACGAGATGAAAGACTTTTTCGACGACATTCGCGAAGTGGCAAAGGACACGGATACGCAATTCGTCATTACGGTGAGCGAGGACGAGAACAACCTTCCGGACTTCGTGCGCTAAAAGGAGCTTTATGAAATACACCTGCACCAGGAATTCCAAAATCGAAATTTCTGCAAGCGAGGCTATCGTAAAAGGAATATCGGATGACGGCGGACTTTTCGTTCCGTCGTCATTCCCGATTTTTAGCCTTGACGATATAGGCGCGCTCGTAGACCTTGATTATGCGGAGCGTTCCGCAAAAATATTGTCGAAATACCTCGACGATTTTTCTTACGAGGAAATTTTGGATTATACGCGCAAGGCGTATTCTCGTTTTGACGAGGACGTATGTCCCGTCGTAAAAGTCGAAGACGGGCTCTATATGCTGGAATTGTGGCACGGACCTACCGCGTCATTTAAGGATATATCCCTTTCTCTTTTGCCGTATCTTCTTGGCGCAAGCAAGAAAAAACTCGGTATCACCGACGACACGTTGTTGCTCGTCGCAACGAGCGGAGATACGGGAAAATCCGCCTTGGAAGCGTTCAAGGACGTAGAAGGGGTGCACGTCGCGGTGTTTTATCCCGCAAAAGGCGTAAGCGAATTGCAACGCCTTCAAATGGTCACGCAAGAGGGCGCAAACGTGTCGGTTTTCGGCGTCAAGGGCAACTTTGACGACGCTCAATCCGCAATCAAGCGTATCCTCAACGACGAGGAAGTAGCGGACGAACTCAAAAATCTCGGCGTCTCCTTGTCTGTGGCAAATTCTATCAACTGGGGCAGGCTCGCCCCGCAAATCGTGTATTATTTTTCCGCATACTGCGACCTCGTCGTAAGTGAGGAAATCGAATTAGGTGAAAAAATAAACTTCGTCGTCCCCACGGGCAATTTCGGTAACGTCGTTGCGGGATATTACGCCTATCGTATGGGACTTCCCGTAAACAAGTTTATAATCGCTACCAACGCAAACAACGCACCCGTGGACTTGTTCAACGACGGTGAATACGACGTAAAGCGCGACTTTTTCAAAACGATGTCTCCGTCAATGGACGTGCTCGTCGCAAGCAATCTCGAAAGGCTCGTATACGAGGCACTCGGAAGAGACGACGAGGCAGTGAAGCAAGCCTACGACGATTTGAAACTTACGGGTAGGTTCGAGCTCGATCCCGAAGATATCCGTATGGATTTGTTTGAAGCGGGCTGGGCGGACGAAGAAGATACGAAGAACGCAATCGAGACGTTTTTCGACCTCGACGATTACATTATGGACACGCACACCGCAGTGGCGGCAAGCGTCTATAACGACTATTCGTGCGAGACGGAAGACGAAACTCCCACCGTTATCGTGTCCACGGCAAGCCCGTACAAAGTCGCTTCCGACGTTCTCGGTGCGCTCGGTACGAAGGAAAGAAACGCTTACAAAGCCGTCGTGAAACTTTACAATCTCACCGCGCTCGATTGTCCCGAAAGCATTGCGGAACTTGAAGAAAAAGAAGAGATTTACAAAGACGTTGTAGAGCGTACGGATATAAAACGTACCGTGCTCGACGTGGCAAAACGAATTGGAAAACAATAAGGAAAGTCGTATCATAATTAACGCAAAACTGCGTTTATCGTGACGAAACGACTATATAAAGTGTGTATTATGGAAGAACAAAAACAAAAAATCGTATATAGCGCATTGAAACCGACGGGTGATTTGCAACTGGGCAACTACATCGGCGCGCTCAAAAATATGGTCAAACTCCAAGACGAGTATAAGTGCATTTACACGGTTGCCGATATGCACGCAATCACGGTGGACAACGTCCCCGCGGACTTGCGCCGTCGCACTTACGACTTTATGGCAATATTCCTTGCAATAGGTCTCGATCCCGAGAAGACGACGTTGTTCGTGCAATCGCAAGTGCCCGAGCACGCGGAGCTTGCTTGGGTGCTCAACTGCAACACTCAATTCGGTGAAGCAAGCAGAATGACGCAGTTCAAGGAAAAGAGTCAAAAAGCACCCGAAAACGTCAACCTCGGCTTGTTCACTTATCCCACGCTTATGGCAGCGGACATCTTGCTTTATCAAGCGGACTACGTTCCCATCGGCAAGGACCAAAAGCAACATCTCGAACTTGCAAGAGATATCGCTCAACGCTTCAACTCCAAGTATTCTCCGACGTTCGTCATTCCCGACGGAATATTCCCGACGATCGGCGCAAAGATATACAATCTTCTCGATCCCACCACCAAGATGGGCAAGACTGACGACAACACCAACGGAGTTATCCACCTTCTCGACGATCCGGACACCGTTATGCGCAAATTTAAGAGGGCGGTCACGGACTGCGGAGACGCAATCGTTATGGCGGAGGACAAGCCCGGTATAAGCAACCTTATCACGATATATTCCGTCATTACGGATACGCCTATCGACAAGGTGCAAGATATCTTTGCGGGCACGTCTTACGCGGACTTCAAAACCAAAGTCGGTGAAGCGGTGGTCGAATATTTGCGCCCAATTCAAGAGAAGCACGCCTACTATATGCAACACAAGGATTACCTTGAAGAGATTATGCGAAACGGCGCGCAAGAGGCACAAAGAATTGCAAGAAAGACACTTTCCAAAGTGTATAGAAAAGTCGGTTTCGTGCAAGCATAATTTTAAGGTACGTTTAATCTAAATAGTGTAGATTATTAGACAATAAGACAAAGAGGCAAGCAAAATGTTCGGATACGTCATACCCGATAAACAGAATATGTATATCAAGGATTTCAACGTATTCCAAGCGTTTTATTGCGGGCTTTGCAAGACGCTCGGCAAGACTGGCTCGCAAATTACGAGACTTTGCACCAACTACGACGTCACTTTTTACAGCGTGCTTTTGCACTCGCTCACGGACACAAAAGTGCAGTTCGAGCGCAAGCTTTGCACCTACAACGGCAAGAAAAAGGTGGTAGTAAGTGCGGACGAGTTGTCGAGAAAGATGGCGGATTTATCCGTTATGCTCGTCTATTACAACGCCGAAGACGACGTTACCGACGGCAAAAAATCGCGTATTCTTATCAAGTGGAGGCTTGCTCTGCGCAAGGCAAAAGCGTCCAAACGCTTGCCCGAAATCGATAAGATGATGAAAAACAGTTTTGCATCGCTCAACGCTTTGGAAAAGGCCAAGTGCGACAGCATAGATAGAGCGGCGGATTGCTTCGCGTCGCTTATGCGCGACATCACGCGCGCCCTTATCAAAACCGACGACGTCATAGACACGTTCACCTACAATCTCGGTAGGCTCGTGTATTTGCTCGACGCGGTTGACGACGTTGAAAAAGACACCAAAAAGAAGAGGTACAATCCTCTGTTGCTCAATTACGGTGAGTGTATGAATAAGGCGGATTATCTTGCGAAAAACGCCGATGAACTGTCGTTTTTGCTCAATTCCACTTACAATAAGATGGTTGCAAGCTACAACGATATGGATATAAAACTCTACGAGGGCGTACTATCCAACACCGTATATCTGGGCTTGAAGATGCAGATAGAGCATTTGCTCAAAGGAGAAGATAAATGCCGACTAACCCGTTTGTAATTCTCGGTATAGACCAAAACGCGTCGCAAAGCGAAATCCTCGAAGCGTACAAAACCAAACGTGCCCAATATCAAGAGCACGTCTTTGACGAGGGAGAGGCGGGCGCGCAAGCGGCTCGTATGCTCGAACAGCTTGACAACGCCTACCAACAAGCGATGGAATCCGCACAAGAAGCTGCCACCGTCACAGGTGAGGGTGAGTCCGCTTTCGAGGCGGTCAAGCAAGCCATTCGCAACAAGGACGTGGAAACCGCTCAACGCGAACTTGATAAAATGTCCACCCGCGGTGCGGAATGGCACTATTATCAGTCCATCGTCTTTTACGAGAAAAACTGGCTCAACGACAGCAAAAAGCAGTTGGAACTTGCCATCGAAATGGATTCTTCCAACCCAAAGTATTCTCGCGCGCTCGAAAACCTCAAAAAGAAGATAGACGGCTCACGCCCCTACGATAAAGAAGGTTCAAAAGGCGTTTACGGCAAGAACGATACCACTCACACCTCTCGCACCTATTCTCAACGCGACTCCGACGTCGCCGACGGAATGTGCGCCGCTTGTCAAGCGCTTTGGTGTGCGGATTGTTGTTGTGAGTGTATGGGTGGCGACTTGATTCGATGCTGTTAAAATGTGCTAAACGGCGAATAACTGCGTCAGACGGCTTCGTTCACCCAGTCACGTACGCATAGTACGTTAGGCTGTGTGCCCAAAGCCATCTTCCTTGTTCTTCATCCGTTTATCGCATTTTATCAAGCAACGACAGATGTTGTTAAACACGCTATGTTCTTCATCTCAATATCGCGTTTTACCAAGCATCTAAACGCTGTTGCTGATTTGCGCCGAATGCTAAACACGTGTCACTTATCTCTACGAGATAACTTGACACATATTTAGGCGCAAACGTCCTACACAAAAGCAATCGGAGCATTGCTTTTGTGCGTAAGGTCTCACAACCTTGAGACGGCTCGGCGGTTGCTCGGATAGAAAGTTGATGCTCACAAAGATTTCTTCGTGGAGTTATAAACTACTGCTCCGCCTATCTACGAGCAACGTTAGGCGCAATAAATTGCACTGACGGAATATTCCATATTTGTTGTGCTTTATTGAAATGATAATATGGAAAATTAGATTTATATAACTATAAAAAATAAATAAAACAAAAGCAAAACAAGTAAACACAATGTTTCTCACGACGTGAGAATAACACGAGGTTATATACTATGACAAACAAAACACCTGTTGACAACATCATCGAATTGCGCAACGTCTACAAAGAGTACGACGGAAAGCAAGTGGTCAAAAACGCCAGCCTCACCATAAAACGAGGCGAATTCGTTACGCTTTTAGGTCCGTCGGGTTGCGGTAAAACCACGACTTTGCGTATGATTGCGGGCTTTGAAATGCCCACGAGCGGAAAAATCATCTTCAACGGCAAGGACATTACAGACACTCCTCCGCACTTGCGTCCTCTCAACACGGTGTTCCAAAAGTACGCCCTTTTCCCGCACCTCAACGTTTTCAATAACATTGCCTTCGGATTGAAACTCAAAGTTATCCCCAACGGCACGAAAGTCAACAAGAAAGGTGAAACGGTGCAACTTTTCAGAAAGTACACCAAGGCGGAAATCAAAACGAAAGTAAACGACGCACTCAAAATGGTTGACCTCGAAGACTACGGACACAGAAACGTATCGTCACTCAGCGGCGGACAACAACAACGCGTCGCAATCGCGCGCGCGCTCGTCAACGAACCGGAAGTGTTGCTCCTCGACGAACCGCTCGGTGCACTCGACCTCAAAATGAGAAAAGATATGCAACTCGAACTTATGGATATGCACAAGCGCCTCGGCATTACGTTTATTTACGTAACGCACGACCAAGAAGAGGCACTTACGATGTCCGACAAGATCGTGGTTATGCGCCTTGGTGAAATTCAACAAATCGCGTCCCCCGAAAAGGTGTACGACGAGCCCGCAAACGCTTTCGTTGCGGACTTCATCGGAGAAAGCACCATTCTTTCGGGCGTTATGCTGGAAGACTACAAAGTCGAGTTCTGCGACACGGTATTCGAGTGCGTGGACAAAGGATTTAAGCACAACGAGCCTATCGACGTTATCATTCGTCCCGAGGACGTAAAAATCAAGAAAGTCGACGACAAAAAGACCATTCTCACGGCGGAAGTGCTTTCGTCCGTATTTAAGGGGGACCACTATCAAATCACGCTTCTTGCCAACGGCAACGAAATCGTGGCGCACGACACCGATACGTACGAAGTCGGTGAAACGGTTGGCATCTACATCAAGCCGTTCGACCTTCACATTATGCACAAAACTCGTATCATCAACGAGATCGACACCGTTATCACGGGAGAAAACCTCGTGGAAATCTGCGGTGTGGACTTTGAGTGCAAGACGGATCTCGAAGTGGGCACTCCCGTCAAGGTCTCCGTTGACTTCGACGACGTGGAAATCCTCGACGACGAGGAAGACGGACAAATCGGCGCAACCGTACTTTCGTCCATTTACAAAGGCAGTTATTATCAAGCGATACTCTCCACCGACGAGCATTATATCTTCTTTGCCGACACAGACGACGACTGGCTCAAAGGCGACCGCGTAGGCATCAAGATCGCGCCCGAAAAGATTATCATCGAAAAACGCGACGTAGAAGAAGTCGTGGAAGAGAAAGTCGTAAAAGACGAAACTTTGACGGCGGAAGAGCAAGCCGCAATCGAAGAAGCGCGCAACCAAGAAGTAGAAAAATTCGACGCAGTTGAGGAAATCATCAGCGAAGCCGAAGAAAAAGACGCTCAATCGAGCGACGCCGAAGTCAAGGAGGACGACGCGGAGTGAAAAAAATCGTTCGCAAAAAATTCAGATTGACGAAAAAGGCGTTTAGCGTTCCCTATATCCTTTTTCTCATTCTATTCGTCGTCATTCCGCTCGTGCTTATCTTGGTAAACGCGTTCTTGGACTCCGACAACAATCTTACTTTTGACAACTTCAAGGTGTTCTTCTCCTCGAAGTCAAGTCTTATAGTGTTGGGTAACTCGCTTCTCGTGGGCGTAATAACCACCGCGCTTTGCCTACTGCTCGGATATCCCGTTGCGTACATACTCTCAAAGTATTCCAGCGGAAAAATTCTCGTGTTGCTTTACGTCATACCGATGGGCGTAAACTTCCTTATCCGCACGCTTGCGACAAAAGCGATTTTCATTGCGCTGGGCGTGGAACTCGGTATGGGTACTGTCATCTTCGGTATGGTGTACAACTATCTGCCGTTTATGATACTCCCTCTTCACACGACGCTTTCGAGCATTGACAAGAGCTATATCGAGGCGGCGCAAGACCTCGGCGCGGACAAAGCGACCGTGTTCTTCAAGACGACGCTTCCCCTTTCGCTCAGCGGTATATGCAGTGGCATAACTATGGTGTTTATCCCCACTATATCCACTTACGCCATATCGCAATTGCTCTCCAACGGCAAGATATTCCTCTTCGGTGACTCAATTCAATTGAGCTTCGAGCAAGGTATGTACGGCGTCGGATCTATAATGAGCATCGTTATGCTTATATTCGTTCTCATCTCCAACTTCGTGATGAACAAGTTCAACCGCAACAGCAACGCTGTGAGGAGGTCGTTATGGTAAAAGACAAAATAAGAGGCTTTTTCGAGAAATTTTATCTTTTGATAATCCTCGCGATTTTGTATGCGCCGATTATCCTCTTGATAATCTACTCCTTCTCCAACAGTTCCAACTTCAACTTTGACAACGGGTTCAGTTTCGAGGCGTACGTGTCCATCTTCAAGTCCGACAAATCGCCCGAACTTTGGAGCGCGATTGCCAACACGTTTATCATCGCAAGCATATCTTCCGTAATCGCAACGATTATGGGCACGTTTGCCTCAATCGGTATATTCAACCTCGGCAAGCGTATGCGCAGAATAGTTGAAAACGTCAACCAATTCCCCATCATCAACAGCGAAATCGTTATGGCGGTTTCTATGATGGTGTTCTTCGTGACGTTCGCGTTCCCCGAAGGCTACTTGCGCCTCATCATCGCGCACATCGCGTTCTGCACTCCCTACGTCGTTTTGAGCGTTTTGCCGAAACTGGAATCTATGGATCCCAACATTTACGAAGCGGCTCTCGACCTCGGGGCAAATCCGTTCAAAGCTCTCGTAAAGGTGCTTATCCCCATTATCACTCCCGGTATCGTAAGCGGCTTCGTAATGGCGTTTATTATGTCTATGGACGACTTTATCATCACCCAAATCAACAAGGGTGCGGCAACCGGCATCAACACGCTTTCCACCTACATCTATTCGGACGCGCGCGTGCAAGGTCTCGAACCCTTCTGGTATGCGATATTCTCGATTATATTCGTGATAGTGCTTGCGGCGGTGCTTTCAATCAACCTCGTAAAAATCTCACGTGAAAAGAAAAAGAACAAGGAGGCGGCACAATGAAACGTATCGCAAAATTCATACTTCTCGTCCTTCTTCTCTCTTTCGTATTGCTTCCCACCCTCGTTGCGTGCAACGACGCTTCCGACGGCTCGTCTTCGAGCGGGGATCGTCTCGTCATATACAATTGGGAAGACTATATCGACGGTGAAAGAGACGAGGACGGCAACACCCTCCTTGACGAATTTGCTGCCTATTACAAAGAAAAAACGGGGCGCAAACTCAACATTACCTACACCACTTTCGACACCAACGAGACTATGATGACCAAAGTCCTCAAAGGTGACGCCAACGTGGATTTGATATGCCCGAGCGAGTACGCAATCGAAAAACTTTTGGTTGCGGGTTGCCTTTTGAGCCACAAGGAAATCAAAAAGGAACTTGAAAGCCAACTCACCCAATACGGCATTTCACTTGACGCAATGAGCAGTTTAAGTGACGATCACGCAAGTTGGGGCAATATCGATCCCGACATTATGGACGTCATCGAAGGTATGTTCGGCGAAGTAAAAGCAAAGGACGGCAACACCTACGATATGACCGATTTTATGGTCCCCTATATGTGCGGAACGCTCGGCATTTTGTACAACACGTCCGTCGTAACGAGAGAAGAGCTCGAAGAATACGGCTGGGGCGTGCTTTGGAACGTGCAACAAAACGAGCGTCTCGAAAATAAGATACTTATGAAGGACAGCGTACGCGACACTTACGCGGCGGCTATCTTCTATATGTACGAGTACAACCTCCTCCCCGAAAAGTACAAGGACTACACCGTTCAACAACTCATCAACTGCACCGACGACGAAATGGTTGCAGCGGCGGAAAAAGTGCTTACCGAACAACGCGAACATATCTCCGGATATGAAGTAGACTTCGGCAAAGACGATATGATCAACGAGATCGTTTACGCTGACTTTGCGTGGAGCGGTGACGCGCTTTGGGCTATCGAAGAAGGCGGTTACGACGAGGAAACGGACACTTACCAACTCGGCTACTACGTTCCCGAAATCGCAAGCAACATTTGGTACGACGGTTGGTGTATTCCGACGAGCGTCAACAACAAGCTTGCGGCTATGATGTTTATCGACTATATGTGCCGTCCTATGAGCTCTATCCGCAACTCCGTGGCAATCGGATATGCCTCGGCAACTGATAAGAACTTGCTTATGGAAGACGAGGACGTTCTCGAATATCTCGTGGATTGCGAATACGACGTCGAAGAATACTTTGCCGACGAGGGACGCTATCCCGAAATCAACGAAACGCTGGGCGTTATGCGTGACTTTGCCGACCGCAACGACGTCGTCGTCAATATGTGGCAAAGAGCAAAATCGGGCGCAACCGTAGACGTAAATCTTTGGTATATAATCCTCGCAATCGTTGGCGCGGTGGGACTTTGCGTCGGCGTGTACTTTGCGGTGCAAGCCTTGAAGCGCAGACCTCGCAAACTCAAACAATAACGCGAAAAATAGCAAAAAAATCGCTAAAACACACTAAATCAAGCAAAAAAATAATAGCAAAATCGAGCAAAAAAGGCTTTATTATGAAACTGATACGCAAACTGTTGGTCAAAGACTATCAAGACACTCAAAATCCGAAAGTGCGCACTCGCTACGGCTTATCCGCGGGCATTTTCGGCATAGTTACCAACGTTATTTTGTTTGCGTTCAAGCTTGCAATCGGTCTTATCGGCAATAGTATCACTATAATTGCGGACGCAATCAACAACTTGTCGGACGCGGGCAGCAGCGTGGTGACGCTCGTAGGCTTCAAACTATCCGCCACACCGCCCGACAAAGACCACCCCTTCGGGCACGCAAGATACGAATATATCGCTTCTCTGCTCGTGTCGGTGGTGGTGCTGTTTATCGGCATAATGCTCTTTAAGTCCTCTATCGAGAAGTGCATAACGCCCGAGCAAGTCACGGTAAGCGTATACACGTATGTAGTGCTTGGCGTGGCTATCGCAATGAAACTTGCGCAAATGCTTCTCTATCTCGACTTTTCAAAGGCTATCGGAAGCGGTGCGCTCAAAGCCTCCGCGGCGGACAGTCGCAACGACGTTTTGACGACGCTTGCTGTACTCGTGTCCACTATCGTAATCGACGTTGCAGGGGACAAAATCAGCCCCAAAGTCAGCGTGGACGGCATTATGGGTATCGCGGTATCGGTGTTTATCATAGTGTCGAGCATATTGCTTTTGAAGGACGCAATGTCCCCTATCCTCGGTGAAAAACCGCCAAAAGAACTCGTGGACAAGATGACGGCAAAGATACTCTCCTACGACGGCGTAATCGGCGTACACGACCTCGTGGTGCACAGTTACGGCGCAAGCCATTGCTTCGTCGTCGCGCACGTGGAAGTGCCCGCAAACGTGGAAATAACCAAAAGCCACGACGTCATTGACAATATCGAGCACGATTTTTGGAACGAGATGCACATACGCCTCAATATCCATATGGACCCCGTCGATACGGAAAACGCCGACCTTGCCGTGCTCAAATTGCGTGCACAAAACGCACTTTCCGCCCTTGACGAGAACTTGTCGTTGCACGATTTCCGCCTCGTAAGCGGGCATACGCACACCAATATGTTGTTTGACGTCGTTATCCCCTACGATAGCAAAATCACGCTCGACGACGTGCAAGAGGCTATGAAGAAAGAGTTCGGAAACGACGAGATAAAATATTTCTTTATCATCGACGTTGACAGAAAGATGTCGTAAAGGTTGCTCTTTTGCGCTTTTGGTGCTATTATACAAAGGCAATAATCCAAAGAGGTAAAATATGATTACAAGTTCACAACGCGCGCGCCTTCGCAGTATGGCGCAACAAATAAATCCAATCTTCCAAATCGGCAAAAACGGCATAAGCGACAACCAAATTTTGGATATCTCCACTGCCCTCGATTTGCACGAGCTTATCAAAATATCCGTTCTTCGCAATGCGGAAACGGACGCAAAAACCGTCTTGAACGCCATTTGCGGACTTACGGGAGCAGAACCCGTAACGTCAATCGGCAACAAAGTGGTGATTTACAGACGTTCCCCGCGTGAGGATATCGAACATATAGAGATCTGATATGGACTACGAAAAAGCAAGACTTACTCCCATCAACGAAGTTGAGGACGACACTCCCTCCACAGAGGCAAAAAAAGCCGCCCGAGAGGAGCTGAAACGTCACCGTAGCGAAACTCAACGCTACAAACAAAAATACTTCGAGTATTACGACGACGTAAAAATCAACCACCGCGAAGATTGGTAATAACGCAAAAACGCCCCCAAACGGCATCAAAAAAGCACTCCGAAGAGTGCTTTTTTCAATAGTTGTATACCTTCTTTACGTCTGCTTTGAACGACTTGTATTCTTCAAGGTCATAGTAATAATGAACGTTGTAATATGTCTTGCCTTCTCCAACGCATATAATTAACCAAGAATGATTCTTATCAAAATAATTTCCCCTCTCGTGAGGGTCACCGTTTCTATCCTTTAGATTTACATACTCTGCTTTTTCGCAATTGTCTTGCGACTCTCCGTACCACAATTCAACACTATAATAGTCGTGTGTCCTTTTGGGGGATACGTCTTTGACGACGTTTATGCCGTTGGCTTGATTGAACTCTTCTTCACTGATAGGAGTGATTATCAACTTTGCATACTTTGATTTGTCATACGCAACGTCGTATTCACTATACACAAAAGTTCCCTCTTCAATCGGCGGATAATCGGTATTGAGAAATCCGTCGCAAGCACAGAATAAAATTGCCGAGAGTATCAAAACGATTGCTACGACTAAAATTAGTTTGTTTTTCATTGAACCCCTCCCTTGAAATAGTTTATTACGGCTTTTTCGTTTTATTTTACTAGAAATCTCAATATGTCCAATATCATAATATCATACGTACATCATTTTTTCCACATTTATTTTTTTGCATCAAAAAAGCACTCCGAAGAGTGCTTTTTATTATTGCGTTATACTACTTTATCGTAATAGTCCAATTTCTACTTATAGACGGTAGTATTGCTATAAAATACAAAGTATTTGGCTTTATCGAATACGTTTTCATAATTCCGTTTGCATAAACTTCTGTGGCAAGGAAATTTCCGTCTTTATCCATAAGACCGAGCCAAAAATAATCGTCTATACCCGTCCCCTCGGCAGTAAACGTAAATACGTAGTCGTGCAAATCTTCCAAGTTCGGTGTCATAAATCTAAAATACTGTATATTTCCACCGCCGCGGATATACATTTCACCACTGCCATCTATCGTTTTGGTTGACACTTCCGTTTTGAAACTACCGTCGCAAACACCGCCATTTATATTCTTCGTCACGACGTAATACTCGACGTCTTCGGTCAAGAATATATCGAAAACGTCACTTTCGACAAAATTGACGGACGTCGTCGGTCTTACCAAAAGTTCGTGATGCTTTTCATAAATAGCGATAATATTCTCGTTGGTACTGCACGCCAGCGTGTACATATCCGTTTTTTCGGGAATAAAACGCATAATATACGTATCGTCCGTTCTCAACGTATAATTGTCGGTGCTTTCAAATTTACTTATTGCAGCGTCAAATTCAAACGATAGATTTTTCGTTTGGTCTGATACGTTGGTTATTTTCATCGTTTGTCCCGTTTTCCAAACGTCTACGACAAAACCTTCGTTCGTTACCGTTGCTTTTTGTTCGTCCATATACACTTCAAAAGCGGTGGTATCGATTGCGACGATATATTTGCCGTTATAATCGTTTTTCACGGCAAACTTTGCGGTCTCCCCCGCGTCCATATCGTAATCCACAGTGTCTCTAAACTTCAAATTCTCATAATATTCGGGCTTTGGCGTATCGGAATCACCTTTGCATTGATCGCAACTGCACACTCCGTCGTGGCAATTGGGACAATTGCAAGCGGCGGGCGTATCGCCACCGTTGTTGCCCGTGTCGTCACAAGCACACAATACGAGTGCTGTGCATAGCAACACGATTGCCAAAACTATAAATAATTTATTCTTCATTGAACCCCTCCCGTAAAATGAATTATTGCACCGTTGAGACGTTTCCGACTCAAATCTCAACTTTTCTAATACTATAATATCATATATGCACAGTTTTTTCCATACTTATTTTTTAGATATTTTAATATATCGTTTGAATATACCTCTAAAAAACGCAAAAAAAGCACTCAAAAGAGTGCTTTTCCGTTATAGTTTTAAGTATTTCAAATATCCATTTGGATAATCGTTTTGTCACCTTCGAGAGTTTTGACGGTGACGCTATGCTCGTCGAGGATTGCATACGAGCGTTCCACGCCTTCGGGGGAAAGTCCTATTGCGCCCACGCATACGTAGATAATGCCGTCCTTTTCTTCAATCATTGCTCTATGGAAGTGTCCGTAAAACACGATATCACCTTTTTTTGCGTCCTTGGGCGGAAGATCGGGGTTGCATTTGTGTCCGTGCGTGAAGTACACCGTGCGACCTTGCCAATCCATCGTAAAGTCGGAATTTATGGGAAATTCGCTTATCATTTGATCGACTTCGCTGTCGCAATTGCCTTTGATGACGGTTATATAGTCCTTTGCTCCGTTGAGCATTTCGGCAACTTTCATCGGCGCATAGCCTTCGGGGAAAGGATTGCGAGGGCCGTGGTTGTATATATCGCCCAAGAGTACGACCTTGGTAGTATCGTCCTCTTGACGTGCCTTTTGCACTATATCCAAAAATCTTGCCATATTCGCGGACGAGCCGTGAATATCCGAGCCTATAAACAAGCGCATAGTATTTGCCTCCTTGATTTGCTCAAAGTATAGCATAACGGCGTAAAATAGTCAAAATGTTGCCGTGATTTTTGCACATTTGCTATTGTCGAGGCGGATATGTTGTGTTATAATGATTTATATCTATTTGGAGGAAAATATGAAAACTGTTAGACTTCGTACACCGTTTGAAGTGGGCGCAACGCCTCTTTCGGAATATCCGCGTCCGCAATTTGCGAGAAATAGTTACGTGACGCTCAACGGCGAATGGGATTACGCAATCCTTCGCAAGAGCGAGAAATTCGGCGGAAAGTATCAAGGCAAGATCCTCGTTCCTTTCTCACCTGAAAGTTTGCTTTCGGGGCTTCCCGAGGGCACGCGCGTAACGCCCGACGACGTGCTTTATTATCACCGCACTTTCGTGCTCGATCCGTCCTTCGTGAAGGCGCACACCGTCATTCACTTCGACGCCGTGGATATGATTTGCGAAGTCAAGCTCAACGGTGCGTCCGTGGGCGAGCATATCGGCGGTTACGTTCCGTTTGAATTTGACGTGTCTTCCCTCGTAAAAGCGGGTGAAAACGTCATCGAACTCGTCGTTACCGACCCTTGCGACACCAAATATCACACTCACGCCAAGCAATCTTCCAAACCGGGCGGAATTTGGTACACCCCGCAATCGGGCATTTGGCAAAGCGTATGGCTTGAAAGTATGGACGAAGTATATCTCAAAGACGTGACCATCGTCCCCGATATCGACAACGACACCATCAATTTCAAGTTCGTCAAATCCGCAAACGCCCCCGTCGACGTCATCATTATGGACGGCGCAGACGCGATTTACAGCGGTCGCTTTGACGGTGACACCGCTTCTATCAAGCTTGAAAACTACGAGCTTTGGTCTCCCGAAAATCCCAAACTTTACGACGTAGCGTTCAAAGTGGGCAACGATATCGTCAAATCCTACTTCGGTATGCGCAAATTCAGTTGGGTGATCGACTCCAAGGGCTTCAAGCGTATGGGACTCAACAACAAACCCTACTTCCACACGGGCTTGCTCGACCAAGGCTATTGGTCGGACGGTATGCTTACGCCTCCCTCCAACGCCGCGCTCGAATGGGACGTCAAGATGGTCAAATCTATGGGCTTCAATATGCTCCGCAAGCATATCAAAATCGAGCCTCTTCGCTGGTACTATCACTGCGACAAGGAAGGTATCCTCGTCTGGCAAGATATGGTGAGCGGCGGAACGAAATACAATCTCTTCTACATAGGCTTGCTTGCAACCGTGTTCGAGTACCACATCAAAGACGACAACGAGTCGGGTTATAGAAAACTTGCTCGTGCCGACAAGGAAGGCAGAGACGAGTTTGAAAGAGAACTCCGCGTCACTATGAACCACCTCAAAAACGTCGTGTCTTTGGCAGTATGGGTGCCCTTCAACGAAGGTTGGGGACAATTCGATTCCGTGCGTATCACAAAAGAGATGAAGGCAATCGATCCCACCCGTCTTATCGACAGCGTAAGCGGTTGGAACGATCAAGGCAAAGGCACGTCCGACACCAAGAGCTTGCACATCTACTTCAAGCCCATCTTCGTTCCCAAGAAAGACGATCGTTGCTACGTCCTCAGTGAATTCGGCGGATACGCAATCAAGACGGAAGGACATATGTACAGCCCCAACAATCAATTCGGATATCGCATCTACAAGAAGCCCGAAGCGATTGCGGCGGCAATAAAGAAATTGTACGAAACCAAGATCGTACCCAAAATCGACAAAGGCTTGTCCGCTTGCGTCTACACGGAAGTGAGCGACGTCGAGCAAGAGATGAACGGTCTCGTCACCTACGACAGAAAGGTCATCAAAGTGCCCGTCGATATGATGCGCGACATCAACGCACAACTCGTTATCAAAGACTAATATCACCAAAACTCCGCTTTACACTTGCAACTTGCAAGTGTAAAGTGCCGATTACGCACAAAAGGCACGAAATATATGAGCATTGCTGACAAAATTTTTATCGATACTTGCAGACAAATTCTTGACGAAGGCATAAGCGACGAAGGTCTTGACGTCCGCCCCAAATGGCTTGACGGCACGCCCGCGCACACCATCAAAAAGTTTTGCATCGTCAATAGATACGACCTTTCAAAAGAGTTTCCTATAATCACGCTTCGTCGCACCGCTTTCAAATCCGCAATCGACGAAATCTTGTGGATTTGGCAAAAAAAGAGCAACAACGTGCACGACCTCAACTCCCATATTTGGGACAGTTGGGCGGACGAAACGGGTTCTATCGGCAAGGCGTACGGATACCAACTCGGCATCAAAAGCGTTTATCCCGAGGGTGAATTCGACCAAGTGGACAGAGTTCTTTACGACCTCAAACACAATCCGCAATCGAGACGTATTCTCACCAACATCTACAACTTCCAAGATTTGCACGAGATGCACCTCTACCCTTGCGCGTATTCGATGACTTTCAACGTCACGGGCAATAAGCTAAACGGTATACTCAACCAACGCAGTCAAGACACTCTCACCGCAAACAATTGGAACGTGGTGCAGTACGCAGTGCTTTTGCATATGTTTGCGCAAGTGAGCGGACTTGAAGTCGGTGAATTCGTACACGTCATTAGCGATGCGCATATCTACGACCGCCACGTGCCTATCGTCGAAGAGATTTTGCAAAATCCGCAATATCCCGCTCCGACCTTCAAGATGAACAAGGATGTCAAAAACTTCTACGATTTCACCGTGGACGATTTTGAACTCGAAAACTATCAATACACCAAACTCGACAAGAAAATCGAAGTGGCAATTTAAGGCAAGATATGAAAACTATATTTGCAGTCGATAACAAATGGGGATTGGGCAAAAAGAACGATTTGCTCTTCAATCTTAAAGCGGATATGCGCCATTTCGTCGAGCATACGCGCGGAAAAGTTGTAGTAATGGGTAGCAACACCCTTTTATCCTTTCCGAACGGTATGCCCCTAAAAAATCGCGTAAATATCGTTCTCAATCCCACCGGAGAACAATCCGACGCCGATACGAAAGGATACGTCCTCGTAAAGTCTCTTGACGAGCTTTTTACCGAAATCAAAAAATACGACCAAGACGGCGTTTACGTGATTGGCGGAGCAATGATGTATCGCACTTTGCTTCCCTATTGCGACACGGCGTACGTTACAAAAGTCGATGCCGACGGCGGAGCGGAAGTATTCCATCAAAACCTCGACGAGCTTGCAAACTGGCATCTCGTCGAAGAAGGTGAACCTATTGACGACAACGGCTATACTATCCGTTTTTGCACCTATAAAAACGACGACGTAAAAACGTATTGACCGTCAAATATAATTCCAAAAATCAGCGCAAGGCACTCGTTTGAGTGCCTCGTTTTTTACACTTTTTAAGCAAAAATGCGTTTTTGCTAAAAACTCTATTCTTGACGGCATTTCGATATTGCTCGATAATAGTGAATTTTCGTTTATATAATATAAAAAAGTTCATATAAAAAATTCCGCACCCAAAGATGCGGAATTTTGATTGTCGATGATTTTCAAGCGATTAGTCGTTGCTTGCAAGGATCTTGTTGAATTGTTCGAGCAAGAGAGCCATTTGTGCTGCTTCTTCGCTTTGTTGTTGAGTTTGTGCAGGTGCTGCGGGAGCGGGTTGCGGTGCGGGTTGCGGAGCAACGGGTGCGGGTGCAGGTTGTGCATAAACGGGTTGAGGTTGCGGAGCGTATTGCACGGGTTGTGCCTTGGGTGCTGCCGCTTTCTTCACTACGGGTGCTGCATTGACTTTCTTGTAGCCGGCGTTGAGCACGGTTTGCGTTGATGCGTTTGCATCGAGCATAATGACCTTGTTGCAAAGAACGGAGTTCTTATCGGGTTCTACTACGCCTGCAACGACGTCTTTGCCGTATGCTTTGAGGTATGCAATGAGCGGAGTGATGTCGCCGTTTCCGTAAATAAGGAAGAAACCGTCGATATTGGGGAATTGAGCAAGTCTTGCCGCGTCGATAACTTGACGAAGGTCGAGTTTGCCTTTTCTCTTTTTGGGAAGTGCGGAAAGCGCGTCGTAACTGTTTTCTTGAATAAATTCACCGTAATCTTTGGTACGTTTTGCGGAATATCCATAGAATTTGCACGCTGCGATTTCGCCAATGCGAGAGAGTTCTTCAAGAGCGGATGCGAATACGCTGAAAGGCACTCTTACGCTTTCGATATCTGCAAGAACAACATATTTTTTGGTCGCTGCCATAATCTTTCTCCTCTTCCAAGCCGCACAAAAGCGGACTTGATATATCCTTTTTGTATTGTTAAGTCTATTTTAGCGCATTTTATACGTTTTGTCTATACTTTTTTTACTCTTTTGTAATAAAACACCCATTGTTGCACGAAACCGGCGTATTCACCGTACTTTTTCACGAGCAATTCGGACATTTTTTCGGGTGTTGCGCCCTCGAATTCGTCTTCGTATATCTTTTTTATCCACGTATCGACGGGAAAAACGTCAAATCTTCCGAAGCCGAACAAAAGCGCGCAATCGGCAACTTTTCTACCGACGCCGTGCAAGGACAACAATTTTGCTCTCAAATCCGTGGTGGATAGGCTCTTCCACGCGTTTACGTCCTCACCGACGAGAGTTTTTGCCACTCTGTCGAGATATTCCGCTCTATACCCCGCGCCTATCGACGTATAGAACTCGACGCCCGCCGACGCAAGCTTCTCAACGCTCGGGAAAGCGTGGTACGCGCCCATATCTTCACCGAGTGCGTCGCAAATACGTTCGATTATTCCCTTAATACGAGGTATATGATTGTTTTGCGAAATTATGAACGAAAAAATGCTTTCGACGGGATCTTGGCGCAAAATGTGTATACCTTTGCCGAATTCGATTGCGTCCGACACGAAACCGCCGTCTTGAACCTTACTTTGAATATACGCGTAATCGGTGTCGAAATCGAAGTATTTGAGGAAAAAGTCCTTGTCGTCGCACTCGACGATATACTCGCCCTCCCTCTCTTCGATATACGCCACGTGATTTAGAGCGTACAATCTATATCCGTTTTCCGTCTTGACGTAGCGGAAAACTTGACCGCAATCAAGCGTTTGCCCCACGTCAAAGGTGTCGGTTTTTGGTATCGTAAAAGTAATAAGTTGCATAATTCCTCGCGCGCACGCGTGCGCACGTTCATTTGTATATTCTTTACACCGCCACTCGATATGCGGTTATTGCGCCGACAGTGACTAACTACTTCATATCTATCGTCGCGAACGCCTATCGCAATCAATTTCGCGCAATGCAAAAGAATAGAAAAACTCCGCCCATTATTGAGCGGAGCATTGCTTGTCGTTATTGTTCTTGTGCGTATACGGATACTTGTTTTTTGTCTTTACCAACACGCTCAAATTTCACAACGCCGTCGATAAGTGCAAACAAAGTGTCGTCCTTGCCGATTGATACGTTGTTGCCCGGATGATATTTCGTGCCTCTTTGACGAACGAGAATGTTGCCAGCGAGAACGAATTGACCATCAGCGCGCTTCGGTCCAAGTCTCTTGGATTCGCTATCACGACCGTTGTGAGAAGAACCTGTACCTTTTTTATGAGCGAACAATTGTATATTCATAAACATAATTATTCTACCTCCAATGATATAAAGTCCGAAAAGTTTTCGTAGAGGTCGGACGCCCCTAAGTAAGCCGTTTTCAATATCACGTCGGCGTCGTGTTCTTGCGACGGTTTCATATCCTTTGGCAACATTGCAAAGAGATATCCGTCTTTATCGTTCGTCTCGTACGCGATGTTCACGCCTACGATTTGCATAATGCCGAGCACTGCCGTTTGAATAACCGAACAAAGTGATGCACAAACGATATCTTCACCTGGATCGGCATATTCGCAATGACCGTTACATTCTACACCGACAAACTTGCCGTTTCGTGTTGAAAACTTGACTTTGACCATCTTGATTAGCCCTCGATTGAGACAATCTTCAACTCTGTGTAGGGTTGACGATGACCTTGACGCTTTCTGATGTTCTTCTTGGACTTGTAATGGAAAACCAACACTTTGGGGAACTTGTCCTGTGCGTTGACCTTTGCGCTAACCTTAACGGATTGTGCGTCAGTACCAGCTTTCACATTGCCGTTGTCGTCAACAAACATAAGGGCTTTGAGTTCTACTACGTCACCGATTTCGGCATCGAGTTTCTCGACTTTGACGAGCATATCTTTTTCGACCTTGTATTGTTTGCCGCCACATTCAACTATTGCGTACATTGTTTTACCTCCTCTAACCAGTCTCGCCGACATAGGTGCAATCTACGATTGACTTAAAAACCACTTTCGAGCGGCTCGACATTAAATTTACCAAAAAGCAATCTTTTTGTCAAACGAAAACGGCACATTTTCGCTATAATAATAAAATATTATTATTTTTATCTTGATTTCGATAAAAACGAGAGGTTTTGGCAAGGATAGCTCGGTGCATAAGCGCAATATTTAGATGAAGAACAAGGAAGAGCCGTCCGAGGGACAATCCTAATTTACTAATCGTAAATGAGTTGACCTACGGACGGCTCTGCCGAAGTTATTAACTAAATAGTGCACTTATCTCTTATATGTCTTTTTCTATATCGGAAGTGTTGTCGGGATTATTTTCAATTTCCATATCGGTCGCAACTTCGTCAAGCGCAACGGCATTTTCTTGCACGATGTCTTGGATTTGTTCCGTCTCAACCGCTATATCCGTATTCTCTTCTGCAAGCTCTTCTGCTTTGCGTGCGTCGATAGTTGCAATAATCTCGTTCATTCTGCTCTCGTTGAGTACGCATTTCTTCTTGTAAATGATGAGTGCGACGGCAAGGAATACCATCGGTATCACACAAGTGCATACGAGCAAGATTTTGATACCCGTCGGATTGTCCGCTTGAACTGCGGCAACCACTTGTTCGGGCGTTTCGGTGCTCAATTTTCTATCGATTTCCGTAAGTCTGTTGGTGTACGGCAAGACGTTGGCAATGATATAGACGAGCGACACCATACCTTGCGAAAGTGCCGAAGCGAGCTTGGACGTGAACGGACGAAGTGCAAAAATCAAGCCTTCGTCGCGCTTGCCCGTCTTGAACTCGTTGTATTCGACGGTGTTGGTTATGTTGATAACCATAATCATATAAAGTCCGCCACCCCAACCCGCGACTGCGTACGCAAGGAACATAAGAAGGTAACGAAGGGTTATAGTCAAATTCCAATTGAGGAACGGGATTGACAAAGTGAACAATTCAGTTTTCGGCACGGTGAGACCGAGTATCATCATAATTGCGTAGCCCGCGATTATGGCAATACCGCACGAGTAAAACAGTTTGTTTCTTCCGTATTTTTTTGCAAGTCCGGGATAAAAGAGTGTGAAGACCGCAGACGAAATGGCATAACCTACGCCGAACACCATCCAAAGCGTGCCGTTGTACGCGTTGTCGAAGTAGATATACATCATACCGAGACCACCGCCGACAACGTTCGTGCCGACGCTGAACAGCAACAATACGAGCGCGCACCACAATAGTTGGTCGTTTTTGAAGAGGACTTTGAACATATCCTTTATCTTCATAGGCGGAGTCTTCATCAATTGTTTGGGAAGCGGTTTTTCCTTGACGCCGAATATGGTGAACAATTGGAAGAGGCACATAATCACGCCCGCAAAGATTGACATAATGGCAAATGCGTTGCTTGCGCTTCCGCCGAGCGGACTATCACCCATTGCAAGCGTAGGCACGACGATACCCGCAAGGCCACCGCCGATACCGACGGAAATTTGCGTGACGGTCATAAGCTTGTCTCTATCGTGCGGATTGCTCGTGAGCGTGGGCATCATTCCCCAATACGAAATGTCGTTCATCGTATAAGTGACGGAGAACATAAAGTACATAGCGGCAAGAAGTCCTATAAAGCCCCACCCTTGCGCGGGGATCGAGAACAGCGCGATGATAACACCCGCGGTGAGCACACTGCCGATAAGTTGCCACGGCTTGTACTTGCCCCACTTGGTGCGAGTGTTTTCGACTATGCCGCCCATAACGGGATCGTTGAAAGCGTCAAAAATACGCGCCGCCACTATAATTGCGGTGATTGCCGAAAATTGTGCGTCGTTGAGCGTCTTGGTGAAAACGCAAAACGACAAAAGGTATCCGTTGAAAAAGTTGTAAAGAAAATCTCTTCCGAGCGTGCCCAACGCAAACATAAAAAGATTGCGATTGGACAGTCTTTCGCCGACTGCGGTCGGTGCGGTTTGAACCGCGGTTTCTTCTTGCATAATTTACCCCTTAATATACGGCAAAATGCGTGCCGTACAGCCATATCTTTTCAAATACGCGCAAAAATCGAATTTGCGCGATTATTGCCAAATCAATATTTTACACACCGCTTTTGAGCGGATAAAACGGTCAAAGCGACGATATATACGTTTCAAGCACACTGAAACAATCAAACGTCATCGCAACGCCGTCCACCTCGATTGAGAGCGGAAAATGACAAAAGGCAAACTCGTTGAGGGCTTGCCTTTTGTCCGTAAAAGTTCTGTTTGAATATACGATAGTCATAACCGATTAGCAGGGCAAAAGTCTGCAAATGTGCTTTGAAACTATCATAAAAATAAGGTCAAGAATCCATACGATCGTGAAACCGAAGATCAAACGGATGAGACCTGCGACAATCTTGCCTTCTTGGAATCTGGTTACGAAACCGCAAATCCAAGACGTTACGGGAATGATTGCCAAAATAACGCTTACGATGTAACTAAGACCAAAATAGTCACCTTTTTTCTTTGCCATAATAGTCCTCACAAAAATTATAATATAGGAGATACCCTACATAAAGTATATTAACACAAGACGATGAAAATGTAAATACGAGAATAGGATTTTTTGCGGGAATAAAATAGTTAATGTAGAAAAATTAATAATTAATAATTATGTACTGTCCTTTCATTATACACTATAAGTTGAATTTTGCAAGTTAGCAAAGCACATTATATTGTATATTGTAGGCTCATTATCAAAAATGAGTATAAATTCAAGTATAATTTTTTGCAAATTTTTACATCAGATTAGTTTTTATATCTTGCAATAGATTGCTTAAATCGCAATAGTTTTCATACTTGCTCAGAGTTTTCTATTTCCTTTCGGCGTTACGGTTTAGCACCGATAAAAACCTTTGTCAACGGCATAAAAATCTTGTTTTATTATCTTAAATTCTGCCACAATTTCAGCACTCATTTTAGCCGTTTTTTATGCGTTGGCGATTAGACGTGCCGTAGTCTTTGATACAAGCGCACGCGCGTACGCGTGAGATTGTTTTTGATGCACGTTTGTATTTTTCCAAAAATAAACAAAGTCTTACACAACATTTTTATGCCGGTCGTTGACATCGGCGTATTGTGATTTGCAGTGATACGTTTTTGAGTTTTCTCGGTGCTGCGCCGTCTTGTTGCCGAAAGGCAAATAAAACTCGGAGCGTATCAATATGAAATCTCAAATCAATCTTCAAAATCAAAATGCAATCAGTGTTTATGATGACAATCAAGCACAAGTAAAAATCGTTGCAAAAAGGAAATGCATATTAGACGATGACATTGTTATAAACGCAGACAACATTAAGAAAATCGGCGAATTGATAGCATTGCTTACTATAAGAACCGTTATGTGCCGTTCTGGCAAAGATTTATATCGTCTATATGACGGACTTATCAAGGATTGCAACAAATCAAACGATTCTCTCGATGAGTACTCGGATGGATATGACATAGCACAAACCGCAATGCTTTTCCTTT
>DLLD01000019.1 GCA_002476605.1 Christensenella sp. UBA7571
TGCGGATATCAAAAATATGATATTAAATAGATAATGTCTTTGCGCCGAATGCTAAACACGTGTCACTTATCTCTATGAGATAACTTGACACATATTTAGGCGCACGTTGCTCAAACTGCATCGCGGTGATGACAACAAATACATTTGTTGTCATAAACCGCATTTGTTCTCGCAACTACTACCGCGCAACCGATACACGCTATCAGTATAGCAAGGATAAAAACTCATACCACAATTACGCTATATCGCTTGCTTGGTGAAAAGAGCATTGCTTTTGTGCGTAAGGTCTCACAACCTTGAGACGGCTCGGCGGTTGCTCGGATAGAAAGTTGATGCTCACAACAGCTCTTCGTGGAGTTATATTCTACGGCTCCGCCTGTCTACGAGCAACGTTAGGCGTGCGTTGCACGCTAATGGAATATTCCATAACTGCGACGAAGTCGCAATATCACTTTTGGCAAAGCCAAAAATATCACTTGTGCGTAGCACAAATATCACCGCACCTATGGTGCGATATCACCGTGACGGGCGTTTCTACGCCCCAAAACGTCTATGAACCAAGAGCAAGAAAACCAACTTATACTCAAAGCACAACAAGGTGATTTGACGGCAGAAAACGCCGTCGCTTTGAGCTATCTCAATCTTACCAAATCCATTGCGCGCTCCTTTGGAGCGACGGGCGTTGCGGACACGGACGACCTTGCGGGATACGGCACGTTGGGACTTATCCGCGCAATACGCACGTACGACCAAAGTGCGGGCGCGTCTTTCAAAACTTATGCGTCGAGGTGCGTCAAAAACGCAATAGTAGACGCCACGAGAAAGGCGTCTTGCAAAGTTGAGGAAGTCAATCTTGAAGACGATTTCCAAAACGCGGACGCCGACCCCGAGAATTTGTTGCTTGAAAACGAAGCGTCTTCTCTGCTTCTCGACGCAATCGCGTCCACCCTCACCCCCACGGAATTTGCGGTGCTAAAACTTCACATCGAGTGTATGAGTTACGCCGACATCGCAAAGGAACTTGGCATAGAACAAAAGAAAGTGGACAACACCATATACTCGGCAAAAAAGAAAATCAAAAAACTTCTCGACAAAACCAAAGCGCAATAAGTTGCGCTTTTTCTTTATGTTTTTTTGCAAAAACCACGAAAACGGAACTCAAAAATCACACAAAACCACACGAAAGCATTAAATAACGATGCGAAAAACCGTGAAAGCCCACACAAAAGACGCACAAAAATCACTTAAATTAGCGCAAAAAACGCAAGAAATTCGATAAAAATTATGCCAAAACAAGCACAAAAAACCTCTACGAAAGGTAGAGGTTTTTTGCGTTTTTCGGTAATCTTTGAAGATTATTTATTTTCTTCTTCGACTTTTGCGAAAGTCACGTTGCCGGTGAGACCGACTTCGAGGTTGTCGTCTTCAACGACGTATTTTGCCTTACCGCTCAAATCTGCGGACGCTTTGTATGTTCCGCCGACTACGGTAACGTTCGGGAGAGCAATCGTTGCTTCGAATTTGCCGTTGATGTCAAAATCGGTTGCGTTCTCGGTGCTGTTTGCATAGACGTTTGCGGTTACGTTGAAGCTCACGCCGTAGCCCGCTACGTTTGCCGTACCTTCTACGGTGACGACTGCGCCGTATCTGCTCTCGTCAAGTTTGCCGAGTTCAACGGATACGCTTGCGTTTGCAACGATAGATTCCGTAACGCCTGCACCCGCATTGAGTTCGATAACGATAGTGCCTTTCTTAGTTGCGTATGCTTGGACACCCGCAAATGCGTTTGCATATTCTGCTTGTGCGTCTGCGCCGAGGTTGAAGATCATTGCGTCTTTGCTCGTGTCGTAAGATGCAGTACCGCTGAATTCGTATTCGATGGGATCACTGTCCGTGGGGATAACGATCAATGCGTTGAAGGTGTAATCCTTCTTGCCGTCGATACCGTCTCCGCCTTGAACGCCGACGTAAAGTGCGTATTCGTAAGTGGTGCTTTCACCGGTTGCTTCGTCAACGTAAGTACCGCTGATAGCGAGTTTGTCGGTGTAGCCTTCTCTGTCGCTTGCGACCTTTTCAACCTTGATGCCGTTTTCACCGAGGAATTGGTCCACTTGCGAAATGGTCTTTTCAAGAACGGGTTGCATTGCCGCGCCGATACCTTTGATGCTTGCGCCCGCCGCAAGGTCGATTGCGCCGTTGCCTACCGTGAGGTTGACGCCTGCTTGGAAGTCGTCTTCCGTGTTGCCCGCGTTGTCCGTTGCGGACGAGGAAGCGCTACCCATTGCGGATTGTGCCGCAACTGCTACTGCCGTACCCAAAACTTCCGTATTGGACGCCGTTTCTGCATCTTTATCGTTGTTGCACGCTACGAGTGCTACCATAGAGAGCGAAAGAACGAGAACGACTGAAAGAATTGCAATAACTGTCTTTTTCATTTTTATATCTCCTTGTTACTTTTTCACCGTTTAGTCGTTATCCTAACGACGCTATTATAATACAACCGTGCGATAAAAAAGGTCTAAACAGAAAATAAAGAATTTCTTAAAACAACATAAAGCGGGCGGGTTTAACAGGGAGACAAACCTTCATTCGGGTGAGGGTGTCCCACCCTCAAAACAGTGATATCGTGCTTGCGCACGGTGATATTTGCGCATAGCGCAAGTGATATTTTTGGCTTTGCCTAAAGTGATATTCGCACTATGTGCGAGTTATGGAATATTTATATTTCGCTACGCTGGATTCCCACGTCGCAACATCCGTTGCTCCTCGGAATGACATAAGGAGAAATGCAAATCGGGTGTGGGTGTCCCACCATATCGTCATTGCGAGCAAAGCGTGGCAATCTAGGCGTAGCCGCACGCAACAAGCAAGCGATATAGCGAAACTGCGGTTTGAATTTTTGCCACAGCGACAAGTTTTGCTCGGGTGTGGGTGTCCCCCCCCCCGCAATTATTAATTATTAATTCATAATTATTAATTCCGCCCCGTTAAATAATTAATTCCGCGCCATTTTTGGTTTATTTGCTTTACAAATATAAATATTTAATATATTATAACAAGGCATCAAAGAGATGCATATTCCTTTCCCGCAAGGGACACAAGACCAAAAGGAGGTAAAAAAGTATGGATAAGTATGAGGTTCTCTACATCATTCGTTGCGACGTTGACGACGATAAGAAGAATCAAGTCGTAGAAAAATTCGAAAACTTGGTTGCTACTCTCGGCGGCACGGTAGACGGTTTGGACAAATGGGGTTTGAGAAAGTTTGCTTACGAAATCAATAAGCAAACCGAAGGCTACTACGTTCTTATGAACGTCACCTGCACCAAAGAAGCCCAAGCAGAACTTGATAGATATATGCGTAACGACGAAAACGTCGTAAGACAAATGATCATCAAGAAGTAATCGATAAGGAGAAAAACTATGAACAAAGTATTTTTGATCGGCAATTTGACAAAAGATCCCGAGTTGGCATCAACGAATAGCGGTATCAAATTTTGCAGATTTACACTTGCAGTGTCTCGCAGTTATTCCAAAGACGGCAAGAGAGAAACCGATTTTCTCCCCGTCGTAGTATGGAGAGCACAAGCCGACAATTGCGCACGTTACCTCAAAAAAGGCAGCAAAGCGGCAATCAGCGGCAGCATCCAAACGAGAAGTTATGACACGCAAGACGGTTCTCGTCGTTACGTGACTGAAATTGCAGCTGACGAAGTGCAATTCCTCTCCACGAAGAATGATGAAAACGGTTCTGACGACGTCGATTTCGACGATCTCAAACCCATCGACGAAGACCTTCCATTCTAATATAAGGAGTTATAAAAATGGCTGAAGAAATCAAAGCACCTCGCGCACCCAAGAGAGTGCCCAAAAAGAAAGTTTGTATGTTCTGCGTAGACCACGTTGAAGACATCGACTACAAAGACACTGCAAAACTCAAAAGATTCACAACGGAGAAAGGCAAAATCCTTCCTCGTCGTATGAGCGGTGTGTGCGCAAAGCACCAAAGAACGCTCGCAGTCGCAATCAAGAGAGCAAGGGTAATGGCTCTTCTCCCCTACAAAGCAGACTAAAATTTATTGCAAGCTTACGAAAGACACGCATTTACATTTGCGTGTCTTTCTTTTATTGCAATATCTTTGCGCCGAATGCTAAACACGTGTCACTTATCTCGTTGAGATAACTTGACACATATTTAGGCTCAAACGCCCTACACAAAAGCAATCGGAGCATTGCTTTTGTGCGTAAGGTCTCACAACCTTGAGACGGCTCGGCGGTTGCTCGGGCGGATAGTTGATGCTCACAACAACTCTTCGTGGAGTTATAAACTACGGCTCCGCCTGTCTACGAGCATCGTTTGGCGTGCGTTGCACGCTAATGGAATATTCCTTTTGTCATTCCGAGGGAACGAAGTGACCGTGGGAATCCAGCGTAGCGAAATGCGCCTTCGGCTAGATTGCCACGCTTACGCTCGCAATGACGTATTGGTGGGACACCCACACCCGAATAAAAACAACGGATAAGGCTTCGCCTTCCGCAATTATTAGTTATTAATTATTAATTATTAATTCCATAAAAAAGACACGCAGTTGCGTGTCTTTTTTTTCTAATCGTCATTCCCCGTTCCGGTAAGACCTATTAGGTTTTGGGTTTGATTCCACTCTTTTTCGGTGGTGATTTTGATATTTCCGTCCTTGTCCACGGATACGACGATGTTGCCGTTATTGTCCGTGCGATAAACGTTGATATTGTGTTGCGCAAGTCTGTCAAGAGTATCTTGGCGCGGGTGATTGAACGTATTGCCCGACGCATTGCAACTTATGAGTGCATACTCAAAGGTATAGAAATCCAAAAACGCCGTAGACGTGGACGTTGCGCTTCCGTGGTGTCCGACTTTCAAAACGTCGCAATCGATTTTGCCCGTTCTTGCCATAACGAGAGGTTCGTTTATCTCGTTGCTGTCACCCGTGAGCATAATTTTGCGACCGTTGTATTCCAAAATGCCGATTGGAGAAATCGCGTTTTTGCGTTCCGCACTGTTGAGGTTGTTGTCGTCGTAATACTCTTGCGTGGGGCAATAGAACACCAATCTATACGACGTTTCTTCGATGATTATCGTGTTGGAAGACGCGTCTTTGTCAACGTTGAGCGTTATGGTGCAATTTGGCTCGGTGAGTGCGGCAATAAAGAATTGCGCGTACGTTACGGAATCAATCGTATCCTTATCCGTAAATCTCGACGTATCGAGCTCGGCAATTTGGTTTTTCAATTCCTCGTTCTTTGGCGTTGCAAGCACGTTGGGCATATAGAGATTGTCCACTTGATATCTGTCAAGCAAGTCGTCCATAAAGTACACGTGGTCGCTGTCGCAGTGCGTGAGCATAAGATATTCGACGGTATCGTCCTCGATATAGGCGTCGAGATAGTCAAACGTTTCCTTTTGATAAGTGCTGGAATTGTTGTAGTTGGCGCAGTCTATCACCATATCTTTGCCGTCGGGAAGTTGGATATAAATGCAATCCCCTTGTCCCACGTCAAGCATATGCACGAGCAGTTCCCCGTCACCGCGCACGAGCGGTTTGAATGAATTTCCGCCCTTATCCCCGTCTTTGTCAAAGCGCGAAACGATTTCCGCCCACGTATCGGGGAAGCCGAAATACAATATTGCAAAAGCGATTGCTATAACAAGCACGATTGCAACTATTGATATGACTACCGCCTTGGGGTTTTTCTTATACGCCTTTTTCACCGCTTTTTCGACGGTGCTCGTTTGCGATTGCTTGGACTTGGACGAACTCGTCGAGGTCGAAGTCTTGGTTGATTTTGTGTTTTTAGTAGATTTCTTGTTTGCCATACTGACATTATATAAAAGAAGCGCGAAAATGGCAATAAAGATAAAATTAATAATTGTTAATTAATATTAATAAATAAGGAATATAAAAGATAGATATTTACAAGTCGAATTTTATATGATATTATCAAAACATCAAATTTTTAGGAGTATATATGGGCAACTTACTTGGCGCAACTGCCGACCCTGACCCTCTCAGTACTATCTTATCATCGATTTTTATAGTCGTATTGGTTTTGTTTTCGGGATTTTTCTCGGCAACGGAAACCGCGTTTAGTTCCGTCAATAGAACCAAACTCAAATTGAAAGCGCAAGGCGGAAACAAGTCCGCGCAAAACGCGCTCAATCTTCTTGACAAATTCGACAAACTGCTATCCACCATACTCGTGGGAAACAACCTCGTCAACATCACGTTGTCGGTGCTTTTCAACAATATATTTGAAAGCGTAATCCCCGATCCCGCGGTGAGCGGTATAGTATCCGTTGCGGTATCCACGGTCATCGTCCTCACTTTCGGTGAAATCACGCCGAAAATGGTGGCAAAGGAAAATTCCGAGCGTATATGTATGGCTTTCGGATATCCAATCCGCGTGATTATGGTGATACTCTACCCCATCACGATAATATTTGCGGGACTCAAATTCTTGCTCAAAAAGATATTCAAATCTCACGGTGACGACAAAATAACCGAAGAAGAATTGCTCTCTATGGTTGAAGAGGCGCAAGAGGACGGCTCGCTCGACACACAAGAAAAAGAACTTATTTCAAGCGCAATCGAGTTTGACGACTGCGAAGTTGCGGATATCCTCGTGCCGAGAGTCAACGTCATTGCCGTGCCTACCAATATGGCAATGGACAAAATCAAGGCAATTTTCCTCGAATACAACTATTCGCGCTTGCCCGTATATAAGGATTCCATCGACCAAATAATCGGTATGATCCACAATATCGACTTCTTCACCGCTCTCGAAAAAGGTGAGAAGAATATCAAAAACTACGTTACGCCCGTTGCGGTCGCAACCGAGCATATGAAAATATCCGCACTGCTCAAAAGTATGCAACGCCAAAAAGTACATATGGCAGTGGTCGTGGACGAGTACGGCGGAACGCTCGGCATAGTAACGCTCGAAGATATCCTCGAAGAACTCGTCGGTGAGATATGGGACGAACACGACGAAGTGGTCAACTACTTCACCAAGGTCGACGAGCAAAACTACCTCGTGGACGGCCGTGCGGAACTTGACGATTTCTTCAAAGAATTTGACATCGACGAGGACGAAACGGAAAACTTTGACTCGCAAACGGTGAGCGGTTGGGTTATCGAGCAATTCGGAGAAATTCCAAAGAAATCTCAATCCATCGACTTCAAAAATCTCACGATCGTGGTGAACAAACTCACCGCCCGCAAAATCATCGAAATCAAAGTGCATATCAACCCCGCGCTCGAAGACGAAGAAGAGCAAGACCAAAAATTCAAACTCTTCGACAAGCACGACAAGGAAGAGAATAAAGATTGATTTATCAAAAAACAACGCAATTTGCGTTGTTTTTTGTTTTACCGCTTCCCCCCAAGGCATAGTAAGAGGCAATAAACGGATGAAGAACGCGAAAAAGCCCCTTGGTCAGCAACCCTAACGTACTAATGCGTACGTGAGTTGATGGACAAGGGGCTTTGACAAAGCTATTCGCCGTTTAGTGCTTCTTAATATGCCTTGGCGTAGTAGATGACACGGGTCGCCGGCTTCCCACACACCGGACATACGTCTCCGACGGGAGTTTGGTCGAAAGGCATACAACGAGAGGTGGCGGAGTATTTCTCTTTGATGACGTCTTCGCAATGACGGTCTCCGCACCACATAGTCTTGACGAAGTTGTGATTGTCAAGAGCTTCCTTCATCTCGTCGAGGTTGTGGCAAGTGACGATGTGGGAGTGCAAGAAGTCGTGAGATTGCTTGAACATATTGTTTTGGATATCGTCGAGCAATGCGGGGATTTCCGTTGTCAAATCGTCGAGTTTGAGCGCAAATTTGTCGTGAGTGTCACGGCGTGCAACCATTGCTTGTCCGTTTTCGATGTCGCGAGGACCGATTTCGAGACGTACGGGAACGCCCTTCATTTCCCATTCGTTGAACTTCCAACCGGGGGATTGTTCTCTGTCGTCGAGTTCCACTCTCACACCAGCGTTGCGGAGTGCGGTTGCAACCTCGTTTGCCTTGTCGAGGACGCCCTCTTTATGAGCAGCGACGGGCACTACCACGACTTGGATAGGTGCGACTACGGGCGGGAGTTTGAGACCGCGTTGGTCGCCGTGCGCCATAATAAGTGCACCGATAAGACGTGTCGACGTACCCCAGCTCGTTTGATAGGGGTTTTTGAGTTGCCCGTCTTTGTCGAGATACTTGATTTCAAAAGCGGACGAGAAGTTTTTGCCGAGATAGTGGGACGTACCCGATTGCAACGCTTTGCCGTCGAGCATCATTGCTTCCATCGTGTAGGTGTCCACTGCGCCCGCAAATTTCTCTTTTTCCGTCTTTTGTCCTACGAGAACGTCGATCGCAAGCACGTTTTGCATAAACTCACGATACACTTCGAGCATTTTGAGAGTTTCTTCTCTTGCCTCTTCCTCGGTTGCGTGGAGGGTGTGGCCTTCTTGCCACAAGAACTCGCTGGTACGCAAGAACGGACGAGTGGTCTTTTCCCAACGCACTACGTTTGCCCATTGGTTGATGAGCACTGGCAAATCACGATAGCTCTTCACCCACTTTGCGTACATAGAGCAGATGATGGTTTCGGACGTCGGGCGGACGACGAGTTGCTCTTCGAGCGGAGTGTTGCCGATGTGCGTAACGAGCGCGACTTCGGGCGCAAATCCTTCTACGTGGTCAGCCTCTTTGACGAGAAAACTGTACGGAATAAAGAGCGGAAAATATGCGTTTTTATGGCCCGTTGCCTTGAAACGCTTGTCCATCTCGTGTTGGATATTTTCCCAAATCTCGTATCCGTACGGGCGGATAACCATAGTACCCTTGACAGGACCGTAGTCAACGAGTTGCGTTTTGAGCACGACGTCGGTGTACCATTGGGGGAAATCCTCGTTCATATCCGTAATTTCTTTTACAAATTGTTCTTTTTCCTTTGCCATATCTTGCCTCAATAATATTGATATATATTATAATAATATACTGCTTTGATATTATATACTCAAATTTGCGCCTTGTAAACGAAAAAAGCACTTGCTTATTGCAAGTGCTCGTATTTTTTATTTTTCGTCGTCGAAATCGTCGTCTTCGTCCTCTTCCTCGTCTTCGTCATCGTCGTAATCGTCGATGTCTCCAATATCGGAATCGTCAAAATCGTCGGGGCAACTTTCTTCTTCGTCGTCCTCGAATTCTTCTTCCTCGTCTTCTTGCAATTGATTGAGCGACACTTCTTCATCGTCGTCGTCAACGATTGCTGCGTCGTCAACGAAGTCGTCCCAGTCGTCCGAGCCTTCTTCTTCGGCTTGTTTTGCGGCGGCTTGCTCTTCCCTACACGCAGGACAAATATCCTCGTCGGGTTCGAGATAATTGACTTTGCAGATAGGACAAATTCTTTCCTCTTCTTCGATATCGTCATCGTCTTCGAGAAGACTTATTTTGCTAGCTTTGCCGAGTTCCGCCTTGCACACTTCGCAAAGTTCCTCTTCAACGGGAATCCAATTGAGTTCACAACGCGGACATTTTTTGTACTTTCCCATATACGACCTCTCTTATAAGGGTTTTTAACTTTCATATATTATATTGATAAGATGTGATTATGTAAACTATATTTTCAATTTTTTTCAAAATTTTTCAAAAAAGCCTCATATAGTGTGTTTTCAACATTTTTCACCAATATATGGTGTGTCGAAAAATTGGTGAAAATAATTGTTGAAAAATCGAGATTTTTCTTGTATAATGTACATAGTAATAATAAATACTTCAAAAAATCCACAAAAATTGGTTGAAATAAACAAAATCCCCTTTTGCTCGACAAAAAATGGTGAAAACTTTCCTTTTTTGCTTAACAACGGAATTTATAATGTTTTTATACAAAAACCTTGGAGGAAAATATGAACAAAACAATTGTGATCGCAGACGACAACTCGGCGTTATGCAACAGTGTTAGCGATTTCATCAATGCCAAAGACGGCCTGCAAGTGGTAGGTATCGCCCAAAACGGCGTGCAAGCACTTCGCCTTATCGACGAATATCAACCCGACTTCGTGTTGCTCGACATCGTTATGCCGGAACTGGACGGGTTCGGCGTACTCAGCGCACTCGAAGGCAAAAAGCCTATCGTAATTATGATGTCACAACTTGCAACGGACGGATTCGTGCAAAAAGCGTTGCAATACGGCGCAAGTTATTTCCTTGCAAAGCCGTTTGACTTCAACGCCCTCGTAAAAGTGATATCCGACCTATCCGCCCCAATCGTGCAAAACAAACCGCAACGCGCCTCCGTCAAAAATCACAATCTCGACGAACGCATTGCCAACTTGTTTATCTCGGTGGGCATTCCCGCTCATATCAAAGGGTATCAATTCTTGCGCGAAGCAATCAAAATGACGATCGAGACGCCCGAGATCATCAATTCGATCACAAAACAACTCTACCCCGGTATCGCAATGCGCTACAACACTTCGGCCTCAAAAGTCGAGCGTGCCATTCGTCACGCAATCGAAGTGGCGTGGAACAGAGGCAAAATCGAAAATATCAACAGCATTTTCGGCATCAAAATATACTCTCCCAACGAAAAACCCACCAACGGTGAATTTATCGCGTTGATTGCGGATAAACTTCTCTTAGAGTGTGCTTAATAATTGCGCCGAGTGCTTAACGAGCAAAAACCGTCGCTGTGGCTAAGGCAACACGCATTTTGCGTATTGCCTACGGCCACGCTCGGTTTATTGCTCTACTACCGCACAGCCAATCTTTTGCTATCAGTTTTGCAAGGGTATAAACTCCCGCCACAGTTTCGCAAGATTGTCTGTTTGGTGTGGCGTGCTTTGCACGCCTTGTTTGAGACGCAAAAATATGCAAGGGTTTTTCATATTATTTGCTCGATTTACACGCTTACGATTGTAATTGCAAGCGGAATATTCCATTTGCGCAATTTATTGCGCCGATAATTTTTGCTCTTGTATCAAGCCGTTATAAAACACTTACCACAATTTCGCAAAATTATCGGCTTGATGTTTTTTACCGCTTAATAAACGATACTCGTAGACAGGCGGAGCCGAATTATATAACTCCACGAAGAGTTGTTGCGAGCATCAACTATCCGCCCGAGCAACCGCCGAGCCG
>DLLD01000008.1:0-226 GCA_002476605.1 Christensenella sp. UBA7571
GAACTGCCGCAAGGAGAAACTTTATGAAAGACGGAAAATACTCAGTCATGATAGTCGAAGATCAGCAAATGCCGAAGGCATTATTTTCGCATTTCGTGGAATCTTCGGACAAATTCTATCTGCAAGTGGCGATAGAAAACGCTTCCGTTGCGGATATTGTCTGCACTCGAACGCCCGTGGATTTGATACTGATGGACGTCGTGACGGAAAACGGCGAAAGCGGACT
>DLLD01000008.1:320-4949 GCA_002476605.1 Christensenella sp. UBA7571
GTTACGAGTATGCCGGAGTGTTCCTACATAAAGCGAGCAAAGCAAATCGGCGTGGAAGGCTTTTGGTACAAAGAAGTCAACGAACAACCGATTTTGTCGCTGATGGAACGGGTTATGAACGGCGAAATCGTCTATCCCGACAGTCCCCAACCCGTCAGAATGGGACTTGCACTCAGTACGGAGTTTACCGAAAAGGAACTTGAAATCCTGCGCCTAATGACGGGCGGATACAGCAATGCGGAAATTTCCGAAAAACTCGGCGTTTCTTCGGGCGTCGTTAAAAACCACGTTGCGGATATGCTGTTCAAAACGGGTTTTCGTTCCCGCACCCAACTTGCCGTAAGAGCAAGAGAATCGGGGCTTGTGATACTCGACAAGACCGACGACGAAATCTAAAACAGTCACAATATCAAAAAAGCATACGGACAGCCGTTTATTTATTTATACGGCTGTCTTTTATTTTTGTAAAAAATAAGTCAAAAACTTGCCAAAGGGGTGCCGAACGGCACTCCCTCAAAAAGAGAGAACATAGTAAAATAAAAATGTAAATTGGATTGCTATGCACGATTGGATTGTGTGCAAAGGGGATTGACAATGAAAAGGGTTTTGCTTGCGATAAGAAACAGACTTGTACAAGAGGCTGTTGCGATTGCGTTGAAAGGTGCGGGATTTTTCGTGGAAAAATGCTCGTCGCAGGAAGTTGACAAAATCGCGACTATGGCGGACGCTCTCTCGGCAAACGCACTCGTTATGGACGTTACAAGGTCGGGCGACGGCACGTTTGATATGCGTATGGACACCGTGAAAGAAGCCAAACGTCAGAACCCCGAAATCAAAATTGCCCTGCTTTGCGACAACGTGTCGGATGAAAGCAGCGCATACAAAGTCAAATGCGCCAAAGAAGACGGCAGTATAGACGCGTTCTTCTATGAATCCGTCCCATCCGACTATCTTGCCGACGCAATCGACGCACTATAAATGTAAACAACTATAACATAAATCAAAAATTATCAAAAAAAACGAAAAAGGAGTTTGATATGAAAAAGAAGATTTTTGCAATAGCAACGCTTGTCTTGGTGCTTGTTTTGGCACTTTCGATAATGGTCGCTTGCGGTGATAAAGGGGAAGGAAATCAAACCGGCGCACAAACCGGCGGAAGCCAAGAAGGCGGTGGCGAACAAGGCGGAAGTCAAGAAGGCGGCGGAGAGCAAGAAACGCCGATAACGTCCGAGGTTGGATTGGAATACGCACACACCAAAACGACGATTACTTATGCGAGCGACGAGGCGAAAGCGGAAATGCTCGAAGAAATGGAAATGACGGAAGACGCATTCTTCAATATTTACAATCAAGCGGTGCTTGACGTAAAATTCCTTGCCGAGAACAAGGCTACCGTAATTTACAATATGGGCGGCAGAGGTGAAGTTATCAACTTGTATTATAAGGCCGAGAACGGAATCGTCACGTTCTATAGCTCGCTTGAAGATATGCAAAACGGCAACGCCAAGACGGATAGAGGCATATTCTCGGCACAATTCAAACTGTCCGAAGATTATAAAACTTTGCAGTGGATTGCCGATATGGCGGATAAGTGCAATATTACGTTTGATTGCACAATCGCAAAATAAAGTATTGAATTTGAGTCGGTAAAATGCCGATTTGAATATAAAAATAATTTTCAAGGAGAAAACTATGAAAAGAAAAACATTGATGACGGTGCTGGCATCCGTACTCGTTTTGCTCGTCGCAGTTACCGCGCTCGTTGCTTGCAACGATAAGGGCGGCGAACAAGGCGGTCAAGGAAGTCAAGGCGGGGGAGAGGCATCTCACACACATACTTATTCTCAGCAATGGACGGCAGACGAGAACTACCATTGGCACGTCGCAACTTGCGAACATACTTCCGAAATTTCGGGTAAGGCAACTCACGTATGGAACGACGGCGTAATCACCAAGGCTGCAACCGCAACCGAAAAAGGTGAAAAGACTTACACTTGCACCGTCTGCCAAAAGACCAAAGTGGTTGAAATCGACGCTACGGGATCACAAACAAACACTCTCGCACTCAAAGACGGCGTTACGCTCGACAAAACGTACGACGGACAAGCAGTAGCTTTGACGAAAGATATGTTCTTGTATAGCGGAAACGGCGAAGTTACGTTCGAGTACAAGGCAAAAGACGCCGCAGTGTTTGACACCGACGCTCCGTTTGTCGCGGGCGAATACGTCGTAAAGGTATCAGTTGCAGCCACTAGCGAGTGGAAAGAAGTTGAAAAAGAATTTGATTTTGCCATTGCAAAAGTTAAACTCGCAAGCATTGAAAAGACTTTTGAAATGAGATACGACGGCGCAACGACCGAATTTGATTTGACAAGCAAAATCACCGAAAAAGTTGGGGGCGACGATATTAGTCTCGTTGTCGAAATGAACGGATTTGCAGTGCGCAGTACCGTAAAAGAAGTGAAGTTCACGGGCGACGACGCTTGCAACTACACCTACGATACGACCAAATTGTCCGTTGAAATCGGCAAGGCAATAATCAATATCGGACAGGTTTCATACCCAATGCAATATAAAGGCGGCGAATGGAAGACCGTTTTCACGCTTGCGGCAGGCGACGGAGTCGTTGAAAAAGACGGCGTGCTCGAAAACGTATCTTTTGAAGTTCTCCAAGACAACAAGGCTGATTGGGTAAACGGCAAATCGTACGCGCTTTACACTGAGGACGCAACGAAAGCAAGCAATATCGAGAGAGTAAGACTCGTCGGTACGGACGCAGGCAATTATACCTTTGTATGCGACGAAGACGGCAACCTCGGCGCAACTCTCTATTGCAATGTCAAAGAAACATCAATCGACGCTATTCTTGACCCGCTCAACGATTACGACTGGGGCGGAATCATTGTCGACAATATTTCTTTTGACAACAAAATATTGGTTGTCGGCGGCGATCAAGGCGAAATTACCGACAAACTCATCGACGACGAAAACAATTTTAAACAACTCAAATTCGAGATGTTCGTCAGAGGCACGGAAATCAAGATTGCCCAAGGCACTCGCATTTTGTGGGGAAGCGACGATTGCGAACACGTATATAACGATTGCGAACTTATTCCCGGAATCGGCGGTCCCGGAAATCTGGAAATTAATCTTCTTAAAAACGTCGAGGGATACACCGATGAAAACGGATACTGGATTTGCGAACAGAGCAAGATTGAACTCACTCTCAAAGTGACGGAAACCACGGATGTGGCAGAGGCAAATCAAAATTTGTTTGCAGGCGGTCTTGTTGAGGCAGGTTACGCACTTGTTAAATATACGCACAATGCCGAAGATTCCACGAGTATTAACGTGGAACTTATCGAAGGCGCAACCGGAACGATTGAAACGCACGTTTACGGTTTTGTCGATGGCAGATTCACCGAACTTACGCTTAACGGTGGCGGCTACGACGTGGAAAAAGGACAAGCTTACTACATCGTCGTATTTGTAAAAACTGCCGGCACGGGCAACGCGCAAATCGTTTCGATGGGTTGATGCGACTTAATAGAACAATAATTAAATAAACATATTTTCAAAGCCGTTCAAGAGAACGGCTTTGAAACGTTTGGAGTAGTATATGAAAACTTTCAAAAAATCAATGATTGTGCTTATGGCACTCGTTCTTATCTTTGCACTCGTGGCGTGCGATAAGGATGCAAAAGTTCAAAGCCTTACGGGCGAACACGGCGCAGTTGCAGAGGGCGAGTTCGATAAGGGTAGTGCGCTCAAAGTGTCGTCAGTTGATGTCGGAGATGCACAAAAGCAACTTATCTTTGGCAGCGGATATTTGACCGAAAACCTTACGGCGTACGATATTCACGTTGAAAAAGACGGCGCAAAGGTGCAACCGAGCGGAAAAGTGAAAATAACGCTTGATTTTGACGGTAATTCCGCAAACGGCTATTCTGTTTTTCACTTCAAGAGCGACGCGGAAATGGAAGTGTTGCCAGCAACCCTTTTTAGCGGCAAATTGTCCTTTGAAACGAGCAGTTTTTCGGTGTTTATCATAGGCGAAAACAAACCCGAAACATACAACTACAACATAACTTACAACCTTGACGGCGGAGCGTTTGCGGACGGTGTTACCGCACCGACTTCTTACAGCAACGAAAGCGATTTTCCGCTTGCTTTGCCTACGCCCGAAAAGAGCGGCTACACCTTTAAGGGGTGGAAGAACGCTTACGGCGTTGTAATGACCGAAATTACCGGCAATATGCGCGGCGATATTACCCTTACCGCACAATGGGAAAAGAACGAAGAAAAAGAATTTTTCTTGTTCAGTTTGGAAATGGATAAGGTTGACGAAAACGATTCCAACGCTAAAATCGTAGAATTCTATGCGACGAGAGTAAGCGACGGTAAAGGCGAAGTCCTTAAAACCAAAATCGACGGTTCGTTCGGGACCGACAATAAAGAGGGCGTGAAAGTCGATATCGGAGGCGGCGCTTATATCAATATTTCGTCCGATACGGCTTATGAAAATTGCACTGTGGGCACTCGCGCTCAGGAACGCGGAAATCACGGTTCTTGCTACTATGACGGTTCTTTCCGCGGCAAAATTTCGATAAACGAAGATTATATGCTGTT
>DLLD01000008.1:5080-7029 GCA_002476605.1 Christensenella sp. UBA7571
CAAACGCTTAGCGAAGGCAGATATTTCGTCGTCAGAAAGGACGCATATAACGCCGCAGTCGCAGCAGGAAAGAAAAACGACACGGGAGAATTGTACGAAGCACTTTCGTATTTATCAGAACCGCACGACGATGGGAAAGATAACGTAGTTATCGAAGATATAACGGCTTGCTATGAAATCTGGATTCAATTCGCCGATTCGGTTAAACCGGCGTTGTGGTGAATAAGTGATTGACGGTCGGAGAGTACGAATTTTTGAGTCGTTGAAAACACCGATTAAGGCGAACGCCAAATCGGACTTGTATTCAAATTCATAAAATGGTATAATAATCAAGTCGTCCGTATCGACGGCTCGAAATACCTTATATAAGAGAAAAAATATGAAAGCAATAAAAGCAATTCTTATAACGTTATTGGTGCTTGTGCTGATAGTTGCAATTGCGTTCTTCGGCACATATTTTTACGTGCGTTCCACGTACGGAATAGACCTTTTTCGCACCGCAAACCAACTTAAAACGCTAAACGAGCAAGTTGATGAAAGTACACTTTGCCCGAACGCTTACGGCGATAGCGATTTCGTCGATATGAAAGACGTCGTCAACGCCAAATTCGGCGGACTTATTGTTTATCAAGACGGTAAGGGCTACAACGGATATTCTATGGATGTTACGACGCTTGCTGGCAAGAGCTTCGATGGCAACGTGTCGCTTACGGAAAAGCAAGTGGGCGCAATCGCTCAAACTATGATATTTGCGCAAACGGGTGGAAAAATCAAGCTCGGCGATAAGGAAGTGACCGTATCCGTCGTACAAGTGGATTTCTCCAACTTTTCCGATAACGGTAGTGCGGACTTCAATGTCGTGGCAAAACTCGATCTCGCGCCGTTTAAGGCGGATATGGACGGCTTTCCGTACAAGTACGTCAAAAAGTATATCCCAGACACTCTTTACGTTTCGTCCATCGTGCGCGTGGACAAGGCGGACAAAAACGCTTTCGAATACACTGTATCTCACAAATCGCTTACGCTCAACAATCTTTCGAGCGATGATACTGCGGACTTGTTCAAAACGTTGGATACAATCCTCAAAATCGGTTCAATCGAGGATTTGAACGTAAAAATCGGCACGATTGCAACCGACGCACTTATCGGAAACAAGGACAACGTCGGCTTTGCTTATTCGATGAAAGCAATCGGCGCAACGACATTCGATTTTGCAATCGTCTCCAATGTGGATATGTTTGTCGTAAGATAATCATAGGAAAATAGAATACTCAGGCAAGATAAGTTGGACGAATTTATCATTGACGTTACCAAACAAGTCTTTTGCAATAAAGAAAACATACAATTACTTGTGGACAAAGTTATTGCAGTTCATAAACAACGACAAAAGGATGAATCTATACTAAATAGCCTAAAAAGTAGACATAGCGATTTGGTAAAATCAATCAATAATATGCTTTTTGCGCTACAAGAAGGAATCATAACTCCAAGCACAAAAGAACGGCTAAATATGTTGGAATCGGACAAAGCCGAAATTGAAGAACAAATTGCAAAAGAAGAACTTGCATTATCAAAGCAAATATCAAGAGATGAGGTAGAATATTATTTGCGACGAGCAATTAAATCATCACCAAAAATACTACTCAACAACCTAGTAGATAAAGTGATTGTTTACGATGACAAAATAGAAATCTACTACAAATATTGCCACAAAATCCCCGATGATCCAAATGAACAACGGGGATATTTTTTTGAAGAATTAAGAATCCCAATCAACTGTGGGAAAAGAAACAGACAGTTTTTGCCTATCACGATAGACCATCAAAAAATGATTGCAAGTGTCAAATATATCCTCAATAGAAGAAAGAAGATGTTGGCACCGATAAATTATAAAAAAAAGACCCATCCTAGCCAGTCTAAACGTCACTGGTGCGGATGGGTACCTATTG
>DLLD01000008.1:7068-34033 GCA_002476605.1 Christensenella sp. UBA7571
TGGTGGAGCCAAGGGGATTCGAACCCCTGACCTTTTGAATGCCATTCAAACGCGCTACCAACTGCGCCATGACCCCGTTTGGTAGATTTTGATTGTTGCGGGAAGTGCAAAATATCGATACGTTGCAATGAGGACGTCGATATCGCTACTTCATTTACTTCAATATATTACATCATTTTTTCAAAGAGTACAAGCATTTTTGCAATATTGTGCCGATTTGGGGACAATTGCGCGACAAATTTGGTTAAAAAAGGGTAGTAATTTAGATTTATGGTTGATTGTTGCCGAGAATACTGTTAGAATAGATTCATAGTATCGATTCGTATACTAAATATAAGGAATGTGGTGAAATTATGAGTGAAACTGCACAAGCCGAGAAATTGACCGGCAAGCAGAAAGTAAACAATTTCGTGCACAAACTTTTCGGTTCAACGCCTGGTGACGGCGAGATGCAACCGAAGGAAGGTTTCAGCTATTCGCTTTGCGGATTTGGACAAAACCTTATTTGCACGGTTATCGGTTCTTACCTAACGGTATTTATGACGGACGCAATAGGCTTCAAAGCGTTGCACGTTGCGCTTCTTATGCTTTTTGCACGTATCTACGACGCACTCAACGACCCGATTATGGGTTCTATCGTTGACCGTACGCGTACCAAGTGGGGCAAATGCCGTCCGTATATGAAGTGGATGGCAATTCCGATTGCGATTATGACCATTTTGTGCTTCTTGCCGTGGTATCCAAACAATCCCGGCGGATTTGCGGCAATCTCGGTTATGTACGTACTTTGGGGTATGGTGTATACGGTTGCGGACGTTCCTTATTGGGGACTTTCCACCGCAATGAGCAACGATACGTATCGCAGAGGCAACTTGCTCACGATTGCACGTTTGTTCTGCACGCTCGGCGCTGGTATCGTCACCGTATTTACTCCTATTATCACCGGTGGTATGACGGACGGATTGAGCCCCGCAGAAACTGCTCAAACGCTCAAATGGATCTATTTCGTAATAGCAATCGTTTGCTGCGTTATCGCAATGCCACTTTTCTTCCTCGGTTTCAAGAATACGACGGAAAGAAACGTATCGGTTGAAAATCCGCCGTCTCTCGGTCACAACCTCAAACTTTTGTTTAAGAACAAACCCTTGATGCTCATCGTGCTTTCCGGTATCGGAGGTGCTGCAAGATTGCTCTTCACGTACACGGGCGGTTTGTACTTTGCAAAGTACGTTATGAATAAGGAAGAATGGTATTCCTTGTTCACGATGGCAATCGTTCCCGGCGGACTTATCGCATCCTTGCTCGTGCCTTGGTGCACCAAGAAATTCGGCAAGAGAAACACCTATATTTGGTCACATATTATCGGTGGCGTCGCAATGCTCATCGCGTTTATCGTCGGTATGACGGTTGACAAGGGCAACTACACGAGCACCGCAACGACGGTCGTGTTGCTCATCGCACTCGTTATCGCCGGTATTCCTTCGGGCTTCGGCAACATCATAACGTACGCGATGATCGGTGACACCGTTGAGTATCTCGAACTCAAAACGGGTGAAAGAGCAGAGGGCATCTGCTTTGCAATGCAAACACTCATCAATAAAATCGGTATGGCAGTCGGCGCATTCGTAGGCGTTTTGGCATACGATATGGCTGGCGTTGAGGCAAACAACGTTGACTCCGTTACGACAACGGGCAAAGACACTATGTGGATTATGCTCGTCGGTATCGCGGCACTCAGCTTCTTCCTCACGGTTATCCCGCTCTTCTTCTACAAGTTCAACGAGAAAGAACAACAAGCGGCAAAGGCTGAAATCGAGGCAAGAAAGCGCGCCAACGGTCAACTTCAAGACGAAAACACCGAAGTGACGGAAGAGGGCGGAGCATCTCAAATCGTGTTCCCCAACGAAGACAGTATGGCAGTCGCACCCGAGCAAGTCGAAGAAACGACACTCGAAGAGGTCGGTGAAGCGGTCGAAGAAGCACCCGTCGAGGAAGCGCAAGCCGCAACGACGGACGAACAATCAGACGCGGATAAAACCGACGAAGAATAATAGTAATGAATAACAAAAAAGCGAGGCACGAGCGTGCCTCGTTTTTTTGTTAGGTGTATTGCGCCGTAGGCGCAGTGATATTCTCGCGAAGCGAGAGTGATATTTGCGCTTTGCGCAAGTGATATTTTTTGCTTACGCAAAAAGTGGTATTCGCACTGCGTGCGAGTTGTGGAATATATCCGCAAAAGTCGTCGCTGTGGCAAAGACAACTCACAAGTTCATTGTCTACTGCCACGCTAGCCTTATTGCTCTGCTACCGCGCAACCGATACACGCTATCAGTTCTTGCAAGGATAAAAATCCTACCACAGTTTCGCTATATCGCTTGCTTGGTTTGTGCGGCTAACGCCTAGATTCCCACGGCGCAACATTCGTTGCTTCTCGGAATGACATAAGGAAAAATGCGATTCGGGTGTGGGTGTTCCCACCATATCGTCATTGCGCCAATGTCGAGTGAGGAAACTTGCTTGCAAGGGTTTCCGAACGCTGATATTTCTGGAGTGATTGCATTTGCAGTTATGCAAATATTAGCCGTAGGCTTGCGCTGTCAGCGCGCAATCACCGTGGAGCGAAGCGTGGCAATCTAGCCGAAGGCGCACACGCCGTGAGGAAATGGTACATTGCATTAAATTTTTTTGGAATATTCCATATTTATAATACACTTTATATATTAAAACTGTGATTTATGCATACATCTGTATGGATATTGTTGATTTTGTAAACTTTTTTCTTGAAAGGTGGGGCAATCAATGATATAATAAATCCATGGACTTAAAAAATACTGCTTACTACTTTGCGGTTTTCCGCAAACTTTTGCGTTCCTACACGGATTATCAGATGAGGGAACTCAAAGATTACGATCTTACGCCAAACGAAATCGTGGTGCTTTCCAGCATAGGTACGGTGGGTATGGCAAGCGATATCGCGGCGTCCGCGTGCGTATCGAAGGCTCTCGTTTCGCGTAGCGTAAAACAACTCAAAGACAAAGGTCTTATCAAAATCAACATTTCTCCCGTCGACAAAAGGGAACAAATGCTAGAACTCACGTCGGAAGGGGAACGCGTTGCCGAGCTTATTTCGGAAGCGAACGACAAGTTTTATAGGGTGGCTTTCAGAAGATTTGAGGACAATGAAAAGCGCGTATTGCAAGCACTTCTTCAATTGATGCTTCAAAATCTCGAAAGCGGGGATAATAATGATTTATGATGCATTAAAAGACAAGAAGGACGAAGTCGCGGCAAAAGCGCGCGACAACATTGCCGATATTTGCGAGCGTTTCGGCGCAAGGGATGCCGGCAGTGAGGGGGAAAAACTGACAGCCGAATATTTTGAAGGGCGTCTAAAAGCGGTGTGCGACGACGTGAAAACGGAGAAGTTTTCCGTTGCGCCCGACGCCTATTGCGCGTGGGCAAGCATAGTCGCTTCGCTGGCGTTGCTGTCTTTCGTGGCGTATTTCTTTTCGGCACTGGTGTCTATACTGCTTGCTGTTATAGGCGTGGTGGTTTACGTCATTCAGTTCGTTGCAAGCAAGCACTTTTTTGATCCTCTCTACAAGGTCAAGACCTCTCAAAACGTGACTGCGGTTAAAAATCCGAGCGGTGAAATTCAACGTCGCTTATTTTTCGTTGCGCACGTAGACGCGACGAAAGAGTGGACGCTTCTTTATAGGCTCGGTGGCGGTGCGATGGATTTTGCCATAATATCGTCGCTTATCGGTCTCGTCTACCTCGTGGGCGCGAACGTTGCAAATTGGGTTATCGTGGGCGGTCTCGGTGCAAGCATAGCAAGCGGAGCAATGCTCATAGTAGGGCTCGTGGCAATAGCGTTTTTGCCGGGGTGGATATGCCTTTACTTCCTCATCAATCCCAAGCGCGTCATTGACGGCGCAAACGAGGATTTGACGGGGTGCGAAGTGGCGCTTGCGGTGCTCGAAAGTATGAAAGAGCAAGGCGTAGAGGCGCAAAATACTCAAATCGGCGTAATTCTGACGGGTAGCGGAAGCGTAGGTCAAAGAGGTGCAGAGGCGTGGTGCGAGAAGCACAAAAACGACTATAACGACGTTCCGACGACCTTCGTTTGCCTCGATACGTTGAGAGAAACGGAAGCGTTGAGAGTGAATACCAAAGAACTTAACGGTTTTGTCAAAAACGACGCAAACGTCGTAAATCTCATTGCAAAATCGGCAAAATCGCTCACCAAAGGCGCACTGACGCTCGGAGCGACGGACAGTGCGGAGTTTTCTCGTCAAGGCTTCACGAGCGCAAGTATCACGGGATACAGCCAAAGATGCCCACAATATTTGCACACGAGATACGACTCCCGCGACAACGTCAACGACAAGTGTATTGCCAAGGCGTACGAGGCGTGCGTGCGTATCGTGGACGCAGTGGACAATAAATAAGGACGAAAGCGCATTGCAAAATGCGTTTTTGCATATAAAATAAACCGTATAGGGGTAATTATGAAAATCGTATTTATCGGCGCGGGAATGGCGTCATTGGTGGCAAGCGAGAGGCTTGCAAGAGCAGGTTACGACGTAAGCGTTTACGAAAAAGACACTTACGATACCGTTTCGTACGACTGGCACGACGACGTCAATCGTGACGCGTTCGATATGTTCGGGCTTCCGCTTCCCAAAGAAGGCACGTATTTCCCCAAGCGCAATTGGACGTTTGTTCCTCCGGCGGAGCGCATAGAAGTCAATCTTCATTTACCGCTCGAACAACTTGATTGGTCGACGGAGCGTAGAAAACTCGCTCAACAATACATAGACCGTGCAAAAGACGTGGTGGACTTTCACCTCGGACAAAAGGTTGATTCGCTCGTTATAGAGGACGGCAAAGTCAAAGGTATAGTCGTTGGCGGAGAGAAAGTGTACGCCGATCTCGTGGTTGACAACTCGGGCGCGATGTCACCTTTCCGTGCGTCCTTGCCGAAGAGCGCGGGCATAACCGCTATGCCTCAAAAGAACGAAATCTTCGTGGCGTACCGATCGTTTAATAAGAAAGTCGAGGGCGTGAAAGACCCCGAAAACACCAACAGAGCGTATCTCAAACACCTCGGTGAAGAAGGCATCAGTTGGAGCATAATAGACCCCGCGGGCACAGTGAATATCCTTATCGGAAGAGCGGGAGAACTCTCAAAAGACACGTTTACCCGTGCGTATAAGGCACTTAAAGCGTCAAATCCGATAATAAGCGACGAAGTCGTCCGTGGCGGTATCAATTGCATTATTCCTATCAGATATCCGCTCACGCGTATGATGACGGATGGATACGTGGCAATCGGTGACGCTGCGTTTATGACCATTCCTATGATAGGAAGCGGTATCGAAAACTCGATGAAAGCGGCTTGCATACTCGCAGATACTATTATCAAATCGAACTCCGTCAAGAAAGAAGATTTGTGGCAATACGAGGTGAAGTATTACAAAATGCGCGGTGGCGATCACGTGGGCGTCGACGTGCTCAAACGCTGGTTGCTCGGCGCAAAACCGCAAGACCTCGATTGGCTCTTTGAAAAGGGCGTCGTGGACGATAGCAATATGGCTGCGGGCGCAACGGGCAAACTTATCGTGCTTTCACCAAAGGACCTCGTTGTCAAAGTGGCAAGAGGTTGGACGAGACTTCCGTTGCTCCTTGCGATGAATAATATGCTTATGCGCTCCAAAAAGGCGGCAAAAATCGCAAAGAATATCCCCGAAACATACGATGAAGCCAAGATCGCAAAGTGGGAAAGCACGATAGAAAAACTCGTTTATCACAAATAAAATGTCATAAAAAGCATAAGAAAAGCACCGCAAAAGCGGTGCTTTTTTATGCGATAAATCGGGTTTACAGAATACCGCGACGGTTGGTCTTCATCTCTTTGCGGAAGGCTTTGAGTTCGGCGTTCAGCTTTTCGGCAACCCACGGCAAATCTTTGGATATAGAATATCCTTCCGCGGGGTCGGTGTCGAGGTTGAAGAGGTAGTTTTTGTAAACTTGGTCTATAAACGCCGAGTTTTCCGTGCGTACGCTGTCAAAGTATTTGAAATCGTACACGACTCCGTCCACGTCAACCGCCATTTGCACGGCTTGGCATTTGCCTTTTTTGAGGTAGAAGAGTTTGTCGTGCACGCGCGTAGATGTTGGGACGTTGGCTTGCCACAAGTCGTACAAATCCGCACCGTCTATAATTCTGTCCGAGGGGAGATATACGCTGTCGTCGGCGTTGGTGATACCGCAGTAGCGCAAGATGGTGTTGAACAAGTCAAAGTTCATACTGCTTGCGTCGATATGCTTGGTAGTGCCCGTAGTTGCGCTCGATTTGACTTTGCTTGCAACGTTGTCGCGAGAGGTCGCAACGTCGTTGTTTGTCCACGGATAGTAGTCGTAGTTTACGCTTTCGATGGCACTGCCTTTGCCGAGGTTGCCATTGGGATAGCTTGCAAGGATAGGCACTTTCATACCGCCCTCGAAGGTGGTGTTTTTTCTGCCTCTCATATCACCCGTGACGCCCTCTCTACCCGGGCCGTTGTCCGACGTGAAGATAATAAGCGTGTCGTCGTAGAGGTTGCCCGCATCACCTACGGCACATTCCTCACCTCCTTTTTTGTGCGTTTTGAGGTAGTTGAGGATATCACCGAGGTATTTGTCAAATTCCTCTATGCAATCGATATAGGTGTCGTCGTTGGTGTCACCCTTACCGTTGCCGTTGTTGTCCGAATAGATTGGGAAATGTGGCCACGGAGTGGTGTAGTACGCAAGGAATTTCTCGTCGTTCTCGACGGAGGAACTGATAAAGTTTATCATTTGTGCCGTGAGCAAGCGAGTGCTTTCCGATTGGTCGAGGTTTTCTTTGTGCGTGCGCACCTCTTGGGAGTGGAAGTTGCCGTCTTCGTCCACGTAGTCTTCAACCCAGTTGTACGGAGTCATATCGTTGACGTAATAACTGCCGTAGAAGTAGTCGAAACCTTGATTGGTCGGCAAATACTCACCGTAGTCACCGAGATTCCATTTGCCTATGCAACCCGTGCTGTAACCCGCGCGTTGCAATACTTCCGCAAAGGTGATTTCGTCACCCAAAATTCCGTCCACGTTGTTGAGGAATTGATAGGGATTGAGAAAGTGCGTGGGAGACCACGGATTGGATTGAATATCGCTTGGGAACACGACGTTGTCGAGATATCCTCTTGACGAGTATCTGCCCGTAAGGATAGAAAATCTTGACGGTGAGCATACGGGAGAGGCGGAATAGAAGTTGTCCATCATAATTCCGCCGTCCGCGATAGAGTCGATATTGGGGGTGTTTATCGTGGCGTTTTCACTGCCGAGATAGCTGTACGCCGAGATATCGCTGTACGCCATATCGTCCATAAGGATAAACAATACGTTGGGGGAGTCGTCGTTCGTTTTGTATTTGTCCGCAACGCTCTTCAAGTAGTCGTCGTGACCTTCTTGCAAGCTCTTGACGGTCGGACGACAACGTAAATTCATAAAGAATACGTACACGATAGCCGTGCCTACCATAAGGAACGCGCACACCGCACACGTGATACGCAACGCCTTTTGCTTGTTTATAAAGCGGTTGGCAACGTATACGAGCGTGGCAAGAAGCACGGGGAAGAGCACCAATACGAGGTTGTACCAAAGGTTCTTTCCAAAGCTTTCCGCACCCCAAATAAGGAAGAATACGAAGAGCCCGCAGATGCACACCATATAGGCAATCCACATATAGAGCCCGACGTTCTTTTTGACGAGTACTCTTGCAAAAATCAGCACGCCCGCCACGATTGCGAGTATGTTTGCAACGAGAGGCAAGAAGTTGTAACCCGTGCACCACATAACGAGCATAAACAGCGAGCAAATCGCAAGATATATAACGTCAAAAATGCGCACTTTCTTGTCGATATGCGGAGTTTTCGACGTTGGGGTCTCGTCGATTTTTTGCGTGTCTTCACTTACAGTGTTTTCGTTTTCGACTATTTCGTCGACGTTGATGTTGTTTTGTTCGTTCATATTTTCCACCTATAAGCACCTTCGGTGCGGTGTTGTTTTTGAGTGATATTGCGCCGTAGACGCAGTGATATTCTCGCAAAGCGAGAGTGATATTTGCGCTTTGCGCAAGTGATATTCGCACTTTGTGCGAGTTGTTGAATATTCCATTAGCGCAATTTTATATTGCGCCTAACGACGCTCGTAGACAGGCGGAGCCGTAGATTATAACACGACGAAAAGTTGTTGTGAGCATCAACTTTCTATCCGAGCAACCGCCGAGCCGTCTCAAAGTTGCGAGACCTTACGCACAAAAGCAATGCTCAGATTGCTTTTGTGTAGGATGTTTGCGTCTAAATATGTGTCAAGTTATCTCGTAGAGATAAGTGACACGTGTTTAGCATTCGGCGCAAGACTTTTACGCTCTCTTCCAAGACTTTATATTGAACAAGAGCAATATCGGCAGTATTTCCAATCTTCCGAGCAACATATCGAAGCAAAGCACGAGTTTGGAGAAGATGCCGTAGTCCGCAAAGTTGCCTTTCGGACCTACTGCGCCAAGTCCCGGTCCTACGTTGTTGAAGCAAGTTATAACCGCGGAGAAGTTGGTCTCGAAGTCGTTGAATTCTGCCGAAAAGCCGTTTCTTTCAATGGAAATTAGCAACGTTGACAACACCAATATAGCGGCGTAGAGGATAAAGAAACTTTGCGCGTTGCGTAGCGTTGCTTCGTCGACGGGGTTGCCGTCCATTTTGACGGTGTAGACCGAACGCGGAGATATGGTCTTTTTGAGGTTGAGGAAGGACGTCTTGCCGAGCATAACCACACGCGACACTTTCATACCGCCCGCCGTAGAGCCCGCGCAACCGCCTATGCACATAATGCCGAGCAATACGATACGAGAAAGCAACGGCCACTTGGTGAAGTCCGCCGTGCCGAAGCCCGATGTGCTCATAATGGACGCAACGTTGAACGTCGTATCTCTAAACGCTTGTCCCACAGCGTATCCGCCTTGCAAGCAAAGGTTGGTCACTATAACCGCAACCGCGCACGCGTATATGCCGATAAACCAGAAAAGTTCCTCGTTGCGCACCGCTTTGATGAAGTGTCCCACGATGATGAGATAGAAAATGTTGAAGTTCATAGAAAACAGCAACATAAACACGGTTAGCGTAACTTCTATGCCTACGCTGTTGTACGCCGCAATGCTATCCGCTTTTATGCCGAAACCGCCCGTGGACGCCGTTGAAAACGCCGTGCAAAAACTATCGAAAACGGGCATTTTTTGCGCGCAAAGTATGCCGACCAAAATGAGCGTCATCACGATGTATATCGCGTACAAAATCATTGACGAGAAGCGCAATTTGCTCACGAGTTTGCCAAATTGAGGTCCGGGGACTTCCGCTTTTGCCAAAGCCGTGGACATTTTGTCGTTTTTGGGAATAAGCGCAATTACGAACACGAGTACGCCCATACCGCCTATAAACTGCGTAAGCGCACGCCAGAAAAGCAAGGATTTTGGAAGCAATTCGACGTTGCGAAGTATGCTCGAACCCGTCGTGGTGTATCCCGAAATCGTCTCGAAAAGCGCGTCGATATAGTTGGGAATATAGCCCGAAACACGGTAGGGAATTGCACTTATAAGCGCAATGAAAATCCAAAAAAGTCCGCACATCGCAAAACCGCTCGACGAGCGCATATCGCGTTTGTCTTTGGGCGGACGGACTATAATTCCGATTATGCCGAGCACGAGACACGCTGCAATTGCGATGCCGAATGCCAAAATCGTTTTTTCTTCGCCGTAGCCGATAGCCATAAAAAGCGGTATGCACATAAGCGCACCGATTATAATGGCAATCTCGCCAAGCACAAATGTCAAAAGACGTAAGTTCATAATCGTTAGTTGTCCAAAATATCTTTCAAGTCGTCAAGACCTTCTTCGAGCGTGACGATAATGACGTTGTCGCCCTCTTTGATGACGTCTTGACCGGACGGGGTGATAAGCACGCCCTTGCGGATAATGCCCGCTACGAGCAAATGCTTTTTGAGGTTGAGTTTTTGAAGCGGAATATCGAACTTTTTGAAGTTCTCCTTTGCTTCGAATTCCAAAATCTCGGTAGAATCGTCGATGATGTGGAACATTCTCTTGACGGTACTGCCTTTGGTGTTGTTCATAAGTCGCACGAAGCGCACGATATGGTCGACGGTGGAGTTTTTGGTGGAAACCGCACTGTAAATACCGCTCTTTTGGAGCATATCGTAATAGCTCAATTGGTCGATTTTGGTGATGACTTTGGGCACTTCTTGGGACGCTGCAAACATACTCATAATGATGTTTTGCTCGTCCATATTCCCGAGTGCGACGAAAGCGTCCACCGTTGCGATGCCTTCCTCTTTCAAGAGGTCTTGATCAGTGCCGTTGCCGAGAATGACGTTGACCTTCTTGAACGTTTGAGAGAATTGCTCCGCTTTTTTGCGGTCTTTTTCAATGAGTTTGGTATGGATACCGATTTTGTCGAGTTCCGCGCAAAGATAATACGCCGTCGTAGAACCGCCCACGATAATGGCGTCTTTTGCTTGCTTGTTCCAACCCAGTTGCTTGAAGAAAAGGGATATATCCTTTGCCGTCGCGGTGAGGAAAAGCCTATCCTCGGATTGAATGACGAAATCACCCGTCGGAATAATCGCTTTGCCCTCTCTTTGAGCCGCGCAAATAAGCACTTTTGCCTTGAATTTGTCACCGAGGTGTTTGAGCGAGAGCCCCACGAGGTCGGAGTCTTCCGATACGCGGAATTCCACGAGTTCCACCTTGCCGTTGCTGAATTCGTTGACTTTGATAGCGGAAGGGAAGCGGAGCATACGGCTAATTTCGAGTGCCGCTTCGTATTGCGGATTGACCATTAGGCTAAGCCCCAAATCACCCTCGGATTTGAACAAATCGAGGTATTCGGGCTTGGAAGCGCGCGCGATTGTCTTTTTTGCACCGAGCTTTTTTGCAATTATGCAACACAAAATATTGAGCTCGTCGTGATTGGTTGCGCCGATAAACAAATCCGCGTAGCTCACGCCCGCTTCTTTAAGCACTTGCGAGCTTGCGCCGTTGCCTATAACGCCTTTGACGTCGTATTTTTCCACGGCGTCTTCCACCTTCGAGCCGTTGACGTCAACGACCACTATGTTGTGACCTTCGTCCGCAAGTTCTTGCATCAATATCGTGCCGACTGCGCCGAGACCGCTGATGATAATATCCATAAAACGTCCTTGTATAGTTTTATAATTTATGACATTATAACACTTATTTTATTATAGTACAAGTCAAATTGTCCAAAATGGCAAACGCCTCAAAACGCCGCGTTTTTTTAATAATTGCCAACTTTGCTTAAAATCAAGTCAGCCGATTGCCAAAACGAAAGGGAAATATGCCGAAAATCAAACGAACGACGCAAAGCGGAACTATTTTGAGAATGGATAGGGGAATATAATCAAAGAAAATAAAAAAGCGAGGACGGCGTCCTCGCGATATTTCGTTTCGTTTTAGTAGTTGCGTCTTCCGATGAGGTAGTCGACGGATACGCCGAAGAAAATGCTCAATTCGATAAGAGTGTCGTAATTGGGTTGATTTCTGCCGACTTCCCAGCCCGAAACCGTGGATTTTGACACCTTCAAATGCTCCGCAAGGTCTTGTTGGAGCATATTTTTCTCTTGGCGAAGAGATTTTAATCTTTCGGGAAAACAACTGTGCAACATTTTTTAGTCCTCTTTTCCTCTTTTGCTACTGCATATATAATAATACACTTATCGTGCCTCTGTCAAACGATGTTTTGCGATTTTGATAAAGATTATTTTTTCGTGTGCTTGCCATATTTTTTGACGTAGTATCGCGAGCATAGGTCAATCGAGGTTGATTTTGGCAAAGAAGTGTAGTAAAATAATCAAAAAGATAATACCGTAGGCGATATATGAAATTTTTCTCGTTCGTAAAATGCGCGCTGTATACGCTCGTCCAATGCACGTGGGGCATAATCCAAACCTTGCTCGGTTTGTGCTTTTTTCTTAAATACGCCAATTGCAAGCACGAGTATTATCACGGCGCGATTCTCACCTATCACGACGGCAACTGGGGCGGTGTTTCGCTCGGACTTTTCATATTCGTCAACGGCAATCGTCCCGAGGTTTGGACGAAGGACGCGCGCGTTCACGAGTACGGCCACACCGTGCAATCTTTGATAAGCGGACCTTTCTATATGCTCGTCGTCGGTATTCCGTCAACGATATGGTGCAACTCAAAGAAATTGCACCAAAAGCGTATGAGAGGTGAGCTCAATTATTACGATTTGTACTGCGAAAGAGACGCCAACACCCTCGGCGCGCTCGTGACCAAGGAGGAAAAACCAAAGCGCGAAAACACGGGTGAGGAATTAAGACGAAGAGGAGTTATAACCGACTGATTATGGACGATTTATATGCCAGAACCACTATGCTTATAGGTGACAAAATCGATAATCTCAAAAACGCAAAAGTGCTCGTTTGCGGTGTCGGCGGAGTGGGCGGATACGTCGTGGAAGGGCTTGCGAGAGCGGGCGTAGGCACGATTGACGTGCTCGATAACGACGTTTTTTCACCGAGCAATCTCAATAGGCAAATTCTTGCCACCACCGCCACGATAGGTCGCAAAAAGACGGAGGTCGCAATAGAGCGTATAAAGTCAATCAATCCCGATTGCCACTCAAAGTCGTACGATATGTTCTATCTTCAAGACACGGCTGACGATGTGAATTTGGCTCAATACGATTACGTCGTAGACGCAATAGACACGGTGAGTGCGAAACTCACACTTATCGTCAAAGCAAACGAGGCGGGAACGAAGGTTATCTCTTGTATGGGGACGGGCAACAAACTCGGCACTTGCTTCGAGGTGAGCGACGTATACAAAACGAGCGTTTGTCCTCTTGCAAAGGTTATGCGCAAGGAGCTTAAAACGCGCGGAATAAAAAGACTCAAAGTCGTTTATTCCAAGGAAGAGCCTATTATCCCCAAAGACACTCCGACGGAAAAAGGCAGACATATTCCCGGCAGTATAAGCTTTGCTCCGGCAATCGCGGGTATGACGCTTGCAAGCGAAGTTATCAAAGACTTGATTGCGAAATAATCGCAAAACGAGCATTTTATTTAATCAAAATCGATAGATAAACCGTCGATATTGCAAAATTATATGCCATTTCAATCGACGGCAAGGTATAGACGATGGATAGTATTTTTGACGGACAACTCAAAATCGAAGTCGCTTCCGCAAGCGGTATAGAGGCGGTAACCAAGCGAGAACTTATGCGTCTCGGATATGAACCGAGCGGTGCGAATTTCGGACGAATAGAGTTTGACGGGACGTTTGCGGACGTAATGCGTGCCAACGTGTTTTTGCGCACCGCAAACCGCGTGCGTATAGTGCTCGGCACTTTCAAAGCGGAGACTTTCGACGAGCTTTTTGACGGAATTTACGCAATGCGTTGGCAAGATGTTTTGGGTAAAGACGCCAAAATCGTGGTTGATGCAAAGTCAGCCAAGAGCAAACTTTTTGCCCTTCGTAGCGTGCAAAGTATCACCAAAAAAGCGATAATATCCAAACTTTCGACGTTATATAAAGGCTCGTTTGACGAGAGCGGAGCGGAATACGATATAGAGGTGTCTTTGCAAAGCGATATTGCCACCGTCACGCTCGATACATCGGGTGAAGGCTTGCACAAAAGGGGCTATCGCACCTATCTCGGTGACGCGCCTATTCGCGAAACGCTTGCTTCGGCAATGATTTTGCTTTCCGTATGGAATCCGTCTCGTGCGCTTATAGATCCGTTTTGCGGTTCGGGCACTATTCCTATCGAGGCAAGTATGATTGCAATGAATATTGCGCCCGGTATGAATAGAAATTTTGTTTGCGAGCAGTTTTATGGTGTGCCTAACGTTAGAGAAATCGTCCAACGAGAGGCGCAAGACCTTATAAATAAGGATATCGATTTGCATATAAGCGGTTTCGATATCAATCCGTCCGCAATCAAGCTTGCTTTGAAGCACGCAGAGCGCGCGGGCGTCAAAGACAAAATCCATTTGCAAGTTGGAGATATGCGTGACGTGTCTTCTCGTTTTTCGCACGGCGTTATAATCACAAATCCGCCGTACGGTGAAAGACTTATGGACGAGGACGAGCTCAAAAAACTATATCGCGACTTCGGCACGATGACGTCCAAACTCGACGAGTGGTGCGTATACGCAATCACTTCCTACAAAGCGTTTGAGAAATATTACGGCAAGCGCGCGGACAAAATCCGCAAACTCTATAACAGTGAGTTGGAGTGCAATTTCTATCAATATCTTGCCACTCCGCCACCCAAGAAAAACGACAAATAAGACGATAAAAAATAAAGACTTGCAAGACGATTGCGTCTTGCTATGCAAAATATAAATCTTAGACGCAAATCGCAATATCTACGGTTTATATATCAAATACGATATGATAAACATACGAATATTGCAATACTAATATATAATCGGTGAATGATATGAGAGCACTTATACAACGCACGTTCTGTTCCAAACTCTACGTGGACGGACAACTAATAAGCGAAATTCCGAGCGGACTTACCATATTCCTCGGGATAAGCAAAGGTGACACGGAAGAGCAAGCGGATTATCTTGCGCGCAAGATTGCAAAGCTTCGAGTTTTCAGAGACGACAACGACAAAATGAATCTCGACATCAAGCAAGCGGGCGGAGAAATTTTGCTAGTGTCGCAATTCTCTCTTGCGGGAACGCTCGGCAAAGGTACGGGCAATCGTCCCGACTTCGGCCACGCGGAACTTCCCGACAGGGCAAGGGAACTTTACGAGAGAGTCACGCAAAAAATTCGTGACGAGGGCATCGTAGTCAAGAACGGTGTCTTCGGTGCGCATATGTTTATAGAGCAAGAGCAAGACGGCCCTTTGTCTTTCGTGTTTGAGTGCTGATATGATTAAGATAATGTTCGTATGTCTCGGCAATATTTGCCGTTCGCCTATGGCGGAATGTATAATGACCGACGTCGTGAAAAAGCGCGGATTGCAAAACGAGTTCCGTATTGCGTCGGCGGCAACTTCTTACGAGGAAGAAGGCAATCCCATTTATCCGCCCGCAAGAAGAAAGCTTAACGAAAAAGGCGTTGAAGTTTTACCGCACTACGCCACGGTGCTTACTCGTGACGATAAGAATAAATACGATTTGATAATCGCAATGGAAGAGCGCAACGTGCGTGCAATCTATCGCATTATCGGTGAAAGCGACAAGGTGCATAGGCTTCTCGATTTTTCCTCTCGTCCTCGCGACATCGCAGACCCGTGGTGGACGGGTGATTTTGAAACGACGTATAATGATATCGTCGAAGGCTGTGAGTGTCTTCTCGATTATTGCGTAAAGAATTTGATTTAAGACAATGGATAAAATAGAAAGACTTTTATTTGACAACGCTGATGAAAAGTATCGCGATTTTCACTCGTCGCTTATACCCACCGTCGATAAGGACACGATTATAGGTGTACGCGTTCCCGACGTAAGAAAACTCGCAAAAGATTTGCAAGGGAATTGCCCGCAAGACGTAGAGGCGTATTTAAGTGAGCTTCCGCATAAGTACTACGACGAGAATATTTTACACGCGGTTTTGATTTCGGATATTTCCGATTTTGACAAGGCGATGGAATATACGGAGAAGTTTTTGCCTTTCATTGACAATTGGGCGGTTTGCGATATATTCAATCCGCGCGCTTTCAAAAAGCGCAAAGGCGTTCTTTGGCAAAAGATAGAGGAGTGGCTCAAATCAAATCACGCGTACACCGTGCGCTTTGCGATAGTGAGCGCAATGCGTCATTTCCTCGACGAGGACTTTTCGGTTGACAAACTATACGAAGTGGTGAACGTAAAGTCGGACGAGTATTATATCGAGATGGCAATTGCTTGGTATATGAGTTTTGCGCTTATCAAGCAATACGACGTTGCAGTGAAACTTATCGAAAACGAAGAGTTGCCCACTTTGGTGCACAACAAGAGTATTCAAAAGGCAGTCGAGAGTTATCGTATTTCGGACGATAAAAAACAATATTTGAAAACTTTAAGAAAACACGAATAGTGTGTTAAATGCCGTTTTTCGACTTATTCAGCTCAATATAATACACATATCGTGTTTTATTTTTGTCAAAAATCGTCAAGTATCTATATTCGCAACACTTTTCGTGTTTTTATAATAATTAAAGATAAAACAACTAAGGTGCAAGCGTAATAAAACACGAATAGTGTATTATATGCCGTTGATAGCTATATATTTGACGCGTTAATTTTTCCCGAAAATCTCAAATTTCCCGACATTTTTTCAAAATACGTCATTTTGCACGAAATGGCATACAAATATTATACAAACGTATCAAAACCCAACACTTTTGTTAAAATGTCGGGCATTTTTCAAAAAACGCTTTTCTTTATGGGCGTTATGTGGTAAAATATGTAAAGTTAATAGTTATTATTGAGTTTGCATATACTACGAGCGCGTGCACTTTTTATTTTGACCGTGCATAGAAAATGCTCGTTTTGCGGAACAAAACGACGATACTCCGTTCTTCCGCCCGTGCAAACTTACGTCGGAAGTTTGTCTGGCAGGGCTTGCCGAACGTATAAAATATGCCAAATAAATATAAAATTTCGGAGCGTTATGCTTAAACTTATAGATATCACGAAAGAGTACAAGGTCGAGGAAGAAAGCGTCCTTGCTCTCAACAAAGTATCAATTGAATTCAGAAAGAACGAATTCGTTTCAATTTTAGGACCTTCCGGCTGCGGAAAAACCACGTTATTGAATATAGTCGGCGGACTTGATCGCTACACCAGCGGTGATATCCAAATAGACGGCGTTTCTACCAAAGAATACGACGACGTCGACTGGGATACGTACAGAAATCGTCGTATCGGCTTCGTTTTCCAATCTTACAACCTCATTCCTCATATGAATATCCTCAAAAACGTCGCAATGAGCCTTACTCTTGCTGGCGTTGAGAGAGAGGAAAGACGCAGAAGAGCGATGGAAGCACTCGAAAAAGTCGGTCTTGCTTCCCAAGCAAAGAAAAAGCCCAACCAACTTTCGGGCGGACAAATGCAACGCGTCGCAATTGCTCGCGCTCTCGTAAACAACCCCGAAATTATTCTTGCGGACGAGCCGACGGGCGCACTTGACAGCGAATCGGGTATCCAAGTTATGGACTTGCTCAAAGAAGTTGCAAGAGACAGACTCGTCGTTATGGTTACGCACAATCCCTCGCTTGCGGAAGAATACAGTACACGTATCGTGTATCTCAAAGACGGTGAAGTGGTCGGAGACTCTATGCCTTACGACTCGACCGCTACGGAAGAGATTGAAGACGGCGCAGAGAACGTCGTTGAAATCGAACAAGTGGAAATATCGGACGAAAACGGTGAAATCACCGAAACCGTCGTTACCGAAGAGATTGCTCCTCAAAACGTAGAAAATCAAGAAAAGAAGAGCTTTAAGAAGTCTTTCAAAGAGAAATTCCTCAAATGGAAGAAGGCGGACAAGGCAGCAATGAAGCTTTCCACCGCAATCTCGCTTTCTTGGAACAACCTCTTGGCAAAGAAAGGCAGAACGCTTCTTACGTCGATTGCGGGTTCAATCGGTATTATCGGTATCGTGCTCGTTTTGTCGCTTTCAAGCGGTGCTTCCAATTACGTCCAAGGGCTTGAAGAGAGCGCGCTTTCCACTTATCCGCTCACGATAAGCAGTGGCTCTGCGGACATCAATGCGATTTTGGGCATCGTATCGGAAGAAGATGCCGACAGTGCAAATCGTCCGACCAACCCCAAGAGCGACGAAATCTACACCAAGCGTTTCCTCGGCAACCTCGTTGACCACATCGACGATTTGATTCGCAAAAACAATCTTGAACCCTTCAAAAAGTACGTCGACGAGAACTTTGACGACTCTTTGGCGGCAGTCAAATACAACTACGGCGTAGGCTTCAACGCTTTCATACAAGACCCCAAGAACGACGACAGATATATGAAAGTCAATCCGTACACCGAGGTTATGGCAAGCGTCCTCGAAGACCTTCCCGACAGTATCAAAGATATGCTCAACAGCGACACCGAAGGCGGTGGATATTTGAGTATGATACAAAACTTCACCTCGTCGGGCTCTATGTTCTCGTCTTGGACGGAGATATCTTCCAACCAAAAGCTTCTCGAAGCTCAATACGAACTCGTCGGTGAAAAGTCCAAATGGCCGACGAACGCGGACGAAATCATAGTCGTTGTCGACAACAAAAACCAACTTATCGACTATCAGCTCTTTATGCTCGGTCTTCAATCGCAAGACGACGTTATCGAAGCCGTATCCAACGGTGAATGGGCACACATCACCACGAGCCTTGAACAACTTTTGAGCCTCGAATACAAGGTTATGCCCGACTCTTATTATCTCGAACTTGACGATCCCGACGCAACCGGTGACGATAGAACTTGGACCGCTCACAACCACAAAGAGCAAGACAAAGCGTGGATTGACGCGCAAAATCCGTTTACGGTCAAAGTCGTCGGCGTCGTAAGACCCAAAGAGGGCGTATCCGTAACGTCAATCAACGGTGTCGTTGGTTACACGCACGCGCTTACCGAAAAACTTATCGAAGAGGCGGAAAAACACCCTGCGATTCAACAAATGCAAAAACTCGAAGACGACGCCAGAGCAACCAACAACTCGTCTTATAAAAGCTGTATCAACTACGGCTCGGACGGAGATAAGGTTTATCTCGTTGCCGGCACGACCAATATCGAGTTCAAATCGACCTCGTTGAGCGGCGGTAGCAGTTCCAACACCGTATTGAAGAAAGACATAATGCGCTCCCTCGGCGTAGCGGAACTTGACAATCCCGTATCGATTGAGTTCTACTGCACGTCGTTTGAGGCAAAAGACAAAATCGTCGAGTTTATCAACGCCTACAACGCCTCGGCGTCGGACGAAGACAAGATCGTCTACGGCGACACGCTTTCCACCATTATGGGCTTCGTAAACACGATGGTCAACACCATCACGGGCGTACTCGTCGGATTTGCGGCAATCTCACTCGTCGTTTCAACCATAATGATTGCAATCATCATCTACACCTCGGTGCTTGAACGTCGCAAAGAAATCGGTGTTCTCCGTTCCATCGGTGCAAGAAAACGCGATATATCCCGCGTCTTTATTGCGGAATCTGCAATTCTCGGCGGATATTCCGGACTTATCGGCATAATCATCAGCGTTGCACTCTCCTTTATCGGCAGTGCAATCCTCAAAGCCGTCTTCCAAATCTCCGGACTTATGAGCGTCGTCTGGTGGCATTGCCTCGTAATGCTTGCCGTCAGTATTTTGTTGAGTATGTTGGCAGGATTTATTCCGTCACGGATTGCAGCAAACAAAGACCCCGCCATCGCTCTCCGTTCAGAATAAGCGCGCTATTGAGCGAATAGCGTCGGCAAAGCCCCTCGGCTGTCAACTCATTTACGATTAGTAAATTAGGGTTGCCATCCAAGGGGCTTTTTCTTGCTCTTCATCTCAATATCGCGCTTATTCTTGAACGGAGCAATTGCATAAATAAGACACCAAACAGCGACTAACTTTGGCAGCACCCCCTTGCCTCAAAATCACGTACGCTAAGTACGTTGGGTTTTGATTCAAGGGGGTGCTTTCTCGTTATTCATCTGTTTGGACGCCTTATCGGAACGTAAAGTGTACTATTGAGCGAATAACTGTGTCAAAGCCACGCTTTGACAACTCACGTACGCTATGTACGCTAGGGTTGCCCAAGCGTGGCTTTTCCTTGCTCTTCATCTCAATATCGCGCTTATTCTTGAACGGAGTATATAAACTAAAAATTCAATCGTATAATTTGAAAATTCTACTTAATAAAAAAACAGCGACGCATCGCATCGCTGTATCACAAATCCCCGTTGATTAGTTCGTCAAGAGTTACGTCAAATACCACGCAAAGCCTACGCAACGTCTCGATATTGGGTTCTGTTCTGCCTTGCTCCCAATTGGCGTAACAACTTTCCACAACTTCAAGTTTGGTCGCAACTTGCTTTTGCGTAAGTCCCGACAACTTTCTTATAGATTTGAGATTATGAACGAATTTATTATCCATATTTTATCCTTTTACGATATTAGTTTTTCAACGCTTTTTCCCATTGTTGTACAAGTCTTTCAAGGGAGAATTGCGCGTTGGCGGGGCTTGTGGAGGGGAGAGAGGTTGCGATGGACACGAGGTCGGGATTGTACTTGACGAAGTAGTTGTAAGACGCTTTGCCGTTGCAGAGTATGCGGGTTATTTTGCTGCTTTTTACGAGTGCGTCTATATCGGCGGGGACGACGTTTTTGATGTCGGTGTCTTTGCTTGCGTTGATGTCGCACTCTTCCACGCTGTCGTACATTGCGACGTGGTGAGCAAGCAAAAACTTTTTGCGCTCTTCAACGCTTGCGCCGTACAAATCAACGCTGTAGATAAGTGAAAGCACCCGCCAAAATCTATTTTGTGGGTGCATATAATAGAAGTCGTATTCCACCGATTTGACGGACGGAACGCTTCCGAGTATAAGCGTCGTGCAGTTCTCGTCTATTACTGGCGGAAAAGGGTGTTTGACGTGTCTGATCATTTGACGATGTACACTTTGGTTTGGTGCTTTTCAAGCGCGATTTTCACCGTACCGTCGCTCTCGATCGTCTCGTCTATCCATTGATTGTGCAAAGTATAATTCGAGGCTCGTTTCATTGCTACGTATTCGTCCTTGCAAAGCGCGTTGAGGTTGAATTTGACGCTTGCGCCGTGCGACGATTTGTTGAAGAAGCAAAGGGCGGTAGAGCCGTCGGCAAGCGGTTTGGCAAGCACGTCCACAGTGCCTTTTTTGACGCGTTTTGCTTGTTTTGCAAGCGAGTCTTGGTTGATTGCAATCAAGTTTTTGTTGGTGACGATTTCCTTCACCTTGTCGCTCATAGTCCTCAAATCGTTGCCGAGAATGAGAGGCGCATTCATCATACACCAAAGCGAGAAGTGGGACACGTTTTGATTGTACGTCAACTTGCCGTTGCCCACTTCGAGCATATCGGGGTCGTTGTAGTGTCCTTTGCTGGCGTATTTATAGAGCTTTACGGTGTGCTCGTAGATGAGTTTAATCCACCACCACCAAGGACGGATATCGGGTGTGGTGCGCCACAAATTGCCCGCTTTCGCGCCCCAATTGTACGGTTTGCCCCAACCCCATTCGCATATCGAGAAAACGATGGGTTTTTCCTTCTGTTTGCGCTCTTTTGCAACTCTTGCGGTTGCGGTTTTGAGTGCGTTGCCCATACGCAAGTATTGGTACATTTCGCTGTCCGCATTGGACGTGACGGGGTTGAATAGTTTGATAACGTTTTTGCCTGCTTTGAGCGTCACGATAACTTGAAAGCGCGCCGTTACGTTGTAGCGTTTTTGAGGCGGGAAGAGAATCTCGTATTGCTTGTCGTCGTTGATTTTTGCAACGAGGTATTTTTCGTAACTGCCGTGTTTTTTGATATTGACGGTGAGCACGTATTCGCCGTCTTCGTCCACTTCGATATTGTTGTAGGTGATAGAGCCGAGATTGGCGTCGAGTCCCGATACGTAACTACCGCTCGGAAGTTTGGTATCCGTCATAAATCTTGCAAGACCGCCCAAAACCGCGTTGTGTACGGAATATTCGATGGGATGACCGTCGAATTGCGAAATGCTTATAGAGTACACCAAAGGCGCGTATTTAGATACGGGGATATGGTGGCAATAATCGTACTTGAAGTACTCGATGCCCCATTTTGCAAGCGTGTAGGCGTCGTATTGCTCTCTTCCGAGGCTCGCGGGCAAGTCTTCGCAAGTAAGCGTGCCGTTGGAGGTGTACGCACCGAGTTTCAAGCCCATTGCGTTCACCTTTCTCGCAAGGCTTGCGATGCCGTTTGGGAACGTTTCGTAATCACCGACGAGTTCTCCGTTTTCGTCACGCAAAGAGGATTGCCAACAATCGTCGAGATTGATATATTTATATCCCGCCTCGATAAGTCCGTTGTCTTTCATCGCTTGCGCCGTTTCGAGGATAAGTTTCTCGTTTATGCGGTTGCGGAAGGTATTCCAACTCGACCAACCCATAGGGGGAGTGAGCGCGACGCCGTTGGAGTAGTCTTCCAAATCGGGATTGACGCTCGTCGGTTTCTTCTTTATGAAGAGGGAGCGGATATAGCAAAACGGACACATATTATTGCGTTTCATATTTCACCTGTCGTTGATTATTTATTGCAAAAATTGCTTGTTTTTTATTTGATTTTGGGTGCTTTTACGCGCATTTTGGCGTCAAGACGCTCAAATCTGTTTTCTATGCTTTCACCGTGTTCGAGCTTGATTTGGTTCATAATCGCAACGAAGCCCACGTACAAGACGGTAAGCACCGCGCATATAGCAAGCATAGCCTTGCCCATTTCCCACGTGACGTGATTGTCAAGCTTGAAGAAGGTGCGGAGAAGTCCCACTATATCGACGACTTGTCCTTTGTAGGTGATATTTATGGATATGAAGTACACGCCCACGAAGATAAACACCATAAGCAGATACGTCACGAGGTTGAGGACGATAAGCCACTTGGACTTGTTCACCTTGTGTTTGCGTTTTTTGACGGGCTCTTCGCCGTTCTTAACGCGCTCGCGCTCTTTCATAAGGTCGCTTATTCCGAAGAACGCCGACCAACTTGCAAGCCTCGTAGGCAAGGACACTTTGAAGAGGAGCAAGAAGCCCACGAACGTGATAACCCATATAAACACCGTCTTGGACTGCATATCCGTAAGGTCGGTGAGGAAGAAGCGGTTGCACAGTATTACGGCAATTGCGCCGAATAGCACCGTAATTCCGCCCGGTATCGCGTTTGAGAGCACCTTTGGCAAGAATCTGCCCGTAACTCTGTCCGCATTGGGTTCGAGCGCAAGCACGACTGATGGTATTCCTATCGTAACCATACCCATTATAGTGAGGTTTTGCGGAGTGAAGGGGAGCGGGTCTACCACTATCATAAACAACAGCGCAAGAAGCGTGTTGTAGATGGTTTTCATAATGTAAAGGGCAGCGGAGCGTTCGAGGTTGTTGATGGAGCGTCTGCCTTCCGCCACTACTCTCGGCATAGAAGAAAAATTGCTGTCGAGAAGCACGAGGGAACTTACGTTCTTTGCCGCGTCCGAGCCCGAAGCCATAGCCACCGAGCAGTCTGCTTCTTTGAGCGCAAGCACGTCGTTGACGCCGTCACCCGTCATTGCGACGGTGTGTCCCGCCTTTTTGAGTGCCTTGACGAGCATAAGTTTTTGATCTGGCAAAACTCTGCCGAAAATGGTGTATTTGGTTGCCGCCTCGTATACTTCCTCTTCCGTGGTGAGGGTGGACATATCGATGATGTTGTCGCAATCTTCCAAGCCCGCGCGCATTGCCACCGCACGCACCGTTTGCGGATTGTCGCCCGATATGACCTTGACCGTAACGCCTTCTTGCTTGAAGAAACGGAGAGTGTCGGGCGCTTCGTCCCTTATCTTGTCGGTGATGTATACGAAACTTTCCAGTTTAAGCGATTTTGGCAATTCGTTGTCGGCAAATTTGTTCTTTGACGAGGCAACTACCATAACGCGATAGCCCTTTTGCGCCATCTCGTCGGTGGTGTGTTCGAGTGCTTTTGTCTTTTTCTTGAACACGAACTCGGGTGCGCCGATGACGTACGATACGCCGTCTATTCTTGCGCCCGACCACTTGCGTTGTGAGGAGAAGGGCACGATTTGTTCCGCCTCACCAGATACCTCTACGTCTTGCACGTACGCGCGCAACGCGTTTATCGTGGCGTTGTCGTCGGAGAGTGCGCTCGTCACGTTTTTGATGATTTGCTTTATCTGTTCCTCGTCTCTCGTTTTGCTCGGCTCGATGCCGTTGACGTCCATAGTGCCTTCCGTGATAGTGCCCGTTTTGTCAAGGCAAAGCACGTCCACACGCGCCAAAGTCTCTACGCAATAGAGGTCTTGTGCAAGCGTTTTGTGGCGCGAGAGGCGTATGACGCTCACGCAAAATACGGTTGATGAGAGCGCGACGAGACCCGACGGTATCATACCTATGACCGTCGCTATCGTGCCAAGCACCGTTGAAGAGAGGTGTTTGCTGATTTTGTAGCCGAGGAGGGTGGTGATGATTTTTTCCGCGTCTTCGGGGTTCTTTTGCAAGAAAAATTTGATGCAAAACAGCAAAATTCCCATAGGAACGATAATTGACGCCATCACCTTTACGATGAGCATAAGCGAACGCCAAATCTCGCTGTTGGGCTTCTTGAAATACTTTGCGCCCGCACTGATTTTGGACACGAAATTGTCCATACCGACGTGCTCGACTTGCGCTTTTGCGTTGCCCGATACCACGAAGCTTCCCGACATAATCTCGTCACCCACGTTTTTGAGTATGGAGTCGGGCTCACCCGTGATAAGGCTTTCGTTGACCTCGATAGAGCCTTCCGTTACGATTGCGTCCGCGCAAATTTGGCTTCCGCTGGCAAGCAAGGTTATATCGTCCAAAACGATATCTTTTATCGCGATTTCCTTTTCCTCACCGTCACGAAGCACGGTGGCTTTGGGCGCGGAAAGCAAGGAAAGTTTGTCGATAGTGCGCTTTGCACGCAGTTCTTGGAAAATACCCACCAAAGCGTTGAAAATAATGAGCAACATAAAGCTGAAATTGCCCAAAACCGTCAACGGACTCTCTCCCGCGTCCACGAAGAAGAATATAAGCACCGCAAGCAGTATAAATACGAAATTGAAAAACGTTACGATGTTTTCGCGCAGAATTTGAGCGACGCTCTTGGTCTTTACGTTTTGATCGCCGTTGACTTTGCCTTGCGATATACGCTCGTTCACTTCCGCTTGCGAAAGTCCTTTTTCGACGTCGGTGACGAAACGAGGCTCTTGCGTTTGTTCGTCGGCTTGCTCGACTTGCGCCTCGGCGTTTTCCGCTTGTGAGGGTATAGCGATATCGGACGAATTTTTATCGTCCTTGATTTGCGCCTCTTGCACCGTTTCGCAAGATACCGAGGGGCTATCTTCTATGACTTCGCTCTCGACGAACTCGTCGGCGGGCGTAGTTTTTTTGCGTTTTTTGGAGGGGGTTGGCATCTTCCGTCGTCCCTTTGCGATACGTTCGCACACGTGAATATTATAAAATATTATAACATAACTATAAAATATTACAATACAAAATATCCGCTTTTAGTGGCTTTTGTGCCTAATTTTTTGAATAAACGCATATTTTTGAGCATATATTTTGCGTATGAAAAGAAAAATTGTTTTGATTTCGGTTGCAATACTCGTCCTAATATGCACGTTTGCGTGTTTCGTCGCGTGCAATAAAAACAAAAACCAAGAGCAGTCCGACAACGTATCGAGACTCACCGAAGCGTATTACGCGGGAGAGAGCGCGTCGTTTGCGGTATCCGTGGAAAAGGGCAGAAGAGAGAAAAACTTCATCGCGGACGGCACGGCAACGGACGTGGTCGATTTTTGCGAGATAAATATCCAACCTCTCAAAACCAACGAATACGAAAAAATCACCTACGTTTTGAGCGGACAAGACAAGACGCTTTCGGGTGAATTGACGGGCGGTACTTTCGGTGAATTTACGGCATCTATCACACTCGATTTCGTTCCCGATAAAGTTACGGTGACTGCGGGAAAGGAACAAAGCGAGATTGATTTGAGTTCCGTTTTAGAGGGCGCACTCACGTCGCAAGACGTCATAAATATTGCCAAAAAAGAGTTCAAAGACAAGATTGACGCAGAGTATTCCGAAGGCAAAGCCGACCGTGAAATTTACGTCAAACTTATCACCGCCGACCGCACCAATTATTACTATTACGTGTCTTTTATCGGTGACGGCACGGACTATTGGGCAATGCTCGTAGATATCAAGACCGGCGCAATCGTCTCCAAAAAGTAAAAAGCCGATTAGAATTAGGAAAAAATGACAAACCACCGATTTTCACGTCGGTGGTTTGTCCGTAAAAAACTTGTGAGGAAAAGTATTTTTATCTATTGATTGCTTGTGACATAGCGGCAGCCATTTGCATTGCTTGTTCTTTTACGCGTTCTTGGTCAAACAATTCCATTTGCGCAAACACTGCTTTTTTGAATGCCTCGGGATTTTTGATGCCGTAAAATTTGACCGGTTCAGAACCCGCGGTTTCGATTTTAATCGTTCCGTAATTGAAGATTTTTCCGATAAGCCCGCTCGATACGGTCACGTTTTGGATTTTATTCAACGAACTCGTGACTGAATGAGTGCGTATCAATCCTACTTTGCCGATAACTCTTTTATCCGTGATTGCGAGTTCCGACGTCAAAAAGTTGATAAAATGCGGAAAAACCGCAATAAACGATTTCTTTGCTTTTAGAACGACGCGTTCGTTTTTTATCAAATTAGATTCTGTGTATTTGCCCATAAGATTTCCTCCGTAACGGTTAATGAACATATTGTAATGTAAGAATTCTTAAATGTCAAGAATAAATGTAAGAATTCTTATATGCTAAAACTATGAAAGACAATCTCATCGGCAAATCTATCAAGGATAATCGCTTGACGCAAGGTTATACGCAAAAGCAACTTGCGCAAAAAATCGGCGTAACGCACGCCGCGATTAGTTATTGGGAAAACGGCGTAAATATCCCCAATGTAAAAGATTGTTGGCTTATTGCCGACGCACTTGATATAACGATAGACGAGTTGGTGGGGCGGTACACCGACACAAAATAAAATAATGCGTAATATTCCATAACTCGCACAAAGTGCGAATATCACTTTTTGCGCAAGCAAAAAAT
>DLLD01000008.1:34068-52732 GCA_002476605.1 Christensenella sp. UBA7571
ATCACTTGCGCAAAGCGCAAATATCACTGCACGAAGTGCAATATCACTGCGCCTATGGCGCATACGCCAAAAAAAAACGCTCTCGAAAGAGCGTTTTTTATTTTTCGTATCAAAGTAATTAGTTGAACAAATCCTTGAAAGCTTTGCCGAATTTGACGACCGGTGCTTTGCTTGCCGCGATCGTGATGGGTTGCTTGGTGAGAGGATTGAAGCCTTGTCTTTCTGCTTTTTCTTTGATTTCGTAAGAACCGAAGTTTGCGATTGCGACTTTGTCACCGGCCTTCAATGCTTCTGCGATGACTGCGGTGTATGCGTCGACTGCTGCGGTTGCGTCCTTGATGGAAAGATCGGCTTTCGTTGCCACTGCTTTGATAAATTCTGTTTTGTTCATATTAGACCTCCTTGGGGTTATGCTGACATTATAAAGTAAAAAAGCCTCGATTGCAATACCTTTTTTAATATTTGCCACTGAATAGTGGAATTATAAGCAAATATTAAGGTTTGCGGTCGAGTATTTATACAAATGTATCGATATTTTGGCATTGATTTGTCAAAAATAGAGTTGAGAGAGGTGTTTGGCGGACGGAAGCGACGCAAAAATATGGCGTTTTTGTGCTAAAACGGCGGAAAGATTGGCAAAATTAGCGGGGGGAGAAGGCAAAAAGCGCGCGTTTCAAAATCGCAAACTTGTCTTGTATTTGACAATATAGGATATTTGTATAGTTTACTCACTTACTTTTGGTATTTACAACGTGCGCGAGGTTTGATATAATTTTAGTAAAGAAAAAAACAACTTTTTCGGAGGTAAATTATGGCAAACGGCTACGGCATTTCCAAATGGGAAGACGCAAAGCAAATCAATAAAGAATTGAAGAATTTGACAGACCAACCTATTTATTGCGTGTCTGAGGAAAATCTCAAACAAATTTTGGAACATTTCAACACCAAATGTGCAAAATCCAAAGAGATTACCACCGAGGCAAAGAAGTATATTCCGGGCGGTGTTCAACACAACCTCGCATTCAACTTCCCCTTCCCGATGTGTATGGAAAAAGCCGAAGGCGCATATTTGTACGACCGTGACGGCAATCAATACATCGACTTCCTCCAAGCGGGTGGTCCGACGATTTTGGGAAGCAATTTCCCCGCAGTCAAAGAAAAAGTGTTCGAGCTTCTCAACACTTGCGGTCCTGTAACCGGTCTTTTCCACGAGGGTGAACTTCTTCTTGCAAAGAAGATCAACGAATTGATGCCCGCTTGCGAAATGTTCCGTATGCTCGGTTCGGGTACCGAATCCGTTATGGCGGCAATCCGCGTGGCACGTTGCGCAACCAAGAAAAAACGCGTTATCAAAGTCGGCGGTGCATACCACGGCTGGTCGGATCAAATGGTTTACGGCCTCAAAATCCCCGGAAGCAGACAATTCCTCGAATCTCACGGTATCCCCGGTTCTTACAAGACCACTGACGAAGTCAGACCCAACGACCTCGGTATGCTCGAAGCAATGCTCAAACGCAACGTTGCAAAGGGCGGTACTGCGGCAGTCATCGTAGAGCCCGTCGGACCGGAATCCGGTACTCGTCCCATCGATTTCGATTACAACGAGAAAGCAAGAATTCTTGCCAAGAAATACGGCGCGTTGTTCATCTTCGACGAAGTCGTCACCGGTTTTAGAGTCGGCGTACACGGCGCAGCGGGTTACTTCTTCGGCGACAAATACAAAGTGGACGACACCCCCGTCTTCATCGACGGCAAGCCGTGGATCATTCAAGACAAGAAACTCGTTGACGGCAAAGTCGTCAAATTCAAACGCCAAGGCACGGGCAGAGATATGTACCCCGACCTAACCGTATTCGGCAAAATCGTCGCAGGCGGATATCCCGCAGCGGGTGGCGTAGGCGGTAAGAGAGAATACGTCAGCCTTATGGCAGCAGGTCTTGCAGGTATGGGCAAGAAAGCGTACGTCGGCGGAACGCTCGCTGCAAACCCGCTCTCTTCTTACGCAGGATACGTTGCGATTTGCGAAATCGAAAAGAACAACGCTTGCGAAATCGCAGGACGCGCGGGCGATCGTCTCGCGGCGGGCCTCAAAGAGCTCATCAAGAAGTACAATCTTCCGTACGTCGTTTACAACCAAGGTTCAATCGTTCACCTTGAATGTACGGGCGCAATGAGCTACGATTTCAGCAATATGAGCTTGCTCGGTTCTGTTATCCCGATGCTCAAAAAGAAACCCGAAATGCTCCGCAGAAAGGTTGCTATGGAACAAATGGGCGCAGCTTATATGGCAAACGGTATCGTTACTCTCGCGGGTAGCCGTCTCTACACCTCAATGGCAGATACGGACGAGATCATCGACGAGGCACTCCGTCGCTTCGACAACGTGTTCAAGAACGTCGTAAAATGCGAAGACGCATCCAGATTTGAAAAATAATCGATAAAACGTTGGCGCACGATGGTGCGCCAACATTTTTATGTTTGCTTTTTTTGCAATGTTTGATATAATATTGCAAAAGGCAATAATATATCATTGCAAAAAGTAGTTTTAGGAGAATAGTATGAACGAATTGATTGTTTCCAACGTCAACAAATACGCCCGTATGCTTGCGGAAAAGAAGTATTTGCAAAGCGGTTTCATAGCGGTCAAAGAAGACGACGGCATCGTCATCACAAAACCGAGAATAGATTATTCCGACGTCAAAGAAGACGACCTCGTGTTCGTCAACGACAAGAACATCGAGAGCTTGGAAGGCAACTTCCGCGCGGCAGCGGTGATTTTGTTCTGCGCAATCCGTCAAGACAAGAATGCGGGTGCGGCGGCAATCGTTGACAGCGACAGCACGGTTGAGTTCTCAAAGAAGAGAAAGACCATTATGCCTATTCTTGACGATTTGGCACAAGTTTGCGGTGTTTCCATCAAATGCGCGGGCAAGAACGTCGCTTCCGACGTGGTTGCGGCTCTCAGCGGACAACGCAACGTATGCTTGCTTCCAGAAGCGGGCGCAGTGGTCACGGGACGCACTCTCGACGAAGTGTTTACGGCAACGCTCGTTCTCGACAAGGCTTGCAATATCGAGCTTTTGACGGAAAGCAAGGGCGGAACGCAACATATGGGCGCACTCGACGCTTTGCTCGAACACGTCGTATTCAAACTCAAATATTCCAAGACCAATCAAAAACAACAAAAAGCCGCAGAGAGCGGTGAAAAGGCGCAACCGGAAGAAAAACAATCCGCAGTCGTCAGCGACGAAGACAAGAAGATAGCGCAAGACATCAAGGACGCGGGCGAGAGATTGCTTGACGAAAATCTCGTTCAAGGCACTTGGGGCAACATTGCGGTGCGCATTGACGACCAATATATGTTTGCAACGCCGTCGGGTATCGATTACGTTATGCTTAGACCCGAGCAAATGGCAAAGGTCAATATGGAGACTCTCGAATGGACGGGCACCAACAAAGCCACCAGCGAAAAGGGTATCCACGCAATCTTGATGAAGAACGACAAGAATATCAACGCAACCATTCACACTCATCCGTTCTACGGTTGCGCGCTTGCGGCAATGTGCAAAGCTTTGCCCGTTCCTGAAAAGTATCAAGACGTTCTCGGCAAAGAGATTCCTTGCGCAAAAGCGGCACTTCCCGGTACGGGCGGACTCGTCAAAAACGTTGCTGCCGCAATCGGTGACGCCCCCGCGTGCTTTATGGGACATCACGGCGTAATCGTAAGAGGCAAAGACCTTGACGACGCGTTTGCAATTTGCAGAGCACTCGAAGATGCTTGCCACGATTATTTGACGGAAGAGAACTAATTGTAAAAACAGTTAACAAAAAAAGCACACTTCGCAGTGTGCTTTTTTTATATGGAATATTCCACAACTTGCGCCTACGGCGCAAATATCACTTTTTGCGTAAGCAAAAAATATCACTTGCGCAAAGCGCAAATATCACTGTGCGTAGCACAATATCACTAAAAAAAAGAGCGAGGCACGCCTCGCTCTTTTTGATATTAAATAATTGTTAGTCAATACTTTGATTGTCTTCCGCGATTTCTTCAACGGTTTCCTTGATTTCTTCTTCGTCCGTCACTTCTTGAAGAGCGGTCTCTTCAACTTTGACTTCTTCCGTTTGAGTTTCGTCTTGGACGGCTTGGTCGTTGACTATTTCTACGTCGGAATTGGCAATCTCTTCGAGGTGAGCGGTCTCTTCTTGCGCTTTTTGCTTTTTCTTCTCACGCACGACTTGCAAGATGCCGAAGATTGCACAGAGTGCGATACCGACGAACAAGTATGCAGAACCCGGGTTGAGGTTGAGCACACCGAGCACTATCGAGAGCACCACGATGATTGCGAGCGGGAATACCGCAAGTTTGATATTCTTCACGACGTACTTTCCGCCGAGAGAACCGAAGAGTGCGTATACGACGCAAGTGAATGCGGGGATAATCCACTCGTTCTTTACGATTGCTTCTTGCAAGTTGCTCACCGCAAGGATAAGCACGAACACTGCGATGATAAGCGTCGTTACGAGCGTGCTCGTCGCAACGGAGAGGGTGGAGACCACTTCGTTTTCTTCCGTGCCGAGCTTCGTTCCGCAAATCTCTTGCGCTTTGACCACGCAAGGAATTTTGAGGTTTGATAGATTGCCCGTGATAAAGGCAAGGTATGCGCTGTTCGTTCCGAGCATCGGGGAGTAGATAATCGGCTCGAATACGCCCGACAAGAAGTTGATAAGGAAGGGAATAATGACCGCGGTCGAACCCAAAACGGTCATATCGGGCTTCACGTCGTAGTAAAGGCATATCGTGGTTGGCACTGCAAAGAACACGACGAGCGCGGCAAACATCCAAATCTTGCCGATAATGTGTGATTTGAGGTTGTAATCCATAGAAACTTTAACTCTTTCTTTTGCCATAATTCACCTCGTCAAGCGGACAATGCCCAGCCGTATTTGTGCGCGCAATAGCTGATTACGCCCACTACGAACATAGCGATAAGCATAGATACGGGAGTGGAAAAACTGTCGAGCCACTTCCAATTTGCCTTGTTGATAAGCACATCGCATACGTACATACAAAGCATAGCCACGATAACCGCAATAAAGTTGTACCAGTTGTCGATAAATTTCACACCGCCCGTAATGGTTGCGATGCTCATTGCAAGATAACCGATAACCATACCGATAAAGGACACTTGGAACACGAGGTCACCGATGTTGACACCGCCTTTCTTCGTCCCGCCACCCGTGGTCTTGCCCATAAGTTTGCCGATTTTGGGTTGGTACAAGCGGTAGAAGAAGAGCACTTCCACGCCACCGCTCATAATTGCAATCGTCATAATCATAGCCATCGTCGCAAAGTCTTGCGCAGTCATACCGCGCGCAATCAACGCCGCCATAGAGCCTTTTACGTCACCGGACGTCGTAAGACCGGTTGCTACTGCGTCCGCCATTTGCGTTTCGTATTGTAAAGAACCGACGACGGAAAGTCTTATTGCGGGAAATGCGATTCCGAGCGTGCCGATAAGCGTAACCACACCCAAAGCGATGCCGAGACCTGGGAGTATAGAGAAGGTTGCCGAAGTGGTGATGACCTTCTTGATTTTGTCGGATTCGATGCCCAATTGTTTTGCTCGTTTGAGCGCAGTCAGCATATAGTACAACGACAGCGACACCACGAAAACAAGCACGATGCCGTAAAGTATGTACATAATAGGACTGTTGAGATTAAATTCTCTCGCTCCTATTGCGTTTGCAAACATAAGCAGTCTCCTTTAACGTTATTTTAATAATATAGAACAAGTATAAACCACATCTTGATATTTGTCGATCGTTTTTTTTCTTGCCAAGGCAAATAAAACGCACTTGCGTAATCGTTGCGCAATTTTGTTGATTTGCAAAAGGAATGGTGATAGAATATAGACATCAATCGGAAGTAGTAGGGTATTGCGCGTTAAGTGCCGTGCGAACGTGGGGTGTCGGCGGACGAAGGGTTTTCCCGCGGTGCAATGCTCACTCCAGACTTCACATATTACCGAAAGGTTTTTTGCGAGTACTTCCCGAGGAGGTGCTTTTTGTTTTATCAAGAGGCAATTGACTATATCAAGAATATAGAGCGGGCTGGCTCGGACTACGGCTTGGAGCGTATGCGAGAACTTTTGGCGTTGCTCGGCAATCCCGACGACAAGCTCAAATTCGTTCACGTCGCGGGCACGAACGGCAAAGGCTCGGTTACGGCGTATCTCACGAGCGCGCTCAAAGAGGCGGGGTACAAGGTCGGCACGTACAATTCACCCTCCGTCTTTTGCTACAACGAAAGATGGCTTATAGACGGCAATTCCCTTTGCGACGACGACGTGGCGCGTTATATGACCGTCGTTAGGGAGTGCATAGAGAGCGAAAAACGACTCCGCTCGGCGTTCGGTCTCGGTGATTTCAATCCCACGGCGTTTGAGATAGAAACGGCGGTTGCAATGCTTGCGTTCTTTGACAAGGAATGTGATATTTGCGTGCTCGAAGTCGGCCTCGGCGGAAGATGGGACGCCACCAACGCAATATCTCAAAAAGAGCTTGCTGTAATCACTCCCATAGGTCTCGACCATTGCGCGATTTTGGGTGATACGCTCGGCAAAATCGCAAGTGAAAAATCGGCAATAATCAAGAAAGATTGCGTCACCGTAGAGCAGTGCGACGAGGTGATGAAAGAGATTTATCACCCCTACGTTTTTGACGAAAACGGCAAGAGAATTGACATAATTTCCAACGTGATTTTGTGCAAAAAAGCGCAATTATCGGAGCAAAATTTGGACGGTCAAACCTTTGAATACGACGGCAAAACCTACCGTATTTCAATGCTCGGCGCACACCAACTTATCAACGCTTCCATTGCTATATGCGCTCTTCAAACGCTACGCAACAAGCACTGGAATATCCCAGACGAGGCTATTCAAGAGGGACTTGCAAAGACCGTTTGGCACGCACGCTTTGAAGTGGTAAAAGACGCAAAAGAGAGGTTTAATGTATCAGTTCCGCAAGATAAAGTGCTCGTTTTTGACGGTTCGCACAATCCGCACGGTGCAGTAACGCTTGCCAACGCAATCAGAGATTTCTTTGCCAACGAGCGCGTGCACTTGGTTATGGGAATGCTCAAGGACAAGGACGTCGAGGGCGTGTGTTCGCTCGTGTGTCCGCTTGCAAAAAGGGTTAGCGTGGTTACGCCCACGTCCCCGAGAGCTATGGACAAAAGCGACCTTATAAAAATCGCAAGCAAGTATTGTGCTAATTGCGACGAGCAAGAGAGCGTAAAGGTAGGCGTGCAAAACGCGCTTGACGGAGATTGCACCGTCGTGATACTTTGCGGATCGCTCACGCTTTTTGCGGATATGAACAAGTAAGCATTAGAAAAATATGTGTAGCAAGAAAATTAATAATTAATAATTAATAATTAATAATTGCGGGTGGGCGTTGCCCACACCCAAATATAAAAAATATAACTATGAGCAGAGACATTGACAAACAAAAGATACAATCGGCGGTGAGAGATATACTCGTCGCAATAGGAGAAAATCCCGACAGAGAAGGGCTCAAAGACACGCCCGACAGAGTTGCGCGTATGTTTGAAGAGATTACGGCGGGATACGACGAGAGCGTGGCGGGCCATTTGTCCAAGACGTTCGAGGAGAGCGGAAGCGCAATCGTGGTGGAGAGAGATATCGATTTTTCCTCCACTTGCGAGCATCATCTTATGCCGTTTTTCGGCAAGGTACATATTGCATACGTTCCTAACGGCAAAGTTGTCGGTCTTTCCAAACTTGCGAGAGTGGTTGACGTGTTTTCCAAGATATTGCAACTTCAAGAAAGGCTCAACTCACAGATTGCGGACGCGATTTACCAAGAGCTTGCGCCCAAGGGCGTTATCGTGGTCATAGAGGCGCAACACACTTGTATGACCGCACGAGGAGTGAAGAAAGTGGGCTCGACCACGCTCACTTACGCCGTGAGAGGTGAAATCGACGACGCGGTAAAGGCAATGATGCTCGGAGGCGCGCAATGAGAGGGGAGAGAGTATACGATTTGCACGTAAGAGACAAGGTTTTTACGGGCGGAACGCACGTTATGGCAATCCTCAACGCCACACCCGACAGCTTTTACGAAGGTAGCAGACACCGCTTCGACGCAGTTGAGACTGCAAGAAAATTTATCGAGCAAGGCGCGGAGATTATCGACGTAGGCGGACAATCAACGAGACCTAATGCAGTCAAAGTCGGCTCTTTGGAAGAGATGTCGAGAGTATTGCCCGTAATCGAGCAAATCCGTGCGGAATTTCCGGATATTCCAATAAGCGTGGACACGTTTTATCCGGACGTTGCTTCTAGCGCGATAGACGCGGGCGCGGATATGATAAACGACGTAAGTTGCCTAAAATACGACGGTATGACGCAAGTCATTGCCGAAAAGGGCGCGTCCGTTTGCGTTATGCACGATAGACGCGACAGCAAGATAAAAGATTTGTTTTGGGACAAAGAAACGGGGCTTGCTTCTGCCGTTGACAAACTTTTGAAAAGCGGAGTGGACAAGAACAAAATCTTGCTTGACGGCGGAATAGGTTTCAACAAAAACAACGACGAGGACTGGCAACTCTTGAGCGGATACGACAAGCTCGTCGATATGTTTGACGAATATCCGTTTTTGCTCGGCACGTCGCGCAAGTCTATGTTCGGCGGTGAAGTGGGAGGCAGACTTTCGGCAACGCTCGATAGCACCGTGCTTGCCGTAAAGCAAGGCGTTTTGTTCGTGCGCGTGCACGACGTCAAGGAAAACGCAATGGTAATCGAGTGCTATTCAAAGGTGTGATATGGACGTTATAACGCTAAAAGATTTTGAAGTCGTCGCTTGCCACGGAGTCAATCCCGAAGAGAAGGTAAATCCGCAAAGATTTTTGTTTACGGCAGAGATTTATACGGATTTTTCAAAGTGCGCCAAAAACGACGATTTGACACAAACCGTAAGTTATAGTGCCGTAAAAAAGACTTTAAGGTCGTTTTGTGAAAACAACTGCTTTGATTTGATAGAGACTCTCGCCAAAAGAGGCGCGTCTCTTTTGCTCAAAACCTACCCCCTTGCAAGCGGTGTGAAGCTCACCGTCAAAAAGCCCGACGCACCTATGAGCGGTACGTTCGATTACGTTGCGGTAAGCACGGAACTTTGGTGGCACGAGGTCTATCTTGCGCTCGGCTCTAATATAGAAGATCGCAACGCATACCTCGATTTTGCGATAGACAGATTGAAGTCGGACGACAATTTCAAGGACGTCGTAGAGAGTGGAAGAATTGAATCTGCACCATACGGAAACGTTGCGACGGAGACCTTCGTCAACAGCGCGGTGAAGTGCAAAACACTTTATACCCCGCACGAGTTGCTGGACACACTTATGCAAATAGAAAAGGACGGAGACCGCGTCCGCAAAGAAAGATGGGGCAACCGCACGCTCGATATCGATATCTTGTTCTACGACGATTTGATAATTGAAGACGACGATTTGTGCGTACCGCACCTCGATATGCAAAATCGCGATTTTGTGCTCAAACCACTTCTTGAACTTTGCCCAAATAAAGTGCACCCGCTATTAAAACGCCGTGTGTCGGAGTTATACCACTCACTCAAACGCAATTAAACGCCTCAAATCAATTGACTATTGCGCATATTCTCCACGTATGTTATCATATCAGTGTAATAATACACGTTGTGTTCAAAAAGAGGAGAATATATGAGGATAATCATCAAGCAAAAGTATTTCACGGTCGGTGACAAATTCAAAATCACGGACGAAAACGACAACGCCGTGTTCTTTGCCGTGCGCCAGTTTGACAGAATTATGTCCAACGTCGTGTTGTTTGACAAAAACGATACGCCACTTTTGCGCGTGCAAGCGGAACTCAAAAAGTTTTTCACAACGTACTTTGAGGTCAACGACGCTTACGGTGCAAAACTCTTTGCCATTGACGAAAAATTGCCGTTTTTCGGCTTTAAGCGTGCCAAGACGGTTGGCAATATTGACGTCAAAATCAAGTGCGGACCAATTCGTATGAAAGCGTATATTTCGGACGGCAACGGTTATTACGACAAAACGCCCATCGTGCGTGCCCGCAAAAAGCTTTTGAGCATTGCCGACACCTACGTCGTTGATATCGACGAAACCAGAATTAACACCGCCTACGGTGCTGTTCTTGGCATTTGGTACGACCTTGTCAAACACAACGCCCAGCATTGAGCGAATAACTGTGTTAACACACTTACGGCATTAACGCCCAAAACAGCACATACTTATTAACGGTATGTGCAATTTTGTAGACGGAACTCGAACCGCAAGGCGGTGAGCGGATAAGTGCCGAGCTTGACGATTAGTACAAGCGACTGCGCCGTGTTGTTGCGTAGCTGGCGCACAAAGCGCAGTGGCATAATAAGGGGACGATACTTATCTATGCGAGTGCCGTTGTCTCCCCCGCGAGCGACGAATAATTTTGTAGAGAAATGCCTCTATACGAGTGGCTGGGCGCGACGCGTTAAGCAACACATTCGGTGAATGTGTTGTAGCCAAAGCGAACGAGGCGGATTGCGGTGCGCAAACGCCGAAGTGGATATGCCGGCGTGTCCGGAAAGAGGGGGTTATTGCATTTAGAGGAGTTACGACAAAACTATATTAGAAAAATAAAAGCCCGACAACATCGGGCTTTTTATATGGTAATTTCAATCTATTAAATACTAAATATACTTATCGTTCCTACCGTGTTGAGGATAAGCAACGTTACGTATGTTACGTATCCGCAAAGAAGGAGTATTCCTTGCCAACGTTTGAACTTGCCCATAATCAACGCGGGGATAAGTGCAAAGCCCGCAACCGCGATACAGAAGGGGAAGTCAATCGTAAGCGATTGTGCGTCGACGGGGAGAGGTTGTCCCGTTTTGCCGAGCGTGATAAACGTGCAAAGGGGAAGTATCAAGGAAAGGTCGATGATATTTGCGCCGATGATGTTGCCGACGGACAAGTCCGCTTTTTTCTTTACGATAGACGTGATTGCCGTTACGAGTTCGGGCAAAGACGTGCCGACTGCAAGGATAGTTACGCCGATGATGCCTTCGGGCACTTCCAATTTTCTTGCGAGGGCCGCGCCGTTGTCGCACATAAGTTGCGCGCCCACGAAAATTGTTGCCGCACCGAGTATGAAGACGAAGATATTTTTGGCGATATCCTTTCTTTCAATCACCATACCCGTCTTTTTGAGGGTGATTTTTCTTGCTTCTTTCTTCTCGAAGTAGTCAAACAAAATGCCGTTGCCTTTGGGACTGTTTTCCTCGACGGTTTCAATGCCTTTGTCGTTGAGAAGAGTATCGGAGTGTTTCTTTGCGCTGATAACGTTTTCGATAAGGAAGATAACGAACATTGCAAGGATAATGATTGCGTTCCACCAATTGAACGTTCCGTTGGAGCTCAATCCCCACAAAAGCGCGATAGTCGCAAGCAAGATGCAGATTTTTGCAAAGAAGTCTTTGCGTTTGAGGCTTGGAGCGATAAACACGAGCGAGAACGCCATAATAAGCGCGATATTGCAGTTGACCGAACCTACGGCGTTGCCGATTGCCATAGACGCTTGACCTTGCGCTGCGGATATACTCGACACCAAAATCTCGGGGATAGTGGTTGCAACGCTTACGATCGTCGCACCGATAATAAACGAGGGAATACCCGACACTTCCGCAATCCAACTTGCCGCGTCGACAAACCAATCTCCGCCTTTGACGACGAACAAAATGCCGAGCGCGAGAAGCAGAACGAAACCAACCGTGGTTTTTCCTTCCATCATACCCAAAAACGAACTTACCATAATTATCTCCTAATGCGCGTGCGCACCGCTTAAAACTAACACTTTTTCGACGTAAAGTCAATACAAAAAGAAAAACCGCTTATAAATAAGCGGTAAATCTTTTTAATAAATTTGATTGAATTATTCCTTATCGGATTTCGGATCGAGAAGAGCGGTTGCCTTTTCCACTTGTTGCGCTTTGAGAAGGTCGCGGATTTCGCGGAGCAAATCGTCGGTGGTTTCGGGCTTGTTTGCAGCGGCTGCCGCGGCTGCTTCTTCGTCTGCTTTGGCTTGTGCTTCGTCGCGAGCTGCTTTGATTGCACGGAGTTCTTTCTTGGTGGGAACTTTGCCTTTGATGGTCGCTTTCTCTTCGTCGGTGAGGGATTCGATAAACTTGGTATCGCGTTTAAGTCCCGTAAATCCGCCACGCACCATATTGATGAGTTTGACGAGTGCAAACAATACGAGTGCGGTGATGAGGAAGTTGATAATTGCCATAATAAACGCGCCCCAGTCGATGTACACGGATTTGGACATATCCGCCACAAATTCGATGCCTTGTTTTGCGCATTCCGCCGCGGTGAGACCGTCTGCGTTCTTTGCAACGAGCATCGTGATAAGACCTTGCAAATCGCCCATCGGGATTGCGTTGATGAGAGGCTTGAAAATGCTGTTGACGAGAGCGGTTACGATTGCGGTGAACGCAGCACCTATAATCATACCAACTGCAAGATCGACAACGTTGCCTTTCGTAATGAACGCTTTGAATTCTTTGAGAAGTTTGAATTCGGGTTTCTTCATTTTCTTCATTGCTGTTTTCTCCTACGTTGATGTCAAAATAATAATACTTATCGTATTTTAAGTCAAGAAAATCGCCCAAAGTAAGCGCAATTACAAATTTTTCCCACGTTTTCCAAAGTGATTGACAGTGCGGTGTGGCAAGTGTACAATAATATTTGCTAGGGGTGCCGTATGGCTGAGATGATACCCTCAAACTTGTGAGATAATCCTCGCGTAAGGAAGCAAAAAGCAAATTATAAATTGTTTTTGTCTATTCAAGTTCCCCAAAGCAAAGTTTTTGGAGGACTTTTTTTATGGATATCGAGACTTTGAGTGACAAACTGCAATACGTCGCACTCTATCTTGCCGTGGCAATCGTGGCTTCGTTTATCGTTGTGGGACTTCTCGTGTGGTTCTTTAAGCGCGACAAGTTTGCCGATTTCAAAAAGTACGCAATCGGCATCATAACGGGCTTTGCCGTGACTATGGTGGTTGTGTTTGCATACGTCAAGTTCCAATGCAACATAGACGATATGCAAGCAAAGCTTTTTTACCCCATACTCGCAACGCTCATAACCGTAGTTGTCGGCGCAATCGCAATGCTCGTAAGCTCGCTGTTTAGCGACAAAGCGGTCAAAATTTCATTTATCGTCACTGCCGTGGCGGTGCTCGGTTGCTTCATTGCAACGATGGTGCTTATGGCGCAATACTACGGAGATATCGCAGAGTATTATCCCGGCGCAAACCTCGTTGGTATGATAGTGTCCGCGGTCGTGTTTATGGTGATAATGGTAGTGATGTGGTTCGTAGGGGACAAGCGCAAGATGAGCGACACTCGCTCCATCGTATACGGCGCAATCTCAATCGCACTTTCCTTTGCACTCTCGTACGCGCGCATTTTCAAGCTTCCCCAAGGCGGTTCGGTCACTTTCGCAAGCCTTCTCCCGCTTATGGTGTACTGCTGTATGTTCGGCACGAGAAGAGGTCTCATCGTATGCACGATATACGGCGTTTTGCAAGCGTTGCAAGATCCGTTCATCATTCACCCGATGCAATTCTTGCTCGATTATCCTCTCGCATTCGGTCTTATCGGCGTAAGCGGTATATTTATGGAAAAGGGCGTGTTCAAGGACAAAAAAGTCGTTGCGTTCTTGCTCGGCGGAGTTCTTGCCGTCGTGTTGAGATACGCTTGCCACGTATGCTCTGGCGTATTTGCGTTTGCCGATTACGCAGACCTTGACAAATATAACACCGCAATTGCGTACAGTATGGCGTACAACTCCTTTGCTTTCGTAGATATGCTCATCGCACTCGTTGCGGGAAGCGTACTCTTTGCGTCCAAGTCCTTTACCGCGCTTATGCAAAAGTCAAGCGATTTGAACAAGGCGGCGGAAGTCGCGCCTTTGCAAGAAGTCGAAGACGCGGACGAACCCGTCGACGAAATCGACCGTCAAATCATCGAAAGCCAAAAAGCCAACGGCGAAAGCGAAAATTAATAATTAATAATTATTAATTATTAATTGAGGGAGGGGCTTTGCCCCTCACCCCAAAAAATAATAAAATAAAACATTCAATAAATCAAAAAGCACGGTCGAGCCGTGCTTTTTTCGTTAGAAAGGTTTGAAAACGATGAATTGTTTTACGCAATATATACAATCGTCGTTTTGATTTTATTGGGATTTTTCAAAAGAATTTTCAAATTTTTCAAAAAATCAAAATTTGATATATCGAAACACGAAAACTCCGCCTAATTTGACGTTGATGTGTATCTTTCCGCCAAGTGACACGTTGCTGAGTCCTCTCGAATCGCAAGAGGTCAAAACGAGCTCTTCAAGCGGATATTCGAGGTTTTTGGAGTCTGTCACGAGAGCTTTTTCACCGTAGGGGAGTATGGATATAGTTTCACCTTTTTGCGTGGACATATCGAACTCACCCTCAACGTAATAGAGGTCGAGTCCGTCCTCTTCGGCTTTGACTTTCATACCGAGGTTGTGAGCAAGGCGCATAATCGCAAGGTTGCAAAGCACGTGGTCTTGTCTGCCGCCCGTCACGCCGTACAGCACGATTTCGTCCGCGCCGAGGTTCTCTTTGGCGTAATACACGGCAAGTTCTCCGTCGCTTGCGTCCTTGTGTGTGTCGTGTTTGACTATGGGGATATCGACGTCGGTGGGCATTTCGAGAGAGTCGAAGTCACCCAATATGACGTCGGCGTCAACGGGGCATACGCTGTATCCGCCGTCGCAACAAAGCACCTTGTCGGCTTTGATTTTTCGTTTGATTTGATGTCCGCAGTTAAGTACGATTGCAACTTTCATAAGCATATTATAGCACAAATTCCGCATTTCGTATTGAAAAGTTATATTTTTCCGTTTATAATATATTATTATCTCAATATTTTACGCGAGGACAAGGCTATGAAAGAGTTCAAACTCAAAAGTTTTGACAACACCGAGATTTATTGCAGACTTTGGGACGAAGTGAACGATCCCAAGGGCGTTATCCAACTCGTACACGGTATGAGCGAGTACGCGGGCAGATACGACGAATTTGCAAGATACCTCAATTCAAGAGGTTATATCGTATTCGGAGACGATCACCGCGCGCACGGACTCACCGAGACGGACGAAAACAGAGGCAAACACCCCGGCAATATCTTCAAAAAAACGTTGCAAGACGAGTTGTTTTTCCGAGAGTGGCTTAAAAGCAAGTACGACTTGCCCGTTTTCCTTATGGGACACAGCTACGGCAGTTTCCTTTCGCAAGCGTTTGCACAGCAAGGCACTGACGTCAAGGCAATCGCGCTTATCGGCTCGGGGCATATGAGATCTCTTTTCACGCTCGGCAAAATCGCGGTCGCGCCCGTTTTCCTCGTTGCACGCAACTGGCGTCCTCGCATCGTCAATTGGGTGAGCGACAATATGCAACACTACAAGGGCGACAGCGGAAAATTGCAATGGGCAAACAGCGTCAAGGAAAGACGCGAACAAGTTATGGCTGACAGACTTGCTCATCAAAATATGAGCGTCGGCTTTGACTATTATATGATGAAAGAGACGTCCAAACTCTACGGCAAAAAGGCACGCGCAAAACTCAATCCCGCAACCGTCATAGGTCTTTTCTCGGGTGACGCGGACCCGGTCGGACAAATGGGCAAGGGCGTCAAGAAACTCGACAAGTTTTATAGAGCCAACGGCATCACGACGGAATTGCATCTTTACAAAGGCGCAAGACACGAGGTGTTTTACGATTGGTGCGGTGCGCAAATGCAAAAAGACGTTGCGGATTTCTTTGACAAATTCATCATCTATCAACAAACCAGCATAGACGACTTGGTATAAAATATTGGTGAGATATGGAAGTTAGGATACCTTCGGGTTTCAAAATAGGTCATTACGACGACGAGTATACGGGAGTAACTGTCATTCTTTCCGAGAGCGGAGCAACGGGCGGTGTAGACTGTCGCGGAGGCGCACCGGGCACGAGAGAAACCGACCTTTTGCACAACGAGAAAATGATGCAAAAAGTCAACGCAATAGTGCTTTCGGGAGGCTCGGCGTACGGGCTTGCCTCGACGTGCGGAGTTATGGAATACTTGCGCCAAAAAGGCGTGGGATATAAGAGCCTCGGCAAAATCGTGCCTATCGTATGCGGTGCGGTTTTGTACGACCTCAATCAAAAGGAATATCACTATCCAACCGCAGAATACGGACTTAAAGCGTGCGAAAACGCATCAAAAACCACCGTTTTCGGCAATGTGGGCGCAGGAAAGGGCGCAACCGTCGGCAAAATCCGCGGTATCAAAAACGCGTGCAAGAGCGGTATCGGCGCGGCAACGGAAAAGGTGCTGGGCGTCACCGTCACGGCAATCGTAGCGGTCAACGCAATGGGTGATATCGTAGACGACGAGGGCAAAATCATTGCAGGCGCAAAAGGCAAAAACGGTGAGTTTATCGACACCGAAAAATGCCTTGCCGAGGGCGACGTGCTTAAACTTGCGTTTGGAACGAACACCACAATCGGCTGTATACTTACCGATGCAAAACTCGACAAAGTGGACGTCAATAGGCTTGCAAGCATATCACACAACGGACTTGCAAGGGCAATCCGTCCCGTGCATACGATGTACGACGGAGACACTATGTTTTGTCTGGCAAGCGGAAAACGCCCCGTGGCAAATCTTGCGGTGCTCCAATCGGCAGTAGTCCGCGCCACACAGCGCGCCATTCAAAACGCCGTCACCGCCACCGCGACGTACGACGTGATTTACGACGAGGAAGAAGAGTAATTATAGGTATAACTATGAACAACGTTTTTGAACCCTTATTTCAATACGGTTTTCACGATACCGAGTTTTCTTCAATCGAGATTGACGGCACTGAAATTAAACTCTATTTTAACGAGGGTATATATTTGCTTGACGAAACGAGCAACGAAACGCAATTGTCAAAATCGGCAATCGTCGTTTTGAAAGTCGCACTGCAACCGTTTATAGAGCAAGTCGAAAAACAAATAGAAGTAAAAACGTGCGACGAAAAGGTTGAAGAAGTAGAGTATTCCCAACTTAAAAAGGACTTGAAAAAACAACCGTTTGAAGTCTTTTCGGTGTATTTCAGTCCGTTCAACAACACCGTCTTGATTACGGGCTCTATCGGCAATAAGTCCGTCGACTTATCAATCGAAGGCGTGCAAAATATCCAAGTCCTATTCAAAGCGGAATAATCCACAACTCGCACGAAGTGCGAATATCACCGTTGCAACAGCAACGATATCACTTTTTGCGATAGCAAAAAATATCACTCTCGCGTAGCGAGAATATCACTGCGACGAAGTCGCAATATCACTCATTTATGAACATCAGCATAATGCTAAAACCGGCGTCGTCAAATTGCAATTTGCGATGCAAATATTGTTTCTATCACTCGCTGTCGGAATGTCGCGAGATGCCTTCGCGCGGAATTATGAGCGAAGACACTTTGCGTGAGGTTCTCAAAAAAGCGTTTGATTTTGCGGGAAACGACCACGTTATGCTGTCCTTTCAAGGCGGAGAACCGTTGATTGCGGGCAAGGAGTTTTTTGTAAAACTTCATCAAATCGTGCGTGAACTCAACGTCCGTCGTGCGCCCGTGCATATCGGAGTGCAAACCAACGGAACGCTCATTGACGATGAGTGGTGCTCCATATTCAAACGAGGCGGATATCTTATCGGGCTTTCGCTTGACGGTGACGAAGAGGCAAACCGTCTTCGTATAGACGTAGGCGGACAACCAACCTTTGAGCGAGTGCTGAAAAGTGCCAAATTATTGCAAAAATACGGTGTGGAATTCAATATTCTCACGGTGCTCACCAAGCAAGTGGCAAATAGGATAGACGACATATACGCCTTTTTCAAAAAGCAAGGGTTCAAGCATTTGCAGTTTATTCCTATGCTCAAACCTCTTCGACTTGACGAGAACGGACAACCTATATCCACTGCAACGTACGCCGAGCCTTTCCCGAGTGAGAGTGAAAACTATTCAATGTCGAGCGAGGATTATTTCGAGTTCTTGCAAAAGTGCTTTGCACAGTACACCAAGGATTTTGCAAGGGGCAATTATACGTCCATACGCCAGTTTGACAATTTCGTGCGTCTTGCGCATTTTGAAAATGCCGAGCAATGCGGTATGGAAGGGCATTGTTGCCACCAATTCGTCATCGAAGGCGACGGAGAGGTCTATCCGTGCGACTTTTATTGCGTAGACTGCTACGATATGGGCAATATCCGCGACACCGACTTTTTCGAGTTGTCCAAGCACCCGATTGCCGTCAAGTTTATCAAAGAAAGTATGTTAGTAGAGGACAAGTGCAAGCAATGTAATTATTTTGCGATGTGCAAAAATGGTTGCAAGCGTGAGCGTATAGATATAGACAAATGCTCCGCATACAAGAGGTTTTTCCCGCTTGCGTTGCCCTATATGAAGCGTATGCGTTAACATTGCGCCGAGTGCTAAACACGTGTCACTTATCTCGTAGAGATAACTTGACACATATTT
>DLLD01000017.1 GCA_002476605.1 Christensenella sp. UBA7571
AAGTTTCTCCTTGCGGCAGTTCGATAATGAGTTCAAATTGCGGAAGGGCTTTTATTTGCATCTTTCCGCCCTCGCGATCCACGAGCGCACGCAAGCCCGATAAGCCTCCACCCTCGACTATCTCACCTTTCGGCTTCTCTCCGTCGTTGGTGATAATTATCGTGTATTTGCCGTCTTTATTCACCGCCGAAACCGTCATCGTCTTTCCGTTTGCGTGCGAAACGGTGTTCGTCAGACATTCGTGCATAGCGGCGATGAGTATCTTTTCGTTTGCCGTATCCGCTTTCGGCTGTTCTCCGCAAAATTCCACGTTTACGCCGATAAGTTTTGCCGCGTTCGTTATCACTTGCAAGTTGTCTTTTTTCACGCGCTGGCGAGTGCTTTTTAGGGCGGCGATTTCCGCTTGCCAGAAGCAAATCATTTGCTTTTGTTCGTTTTCGTCCGTCGGTTCGGCAAGTCTGCGTTTCGTTGCAAGCAAGAGTTTGCCCATATCGTCGTGGATACGGATTTTCGCCGCCAGAAGTTCCTTTTCTTTGGTCAGTTCTGCAACGTTATCCCCGTATGCGACAAGACGTTTGTTGACGGCTTTCAGTTCTTCGAGTTTTTGCTCCAACTCTTTTGTCAAGCGGTATCTTTCGGTTACGTTCGCCGCAACGATTTCATAAACGGTTTTTCCGTCTATCTCGTGCGAATACCTCTTGAAAGAAACTATTTTGCCGTCGGGGTATTCTACGATAGGTTTTTCTCCCGTTTGAAGCGGCAGACAGTTTTCTTCGATTTCGCCTTGCGAGATCTTGCGCCAAAAACTTGCGCCGTCCAAAAGTGCCTTACCTGTTGCAAGAACGCAAAGGCGGTTCATCTCGGTATTGATAAGTCGCACGAGTCCGCTTTCTTCATAGAAACATATTCCGGCAGGAAGTGTGTCCGCGCTTTCCTTGATAGACACGGGCGAAATGTGTTTCTTATTCCAAAGCACCGCGCTGACAAGTCCGTAAATTGCAAGGGCAATCAATACGACCGCAACAACGCAATGCACCCAAAACGGCAAAGAAATTATCGTGAGCGACGGCTCGAATACGGGTTTACCTACACGATAGCGATAACTTCCGCGCATTGTAAGGAAAACCGAAATAAACGACAACGCGAACGTTACCGACGATAGCACGATATAGCGGCGTTTCTTGCAAAGTCTGACCGCCGTAAACAGCCCGATAATCGCCAGAACGAACGTGAGAATAAACGAAACGACAATAATCTGTCTTGCGTAAAGCGGTGCGTCGATAAATCTCATACAGCACCCCCTTGCGGCAAAGTAAGCGAATAATAAACTTCTTTGTCGTCCGTTTGAATTGTTACGTTGTATTCGGCAAATTTCGACTTTATTTTTTCTGAAATTTCTTCCGTCCGGTTGTCGCTTTCGATACGCAAAACAAGATTATCGCCACGCCCCGAAAGACGGACGATAACGGCACTCGGTAGCCCTTCGTAATTTGCAATGCAGGCTTCAAAAAAGTCATAGAAAACACCTGCGCTTTTGCCGTAGATTTTGCCCGAAACGGCGCAATCGAAAGTGCATTCCGCCCCCGTAAGCGAAAGGTAATCGAGCGATTCTTTTATCGCAAGCGACAGTTCGCCCACGTCGATATTTTCCTTCTTTTCGGCAAGCATAACAAGGTTGCTTCTGCGTTTGATATAAGCCGCCAAAACGCACGCAAAACGCATTTTATCGGTATATTCCGTACTGTTTAACTGTGTTTTGCGGTACATATCCGATAAAAGTGCGTCAAGCCGTTTCAGTTCTCCGCGGATAACTTCTTCCGTTTTTGCGTATAGTCTGTTTTGCTCCGCGACTACCGCTTTTTGCTCTTTGAGTTCGTTCTCCGCTTCGATGATATAATTTTCTTCGGACAGCCTTTCGTTGGTTTCGGAAAGTGCCGCATTTATCTCGTTGACTTTGGATAAATCTTCGATTCTGAAAGCGTATCCGCCGTGTATTTTTTCTGCCGAAAGCCGTGTGCTTTCATCTATCATAACGGGGCTTTTCGCCGCTTGTTCAAGCAGATTTTTATCCGCGGAAATCGACTTTTCGGAATTGTAAATCACATTGAAATTCTCGTCCGTGATAACCGCCGAATATGCCGAACGATAGAAATATTTTTCGTATTCGTAGTTGGACGGAATAAGCCCGATGGCGATACAACTTTCTATCATCACGATACAGGTAAAGCACAACAATTCGGGAATTTTGAACGCAGATGTGTTCGTCAAAAAGCATACGGTGGAAACCGCCGCACATACGACGAAAGCGGTTACGGGTATCCACGTTTTCTTTTTGCAAGCAGATATTCCGCACTTCGCGATAAGCACGATAAGGCTTGCAAAGGTTACTGCAATCTCCCACGCGAGCGCGATATAAAATACGGTTCTATGCTCGTAGGAAAAACCGCCCTCGAAGTTCAAATCAAACGCCCACTCGTGTACGTCGTTTGTGAATATTAAAAGAAGCAAAATGGCGGCGGGCAAATATAAGAGATACCAAGTTTTTGCAAGCGGTTTGCCCTTTTTGTTTTCCAAACTGAACGCCGCAAGCAAAATCGTCGGCGGAATGAACATTTGCGGAACGTAGTATGCGCACCAAAGGTAACGTGAAAACGTGTCGCTGTCCTTCGTCAGTCCGTATTTTATCATTCTGACAACAAGGAAAAACAAAATCAGCACGGCAACCGTAAGGAAATACGCGCGCAAATCCTTTCGCACCATTCTATGTATCAGCGAAACGCCCCAACCAACCACGAGAGAGATAAGTATCGTGTGCGCCGACAAAGCAAATAACGCGTGCCAAAATTCGGGAAGGTTCGAATCTACCGCCTGAAACACGCCCGCCAGACAAAACAACACCGCGCATACGACGCAGATAGCTATTCTGTTTTTTTTCAATCCCGTCATACCTCACGATACTCCTTGTATGATTTTTAATTCTATCACATATCGTTTCGGATTTCAACAGAGTTGAATTACTCGTATCAAAATCGCACAAGTTAAGTATTTTTCAGTATAAAGAATATTGATTTGGCGATTAGACGTGCCGTAGTTGCGACACAATTTTATGGACGTAACGGAAAGAGATATTTAGGCACAAAAAAAGTGTATGAATTTCGAATTTTCATACACTTTATCGTTAATTTTTAGTATGTTTGTTTAAATGAATCATTTATTGACTTTGTGGCGCAAGATGGAAACGATGTCGATTTTGTATACGATCTCAATTTCGCATTCCTTTCCGGTTACGCTTTGAGAACCGCCGACAATAATTCTATCAATTAGTTCATAGCACATTTCACGAGTAAGTTCGGGCGCATCGAGATATTTCTTTATATCACGGATAAAATCATCGGCAGAATTTCGAGTGGTCTCCGTTGCTACAAGTCGCTTTTGAATATCATCAATTTCTTCTGCAATCGTTTTTTGTTCCGCCGAGTATTTCTCGATAAACCCAATGCAAATATCCTCGGGGATTTTCCCTTTTACTTTGTCTTCGTATGCAGTTTGAATGAGCCTTGTCAGTTCTTCTGCACGCTTTTGTTTAATCTGCAAATCCTTTCGGTTTTTCTTTATTGTCACATCTGCAAGTTCGGCGTTGCGACGAACAAATTCTTCTCGAATAGCCTTTTCATCTAGAACAATTCGGTTTGCCATTGTCCGTATATCGTCGAGAACTATTTCTTCCAAGACGCTTGCCGAAATATGATGTGAAAAACAATATGCTTTTCCATAACGTAAATGGTGCCCGCAATTAAAGTAATATCGGCGCTTTGAGTCTGGTCCAATTGAGGTACATAATTTCATTTTACCACCGCAATCGGCACAGAACAAAAAGCCAGACAACGGATGAGTAAAACCCATTTTTGTCTTTCTACCTTTAGCGACAGACTTTTTGCGCTCTTGAACTCTATCCCAAAGTTCTTGTGAAATAATCGGCTCGTGATTATTATAAACAATCGACCACTCATTTTCATCTTTCTTGTATCTTTTGTGATTTTTATAAGAGATAGAAGTCCAACACAGTTGTGGCATATACCATTTATAATGCGAATTATCAATAATTGCTTGCAATATTCGGCAATTTTTGGTTGCATACACTGCAAATCTTTGAAGTTTTATTTGTTCATTATATCCATAAGATGCTGATAAGTATCGGCGACGCCATAATGGACTGTGCCGTTATTTAGGCTTTCAAAAAGTCGTTTGGCACAACTGATTTTTGCGCTTTCGACCTTTTTGAGTTGCAAAGAACTCATACTGCCTTTCGTCTCGGCAATAAAGTAGATATACTTAACTTTACCTTCATAAAATGCGATTGCCCAGTCCGGTGAATAATCACCCACGGGTGTCGGGATTTTGAACGTTTTTGGCAATTTTGCATACACGCAAACGTCCCCGTCGTCGTGTTCGAGACTGATTGCAAAATTCTTTTCGGTTTCACTATCGGTTACAACGTAAGGTGTAATGTGCCTTGATGCTTGCACTGCGCGCGTGAAGTCGATAACGCCCTTTTCTGCGGTGAAAATATCGCTTGAATACGGTTGTTCTTCCGTCACATTATACTTTATTTCGTCTACGATCATCGTTGCTTTTTGCTCAGTGATAAAACGAGTGGCGCGCGTGATAAAATCCTCTGGGTTGACCTTGAACATTGCAAAAACGTCAGGTCTAATCCCTTGCAAAATTCTAACTACGGTCTTTCTCGTAAGATTTGTGCCTTGTGCGATTTTCTCGACGAGATCGTATTGAACGTTCGATCCGCCCGCACCTCGCAAAGTCGTCGTTTTGGTCTTTCCTTGCGCAAAATCGAACGAATCTTTGCTTTGCGAACCGATTGTACGTACATACGTCAATTCCGTAACGTACATCTGCTCGTCAATCGCCTTGATTGCCTTATCGATCAACTCTTCACTGTCAAAAGACACGGTATATTATAAAATGCCTTTTGTGAAATTTACGTTCAAATATCGGCATTAAAAATGCGTATCGATTACGCCGTTTTAACTCAAACGTCTATAACAAAAAAACGCTCACGTAAGGTGAGCGTTTTTTCATATTGCGAAGGTTGATTAGTCGAGTTGCGGACCTGCGGGGACGAGGGCTTTGCCGTGTGCGTTGCCTTCGTATTTTGCAAAGTTCTTGATGAAACGACCTGCAAGGTCAACTGCTTTTGCGTTCCAATCTTCAACGTTGGCGTACGTGTCGCGAGGATCGAGGATACCGCTGTCTACGCCGTTGAGTTCGGTCGGGACTTCAAAGTTGAAGTACGGAATGGTCTTGGTGGGCGCTTTGTCGATATCACCGCTCAAAATCGCGTCGATGATGCCACGAGTATCCTTGATGGAGATACGTTTACCCGTTCCGTTCCAACCGGTGTTGACGAGGTACGCCTTTGCACCGCTCTTTTGCATCTTCTTGACGAGCTCTTCTGCGTACTTGGTGGGATGCAATTCGAGGAACGCTTGACCGAAGCAAGCCGAGAACGTCGGAGTCGGTTCGGTTATGCCACGTTCCGTACCCGCGAGTTTTGCGGTGAAACCGGACAAGAAGTAGTATTGCGTTTGTTCCGGCGTGAGGATAGACACGGGAGGCAATACTCCGAATGCGTCCGCGGACAAGAAGATAACGCTCTTTGCATCGGGAGCTGCGGAAATCGGGCGCACGATGTTTTTGATATGGTCGATAGGATAGGAAACGCGGGTATTTTCCGTGACGCTCTTATCTGCGAAATCGATTTTGCCGTTTTCGTCGAGAGTGACGTTTTCAAGCAAAGCGTTGCGCTTGATTGCGTTGTAGATATCGGGTTCGGAGTCCTTGTCGAGGTTGATGACCTTTGCATAGCAACCGCCCTCGAAGTTGAACACGCCGTTGTCGTCCCAGCCGTGCTCGTCGTCGCCGATAAGCAAACGCTTGGGGTCTGTGGACAAAGTGGTCTTGCCCGTACCGGAGAGTCCAAAGAAGATTGCGGTGTTTTGGCCGTTCAAATCGGTGTTTGCGGAGCAGTGCATCGAAGCAATGCCTTTGAGGGGCAAATAGTAGTTCATCATAGAGAACATACCCTTCTTCATTTCACCGCCGTACCACGTGTTGATGATGACTTGTTCACGGCTCGTGATGTTGAATACGACCGCCGTTTCGGAATTGAGGCCGAGTTCCTTGTAGTTTTCGACCTTTGCCTTGGACGCGTTGTAAACGACGAAGTCGGGCTCGAAGTTTTCGAGTTCTTCCGCAGTCGGCTTGATGAACATATTCTTGACGAAATGTGCTTGCCACGCAACTTCCACGATGAAGCGGATAGCCATACGCGTGTCCTTGTTCGCACCGCAGAATGCGTCTACGACGAACAATCTCTTGTTGGACAACTCTTTGATTGCGATGTCCTTGACCGCTTTCCACGCCTCTTGCGTTGCGGGGTGATTGTCGTTCTTGTATTCGTCGGAAGTCCACCAAATCGTGTCCTTGGAGTTGTCGTCAACGACGATAAATTTGTCCTTGGGCGAACGACCGGTATAAACGCCCGTCATAACGTTGACTGCGCCGAGTTCACTCACTTGACCTTTTTCATAGCCTTGAAGTTCGGGCTTGGTTTCCTCTTCAAAGAGCATCTCGTAAGAGGGATTGTAAACGACTTCGGTAGTGCCTGTGATACCGTATTTCGTCAAATCGATATTTTTCATAAATATCAAAACTCCTTATAAAAAATTTTTATTTCGCACCGCACCGAGATGAGATACGAATTATTTTACCGTATTTAAGGATATTTTATATCCGTTGCCATTATTATACAATATTCATCTGCAAAATAAAAGTAAATTTTTATCAATAAAAATATTTGTCAAATGTTTAAGAAAGTTTTAAGGGTTGTTTTTATTTATCCGCTTCTCCCCACTCGTTTGTTGCGTGCTTATACGCGGTATGTGTCTATTTGAAGCGTAACCTATACACGGTATGTGTAACTTCGAAGACGGAACTCGAACCGCAAGGCGGTGAGCGTCTTTGTGCCAAGCTCGACGATTAGTACAAGTGAGCCGATAAGTGTTGTTCTTTTTATCGGCGAACGAGTGGTATAACGAGTGAAATGTCCCTATCTATGCGCGTGCCAAATGTCTCCCCCGCGAGCGATGCTCACTTTTGCAGGGAAAGTCCCTAACCGAGTGGTGGGAGAAATGCCGGCGTGTCCGGAAAGAGGGGGCACATTGCATTAAAGGAGTTACGACGCACTCTATTAAAAATGGCACTCTAATGAGTGCCGTTCTTTATATTATGAAAGACTTATATATGGAATTGATAGCCCTCTCATAATCATAAGTATCCACACCCACGATTATGTTCAACTCCGAAGAGCCTTGGTCTATCATACGGACGTTGATATCGTCGCGAGCAAGCGCGGTGAAAAGCGTGGACGCAGTGCCTTGACGGGACGCCATATTGTGTCCGACGGTTGCGATGAGAGAAAGTCCGCTGTGTATCTCGATATTGTCTGCGTTGAGGGACTCTTGAAGGCGTGCAAGTACCTTTTGCATTTTGCCCGCAACGTACTCGTCCCGTATGACGATAGACAGCGTGTCTATACCCGACGGTATATGCTCGAATGATATCCCCTCAAATTCGAGGACGGAAAGTGCTTTTCGCCCGAAACCAATCTCGGAATTCATCATATCTTTCTCGATATTGACGATGGTAAAGCCTTTTTTGCCCGCAATGCCCGTGATGACCTTTTGCTCTCTGGGCAAATCCTTTTCGGCAACTATCATAGTGCCCTTATAAGAGGGATTGAACGTATTTTTGATATTGATAGGAATTCCGACGCTTCTGACTGGAAAAATAGATTCGGGATGCAAAACTTCCGCGCCCATATACGCAAGTTCGCGAAGTTCCCTATAACTTAAAAAATCGATAATGGCGGGATCTTTGACGATACGCGGATCGGCGGTCAAAAATCCGTCCACGTCCGTCCAATTTTCGTAAATATCCGCACCCACCGCCCTTGCGACGAGTGCGCCCGTAATATCCGAGCCTCCGCGCGAAAAAGTGACAATTTCGCCGTCGCGATTTGAGCCGTAAAAGCCGGGGATAACCGCGTGTTCGACGCTTTCAAGCCGTTGCTTGATAAGGTCGAGCGTATAGTGCATTTGCAGTTTTCCTTCGGCGTTGAATTTGATTATCTCGTCCGTATCGACGAACTCGAAACCGAGCTTTGCGGCAAGCAACCTTGCGCACAAATACTCCCCTCGCGACGCACAATAATCTCTTGACGCGCCCTTCTCGATATTGCTCTTGATATCGTCAAGAACGGCGTTCAAATCAATATCTACGCCAAGCGAATTTGCGATATCGAAAAAGCGATTTTTCACGATATCGAAAGACGCGTCGCAATTGCCTTTTTCTCTCTTTTCGTTGAAGCAAGCGTACAACGCGTCGGTGATTTTGACGTCGTTGCCATCTCTTTTCCCCGGTGCGGAAACGACGATATATCTCCTTTGTTCGTCGCTTCTCACGATATTCGTGACGCGGGATATAGCACCGCCGTTTGCCATTGACGTTCCGCCGAATTTACATACTTTCATATCGTTCTCCGATACAGTATATTCGTTCGGGGTTTTGTGGTATGCGGATTTACTTTATTTTCTTTGCCTCGAAATAATATCTCTTTTCTTCCGCCTCACCCATAGAGAACGCCTTTCTGCAAAGCGTGCCGTTTTGAAGGACGTAACCGAAAAGTTCTTCTTTCTTAATCTTGGGCATCTCGATTGCAACGCCAGCGTTTTCGGACGCAACCGCGCGCAAGTGTTCTATGCCGTGGATATAGTCCACCGAGCATTCTTTATGCGTGCCGATATACTCGTCTATTGCGGTTTGGATATCCTTGATTGCCTTTGCGCTGTTGTCCTCTGCAAGTATATCGAACTCACCCGCACTGCCGAACGCTTTGACGACGGTACTGCCGTTCAATCTCGATTGAATAAACGCCTTGAAATCCTCGCCCGCACCGAACACGAAGCGATGAATCGGCTCGAAAACTATGCCGTCGTCGTGAAGGTTCTCAACCTCGCAAAGTGCAAATCTGGCGGGATGAACTGCCTTTTGTGCATCGGTTAACCCCTCTTTCGTGCGATTCCAGTGTGCTTGCGCCGTTGCAAGAGAGTGATTGCCGTCACCCACCGCAAAGATAAAATCGTTGCTTCCCGTGCCGTAAAGATTTTGCACGGACTTTTCGTATTCGTCAAATAAATCTATAACTTTTTGAGCGTCCACGCGGTATCCGAGAAGATGTCCGCCGCCCATATTCAAATCGAAATCGTAAATCTTTTCGCTTTCGTCGCGCTCTTGCCAAAGCCTTTCTATAACGCTCTTTTTCCTATCGTCGACGAGAAGCATTATGTGCGGTAATTCCACGGGAGCGTTCTCTCTTATTTTGAGGCGCGGAGGAATACGGTCGAGCACCACGCCTTCCGTCGAGCGAATGTTGGCGTGCGACGGGTGCGTAAAGCAGTAGTCTTCGAGGTCTACCGCAAGCACCACTCCGAGACGAGAAACACCGCTTGCCGTAGTCCTTTTCACGAGAACGAAACTGTCTTTGAGCGTCTTGAAAACACCCTCGTCCATGTACTCTTGCATAGTGCGGTTTATCTCGTCGATGCGCTCTTGCTTGTCCTCGTCTTCGAGGTACACTTCGGGGAACACGAGTTTGAGCGTGCTCGGAGCGTCGCCGACGTAGTCTTCGAGGTCTTTCCAATACTTACGCTCGGAAGTGAACTGATCGCAAGCCACCACCGACCATTTGGAAAAATCGCAATCTGCGGGCACTAAAATATCCGTTTTTCTTATAGTTTTCATTTGAACCTACCGTTTCTGCGAATTTTGCCGATACGACGATTTGAGTGAGCCTCGCGAAGTGCGATTGCCGTGGGAGAGATGCCGTACGCTTCTTCTATCTCGTCTTTGAGTTTGTCCATAGTCATATAACGCTTGATTTCACCGTGTTTGACTACGGAAATGATGCCCGTCTCTTCGCTTACGACAATTGAAAGCACGTCCGTATCTTCCGTAATGCCGATTGCTGCGCGGTGACGAGTGCCCATCTCTTTGTTGACGTTGCGTTGAGTGAGAGTGAGGAAGCAACCCGCTGCGATAATCTTGTTACCGCGCACTATAACCGCACCGTCGTGAAGAGGCGCTTTGGTGTTGAATATACTCTCAAACAAAGGCGCGGACAACGTTGCGTTGAGGCGCGTACCCGTATCGAGGATATTGTCGTGGATATCCCCCGCCGTATCAATGATGATGATTGCGCCGACGTCGTTTTTTGCCATATCTTGGCAAGCCGTCAAAATCTCCGCCGTTGCGTCACGCAATTCGTCGTCGCTGTTGTGAGTCTCAAAACCCTTTGCCGTGGAAACCTTTTGGAAGAGGTTTTTCAAATCGTTTTGATAAACCACGCACGCCGCGACTATATCGAAAATCACGACGAAGTGCATCACGTATTTTGCAATAGCGAGTTTTCCGCCCAACAATTCGGACAGTACGTTGACGAGAACGTCAAGCACCGCGCCGAGAATGAGCAAGAAGAACACCTTCATATTGCGCTTGTAGATAAAGAAGCTGAGCATAATCGCAAATACGGTTACGAGCACCACCATATCGATGATGAAGTACAAGTCAATCCCGTTTGCATACTTCGCGAAATCAAATGTCATATATTCCTCACTGCGGGCGTATTGCCCTATTTTCTTTGGTATTAAATGTCAAACTCGTCAAAGACGTGATCGTCGTCGTCTTTTTTCTTGTTCGTATGGCTGTTTTCAAAGTCCTCGAAAGTGGAGTCCACGTCGTCGCGACGAGTGTACGGAGCACCGCCTCTTGCGCTCGGGTGCTTTGCAAAGAACTCCTCTCTCGTGTCCTCGTCTTGATATTCCGACGCGTTCTTTTTCATAAGCGACGCAATCACGATATCCGCAACGAGATACGCAAGATAAATTACGATTGCGCTTATGCTGGAATACACTTGGATAGCGGACGTGAGCGCGTCTACGGAATATCCCATTTGGTGCAAATACTCGATGAGCGTTTGCGAATATTCACCGCCCGTGCCGAGCGATACTATGGTGAAATTGTTGCTGAACACGATAAGTCCGAGCACCACGAAAAACGCCACCGACATAACGGTGAAACTGTTGCGTTTTTCCACGACGTTGAACTTGTAATGCTTTGCCATAAGGAAGAACATAAGCAACATCGCACCGGGCAAAAGCAATACGTCAAGCACGGTTGCCGTGACGATATGCATATTGGCGGACAAAATTGAGAACGCGTCGATAAATCCAGCAATCGCTCTCTCACCCGCAACGAACGTCATAACGATATAGCAAAAATCCGTGCGAGAGACGTAATTGGAGTGTCTTCTTGCCGTGATATAGTACAAGATGAGCGCGCATATAAAGGTCTCGAACGCGGGAATAACTCCATAATTGAAAATCATAAGGAACACGTCCGCAACGATTTGCGTTCTCGACGCCTCACCGATAAGGACGTTGATATCCTCGTAGATACCGTAGACGTTTCTGATATAATTGGCAAAGATAAGTCCCAGCCAAATCCATACGTAATATTTTCTATCGATTTTGTTTTGCATAAGTCACCTAAATATTGAGCAATTGGAGTATTGCTTCGTGAATTGCGCTCACGTCCGAGCGTTTTCCGCTGAGCACGTCGTATTGAAGCGAGTGCAGATAGTCAACGCACTTTTTGAGGCGCATTTGCGAGTAGTTGGAAGATACCTTGCGCAAGAAGTACACCGCACCGCTCTTCATACCGAGCAGTTTTGCCACCTCTTCGTTGGGCAAATTCTTATTGAGTTCGGCGTGTAACATATTGCGATACTTGTCGTAAAGTCTGTTGATAATGGTCACGCCTCTGATACCGTTTTTGAAAAACACGTCAAGCGCTTCGAGAGCCTTGTTTGCGTTCTTTTCGCTCACCGCGTTTGCAAGCTCGTATATCTGGAAGTCGATATCCGCACTCACCATATCTTGGACGTCTTGCTTTTGTATCACCTCGTCGCAGTACGCTTTGAGCTTGACGAGCTCGGTTGCGATACGCGACATATTGCCTTGCGTGCGCGTGATAAGTTCGATTTCCGCGTCCTTGTCAATCTTGCGAGCGGGTGCGTAAGATACTATCTCCTCGATCTCTTTTGCAAGGTCGCTATCGTCGAGGCGGGAGCAATCCACCGTTTGCGCTTTCTTGTTTTTGAGCGATTTTGCCACTTCGTCGTCGCAATCCACCACCAACACCGACGTCTCCGACGGGGACGCAAGATACCTCTCGTAAGCGTCCTTGCTTGCGTTTGATATAGCGCTATCGAGCGTAAGCACCACCACTTTGCGCTCGTCAAACATAGGAAAGGTGTAAAGCGCGTCTATTGCCGAAGACACTCCGTCGTCCCCCGACGCCGTCGAGAGATTGAAGTCGGCGTATTCGGGATCTACGAGATTTTTGAGAGCCTTGATTGCGGAAGATTTGAGATAATCGTCGTCACCGCACACGATATATGCGGGAGCAAAATTTTCCCTTCCTTGCAAAGCCTCTTTTATATGTTGCTTAAATTCGCCGTATTTCATTGCACGCACTCGCGCCCGTAAGCGCGTATTATCCTATGATAAATTATATTATATGATAACATTAAACCTCTATTTTGTAAAGAACTTATGTTTACGCGCTATTTTACGATATTAAAAAAATATTGTCCCATCACGCTTTTCAAACGCTTGACTTTGCATTTTTATAGTTATAAAATGGTACGAAATCGGACTATTTTGAGGTGTATATGGCAAACGTAAACGATTACCGCGCGCTGTTTTGGGAAAGCGACGGAATGTACAACTACGTTATGGAAGAATCAGGCTTTTCTTCAAGCGAGTTTATGAGCCTTTATTGCATTGCAAACGGCGTAAACACGCAAGCGGGCATATCCAAAAAATTGTATATCCCCAAGCAAACGATCAATTCTTCCGTAAAAAAGTTGATAACGCTCGGATACGTCGCTATGGCGTCGATTGACGGCAACAACAAGGCAAAATCGCTATACCTTACCCCGCTCGGGCAAGAGGTATACGAGCAGAAAGTCGCGATTATGGACGATATAGAAGACGAGCTTTGGCAAGAACTCGATGAAAAAGAGGCGGACGCGCTCGTCGCACTCACGCAAAAATACAACGATTTATTCAGAAAGCACGTCGAAAAACACTTTTCGACAAAGCTAAATTGAGGCAAAATGGCAGTACATCTTGACGAACACTTTACTTATAAAAAAATAGGAAAGGCGGTATTTGCGCCAATCCTTATGATGATATTTACGTCCGTATATAGCATAGTGGACGGCATTTTCGTGTCCAACTTCGTTGGCAAAACGGCGTTTGCCGCGCTCAATCTCATATATCCGTTGACGATGATTTTGGGTTCGCTCGGCTTTATGATGGGCGCGGGCGGTTCGGCACTCGTGGCAAAAACGCTCGGCGAGGGTGACAAAGAAAAGGCAAACAAGATTTTCTCGGGCGTGGTGTATTCCACGATAATTCTCGGCATTGTAGTATCGCTTGCAGTGGTATTTTTCGTAGAACCTCTTGCGAAACTGCTCGGCGCGACGGAAGAAATGCTTCCCTACTGCACCTTGTACGGACAAATCCTTATAGGCGCGGAAGTTTTGTTTATGATGCAAAACCTTTTCCAAACCTTCTTCATCGTAGCGGAAAGACCGCAACTCGGCTTTGCCGTAACCGCAATCGCGGGCGTGGCCAACATTATTCTCGACGCGGCGTTGGTAGTGGGGGCAAAACTCGGACTTGCGGGCGCGGCATACGCAACGATAATCGGACAATTCTTCGGTGCGGTTATCCCCATTATATACTTTGCTTGCCCCAACAAGAGTCTCTTGCGCCTCGGCAAAGCGACCTTTGCTCCGCGTATGCTTTTGCAGACCGTTACCAACGGTTCGAGCGAGCTTTTGAGCAACGTTGCCGCCTCCGTCGTCAGTATGATATACAATATGCAACTCCTCAAATTCGCGGGTGAAGACGGCGTATCGGCGTACGGCGTCATTATGTACGCAAGCTTCATCTTCGCGGCAGTGTTTATGGGTTACGCAATCGGCGTTGCGCCTATAATAAGCTACAACTACGGCGCGCAAAACAAAGACGAACTCAAAAACTTGTTCAAAAAGAGCACGATTATCACCTTCACCGCGGGCGTGATTATGACGATATTGTCCGTTGCGCTTGCTCGTCCGCTTTCAAGCATATTCGTAAGTTACGACCAAAACTTGCTGGATATGACTACGGTGGGTATGCGCATATTCTCGGTGTCCTTCATATTTGTGGGCTTCAATATGTTCGTATCGTCCTTCTTCACCGCCCTCAACAACGGACTTATCTCGGCAGTGGTGTCCTTTGCTCGTACGTTGATATTCCAAATCGGAGCGGTTATGCTCCTTCCTATGGCGTTCGGCCTTACGGGTATATGGTGCGCAATCATAGTGGCGGAAGGTCTTGCGTTGGTGCTTGAAATTATATTCCTCATAACCAATCAAAAGAAATACGGTTATTGATTACAATCGCAATTTGCAATACGAATATCTATGAAAAAACGGCTTCCCCTCATCGGAAAGCCGTTTTTATCAGTATAATTTATAGCCGTTTTTATTGCGTTTTGATGCATTTTCGATGCGTTTTTCAACTCAAATTATGTCGTTTTTGGCGCGCCTTACTGCGTTTACAACGCTTACAGCACTTTGTTCAAAAACTCTTTGAGGCGGTCGCACTTGGGGTTTGCAAAAAACTCTTCGGGCGGTGCTTCTTCCAAAATCTTGCCTTGCGCCATAAACAATATTCTCGTACCCACCTCTCTTGCAAACGCCATCTCGTGAGTTACGATAACCATCGTCATACCCTCGTTTGCCACTTGCTTTATGAGGTCGAGCACCTCTCCCACCATCTCGGGATCGAGTGCGCTCGTCGGCTCGTCAAAAAGCATAACTTTGGGGTTCATCGCAAGCGCGCGAGCAATCGCAACGCGTTGCTTTTGTCCACCGCTCAAAGTAGAGGGATACACGTTAGCTTTGCTTTCAAGACCTATGCGTTTCAAAAGTTCGTCCGCCCTCTCGTTTGCCTTCTCGACTATCTCTTTCTTCGAAGTGTATTCAAGGGGTTGAACGCTCTTTTGCTCTGCGTGTACGGAGTGCGAAATTTTGCGCTCCACGTTCTCTATTTTCTCGGTGAGGTCAAGCTTTTGTTTGGTGAGTTTCGGGTCGTAAGTGGCGTAAGATTTTCCGCTTATCTCTTTTATGACTTTTGTCTCTTCCCACGCACAAACGATAGGTTTAAGTTCTTCTTTTAGCTCTTCAAGTTGCTTTTGGAGCAAAACTATCTTTTTGTCCACCTTTTCGTTGTGCTTTTGTCCGTACTTTTCAAACCACTTGTTGTATATAGGCACGAAGGCGTTTTTGCGCTTGGTTTTGCGCATATTTTTTATGCCTATTTGCACGGGCGCAAGGGTTATGTTTTTCTTCACCGTCATATTGTTGAATAGGTTGAATTGTTGAAAAACCATACCCATTTTTTCGCGTTGTTCATTGATGTCCACTTTAAGATCCGCAAGGTCAACGCCGTCAAACATAATCTTGCCCGCCGTGGGGTCTTCAAGGCAATTGAGGCAACGCAAAAACGTCGATTTTCCGCCGCCGCTCGGACCTACTATAACTACGCGCTCACCCTCTTCTATCGTCTCGGTGATATCGTCGAGAACGAGCAAATCGCCAAATTTCTTCGTCAGATTTATAGCACTCAACATATTTTACGCCTCCACGATATAATCTTTTTTCTTTCCGCGCACTTTGATACGCTTGTAATTGCGGTCGGTCTTTGCCATTTGCTTTTCGATGAGTTTGAGTATACCGGTAAGCCCCATAACTATCACGAGATACATAACCGCGGCAATAAGCAACGGGAAGAGATAATCGAACGTCCTCGATTGGATAAGCCCCGGGACTTTGCCGAGGTCGAGAATACCAACGTATCCGACGATTGCAGTCTCTTTGACAAGGGTTATAAACTCGTTGAAAAGAGGTGGCATAACGTTGCGCACCGCTTGGGGAGTAACCACTCTCAAAAGCGTTTGTCCCGTGGACAACCCGAGCGAACGTCCCGCTTCCATTTGCCCGTAATCGACGCTTTCGAAGCCCGCCCTCACGATCTCGGCAACGTACGCGCCCGAGTTGAGACCGAACGTCAACGCGCCGATAAGTATGCCGTTGTCGGAAGATGCAAGCACCACGAAGTACATTATGAAAAGTTGCAAAACGACGGGCGTTCCGCGGATTATCATTATGTACGTTTTGGCAACGAGTGACAGCACTTTGAGCTTGCCCGTCTTCTTGTTGACGTAGACTATCATCGCCAAAGTAACGCCAATTGCCACACCTATAAGTGTGGCAAGGAGTGCAATCAAAAGAGTGTTACCCAATCCTTTGAAATACAGTTTGTATCTATCGTCGTATATAAAAGCCTTATATAGACGCTCCCCTATCGTAGCAGACAAAACGCTTCCCATTACAGCATCAACTCCGCGGGAATTTTGTCCATAAGTATCGCGTCGATACGTCCGTTTATGAGGTCTTGAAGCGCAAGCGCGTACGCCTTGTATTGTTTCACTTCCGCGCCCTCTGCCTTGACTACGACGGTTGTCGTGGTTTCGTCGTCGTTGGTAATCTCGTAGGTATATCCGTTTCCGATTGCCTCGCTGATGATGATATCCCCGCTCGTACCCTCTTGCACGCCCACTTTCTTGCCCGCAAGGTCTTTGACGCTCTTGTATTGTCCGTCTTTTGAGACGATAACGAGAGTTGAGGAAGCGTACACGTTGCTGAAATCGACGATTTCTTTACGCTCGTCAGTAATAGACATACCCGCCGCGCCGACCGCGTCACCGGTAGCCGTCGATACGTTGGTTGCAATCACGTCAAACACGACGTCCTTGACCTCGATCTTTTTGCCGGTATTGACCGCAACTTGGGACATAATCGCAATATCGAGCCCCACTACGTTTCCGCCGTATACGAACTCGTAAGGAGCAAAGCCGGACTCGGTGTACACCGCAATCGTTTGCGTTGCGTTTCCAAAGTCCCAACTCGTTTGAAGTCCCTCGGGAGCAACCGCTTTTTCACCGCCCTTTTCCTCGTTGGCAAGTGCGGAATAATAATAGGAGTATTGATCGAGTTTGCCGTTTGCTTTCCACTCGTCGATGACTTGATTGACTGCGTTCATAAGAGAAGTATTGCCTTTGGTGACGGCAATGCCGAAATCTTCTTGAAGAAGATCGGTTGCGACTTCCGCCACGAGATTGATATCGTTATCGTTGCACGCGACGAGTGCGAAACACGCCGTGATAATCGTTGCGACGACTGCTAAAATGATAATCGTTTTTGCTGATTTTTTCATATCGTATATCCTAAAAATTTTCCTTTTGTCGTATTGCTCACATATAATAGCAACATCGCAAAAATAAAGCAAGCAATCTTGTATAAAAATATATAAAATTTTTTATATTTTTTGTATATTTTGCATAATTTATTGTTTTATGCATAAAATATGCGCAAATATTGCATAAAACACGATTTCATCGACGTTTTGAAAATTGTATATAGCGTTTGACGGCTTTTTGCATTTGTTATATTATATTTTTGTTCATAGAACAAAGGACGAAACCATGACTTACGATATCGCAACTATTTCCGCGGACGAAACGGGGCTTCAACTTATAGACGGCGCAAAACGAGTGCTTGACGCAATCGGCAAAAAATATTGCCACGAGTTCAATTTTTGCGACGGCGTTATCGGCAAACGCGCAATTGAAAAATACGGAGAGGCACTGCCTCAATCAACCCTCGATTGTTCCGCCAAGGCGCACGCAGTTTTATTCGGTGCGTCGGCAGAGCAATCCTCTTACGCTTTGCCGTTGCAAAGCGCGCTCACTTCACTTTGCAAATCTCTCGGTCTTTACGCGGGCTTGCACCCCGTAAAACTTTATCCCATTCTCGCAAATCAAAGCGCACTCAAAGACGATATCCTTTCAAAAGGCGTTGACTTGGTAATCGTGCGCGACGTGGACGGCGGTATCTACTTTGGAGAAAACGGCTTCCGTATCAACGGCAAATTCGGCAGAGAGGCTTTTGATACCGAACGTTACAGCGAGCTTGAAATAGAGCGCGTCGCGCGTATTGCGTACGAGCTTGCACGGACGCGTAATAAATCGGTTGCGCTTGCAGACAAGGCAACCAGCCTCACTTCCTCTCGACTTTGGCGCAAAATCGTTACGGATATCAACGAGGACTACCCCGACGTGCGCCTCGATATGCTCGATATATCCGAGATTGCAAAACGCCTTGCGCAAAACCCCGCTCAATTTGACGTAATACTCACATCCAACCTTTTCGGTGACGCAATCACCGCTTTTGCGGGTGCACTGGTCGGCAGTGAAAACGCTATGCCCTCAATTACGCTCGGAGACACCACGCTCGGTTTTTACGGCGCAAAATGCGATACGCCCGACTGCTTTGCCAAAAACGGCGTGGTCAATCCCGTCGGTGAGATTTTGGCGTGCGCAAGTATGCTTCGTCTCTCTTTCGACCTCGCCAAGGAAGCAACCGCCCTCGAAAACGCCGTAACCGCCACGATTGCGGACGGCAAACTTCCCTTTGACCTCGGCGGAACGCTCACCTCCTTTCAAATCGTGGACGAAATTGTATCGAGATTGTAAACGACAAATTAACGTTTTATAAGGCAATCTCACTCACATTTTTTGCAGTTACAATGAAACTAAACACCCGCATTTGCGGTGAAAAATGACATAATTTTTATCAAAAAAACACAAAAAATCTCGCAATTTTTGCGAGATTTTTGTTTATAATATCGTTATATTATTCTTTGTTTTTTCAATAAAACAGTCTCGAATTATTCCGCTCTGTTGGATTGAATTTGCAAGCTGAGCAATGCAAGCGACGACGCCAAATCTTCGTTTTTGAGTGCGACGTTTGCAGGAATATTGAGATGCACGGAAGCAAAGTTCCATATTGCCTTGATGCCCGCGGCAACCATTCTGTCCGCAACTTCTTGCGCGGCGTACGCGGGCACTGTGATGATGCCCAGTTTGATATTGAATCTTTCCACGATGCCTTGCAATCTGCTCACGTCGTAGACGGGTTTGCCGTTGATTTTGGTATTTACGATTTTCTCGTTGTTGTCGAACGCCGCCACGATATTCAAGCCGTAGTTTTCAAAACCGCCGTAGCCCAAAAACGCTTTGCCGAGTCCGCCGACGCCAACCAAAATAGCGTCGTGAGTGTTGTTATAACCCAAAAAACCTTCCAAATCCGCAATAATCTCTTTGGTTACGTAGCCCATTTTGGGTTTGCCCGCAACGGAAGATACGAGCGCGATATCCTTGCGCACTTGCACGGGATTGAGCCCGAGTCCGTTTGCAATGGTGGTGCTTGACACCGTCGCGACGTTGAGTTTGTCCAATTGATAGAGATATTTGAGATAAGACGGAAGTCTGTTTAGCGTAGCTTTTGAGATTTCTTTATTGTCTTTGGTCATATTAAGCCTCTCTATTTCGCATATTTTTATCGATAAAAAATATACTCTTATCGCGTCGTTTTGTCAAGTTTTTGTTCTATAAACGGTATATATCGATATATATTGATAAAATCTGCTATCTATTGACTGCTTATTTCCGCCTTTTATTTCTTTTCGTTTGGTCGTCTATATTCGGTTTACCGTTGTACGCATTATAATAACCGCTTCGCGATACCGGTTTATATTGCGGGTTTTGCTCGTTATACGATTGCAAAACATTCTTTTCTATACGTTTTTTGCGCACCTTCACTATGATAACGGCAATTATCGGTATCCAAATAACCGACGTGAGGGCAAGTACGATGCCCGTTATCACGAGTCCCCACCACGCACTTTGCGTAATCGGTGCGGGGCTCTTGCACATACTGAACGTAAGTTCCCCGTCGGGCAAGCCTTGGCAAGAATACTCGTAATAACCTTTGTGCTTTTTCAGTTTGCCAACGGACGCTTTTTTGACGTACATATCCGTGTTTATACGGAGATGAAACTCACCGAAACTTGCCCACGTCTTTGCGGGTGAAAGCAAGTAAGTATAGTCGTGCAATCTCGGAGTGTATTCTCTCGTAACGTGCGGATAAAGCGGTGCAACGACCTCGTTTACGATGGTTTGATAGGGCGCAAATTCAAGCGTATAATCGTACCAACGGAATCTATCCTCCACTCTAAAATCGGTGTTTATAAAAGTGTCGCACTTATAGTATCTTGCGACGAACGAGTTGTACCAGTCCGCTTTCTCAACGCCGTTTTCCTCGTCGTAAGTTGACATAACCGCATTGAAAAGAGTGTCCTCTCCCGCCGCCTCGTAATTGAGTAATCTATCCTTGTATCCTGCGTCTTTTATCATAAGCGAAGAGGAAATATCTTGCGTGCTGTAAAACACCGCGTCACCGTTTTCATCGCATTTTACGTACACCCATTCATACTCGTAATAGCCGTATTCGTCGTGATCGCTATAATTGCAGAAAACTTTTCCCTCACCGTCGTCGATCCACGACACGGACACTTTTTGAGGTATATCGTAGCCGTCTTTTGCGTGGCAAACGTATTTGTACACCTTGGTATCTTTTTTAAGTTCGTCCGTTTCGATATAATCGTCGGACAAATACTCGACGTCGGTATTGAGGTCGAATTGCACGATGTCGTAATTCTCTCTTCTTTTCTTATACGTATTCCTTATGCGCTTGGGGATATCCGCATCGTCGGCACTTATAGAATAATATTTTTTATTGTCTTTGTCTTTATCGGTTGCGTACTCGTAATCTTCGGGCGCGTAACCGAAGGGAAAGATCAACTCAACCTTGGCAGTGATATCGGTAGGATTTCTAAAAGTGTATTTTGCACTGACTTTGCCCGTCGGGGATTCGTATTCTCCATAAAAACTCCCAACGTCGCTTTGGTATATATCGAAAGTCAAGTCCTCTCTATCAACGACGATAGGACAATTTTCTCCTTTGAATATTGCGCCGACCGAATTTACGCCGTCGTACTTAAACCACGCAGAATTTGCGCTCGCGACGCCTTCGGGGGCAAAAATAAACACGCTCGACAAGACTGCAACCGCAATCAGCACGAACGTGTATATAAACTTTTTGATACTCTTTTTCATACGCTCCCTCTATATTCATTATGAGGGATAACGCAAAATATGTCAACCGTCAATTGCCTCTACGGTGATATCGGCAAGCTTAAACGGTATTGCCTTTTTGAGCTCGGATAGCGTAGTTTCTATCTGATAACCGATTTTTCCGCCCGAAAAATAGATTTTGTCAACGCTCTCCGCACTTACGTCTATCGTCGTTTTGAAAAACTTTTTCATACCCACGGGAGAGCAACCGCCGTGCACGTATCCGGTAAGCGCAAGCAAGTCTTTGGATCGCACCATTTCGATATTCTTTTCACCGACGACTTGCGCGGCTTTTTTGAGGTCGAGCTCGCTTTCGACGGGCACTACGAAAACGTAATGTTCGAGACTCTTGCCCACGGTTACGAGCGTTTTGTATACGAATTTTGCGTCAACGCCGAGAAGCTTTGCCGCCTCCTCACCGCTAACCGCCTCGACGATAGGCAAAATATGCTCCTTATACGTCGCTTTTTTGGCGTCGAGAAGTCGCATTGCGTTGGTCTTTTCAACCTTGTCTTTTGCCATATCAGTCCTCGTTATTTTCGCCCGTTTGCTCGTCCACTTTGAGCATTATCGCGCACTCTATACGCTTTTTGAAGAGGTCGCAACCGTACTCGTATACGCCGTTGATATCACCCGTTGCGTTGTACGCGTTGGCGGCGCAACCGCCCGAGCAATAAAGCCTTGCCCAGCAATCGTCGCACTCTTTGCGCGAATAGGCGTTGCATCTCTTGAATTTGTCGCGCATCGCGGTGTTGGTAACGCCTTTCCAAATATCACCCATAAGATAATCTTTGTTGCCCACGAATTGGTGGCAAGGATAAAGTTCACCGGTAGGCGTAACCGCAAGGTATTCCGTACCGCTGCCGCAACCGGAGATGCGCTTATAAATGCAAGGACCGCCTTCGAGATTTAGCATATAGTGATAGAAAGTAAACGGTTTGCCCTCTTTTCTGCGCTTAATCACCATATCGGCAAGTTTCTCGTATTCACCGAAGATTACCTTCTTGTCGTTTTCGTCAAGCGCGTACTTGTCGGTGGGCGGACATACCACGGGCTCCATACTGAGTTCGTCAAATCCCAGATCGAGCATAGTTTGGATATCTTTGGTAAAGTCGGGATTGCGATGAGTGAAAGTACCTCTCATATAATAGTTCTTTCCACCGCGCGCTTTTACGAATTTTTGGAATTTTGGAACGATGATATCGAAGCTTCCCACACCGCCCGCGGTCTTGCGGAAGTGATCGTTGATTTCCTTTCTTCCGTCAAGGCTCAACACGACGTTGTCCATCTCCTTATTGGCAAACTCGATAACGTCGTCGTCAACGAGCATACCGTTGGTGGTGAGCGTAAAGCGGAAATTTTTGCCGTGTTCTTTTTCAATGGAACGCGCGTACGCGACGAGGTCTTTGACCACTTGCCAGTTCATAAGCGGTTCACCGCCGAAAAAGTCCACTTCGAGATTGTGTCTCGTTCCGCTGTTTTCAACGAGAAAATCGAGGGCGCGCTTGCCCACTTCAAATGACATCAACGCTCTCTCTCCGTGATACTTGCCTTGCGATGCAAAACAGTATTCGCAGTTGAGATTGCAAGTATGCGCAACGTGCAAGCACATTGCTTTGAGCACGGTGTTGCGCTTTGCCAAAATATCTACGTCGGGTTTGAAAGTGTCCTCGGAAAAGAGTTTACCCTCTTTTTTGAGCTCTTCGATATCGTCTATGCAATCGAGCACGTCTTGCTCGGTGACGTCGTATTTTGAGGTTATCTCTTTTACGATTTCGTCCTTGCTTGCACTTTGGTACATACCGATGATATCGTACGCCACGTCGTCCACGCTATGCACGCTTCCGCTTGCCGTGTCAAGCACGACGTTGTATCCGTTGAGTTTGAAAGAATGTATCATATCTATTGCGCCTTTGCACAAAAAACGCCTATGTGAACATAGGCGAGTTTTGCAAATAATCGTTTAATAAAATCTTACTTTGCAGATTTTTCGCATTTTTGGTTTGCAACACCGCAAGAAGTTTTGCAAGCGGATTGGCAAGAAGTTTGGCATTCACCGCAGCCGCCGTTCTTTTTGCTTTCGTTCAAATCGCGAGTTTTCAATGTTGTAATTCTTTTCATCGTAAAGACTCCTTACTTTTGATATATCTATTATAAAAACATCGTATTGTTTTGTCAAGGCAAATCGACACCGTTTTGCACCACCGCGAGTTTTGAGGGGAATTCTCTACTTTCGCTCGTCACGTTCACACCGCTCTCGTATGCCAAAGTGGCGTATTTTACAAAGTCCTCTTCAACTCTTTCACCCTTGACTATGACGGGACAACCCGGTGGATACGCCCACGCGTTTTCCGCGCACACTCTGCCAACGCTTTGCGCAAAATCGACGTATTCGCAACTTAAAGTATCTATTTGATACGGTTCAAATACTTTTTGCGGTAATTTCGGCAATTTTACGTACGTCAGTCCGTCTCTCGTTTTTGCGCTTGCGTCTATATCGAACACCGCCTTTGCGAGTTTTGCAAAAGACGCCTTATCGTCTCCGAGTCCGCTCATTGCGATTGCGTAGTTTACGCTTGCCATTTCAAGTTCTATATCGCAATCGGCACGCAATTTTTTCTTAAACTCCACTCCGCTGAAAGCGCAACCGCCCACGCAAAAGACGAGTTTGCTCTTGTCGTAATCAAACGCTCTTCCGTCCTTTTTGCCGTCGAAGAGTTTGATATTGACGAGGTGCGAAAACGATTTTCTCACCGAGTCCAAGTTTTTGCTCCACTCGCCCATCGCTTCGCTAGCGTAGTTTTGCAAGAATCTCACGCAACCGTCAATAGACGCCATAAGCACGTAGGACGGTGACGAGGATTGAAACACGGCAAGGTTTTTGTCGATACGCTTTATATCCACATCTTTCGAGCAAACGTGAAGTATCGCGGTTTGCGTAAGCGAGGGCAAAGTTTTGTGCAAGCTGTTCACCACGACGTCCGCGCCGAGTTGTCTTGCGCTCTTTTCAAAGCCTTTGTGAAGTCCGAGATGCGCACCGTGCGCCTCGTCCACGAACAGCAACGCGCCCCTCTCGTGGCATATATCCGCAACGCTTTTTATATCGCTTATTATCCCCTCGTAAGTGGGGCTCGTTATAACTACGAGTTTGATATCCTCGTCCTTTTCAAACGCCTCTTTCACGCTATCGGGCGATATCGAGCCGTAAAAACCGTATTCCTCGAAATACGAAGGTTCGACGTACACGGGCACGAGCCTACAAAGCTCTATCGCATTGTACACGGACTTGTGGCAATTGCGCGCCACGAGCACTTTATCTCCCTCTTTGGTCAACGCTCTTATAGACGCCAAAACTCCCGCCGTACTGCCTCCCACCAAAAAGCGCGAGCATATCGTGCCGTACAGTTTGCTTGCCCTCCTTTCTGCGTCAAGAATAACCCCCGAAGCGTCGTGAAGGTTGTCAAATCCGTCAATCTCGGTAATGTCTATCTTTTGTGCGCCGAACAGAAAATCGTACGTGCCTCTCTTATGACCGGGCATATGAAAAGGCACGATACCTCTCTCGTCGTGTTCTTTGAGAAGTTCCGCAAGCCCTTTTTCGTCTTGCGACTTCTTGTCCGACGTGCCGAAATGCACGTTTCCGCCCAAAATTCGTTCGTTTTTGCGTTTCATAACTCAATTATAGCACAACTTTGCAAAATTGCTATGGAAATATCCGCATATCCGTGTTATAATCGGTATTGATAAATATAAAAGGTGCGTTATGAAGAAAAAAGCGTTTATCGTCGTTATCGCAATCGTGCTTTTGCTCGCAAGTTTGGCGGGCTTCGTTGCGTGCAACGATAAAGGCGGTACTCCGACGAAATATTCCGTCAATATAATCGACGATAACGACGCCCTTATATTTGAGCCCGTCAAAAAAGATATAAAATACGGTTTGCTCTTTTACGTCGGCACGTATATCTCACCCGATAAGTATTCCTACCTCGGTTATCGCCTTGCCGAAGAGGGATATCTCACTTATATTCCCAAAACGCAAAACGATATGCCCTACACGTATTTTGAGGAAAAAGAACTTGCGTTCGAGAAATATCCGAGCGTGCAATTTTTCATCGGCGGACACTCCAACCAAGGCGCGGACGCCGCGTTGCGTAGAATATCCGAAACCGAAAGAAAGGAACTCGGCGCAATATTCTTCTCTCCCATAACCGTCGGACATTATCAAGTTTTTGACAAAGACGGCAACCCCGTCAAAGACGAAGACGGTCTCGACGTGTACGAGGACTACACGCTTGCCATCTCCTCTTTGCCCACACTTTATATCTCGGGTGATAAAGACGCCGTATGCACGCAAGCGCAAGTGGACGAGGCGAAATCGAGAATGTCGCAAAACTGCATATACAAGACTATTGAAAACGGCAACCACACCGCTTTTGCCGAGATAAACGAAACCACCGACTTGCCCGCCGTGTTGCAACTCTTGCCGACGTTTACCGGCGACGTAACCGCCACGACGACGTTGCAAAAAGACGATCAACGCACGCTCGTCGTAAACTACGTTTTGCAATTCATCAAAGACAATATCGCGTAAAACGAATATACCAAAACACTATGCAAAATTTACAAGGCGTTATCCAAATATTAGGCGTCAAAAAGCACGACGATATTCTTATCCGAAAAGAGCAATTCTTATCGGATATAAACGCGTTATATTCAAGCGGTTATCACGTTACGGACGTATCTTGGTGGAAGCGTAAACGCATCGCCGACAAAGAATTTGACTCCGTTGCTGGCGGCGGCGTAAAAGACGAACACGACGCAAATTTTTACTGGGCGGAAACGATTTTCAATAAAAGCTTTGAAAACCGCACCGACGTAAACGACGTCGCAACCTACTATAACGACTGTATCTCCGATAGTGCTTTTAACGACCTTACGCCGTCGATATCCGTAAAAAAGTAACACGATAGTTGAAACTAAAAATCCGAGCAAAACGCTCGGATTTTCAATATATCTTTCGTTTATTTACGATTGTTTTCTCTATGCGATACGATACACTCAAAAGGCATATTTTTATCGCACGAATTTTCGTTTTGATTATTCCGCGTCTTCCGTATCGTTTTCTACGCTCTCTCTTTGATACTCACCCACGCGCTTTTCAAACGCTTTTGCGTCGATAAGCTCAAACAACGCGGGACGCAATTTTTCGGGTTCGACGCTCTTTTCAGCCGCAAGCGTGAAGATGAACAAGAAGATAAGTCCGTTGGGCGTGTAGTAGAAAACGTCGATAAGTCCGTACGCAAAGAATATCGCAAAGCCAACGAGCATAAACCACTTTTCAGTGCTACGCTTTGTCAAAAACGCTCTCAATCTCGACCATTCGAGGAAAAGCCACGCGATAAAGCCCACGATACCGGTTGCACCGAGTGCTTGGAAGAATGTAGAATGATACCAATACGGCGTGTATCCGTCGCTCGGTCTGTCCACGTGCGCACCCATTCTATAATCGAAGCCCGTGCCGAAAATCGGATTATTCTTGAAGCTTTCGATTGCGTCCTTGTAGAGAACATCTCTGCCGCTACCGTCAAGACCTTTGCTCATAATTCCGCCCATAATCTCGTGAATTTTGTCTGCGTACGCCATAAACACGAATATGCCGACGACTATCGTCAAGCACACTGTGATAATGGCGCGACCGCGGTATTTGCTCTTGTACACGCACAGTCCCACGCCCGCGATAAGCCCAATTGCGCCGAACAAAATCGCACCGCGCGACGAGGACATAAACACGAAGAAGTATTGAACGAGAGCATACAACAAGTAAAGCGGTGAAAACTTGCCGTGCTTGACCGCGTAATAAAGCGTTGCGGGCATCATCGTGGCAAGGATAATACTGTAATTGTTTGGTCCGCCCCAACCGATATCTACGCTTTTGTGCTTAAATCCGTCGAGGATTGCGTCAAATCCACCGCCTATTCTTGCGTAATATACGATAAGTTGAAGCACTATAAGCACGCTCGTTGCAAACATAAGATGGAGCACGTAATCGATAATTCTTTTTCCGTCCTCACCGCCCGAAGTGGTGGCGTTAAAGAACACGTATCCGAGCGCAAGCACTACACAAAGAAGCCCCACGATCGTGGCAACAACGCCGTAATCGGCAAAATTTTGATATCTTTCCGCCCTTGCGATGCCCGAAATCATATTGGCTACACAAAAAACGATAGTTGCAAGCGTAGTTACGGTTATAGTCTTGTAATTAAAAAACTTGAAAGACGGACGGAATCTTATGACATTTACCACCGCGCCGATAGGAATAAGCGCGACGAAGGAAATAAGCCACGCCATACCTTGCAAATCGTGTCGGTTTTTGCCGAGCATAAAGAGAAAAGTCCACAAAACAGCAATCACGGGCATAGTGTCTTTGCAAAGGCAAAGAATAACGCACGCCACAACCGCCGCCGTTATAAATCCTGCAATCCAACCTCCCGTAGCCCAGCACACGAACACGATAGTGAGCCAACACCAGATAAACGCCTTGGAGCAAAACGCCTTGGAGACGTTCTCTTGTTTGAATATATCTTTAATTTTCCCCATTTTTCTTACGTAGTGCGCAATCAATCGTTGTTAATCAAAATCTTGCTGTATTGATAAGGATATTTCACGCAATTTTCGACGACTTGCGGAACTTCACCGAAGTTGGCGTCCGCACTGATGATGCCGTCGGTTTTGACGACTTTGTTTGCTATAAGGTTGATTGCCGACGACATTTCACCGTCACCGTTGCACACGCCTTTGAGTTTGAGCTGTTTTTTGAGGATAGAATACGCGTCGACGGCGTGCTTTGCACGAGTTGCATAGCCCGCGATAACGACGTCTCCCTCGTTTTTGACGAGACGAATTGCGGAATTGATATCCACGCTTTCACCCGCGAAAATCGCGCCTTCGCTCATACGACCGCCCGTAATTTCCTCAACTCTGCGCTCCAAGCTGTCGTAAGTCGGGTTGAGCGTATACGCCACTCCCCACTTTTGCGCCAAAGCGAGTTTGTCCGCGTCCATATCGATTAAAATCGGTACGATTTGATAATAAAGCGCAAGTTGCGAAATGATAAGTCCGAGCGTGCTTGCGCCCACGATAACGACGTAATCACCCTTTTCGCAATCGAGAGCCTCGAAGACGTTGTTGCCCATTGCGATATATTCGGCAAACACCGCGTCCTCGTCGCTAACGCCGTCGGGAAGCGCAAAAACGTTCTCGTACGGCAAGCATACGAAATCGCTCAAAAGACCGTCAACATCGACGCCCATAGTCTTTACGACGTCGATACCGTGTTCTTTTTGGGTGATATACGGACTGATAACCACGCGCGAGCCGAGTTTGAGACCGCTGTCCTCGTCCGCTTCGGACACGTAGGCAACGGCAGAGTGTCCCGGCACGATTGCCGAGTCCTTATCGCACGTAGCAAGATGCGACAAGTCCGCCGAAGATACCGCCACTTTGGATATCTTGACTTTGACTTGTCCCTCTTCGCGCACGCCGGCTTTTTCCACCAACGTTACGCCGTCTTTATTTATACGCCATTGTTTCATAAGCACCTTCTTTTTTGCATTCTATCATATATATTGCGTCTTGGCAACCTACAAAAGCCTCGCATTGCCTCGTCGCACCTATATAATGACACGATGCGTGGGACTTTTTCGTCCCATATAGGTTATTTTTCGCACTCACAATCGCACTCGTCGGTGAGTATTCGGGTATAACTTGCGTTTCCTTGCGGTTGATTGTCGGATATAGTCCACTTTTCTCTACGCAAACACTCGTCCGCATAGAAGAATATATGCTTGTCCTTCCATCCGTTCTTCATTCTATTTTGCAAAATCTTGCTCTCGAATATCATATCCACGACGTCTGGATGCGCGCCCACGTAAATAACGTCGCTCTTGCTGTCCAATATATAGTCCACGAGGTCGTCACGGAGCATAAACGCAAGTTGTGCGTCGCTCGTCACGAATCCGCCCGCGCAATTGTCGCACGGTTGCAACATAAAGTCGTCAAGCGGAAGTCTCGTTTTCTTCCTCGTAAGTTCCACAAGACCGAGTGCGGTCATACCCACCGTGGACGTCTTCATTCTGTCGCGTTTGAGCGCGTTTTGCAACGCCTCGACAACGCTGTCTCTATGCTCTTGCGACTGCATATCGATAAAGTCGATAATCACGATACCGCTTATATTGCGTATACGCAATTGCCTTGCGATGCACTCCGTAGCGGCAAGATTGGTCTTGTATACGGTGTCTTCCAGATCGCTCGTTCCGACGAATCTACCGGTGTTTACGTCAATCACAGTAAGAGCCTCCGCCTTGTCTATGACGATATACGCTCCCGAGCCGAAATTCACCTTTTGGTCGCACAAGTGGTTGATTTGCTTATCTATGCCGAAGTGGCGCATAATATTGCGCTCTCCCTCGTACACTTCGCACTTTGCCTTGCCGACTTTGCCTTCGAGAATTTTTGCGATGCGTTCGTCGTTGACGACTACCTTGTCTACGTCCTCGCTGAACGTCTCGCGAAGTGCTCTTTCAAACAAACTTGCGTCCTCGAAAACGACTTCCTTTTCGGGCGTTCTCTTGTAGTCCTCTTGCACCTTTTGCCAAAGCACGATAAGCCTCTCGATCTCATCCGAGATATCCTTATCGGACGCTTTTTTGGCGGCGGAACGGATAATGCACCCCATACCCTCGGGGCATACCGAGCGCACGAAGTCTTCGAGATAGGCGCGACGCTCGGGATTTTCGATTTTCCTCGACACTCCGAAGAATACCGAAAGTGGCAACAAAATGACGTAATATCCCGGCAACGTTATATCCATTGTCAGTCTTGCGCCCTTTTGTCCGAACGAGTCCTTGACGACTTGACACATAATCAAGTCGCCCGCCGATACGTTGAAACGCTTCGGAGGCATTTGGCTATTGAGGCATCTGCTGTCCACCAGCGTGTCCCCCATATACAAAAAACCGTTGCGTTCCTGTCCGATGTTTACAAAGGCAGCTTGCATACCCCCTAATACGTTTTCCACCTTGCCCTTGTAGATGTTGCCCACAATGCCTCTTACGCTCGCTCTCTCGACGGAAAAATCAATCATTTCTCCGTCCTCCACCAACGCGGCGCGCGTGCAGAAAGGCGTGTAGTCCAATACCAGTTGTTTCATTTATATATCCTAAAATTTAATATCGGATAACGGAGTTTTTTGAGAAAAACGCAAACTTACACCGTTTGCAAAAACTCGTCGACGTCCACGAGCTTGCCGTCAACGTCCACGTATTGAGCGATTTTCACCACTCCTCTCGGGTCTATCTTTTCTCCGACTATTTCACCGAGTTTGTCGAGAATTCTGTCCGGACGCAAGTTGCAAGCACCGCTTGCAAGTCTCATCGCAAGCTTGCCGTCCTTCTCGAATACGGCAAAAATCTTGTCTTCGACGTCCTCTTTGACGATTTCACCTTTCTTTTTGTATTGAACGATGAACCCGTTTGACAAATCTATATCCCTATACGCCGTGGGAAACACGTAGTCCGCACACGTCACTTTCGCTTGCAAATTTGGATTTTTTGAGCATACGAAAATCTTGCTTGCCTTCAAGCCCTCGGGCACGGACGCGTTGTAACGCTCAAACGCAACGTCCTTGTCCATATCGCTGTCTATGGACAAATATTCCGCAACGGACGCAGTACCCAGCGAGAGCGGAGGCGAGAAAAACAACAACGGGTGCGGGTTGAAGCCTTGCGAAAACTTGACCTCTATGCGCGCGCGACGAATAATTCTGTCGACGTGACGGAGCAAATCTATATGGGATATAAAGCACGCACTGCCTTGTTTTTGATATTTGAGTACTAACATATCGTGCACCTACCCAATTTGTTTGCACCGCAACCGTTGCAACCTTCGCGACAACTCTTGGTAGTCACCGCTTGATACGCAAGTTCGCGTTGTTTGAGGAAATATTTTTTGGATACTCCCGAGTCTATAAAGTCCCACGGAAGCGGTTTGTCTATATCGATTGCTCCGTAGTAATCTTCCATTTTGAGATTGCAATCGGAAAAAGCCTTTTGCCACACGTCCCACTTGAAATGCTCCGACCAACCGTCGAATTTCGCGCCGAGTTCGTATGCGCGCTCGATGACGTAAGACAACTTTTTGTCACCTCTTGCAAGAGCGGCTTCCAGCACGGAAGTTTCCGCGCCGTGCCACGAGAACGTCACGCCCTTAATCTCGCGCAACAGTCCTCTCAAATAGTTTTGACGGCGCACCATCTCGTCGTAAGAGATTTGCGCTTCCCATTGGAAAGGCGTTCCGGGTTTTGGGATAAACACCGCGCAACTTACGGATATATTGAGCCCGCGCTTACTGCGTTTTTGCCAGTACATAGATTTGAGTTTTTTACAAATCTCGGCAATGCCCGCGATATCCTCGTCCGTCTCGGTGGGAAGTCCCATCATAAAATAGAGTTTTATACTGTCGTAGCCCGCCTCGAACGCGACTGCGATTTTTTCGATTTCTTCCTCGCTGACGTTCTTGTTTATGACGTTGCGAAGCCTTTGAGTGCCCGCTTCGGGCGCAAACGTGAGCGAACTTTTGCGCGAATTTAACGCCATATCGGGCTTGAAACTGCTTATACGCAAGCTCGGCAAAGACAGATTGATACGTCTTTGTTTGCAGTATTCCCCGAGTTCGCTTTCAAGCTCTTCCAGTCCCGTATAGTCGCTCGTCGACAGCGAGCAAAGCGAAATCTCCGCGTATCCCGTGTTGTCGATAATCTCTTTTGCAAGCTCGGCGCACTTCTTTGCGCTTCTTTCTCTAATGGGACGATACCAAAATCCCGCTTGGCAAAACCTGCAACCGCTTGCGCAACCTCTGTAAAGTTCGAGCGTGGCTCTGTCGTGCACCGCTTCGATGTTTGAAACGAGCGGTTTGGTGGGATAGGAGCAGTTTTCAAAGTCTTGAACGACCGCTTTCACCACTTTTTCACCGTCTTTGTGGAGGGACGGCACGTACGCGCCTTCCATACCCTTGACTTTTTGCAAAATCTCCGCTTTGCTCAAACCTTGGCGTTTGCCCTCGCAAAGCACTTTTACGATTGCGATGTCCGACTCTTCGCCCTCACCCACGATTATCACGTCAAAAAAATCCGCAAACGGTTCGGAGTTGACGGAGCAAGGACCGCCCGCAATCAAGAAAGGATATGAGTCGTCTCTGTCCTTTGCACGGAAAGGTATTCTTGCAAGGTCGAGCATATAAAGGACGTTGGTGTATAAAAGCTCGAAGCCTACGGAAAACGCCACCACGTCAAAGTCTTTGAGCGGTTTTCTCGTTTCGAGCGACAAAAGCGGAATATCGTTTTCTTTGAGTTTTTGCGCAAGGTCGGGCGCGGGTGCGTAGCACCTTTCCGATACGTACCCCGGCGTCTTGTTGATGATATCGTAAAGTATCGCAACGCCGAGATTGCTCATACCTATCTCGTAAAGCTCGGGAAAACAAAAAGCCACGTCCCCGTTTGCTCTATCCGTCATATCGGGGGTGTTCCACTCTCCGCCCGCGTATCTTGCGGGCTTTTCCACGTCGAGCAATATGCTCTCGAATTTGTCCTTATAATCTGCCATATTTCACATACAAAGCGCAGCCGCGCCGATTATTCCCGCGTCGTTGCGAAGGGTTGCCGCAACCACCTTGATTTTGGGGCTATACACCGCACCGTACACGTTTCTCGATACGTATCTTTGAAGCGGTTTGATAATGTTGTCTCCTTGGTTTGAGATGCCTCCGCCTATGATAATCACTTCGGGGAAGAAGATGTTTGCAAAGTTCACGAGCCCTACACCCACGTACTTGATATATCTCTTTATCACCGCAATCGACACTTTATCGTCTCGTTTTGCACAGTCAAACACCACTTTTCCGCTGATACCGTTCTCTTCCACCTCGTGTGCCAAAAGACTGTCGGGGTGCTTTTCGCAAGCGGATTGAATTTGGTTCATAAGTGCCGTTGCCGACGCGTACGCCTCGTAGCAACCTTTCTTTCCGCAGCCGCAAGTGACGCCTCCGAGATTGATTTGGATATGTCCGCCTTCCGCGCCCGCCGAGCGATTGCCCGTAAGCAATTTGCCGTCAACCACGATACCCGTGCCTACGCCCGTGCCGAGCGTAACCATAACGGAATTTTTCGCGCCTTTGCCCGCGCCGAACATAGTCTCGGCAAGTGCCGCGCAGTTGGCGTCGTTGCTGAGCTTCACGTTCTTTATACCCGTCATATCCGCAAGCATTTTTGCCATAGGCGTGTTGCGGAAGTTGATATTGCAAGAGTATCTAACGATGCCCTTCTCGTCGTATACCGACCCGGGGCAACCGAGACCTACACCCACGAAATCGCTCTTTTGAAGCCCGCTTGCAACCACGAGATCTTCAACGAGATTGGCAATATCTTTGACGATAAGCACGTCTTCTTTGCCGGGGGACGTAACGATAGTTTTTCGTGTGGAAATGATGCCGTTTTCATCAACGATACCGCCCTTTATGGTCATACCGCCGATGTCGATGCCGATAAATTTCATACAAAACCTCTCAAAGTCTATAAGACTTTGCCATAATGTCGTATCGTAAGTGTATACTAAAAAGCTTAAAAAGTCAACCCTTGCGCACTTTCAATTGCCTCTTCTCGGCAATCTTTGAGTGCATTTGCAAAAATTTCAATAAATATTGCAAAAATATTTTGAAAATTATTCAAAAAACCAAATTGTCAATTCAAAAATCAGATTTTCAAATCGTTTTTCCTATCGGAGTTGAAAGTTTGTTCTTCAACGCAATATTTTTGAGCGTTTCCTCGTCCAAAACACGCAAAATCACGCCGTTTTCGTCCACTATGTCGAAAGTCGTGTGCGTTGTAGAACTTATATGGTGGTAAAGCCTCACGATAGGCGTGTTTTGGGTTATCTCCACCCTCTTTTTAACGACGCCGAGCGAATAATTTTTGCTTGCGCCGTCGAGAACGCTTATATACGTTTCTTCTTTCGTGCCGAACGTCGCGCCGTAAAAGAGGAATATCGCCATTACGCCGTAACTGAAATTTAGTCCAAAGAAGAAAGAGCCTACGAAAAGCCCGAGCAGTGCAATTGAAAGAACCACGCCCGCGATTTGCAAACCTTTGAGGGCGCGCAGTTTGTTTTTGCACACACCGAGCACAACTCTCGAACCGTCAAGAGGATATACCGGCAATAGGTTAAAAAGCCCCAAAGACAGATTGCAGTACAAAAAGTTTTGCGTATACGGATACACGGCGGGAAACAACCACCACACCCCGAGCAAAATAAGCGCAACGATAAGATTGCACAAAGGGCCCGCAAGACCTATAAGCACGCTCGACGTTTTATCAAAACTCTCACCCGTACTCATCATTGCGCCGTAGGGCAACAACACGAGTTTTTTCACGACGAAACCGCGCAACCTCGCAACGAGTGCGTGCGCAGTTTCGTGAAGGATAAGTGCAAGCATCGTCCATACGAAATCAAGGGCGTGACCGAACGCGACGAGCGCAAGCGATAACGCAAAAAACAAAGGATTAACCTTGATTTTCATACGGATAAACTATCGATTGTGTCAGATAATCGGAATTACGCTCGATATATTGGACAGCGTATCGACGATAGACGTTGCCTTGAATATGTTGGCAAACAAAAATCCCAACGACACGAAAACGCCTATTGCGACGGGTATAATCGCAACGTCGAAAGCGTCGAGCGCGCCCTTGAACGGATTGCGTTTTTTACTGCGCGTGCGTGTTTCCACAAATTGATTTTGAGTCACTTCTACTTCGAGTTTTTTGGTTTCGTCAAATTCCATATTTGTCACCTCGCATATACTCTATGCCTACGAGGAGCAAAATAGAACGCTCAAAAACGCTTTATGTCCATAGTGGTATCGAATTGTTTTATCCGCCCCGCTTTTGCCTCGATAGACACGCAATATTTGCCGTCTTCGCTTTGCGTGATTTTGACTTGCGCCTCGCCTTCCGTCTCGAAATAATCGCGCAAGAGATTGTTTATATCACCTTTGAGCGCGCACAAAAAGCCTTCCTTTACGCCCACGCAATCTTGCGTAAGCATCTCGCGCATACGGTTTGCAATCGTTCTGTCAACTCTCATCTAAATCTCCTAAATCTTCTTTTCGCGGACACGTCGACGTACGCTTTGCTACACTCGGCAACGTTTTTGGCAAGAGCCTCGAACGCCCTCTCGGATATTGCCCGCGACGGCACTGCGCCGAGTTGTTGATAGAGCGTAATCATATCGTCCTCGGGCACGACTCCTATCGGCGCGACGTGAAGCAGAGAGCCTATCTCGCTTGCGCCCAACATCTCACCTCTTGCCACCATATCGGGGCGCACTCTGTTGACAACGAGCGACACGTCTTTGAGCCGATAACTTGCAAGAAGCCGTATCACCTTGTCCGCGTCCCTTATTGCCGAAGCGGAAGGCGTTGTGACTACGATTGCCTCGTCGCAAGCGGACACCGCGCGATGAAAGCCTTGCTCTATCCCCGCGGGACAATCCACTATGACAAAATCGAAATCGCAAAATCCGTCCACCACGCCCCTAAACGACTGCGCCGTGAGTAATGCGCTATCCTTTGACGACGGAAGAATTTTCATAGGACTTTCTCCGTCGTTCACGAGTGCTTGAAACGCTCTACATCGTCCCGACAGCACGTCCCCAATATCGTAAACCACTCTTCGCTCAATGCCCGTCACGACGTCGAGATTGTTAAGCCCCACGTCTCCGTCAACGAGCACGACTCTATATCCGTGCAAAGCAAGCTTTCGTCCGAGCGTAGCCGTAACGGTGGTCTTGCCCACCCCGCCTTTGCCGGAAGTAACCACAATTTTTCTCATACTCTCATAATAAAAAACGAACGCCCGCAACAAACGTCCGATTATGTAAAAGCAATACTATTTTTGTCGATAAGTAATATATGGAATATTCCACAAAAGAAATAAGTTTTATAGAATTACACCAAAAACATCAAATTGCATTAAATTGCAATATTTAGATGAAGAACAAGAAAACGCACGACTATCGACACTCAAATTATATTAAAGCGTCCCAAACGGATGAAGAACAAGGAAGAGCCACTTGAACGAACAGCCTAACGTACATTGGCGTACGTGACTGGACGAGCAAGTGGCTCTGACACAGTTATTCGCCGTTTGGGGCGCTTTAATACAATTTGACGCCAAGCATATCGGATAAGAGGTTTCTCTCGTCAAAGAACTTCGCACCGCCGATTGCAATGGCGTTTTCGATGTCTTTGAGCGGAGTTACGGGAAGTTCGAGAGCTTGTTCGAGATATTCGATAAGTCCGGGGATATGCAAACTTCCGCCACTGACGAATATACCCTTGCGCAAGATTTCCGCGGACAATTCGGGCGGAGTTTGGTTGAGGACGGACATAATCACTTCGATTACGTCGTCAACGAGCGGGATAACGGCGTTGCGCATAGCCTCTGCCGTCACGTAAAGCGAGCGAGGAGAGCCGTCCGCACTGCCACCGCTTACGGCGTAACTGCCCTCGTCGTTGATATAGAAGGAAAGTGCGGATTTTTTGAGGTTTTCTATGGTGAATTCTCCCACTTTCACGCCGTAATTCATATAAAGGCTGTCGATAATGGCGTTGTTGAATGCGTCACCCGCGATATTGACGGAGCAACCCGTCGCAATGCCGTGATTGGTGACTGCGGAGATTTCCGTTTTTCCACCGCCAATATCGACGAAAAGTCCGCCGATACTGCCGGTATATGCCAAAAGGCTCAATCCCGACTCGACGAGAGTGACCTCTTTTATGCCCGCTTTGAGACAGCATTTTTCAACCGCGCGCCTATCCGAACTGGACGAGGACTCGCATATTGACACGATTGCTTTAATTCTTGGAGGAAACAATCCCTCGGGCATAATCTTTTTGAGGAAGTAGGCAAGAAGCATAGTTGCCATCTCTTCGTCCACGATGATACCCTCTTTAATAGGTGCGATGACCTTTGCCCCGCCGAGTGCGCCCGTCATAACGCTTTCCGCGCGATAACCCGCGTCTCTTATTTCGAGGCGGTTGCGCGCTTTGGTTGCGATTGCGATTGCCGGCTCACGCAAAACGAGCCCTATACCTTTTTGGTATATGGTGATAAATTTACTGCCTAAATCGATTGAAAGTTCTATCGTTGCCATCAGATAACTCCGACTTGCCTCAAAACTTCGGCAAGTTTTTCCTCGGGCAACCCCACGATATTGGTGTAACTGCCCTCGTATTTTTCCACTATTTTGTCGTCTTGTATTCCGTACGCGCCCGCCTTGTCGAGAGGTTTGCACACTTTGACATACTCCTCTATCTCGGCTTGCGTAAGGTTTTTGAATTTGACGCGCGACGACACGCAAAACACTTTTTGCACCTCACCGCACTTGACGCACACTCCCGTATAAACGGTGTGCCGCTTATCGTTGAGCGAGGATATCATTGAGATTGCGTCGCTCTCGTCCTTGGGCTTTCCGTACACTTTGAGCCCTTTTGCGACTATCGTATCCGCCGATATCACCGTAGCGTCTTTATAATTCGTCGCGACGTCGTCCGCTTTGGCTATTGCGAGGCGTTTTACGAGATTGCAAGGCAAAACCGCCTTAATTTTGCTCTCGTCCACGCTCGAAGGCACGATTTGAAAATCAAGCCCCATATTACGCAATATATCCTTGCGCCTCGGTGATGCGGACGCAAGGACTATATCTTTTGCAAATTTTTCCATTTTATATTACAGAATTTCGAGGTTCTTGCCGTACGCAGCCTTAAATTCCGCCGCGGCACCCATTGCGTCTTTGACTTCGAGTGCGCAATCTCCGCCGTTTTCACATTCCGTCTTGACGATTACGCTGTCACCGAGCACGTCGCAGTTGATGCCCGTAACCACACCGCTTTGCGAGCGGTCAAAGCTCTCGGCAATACGCAAAATCACGCTCAATTTTCTTATTGCGTCAACGTCCTCTTGCGTGAGCATATCCTTGTACTTGACAATCTCGTCACGCGCGTTTTCAGCTTTTCTGTGCCCCGCGGCAACGAACGCCGCCACTACGATATCCTTGTGCGGTACGCCGTAGAGGTTGCTGTTGAGAATGATGTACGCCGAGTGCAATTGGTGGTTGTAGAACTTGATTCTCATACCGCTGTCGTGCATAAGTGCCGCGATTTTGAGCACTCTCACGTACACTCTAGGCATCTTGTGAAGCACTTTGAGTTGCTTGAAGAGTTGGATTGAGAGATTGTACACGTGCTCTGCGTGCGCAATGTTGAGGTCGTGATATCTCATTTGCGTATAGAGCGAGTGTCCGAGCACGTCGCTGAGCGGTCTTTCGTTGATGCCGGGGACTGCGTATCTGAACATCGCGCCTTCACGAAGTCCGCAACCGCTGATGGTGATCTTCTCGAACGTGAAGCGAGAAAGCACCGCTTTCATAACCGCAAGTGCGCTCGGGAATATATCCGCTCTACCGCTGGACAAGCCCTTGATCTTCATCGTGCTGTTGAGGTCGAGCTTCTTGATTGTGTTGTAGATGTTGTCGAATTCGCTCACGGGCAACTCGTAGTTGTGCGTCATATTGAAGGGGTACTTCTTTATCATACGGCTTATTCTGCCGAGATTGCGGAAGCTACCGCCCACGCCCACGAACGCCGTATCCGGCTCTACGCTGTCCAGCCAAGGAATTTTTTCGAGTTGTTCACCGATAAACTCTTCGATTTTCTTTGCTCTCTCTTGCGGCGTCGAGGAGTCGTTTTTGAACAAATCCGTAAGCGTAACCGCACCGAAAGGCAACGTCTCGAAGTGAATAAGGTTTCTTCTATTGTAGTAAATGAGATTGGTAGAGCCACCGCCCATTTCCATAATCAAGCCCTTGGGAATATCCATAGAGTTGATTACGCCTTGATATACGAGCATCGCTTGCTCTTCGGGCGAAAGCACTTTTATCTTGATACCGCAAGTCATTGCGACTTCGTCAAGAAAACTCTTTTGATTTTTTGCACGTCTCACCGCCGCCGTAGCGTACGCAAAGATTTTGTCAACCTTGTTTGCGTCGCACAAACGACGGAACATCGTTAGCGTTTTTATCGTTTGAGCTATACGTTGGGGCTTAATGAATCCGTCCCAATCCATATCCTGACCGAGTCGGACGGTTTCTTTCAGTTCGTCAAACACGACAAAATATCCGCCGTCAAGCACGTTGACAAGCACGAGTCTTGCAGAGTTTGAGCCAATGTCGATAATCGCTATTTTTTCCATATTTGTCTCCTACGTCCTTTCGGACTTATTGTTTCGCTATTTCTTTTCTCTATAATTTTTCCGATATCTTTTTTCTTTTTCTAAATAATTATTCCGTTTTATCGTCCTTTTCGGATTTGGTGGGCAAAATGCACTTAGACGGGCACTTTTGAGCGCAAAGTCCGCAACCGACGCACTTGGTATAATCCATAATCGGAAGATTGTTCTCCATAGTGATTGCGCCGTTGGGACACACTTTTGCGCAAAGTCCGCAACCGAGGCAACCCACCGAGCATACCGCGCGCACTTCCTTACCGCCCCTCAAACAGTTGGAGCAAGCGACGTAGTATTTTGCAGTCGCGGGGATACGTTTCACGAGCTTTTTGGGACACGCGCTTATGCATCTACCGCAAGCCACGCATCTGTCGTAGCGCACTTTTGCATAGCCGTCGTCGCCTATCTTCATTGCACTGAACGGACAAGCGTCCACGCAACTGCCCATACCGAGGCAACCCCACTTGCATTGCTTTCTTCCGCCGCCGAGCAATTCCATACTCTTGCAGTTGCCGTAGCCCATATATTCGTACTTGTCTACGGCGTTGTTTCCGCCTCTGCAAGCAACGACTATCATAGTCTCTTCCGCGTCAATGCTCTTGCCCATAATTTCGGCAATTTTCTTCTTGTTTTCGGCGGAAGTTGCCGAGCAAGCGTTGATATCCGCAGTGCCTTCTACGATTGCCTTTGCAAAGGCGTCACAGCCCGCATATCCGCAACCACCGCAGTTTGCGCCCGACAAATGCTCTCTCACTTGACCTATACGCTCGTCCTCGTGTACGGCAAGTTTCTTGCCGAGCACCGCGAGCACGAAACCGAATATCGCCGCCAAGACGAGCAATACCAGTAGCGACCAAAGTATCGTCAGAGGATTTACGCCCGCGCTTGCAATAATCAAACACGACATACGCATCACCTACCTTTAAGCGAACGGGTTGATTGCACCCGACGACGAGATGAGACCGCCGAACGCAACGAACGCCATACTCAATATGCTTGCCGAGATGAGAGTGATCGGAAAACCTCTGAAAGGTTTGGGAATAGCGTCGCTATCCATCTTTTCTCTCACGCCCGCAAGCAACAATATTGCAATCAAGAAGCCCACACCGCTGAATACACCGTTGAGGAAGGATTGCAAAAGACTTATTCCGCTTGCCACGCCGTAGGTATCGACGTTGAGAATTGCAACGCCGAGCACCGCGCAGTTGGTGGTGATAAGCGGAAGATATACGCCGAGTGCGCTATAAAGCGAGGGCATATATTTTTTGAGAACCATTTCTATAAGTTGCACTAGCGCGGCAATGACGAGAATAAACGCAATCGTTTGCAAATATTCCACGCCGAGCGCGACGAGTGCCTTCTGTATAAGCCAAGTGAAGATGCTTGCAACGCCCATAACGAACGTAACCGCAAGTCCCATACCGAGAGCGGTGTCAACCTTTTTGGACACGCCGAGGAAAGGACAGCACCCCAAGAATTGGCTCAACACGAAGTTGTTTACGAACATTGCGCCGATAATCAGCAAAAAGTATTCCATCACGCAACCTCCGTTTCTTCGACTTTTTCGTCAAGCGACGCCTTGGCGTCCTCAACGTCCTTGATACGCTTTTCGGCGTCTTCTTTTCTCTTCTTTGCTCTATAATCGCTGATTGCGTTGACGAGAGCCATCGCAAGACCGAGCGTCAAGAAACCGCCCGCCGGCAATACGAAGAATTTGAGTGCGTAATCGGGCAATGCGCCGAGTTTTACGCCGAAGCTCACGCTTCCGAGACTGCCCATAAACAACGTGCCGTTGCCTATAAACTCTCTTACGAAACCGAGTGCGGTAAGCGCAAGAGTAAAACCGAGTCCCATACCCAAACCGTCAAGCATACTGTCGCCCATTTTGTTGGTGCTTGCAAACGCTTCCGCTCTTGCCAAAATAATACAGTTGACCACTATGAGCGGTAGATAAATGCCCAACGCGCTATAAAGCGTGGGGATAAATCTTTTTAGCAACATTTCAAGCAAAGTAACCAGCGTCGCGATAATCAAAACGTACGCGGGTATACGCACCTTGTCGGGTATGAATTTGCGGAGCAAGGATACGAGTGCGTTGGAGCATATAAGCACCAGCGTTGCCGCAAGTCCCATTCCCAAGCCGTTGAACGCGCTCGTGGTGATTGCAAGCGTCGGGCACATACCCAAAACGAGTCTAAACGTCGGGTTTTGAGCAAGAATACCGTTTGAAACTATTTGCAATTTAGCATTCTTTTTCATTTCGTTTCCCCCTTCGTTGCTTGCAAAAACGCATACACTGCCGAGGCAACCGCATTATGATAACCGGTGGAGGTGTAAGTCGCTTGGCTCACCGCCGCGATTTCACCCTCCGCTTGCGCTTCGCTTCCCGAGGGAAGAAGTGTCAATCTGTCGATTTTTGTGATATCTAACCCAACGTATTTGGATTTATTGGCTTTTTCTACCTTGTCGAAATAACCCGCCGTTTCACCTTGTTCGTACACCTCGATATCCTTGATAATACCGTTGGTATCGATGTAAACGAGCAGTTCGATTTCACCGTCTTTTGCGCCCGCGCCGACGGAATAATAGCAATATCCGAGCACGTTTCCGTCCCCGTCTTTTGCCTCGAAACAAGACTTGACGAGGTTCTTGGTGTTCTTGTAGGTATACACTCTACCGTCGTTCTTGCTCACGTTGTCGGCAGACACTCCGTACACCGTTGCGCACTTTTCGATAATCACGCTGTCGGGGTCAACGTAAGTTGCCCAGTTGACTACGCCCAACAAAACGCCCGCTACGACTGCTATTACGACGAGCACCAAAGTGCATTTGCCGACCGTGCCGAGCTTGAATTTTTTCTTGTTTTTCGCACCGTTTTTGACGTGATTTTCGTCGTTTTTTTGCACGTTTTCTGCGTTATTTTCAACGCTATTTTGCGTATTTTCGGTGCTGTTTTCTTCTTGCGATTGCGCTTCCTCGACTTCGTTAGCAGTGCTTTCGACGCTTTCGTTTTGAACGTTTTCCGCACTTTCCACGCTTTCGTTTTCCACCGGATTTACGTCTTTTTCGGGTGCGACTTCTTGCATAATTTCGTCTTTATCGCTCATTTCGCACCTCCTTCGACAGCGACCGCTTCACCGTCGTCTTTTTTATGCTTTTTGGTGAGTTTTGCAAAGTTGTTCTTCTTGGGTGCACCGAACGCTCTCGGCATAATTCTGTCAAGCAATGGTGTAAGCACGTTCATAAGGAGTATCGCAAAGGACACGCCCTCGTTCATAGTGCCGTACTTTCTGAATATCACCGTCAAGAAGCCGAGCCCCACGCCGTAGATGACCACTGCAAGGCAAGTCTTGGGAGACGTCGCGTAGTCCGTTGCCATAAAGAACGCACCGAACATAAGGCCGCCGCCGAGCAAGTACGTCCAGATATATTCTCCGACGTAACCGCTGTTTGCAAAGAATATTGCGGTAAACACCACCGTCGAGCCGATATAGAGAGCGGGAATACGCCAGTCTATAACTCTACGGATAAGCAAATAGATACCGCCGATGAGTATTGCAAGAGCGCTCACCTCACCCGCGCTTCCGCCTATTCTTCCGAGGAACATATCGAGCGCGTTGAGTCCGAGAGCGGGATTTGTGCCAGTCTTAACTGCGGATTTGACACCCGCAAGCGGAGTTGCGCTCGTGATTGCGCTGATGTCGATATTCACCGCTTGATTGAAGAAGGAGAAGAGGTTTGAGCCGTCTTTGAGGTCGATGGGAGCGACGAAGTTGGTCATAACCGTCGTCCAGCACAAGAGCAAGAATATACGCGCCGTGATTGCGGGGTTGGCAAAGTTTTTGCCGATACCGCCGAAGAGCATCTTCACCACGAGAATGGCAAAGAAACCGCCGACCATAGGCACGTAGAACGGCACTACCGGCGGAAGATTGAGCGCGAGTATCATACCCGTGACCACTGCCGACAAATCACCCACGCTCTGATAGCGTTTGCCGATGACGTTGAAAAGCCACTCCGCAAACACGCAAGAGCCTACGCAAAGCACCATCATACAAAGCGGATAAAATCCGTAAAGCAAAATGCTTGCGACGGTTGCGGGAACGAGCGCGATAATGACGTCGAGCATCATTTTGCGCGTCGTGAACGTCGTGGATATGTGTGGCGAAGAGGAAACTATATACTTTGGCATATCACTTTATCCCCCTCGTCTTTATTTCTTTCTTTGCAAGGCGCATCGCTTGAACGAGCGGACGCTTTGCGGGGCACGAATAGGAGCACGCACCGCACTCAATGCAGTTGAGCACGCCCATCTTGAAAGTGCCCTCGAAGTCTTCTTTTTCCACCGCTTTTTCGATTTCTCTCGGGACGAGGGACATCGGACAGTTGAGGATACATTTTCCGCAACTTATACACGGAGTGGTGGGACTCGTGTTAAATTCCTTATTGGTGAGGAAAAGCAAACAAGACGTACCTTTGGAGCAAGCGGAGCGCAAGTCTGCTTGCGCAAATCCCATCATAGGGCCACCGCTTACCACTTTTCTGGTGATATCCTCGGATTTGTCTCCTCTGCAAGTGTCGTATACGAACTGATACGTCGTGCCGTTGCGCACCCAGAAATTGCCTCTGTTTGCAACGCCTCCGCCCGATACCGTCATAACGCGCTTGTAGCACGGATCACCGAAAAGCACCGCTCTTGCCACCGAGTACGCGGTGTGCGCGTTGCAAACCACGCAACCCACGCTCGAAGGAAGCGCGCCCGTTGGTACTACTCTGTGCGTAATTGCGTAGATGAGTTGCTTCTCCGCGCCTTGCGGATACTTGGTTTTGAGCTTCATCACGTCGATGTCGCTCGGAACGAGGCTTGCAAGATATCTTATTGCGGAAAGTTTATTGGCTTCGATACCGATGTAGGCGTGTTGAACGTCGAGTGCCTTCATCAAAAGCTTGATACCCTTGATAATCGTGGGCGCTTTTTCCATAAACAAGCGATAATCGCAAGTGATGTAAGGCTCACATTCCGCACCGTTGATGATGAGCGTGTCCACTTTTTCTTTGGGCATCAGTTTGACGTGCGTCGGGAAAGTCGCACCGCCCATACCGACGATACCCGCTTCTTTGACCCTATCGATGATTTCTTCTTTTGTAGGGTCTTTGAGCGGTTTGAGAGACTGCGTCGTGTAGAGGAAATCGTTGTCGATTTCCACGTGCAAGGCGTCTTGTCCCGTCGCGGTGGGCAAGGTAACGAACGATTTCACAGTGCCCGACACGGGAGAATACACGTTTGCCGAAACGAAACCGTTTGCCTCTCCTATAAGTTGTCCCTCGTCAACGTGATCGCCCGGTTGCACCACTGCTTTTGCGGGCGCGCCGATATGTTGAGAAAGCGACACGTATAGCTTGTCGGGGATAGGAAACTCTTCAAGAGGCACGTCTTTCGTAAACTTATTCGCGGGAGGGTGTATACCTCTGCGAAAAGTCCTCAATGAAATAGTCATAAAATCAATCCTTCGTCATAAAATTAAAGATTAAAATAATTATACATTACAAATCTTATAATGTAAATACCCCTTTTTTTGAAATTTGCGGAAATTTTGCGATTTTTTTAATATTTTTCTAACGGTTTTCCCTTACCGTATAGGTAGAAAACGCCCTTAACCCTTTTTATTTGCGACTTTTGCCGTAAGCGAGCCGAGCGCGATAACTATCAAAAAACCGCCAAACAGTTTTTTGAGCAAATCGCTATCGATTTTGGTTGCGAAAAAGGAGCAAATGACACACGATATCACCGCGGGCACAAGTAAAGACAAAAGGTTGTTTTTCTTGACGAGTCCGTTCTTTATATGCACGCAAAGAGCCACCGAACCCGACGGCAAAAACGCAATGAGATTGGCAAATTGCGCCGTGAGTTGTCCCACTCCGAGACCTATCACCAAAATAGGCAAAGTGAGCGTCCCTCCGCCCATTCCCATACCCGCCAAAATACCGCCGGCAACGCCCGCCAAAACGAAATATAAAAACTGCATAATCACCTCGTTATTTGCAAAAAGTATACGTTTATCGATATAAAACCCTCGGTTAAACGTTGATTTTTGTCAAAATATCATTTTTAACCCCGCAAAGAGCATAAGCGCGTAAAACAAAAAAGATATAGCTCCGTCAGACATCTTTTTGAGCAAAAGCGCGCCTATCACACCGCCTATCGTAACGCCTATAACGGTGGGTAAAACGACGCCGTTTTCAAATGTTGCGCCAATCGCGTATACCACGGAACTTATAAGACACAACGGCAAAATTATCGCGATTGCCGTGGCGTGCGAGTGCTTTTCGTCAAGCTTTGCGATAAAGGTCAAAGCGGGCACTGTGAGCATACCTCCGCCCGCGCCGAAAAGTCCCGTAACCACTCCTACGGCAAGTCCCGCAAGCACGAGTGCGATTTGCCTACCTTTGGAGAGTTTTTGACATTGGCGGTTATATTTGAAACAGTTTTGCGCCATAATCGAGGACGCGTATAGATCAGATTGCATACTTTTATTCTTATTAAATTGCGGAAAAGTATGAATTTTTATTGCAAAAATAATGTATTTGTATTAGAATAACAAAGCATATTGATAATTATCGTGCGTGCGACACGCGTATATACGCAAAGGCGTGAGCGGGATAATCAATCGATTGAGCAACAATAAAGGACGAAAGTCCGAGCAAAATAAATCTTTTACAGGTTTGGTATGAACAAGAAAAAATTTGTAGTTTTAGCACTTATGATGATTACGATTATCGTACTTTCATCGTGCCTGTTCGTCGCTTGCAACAAGAACGACGACAACAACGGATCTACGACTGATCCCACGGTCTACGAAGAGACCAAAGATTTGCTCGTAAAAAACGGTGACTTCCACGTGATCGACACCACGTCGACGTCCTACCCTCGTTCTCTTACGAGTTGGTCGGGTGCGAAGATGTATTCTTCCGGCGATTACAAGTCCGACGTTACTGCGGGCGTCATCAGTCTTGACAAAGCACTCTACGACGCCAACAAGAGCAAGTGGGGCGACGACCAAGACAAGTTGTACAACTTGCTTAACGTAAACGGCAGATACGACGATCGCGGTATCTACAAGCACTCCCTTATGGTGTATATGCCCGAAGAAGGCAAAGACGAAGACGGCAAGACTATTCACGGTCCGACGGCTTACGGCTATACCTCCACTTCCTTTACGCTTGCCAAGGGTGCTTATTACAGACTCAAAGTCGACGTTCTCACCTACAACATCGGCGGTAACGACGAAGAGGCTCGCGGTGCTCGCATTTACGTAAGCTCCAACACTTACGCGGAAATCAAAGGCATCGACACCAAGGGCGAATGGAAGACTTACGAGATCCTCATCGAAGCTTCTCCCGTTTCCTCCACTTCCCTCAACGTTATGCTCGGCCTCGGCAGATGCACTTCTTCCGACAAGACCGGTTTGAGCACGGGTTACGCGGTGTTTGACAACCTCTCTCTCGAAAAACTCGAAGACACCGAGGAAAAGAGTGCGGAGTCCGTATACGAAGAAGCAGTCGAGCTTGAACGCAACGGTAGCGAATTCTACGCAACCACGACGCTCAAAGTTCCCAACGGCCGTTTTGATTTCGGTACGACCACCATCTCTTCTTCCGGCGCACCCAACGGTTGGTCTTTGGTATCCGGCAACAGCGGTAAGGACGATCCCGCACCGTCTGCATACAGACACAACGGTATAATCGACCTTTCCAAGTTTGCGGACAACTACTCCGATTACGCAAAACAATACACTCTCCAAAAAGACGGTAGCAGCGACAAGATCGACTACAACGCGGCAAAAGAATTGCTCGGCGACATCGCAGACACCATCTTCACCGACGAGCGTGCTGCGTCCGTCGCGGGTTCAAACGTCTTTATGCTCTCTCAACAAATTATGACCGCACAAAGCATCAAGTCTTCTCGTACGATCACGATTGAGCGCAACAAGACCTACGCACTCTCTTTGGATATCTTCACCTACAACGTACACGGCGCGGGCGTATCCCTTATCCTCACCGGCAGCGACGGCAAAGACATCGTCATCAAAGGCATTTCCGCAAAGAAATCTTCCGATTACCTCGTAGGCAACACGGCAATCACCGTAAGCGGTGACAAGGGTTATTCCGACGCAACGGTTGACGGCAACACCACGGGTGAGTGGAGAACTTACACCTTCTACATCCAAGGCAACCAATTCAAGAATTACAGCTACAATATGAACGTATGGCTCGGCACGGAGGGCACGAACAGCAACACTTCCGTAAGTTGCGAGCTCAGCCCGACGAGCAGCAGTAAGACCACCCTCTACGACGCAAACGGCACGTTTGCAAACGGTTGGGCGTTCATCGACGAGCTCAAACTCACCGAGTGCGAAACTCTTCCCGCGGAAAGCACTACCGTAAAGAAAGCGACAGACAACTCTCTCGATTGCGAAAATAACGACGATTTGAGAGGTCTTATCGTTGACCTTACTACTCGCGATAATTTGCTCGAAAACATTCTCGACGTAACGTCCACCGACAGCACGATGCCCGGCGTAGTAGAATCTCTCGGCAACGGCGCACCCCACGGTTGGAAGAGCAACTTCGACACGACCAAGAAAACCAACCCCGTTATCGACGGTTTGATTTACGAAGGCGTCGTAAGCCTTGAAAACGAAGACGCCTTTGCACACGACACCGAGAAAGTAAGCGGTCTCACTTATCCCGAACTTCCCTACGAGATCGTCAATAAGCGCGCTTATATGCTCTACGCTTCTTCCGACAGCTACTACGAAGTAGAAACGCGCAACATCACCATCAAAGCAAACAACTACTATCGTTTCTCTTTCTGGGTAAAGACGCAAGACATCAAGTCCACGAGCGGTGCGTACGTATACGTTCTCCAAAAAAATAAGAACGCGGACGGCGAATACGAAGACGACACGACGCTTGCAACGTTCTCCAAGATCAACACCGCAGACTACGACGAGTATCAAAACGATTGGTGCGAACTCACCGTTGCTATCGCGGGTGCAAACGACAAAGACGTTGAAATCTCCCTCAAATTTACGCTCGGCACTGGCACGCGTTGGACTTCTTCCACGCTTGCAAAAGGCGCAATGTACGTTGCGAATTTCAGTGGCGAAACGGTTTCTCACTCCACGTACACCGGAACTTCCACCGGCACGTACACCAAGGCTATCGACCTCACGTCCAGCACTTCTTACGCATTCAAGAACGGTAGCTTCGACGATTACGACATCGACGACGACAAGCTCGAAGAAGGCAAAGGTCTCGAAGATCAAACCATCGCCGTGGCTCCGTCCGACTGGACTATCAACGACAACAAACTCGGTGCAAACACCGAAGATTCCGACCTCGTCGCGGGCGTAATCAAATTCAATCAACACACGAACGACGACGGCACGTTCACTTTCGTTCCGAGCAACCAAGCAAAATCGGTGTTCCAATACAATAGTGACGTCAACCTCAGCGACTTCTACCCCACTATCGGCAAGAACGCAACCGAACTCGAACTCGGTTCTCTCCCCGGTGACAAGGGTCACGTGCTTGCAATCGGCAACAAGAACAATTCTTCCAAGGGTTATGCGGCAGGCTTCGCTTCTTCAAGCGTAACGCTCTCCTCCAACACCTACTACAAGATTTCCTTGTACGTCAAGACGCAAGGCGCAACCAAAGCAACCGTATATCTCACCGGCGAGTCTTCGCTCACCTCCGGCACGAGCTCTTTCACTATCCAAAGCACGAGCAGTACGGAATGGACAAAATACACCTTCTACATCGAAGTCGGTCAAACGAGCGTTTCCACGAAGCTCAATTTGTGGCTCGGTGAAAACGTCGATTACGCAAACATCGAAGTGACCGATGCGGAAGTAGAAGCGGTAAAGGGCAACTCCGAATACGAAGGCAAGACCGACGACGAAATCAGAACCGCTCTCAAAGCGCAAAAAGCTGCGTCAACGGGCAACGTGTTCTTCGACAATATCTACTACACCTCTATCGACGAGGCTGACTACAACAAGGCGGAAGAAGGCAACGAAATCCACAAACTTTCATTCCTCACCGACAGCTTTGACTCACTTTCCAGCACCGTCGAGTCCAGAAGCTCCCTCTCCACCCCCAACGGTTGGACGGGTACGACGGGCACGAACCAAAGTTCAAGCAACACCAAGAGCGGTGTCATCTACGTTGACGGCGGTTTCTACGAAGTGAAGAACATAGGCGGCGTTGATTACGTCGGCATCCTCGGCAAAGACTACAAGCTCGAAGACATCACCGTTTCCGATAAGGAATACGACGAGGCAAAAGACAAGGACGAATACAAAGACCTTGACAAAGACCAAGTAGTCGAAAAACTCCAACAAGCCAAACTCGTTGAAATGCAAGAGAAGAATTGGATACCCGTATCCGAACTCTACGCACACAACGGCAGTCACCAAATGCTCGTCATCAACAATATGGAAAAGAGCGCGTACACTTACTCCGGTTCTTCCGTAACGATGAAAGAGCAAAGCTTCTACGAAGTCAGCGTGTTCGTAAGAACGTACGGCATCGACGCAACCGACGACGAGACGGTCGGCGCATTTGTGGAACTCTACCTCGGCTCTGCAAACGAAACTGATAACCCCTTCATCTTCAAGTCAATCCGCACCGCTTCCGATGCAGGTTTCGTGGAATACAAGTTCTACGTCAAGACTCTCAACGAAGACGTTACGTCGGTATCTCTCAAACTCTCGCTCGGCAAATACGTTGCAGACGAAGTCGAAGGTGAAACGGTCGTAACCGGTCTCACCAGCGGTTACGCAATGTTCGACGACGTGACGATCAGAAAGATCGACGAAAACGCATACGACGCGGCAGAAGAGAGCGACACCGTCCAAAAACGCACCGTCTCTTCCGAGAGCAAGGGTACGAGCGACGAAGAAACGAACGACGACAGCAACAACACGACGCCCGAACGTACGTTCAATACGGAAGCGTTGTGGTGGATGATCCCGACGATCGTTCTCGGATTGCTCATCATCATCGTAGTTATCGTCTACATCGTCCGCAAGGTCAACAAGCCGATTGCGAAGAAGAAAGAAAAGAAAGTTGCAACGCCCGTTGAAACTCCTTCCCTCGACGCAAAGCGTGACAAATACGACGACAACAAAGAATAATCGACCCAAACCTTAATGAAAAAAGCACTTGCGATTGCAAGTGCTTTTTTATTAGTGATATTGCGCCTTTGGCGCAGTGATATTGTTGCTACGCAACAGTGATATTTTTGGCTTATGCCAAAAGTGATATTGCGACTTCGTCGCAGTTTTGGAATATTCCATTAGCGTGCAACGCACGCCTAACGACGCTCGTAGACAGGCGGAGCAGTAGTTTATAACTCCACGAAGAGCCGTCGTGAGCATCAACTTTCTATCCGAG
>DLLD01000011.1:0-82947 GCA_002476605.1 Christensenella sp. UBA7571
CGGACACGCCGGCATTTCTCCCGCCACTCGTATAAGGGCATTTCTCTACAAGATTATCCGTCGCTCGCGGGGGAGACAACGGCACTCGCATAGATAGGGGCATTTCATTCGTTATGCCACTGCGCTTTATGCGCCAGCTACGCAACAACACGGCGCAGTCGCTTGTACTAATCGTCAAGCTCGGCACTTATCCGCTCGTCGCCTTGCGACTCGAAGCCCCGAATAAGCACATTCCGTTAATAAGAGCCCCCCCCCTTCACCATTATTAATTATGTGTACGCACACGCATATATACTTATACATACACATACGTACGCGCGCGCATACGCGCATTATATATTGATATTGAAACATTAAAAGTGTTTTTATATTATATAGAGATTTTAGATAAAAACAGATATATTCCTTGCGCTGACAAGCGCGATTAGGATTACAGTCTATCGATAAAATTTGAAATAACGAAGAATTATTTTATGCTCGCTTTTAACAATGGAATATTGATTCACCGCCGATATTTATTGCAGATACACTTTTCGTGTTTTACGATTTTTAGTACGTTTTATTGCACACTTATCGTGTTTTTATATGGTATACAAATCGTGTTTTTATAAAAAATCCCTACTAAACAGTAGGGATTTGCAAATATTAGAAGATTAAGAGTAACGGTTATTATATATCAAAAGAGTGATTGATTACACTGCCACCGAGGCAAATATCACCGTAATACACAACAGCGTATTGGCCTTCGGCTATTGCTCTTTGCTTCTCATTAAACACGATACGTGTATCACCGCTATCGAGCATCGTTAAATGCGCGCGTTGCAAGGGTTGACGATGTTTGATACGGACTTCGCAATCGAACTCTTTTGCGGGCGGTGGCGTAATGAAATTGAAGCCTTCCGTGACAAGTCCGTCTTTGAAAAGAATATCATCTTCACCTTGGGACACGATAAGGCGGTTGTTTGCAACGTCTTTGCCGAGAACGAACCATCTTTCTCCGTTGCCGTCCGCGCTTCCACCGATACCGAGGCCCCGACGCTGTCCGAGGGTATAGAAATACACGCCGTGGTGTCTACCGACTACTTTACCGTCTTGGGTGACGATGTCACCGTCTTTCATAGGGATATATTGTGAAAGAAATTGTCTGAAATTGCGTTCTCCGATAAAACAAATGCCGGTACTGTCTTTTTTCTTGGCTACGGGAATGTCGAATTTAAGCGCAAGTTCACGAACTTCTGGTTTTGTCAAATCACCGAGCGGGAAAATGACGTCGCGCAATTGATGGGACGATACTTGATTGAGAAAATAGGTTTGATCCTTGTTGTCGTCCTTGGCACGCAACAAATAATGCGTGTCTCCGTCGTGACGGACTCTACAATAATGCCCCGTGGCAATATAGTCCGCCCCGAGTTCTCTTGCAAAATCCGCAAATGGTCCGAATTTGACCTCGCGATTGCAAAGCACGTCGGGATTGGGCGTGCGACCTTTTTTGTATTCCTCAACGAAGAGCTTGAATACGTTGTCCATATACTGTTGGGAGAAATCGACGGAATAATACGGTATGCCGATTTTGTCGCACACGTATTGAACGTCCGTCCAATCTTGCTCACCCGTACAGCAACCGTTGGGATCGGTCTCCTTCCAGTTGGACATATAAAGTCCGATAACGTCAAAACCCTGCTCTTTGAGAAGAGCAGCGGAAACGGCACTATCTACACCGCCGGACATACCGACGACAACTCGTTTTTTCTTATCACTCATAGTGATAATATTTTAGCATCTCACCGTCAATATGTAAAGCGCAGTAATTACAATTTGATTTGTTTAACAACCCAACCGTCTTTTTCACTCAATTTGAATTCTTTCATAAAAGATGTAGCGTCATATTCGTTATCGAATGTCACTGCGCCGTTTGGGTTATCACAAGTCATCATTGCAAATGTGCCAAACTGTTGATTAATACCCGAAAAATATTGATTTTCGTTTTTATTGTATATAAACACTCGTTTTTGAGGTATGCTTATTTTGTTTTTCTTATTGCATTGCGCATTTTCGTCAGCGACGTTTCTTGTGTTGTTTTTTAGCACAGTCTCTGCCACGTCGCAAAAAAATGTATTGACATACTTAATACAGCGAATAATTATACAACCGATTGTTCCTTCGACAACTCCACCAAGCATCACAAGTACACCTGACAAAATAGAAATACCAACACAATAGTATATTCCCAGTCCAATCAATGATATCGCACCAAGAACCACTGCGATATATGCCAAAACTATCCCCGTTGAAATCATTCCGCAAACAATATCATATTTATCTTTCATTTGCTTATCCATAATTCTTCTCCGTTTTAATATCGGCATACCGATATTTTTATTAAATAATATCATTATACCGATAATATGTCAATAGGTGTTTGTTATGGAAATTCTTATTGCGCAACGTATCGAAGATTTGATGAAAAACGAAAAACTCACGCAAATGCAACTTGCAAAAGCCATAGGCGTGGGACAAAGTTCCGTAAGCGATTGGTTAAACTCGAAGAGCGAGCCAAGCGTTGAAAACCTATGGAAACTTGCGGATTTCTTTGACGTAAGCGTGGACTATTTGATAGGCAGAAAAGAGATTTAACGAGTTTGAAAAATACGATATCGATAGAAAAAGCCACCGAGTAATTTCGGTGGCTTTTATCAATGCCTTTTGTTTTGTATACAAATCAGTCAATCGGAACAATCAAGTCTTTTTTGACAATTTGCCACTTTTCACCGATTTCCAATCTCTTGTATTCTGCAAAACGTCTTGCGTCGTCTTCACTTTGGAATTTCATTGCCGACAATATGTCTCTAACTCCTTTTATACCTTGTCCGTCCATCGTTTTTGCGGACAAATAAGCGTCTTTATCGGCATAAAACAAATAGTAATTCGTGCAAGATTCGTAGGTTTTTGCAGTACTCGTGACGTTGGAATTTCCAGACATCTCATCGATAATTATTCCGCTCGTTTTCACGTCGTTCATACCGTCAACGAACACGGTAAGCAAAGCGTGCACCATATACGCCATAAAGATACCAAAAGCGCCCACTATAACGCCGGTGATAATATAACTTGCGCCGGCAGCTCCGCTATAAACGCAAAGGATAATACCTCCAATCACGAGCAATAACGCCATAATAATGCAAAATGCCAAGGCTACTTTTAGAAACGTATCAACGTATCTTTTTGCACTTTCTAAATCTCTAAAATCTTTGTTTCTCATTTTTTCTCCATTTATATTTTTAGTAAAAAACTGTTATTGCAATCAAAACGCCAATCACAGCGAACTGCCGACGGTAGGCAAGGTGATTTGCACGTTGTTGAGATTTTTGATGACGACGGTTGCACCCATAGTTACGCCTTCCGACGATACTTTGACTTTCATCGTGCAAACGCCGTCTTCGATCGTCATAGATACGACGGTCATATTGTCGTTGCCAATCGTTTTGCCTTTCTTGGGGACGAAAGCTTTTTCTTTGAGAGAATATTTGTATTTGCTTCCGTCAAAGAAGTCTTTGAATTCGTCGGGATTTTGAGTGGAATCGATTTGCTCGGTGGATTCCGTCTTTTGCCAGACACCGTAGGAGTCTTGCGTGTAGATGTAAGTCTTGCCGTTGACTTCCTCTTGATACGCTTCAACGGAAGCGGCGGTGGAATTGACCCAAGATTTGTTGCCGTCAAATTTACCCTCGGTAGATATCTCGACGCCGAGAACGCCGACGGTTACTACGATTTCACCGCTTTGTGCGTCTTGGAGTTGTTTGCCGAAGTCGTCAATGTCGCTCGTCTTGTTGCAAGCGGTAAATGCAAGGCAAGAAAAACTTAAAATCAATACTGCTACGATTGCGAAAATAATTTTCTTTTTGTTCATATTATCCCCCGTAAAAGTTTTTGGTGATTTCATTATACGAAAAACGAGCGCAATATGTCAATAGCAATATTTAATCGACCTTATTCGCGCGCTCTTCGATATATAGAAAAACGAAGGCGTAACCTTCGTTTTTGACGTTTTATCGTATCGTTTCGTATAGATAAACGCTCAATTATAGCAATAACAGCGTTTGTGCAACTGATGCAAAAGCGGTAAAACTGCCCATTGCCGCAAACACTATTACGTACGAAAGCAACGTCGCGACCACTCCGAGAACTACGGACACGAGGCAACCGATACCCGCCGCACGGGCGCGTTTGGGATAATCGTTCTTCCATACGAGCCAGAGGATAAAGCCTACTATCGGAATGAAAAAGCCGAGGAAGCCCCAACCGACGGGATCGCTGTCGTCCTTTCGTTCGGGTTGTGCGTTGTACGCATCGTTTTGCGGTACGCCACCGTAATACGGGTTTGCGCCCACTCTGTTATATTGATTGGGCGTTGCCACGTAGTACTTGGTTTTCTCAATAAGGTTGCTTACGTTTTGCGTGCCGATTTGAGACACGGAAAACGTGGATATCGGCTCGTTGGTAAAGTCGAAAATAGTCTTGATTACGCCACCGCAATTGGGGCATTTTGCCAAAATGCAAATGAGATTGCCCGAGAAGTCAAAGGCAAGTTCCCAATCCACGCGCTCCGAGCAAAGCGGGCACGTCGGGATTGCCGATTGAAACTTGTTTTGTGCTATCAAGCCTACGCCGTCGTTGTATCTTTGAAAATCCATATTTCGATCCTCCTATATATCGAGCATAACACGCTCTTCCCCAAAAATCAACGTTATTCGTACAAATCTGCGGGATATCTGTCTCCGTTGTCGGGGAGAACGACTACGATTTTTCCGTCGTACTCTTTTCTCACGCGCTTTGCTACGGCGTACGCCGCACCCGAAGAAATACCGCATTTTTTGCCCGTTTTTTGATATATTTCCTTTGCGGTGGCAATTGCCTCTTCGCTGGAAGCGGTGCGGATTTCGTCAAGCTTGCTTACGTCGACGATTGCGGGAACGAAGTTTGCGCCTATACCTTGTATCTTGTGTGCGCCCGCGTACCCCTTGGACAAAAGCGGGCTCGTCTCCGGCTCTACGGCAATAACCTTGCAATCTATGCCGTTATCCTCGATATACTTCTTGACACCCATAACCGTACCGCCGCTACCTACGCCAGCAACGACGAATTTCGTCTCGGGCAAGACGGAAAAAATTTCGGGAGCTGTTGTGTAATAATGTGCCTCGACGCTTGCGTAGTTGCCGAATTGATTTGCGAGCCACGCACCGCCCTCTTGAAGCTCTTTTGCCTTTGCGACTGCGCCTTTCATACCCTCGCTTGCGGGTGTCAAAACGAGCTTTGCGCCGTATGCTGAGATCATCTCTCTGCGCTCTTTGCTCATACTCTCGGGCATAACCATAATCGCGTTGAGACCGAGCTCTCTTGCCACGTAGGCAAGACCTATACCGGTATTTCCACTCGTCGCTTCGACGACCGTTCCGTCCTCTTGTAAATCGCCTTTTTCAAGCGCGCGCATAACCATATAAAACGCCGCTCTGTCCTTAATCGAGCCTGCGGGGTTAGCGCCTTCGAGTTTGCCGTATACGTCGTCGCCCATATCGATGATAGGTGTATTTCCTATCTTTTTTGCCAAAATATCCATTTTATCTTGCAATTTCTTGTCCATAAACCACCTATTTGCGCATTTCCTCGTCTTTCATCGTTATATTTTAAAAGGCGGAATATACGCTCATTTGTATTTTATAATCCATATTATACCACTGCAAAACGAGAGTGACACATTTTTTATCAAGCGTCTTGATTTTTGATATGCACGTCGAGTTGGTTGAACGGGATTTGTATTCCGTTTTGGTCAAACGCCGTCTTGACTTGTTCGAGCATATCGAAATTGACAGTCCAATAGTCCTCGTTTTTGCACCACACTTTTGCCGTCAAGTCTATACTGCTTGCCGATTGCGCGGACACTCTGACGCTCGGCGCGGGGTCTTTGAGAATGAGTTCGTTTTGATTCCACACGTCCTCGATGACCTTCTTTGCTTTCTCAAAATCGTCCGAATAGGATATGGAGAAAGTCAAGTCCACACGGCGCAAATCTTTCTCGGAGTAGTTGACGATCTCGCTGGTAGAGAGTTTGCCGTTTGGCAAATATATCACCTTGTTGTCCGTGGTGCGGAGCTTTGTGTGGCAGATACGGATATCTTCCACCGTGCCCGAATATCCGCACGCATCGATGTAATCGTCGTCCTTGAAAGGTCTGGTGATGAGAATGAGTATTCCGCCCGCGAAGTTGGAAAGCGTGCCGTTGATTGCAAGACCGACGCCAACGCCGAGCGATGCAAGCAACGCCGTAATTGCGCTCGTATCGATGCCGAGATAACCGATAAGCGCGATGACCACCAATATCTTCAAGCCGACCTTTGCGACGTAACTGAGCGTTCTATAAATGGTTTTGTCAATCTTTTTATTTTCCGCGACCTTCTTGTCCGCGCGCTTTGCAATCTTCTTGCTGAGCCAATTGATAATCGAGAAAGATACTATCATTATCACTATCGAGATAACGACCTTGATACCCGTCGTGGTGAGCCAATTTTGCACGGTTTGCCACACTTGTTGCCAATCCATAATACACCTCTGATGTAAAATTGCGATATTAAGTATCGCCAAATCGAGCATATTATACAATCGCGTAGGCGTATAGTCAACAACGCATACGCCCGCCCGCGTGGAAAAAATAAAAACGCCACGCATTCGCGTGGCTTTCGATCTAATACGGTTTATCTTTTATACCGAGAAAATAGTCGGCAGATACGTTGAAGGCAATACTCATTTGTTTCAATATGTCGTATCCGGGTTTTGCCTTCCCTTTCAACCATTCACTGACTTGACTTTGTTTTACGCCAATCTCACGAGCAAATGCGGATTGCGTCAAATTCTTGTACATCAAGAATTCTCTCAATATTTCAGTAAAATCCGATTCCATAAATTCATTATATAGAAAATTCTACTTGCGTTCTTGACATATAGAATATTCTATACTATTATAAGTTTATTAAAAGCAAACACAGCAAAACCATTCTTAATTTGAAGCCTATGTATCAATACTGATTGCATTTGACAAACAAGAGGACAAAATGAACATCTGGACTGCAATGAGCATAGAATATGCTAATCAGAGAAATTACCTTGACGAATTATACAAAGTTTATCCTATTTCTCCAAATTTGCGTCGCGAAATTACATCTGATATCACTGATAGTATTGAATCCGCATTTCAAACAAGAGATAATGAATTACTTATCAAAAGCTTACTACAATTAGATTTGTTCCCCGTAAAAGATTCTTATGTCGCGTATTTACGTAGAGATCCCTCTTCGATAACAAGGAATCCACAAACTATTAATAGGCTTGCGGGGACTATTTATGAAATGGGATATAATGACGTTCTTGAAAAATGCACAGAACCCAAAGAAACGAATAGACAAATCGGGCCTATGTTTAAGAACTGGCTTGACAAAGGAACTTTGGGTGTCCCCGTTTATAAAAACGTTTACGATTTTCTACGCAATTCAAATGAAAATGCAGTTTTGAATGTATCCGACGCTGAAATGGCAAGTTTTGCAACAAGATATTTCGGATATACAAGAGAAAAGGGATTGGATTTTTTAGCCCGTTTTAACAACACATATATAGTTGGCGAGGCAAAGTTTTTAACAGATTTTGGCGGACATCAAAACGCTCAATTTGATGATGCAGTTTCTACGGTAACATCAAGGTTTCATTCGACAATTCTAAATGCCGAAGTTATTCCAATTGCTATTTTGGATGGAATTCTTTACATCAAAGGTAATCATAAGCTGTATCGATATTTGGAAAACCACGAAAATCAAATCATCGTATCAAGTCTTTTGCTTAGAGAATTTTTGTACTCGCTATAAGGATAAAAATGGAATTATTATTCAAGAATAAAGAAACAAAAGAACAAATTTTAGCAAGAGCAAAGAATGTTGCACCTATTTTTACTAGTAGCAATAAATCATATTTATTCAAAGGAGACAATTTTGAAATAATGTCTGCTTTATTAAATGGGAAAAAGAGTTTTATAGATTTAATATACATAGATCCACCATTTAATACAAATCAAACTTTTTCTATAAGCGATAAGCGTGCAAACACTATAAGTCGTAAAAAAAGTGATACTATTGCATACAGTGATTTGATGTCTAACGATGATTTCATTAAATTTATGTATGATAGATTCGTTATTATGTATGAACTTTTATCCGATGAAGGTAGCCTATATGTTCATATAGACACTAAAATGGGACACTATTTCAAAATAATATTAGATGAAATCTTTGGCGTTAAAAATTTCAAAAATGATATTACTCGTGTAAAATCAAACCCAAAAAATTTTGATAGAAAAGCTTATGGGAATGAAAAAGATATGATTCTTTTCTATTCTAAAAATCCACAAAAGAATATTTGGAACGAAATAAGAATTCCCATAGAAGATAGCGAGTTATCTAAAAAATTTACAAAAATTGATGCTGATGGTAGACGATATACAACTATCCCCTTACACGCTCCCGGTGAAACTACGAATGGGACAACTGGAATGACCTGGCGTAATATGCTACCTCCGCCCGGCAGACATTGGCGCACAAGCCCTGAAGAATTTGATAAAATGGATAAATTAGGATTAATAGAATGGTCAAAAACCGGAAATCCACGTATCAAAAAATATGCAGACGAACATAAAGGCAAGAAAATACAAGATATTTGGAAATATAAAGACCCTCAAAACCCAACATATCCAACTCAAAAGAATCTTGAAATGATTGAAATGATTATAAAACAATCTTCAAGGGAAAACAGTGTCATTATGGATTGTTTTGCTGGTAGCGGGACAACACTTTTGGCGGCATCAATACTAGGTCGAAATTTTATAGGTATTGATTCTTCCGAAATTGCTATAGATGTTATAAAAAACAGATTAACAGAAAACTGTATATCATATAATTAAAACATAAAAAACAACCTAATGAAAACTCCATAAGGTTGTTTTATGGTGCACCCAAACGGACTCGAACCGCCAACCGTCAGAATCGGAATCTGATGCGCTATCCAATTGCGCTATGGGTGCATATCTGTATTCTATCTTTTTTTGCCGTATTTGTCGAGAGAAAGCGCACAATTGGTGCTTTTTCGACACGCATAAGCGTCTCAATCGAGACGCTTTCTTCGTTTTGGACATAAAATAAGCCACTCGGTTGAGTGGCTCGTGAGGTTTATCTGTACATTTTGAGTTTGCCGTGCACGACTTCGATGTCGAGCTTGGTGTCGTCGATGATTTCGCCGTCAAGCTCAAATCTGCTATCGTCAAGCGCTTCGATGGTGATCTTCTTTGCGGTGTATTCTCCGCCCCAGTCCGTGCCGACGTGTTGACCTTTGAGGAACTTGAATAAGCGGAACAAAATCTTGCTCTTCTTCATCTCGCTGACGTAACCTACGTTGAGCAATCCGTCGTCAACGACCGCGTTGGGACAGATGGGAATTCCGCCGCCGATAAATCCGCCGTTGCCTATGCCTATCATAAACACGCTGGTGTCCTTCGTAACGCCGTCCGCGGTGATACGCAAGTGGTGGAATCTCGTGTGGCACAACGTGTAGAACAACGAATAATAGTACGCCGCTTTGCCTTTGAGTGTCTTGCATTGCGCGTATTTGAGCAATACGTCGACGTCCATACCTCCGCCGCCTACGTTGAGGCAACGATATTTGCCAAGTTCCATATAATCGACGTACGAGGGCTTGTCTTTGAGAATGGTTGCCACCGCTTCTTCGATCTTGGTGGAGTGTCCGGACTTCTTGATAAAGTCGTTTCCGCTGCCGCAAGCGATGAGGCCGAGCGTTACGTTGTCGAAGTTGTCGATACCGCAAAGCACCTCGTGGAAAGAACCGTCACCGCCCATTGCGATAATCTTGGTATCCGGCGTTTGGGAAAGCTCTCTCGCAATCTCGGTTGCGTGTCCGGCGTATTCCGTCTTATGTACGGTATATTCCGCACCGTTTTTCTTCAACAATTCTTCGACTTTGCCGAGTGCTTTGAGCGTTTTGCCCTTGCCACCCGTCGGGTTTACGATTATATGATACATAACTGTCTCCGTTGTTTTTTATATATATTGTATCACGTACCCGAAAAATGTCAACTATTTGCAAAGTTACAATACAAATTGTCGAGTATTTTGAACAATTGTAGTTTATTCCACACGAAAGCGGTCAATCGCGGTTTTCAAACTGCAACTCGTAGAGTTTGTGATAATAGCCCTTGTTTTTGAGCAATTGTTGGTGAGTGCCTCGCTCGATAATTCTGCCGTTTTGAAGCACTATTATTTGGTCGGCGTGCTGTATGGTTGAAAGTCTGTGCGCAACGACGAGCATAGTGCCGATATTGCGGATTTTTTCAAGCGATTGTTGAATGATGACTTCCGTCTCGGTGTCGATATTGGCGGTTGCCTCGTCCAAAATCAAGATTTGGGGCTTGTGCAACACCGTCCGAGAGAAGGACAACAACTGTCGTTGACCTTGCGAGAAGTTTTCACCTCTCTCAATCACCTCTTCGTCAAGTCCGTGCTCTTGCGAGGATATAAACGTGTCGGCGTTGACGTACTTGCACGCCGCGTTTATCTCTTCGTCAGTAAAGGACTCGTCGTTGAGGGTGATGTTGCTACACACCGTTCCGCTGAACAAGAACACGTCTTGAAGCATTTGTCCGATGCCCTTGCGCAAGGAGTGTATCTCTATGGTGCTTATATCTCGTCCGTCTATGAGGATTTGACCCTTTTGTATCTCGTAATTGCGCACGATGAGGGACAAAATGGTGGTCTTGCCCGCGCCCGTCGCGCCTACGAAAGCGCACGTCTCTTTTGGATTGATGGTGAAAGACACGTCTTTGAGTATCCAATCCTCGTCCTTGTATGCAAACCATACGTTTTTGAACTCGATTTTACCCTCGAACTTGTCCACCCAAACGGCGTCCTCTCTATCTTGTATCTCGGGCTCTACGTCGAGGAGGTTGAAAAGTCTCTCCGACGCGGTCATTGCCTTTTGCAAGTTGTTGAGTTGGTCTGCAAGGTTTTGTATGGGGTTGAAGAAGCGCGACAAGTAGAGGTAGAACGCAACTATCATACCCGCGTCCAATCCAAACTCCATACCAAGCCAGAACGTCACCGCAATCGACGTGATATAAAGCAACGTTATGAACGGACGGTATATGCCGAACGCCAAAACGACTTTGTATCTCGACTTGCGCAAATTCTCGTTCTTTTGCAGAAACTCGCCGTCTTTCTTCGCTTCGCGATTGAAGATTTGAATGAGCTTCATTCCCGACAAGTTCTCGTTGAGGAAAGCGTTGAGGTCGGATATATACTCACGCTCTTTGGTGAACACCTTTCTGACGATTTTTCTGAAAAAGTAGGAGGTTATAAACACCACGACTATAAAGCCGAGCATAACCAGCGACAATTGCCACGATATGTAAAGCATTATGCCGTACACGCCCACGACCGTCAAAACGTTGCGTATAACGTTGACGATGACGTTGGTGAACAAGTCGGACATCGACGCCGTATAGGACGCTACGCGCGTTACCAAAGAGCCGACGGGCATTTCGTCAAACTGATTTTGAGAGAGTTTTTCGATATGCTCGAACACTTCGTTGCGCAAGCGATAGATTATGTTTTGTCCCGCTTTTTGAAGGAGCATCGACTCCCACACGAGGAAGCCTTGGTTGCACACGCCTATGGCAAGATAGGCAATTGCCATACCTACGATGAATTGCAAATTTATGCCGTCCGACTTCAAATTGTTGGTGATACGGCTTACGAAAAGAGGCAATATGATATCGAGCACGACGTTGACTACTATAAGGAGCATTGCACCGACAAATCGCGCAATCTCGGGTTTTAAGTAGTTATTTATGCGCTTTAACATCACTTTGGTGGGAATATGGACGTTACCTTTGAGTTTTTCGACTTCGTCTGTCATCACGCCTCACCCCCTTCTACTTCTCTTTCGAGCTTTTGCAAATACACCATCTTGTTGTACGTCGGTGAGATTTCTTCAAGTCGTTGCGGAGTGTCGAAAGCCTCCACTTCACCGCCGTTCAATACGAGAATTTTGTCAAGATGAGACACCGTGGACACGCGCGACGCTATGACTATGGTGGTCTTGCCCTTGCGTTGATTTTGGATATTGGCAAGTATGGTCTCTTCCGTCTTGACGTCAACCGCGGACACCGAGTCGTCCAAAATCATAATCGGCGCGTCCTTTATGTATGCGCGCGCAATTGATATACGTTGCTTTTGTCCGCCCGAAAGAGTAACGCCTCTCTCGCCCGATACCGTGTCGTATCCTTCCGTAAAGTCTTGTATGTTGGAGTGTACGTCGGCAAACTTTGCCGCCTCGTATACCTTGTCCATATCAAGCGTTTCGCAAGAGAACGCTATGTTGTTTTTGACCTTGTCGCTGAAAAGGAAGTTGTCTTGCGGTACGTATCCGATTGCGTTTCGCACGCTCTCGATATCGCAGTCCATAACGTCGTGACCGTCTATAAACACTTTGCCTTTTTCTACGTTGTAAAGGCGCAAGAGAGTGTTGACGAGCGTCGTTTTTCCGCTTCCTATCTTGCCCACGACTCCGACGCTTTCACCCGCTTTGATATCCAAGGTAATATTTTTGAGCACGTCTGCGTCCGTATTGGGATAAGCAAAGGAAAAGTCGTTGAAAGTGACGTCTCCCTTGACGTCTTGGAGCACGTAGGCGTTTTCGGGACTGTGTATCTCTTCTTCTTGGTCGAGGAAGTTGGTGACGCGCTTTAAGGACGCTTTGGAGCGCGAACGCATAGATACCACTTGTCCGAGCGCAATCATCGGCCATACGAGAGTGTCGAAATAGCCTACGAACGTGATAAGTCCTCCCGCGCTCATATCCACCGTATGCCCGAATATGACGACCGGCGCGCCAACCGAGTATTTGTACACGAAATATCCGCCAAGCCCCAAAATAAGCGCCATAATGGCTGAGATGATGATTTGAATGATTGCGTCGAATATTACCGACACTTTGACGAGCTCGATATTGGCGTCTTTGTTGCGTTTTGCGATTTTTGCAAAGGCGTGAAGTTGTTGCGTTTCCTTGACGAAAGCCTTGATAACGCGTATGCCCGTAAAACTCTCTTGCGAGAAATCGTAAAGTTTGTCAAACTCCGTTTGGCGTTGCTCCCATTTGAGTGCCATAAACTTCTCAACGAGCATACCCCACACCACTATGAGGATAAGCGGAAGCAAAAGTATGCACGACAGCACCCAGTCGAGCGCAAACATCTTGTAAAGCGCAAGCACCGAGAGGAACATTGCGTCGACGAGCATAACCGAACCCCAACCGAAAAATTCTTCAATCGTTTCGAGGTCGGTGGTGAACCACGCCATAACCGTGCCCACTTTGTTCTCGTGATAGTAGCGTTGAGAAAGTCTCTCGGCTTTGAGGAACATATTGTGGCGCAAGTCCGCCTCTATGCGTTGAGAGGCGTTGAATATGGATAGTCTCCACATAATGCGTCCGAAAAACATAACGAGCGCAACGACGATTACTCCGAGAATTATCTCTTTTAGCGCCGCTTTGTCTATCGCACTGCCGTCAAACATATCTACGAGTTTGCCGAGATATTCGGGTATGAAAAGTTGGAACACGTCAACGGCGACGAGCCCTACGATCCCGATCAAAAACAGCCAACTGTATTTGAGGTAGTATTTGTTTATATATTTCCCGAACAACATAAAAGGTCGTATCCTTTATTTTTCGTTTTTGAGTGCGAAAAACCCCGTATGCCGATAATGCAAGATTGCACCCACGGCAGACAGGGTTTGACTCTATGCGTAAGAATTGCGATTGCCCGCGAGGGCAACCTCAAAAATTACATAATTTCGCGGTAAATCTTCTCGATTTCCTTCTTGCCCCAAACTTGCGGGCACGGATAAAGCGGATTTGCCTCTGCGTATGCGTGATCGATCATACGTGGCAAACGCTCCTCTTCGATGAGTTTTCCGCCGTCGCGAGACATAATCTTGGTGGGAATGTTCATCGCGGCGTTCATATCGTCAATCCATTGAATGAAGTTGTTTGCTTTTTCTGCGTTGTTTGCGCCCTTGATGCCGATGCAGTCTGCAAGTTGAGCGAGTTTCTTGTGAGCGGACTTGCCGTATGCTCTCAAAACGTGCGGCAAAATGACTGCGTTTGCAAGACCGTGAGGCACACCGTACTCACCGCCGAGCGTGTGAGCGACTGCGTGTACGTATCCGACGTATGCACGAGTGAACGCTTTACCGGCAAGGTAAGCTGCCTTTTGCATTTCGACGCGTGCTTCGAGATCGTCACCGTGATCGTAGGCTTGTTTGAGGTATTTGTGGATAAGTTGCACTGCCTCGATTGCCTCTCTCTTGGTTTGTCTGGTGTTCTCTCCGCCGATGTACGCCTCTACCGCGTGAGTGAGTGCGTCCATACCGGTGGTTGAAGTGAGATGCGGAGGAAGGGACTTTGTGAGTTCCGGATCCATAACGACGTATCTCGGAATGAGGAACGGGTCGTTGATGGGGTATTTCTCGTGCGTTTCGGGGTTGGAAATGACTGCGGCAAGCGTCGCTTCACTGCCCGTACCGGACGTGGTAGGAATTGCAACGAGCGGAGGAAGTTTGTGTCCCGTGATCATAATTTTGAGCACGCCCTTCATTTGAGGAACGCTCTTCTTGGGGCAAGCAACTCTTGCGCCGATACCCTTTGCGCAGTCCATTGCACTGCCACCGCCGAGTGCTACGATAACGTCACAACCGTTCTCGTTGTACATTTTGAGACCTTCTTCGATGTTTTGAATGGTGGGATTGGGAACGACGTCGTGATAGCAGCAGCTCTTCATACCTTGCTCTTGGCAAGCTTTCATAATAGGATCGGCTTTGCCGTTTGAAAACAAGAAACCATCGGTGACGATAAGTACGCTCTTGAAGCCTTGATCTTTAAGGAATTTGGGAAGTTCGGAAATGCTTCCCGGGCCCGAAAGCGTCTTTTTGCATTGATTCCAAGGAAGGAAAAACATTGCAACGCGCATAGTTTGTTGGAAAATGCGGCAACCGATTTTTGTAAATACGTTCATATTTCCTCCAAATACGGAAAAATCCGTGAGTTTTTATGGATATATTCTAACACCAAACCACTGACTTGGCAAATACTAATATATATTTTTTAATACAAAAGTATGAAAGGATAAAACATAAATATCGTTTCATAAAAACTGCGATAAACAGATGAAGAACGCGTTTAATAGCGATTGCTACGAAGTCAATCGCGTCAAGCACCCCGAGGGGCGCAAACCCAACGCGAGCGAAGCGAGCACCAAACAGACAATCTTGCGAAACTGTGGCGAGAGTTTTTATTCTTGCAAGACTGATAGCAAAAGATTGGCTGTGCGGTAGAAAAATAAAAAACTTTACTCGTAAAAACTGCGATAAACAGATGAAGAACGCGAAAGCACCCCGAGGGGCGCAAACCCAACGTACTTTCGTACGTGATTTGCACAACTCGGGGTGCTGACAAAGTTATTCGCTGTTTAGCGCAGTTTTTATTTGAGTTCGGAGAAGTACTTGATAGTACGTACCATTTGAGAAGTGTAGCTGTTCTCGTTGTCGTACCAAGCAACCACTTGAACTTGGGTGTTGCCGTCTTCCATAGGAGCAACCATAGTTTGAGTTGCGTCGAAGATAGAACCGAAACGGCTGCCGATGATATCGGAAGAAACGATTTGGTCGGTGTTGTAACCGAAGGACTCGGTTGCTGCCGCCTTCATAGCTGCGTTGATGCCTTCAACGGTTGCTTGACCTTTGACGACTGCGACGAGGATCGTGGTAGAACCGGTCGGGGTCGGAACGCGTTGTGCAGAACCGATGAGCTTGCCGTTGAGTTCGGGGATAACGAGACCGATTGCTTTTGCAGCGCCGGTGCTGTTGGGAACGATGTTGATTGCAGCCGCGCGAGAACGACGGAGATCGCCCTTTCTTTGCGGTCCGTCAAGAGGCATTTGGTCGCCAGTGTATGCGTGAACCGTGGTCATAATACCGCTCATAATCGGTGCATAATCGTTGAGAGCCTTTGCCATAGGAGCGAGGCAGTTGGTGGTGCAGCTTGCTGCGGAGATGATGTTGTCCGTTGCTTTGAGCGTGGTGTGGTTTACGTTGTAAACGATTGTGGGAAGGTCGTTGCCTGCGGGTGCGGAGATGACGACTTTGCGTGCGCCAGCGTCGATGTGTGCTTGTGCTTTTGCCTTTGAGGTGTAGAAGCCCGTGCATTCCAAAACTACGTCAACGCCGAGTTCTCCCCAAGGAAGTTCTGCTGCTTTTGCTTTTGCGTAGATGGTGATCTTTTTGCCGTCGACGACGATGTAACCGTCTTCTTTGATAGTGCCGTCCTCGTTGAGAACTGCTTCACAACTCTCAACCGTGTGAGAATTTGCATAGTTGCCTTGCGTCGAATCGTACTTCAAGAGATGAGCAAGCATTTTGGGGCTTGTCAAATCGTTGATAGCGACGATTTCATAACCGTCTGCACCAAACATTTGTCTGAAAGCGAGACGACCGATACGACCAAAACCGTTGATAGCGACTTTTACGTTTGCCATTATAAATTCCTCCATAAAGGTGTATTCCAAAAATTAGTCGGATTATCCAACCGCAATTATTTTACAATTATTATGCAAAATATGCAAGTATTATTAGAGGAAATTTTTATCGAATAATGCAACGAGCGCAAAAGCGCGCGGTGTAATGCAACTATTCGTCCAAAAAGAAAGACACGCAAAACTGCGTGCCTTTCGTAAAATCGCGATGATTTTCGGTTAATTGTTAAATATTACTTCTACGTTGCGCGGATTCCAATCCGATCCTTTATAGACTGCTTCCCATTGTTCCTTCGTGCCGAGGAAAACGATACTCGTCAAACCTTCGCAATCGTAGAAAGCGTAATCTCCTATAGTTGCTACACTATCTGAAATAGTGATATTTTTAAGTCCGCCACAACCATAGAATGCCGATCTTTCTATACTTACCACGCTATTGGGAATCAAAATCTCTGTCAAACTTTCACAAAAAGAAAATGCAGAATCCCCAATGCTTGTCACGCCGTATGGAATTGTGACGTTTTTCAAGCTTTTACAGTTATAGAATGTTGAAGTGTCGATATATGTCACACCATTTGGAATTTTTACACTCGTCAAACGGCTACACATTGAAAATGCGCCGCCACCCAAAAGCGTAACGCTGTCCGGAATATATATGTATGTCAAATTTACACAAGATTCGAATGCGCTCTGACCTATCTGTTTTACACCTTGTGGCAAAATCACGACTTTTATACTGTCTCTATTGTAAACCCCATTAATTATTTCTATAGATTTGCCCTTATACAATGAAGGCAAAAACACGATTCCGTCCGAATTTGTTTTCAAATCGGTTGCGATATAGTAACTTCCGTCTCTTGACAACGTATAGGTTGCGGTTGTATATTCAATCCCGCAATTGTCGCATCCGTTATCACCATAAACGTGGGGATGGGATTCCACGACTCCACACCTTGCGCAAGCTGTGTCGTAGAAACACGTATCTTCACCGAAATCGTGACCGAGAGCGTCCGCTTCACCGGGGAAGGAAACGTTGCATCTGTTACAAACTCTATAACCTACGCCTTTTTGAGTGCAAGTAGGTTCGACGTCGAAATGCCATTCTCCGAGGTCGTGCCCGAGAGTGTCGACTATTCTGTCTTCCGCGTGATTGCAAACGGCGCAAACGCGTCTTTCTCTGCCCTCTTCCAAGCAAGTTGCCGCAACGCGCACCGTCCACTCACCGTAGTCGTGTCCGACGGGGTCTGTGTAAGTGATTTCGACGTGTCCGCACTTGTCACAAGTCTTTTGAGAATATCCTTTTCTTGCGCAATCGGGGTCTTCAACGAGCATTTCTTCACCGTAAACGTGACCTTTTATCGGTGCTTCGTAGTCGCATCTGGAACATTTTGCGGCAGTCGTGCAAGTTCCGCCTTGCAAATCGTGTCCGAGGCTGTATATAGTGCCGTTGGTCGTTTGTCCGCAATTATCGCAAACTTGGCGTTTTACACCGTTTTCAGTGCAAGTTGCGGGCGTTACGACCGTCCACTCGCCCGTATGGCTTTTCTTGGATATAGTATAGGTATCTCTTCTTCCGCACTCTTCGCAAATTCTTACTTTCAAGCCCGTAGAAGTGCAAGTCGCTTCCGTCTCCGTCACCCATTCGGAATAACGATGCGAGCCGTAAAGCGTTCTCGTTTGTCTTGCGTTGCAAACGTCGCAATACATAACTTCGAGACCGTTTGACGTACACGTGGCGGCGGTTTGGACGCTCCAAGTGCCCTTATGTCCCGTTGCGGAAATAGTTTTCGTTTCGTGGTTTCCGCAAACCGTGCAATCGCGAGATGCAGAGCCCGTTTGTGTGCAAGTAGGTTCTTGCGTTGTAACCCAATTGCCCGTGTGAGCAAGTTTGGACGTAGTTCTCTCTTGCGTCTTTCCGCAAACGAGGCAACGTCTGGACTCTCTTCCCGCTTGCGTGCAAGTTGCTTCTTCACCGGCAGCCGACGCCCATTCGCTGAACACGTGTCCCGTGCCCGTGCCCTCGACGTAGTGGCACTTGGAGCATTTTCTGCCCTCTTCGCAAGTGGCTTCTTTCAAATCGTGATGACCGATTGCGGGCAATTCTTCCGTTTCGATGGAGTCGCAAACGGTGCATATACGCTGTCTTTCACCTTTGTCGAAACAACGAGGTTCGGCGGTTATATACCAATTGCCCTTGTGAGACGCGGGTATAGGATAAGTTTGAGTGTCACCGCATCTTCTGCAAGTTTTGGTCAATATGCCGTTTTCGGTGCAAGTTGCCTCCGTCGTTACCACGCCGTCGTCGTAATCGTGTCCGAGTGCCTCTCCGTATTCCTTCGAGCATACTTGGCATACCGCGGGCTTCAAACAAGTCGCTTGTCCTCCGTGATGTCCCGACGCAGTGCCGAAAACGTACTCTTCACCCAGCGTTCCGCATATCGAACAATGTTTATAATACACGGCAGGTTCTTCGCAAGTCGCAGCCGTTTTGAGATACTGCCCCGCTTGTCCTTCAATAAATTCGTGTTGATGCTCCCAATTATCCGTTTGCCCCGGCTTTTCACCGCAAGCAACAAATATCGCTGCCACAAGCATAATCAAAACGAATATAAGCAATATTCTTGCCTTCTTCATATATACCCCTCCTACATACCTTAAATGTTTATGTACACCACTGGCAAATTGCCAGTAACAAAACAATTATACTGGCAAAATGTCATAATGTCAATTATGAGAGCAGACACAAACGTACAAACTGTAAAATTTTTGCGTATGCGGATTACGGAATTGCGAAAGGAAAAAGGGTTGTCGCAAGCCACGCTTGCAAAAGCGTTGGGCGTCGATTGTTCGACCATAGCAAAGTACGAAACGGGAGACAGACTTCCCGACGTGGTAATGCTTTGCAAATTGGCAGACTTTTTTGAAGTAAGCACGGACTATTTGCTTGGCCGTGCGCCCTTTTAACGTGTTTTTTGATTTGGTAATTGTAAATTGTAAAAAAAGGTGTTTTAGATTGCTAAAACGCCTTTTTTGAAAGGATTTGTGTGTTATTTTTTATTTTATAACTTGTAAAAGTTCGCCAAACAGATGAGTAACGCGAAAGCACCCCGAGGAGCGCAAACCCAACGTACTGATCGTACGTGATTTGCGAAACTCGGGGTGCTGACAAAGTTAATCGCTGTTTGGCGGACTTTTACGCTTTGTGGTCGCAACCAAGGACGTCCACAATCTTATGCTTTACAACTTGCTTCACTGCCTCTCTTGCCGGTCCGAGATATTGACGAGGATCGAAGTGAGAAGGATTGAGAGCAAAGTGCTCGCGGATTGCGGCGGTGCAAGCAAGACGGAGGTCGGAGTCGATGTTGATCTTGCAGACTGCCATAGAAGCTGCTTTACGGAGCATATCTTCGGGAACGCCTTGTGCGCCGGGCATACTGCCACCGTATTGGTTGATGATCTTGACGAGGTCTTGCGGGACGGACGAAGCACCGTGCAAAACGATGGGGAATCCGGGCAAACGCTTGCTGACTTCTTCGAGGATGTCGAAACGAAGTTGAGGTTGACCTTTGAACTTGTATGCGCCGTGAGACGTACCGATTGCGATTGCGAGAGAATCTACGCCGGTCTTGTTGACGAATTCTTCAACTTGGTCGGGATCGGTGAATTGAGCGTCTTTTGCAGCAACGTTGACTGCGTCTTCGATGCCAGCGAGTTTTCCAAGTTCTGCCTCGACGACTACGCCGTGATCGTGTGCGTATTCGACAACTTGCTTGGTGATGCTGATATTTTCTGCAAACGGATGAGAGCTTGCGTCAATCATAACGGAAGTAAAGCCGTGGTCAACGCAGTCTTTGCAGAGTGCGAAGCTGTCGCCGTGATCGAGGTGCAAGCAGATAGGAAGACCGCTGGTTTCGACGGCTGCCTCAACCATCTTGGTGAGGTAAGTCGTGTTTGCGTATTTTCTTGCGCCGGAGGATACTTGAAGAATAAGCGGAGCTTGCTCTTCGGTAGCGGCTTCGACGATACCTTGGATAATTTCCATATTGTTGACGTTGAAAGCACCGATTGCGTAACCGCCTGCGTATGCTTTTTTGAACATTTCGGTTGTAGTAACTAATGGCATTGTTGTGCCTCCCAAAATTTTATTTCGCGTACATTATACAACCTCGTATAAAAAAACACAACCGTTTATATAAAAATTCGGTTGCGTTTTGAGATTGCGGATTATATAACGTCGTCCTTGTCGACGATGTTTTTGTTGCGTTTTTCGTCGTGGCCGATGACGATGTGTTTGTCGCCGTTTTCGTCGATATATTCCTTCTTGACGAGCACTTTTCCGTCCTCGTCCGCCTCTTTTTTGAGCACGGCAAGCTCGTATTCACTCTTGGTCTTGTACTTTTCAAGCTCTGTTTCACGCTTCTTTTCGGCGCGTTTGCTTCTTACGAAGTACAGCGACACTGCAAGCGCGATTGCAAGGATAACGAACCCGTAAAGGAAGAGATTATTGTACTCTTGCGGGAGGAAGTACGCAATGCTCGTGAGTATAGAACCCGCCACGATATTGCCCAAAAACACCGCGAGCGACGCTTTCCACACGGGGAAATCGAGGAAACTACCTATGCACGAGCCCGTCCACGCGCCCGTCATAGGAAGCGGAATTGCAACGAAGGTGAACAGTCCCCAAAACTTTTTGGCGTCCTTGGACATAGGTTTTTTGTGCTTGGAAGCGTTTTTTTGATACTCTTCCTCACTGTACGCGCTCTCCGCCCTATCCGCGAGATTGCTTTCCATACGTCTGCCGATTTTGGAGAACCACTTGGAGCGACGAAGCTTGCGCAAAAGCGGTCTCGTGAGCAAGATAAGCGGAAGAATGACCGTCGTCGAACCCGCGATACAACAAAGCATACCAAGCAAGAACTCTTGTATAGTTCCGTTTGGGAACATATACGGCATCGTCAAAATCGCCCCTCTCAACTCCACGATAGGAATAATTGAGATGACGTACAGCGTCAGATAGGGGTTGCCGATGGCTTGGCTAATTTGTTGGATAAGGTCTTCTATCATAGTTTTATTACGCCTCGTTGCTCATACAAAGTATATGGTATTGCGCAAATTATGTCAAGGCGATTTGGCTTATTACGCTTGCCATTTGCCACGCCTTTAAGTATAATTTTGTCGAATAAATTATATTTGCGGACGGTAAATTTTTATGCAAAAAATATTGAGTGCAATGCGCAGAGCCGTGCAAGATTACGATATGATCCACGACGGCGACAAAATATTCGTGGGCTTGTCGGGCGGAAAGGACAGCACCTTGCTTTTGAGCGCGCTTGCGGCGTATAGACGCTTCTCTCCCGAGCACTACGACCTAGAAGCCATAACCGTGGATATGGGGCTTAAAGAGACCAAACGAGAGGAAATGGACGCCCTTATTGCCTACTGCGACAGCCTCGGCGTCAAACACCACCTCATAAAGACGGATATCGGTGAAATCATATTCGAGGCACGCAAAGAGCAAAATCCTTGCTCCCTTTGCGCCAAAATGCGCAGAGGCGCACTCAACAACGAGATAATCCGCCTCGGTGGCGGAAAGCTTGCCCTCGGGCACAACGCCGACGACGTTGCCGAAACGATGCTCTTGTCGCTCTTGTACGAAGGACGCTTCTCTTGCTTTGCCCCCACCGCCTATATGGACAAATCGGGCATAACCCTTATCCGTCCGTTTATCTATATCGAGGAGTACGACATCAAATCCACCGTCGCGCGCCTCGGCTTGCCCATCGTCAACAATCCTTGCCCGATGAACCACGAATCGCAACGCGAATATATGAAAAACCTCATCAAAGACATCTGCAAGGATATTCCGTTTGCCAAACAACGCATATTGGGCGCGATATTCCACCCCGAAAGAAACAATTTGTGGGAAAAACCTAGCAAAAATCAGCACTAATAAGTAATGAGTGATATTCACACTTCGTGTGAGTGATATTGTCGCTCGCGCGACAGTGATATTTGCCTAAGGCAAGTGATATTTTTGGCTAATGCCAAAAGTGATATTCGCACTTCGTGCGAGTTGTGGAATATTCAATATTCGCTACGCTGGATTCCCACGGTCACTTCGTTCCCTCGGAATGACGGTCGGTGGGACACCCACACCCGATTTTAATTTCTCCTTACGTCATTGCGAGGCGCAATGAATATTGCGACGTGGCAATCTAGGCGTTAGCCGCACACCTCCGCACACACCCCAAAATTTCCTCACAAACACGCAAAAACACCTCCGATTGCTCGAAGGTGTTTTTGATTTTGTTTTCACGACGCTATGCGCCAAGTGAGATTAGGCAGTAAAAGAAGCATTTGTGTAAGTATAGCCTTTGGTAACATCTACATATTGGAAAGGCTTCTCCTCGTTCAACACGAGTTTGCCGTCAGACACTGTAAATGTAATCTTTTGACCGGTCTTTGCACCGGTACCTACTTCTGATACAACGGTAAGTGTCAACACTTTCGTATCGGCATTATACTCACCCGTAAACGTAACGGACCAAACAGAATTTCCGCAAATCATCTTACCGGAGATACCTACACCGTCATCAAATGTGATATAGTTTACAGAATCTTTTGTAAACGTCAATCCTGCAAATTTGCTCTTTCCAAGCAACGTCTTACCGTCGATAACATACAAGGACGAGTTCTCTCCATCGTAAATCGTGATTGCCGTACCACTTACGACGTAAGTCTTGTTCGTACCCGTTACTACGCCATAACCGTCAAGAGCAAGAGTGGACTCGTCGGGAAGCGTGTAAGTGCCTTGATAACCGTCAAGAGCAAGAGTATACGTACCGTTGCCAAGTGCTATGACTCTCATTTGATTGTTAAGAGCGAACGTTGCTTGCGTCTTGTCTTCGTTGAGCGTGTAAGCTACGCTTTGTCCGCCCACCGTAACAGTGCCGTAACCGTCGAGAATGATTTCTCCGAATACGTCAACGTTGTTGTAAGAGCCTTCTTTACCGTCTCCGGTGAGATATGTGCTTCCGCTCTTCTTGAGGAATGCCTTGCCGGTGGAGTCATACATCACGAGCGTATCGGTTGCAGAGCAATCGGTTGCGCTTACTTCGCTTGTGCCGGACTTCCAAATGACGTTTGCATTCATCGCATCGTTATAGATGAAGTGGTTCTTTGTCGTTCCGTTGGCGTACGTTATCGTCACCCACGCAACGAGCTTGTCGTTGGTGTTGGTAGCAGAGAACGCAACTTTTGAAATACCGTCATAGTCTTTGAAAACGATATAGAGGTCTTTTGCCCAAGTATCCTTATCTGAGCTATTAAAAGCAAACAATACGATGTTCTCTGCGACGTTGACAAATCCGTATCTGCCAAACGACACTGCACCGTTGACCTTTTGACGATCTTCAACGGACAGCGTTCCGGACACTTTACCGGTGAATTTGCCGTCTGCATTGATTGTCAATGCCGTATCAAAGTCAGATTTCGTTTTGGTTTTCGACCAACCTGTGTAGATTTCAAAGCCTTTGTACGTTCCGGTTGCCGCAGCCGGATCAATCCATCTTGCATAGATAGTCACGTTTTCGGTAAGCTTGGTGCTTGAAGTTACTTGTTCGCCCCAGTTCTCGCCTTCCTTGAAGAACCAACCTGCAAAGACTTTGCCGTTGTATCTTACGTCGGAAGCGACGGTCGGAATGACGTTGCCAAGCGTGTCGTTGACGTACTTGCCGGAAACCGCGAGAGTGCTCTTTCCGCTCTCATACTCGTATCCGCTGTAATCGAACGTGAGCGTGACTGCCGCGTCGTATTTTGCATAATAAGTTGCGTCAACGCTAGGCGTAACTTTGGCAACTGCATTACCGCTGAATTGAGCGTCGGTATACCAACCACGGAAGATATAGCCGTCCACTTTTACTGCATCACCGCTCGGAAGCGTATATTGAATTCCTACGTAAGGATGTTCTTCTTCAATGGCTTTTTTGTCATTGACGTACGTGAACTTAACGGTGTTGGTAGTATACGTGCAAGTGTTGTCTTCTTTGTTGACAGTGAGCTTGTACGATTGATTGTTGGTGGTCTTGACGTCAAAGGTATAACCAGCGTCTGCCGCCTTGGTGTAAGTACCTTCGAGCACGCCGGTGATATTACCGAGGCCGTCAAGCGTTACGTTATAATCGCCGGAAGTGTAAGTACCTTTATATCCGTCAAGAGCAACGAAGCTACCGGATTTCTTGCCGTATTCGTAAACCTTTTCGCCACAAGATACGGTCAAGTATTTTGCTTTGCTTGCAACGTTTGCAAGACCGGAAACACCAGCGCCTTTTTCGTCGACTGCCGTCCACTCTGCGCCCGCATAAACTTCCTTATCGTTGATAAAGACGATAGTTGCGTTCTCTGCGCCACCAATGACGAACGGGATAAGTCTTGACTTGTTATCGTTCCAAGAGACGATATCACTCTTCGTGACAGATACGCTGTCCGCCAAGAAGTAGTAGTACACGTCTGTACCGAACGACTTATCTGCATATTTTCCGCCACGAACGATCATTTTGAGCGTTGCGTCGTAATATGCATACTTGCCACTGAAATTGAAGTATCCGGTTTCTGCATTATAATCGGAAATGCCGGTGCCGAACATATCAACGGTAAGCGTGCTTGAGCTTGCCGTTACGTTGCCGTACACGTTGTAACCCTTATAAGAGCCCATCATAAGATGCGGTGCAACCCATTTTGCATAAACCGTAGTGCTTTCGGTCAAAGCGGTGTTTGCTTTGAACTCACTGCCCCAATCACCGTCTACGCTACCGTCTTTGGTGAACCAACCAGCAAACTTTTTGCCTTCCCAATCGAAGTCAACCGCTTGGATCGTCTTGACAACGTCGTTTGCGTAGAGATTTACTACGACGTCTGCATTTGCGTCGTCGTTGAGGTAGTTATACGTAAGCGTGATAGCAGCATCCCATTTTGCATAGAAGGTGATATCTGCGCTTGCGACGAACGTTGCGCTTGCCTTCTTGGTAAGTGCCTCGTCGGTGTACCAACCGCGGAATACGAATCCGTCAGCAGTCGGAACTTCCGTAGAGAGAGTTTGATTGCTGTATTTTCCGACTTGTGCGGAGGTGTTATCTCCGTGTCCGTTGTAGTTGTATGCAACCGTGACCTTGGGTTCTACAACCGTGTAGGTCTTTGCGGCAGTATTGAGCGTGTACTCTTTGTAGACGCCGTCAACCGTAACGCCGATTACGTTTTCACTTACGTTGGAGGTCAAATAGGTGTTTCCGTTGATTGTGACGGTGCCACCCGCGGAAACCTTGATATCTTCCGCACCTTCCGACGTGTAAGTACCCGCATTCTTGTTGAGCGGAGATTGTGCCACCACGGCAACACCGTTGATGGTAAGATTTACTGCAAACGCTCTGTCTTCTTCATCTGAACCGCCATTGCCGCTACTGTCTTTTGAGTAAGACAAATAAACGGATTGACCTTCTGCGGACAAAATAGCAACGACGTGTTTTGCTTCGCTTTGTACTATGTCAGAACCTTTTGTTTCTATCGTCTTTCTCGCACCGGTCGCATCGTAATAATAGATGGTCAAGAAGTCGTAGCCTTGTTCACCCGTTACCCAGTAATCGAATTCGACGACTGCAACACCGCTCGTCCACTTGATTTCCATAACGGAATTCGTTCTGCTACCGGAACTGCAAGTGACGTGCCAGTTGGTGCTTCTCCAACTATTCGTTTCCGCGACGTACTCCCAAGCATATTTGGATTGTTCAACGAATTCAACGTTGCCAACCCAAGACCATACTGCAAAGATCACATAATCTGCGCCTTCGGTTGCTGCCGTATCGGTGTCACCGAGAGGCAAATCGTGCTCGTCGTCAATGACGTTGTCTTTGTTCACGTCAAGGTACCAACCGGCGAACTTATAACCGTCTCTATACGTGTTTTCATCGTATGCGGGAAGTGCCGTAACGTACGGATTGCCGACGCCGACGTAAACAGTGCCGTATTGTGCTTTGTCTTCGTCTTTGAGGTCTTTTACGGTAACGGTGGTTTGTCTGGACCATTGTGCCTCAAATGCATAATCTTCGCCTTCAACCGTTGCTACGAAAGTCGTAACCGCTTCGCCTTCATCGTTAAGTTTCCAGCCGTTGAATACGTAGCCTTCTCTAGTGGGAGTCGGGAGCGTAACGACGACGTTGAGGTTTGCAGTGATGCTTTCAATGCCTTCAACTCCGTCGCCTCTAAATCTCAACGTTGCTTCGGGTTTGACCACCGTGCAAGAGTTGTTTTCACCGAGGGTGATTTGATAATATTCGGTTGCGGTTGCAACGTCAGCACCGACGTATGCGTCGTAGCCGTAGCTTGCGCCTTCTGCCGCCACGGTGTAGATACCGCTCTTTCCGTTCAATACGAAACCGCCGACACCGTCAAGTTTGAGGGTGTTGTCTGCGCTCGTATAAGTGCCTTCTTTGCCGTCGGTAACTCTGAGACCGCCGTTCTTTTGTGCAAACGCTTGGACTTTGTTGCCTTCTACGTCAAGCACTTTGACGTAAGATGCTTCAGAGCAAGCGCCCGCAACAACTTCTTTTCCGTCCATATCGACGTATTTTGCGCCGAAGTAGACGTTGCCGTCATATACGAATGCGTTGAAGGTGTGCGTTTCGTTGAGGTTGCACTTTGCGTTGTATGCCAACGCCATAGAGTCCGTCCACGTAGAACCGGTTACGTCGCTTGTAGCAACGGTCATCGAGGTCGGGATCATCAAAACGAGGTTGTCGTAAGAACCTTGTGAGGTGCGTACAATAACACCGTTTTCAAGGTCGATATAACCTGTTTCGTTGGAAGTTGAATTGCCGTCGACTCTCGTATAAGTGAGTGCGCCCGTTTCAGCGTCAACGATACGAACGGTGTTTTCACCTCTTACGGGGTAAGTCGTGCCCGTGCCGTTGCCGTTTGCGTCAAACGTGATATTAGTGTCGGCAGGTGCGTACGGCAAAACTGCTCCGCCGTTTTCACCCGTTCTGACGATGATCGAATAGTAAGACGTGCCAACGTAAGGTGCAACGAGTTGAGGCGTTGCGATTCTAATGGTCTTGCCGGTGGAATTGAAAGTATATTCAACATAACCGGGTTGATTATAGTCCGCTTTGACTTCTTCACCCTTCGTCCAAGATGTCTCGTCTTGTCCGATGTATCTGTTGAATTCGTCCGTGTCGTATTTCTTATAACCGCAAACAGAGCAAGTGTAGGTTGCGTTTACGTTGTACATATTCGTCGTGCCTTGGACGAGAGAAAGTGAATACACAGCCTCACCAAAGGCGTGTTCCTCTTTGTGTGCAGCGTCAACCGCGTCACAACGCGTGCATTGATGCACGTGATATTCGCTTCCGTCGTAGGACGTACCGCCCTCGTCGTCGTCACCGTAGCTGATGTCTTCGACGTAAGGAACGCATTCACCCGTGAAATCGTGTCCGAGTGCCGCGATTGCTCCGTCGTATTTTTGATCGCATCTCGTGCAGTCCGCAACTACTTGACCCGGTTCCGTGCAAGTAGGTTCGGAAACCACTTGGAAGTTAGTATAGTCGTGTCCGAGTGCCGTACCGCTTTCAAACGTTGCTTCACCGTGCGCTCCGCAAACGCAGCTTACGTAATACACTGCTTTGCTCGTGCAAGTTGCTGCAGATTTGAGGAATGCGGGTGCTGCGACTTGTTGATTGTACACGCAGTTTTCCGTTTGTTTGTCTCCGCAAGAGCATACGCGAGAATGTGTGCCGTTGCCGTTGGACGTCCATTCACCGTAAACGTGTTGGATTGCGTCCGTGACGATCGTCACTACGCCGTATTCGGACGTATAGATCTCTTTGCCGGGAGTTTGGTGCGTTGCGCCTTCCGTAGTCTTGGTCCAAACGGTGGTGTTGGTCAACACCGCAAGAGCAACCTCTTCGTAGTGTCCGCAAGCGCAAAATCTTCTTGCAATACCCGTTTCGGTCTCGGTAGGCTCTTTGGAGATTTCCCACGCGCCGTATGCGTGCTCACCCTTGGGCACAGTCACGGTAATCGTGCCGAAATCTGCCGACTTATACGCCTTAAAACCTGCCGTTTCGTGTGTTGCGTCTTGGCTTACGCTGACAGTCCACACCGACGCGTCGCTCAATTTTGCGACGGTCGTAGTTTGTACGTCTCCGCAAGCGCACGCTCTCGTTGCCGAACCCGCGGTGTCTTCCGTCGGTGCAGTTGTGATTGTCCACGCTCCGTATGTATGAGTGTGTTCGGGTTGAGTACCCTCGTCACAAGCAACGAACAAAACCGCCAATATCGCAACGATTGCAATCACAAACATAATTTTGTTTCGCTTCATTGTCGTTTCTCCTTTATATAATGCTATCAGTTGATACAATTTGATTGTCGCCACGTCGAGTTTTCCTCGGGCGAATTTGTGTAAAAAAAGTGACTTTTTTGCCAACTTTTATCGCTATTTGATACTACGATGTGCGCACCCGTACCTCGTGTGCGCACATCAAAGCGATTATTTATTCAGTTTTTCCTCACAAATTATGCAAATCTCATTCAAAAAGCGCATTTTTATGCACTTTTTGCGATTTTTTGCCGTATTATGCAAATATTTTAAGTCCAAATCGACTATTTGTCAATTTTTTGACTATCGATTTTTTTATTTTATTATACGGAAAATTTTTCACCGACTTTGAACGCGCCTTGGCTGGTGCTTTGATCCAGCGTCGTCGAGGTGCAAACCAGCGTGTCCGCAAGCGATACGTCGCTTATCGTAAACGTGAACGTTGCTCCGCCGACGGTCACTTTCACCGTGTTGCCGACCACTTGATATTCACCGAGCAATCCGTTCTTTGAGGCAAACGACGGTTTATACGTATCTTGCGGGCATTGGTCTTCACCCGAGTCGTGCTCCGTGGAGGTGGAAATCACCGACACTTTGCCGTCCGCCAAGAATATAAACTGCGTTTCCGCCAAATATCTGCTCGTTTCGTCACTCGGACATACGAAGTAATATTCCGCACTGAACGTCTTGCCTCTCACGAGCGACGCGTCGAGTTTGATACTGCTCTGGTTGTAAGTGCCGCCCACGACGTTTACGTCAAGCACGAACATATCCGTGCTCGTCTTTACGAGCAACGAACCGTTTGCGTTGAAAGTGTACGTGCCCTTTTCCGTGCCGATTGACAAGTTGCCGAAGCCGTCGATGACGAGATCATCTTGTCCCGCGCACGTGTACGTACCTCTATATCCGTCGTTTATAAGCAATCCGCCCGACACACTGCCCCATTGCACGATTTTGGCAATGATTTCTTTGCCGTTGGCAGAGAATTTGACGATTGCGCCGTTATCCGTACCGTTGCCTTCAAGCGTTTGGATAGCGGAGATAATCTCCATCGGAGACGCCGCCGACGCCGAATACAAATACGTGATTTCTCCGTCGTATTCCATCTTTCTCAACACCGCGCCGTTTTCACCCACAGTGCTGACAGCGCCTTTTGCGAAGTACTCGTTGACGATGACCGCACCCGACGCTCTCACGAACACGATACCGTCCGTAAGCCAACCGCCTTGAACGTCAAGCACGTTGCCGTTTGAATCGTACGCTCTTGAATAGAACTCGGTGTCCGACGCACTCACGAAGCCTTTGTACGTAACGCCTCCGCAAACGAGCGTGAGTTGACTGAAATTGTCTATATTGAGCGAAATCGAATTGTTTATCAATCCGTTGCCGTATTCGGCTTTGAACGTCTTATTTGCGCCGTCGATAGATGCAATAACCTGAATGGAATAATATGCCGTTACGCTTTCGCCGTTGAGGTCGAGAGTTATCGGCAAAACGTAGAACCCCGCCCTATTAACTACGACAGAGCTCAAATCGACGCATTTCTTCTTTTCCGCATCGGTAAGCGTACCTTGCTTTGTGACGATTTTGATAGAGTTGAGTATATCTGCGTTCACTTGGGTGCTCGTGCCTCTGTCGAAAGTCGTTTGACCTATCGTTACGATTGCACCGCTCTCGATATGACTGTTGACGAAGTCCGCTCCCGCGAATTTGTCGCCTTCCACGTACTTGACGCTCAAAACGTTGCCGAACGTCGATACGACGAACGTTGCTTCTTGTCCGTACTCGTAATCGTACGGCGCGTCGATAAATCTCAACGTAACTTCGTTTGCGTTTTTCTCGTATTCGACTTTTACGTGCGTGTAACCCGTCTTGTCGAGTTTTGCAAAGCCTTTGCCGTAGCCGTCGAGGAAGATAAATCTGCCGTCAAACTCGTAGTAGCCGAACAAGCCGTCCTTTTTGACCACTTCAAAGGTTTTATTTTCGTTGTTTACTATTATTTTATAAGAATAGAACGACGCTTTATAGTCGTACAAGTACAAGATATCGTCGTCGGTGTTTATACCGCCGTTGACCATACTTGAAATCTCCATCTTGCTTGCGTTGAACAACGTCTTTCCGTTGAGCGTCAATTTATAATTGCCCGCCGCGTCCACCTGAAGTCTTGCGCTGTCGTCACCGTCGATAGAGCCTTTGTAAGTACCGCTGTACTTTTGCGCTTGCTCCGTCGTTTGAATTTTTGCCGTGACGGATGTGGACATATAGATCTCGTATTGTTGACCGCCGTAAGTCAATACGGACGTTGCGTTTGCTTTGGGTACGAAATCGTCGGGATAACTTGCCTCGCCCCAGCTTACGTTGTAAATCGTGTCGGCGGAGTTTCTGCTGACGAGTCTCGTATAAAGTCCGTACCAACTCGTTTGTCCCGTTTGCTTGTTCTCGATTTTGAACGTATCGATGGAATAAGCGGTGTTCGTCGTCGACAAGACGTAGTTGGAACTGCTGTTGACCACCACTCTCGATTTCAAATCCCAAATCGCTTTGCTGAAATACACAAGCGGACGTCTGGAATCCGTAAACGAAAGCCTATTGCTATTGTCGGGATTGAGCACCACGATGCCGTCGTTGAAGTAAAGCGTGTAGTTTGCGCTTCCGAGCGCTATTATTATCGTGGATTGGTCAATGCCGTCAACCACTTGTGCGGTAGTGCCGTTTACGACGATAGTACCGTCCGCGCTTATGGTCATATCTTTGAGCGGAACAACGGGTTTCACATCGTCGTCGTCAAGGTCGCTGTCGCCGTAGTCGCCCCAGCCGTCGTCCTCTTCCCAAGAGCCGTAATCTTTGCTTACTTCGCTCGGTATAGTGGTCATATTCGTCTTGTACGTGCCTACGATATCGTCGGAAAGCACCACGACTTTTGCCGTTGCTTCCACTCCGAGATAATCGATTTTGACGGAATATACCCCGGGAGTATAAGTGTCCACTTTGCCTTCGAGCATATCGGCGGTCACTTTGACGTCCTTGTCACCGTCCTTGACGGAGAACAAATCGAGCGTATAAACGGTTTTGCCTACGAAAACGACTTTGCCGTACGCCGTTACTTTGACGTTGGACTTTATTCTCACGTCAAATTCCACGATTTCGGGCTCTTCGTCCATACCGCCCGCGTACACTTCCATTTTGACGTGTTGCGTGCCGACGAGGTCGAAATCGATCGGGTTCGTGAGGAGTTTTGCGTAAACCGTCAAAAAGTCGCTTTCCGCAACGGATTTGTCGAACACTACGACTTTGGTCACGCCGTTGACTTTGACGGAGATATTCTTTGCCAAGCTGTAAGACGTCGTGCCTTGCGCAAGCAAGACCTCGCTTTCGAGCACTGACAATTCGTAAGTGGTTTCTTTCACGACGTAGTTGATAGTTGCCGTCGTGTAAGTGGTCGTTTTGCTACTATCCGTATACGGGATACTCACGGTTGCGGTATAGATACCTGCCGTCGAGAAATCCACGTTGGTAGTGTCAATATGATATGCGGTGCTGTCACCGTAAGTCACAAACGTAAATCTCGTGCCGTTGACGGACACTGCGACGTCGTTTGCGAAATTATATTCGGTTTTATTAGTGCCTTTCTTGACTGCAATCGTGTCACCCTTCGGCAAAGTGATAACGACACCGCGTCTCACTTCGACGATTGCGGTTGCGCTTTTGCCTTTATAGGTCAAGGTAATCTCGTTGCTTCCGACGACGGAATAGTCGATACTGCCCGTAATCATATCGCTCGTTACGGTCACGTACTCGTCCCCTTCCTTTATCGTGAACAGAGTTCTCAAATCGAGATTTCCGCCGTTTGGGAAAATCACGGCGTTGCGTGCGTTTACGACGACCTCTTTGGGCGGAACGATTTTGATTTTCGCAGTGGAGCTCGCGCGTGCGTCCTTATAAACGTAAGTAAGCACGACGTCGTATTCTTGTCCCACTTGCGCGTTTTCGAGCGCGCTTGCGTCAATCATATCTTGGGTAACCTTTACCGTTTCACCGTCGAGATAGACGGAGAAAAGCGTCGTAACGTCAAGATCTTCAAGTTGCTCAATTTGAAGCCCGAGAAGTCTATACGAATTGACCACTTCCACTCTGTGCGCTTCCGTAACGTGTACGGTCAACGTCTTAGTGATGCCGTGATAGGTTACGCTGCACGTATAATCACCCACCTCGCGCTTGACGCCGTTTTGCACCATATCGGCGGTGATTTGTCTCGTCTCGCCGTCTTCCGTTGCGTGGAAGAGAGCAAGATAATCGTATCCGTCGTCAACTTGAAGTTGGGTTATGCTTATCTCGGTTGCCGAAAGAGTCAAATCGTACACGATGGGCGTAATCGTAATATCGCATCTTGCGCTTTCCCCCTTGTATTCGCATACGACGTAGCCTTCCTCTCCTACGTTTTGAGGAAGATGGCTCAAATCGAGATAGGCTTGTTGAATAAGCACTTGTTTGTCGTCAACCGTAATAATGAAAAGCGAGGTATAGTTAAAATCCGCGAACTCTTTTTCGTGGATAGAAACGCTTTCTTGCTTTGCTACTACTTTGACAACCTCTTGCGGAGTCGGCGTCGGCGGGACGTCGGGGGTGGGATTACTCCCGCCCCCTTTGTCACAGCCTGCGAATGTCAAAGCAGTCAATATCAATATTAAAGCAACGATTATCAGTAATTTTCTTTTCATAATATCGACTCCGACATTATCTGTTTGTTTTTATCGACTATACGTCGATTTTAGGCGTTTTGCCCGTTATGCGATTTTGTAATCGCCGTAGTTGAACACGTCGACGTCAACGCGAGCGTTACGTGCAAGCGTGAATACGATCGTGAGTTTGCCTTCTACGGAGTACACTGCTTTCTTGTCGACAGTGCCCGAAGATCCGCCCGTAAGATCGGAAACACCGCTGTTGTAGGTGTAGCCGAGGCCTACCATAACGGAATTCAATTGCGTAAAGAAACTATTGAAGCCGTCGCCGTACAACGCGCCGTTCTCGTCAAGATACTGTTTCGGTGCTTTTGCAACCCAAGTTACGAAATCGGTGTATTTTTCAGTGCCGTCAGCAAGTTCTTCCGTATTGTAATCGAAGAAGCCGAGAATATCGTTGGTATCGCCCGCAAGGTAGATATTGTCTTCGAATATTCTTCTGAAATCGCTTACTTTCGGGAACACGCTTGCGTTTGCGCCGAATACGTTGTCGATAACGACGTCAAGAGACGCAATGTGCGTGCATTTGTCGGGATAGTAGTGGTATTGGTTGTTTCCTTCCGCTTTGCCGTTGTAGCACTCGTATTGCTTCAAATCGGACGTGTGTTTGAAGTAGTACTTAACGGTTTTGAGGTCGGACCATTCCTTGAAGGTTCTTTGAACGTATCCGTCGAACTCGTCGGTGAATTGAGTTGCGTTGACTTTGCTGTACGTCGTCTTGCAGTATCCTGCATAGCTCGAATATGCGTACGGGAAGGTGGTATCCACGACGTTGCCGTCGCTGTCAACGGTGATCGTGAACGATACTTGCGAAGAAGCAACCGTTTGATTTACGTCGGAGTGCATACAAACTTCTTTTGCTGCGCCTTCGATGATTTGCGAGTTGCGGAGCACATACTTGGTCACGGTCTTGTTATCTGCGTCGGTACTGCTACCCGCAAACTTGAAGACGTCCGGAGAGATATCCCAACCCGGGATTATACCCGCGCTTGCAATAGTGCCGTTGTTCTTTTGTTTGCCTTCGAGTTGTCTCGTCGAGAAGTTGTACTCGAAGTAATCGTACGTGCCGTCGGTATTGTTCTTGTAGCCGGTATATTCGAAGTGGTAAGGCAAATCACCGTCCATCGTATAGCTATACTTACCCGTTCTCGTGAGCAAGATTGCGTCTTGGGTGATACGGCCTTTAAGACCTTCCGTACCCGACGATCCTCTTGCGGGGAACGACGTTGCTGACGTAGAAGCAGCCGCGGACGTAGAAGCGGAAAGTTCGTAATCGCTTGAATCGCTCACTGGTGCTTGAGTCGTAATTTCAGCCGTCTCGAAGGTGTAGCTCGTTGCGTTCTTCATTTTTGCAAGAGCAGTTGCGAGTGCTTCGTTTCTTGCGTCGCTTTCGTAAGGTTGAGGATTGGGAACGACCGTCGTGCCCACGTTGTCGAACGTGAAGACGATTTCCGTATACGCTCTGTTCTTGTTGGAACCGGTTTGTTCCGCGGTCTTTGCAAGGACTTTGGTGATTTCACCGTTTTCCATCTTGAAGTAAACGTTTTCGAGAGTATCGTCGAGCATCGGTGTGAAGCTGTAAGAGAGATACGTCATCAAATAATAATCGTATTCGTCTTCAACGACTTCCGCACCTTCATCCGTGTATGTCTTCCACACGTATTCGAACACGTCCTCGTCGGGTCTGTAAACGAACTTTTTGGATATGTTGGTTGCAAACTCTTGGATATGGTTCCAATAATGTTGCTCGTCCCACAAATAAGGCACGCTCAACGAACCCGTTTGAAGTTTCTTGCTAACTTGGTTGTTCTTGTCGATGAACACTCTTTGCACACCGCGACCGACGACGCCGCCTTCACCGATGTAATTTGCTTCATCCGTTGCTACGAAGCTGTCGGTAATGACGGACGCTTGTTTGCCTTCTTCCGGCGTTGCATACCATTCACCGTACCACTTACCTTCTTCCATCAATACTTTGGTGATGTATTCGGTTGCGGTGGTAGATCCGTCGCTTGCGTCAACGAAGTAGTCCGTTACGACGCCGTTGACGGTGATACTCTTGTTGCCCAATGCGTTGATTGCGGCAGTCGTCAAAACGTTGCCGTTTGCACCGGTAACTTGACCGTCGACCGTCGGTGCTTTTACGTAGTATTGTCTTGCGACGAGTACGGACGGATAATCTTTGAGAGAAGCGGTGATCGTCAAGGACTCTTCGTGCGTAGGTTCTGCGATAATCGTAACGACGTTGCCTTCGATTTTTGCGAGATTCTCGTTGCTTACGCCGAGCACTACGTCGCTACCGTCGGAAGATACCGCGTTGATGGTAACCGTGTCGTCCTTTTCGAGTCTGGTCTTTTCGGGTTTGCTTGCCGTTACGGTCAAGGTAGGAAGTACGACGGGTGCTTTCATCTTGAACGTGACCACCTTCTTAACGTTGGGCAAACGCTTGATCGATACGATCAAATTGAGATCGAGATCTTGCGATGCTTCACTGTTGACGTAAAGCGTATTGCCGCTGACGCTTGCCACGTCGGTATTGTTTACCGTAACGTCGTACGGACTATTGTCTGACACGGCAACCACGAACGTGATCTTGTCGCCTTTGTTTACAACCGATCCCTCTGCAACGGACGTAACGATATTGATAGTCGGCACGTTGCCGTCTTCTTTATCGTCGCACGCCACGAGCGTAAGGACCATACTTGCAAGCAAAAGTACGCAAACGAGAGTGATTACACTCTTTTTCATTCTTTTGCGCGTTTCCATTTTTTGTTCTCCTTTATAAAATTTTATTTTTTGTCCAATTTATAATCTTGCGTGGGCGAGGAGCGTTGCTCCCCGCTTCCGCGTCGATTTTCGTTAGTCTTTCCACACGTAGATGACAAAGTCAAGGCTTTGATCTATCGGTGCTACCCAAATTCCGTTTGCCTCGTCGTGATACTCGTCGTATTTGTTGCGGACGAAACCTTTCTCTTTGAGGAATTCTCTCACCGCGTTGAGCGAGGAATTGATGGTATAGTCCACGTCAAGCGGTACGTCGTAGTACAAGCACAAAGCGTTCTTTGCGGTTTTGCTTCCGCCGGGCACTTTTGTGAGCATCATACCGAAACCGTAAGAGTCACCGAGCACTTCACCGAAGAACGGAAGTATTTCACCCGCGTTGTCTTTGCCGAGGAATTCTTTGAGATAATCGAGTGCGTTGACTTCCGTGTCGTTTTCCGTCGAAGAGGATTCCTCATCACGCTTGATTATCGTCAATTGATCCCAAGAGGTGGGAACTTGTCTCGTATCGAAGCTCACGTTTACGCCTTCGGGAACGGTTGCGGTGTTGAAATCCGAGTATTGAATGGACACCACGCCGAACATAGAGCCGAGGTAGAAGTAGAAGCAAGACTCGGTGATATAACCGTCTTTGACCACTACGAACGGAGTAAACGTCGTATTGATCAACATTCCCTTTGTTGCAAAGATACCGTAAAGATTGATATCGTTGCCGACGCCGTAGTAGAACGTCGAAGCCACACCGCACATTGCCTCGTTGACGTAATACGTATAAGTATTTTCGTCTTCGTCGTATGCGTAAGAGGTAAATATCTCGGAAGAGAACTCGAAGCTCGGTCTTGCCTTATCAAAGGTCTTGTTGTAGGCGCGAGTCGCTCTGTACGTCGTGGGGTCACTCTCTTCTACTTTGGTATTCTCGCTGTACGCGTTGTAGAGATTGTCGCTTATCTTCTTATAGCCGTAAGATGCGTTGTCTTCGTAAGTACGAATTTCGTTTTGACTATTATCGTACTTCACGTTGTACGGATGGAAGTAGCAAAGATCGTTGGTAACGGTCTCGACGAAGCCCTTGTAGCTCGTTCCGTATTGCGAGCTCGTCATCTCGTAGAAGTCAAGCGTATAGCTGTCAAGCGCGCGCATATTGTCGATTGCGGTTTGCAATCTGTCAAACAACTCGTCGTATTGCTCGTCGTGCGTGAACTTGTTTATCGTCGGCACTTCAACGCTGTCGCTGGTGTTGATTGCAACGTAAAGTTCTTGCACCGCCATATATCCTTCGACGATTTGATAGTCGTCTTTGCTTTGAGCGTAGATTGCCACTATCTCGCCTTCGTCGATGATAAGTCCCCATTGCTTGACGTCAAAGTCGTAAGGAGTTGCGGAAGAGACGAGGCGTTTTGAAAGCGTATCACCGCTATTCTTGTACATCCAACGCCACAACGTTTCGTCAAACTCGAAGTCGTCAATCGAAAGGCTCGTAAGGCTGTTGTACAATCCCGCGTCTTCCCAAGACACTATTTGGTCGTTTTCGTCAATCATAGGAACGGGTTGCTCTTCGTTCATAAAGCTTACGCTCACTTGGTTTGCTTTGCCGTCGACGTTCTTATAGTACAAGCCCGTCTTGATGCCCGAAGAAGAATCTTCGTATTCCGCATACCAGTTGTTGCCGTCCATTGCCGTTCTAATGGGCAACGTAACCGTTCTTACGAACGTATGGAACATATCCGTCTTGAAAAGGTCGATGCTGTCGTAGCCCTCGAAGCCGATTTTCGCGTGATTGAGCGCGGAGAGCATATCCGCGGTAAGATCCGTTCTTGCAGAGATAACGACCGTTCTTTCCGCATAGCAAGCGGTGTTTTTGGTGCTTCTTGCAACGATTGTGATCTCCTTGTCGCTCGTAACTTCAACTGCGGTGACTTTGCCGTTGGCGTCAATGGTAGCGTACTCTTTGCCTTTTGAAATCGACCACGAAATTTCGCCTTCTTTTGCCTCTACGCCGTCGATATACGCCTTGTAAGTTACGCTCTTTCCGCTGTTGATTTCCGCGGTTTTGGAGATACTGACTTTCACGTCTTGCGGTTTGGGCGTAACGCCTTTGCCTTTGAAGAAGCCTTCTTCGCTATTTGCGGAGTTATTGTAACCGTTTGCCTTTGCGTATACGCTGTAACGAATGTCGTTTACGAGCAAGCTTTGCGCCACTTGATAGGACGTGTTCGTCGTCTCGAACTCGTTTCCGTTGAGCACCACCACGTAGGACGTTGCGTTTTGCACCGCCGTCCAAGTGATAACGCCCGCGTCGGACATTTCGACGTTTTGCGGAGTTGCGAGCGTCGTAGGAGTTGACGGATTGTCTCCGTCCTTATCGTCGCACGCAATAAGCGTCGTGAGCGCGCACACGACAATAAGTACTATTGCCAATACGTAATTAAACTTTTTCATACGCACTCTCCTTCTCAATAGTTGAATTCGTGTACGATTTGAACGTGTTTGCCGTCTTTCGTATCGAACTCACAAGTGATTTTCGTAAGCGTCTTTTTCTCGAACTCGCACGTGATATTTGCGTTTCCGCCAATCTCGTAAGAGCCGAGTTTCATAACGCTTGCGAAGTCTTCCGCACTTACGGTGCAAGACAACCTATCGGATTCCATCTTCAAGTCGTTTGCACTGTATTGGGAAAGGGATATCGGCAACAATTGCGCTCTGTCAACGCCCGATTTTTGCTCGGTGTTGGTGGTTTCGGCAAGTTGGAAGCTCGAATTGAGCGTCTTTTCAACCGTCGTAATAGTGGCGTTATTGCCGTCGATTGCCATATTTCTTTGATACTCGTAGACGAGCACGCCTTGGTCGTGCATAGTGATATGCGAATTAACCGAGGTCACGCTGTCCATAGATTTTGTCATTGCCTCACTGTACTTTGCGAAATCTTTTATTACGAAATCGCAAGCGCAGAGTGCAAATACGAGGACGAGGATTACCGACGTCAACAATATAAACTTGGTCTTTTTCATCTTTTCATCCTCCTATTATATAATCGTGCGTTTGATAACGAACGCCAATCCCGCAAGGGCGAGAGTAGATGCAAACGCGATTGCAAAGCCGATATTGTCCGTTGCGTCTTTGAGCGGCGTAACTTGTTCGGTTATCGTGTTGCGATACTCGTTGTACGAAGCTCTGAACGCGTCGAGTTTGGTCGTATCGAGGATTGCTCTGTCGCTTGCTTGCAACGCGTCCATTTGCTCGATAACGTTCTTAACGGCGTCGATTGCTCCCACGCTGAACGTGTCGGGCAATGCGTCGATGAGTGCTTGAACCGCTTTGACTTTCTCGCTTGCGTTGGCAAATTTGAGATTTCTGATCGTCGTCTTTGCGTCTTGAACCGCTTTGACGAGATCATCCCACTCTGCCTTGTCGTAGCCGTACTTCGTCGGGTCTTGCGTTACGGAATTGTACGCCGTAAGCGCGTTGCTGACGAGTTGTTCGTTTACGAGGGTTACGTTTTGAAGCGCAGCCACTTGTTTTGCGTAATCGTAGAACTCGATCAAGCTCTTTTCCATTGCCTCGTAGTCGCTTCTGAGCGCGTCTTCGACCTTGCCGAAGTACACGAGGTATACGAGTGAGTCGTATCCTTCAACCTTTGCGTTGGAAGGCAAAATCATAGAAATGGGATTTTTCTTTCCGAGCAAGTCGATGAAGTTGAAATACGCAAGTTCATAGTTGAAGATATCGAATTGATCGTGGAGCAATTCGTATCCGGGGTCGTTTGACGTGAGCGTTGCGTCCTTGTTGTAGCAGTTTTCCATTGCGGGAGCTACGACGGACTTGAATTCAACGCTTTTCAGTGCGGTATATCCGTAGAACGCGTATTGACCGATACGTTTGAGACCGTCGGGAAGCACGATTGAGGTGACGTTGACGTTTGCGTTGCCCGCATAATCGTCAATGCGCACCGTGCCGTCCATAACCACGAGTTCTCTCTTGTACGCACCGCCTGGAACTGCTTTGAGTTCGTATTTGCCCGACGCGAGTTTTACGTAGAGCGCACCGCCGTTCAAGAGTGCGTAATCGTTTATCTTGCCGTCTGCGGAAGTCACGTTTTGACCGCTCGTATAGCGACCGAAGCTTCTCAACGACGTGCAACCGTAGAACGCGCCCTTGCCCACGCTTTCGAGATCGGACGAGAACGTGAACGACGCAAGCATTGCGGATCTTTCAAACGCGGAATTTCCGATGGTTTTGAGCTTCGGAGCGTTGAAAGCAACGATATTGGTTGCTTGGAACGCGTAGTTGCCGATGCTTTCGAGCTTGTCAGCGTTGATAGTTCTCGTAAGACCCGTTTGAGCAAACGCACCTTCACCGATAGACGTGACTTTTGCGATATCCACGCTAGACAAAGGAGCAAGCGTAAACGCGTATTGACCTATCTTGGTAACGTTTTCGAGGTTGACCGTCGCAAGCGATTCGCAACCGCCGAACATATAGTCCGCAATCTCCGTCATATTTTCGGGAAGTTGTGCCGACGCAAGAGACGTGCAGTACGCAAACGCGTAGCTACCGACCTTGGTCACGGAAGACGGAATGTCGATACTTTCAAGCTTTGAGTTGAAGAGGAACGCCATTTCCCCGATTTCTTTGAGCGTAGACGGCAATTCGATAGTCGTGAAGCACGGAGCAGATCCGAATTGGCTGTAACGACCGAACGCGCAAGCCCCGATAACCTCTACGATAGGCACGTAGACTTCGGAAAGTCCCGCGCAGTCCGCAAAGGCGTAATCACCCACGTTCTTTACGTTTGCAAGATTTGCTCTCATAAGCGAGGTGCAACCGTAGAACGCTTCTCTTTCGATGGTGTCGTCCGTCTTGGAGAGGTCGATGGTGTGAAGTCTGGTATCGTTTGCAAAACAGCCTTGTCCGATATGGACGTTTCCGCCCTCGGGCATATTCACGACACCGAGGCGTACGCAGTTTTGGAACACGCCGAGGTTGAGCGTTACGTTTGCGCCGAGCGTAACCGTTTCCACGCTCGAATTGAGGAACGCACCCTCACCCACTACCGTGTTTTCACCGATAGATACCGTCGCAATCGCGGTGTTTACGAAAGCGTATTCTCCGATGCTCGTCACCTTGCCGAGGTTGACGGCCTCTTTGAGAGACGCGCACGCCGCAAACGCTCTCTTGCCAACCGTTGCGCCCGTTTCGGGAGCAAACGTAACTTTGGTGAGAGTGTCGCAACCCGCAAAGGCGTAATCACCGATTGTCGTGTCTTTGCTTTCAAACGTTACGGTATTCACTTTCACGCCCGCAAAAGCACTGTTTGCGATAGCCGTATATTTTGCGTCTATAACCAAATCTCCGTATTCGACGCCGACCGCCGCCAAAACGATGGTACTTCCGTCTTTGGAGAGCAAATAGTTGCCTTCCGCCGAGTAGTTCGCATTGCCCGCGGGCACTTCAAACGAGGAAAGTGCGGTGTCTTTGAACACGAAGCCTTCGATTTGTTTGATTTTGGTATTTGCGCCAAACGTCACTTTGTTGAGCGCGTTGCACTTGTAGAACGCGTAAGCGTCGATTTGCACTTCGCAATCGGGAAGCGTGATGTTTTCGAGTGCCGAAGAGTTGTAGAACGCTTGCTCTCCGATAACTCCGATACTGCTTCCGAACTCAACGCTCGTAAGAGCGGGACAATCGCTGAACGCACCTTTGCCTATCGACAACAAGTCGTTGTGAATGGTCACTCTTTCGAGATTGTCGCATCTTGCAAAGCAATATTCGGGGATAAACGTGCGTTGATTGTAGATATCCACGCTCGTAAGTCCGGACTTTGCAAACATTGCGTAGGAAAGTTGCGTCGATTTGTCGAGCACGACGGTCGTAAGCGACGTGCAGTCCTTAAACGCTTCTTTGCCCGTATTGCGCAACGCCGTGAGGTTTGCGCTAGTAAGAGACGTGCAGTACTCGAATGCGTTTGCGCCGATACTCAAAACGTTTGCGAGATTGATACTTGCAAGTGTTTTGCAGTTCTTAAACGCGGACGCACCGATAACTTCCACTTTGCTTTGAGTGAGGTCGTTGCCCTCAACCTTCGTGCCGTCTTCTTTGACGACGTTGATAGTTTCGAGTTTCTTATCACCGTAGAATGCAAATTCACGTATATATTTGACCGAATCGGGTATTGTCACCGATTTGAGTCCCGTGCAGTTGTAGAAGGCGTATTTCTTGATTTCCTCAACGCCTTTGGGGATAACCACGCTCGTAACGCTCGTGTTGGAAGCGGGGATTTTGTTGGAGTCGTAATCGTCCTCGTCAAGTTCCACGGAGTTGTCCGTTTCATACAAGCAGAACGCAAATGCGCCTATGTACAAAATGCCTTCGTCGTCGGGGATAATTACGTTTCCGCCAAGTCCCTTATACGCGACGAGTTCACGGTTTTCGATGACGAATTCGTTCTTGACTCTTATCGTAACCGACGCTTGAATGTAGGAGTTCTTCGGCTTTATCGTGATGATTGCCGTGCCTTCTTTGAGTGCGGTAACTTCACCCTTTTCGTTGACTTGCGCGATATTTGAGTTGTTTGAGGAGTACTCGAACTCGTATTTATCCGCCACGTACCACGGGTCTACGTCGTAGTTGAGTTTGATTTTCTCACCGGGGTACATACCGATATCCGAAGCGGAAGCAACGAATCTTCTGTCCCCCGTCTTGCCTATCTCGCTGGTTTGCGCCGCGCGAGAGTATGCAAACAACGTGTCGTAGTACGAAAATCTCAATTCTTTGAGCGTCGCTTTGTTGTAGTCGTCCGCAACCGATTGGAGGGATATATCGCTCGTCGAGGCAAACACGTCCGTCGCACTCTTAGTCGCAGTCTCTTCGTCGGAGGAGGACGCTCTCTTCTTGACGTTGATTATGATAACCGCTTGGTTGAGATCCATTTGTTCTCTCACCGTTACGGTTGCTTTGCCTTCTGCAATGCACTTGACGAGACCGTTCTTCACTTCGAGAACGTTTTCGTTGGAAGAAGACCAATTCAAGTATTTCAAATAGTCTTTGTCTTCGTCAACGCTGTCGTCACCCGTTGCAAGATATTGCGTGAGGTCGATAACTTCGTCTTCGTAAGCGGACAAAATGATGAGGTCCGCGCCGTCCATCGTGCCGTCTTTGGTGAATTTGAAGTCACCCTTCGTGCCGGGGAGTTGGCAAAGGAAGATGTTGGAGTTGAGCGCGTAGTCGTCGATAGAGAACGCAAGCGCACTCGTAATCAACGCGTCGTTGCCGATATCTTTAAGATAGTCGGTTATTTCAAATCTTATCGTGTTGTCCTGGCCCTTTTCGCTGTAAACGGGAATAGGATTCTTGGTAAGGAAGGTATAACTACTGCTCGACGTGAAGATAATCGGGGTTATCGATTGCACGTATTGATTGTCGTAGACAACCATATTGATATAGTATCTGTCCTTTTTGAGAGTACGGTCGTACTTTTTCTCGTACGTAACGCTCTTGATGACGGGCGCTTCGTCGTCTGCCGTGAAGTCGAAGCCGAAGCTGTTTCTGACGTTCTTTGCAGCACCGCCGTCACCGTAGTCAAGCTCACCTTTCATCTCAAAGGTATACTCTGCGTTGTTGACGAGACCGTTTGCCAAAGACTTGAATTTGAGTTGCTCGTAATAAGGCAACGGACTTCCGCCGTAGGAATAGGACTTGGTTGCGTTGTAGTCGACGTGTTCCCAAACGACCTCGCCCGTGGCTTTGTCTTTTATGGTGAACGTCATCGTCTTTGCGCCTCTCAAAAGACCCGCGTATACAACCGAGATACCGTCAATCGTACCGAGGATATTGGAGATTGCGATATGGTCTTCCGTTGCGGGGATTTCGTCGTATTTGTCGGTATCGACGTCGTACAAATACGTTCCGAGAGGAATAATGTAGTTGTAGAAGTACGAACCGTAAGGCGTCGTCGCGTAGTAATCGGCTTTGAGCTTGTCTTCGTCGTCGATTGCCTTGTCGTGCGCTTCGGATTCCACTTCGTAGTAGGTTTTATCAAACATCGGAGCTTCCGTCCAATCACCGTAGAAAGCGAGGAACGGCACGTTGAGGTCGACGTTCTTTGCGTCTTCCGTTTCGTCACCCGTTTGTTTGAGTTTTATAAATCCTTCGACGTACATACCGTACGGGAAGAGTTTTTCGATAAGTTTCTTTTCTTGGCTCGTGAGAGTGTACGTCACCTTCACTTTTGCCGTTGCGCCCGCGCCTACAGTGAGTTTGTTGCCGTCAAGCGTTCCGCCCTCGACTATCTCGAAGTTCTTTACGCCTTCGAGGATTTGAGGAGTTTCCGCAACGTGCTTTTCGTCGGAGGTAGACACGCTTTCCGTCATACCCACGAGAGACAAATCGTACGTCAATACGTCGTTCGAGATATTGACGACGTTGAAAGACATCTCGTACAAGCCCGTTCTTTGAGGATCGTCAAAGAGTTCGATCTTGGTGCGGTCTTTGGTGTACGTATTGCCCTCTTCGTCTTGTGCGTCGACGGTGAGATACGCTCTCGTCGCGACGAGGTTTTTGAGGCTGGCAAGACCCGCGCCTTGTTTACGCGGAGAATACGGATTGCCTTCTTCGTTGAGAGCAATCGTAGCCGTAGACATCAACATTTGGTTGGTGAGGACGGAGATTTCTTTCCAGTTCTTGTTGGGATACTTCTCTTTGAGGTATTGTCTTATGAGCACCACGATACCGCAAAGGTTAGGCGTTGCCATAGACGTACCGCTCAATTCGTCGTATTTGTTGCCGGGCACTGCGGACTTGATGTTTCCGCCGTGTGCGGTGATTTCGGGTTTGAGTTCAAGCGACGGAGTCGGACCCCAGCTTGAAAAGTCAGACATAAACGGCCCCGCTTGGTTGCTGTAAGCAATGGTAAGCGTTCCGCTCTTCTTTGCGGCAAGTTTGTAGCCGTTGTCCTTGGATATGGATATCGTAGGAATATGGTCGCTCTTGCCCATCGACATAGAGATATCGCCGTCGATGTTGTTGTAAATGATACACGCAATCGCGCCCGCGGATTTTGCGTAACGCGCTTTTTCCTCAAAGGTGTTGTCGCCACGTCTTACGAGTGCGATTTTGCCTTGTACGTTAAGTCCCGCATAGCTCGTCTTTCCGCCCGTACCGGGGACGGTTACGTACTCGAACTCTCTCGCCTCGTCGGTTACGCCGAGCTCTTTGAAGAAGTCGTTTTCGTCACCCGTGATGGAGTTGGACTCTTTGAAGAAGATGACGTCCGTGCCGTTGCCGACCATATATTTGCTCTTCGTACCGCTGATAGACGCAACGGAGAGGCAAGCTTCGTACGTGGACGGAGAGCCGACCGTGCCCGAGTCGGGGTTGGTGACCATATTGGTGTTGCCTTGTTCACCGCCGAAGCCCGTACTGTAACTGTTGCTCGCTGCCGTAAGAACGCTGATACCGCTTTCGTTGAGCTTGTCGTAAATTCTGTTTACGTTCACTTCGTCTACTTCTCTGGAAAAACCGCAAGAAGAGCCGAGCGACATATTGATGCAGTCGACGTTGAGCAAAACCGCGTCTTCCAAAGCAAGTAAGATATCTTCCGTCTTACCGCCCGTGCTCAAATCGGGGAAAACCTTCATAAGCACGAGTTGCGTATCAACGGCAACGCCCGTGATAACGTCGTCTTGACCGCCGATAATACCCGCAACGTGCGTGCCGTGCTCGGAGTCGTACGGATAAACGTTGATATCTTTGTCCGCGTAGTCGTATGCAAACGGAATTTTGCTGGACACGTAAACCTTGTCTACGTCAATGTCTGACGTGTATTTTGCGGCGTTGGTTTGTGCCAAAACGCTCTTGATGTCCTCTTTGGAGAAAGACACTTCGTTTGCGTCAAGAGTTTTTTGGAACACCGTGTGAGAGCAATCAAAACCGCTGTCGAGTATAGCAACCGACGTCTTTTTGCCCGTATAAGGCACGCTGGACGAGTTGAAAATACCCGTTTCGTACACGTCGACGAGGTTGGTGATTGAAGAAGCACCCGTCGAAGACGTGGATTGCGGACGATTGTACGTATCGCTGATTATGACGCTCGTAACACCGCTTGCATTTTCAAGCGCGCGCAAATTGCCGTACTTGATAGTTGCGGCAAAACCGTTCAAAACCGTGTCGTAACTGCACTTTACGCTCTCGATCAAGCCGTTTTGCGTAAGGCGTCTTATAGCGTCCTCTTGTTGTGCTTGCAAGTAGATGCGCTTGTTAGAGCCCACCTCGCTTGCAGCGTACTCGGCAACGCTTGCGTAATCGTCGGAATACTCGTCGATATAGTCGTCGATGAGGGCGTTGCCTTCAAGCGAGACCATAACCACGATTTCGTCCGTGTCGAGATAGCCGTTGTTCTCTTTGAGGTAATCGGCTTTGATGCGATCCAACGTCTCTTCTTGCGTGAGTTTCAAACCCGTGTTGAAAACGCGCAAGTTTTGATAGATCGCAACTTCCGTATTACCGTCGGATACGTTGCCCGCGTTTGCACCGCACGCCACCAGTGTGAACACCGACAGCGATATGAGCGCAACCATTAGGCAAATGCTGATTAGTTTCCTTTTCATATATATACCTAAAAATTTTATTACTATATATTATTTATCGATATTACTTCAACCAGAAGTACATCACCACTGCGACCACCGCAAAGCACACGAGCACTCCGAACAATATCGGCAGATACGTCGCATACCCCGCTCTGATTGCCGCGCGCCGTTCTTTCCTTTCGAGATGCGCCTCTTCCTTGTCCTTGTTTTTCTCTTTTTCAAGGCGGGTATTGGTTATTTTGTCGGGAATAATGGCGTTTTGACGTCTCACGCCGTCCATATTGTACAGCGTGCGCCCGTCGTCTTCGACGTATATGACTTTGACTTTCTTTTTATCTTTCTTCATCGTCGCTTGCGTCGTTTGTGCTTTGGACGTTTCCGTCTTCGAGCGTGTGCGTCACTTCTTGGTTTTGAATGATATCCGTGCCCTTAAAGTCGTTTTCACCGCCGATTTCCTCTTTGATTTCGTCGGTTGCAACGGGTGCGGACTCTTCGGAAGTTTCCGTTTTCTTCTTTTTGAGGATTTTCTCAAAAGCGTCTTTGATTTTCTTGATTACGTCGTATTCTTCCGCAATCTCTTTTTGACGCTCTTCCATCTCTTTGACGTGCTCGTACGCTTTGTCAAGTTCCTCTTGTCTGCTCATAATGTCCTCGTCGTAGAGGTGGCAAGCAACGAAGTGTCCGGGCGTAACCTCGTGATACTTCGGCTCGATAATCTTGCACGCGCTCATACATTGCGAGCAACGAGTGTGGAATTTGCAACCCTTGGGCGGATTTGCGGGCGACGGAATATCGCCTTCGAGAATAATTCTCTTGCTCTTCACGTCGGGATCGGGCACGGGAACTGCCGAGAACAACGCCTTCGTGTACGGGTGGAGCGGATTGTTGAACAACTCGTCCGTTTCGCCCTTTTCCATCATATTGCCGAGGTACATAACCATAATTTCGTCCGTTATGTACTTGACCACCGACAAATCGTGGGAGATGAACACGTAGGTGAGGTTCATCGTTTGTTGCAATTCTTTGAGCAAATTGATGATTTGCGCTTGTACCGACACGTCGAGTGCGCTTACGGGCTCGTCGCAAATAACGAGGTCGGGCTTGACCGCCAACGCTCTTGCAATACAGATACGTTGTCTTTGACCGCCCGAGAATTCGTGCGGATAACGGTCGTAATATTGCTCTTGCAATCCGCACTTCTTCATTATGTCGCGCACGTACGAGGAAACCTCTTCCTTCGGCACGATTTTGTGCACTTTCACCGCCTCGGAAATGATACTGCCGATAGTCATTCTCGGCGGGAGGCTGGAATACGGGTCTTGGAAGATAAGTTGCATCGAAGTTCTCAACGCGCGCATCTTCTTTTTGGAGATATCGGTGATATCTTCACCGTTGTAGTACACTTTTCCGCCGTCGATATCGTACAGTTTGAGGATAGTTCTGCCCATCGTGGTTTTTCCGCAACCGGACTCACCCACGATACCGATGGTAGTGCCTCTTTTGAGTTTGAAACTGACGTGGTCGACCGCTTTGAGAGTGGAAGTCGGTTTGCCGAGCAACGTTCGTGAAAGCACGAAGTGCTTTTGCAAGTCGTCCACTTCCAAAATGATGTCGTCTTTATTCTCTTGCGTGTCTTGAAGGGCAGTTTGCTCGTTTTCGACGCTTGCGTTCTCGCTTTGAGCGTCGTCAAACAATTCGTTCTTTTGGATATCGCTCATTGTTCATTGCCCTCCTTTTGTTCGTACAGATAGCACGACACGTAGTGAGTGTCGCTGATTTTGATTTCGGGCGGATATTCCCCTTCGCACGCGCCGATACACTTTGCGCATCTGTTCTTGAAATAGCAAGTGTTTGGCAAATTTATCGGGCTGGGGACTTGTCCGGGTATTGAATAAAGCGGTTCGTTTGACGGGGACGTGATGAGCGGTTTGCTCTTTTGAAGTCCGATCGTGTAGGGGTGTTTGGGGTCGTGGAAGATTTCGCTTGCCGTGCCTTTTTCAATCACCCTACCCGCGTACATAACCACCACTTCGTCCGCCATCTCCGCAATAACGCCGAGGTCGTGCGTGATGAGCATAATGGAGCAGCCCTCTTTGCGTTGCAAGTCCTTCAAAAGTTCGAGGATTTGCGCTTGAATGGTGACGTCGAGTGCCGTGGTCGGCTCGTCCGCGATGATGAGTTTGGGGTCGCCGACCAGAGCCATTGCAATCATAACTCTCTGGCGCATACCGCCCGACAACTCGTGCGGGTACGAGGCGTACACTCTTTCGGGCATCGCGATGCCTACTTTTTTGAGCATCTCGATACTCACCGCTTTTGCTTCTTGTTTGCTCACGGACGGATTGTGCGTGAAGGACACTTCGTCAAGTTGGTATCCTATCGTAAAGACGGGGTTGAGCGAGGTCATCGGCTCTTGGAAAATCATCGTGATGTCTTTTCCGCGCACCTTGTACATCTCTTTGGTCGGCATTTTCGCGATGTCGTAAGCAATCTTTTTGCCCTCTTCGTCGTAGCCGAGCTCGTCGGAGTTGAATCTTATTTGACCGTCAACCACTTGTCCTTGCGGTGCTTGAACCAGTTGCATAATTGAGAGCGACGTTACGCTCTTTCCGCAACCGGACTCACCCACGACGCCCACGATTTTGTTCTTGGGTATCTCGAAAGATACGCCGTTTACCGACATAACCGTGCCCGTGTCCGTAAAGAAACAAGTTTTGAGATTATCAATCTCGATGAGGTTGTTTTCGTCGCGCATAGTGGTCGTATACTCGCTCTTATCGCGTTTTTTACGCTTTTGCGCCTCGTAATACCTCATCTTTTTGATGTTGTATCTGATTATTTTTCTGCTGTCGCGTATTGACAGATAATTTGACGCTTTTTTCTTCTTTTCTATTTTCATAAAACCACCTGTCAATTATTTTTTCGCTTTGGGGTCCATTGCGTCGCGCAAGCCGTCACCAACGAAGTTGAAGCCCAACACCGCGATAACGATCATAATACCCGCGGGCAACCACATATTCATATGGTAGCTCAAAACTTGCGGATCGTTGGACGTTGCTATCATAGTACCCCAAGCAGCCTTCGGCAATTGAACGCCGAGACCCAAATAGCTCAACGTGGACTCGTACAAGATAACGCTGCCGAGACCGAGCGTCATCGATACGATAAGTTGAGGCATAACGTTGGGTATGAGGTGTACGAAGATTTTTCTCCACGTCGGCAAGCCCATAACCTCCGTCGCAGTGATGTATTCTTGCTCTCTCAAAGACAAAATCTGTCCTCTAACGAGACGTGCGACACCGCTCCAACTGAATATGGTGATGATTGCCATCAAGAGGTAAATTCTCGTATCCGCGTCCACTTGCCACGAGTCGATCATAGCCGACGCGATAAGCAAAATAGGAAGCGTTGGCACGCACGTGAATATATCCACTATACGCATAATCAACTGATCAACCCAGCCACCGAAATAGCCCGCGAGACCGCCGAGAATTATACCTATCAACGTTTCGAGTATTACTACGATAAATCCTATCGTCAAGGAGATACGACCGCCGTACATAAGTCTTACGAAGACGTCCATACCCTTATCGTCAGTGCCGAGAAGGTGATCTTTGGACGGATCTGCGTAGGAGTTGATTTCGGACTTGTGTTGAAGCACTTCCTTGATAGTGATCGTCTCACCGTTTTCGTCAACCCAGTCGTAAGAGTTTCTTATGGTGTTGGTAACTTCCGTTCTGTCAACCGTTTCTTCACCCCACTTGTCGTAAATCACGGGGCCGAGGAAAGAGAACAGAATAAGGAACACTATCATAACGAGTCCGACTATTGAGAGTTTGGAGCGGAAAAATCTTCTTCCCACCATTCTCAAAGGGCTCATTTCCTTGTATACGTATTCGACTTTATCGCCTTTGCCTTCTTTTTCTTGCTTCTCGTCGACCGTCGCGGCGTTTTCCGCTTCCGTCGTATTTTCGATCACTGCGGATTGCTCTTCAAGAGCGGTCGCGTCTTGCACGTCAGAGGCAACGTCATCGATGTTTATGTTTTTCAAATCTTTTTCTTCCATAATTCACCTACTATTTGCTGAGTTTGACGCGCGGGTCAACTATCGAGTACATAATATCGGACAACAGCGTGCCGATAACGGTCAAAATTGCGAGGAACATATTGTATCCCATAACGAACGGGATATCGCCTTCCTTCAAAGCCTGGTACGCAAGACGGCCGATACCGTCGATGCCGAACACTTGCTCGGTGATCATCATACCGCCGAACAAAGACGGCAAAATTCCCGCAAGCAAAGTTGCGAGCGGAATGAGCGTATTTCTAAAAGCGTGCTTGTAGATTACCGTTTTTTCGGACAAACCCTTGGCTCTTGCCGTTCTTATGTAGTCGGCGTTGAGCACTTCCAAAGTGTTGGTTCTGGTGTATCTCATAAGACCGCCGATGGACAAGAACACGCTGACGAAGATAGGCAATACCATATGTTGCAACATATCGCCGAATTTTGCCATCTGACCTGCAAAATCGTTGGCGTAGTCCATACTTGCGTTGATAAGTCCGTTAGGAGGCAAAATTCCGAGGTCGACGGAGAAAATCTTGATTGCGATAGCCGCAAAGAAGTACGTCGGCAAGGAAATCCCCACCATCGTAAGTACCGTAGTAACGTAGTCGCGAGCGGAATATTGGTGCGTTGCGCTGGTTATACCGAGCGGAATTGCAATCAAGAATTGCAAAATCGTCGCTATAAACGCAATCGCAAACGAAATCCACATATTTTCGCTTATGACTTGTCCCACGGGTTTTTCGTACTTAAACGATACGCCCAAGTCGCCCTTGCACATATTGCCGAGCCACTTAAAATATCCGCCCATTATGCCCTCGAAAGACGAGTCGCCGATTCCGTACAATTCCTTGAACCTTGCGATGTCTTCCTGAGTAACCGTTCCGGCTTGAAGTTGTTGAGAATACTTCAAATCCACGTAATCGTTGGGCATCAATCTCACCATCGTGTAGATGATGATGGACACGCCAAGCAATATTATTATGGAAATTAGTATTCTTTTGACGATATACTTAAACATCTTTATACACGCGCGCATTTGAGGCGATTTGCCTCAAATCGCGCTTTTCCTCATAGTATTTTCGCGCCGTAGCGCATTGCTTTATTGCTTATTTTGCAGTAACGAGCGATACGTTCCAAAGTTCGCTTGTCAATCCCTTGAAGGGTGAGAGTTCACTGACCGGAGTAAACGTGCTTGCGTCGATTTTCTTGGTGTTGTACGCAAACAAGTCTTTTCTTTGATACGTCGGAAGTTCGATTGCGAGTTGCATTACGATATCGAGTGCGTCGCTGTAATCTCTTGCTCTCGACGTTCTGTCGTCCGTCTTACGAGCGCTTTCGATAAGTTCGGACAATTGATCGATGAGTTCTTGTTCCACTGCGTACTTTCCGCTCGTGTCGTTGAGGATTTGTTTATAGCCCCAGTTGAGTACGGAAGTTGCGGTAGATTCCTTATGATAGACTTGGTACATATCGGGATCGATCGTAGAGCCCCAAGCTGCCGCCCATACGGTGAGGTCACCCGTGGACAACTTTTTGAGTGCGTTGGAGTCCGTCGTCACGGTGATTTGGAATCCGCATTCGTTGAGCACTTCTCTTGCGTGCAACATTGCGTTGAACGCGGGGTGATCGGTTTCTTCACCCGCGATGGTGAACGTGTATTTGAGCTTGTTGCTGCCGTTTTGATAGATACCTTCTGCGTTGATGGTGTAGCCCGCGCTTTCAACCAAAGAAGTGATAAATCTCTTTTGTTGTTCTTCGCTCATCTTTTGTCCCGCGGAAAGTCCTTCGTTTTGCACGAACTCTCTGTAATCGGGGTTGACTACGGACAAGTCTTCGGGCACCGGATCGCCGACGTACGGATAATACGGAGTCGGATCGTCCGTGCCGTATTCACCGTTGTTGTATCCGGGATATGCCCAGCTCGAACGAGACATAGAACGGTAAATCGGGCTTGCGGTCGTCTTGTAGTAATCGACGGTCTCTTGCGTGTTGATTGCGTGCATAATCGCTTGTCTTACCTTGATTGACGGAACTTTACCGGCGTTGATACCGATATAGCCGTAACCGAGCGTTGAGACGGATTGGCTTGCGTAACCTTCGTGGCTATTGATTTCTTCAATCGTCTCGGGTTTTGCGTTGGGTTCTGCAAAGTCAACCGCACCCGTGTAAAGCGTCGTGGTGACGTTGTTTGAACCGACTACTTGATAACGCACTTTCTTAATCTTTGCGGGGCCCATACAGAAGTACGGGTTTCTCTCGAAGTAGATGACGCCCTTGTCGTAGAATTCACCGGAAGCAACGTTGTCGATGCCACCGCTGGATTTGCTTGCCGCATATGCGCCGGCACCTACCGGAACGCCGACCTTATTCGGGTCTTTCACGACTTCGTTCATAAAGGATTGAGACATAAATTCAACGCCGAATTCGTTTTCGTAGTTGAACGAATTGATATAATCCTTGCCGTGCCAATTGTGCGTAGAGTAGTAATACATCGGAGCGATACCGATTGCGAAGTTCCAGATTGCTTTGGGGTCAACGCCGTTGATAGCGATAGAAAGCACTTCGTTGAAGCCTTCTTTGACGTTGCCGTTTGCGTCGTACTCGACGGGTCTGTATTCCGTGCCGTTTACAACCACGCTTTCGGTGTGGTTTGCAAACTTGATACCGGATATGTTCTCAACGGTCTTGGTATGAGACTTTGCAAACTCTTCCATCGCTTGTTTTTCAAGGAATTCGGAAAGGGTTACGGAAGTATTCCAGTAAGACACGATTTCCACGACGTCTTTGGGCATCTTCTCTGCAAACACGATATCGATTGCTTGTTGTTTTGCTCTTTCCTTTGCTTGCTCTTCGTTCTCATTCTCTCTGGGTACGGACCAAGATTTGATGCCCGCCAAGTCGTCGTTGAACACTTCCAATTTGGCTTCTTTCTTATTCCACGTGATCAAGCCTTCGTTGTAGAAGAACGCTTCTTGGTCGGTGGTGAACAAATCTTTGTAAAGATTGCCGTCCTCATCCTTGAAGGAAATGTCCTTGTAGGAGTCGACGTTGTTTGAATAGTCGTTTGCAAGTTCTTCTTCAAACAATTCCACCGCTTTCTTGAAGTCCGCGACGACGTGCTCGTTGCCCGAGTTTGCGTCTGCGTATTCTTCGAGATAAGAAGTCATCAATTCAACGCTTTCGTCTGCGTCGTCGTGAGCCTTAAACACTGCGTTGCAAGCGGTTTTGAGTGCGCTGATTCTGCCCGCAGCCGCAACCTTGAATTGCGCGTTGAAGTTCTCTTGTTCGTTCTCGTCTTGGCTTTGAGTGCGGTACGCTTTCAAACCTACGATATCCGTCGAATAAATGGTGCTTGATCCGGTGTATGCTGGATCGAGGTACACGTAGTAGTTGAAAAGCACGTCCTTAATCGTAAGATAAGAGCCGTTGGAGAAACGGATGTTGTTTTTGAGCACGAAGTAATACGTCGTGATACCTTCGTCGTCGTTGCCTTCGTATACGGATTGATAATCTTTTGCTACGACCGCTTCGTCGTCACCGTAAGCGACGTTTCCACTCTTGTCGTTGGAAAGCATAGAGATTTGCGTCATACCCACGACGCTGTTGTCGGGGCCCGTAGACGAGAAGAACGGGTTGAAAACCTTATCGACCGCTTGCGTCGAGAAGACCAACGGATCGTTTTCGTTGTCGAAAGTCTCTTGATCCTTGTGGCACGCAACGAGCGCAATCAAACTTGAGAGTGCCGTTACGACAACTAGCGCGAGACTTACGATTGTCTTGACTTTTTTAGATTTCATTACTATCTCCTTCAATTCTTTGCGAATTTGTTTTTTACTATTTAGTTTCGTTTATCGTGATGTCGAAGCCTTCAAAGTTCGACGTCTCGTCCTTTTGTCTGTAACCCTCGCTTGAAAGTTCAAACGTCGTGCTACTGCCGATAGGCAATCCGACTATTTGATAAGTCAATTCAAAGGTCACGTTTTTCACGGTTGCGCCCGTAGCTTTCATACAAAGCGGTGCGACGTACACGTACTGAGCCTTGCTGAACTCACCTTCTATTACGAGTTGCACGCCCTTGAAATTCACGTTTTGTATCGTCGAGTTTGCAATCTCTTTGAACAAGCACACGTAAATCGCGTTTTTACTGTCGTTGTCGAAGTTTGCTTCTAAGCCCGCGTCGCTGAGGTTGTATGCGAGCTTGAAGTTGGAAATTGTGTGTCCGTTTCCTTCAAACGTTCTCTTGGAGTACGTATCGAATGACAACACTTTTCCGCCCATATCGATGTCGGCGTCGAGATAGATATTGCTCGACTTCGCAAGAGTAAGTTCGCTTGCGGTGCGCACTATGGAATACTCACCCTTGATGTACTTTGCGTAAACGTTAATCGTAAGGCTCTCGTCTCCGCCGGGGTGCTTGTATCCTTCCACCGGTTGCGTAAACTCTTTGTCGAGATAATATCCGCCGTTGAGCACTTTGCCGTTTTGATATACGTAAGCGGTGTAACCCGTACGCTTGTTGGCAAATTTCTTTCTGTCGTTGAACTCTTCACCCGCTTTGACGCTGTACGTTCCGAGCACTTTCACGTTGCCGTTGTCGTCGACGTAGCAGACGTTGTAAGCGTATTTCACTTTGAGTTCCCAACCCGCGTAGAGCGTGACGCCTTCCGTTCCGACTTTGTCCGTCTCGAAATTCCATTTATCCGAGTAAGTCACGTCGTTGCCGTCAACGGTCTTGGTTTTGAACCAACCCGTAAACTTGTAGCCTTCTCTTTGCACGGTCTCTTGCGAAAGAACGGTCGGGTCGTAAATGAGATTGCTCGTCCCTGCCTTGAAATCGTAATATTGCAACACGGGCAAATCACAGTTCATATACGAACCGCCTTCCAATTCGTAAACAATTTTCGTCATACCGTCGTAGTTGGTGGACGAGTTGCACGCCACGAGCAAACTTGCCAGTGCAACAACTATCAACGCTACGACCAATACCTTTCGTTTCATATTTCCTCTTGCATACGTTTTGTATAAATTTCATTCACATATACACGCACTTACGCACGCGCATATTTTTTGATACTAAATTATCTTACTACTCCCGTTTATAAGTGTCAAACACAATTTTTACAAAATTCGATTTTTATTTACAAACTTGTATTTTTATGCATAAATTATAATTTTTGCATACGGTTGCATACGCAATCAAAACGCCTTTTAACGCCAAAATTCGCGCCCTTTCGGCACGCAAAACCGTGCAAAAACCACGTCCACACCGTTACGCAACGCCCGCAACTTTTTATCGCAAAACCGCCTTTATCCATTCAAAATTACACCGTAAAACGCTTGTTCTTGCAAAAACTGCGCTTTCCACACTTTTGGCAAAGTACCGTTTTTTATCCCGTTTTTGCGACGATTGCTTTTATAAATTTATACGATTTCGAGCGTGTTTCGACTATAATTTTTATACATTTTGATTTTAACGTTCATTAAAGAGTTTTTAATAAAAGCGGACACTTTTCGTGTATCGTGTGGCACAAAATCAATCGATTTTATAAAAAACGACCGCGCACCTCGTGCGCCGTCGTCCATATTTTTACAATTGACAATACCCGATCGTTCCGCTTATTTATACTTTTCTACGCCTATATCGGCATCGTTTTTCTTTATTTTTTATCGCAAAATAGCAATATTTTTCTTCGTTTTCAACGAAAAAACACGATATTTTTTATTGGTTTTTCAACACAAAAAGCAACCGTTTCCATTTACCTTTAAGCGCAAAGAACCACCGTTTCTTCCTCGTTTTCAATGCAAAAACGCAATCGTTTTTACCTCTTTTCAGTCCGCCAAAAACGTGGGCTTTCCGTACACGAAGATGCTTATATAATCTATCGGCCACACGAAAATAAACAGTGCGATAGACAATATTCCCGCAATGAGAGTGGTGGTATATTTCGTTTCGCTATACTTTGCAAAGCGATATATCCATCCCCAAAATATGCCGAATACGAACATAATAAGACTCTTCACCACGAGTGGCAAACCGTCGAATTTTGCCGTAAACGACTTGCGATCTTCAATGCTTTGCTCAATGGGAAGTTTGACGAAGAACTTGCTTCCTTTGCCCTTTTTGCTCTTTACGGATATGCTTCCGCCGTAGTCGTCCACCACGCACTTGGTCACGTAAAGTCCCACGCCTTGGCTCGCTCCGCTCGGACGAGAGGCGTCTTCCTTGTAATATTGGTCGAACACGAGCGGAATATTCTCTTTGGCAATGCCTATTCCCTCGTCTTTCACGCAAAAGCACAAAAATCCGCCGTTGCGCTTGAACGTCACTTTAATAGTCGTCTTCTCTTTGGAATACTTGACGGCGTTGGAGATGAGGTTTTGCACGACGCTTTCGATTTTGGTTTTGTCCGCTCGGATATTGACGTGCGGAATTTTGCCAACTTTGAGTTTTATATTCTTCGTGGCAACGAGTGCTCGTTGCTTATCGAGGATATTGCCGAAAAGCACCCTTGCGTCGTAAAGCACTCTATGCTCTTCACCGTCGCTCTTTGCGTTCCTTGCGGCTTCCACCATACCCACGACCATCTCGTTCATTTGCTCGGCTTTTTGAGCAATCAACGCGGGATAATCCTTGTCGTCGAGACCGTCCGACAAACACTCGGCGTAACCCGAGATTATCGCAAGAGGCGTCTTCATATCGTGCGCGACGGAAGATATTGACACGCTCGTTCTCTTCTCCGTTTGTGCTTGCTCGTCCTTGATTTTGAGCATAGAAAGTCGTAACGTTTCAAGTCTCACCGCAATTGCGTGATACTCTCCCACACCGCTCGTATCTACGCGCGTATACAAGTCTCCGTCTTGAAAACGCGCAAGCGTTCTTTCTATCTTTACGATTTCACTTCTTTTCATAACTCACAGTTTATATGTCCGTTTTGCACGCATAAAAGTGCGTTTTTGCAACTTACTCGGTTAATCTTGCCACTTATATCCGAGTCCCCATACGGTAACGACGTTGTTTATTCCCACCTTCGAGAGCTTGTCGCGAAGCCTTGCAATCGTCACCGCAACGGTGTTTTCGTCTATATATTCGTCAATGCCCCACACGTCGTCGATTATCTTTTGTTTGGGCATAATTTGGTTTTCGTGAGCGGTGAGATAGTCGAGGATTTTGAACTCCTTTGACGTGAGCGCAAGAGGCTCTTCACCAACGCGCGCCTCGTATCTCGACGGTGAGATAAGCAATTCACCGTAACGTCTGTCACCCGTCGGCACGACGTTAAATTCGTAATATCTGCGAAGTTGCGCGCCCACTCTCATCACCATTTCTTTGAAAGAAAACGGCTTGGTGATATAGTCGTCCGCACCGAGGTCGAACATACGCACTTTGTCCTCTTCCGCGACCTTTGCCGACACCACGATGATTGGAATATTGGTAGTCTTGCGCAACGTTTCGCACACGGTGAAACCGTCAAGTTTGGGCATCATAATATCCAAGAGCACGAGGTCGGGCTTCACGTCCTTGACCTTTTGCAACGTTTCCACGCCGTCGTAGGCTTGATATACGTCGTGTCCCGCTCTTTGAAGGTAGCTCTTCATCATATCGGAAATTTCGCTATTATCCTCGGCAATAAGTATCTTTCTCATATCCTCTTCCTTTTATCTTTTTTATTATTGTACAACACAATCCGCATTATTTTCAAGATTTTTTGTCAACGGCGTTTGATTTTGCTCGATTTTCTTCTTTGCGTTTGCAAAGTATCTCGCGTACGCCTTTTTGCAATACCAAGCGTGCTTGTCCTTTTGTGGCGTTTGCGGAGGCTTAAACGAGTATTTACCGTTGACGCGCCACCCGTTGAGAATACCTATATCAAAGGCGTCCGTCGGGCAATTGAAGGAACATCTCGTACACATAAGGCAGTCCCCGCCAAAGCTAAATTTGCCGTTTTCGTCGATTTTTATATTACCGACGGGACAATTCCTTGCGCACGCCCCGCATTTTATACACTTGTCGCTATCCACTTTGAAATGCTTTCCGTTCATCTTCATTGCGGGCTGTTCTATACGCACTATCCACGCCCAAAGCGCGTCGAAAGGCACTTTTGAGAGTTTGTGCACCTTGCCTTCGAGCACTTCTCTTGCCTCGATAGGCGCAAGATTTTTGAGAGTATCGAGCATCTTTACGCTCATCTCGTCCGTATGGCGGAAAATCATATTGTACGGCATCACGTAGTGATATTCGCTCTTTGGGATATATCCTTTCTTTTTGAGGATACTATTCATCTTGATAGAAGACACGTTATTGATTTTGAGAGGCTCTCCCGACGTTTTTAGCACGAAATACTCTTTTCCGTTTGCATTTGGCAACGCCCTTGCCAAGTCAAGCATAATGGACGGCGCGTTAAATCCGTGTATGGGATAGGCAAACCCCAAGTAGTCGTATTCGTTTGGATTAGGCAAATCTTCAAAGCCTTTTATGAGCGAAAAAACCGTAGTTTCGACGCCGTTTTTCTCAAATTCTTGCTTATATATATCGCACGCTCTTTTAGTGTTTCCCGTGCCCGAAAACGTATAAATTATTGCCTTTTTCATATTATCCCTCAAAATGCGTATAGCACGCGTTGTGTTTGTCGTCGTAAAAATAAGTGCAGTTTTCGCCCTTTGCGTGAGTGTCGTACCACACTTGCGCGTAGAACGGCATAAACTTTGACAGTCTGTCGTAGTCCCACGGACTCGGTTGACAGCACTCGGGACACCAGTGTCCCGCTTTGAGCACGCAATACGGAGACGCCCAAAACTTGTGTCCGTCGTGGCACTCCCATTCAAGTTTGGTGTACAAATCACCTTTCGTCATACTTTGCGAAAGACATTTACCGCCTCTAAACTCCGCCGCCGAGCGCATATCCTCTATATCGAGTTCGCTATCCGGCTTGCTTTCGTCGTAACCGTGGTCGAGGATATAGCCGTGTTCTTTGAGTTTATTTATATCTCGCATATCGTCGTAATCTATGCTTCCGTCGGCAAGTTGTCCGTGCGCAAGGACGGGGAAATGCTCCCAATCCGTAGGCATACAGTTCAGATTGTCTTTACTGCCGAAAAACGCGCGAATTCTGCCGTTTTGTTTGGTTTTCACCCAATATCTCGGAGCGTTATCGTCTTTGAGAAGCCTTTCTATCGCGAGTTTGGACACGAGTTTTGCGGGCACGAGTTTTCCGAGACGGTAGTATTCGTGTTTGGACAAAATCTCTTGCCAATAGTCCTTTACGTCCTCGTGTTGGAAATCGAAATAATCGTTGAGGATATGACTGTCTTGAAACCACATACAATGGAAGTTGCGCAAGGAATTCCAACTCGGCTTCATATACTTTTGCGTAGAACCGCCGATAATCTTAAATCCCTCGTCAAAAGTGTCGTAACCCGTAACTCTGTTGCACGCGCCACCGCCTATGTTGTAACACTTCTTCCAAAACGCGCTTTCAAGCTCACCTTTTGCGTCCTTTTCCACGAGCCTACGCATCAAAAGTCCGCTATCGCGCGCCGTAACCCACTCGATAGGCGCGTTGAAGCACGTATGGAACATCAGCCCGTCTTTCATATTGTTGGTGAGCATCTTTGAGTGGAGCATACCCGTTTGGCGCAACACCGCCCAATTTTGCACGTCGCTGTCTATGACGTAGCGTTCACCCTTGATTTTGCTTGCGGAATACTCGTCGTAGGTGCTGGATATGAGCGGATCGCCCACTCTTCCCCACGGGTGCTTGTAGTTGCGATTGCCGTATATGGCAACGGTGGATATATGCACGAGTTTCGGTTGATTTTCACCTATCTCGCTCACCGCGTCCACGATATTCATTGCGCCGAGGCGGTTGCATCTGTCCGTAAGGACGGGATAATGGTCTGCCGTGGGCGGAATAACCGCCGCGAGGTTGAGAACGTAATCACTACCGCTAACGAGCTTTCTGCAATCTTCGATATTTGCGATATCACCGAATATTGCCTCAAATTTCGCGCCGTATTTGCGCTTCCACTCTCTTGCGAGCTTCTTTTCTCTTCTTCCGCTCACAAGCAACGCCTTGATTTTGCCCACGACGTCGCTTTCAAATAGTTGCATCAGCGTTTCACGCCCCATATTTCCGCTTGCACCCGTAAGTGCGATAACCTTTTGCATAATTGCCTCCTTCGTTTTACGGCTATATTATCGCACCTCGAAACAGCAAAAATCTTGACAAAAACTTTACAATTTCACGCGCTTTTCCGCCACTTTTCCGCATTTTGTAAGAATTACGTAAGAATTATAATCAACGAGAAAATACGCGTTTTGCATATAGCCAACGCAAAAAAGCCGTACTACGCGGATATAAAAAAGTAAATCACACTACTGCTAGGATATGAAAAAGCGCAGCGAAATCGCTGTGCTTAGTTGTGCGGACAACTAATGAGTAACAAGAGATGATTTGCCAAAGAGCAAACGGCAAAAGTCAAGGAAGACGAGGACAGCGCACGGAGCGTACCTATTCTTGCGAAGCAAACGCTGACCAAACACGGAGCAAGGCGCACAAGTCGCGAAAGCCGAGCACGCGTAGCGGAGCGTACACGGAAGTACGTGAGCAACACGCGCACAGGCTGACAAAGAAAAAGCACAGCGAAATCGCTGTGCTTGGTTGTGCGTCTTGAACGCGTTTGGTTAACGTTTGCTGAATTGAGGAGCTTTACGTGCCTTGTGCAAACCGTATTTCTTACGCTCTTTTGCTCTCGGGTCACGAGTGAGGTAACCTTCGCTCTTGAGAGTTGCTCTGTAGGCTTCGCTGTCTGCGACGCAGAGTGCTCTTGCGATACCGTGACGGATTGCGCCGGCTTGTCCGGTGTAACCACCGCCGTAAACGTTGACGTACACGTCAAACTTGTCGGTCGTGCCGGTTGCAACGAGAGGTTGATTGACGATGAGTTTCATCGTGTCAAGCGGGAAGTACTCGTCGAGAGTGCGCTTGTTGATGATGATTGCGCCTTCGCCGCCGGGGATAAGACGAACTCTTGCGATAGCGGTCTTTCTTCTACCGGTGCCGAGATATTGAACTTTCTTGGTTTTCTTAGTAGCCATATTCCACCTCTCAATTAGTTGAGTTTGAGCTCAACGGGGCATTGTGCCTGATGATCGTGCTCTGCACCAGCGTAAACGCGGAGTTTTTTGAGCATTTTTGCACCGAGCGTGTTTTTGGGAAGCATACCCTTGACAGCCTTGTACACGACGAATTCAGGTTTTTCCGCCATCAATTTCTTGTATTGGATTTCTTTGAGACCGCCGATGTATCCGGTGTGATAACGATAGTATTTGTCCACGAGTTTGTTGCCCGTGAGGACGATCTTATCGCAGTTGATTATAATAACGTGGTCGCCGCAGTCGACGTTGGGAGTGTATTGGGGTTTATTTTTGCCTTTCAAGATTGTAGCAACTTGAGATGCAAGACGTCCGAGAACCATATCGGTTGCATCGACGATATACCACTTGCTTTCCACTTCGCCCGGCTTTGCCATATAAGACTTATTGTTTTTTGCCATTGAAGACAAATCCTTAGCCATAGTGCTAACCTCCATAAATTGTTTTTGCAAGGCGTATGCCGAACTCGGAGGGGCTAGTTCTTCGCAAGGTCATACTTCTTCCAAAAATATGCTTGTTAATAATATTAAATTGTGCAATATAAGTCAAGCGTTTTTCCGCAAAATTCAATCTTTTTTGCAAAAACCGAAGATTTTTGCGGTTTAGAGCCGATTTTTAGGCGTATTGCACGTCCGAGATATCCACAACCAAGTGCTTGCAATCGAGGTCTTTCAAGCCTTCTATCGGTGTTTCTTCACTGTTCAAAAGCACTTTTGCGCCCTTGACGCCGACGAGTTCGAGCGACAATCTCTTCGTTGCGACGTCGTCCGTCGGCGTTATCTCGATCTCGTATCCGCCGTCCTCGGTTTTGCGCATAACGAAGTCGATTTTGCCTTGCTCGTCGTACATCGCAAACTCGTTTTCACCGAGGTAGATACGCACTTTGATATCGGAAAACTCGGTGGAATTATCCTTTGCCTCCGTCATCGGGATAATACCGCCCTCTTTGACGAAAACGGGATATTCCGCAAGCGAAAAATCTTGCTCGTAAACCTTTCCTCCCTCGTATTTTTTGCCGTCGAAAAAGCCCGTCCAATTACCCTCGGGCAACCAAAACGAGTGTTTAGATACACTGTTTTTACTCTTTTTCGTAATCGGGCAAACGAGCGTTTGCTCACCGAAGAAATACTGATTGCGCCATTTTTTGCCATAAGCGTTTTTATCGTTTTTGACGTAATAATACATCGGGCAAATAAGCGGAACGCCCTCTTTTGCCGTACGCACGTTTGCGGTGTAAAGATACGGCAAAAGCGCGTGGCGCAAGCGCAAAAAGTCCTCTGCGATGCTTTCCACTTGCGGATAATTCCAAGGCTCTTTGCTCATCGCTTTGTTGTTGGAGTGCAAGCGGTTTATGGGTGAAAATATGCCGTATTGAAGCCATCTCAAATACAATTCGTTATCACCTTTGCCGAAGAGGTGTCCGCCGATATCGTGAGACCACCACGTGTAGCCCGCGTTGGACGCAAGCGCGGTGAAATACGGTTGCAAGCGCAAACTGTTCCAAACCACCCACGTGTCACCCGAAAATCCGAGCGGATATCTATGCGAGCCGAGACCCGCGTATCTTGAAAGAATAATGCCCCTTTTGCCGTCACGGCAAATATCGAGCATATGATAGTGGTTGAGAAGCCAGAGCGGATCGAGCCCTTTCATCTTGGACTTCGTACCTTGTTGCCAGTCTATCCACCAAAAATCCACGCCCATTTCCTCGTACGGGTGATGCAAAATATCAAAGTACGCGTCACGGAATTTTTCGTCCGTAAGATCGAATTCGACCGTCTTTTTGGTGCTCGGATCTATACCGCACGCTCTTGCCATATCGGGATATTGCTCCTCAAAATATCTCACGCCGTCGCGGGGATGCAAGTTCATAGTTACGGCAAGATTGCGCCCTTTCAAATTGCTCAAAAAGCCTTTGGGATCGGGGAAAAGTTCCTTTTCAAAAGTATATCCCGTCCAACCCGCGCCTTGGAAAGATTTGTATTCCGCGTCCTTGGGCGTATTTTTGACGATGTGCCAGTCCATATCAATCGTAGCGACGGTGAGCGGAATATTTTTGCTTTCGAACTTGTCCATAAGTTCGAGATATTCCTTGTCGGTGTACGCGTGATAGCGCGACCACCAGTTGCCGAGCGCGTATTTGGGCAAAACGGGAGTGTACCCCGTAAGCGCGTAATACTCTTTGAGTCCGCCGAGATAATCGTCCTCGAACGCAAAGACGTATTTGTCAACGCAATACTTTTCTCTCGGACTTACGCTTCCGTCTTCGTTCAAAAGTACGGACTTGCCGTCGTCTATTTCGCTTATTCCGTTGCTCGCAAAAATACCCTTTCTAATGTGCGCCAAGCAGAAACGGTCTTGCTTTTCGCGTCTTCCCTTCCAGCTTCCGACGATGCCGAAAGTGCCGTCCAAAGTGCGTGCCGTTCCGCCGAGATTAAGGCGGTTGCTTATAGCGCGCCAGTCCTTTTCATCCTCGGTCTTGACGTATACGTTGGCGTTGTCAAGGTCTATGCAAAACATATACTTATCCGTCACAACGAGCACTTTATCACTCGTTTTTTGCACAGTAAAGTGCGGATTGGCAAAATCACGGCATACAACGAGTTGCGTGCGCTTATCGGTAAATTCACCTTTTTCAACGCGGATAATTCTATCGCTCAACACGCTTATTCTGACGTCGTCAAACACTACGACGTTGTCTTCTTTTGCGGGTGCAAGGTCAACTGAAAATCTCATTTTTCAATCCTCTAAAAAGATATTTTGCTATTATATAATAGCAAGCAACCGCAACGGTGTCAATACCCGTCGCACCGATATTCCGCAACTGCGCCGTCATATGCCAATCCGCTTTGAAACGTTACGATATAAAAAATATTTGCTTTTATCGAAGCAACCGACTATAATTGTTGAACGGAATAGGTATCTCTATGACTAAAACGAATTTGCTTTCCAGATTATACCGCCACGGCGTTCAACTTATGGCGGTCGGAATAATTACGGGTATTTGTGCGGGCGTTATCGTTACTTTTTTCAACGTAGCGGCCGAACTGTTTTCAAAGTACGCAAAAGACTTATATTCTCTTATTCGCGAAAATCCAGCATTTGTCCCGTTGCTTTTCGTTGCACTCGCAATAATAGCGTTTGCAATATCGACGCTCTCAAAATTCGTTCCGATGGTACGCGGAAGCGGAATACCGCAAACGGAGGGCGCGGCAAGAGGTTTGTTGGAACTAAAATGGTACAAATCTCTTCCGTCGATGGTAGCAGCGTGCCTCGTTTGCATTATTTCGGGACTCACGGCAGGCGCAGAAGGTCCGAGTATGTTTATAGGCGCAACGTGTGGCGACGGCACGAGCAAAATATTGAGATGCACGGATATGGAGCGCAGATATCAATTGACCGGAGGCGCTTGCGCCGGACTTGCAGTGGCGTTTAACGCTCCGCTGACGGGAATAGTGTTTGCGTTTGAAGAAGCGCATAGACGTTTTACTCCCGCAATCTTTATATGTGCGTTTTCATCCGTCCTTTCCGCAACTATAACGCGCAACGCACTATATCAAGCAATGAAAATGCCGATCGTATCCACGTTTTCGACTTTTTCCCTCGTCCAGATGCCTCTTAACACCTATGGGTTCGTGGCGTTGGCGGCAATTATAAGCGGTTTGTTGGGGTTTGGATTTTACTGTCTTTGCTTGCTTTCTCGAAAAGTCTTTGCAAAAATCACGTTTGCAAAAGGATTGGGAAAAATGCTTATACCGTTTTTGGCAGCAGGCGTATTTGGACTGATCACCGCATCCGCAATGGGCGGAGGTCATTCGTTTATTCAATCTCTCGGCACAAACGGAGGCGTCGACGCACAAAACGTAACGACCGTTTTCTCGTCGCCCATCGTAGTATCTTTAATAATTATTCTAATATTGCGCGCAATCGCAACCGCATTAAATCTTGGTGCGGGCGTGCCGTGCGGAATATTCATTCCGATGTTGTCGATAGGAGCGTGTATAGGGGCTCTCGTGTCAAAGCTCTGCGGAGTTATGGGTATGAACTCAATATACGCCGATTGTATCGTTATGATATGTATGGCAACCTTCTTTGCGTCGATAGTAAAAGCCCCGATAACAGCAATTATAATGGTCGTCGAACTCACGTGGCAATTTACACTGCTTATTCCGGTAATACTCGGCGTTTCGTTTGGATATATGGTAAGCGAAATTTTCGGTGCCAAACCTATATACGAAGTTATTTTGGACGGGATACTCGAAGACGAACATATACATCTCACTCGTCACACGTATTCGACCGTCATAGAAAACGGTTCAATCGCTATGAATAAACCGATACGCAACGTACTGTGGCCGGGCAACCTTCTAATACGCTCGATAAAAAGAAACGGTGAAAACGTAATAGCAGCATCGGACACCGTATTGAAAGAGGGCGACGAAATAACCGTACAAACCGAGTGCGTCGACTTCAATCAATTCAAAATTTGGGTTGACGAAATAGTAAAACCCCGACAAAGCCTAATACGATCGAGTTTAAGACGAAAAAAGACTCCAACCGATAATTCATATTGATTTTATTCATTCAAAAGCGATTGCCTCAATAGCAATCGTTTTTAATTATATACGAATGATAATTGCAATAAACAACCGTATTTGACTAAAACGCAATAAACAGATGAAGAACAAGAAAGGCGCGGCAGTGTTTGGATAAGTGCGTCCAAACGGATGAAGAGCGCGAAAAAGCCCTCCGTACTCTCGCCTAGTGTACTGATGCGTACACGACGAGTGGACGGAGGGCTTTGCCAATGCTATTCGCCGTTTGGCGTGCTTATCCGAACACTGCCAAAAGGAAACCGGCGGCTACTGCCGAACCAATAACTCCGGCGACGTTCGGTCCCATTGCGTGCATAAGGAGATAGTTGCCTTTGTTGTATTGAAGTCCGACGACGTTGGAGACGCGGGCTGCCATAGGCACGGCGGAGACACCCGCAGAACCGATGAGCGGATTGATTTTGCCCTTGGAGAGGACGTACAAAAGTTTGCCGATGAGAAGCCCGCAAACGGTTGCGAGGACGAAGCCCGCAAGACCGAGGACTACAATGAGCAAGGTCTTTGTCGTGAGGAAGGTTGCACCGACTGCGGTTGCACCGACGGAGATGCCGAGGAACAACGTTACGATGTTCATAAGTGCGTTTTGTGCGGTGTCACTCAAACGCTCGGTAACTCCGCACTCACGCAAGAGGTTGCCGAACATAAGGCTTCCGAGAAGCGGAGCAACGGACGGCAAGAGCAACGATACGACGACGGTGACGAGGATCGGGAAGATGATCTTCTCTTTCTTGCTGACCTTGCGCGTCTCTTGCATAACGGTCATACGCTCTTTCTTGGTGGTGAGCAACTTCATAAACGGAGGTTGCAAAAGCGGAATGAGTGCCATATACGAATACGCCGCAACCGCGATAGGAGCAAGCAAATGCGGTGCGAGAGACTTGGTGAGGAAGATAGCCGTCGGGCCGTCTGCGCCCGCGATAATGGAGATTGAGGACGCTTCACCGCCCGTAAAGCCCATTGCCGCCGCGAGGATAAGCACAAGATAGATACCGCCTTGTGCCGCCGCACCGAGGATAAGCGAACTCGGACGAGAAAGCATCGGGCCAAAGTCCGTCATTGCGCCTACGCCGATAAAGATGAGGCAAGGATATACACCCGTCTTAACACCTATGTAGAGCATATCGAGAAGTCCGCCGTGTTGCAAGACGTATTGATAGTTGACGCCTTGTTTTACCGCGTCCCACATAATGGGATTGCCAAGCTCGTCAACACCGATTTGCGTAACGCCGGTCCACCACTCTGCGTGGAAGATTTTGTCACCGTCGAGAGCGGGAAGGTTGGTCAAAAGCATACCGAACGCGATACCTACGAGAAGCAACGGCTCGAATTGCTTTTTAATGCCGAGATAAAGGAAGAAGAATGCAATGATAATCATCACGATGGATTGCCAACCGTTTGACTCACCGAAGAGATGATATCCGCTCCCGTTCCATATATTTTTCAAAATTTCGCCGATATCCATAGTTTACCTCACAGAATTTCGACGAGGGCCGTACCCGTTTGAACGCTTGCGCCCTTTTGCACGAAGACTTGACCGACTTTGCCGTCTTTGTCGGCGTAGATTTCGTTCTCCATCTTCATAGCTTCGAGAATGACAAGCACATCGCCTTTTTTGACTTGCTGTCCGCTCGTAACCTTCACGGCGTTGATAGTGCCGGGCATCGGCGCGACGATTGCGTTTGCGCTTGCCGCCGCCACGGGTGCGCTTTGTGCGGGAGCTGCCGTTTGCACGGGTGCTTGCGCTACGGGTGCTGCTGCGGGTGCGCTTTGCGGAAGTGCGGCTTCGTATTCAGATTGGATAACCGCTTCTCCTCTTTCAACTTCTACTTCGTAAATTTTGCCGTTGAGAGTAACTTTGTAAATCATTATTTGTCTTCCTCCACTCTCTTGATGGATTTGAAACGCAACTCGTTGAGAGGCGTATTGGTTTCGTCGGCAACGATTGCCATAATCATAGCCGCGTCGCGCTCGTCGGTGTTGATGAGTTTAAGCTCACCGCAAGTGCCTTGCGCATATTGTTTTTCTTCGATTTGGGTATCTTCCTCTTGTTTTTGCTCTTTCTTTTTCCAGAACGCCATTTTTTGTTTGGCGTTTTGGATTTTCTCGTTCCACTCGGGGTGTTTTTCGCGCAATTTTTCACTGCCCTCGAAAATCTTGCCTTCGAGTTGAACGATGAGCATCAAAAGGATAAGAACGACGAACACTATTGCGATGCCGATGAGTGCCAAAAGCGCGGCATCACCGACTTTGAGCGCATCGTCCTTATTCATAATACCGCTTAAAAGCATATATCCCATATTTCACCTCATTCGATAGGAGCGATTGTATATTTGACCACTTTTTCTTCTTTTGCCTTGCGAGCGTCGAAGAATTTTTCCGCAACTTGCGGGAAGAGGATGTAAGAGAGTACGTCTTCGTCGCTCTTTGCGGTGTCGCCGAGTTCCGCCTTGGTCTTTTCAAAGACGGGTTCGAGCGTATCGGCGTATCTGCCCTCGATGGGCTTCTCGTCGCCGAGCACTTTCTTCATAACGTCGGGATTGATAGGAGCGGGAGAAGTGCCGTATTCGCCTCTGCAATACGCTTTGACTTCTTTGGAGATGTTCTTGTATCTTTCACCGGCAAGCACGTTGTTGGTTGCTTGAACGCCCACCATTTGGCTCATAGGCGTGACGAGCGGAGGATATCCGAGGTCTGCTCTGACCTTGGGCGTCTCTTCGAGCACTTGCTCGAATTTGTCCATAGCGTTTTGCGCTTTGAGTTGTGATACGAGGTTGGAGAGCATTCCGCCGGGGACTTTGTAGTTGAGTGCGTCCGTATCCGTTGCGAGCATCTTGGGGTTGAGCGTGCCGTCTTTGAGGTATCCGTCGCGGATAGGTTTAAAGAAGTCGTTGACCTTTTTGAGCGTCGCGTCGTCGAGTCCCGTCTCGTAACCGAGTTGTTTGAGGGCAAAGTTGATGGTTTCCGTTGCGGGTTGGCTCGTACCGCCGCTAAAACAAGAAGTTGCCGTATCGATTACGTCAACGCCCGCCTCGATTGCCTTCATATACGTCATATACGCCATACCCGTCGTGCAGTGCGTGTGCAAAACTACGGGGATTTTGACTTCGTTCTTGATCGCGCCGATAAGCTCGTACGCCTCAAACGGAGTCATCGTGCCCGCCATATCTTTTACGCAAATGGTGTTTACGCCCATATTTTCAAGTTCTTTTGCCATCTTTGCAAAAGCGTCGAGGGTGTGGACGGGGCTTTGCGTATAGCTAATTGCACCCGACACCATAGCACCGCATTTGAGAGCGGTTTTGGTTGCCGTTTCGAGGTTGCGAAGGTCGTTGAGCGCGTCGAAAATACGGATAATATCAATGCCGTTGTCAACGGATTTTTCCACGAACATCTTGACGACTTCGTCGGGATAGTGCTTGTACCCCAAGAGGTTTTGACCTCTCAAAAGCATTTGAAGTTTGGTATCGGGCATTGCCTTACGCAAATTGCGCAAACGTTGCCACGGATCTTCGTCGAGATATCTCAAACATACGTCAAACACCGCACCGCCCCAGCACTCTACGGAATAATATCCCGCTTGGTTCATCGTGGGGAGAATGTCGGCAAATTTGGAATACGGCAAACGAGTCGCAATCAAAGATTGGTTGGCGTCTCTGAGCACCGTTTCGGTAAATAACACTTTTTGTTTTTTATTGTCGTTTCCCATAAGGGCCTCCAAAAAATAATTCGCTTGAATTATAACAAAATATTATTCTTAACACAATCTATTTTGACAAACAAATAGATAAAAAATTATTCATATAATTTGCAATAAGCGTAACACGTCTTGCAATCCGTACGTTTTATATACGTTCGTACGATAACTCTTCAAGCAAAAAGACGGCGTTTTGCAAAAAATTTCCGACTTGCACGCAACGAAAATCCCGTCTGCTATTTGCAAACGGGACTTTGATTTTTGACTGCAAAATTTTAATATTTCGCACTATTACGCCTTTTTTAGACCGATGTTTATATCCATAAATTCAAGGCGAAGGAAGAGTTTTTGCACTCCGCCGTCTTCCGTCATCGTGAATACGCCGAAAGGCTCAGTCGTCGGATTGTCTTTTACCGCGTATCCGAGGTAGATTGCCTTGTATTCCTTGCCGTCCGCGCCTTTGAGATATCTAATTGCATATTGCGTGTCAAACGTGAGTTTGAGCACGGTATCCGACGGAATAAGGTCGAGCAAATTGCTCGGGAGCTTCATATTTTGAGCGACGTATGCAAGAGCCTCTTTCACGCCCTCGTCTTCGTAATCGAGACCTTCGATATTGAAGCCGAGACTGTGATGAATAAGTTCGAGCGCGCCTTTCAAATCCGCCGCCTCCAATTTTGCTCTAAAACCGGGGAACATAGGCTCGACGTAGAAATCCAGTCCGCCGACGATATCGAAAGAGGAAAGCATTTCACCGACATTCAAATCACCGAGCATACCTTTTACGAGAGTGCTGTTGAGAATATTGTTGATATTGCCGAAAAGTCCGTCCGCGGTTTGAATTTGCGCGTGGAGCGTGCCGTCTTTCTTGAACTCGAAATAGGTCTCGTCCATATTGAGCGCGATATCTTCGATGAGATTGAGAAGACCGTTTTCACCGTCTTCACCGCCGTTGATTTGTCCCATAAAGTCCGTGACGGAATTGTCTATGCCAAATCGCGTATCTTGCGAGAATTGCGCTGGTTTTTCGTCCTTATCGCAAGCGACGAGAACGCACGCACAACAACAAAGAGTGAGAAGAGCAACTATTATTGCGGATATTTTAACGAAATTCTTTTTCATTTTCTCGTCCCCCCCCTCAATAATTTATCGGCGTGTAGCCTTTTATTGCGTTGAAGTACGCCGTCGTAACCGCGTCAAAGTCGCTTGCGCCGTTTATTGCGTTATACGCAGATTGTGCGTCAAAGCCGTCTATTGAGGCGTACATTCTCGCGATTTGGTCGCATTTGATAACCTTGTAGTTGGCAAGTGCGTTTACGTCGGCCATACCCCAGCCTTCGAGCATCTTTTGAGTTGCGCCCGCAATAATCGCGTGTCCGAGATTGGACGGGTGCGTCCAGTCCGCAAAGATGAGCGAGCGTCCCAAACCGTCTTGCGACAAATCGTTTTCTCCGACGGTTTCCGTGAAATCGTTGAAAACCTCGTTGATATCGAGAACGTCCACTTGCATATCGGGATTTTTCTCGTTGTATTCGTCAATCAGCCCGTTGAGTTTGTCAAGGAGTTTTTGCGCAAGCGTGCGCACTTTTTCAATCGTATCGTAACCTCTGTCCGCAAGCGCGCCGTATTCCGCCGCGTCGAGAAGCGTAGAGCCTTCGTACACGGGGTTGTAAACCTTTTGGAACACGATTTTTGCCGTGGGGTTGAGTTGTCTGAGTCTTGCCACTATATCCACGATATTTTGATACGTGCTCGGGAAGTTGAAAGTCGGGTCTTTGGTGTACGCGTTTGCGCCGTCGTATCTGTCACCGTATTGAACGTCGTCGCTATCCCAACCGTACCACATCGAAGGACGGATAACTTCGTCGCTTCCGCCGTCGTGCAAGTAATCGAACAAGGACTTATCGTCGTCGTATTTTGCACGCAACGCAGTCTCGTTCTCGTCACCCGCAAAGCAAGCTTGATACCATCTGTCCGCACCCGTCTTGTTTTGCTCGATATCCGCCATTTCCATCATCAGCGAGCCGAGGCTGAATTGCAACATATTGTTGCCAAGCACCGAGATATGTATTACGTCCGCCTCTATAATGTGCGTCTTGATGAGCGTTGCGGTCTCGTCGTCTCTGCTTACGATTTGCAAAAGTCCGTCACCGTTGTCTTTGTCAACCATACTTCCCGACGTAAGGTGTCCCGAAATCGAGTGGTTGTAATAGTTCATATTGTTGACTCTGCCGACGAGCGCGTAATATCCGTAATTGTCACGCTCGGATACGGGAGACGGGCCTATAAGCGCTTCCGCAATGGAGTCGCCGAGATAGACGATGGTGTATTTATCGTCGTTTTCGGGTTGTTCGTCGCACGCCGTGAAAGATACGGCAAGCACCGCAATCAAAAGCGTCGCGACGATGAGAGAAAGAATTTTCTTCATAATTACCCCCTAAAAGAATAAAAAGCAAATAAATTTTGCAAATTCAGTCTATATCAAAATTGCCTTTTTGTAAACATGAAAAACGTAAAAATCGCCGTGAAAATACGGCGATTTTTGAGTTACGCTTTTTGTACGAAGGACACTTTTTTCATTTTTTGTTCCACTACGGGTCTGTCGTTGTAGTCCGTTTGCACCTCGGCAATGCGGTCAACCACGTCCATACCCTCGACTACTTTGCCAAACGAGGCGTATTGTCCGTCAAGGAATTTTGCGTCTGCGTGGCAAATAAAGAATTGCGAAGACGCAGAGTTATAGAATTGACTGCGCGCCATAGAGATAACGCCTCTTTCGTGCGAGAGCGGATTGTTCACGCCGTTTACGCGGAACTCACCTTTTATCGTCTCTTTGCTTCCGCCCATACCCGTGCCTTTGGGGTCTCCGCCTTGTATCATAAAGCCGGAGATGACGCGGTGGAAAATCAGTCCGTCGTAAAAGCCTTCACCCACGAGTTTTTGAAAGTTCTTCACCGTTATCGGCGCTACGGACGGCATAAGTTCCACGACGATTTCGTCACCGTTTGCCATCGTGATTTTTACGTATTCGGTCGTATTATTCGTATCGATAAATACCATAAACACCTCTTTATATATCGTTTTTATGCGGATAAACCGCGTTTTTTGTCATAAACTGTTTTTTGCAATTGCCGTTGCAACTGCCTTTGCGCTTGAAAACGCCCACTGCAAATTATATCCTCCGCAATCACCGTCGACGTCAAGTGCTTCACCGATTGCGTACGCGTTTTTCACTTTGAGCGACATAAGATTTTCGTCAAATTCACGCACGTCGAGACCGCCCGACATCACTTGCGCAAGGCTGGCGTCACCAAGACCTTCCACGGTAAATTTGTAGTTCTTTATAGCGTTTGCAATCGCGCTTATTTTGCCCGCCGCAACGTCCGAAGCCTCACACCCCGAAGCCCATATTATGCGCTCTTGGACCTTGCTGTGAAAAGTGCCCGTAAGCAATTCTCCGACGGTGAGATTGTTGTCGCGCTTGCGCAAAATCTCTTCGACTTCCGCTTTGGAATATTCCGGCATAAAGTCTATCGTGAGCATATCTCCGATTTTGGCGCGTCCTCTCGCAATCTCGCTTGACATATTGAATACCGCAATTCCGCTCACGCCGAAGTCCTTGAAAAGCACTTCACCCGTCTCGTAGCGGTAGCCAATACGCACGCCCGCTTTTACGCGCACGCCTTGCAAACCTTTGAGAGCGTCTTTGTTGGTTCGGATAGGCACGAGAGACGGCACGTAATCGCGCACTTTGTGCCCCAGCACTTTGTAAAGCGAAAGACTGTCTTTGCCGAACGTCGCGGGAGAGCCCGTGGCAAGAACAACGTTGTCCGCTTGCATTGAAAACGCCTCGTTGGGACGGTCTTCACGGCGCACCACACCGCTCACGGTAAAGGCGTCGTTGAAAGCGTCGATATTGTTCACGACGTGCGAAACGCACACGTCTACGCCGTTTCTCTCAACCGCTCTGCGCAACACGTCGAGCACGGACGCGGCACACTCGCTGTACGGATACACGCGCTTGTCCACCACCTTCGTGAGCAAGCCCATTTTCTCAAAGCTCGCAATCGTGTCGTGCGCGTCAAATTTGTCGAGAAATTCCTCAACGAAACTCGGCTTGTTGTAGTGGACTATGTTCATATCGAGGTTGGTAAGATTGCACTTGCCGTTGCCCGTCGCAAGCAACTTTTTGCCCACGCGGTCGTTGCTTTCCAAAATTGCCACTTTGAGTGACGTCGGCAACTGCGACGCAAGAAACAATCCGCCCGCACCTCCGCCTATAATGATAACGTCGTAATTTTTGGTATTCATAGCCACATTTTACCACACCCTATCGCATAAATCAATTTTTTTCAAAAATTCCTCCCCGCCAAACTCCAATCCCCTCTCGTTAATTTTCCGCTTAATATCCGCACGGTCTGCCTTCTTAAACACTACTACACCCAACGGCTACCGTCCTTTTTATGCCAATGATAGCCCTCTATATTATATATGGTCTACCAACCACACCAAACCTCGGTGTTCAAGACGAATAACGTCTCCACACTCAATCGTCAATCGCATATCCCGCCATACCGCAAATTCTTTTCCTTTGATTTTCCCGAAAATCTACCACAATTTATCTATTCACACACACCGTCAGTTGTTTTTCTCATTATTTATTAATTCTATTCCCCCGCAACCAACACGCCGACATCAAGTATCCTCATCTCGGGGCACTGCCACGTCCATCGTATTTCTTTTCCCGAAAATCTACAATTTTTGCGGAAATATCTCAAAACGCTTGTCAACCCCGCGAAATTAGTGTATTATATCTCTTGCTTTGGAGGCATAGCCCAGTTGGTTAGAGCGCTACGTTGACATCGTAGAGGTCATAAGTTCGAGTCTTATTGTCTCCACCACAGATGAAAAAAACGAACTCTGATATAAAAACGGAGTTCGCTTTTTTCTTTTCAAGAGACTTTTTCGGCGTTAGATTTAAGTTTTGATTTCGCCATATACAACCGAATAATTATCGTTTAGCAGGTATTGAGTGTCCGATATCTGCTATTTTTTTATCGTCCGATTTATCGCCTTTCGTTTACGTTTGTAGCACAGCGAAAAGCGAAAGTCAACGGCAAAAATTTTTACCGAAAACTTTGAAATTGCCGACTACTACATAAAACTTTTTGCTGGTCGTTGACTTACGTCATTGCGACTTTAACTTACATTGTTATTGCGACTTTTCCCGGTGCTACCCCCGTTTTTGCCGAAAGGCGAAGTAAATCGGAGGTAAAATACAATGAAAGAAGTAAACAAAGGCATTTTGGATAACGATATGGTTATCTCGGCAGAAAACATACAGAAAATGGGCGAAGTCATCGCTTTGACCTGTATTAAAACTGTAATCGTCCGTGCAGGCAAAGACTTAAATCATCTTTACGTCAGACTTATAGACGACATCAATCATAGCAAAAATAGTGCAAGACCGTTTTCGGACGCATACGACATCGCTCAAGAAGCAATGTTATTTTTATGTGAGCATATCGGTAAGAAACTCGGCGACGATTATATTACCAAATACGGAAAAACGATAACAATCAGAAGTGCTTGCTTTCGTCATACGGACAGATACTTGGAGAAACAATATACAAGACATATAATCAACACAATAAGCCTTGACGAGCGAATTACGAGCGAGTCTGTAAAAACACTCGATGACGAGCAGAAAAACGATTATACAGCCGTTGACGGGCTTATAGCGAAGATGAAACTGACTGCCGCGGAATACGAAACGTTATGCGCATATATTGCAGGACTTACTTATCTCGAAGTAACACGTCTTTTGAATGTAAATCGCAAGACGATTTGGCGTAGGCAGAAGAGTATACAGAAAAAATACTTATACGCGACAAATAGCTTTTAATAACAAAACAGACGGATGCATTGAGAAATCTATCCGTCTATTTTACGTTGTTCTAAGTTAATTTGCAATTTATGAATTTTGAAAAAACATTTTCCAATGTTTCCCATCTTTTTACGCTCTCGACTAATTTGTCACTATAATCGCGGTACTCGATTCCCAACAAACAGCATAATATTTTCCTATACAAAAACGATAGTTTTACTATGTAAAGCACGGATTCTTCGCCAGATAAACATACTTGATTAAAGTTTCTTTTAATATGCATTACTTTTATTCTCGAATTAACAAGAATTTGAAGAAACTTGTCTGCATTTTTAGAATACTCTTTATCAAAAATATCTTTTCCGTACATAGATATTATCGCATCCAAACACATTTTTAGAGTAGTACCTTTTTCTCCCGGTTTAAGAGAAGAAAACTGATTCGTATATGCTGTTATAAGCTCAACGAGTGGCTCAAATAATTCGATAACAGAGGCTATTTTTCCATCAACCGGAAGTCCAATTGATGAAGTATTGTATAAAAATACTTGATGGATAATATCTAAATCCTCTACTAGATTGCACCATTTATTAAAAATTTCAACATTGACGTACTTAAATATATCAAGAAAATTCGTAGAATTCCCTCTGCACGCATCTATTGTTGAGCAATAGTTTAATCGGGAACTTTTAATTTTTTCATATAATTGAGATTTCTTTATCTCTTTATCATTGCCGTCGAAAGCAATAATATTTTTAAAAGCCAAAAACTCTCCTTCAAATAAAACAAATAGCTTTTCCAATTGACAAAATGTCGAATATAGCCTATCAAAATCTCCCGTTTGGTCATATGATAACTCTATTGTTCTCACGGCGATTTGTACAATATCAATTTTAATACCATTCGCTATGAAACTTAGAGTCCTTGGTCCACCTAATATCCCTTTTTCATATGCTTGCGTAATCTGTATTTTATGACAGGTAAAATTTTCAAAATTCATTTTTTTGCAACACCCCCTCGTTTGTTATACGTAAACATTATACCAAATTAAATCTTTTTTTCAATAAAAACTTATCGCTTGTCAAATTATAAGCCGGGAGTGTTGCACTCTCGGCTTTGTGTTATGTAAAATTTAATCAGCCGATAATGTCTTATTTTCTAAGAAATCAACTTCGGTTTTCGATAGGTTATATTTTTTGTAAAGTTGTATATCGATTTCGTCAATGGAAACACTCCAATCGATATCCGAATTGTGAGAATAATCTTGAGCCGGAATTATTTCTCCAATAGTTGAACGTCGATTAGGTTCTTGAAGAATTAAACCTGCAAAGAATTTCGTACGTATATACTTTAAAAAATTGTCACACTCTTCCTTGTTTTCTGTCATATACAAAGACATTCTACTTCTTCCAAAAGCAGAGTTTGGCGGTAAAACTTCTACTAATTCCTCCATCCTTTTTATAATATTTTCTATCGTAGGCTCTCCAGTTGTAATGGTTTTTTTAGGGTATGCAGAACTCATTACTATTTTATAACAATTAAAAAATTCTTGACCATTTGGGATATTTTGTTTGTCTGTCCAAAATGGTTTTGCACGACCGGACGAACCTGATTTATCGTTTGTCAATAATAGTATTGGATCTTTCCAATCGTCTGCAGAAAAAGACACTTTTTGAGGGTTTGTTTCCACAAAGTTTGATTCGATTCCAAAAAGCCCTTTTTTGATATCTTTTACTATTTTCTTACCTGTAAGTTTTTTGTTGATATCAATAAATAACGGATTTGGCGTAATTGACTCTGTTTCGGAGAATTTCACAATTACTTTTTTATCTGCATATACTCTATTCATAAATTCAAAACTGTCGTGAATTTTGTTGCTTCGTAGAACGATGGATATACCTGCCGATAAATTTGCACTCGTTCCAAAAATCGGATCGGGTTCTTTATCGTTTCTATACCAAGCACGTTTATCAGTAGTTCCTTCATAAGCATCAATAGAAATGGTATGTCCATCGTGCAAAATTATATTGCCAAGACCATTTAATCTATCGGGAGAATCAAACCATCCGCCAAAAGGATAAATGAGACACGTGTATCTGCCGACTTTATCTGCAACAAATTGGAAATATTGATATATCCATGTAGTATTACTTTGGGTTTGACTAAATGTTTTACCAAGATCAAGTTGATATGGCGGGTTGCCAACTACAGCGTCAAATTTCATTCTATCGCCTCCGATATTCCATGTGTCTGGGTTCGTCAGTTTTTTGGAAAGACGATCCATATCTTTCATGCGTTCTTCAACAAGTTTCGTCAAATATATCGCATGAACAGTTTTATTTGAATAGCCCGCAAGTGTGCGAATGGTGATCATACGAGCCATTTTTGTTTTGCAAAGGACAAAGATATGCTTGTCCAACGTATCAAACCATATTTTTTGTGTTTCCTCGAGCGGCAAATCTTTTTCTTTGCCGGAAACGTTGAGCATATAGAATGAATAGGCGAGATACAGCGGATACAAGCCCGATTTGGAGTTCATTTCCAAAACTCTTGCATTTGAGTTGAGAAAAACATCGGACGTAACTTCGCCGTTGTCTATTACGCGCGGCTCTTCCAACTCTTTTTGAAAACTTTCATCAAAGAAGTTGTATCCGCCAAGAGTATTGCCCATATGCATATTCACAACTCGCCACGGGGTAAGTACGGTTTCCTTGTCGGGATTTTTGAACTTCGACATTATTTCGACGATACGTTTTGCTCTGTATGTAGGCGGCAATTCGTCCGCGGCTTTGGCAAGTTTGCGGATTCTCAGTCCCGCGCCGACAACAACGTCTTCATCGTAATACCTCAAAATATCAAGGAACAAGTCTTTGCGAAGGCCTTTGGGCATAAACTCGCTCCAAGATTCATCGTCCACGATTTTTACAAAGTCTTTTAAGTGAATAATTTCGGTAATATCGGCATCCGCACCGTAAAACAACAAAGGCAGACGAATTGAAACTGCACGCAAAAGATTGAACATTTTCTTTTGTTCTTCTTTTTGCTTTTTATACAGTTCCAAAGCCTTCTTTTCTTCTTCGGTCAGGTCTTTTTTAGGTTTGCGTTTGGCTTTTTCAACCAGTTTGTGCTGTTCGTCAGTCATTCCGCTGTCGGCAATAACAACTTCACCATTCTTTTTGCCTTTCTTTTGGGGAGTTACGACATCGGCGAGCTTTCGGAGAATGTCCTGATCGAACTGACTTATTTTCATCCCGGCATCGGAGAGATAAATTGTGTCATCGTCAAAACCGCTGTTGATTGCAGCATCAACTGAAATACGCTTGATTTGACGCATCATTTCATCCACGTCATAGTCACGCATGACTGTGCCTTCTACGGAAATTATCGGACAGAAATTGATAAACTCACCAAGGGCTTGTTTTGCTTTTTCATCGTCTTTGAGTCCTTTGTTGGTGACTCTATGCACCTCGGCAATTACTTTCAACGTTCTGTCGGGCGCAAAATCGAAAACATAACAGTTTTTCTTTTGCTTACCATTGATATATCCCGGGGATTGAACGCGGAAAATGGCTTGCATATATCCCGATGCGGAAGTTGACGAAGAACCCGAAAGCATCATTACGGCAGACCATTCCCGAACGGTAACACCGGTTGTAAGTTTTCCGCAAGAAATCGTGATTGTTTTAGCAAATGATTTGATTGAACTGCGAACCAAAGCAAGTGCTTCATTATAGGGTTTTTCTTCGTCGCCGTCACCGGCAATATTTACAACTTCAAAATCCTTGAAATTCGGATGACGTTGAATCAATGCGCTTAATGCTTTTGCTTCTTTTACACCGGGAACTATCCAGAATGTGTGGGCGAACATATCCCTATATTCTTCTGTTGAGAAAGGATAATTGCTGCTTTCGCTTTTATTTGAAATCAATGACAAGAAATTGTATACGTCATCTTCATATACAAAATCGCCAATGGACTTGCCTTCGGGAATGATTCTATAATCTTTTTCAATATCGCCCGTCCACGTGCGGAAAAACTCGCGGAAGTTAAACGCGGAGTCTTCCGTAACAAAGCGATATGACGTCGGCATTTGCTCAGACAAATCGAAAGTGAAGATATTCATCTTTGGAAGTTCTTCATACGGATTCCTTTCACCCGGATGTTTTTCTTCCCATTCCGCTTTTGCTTTCTGCTCGTCAACGTAAGTCCAAGTATATTTGTTTTCGTCAAACTCGCTCATTATGTTGTAAGGAGTGCCCGATAACAATAGAACTTTTGTGTTTGGCTTTCGCAACGTTTTTATAACGGCATCGCCTAAATCGGTTGACGTTCCTTCATGGGCTTCGTCAACGATAAGCAAATCCCATTCCATATCGAAAACGACATTGTTTTTGTTGTATTTGCCACCGACTCGTTGTGAACCTCTCAAATCTTGAATAGATGCAAAATAGACAAATGGCGTTTGTGACGCTACAGTTTGTTTTAATTTGAAATCGTTATCAGCATCTATTGCGCTATCGTAATCGACAGAACCATTTGTTTTGTCGATGAAAAGATGATTTGTGCCAGCAAACATCAAATCATGATCTGTTCCCCAGCCATCTTCAACCGCAGGACGATGCGTAATGACAATTACTTTTTTGTATCCTTGACGTTTAATTAGCTCGTATGCCGTGATTGTTTTGCCGTAACGCATTTTGCAATTCCAAAGCATCGTATCGTAACGCTTGAAAATATCTATCGTTTTCTCTACGTTTTCTGCTTGCTCGAAACGAAGTTTGATTTGTTGTTTCGGCACGACAACAGCAATCGATTGTGCTTGAGGCAAGGCTAATTTGCCTTCTTTTACCGCCACAATGGCATTTTTTGCCGATGTTAAATCAATTTTGTACCACTCGCTCGGCTTTCCGCTTTCAACAAATTTAATTGCTTGAAATCCAGAGTTCAATATAACATCGTGTACATCATGGTCTTGGAATGACTGAATTTGCTTTGAGTCATCAGCCATCGTAATCGTTCTTGTTGCAAGTTCGGTATGTAATAATTCGTATGAAACAAGAGCGGTTTTGGTCTGCTGTTGAATACGAAAATGCGCATTTTGATTTAAGGTCGCACAATTCGGCGGCAACTGCGCAATGCTATATTTTGAAGAAAACGAAGTCTGACCTATTTTCAATAAGCCTTTGTGCGCCTCATCGTGAATGGCATATATATAAATCAAGTTGTAATTTGCAACGTCATAATTTGCCATTTTATTTCTTCCCCCTTATAAAAGCCGAATAAAACTCTACGGATTCATTTGCAACCCAGTCATACGTCCTGCAATAAATGCCGTTGTGCTTGCCATGGTCGTTCTTTTGACAGCCGATACAGCGTTGTTCTTTTGTTTCGGAGCCAAACAACGTTTCTGTTGTTACCGACGTGTTTTTACAACTGTTTGGTACGACAAACTTGATACCGTCCATTTGAAAGATGTTCCATGCCAAAACTTTTGCAATGTCTAACAAATACTCAGGTATTGGGGGCACGCCGAATTTTGATTCGTAAAACTCAATAAACGTAAAAAGTAAGTTCTCGCGAGCAAGAAGAACGTTGTCGCCTTGCCAATCATACCCGTACACGCTTTGTACAGCCTTTTTCGCCCACGTAAACCAATCTGGTTCGGAATCGGTATTTTCAGACACAACGCGGAGTTTTCTGTCTAAAAAGCCGATTCTGTCATGCACTGGAATGATTTCTCCGGACACAGCGTCGTAGCGACTTGTAAGGTAAGGCGCCTCGCCGCAAGATATTTCAAGGCGGTTTGCTTTCACATAGTCCTGCCACGATTTACCTTTTTCGTTTGGGAAAACAACTTTGCTTTCTATCGTTTGCCACCCCTTTTCGGTTTCGATATTAAAAACGTTTTCTCTACCGAACCAAGCACTGTCGATCAGGTTGTTTTGCTTATTACAAACCCAGGACGGAGTAAAAACTTCTGCCATGCCGCGGATACGCGTCGTTTGAGATTCTTTGCTTTTTGCCACTCTCGGGGTGATAACGGACGCAATGCCCTCGATATCGGTAGGATAAATTTCGTCGAATGCGGAATATCCCATACCGAAATTTGCATATTCATCGGTAGCCCAAATGATATTTTTCTTGGTTGTTTTATCTTTGAGAAGAATTTTCAATACCCGAGAATCCAGCGAATAGATATATTTGGAATTTATTTCTATCTTTGAGAAGTCTACCTTCATTGCTTCATCCTTTGCCAAAAGTAGTAATGCATGGCTGTTTGAGCGATGAAACATAGAAAGCAATTAAAACAAAAAACTAAATGCCGCATTGTTTTTGATGCACTTTACAGCCACTGTTAGTGCATCAATCAAAATA
>DLLD01000011.1:83124-120813 GCA_002476605.1 Christensenella sp. UBA7571
TATTTTGTTTGATGCACGCTTTTTAGTTGTTTTTTCATAGTAATTTCCCAAGACGGTTCATCATATCTACCTTGTGTTCAAGCAAGGAATGCGCATATCGATTAAGCGTAATTGTCGCGTTTTTGTGTCCTAACAGTTCCGAAAGCGTTTTAACGTCCATACCGCATTCCATTGCGCGAGTAGCAAATGTGTGGCGTAGGGAGTGAAATCCTTTATGCGGAATATTCAGTTTTTTCAATAAAAATTCAAATGTTCGTTGATACGAGCGCACGAACACGGGTTTATTGCCGTCTGCTACGATATATTCGCATTTGGAACGCTTTTTAATACCTTTAAGCAACGACAATATCTGTTTCGGCAACGGTATAACTCGACGGGAATGAACGGTTTTAGGGCTGTCTATAACGCGGACGTGATTTATACCGTTGTTTCCGTCGTGGCAGGTTTTTGAAATAAAAAGCAAGCCCTTGCCGAAATCGATATCGTCCCACGTTAAAGCAAGCAATTCGCCGATGCGTAAACCCGTGTAAAGGCATAAAACAATTCCGAACAACTTGTCTTTGCCACTATTCAGCACATAATTCTCAATTTTCTTCTGCTCCTGACAGGAAAAACAATCTACTTGCTTTTCAACAGTTTTGGGGCGTTTTATTTTGTTTGCCGTATATTCGTTTGCAATGCCTACTAAATGCGCCGTTTTCAATGAGTTCTGAATAACGGAAATTATCATATTAACAAAGTTTGCCGACAACTCTTTGCCGGTTTTCAGATTGCCTGTATTTAATAATTCCGTTACAAACGACTGCAAAACGATAGGCGTAAGGTCGTTTATGTCTTTTTCGCCGATTTTTGGAACAATGTGCGTACGTATAAGTTGCTCATAACGGATGTAAGTGCGTTCTTTTGCGCTCGGCTTTATGTAATTGTCGAGCCAAATATTCAGCCATTCTATGTATTTCATTTTCTGATTCTCCTATGATTTTTATTTGATTTTCTAAACCTTCAAACTCGCAAAGTTTTTGCGACGTTGGCGATTAGGCGTGGCTTGTCTTGATACAAGTCGTCGAAGCTTCGCTCCGCCGAAGACAAGCCACGCCTCTGTCCGAACAAACAAACCTAAATCGGACAATGAAAGCACGGGCGGAAGGCGAAGTCGCCGCTGACCCGCTTGGCGATCTTTCGCCTTTTTCTCCGCCGTGCGTGGTCTTTCATTTTATCCCGAGTTTATGCCGTTTGTATTTTTGAAGCAGTCTGGCGCATTTGCGTTGTCGTTCGAGCACTCGTGCGGACATTGTTTCAATATTAGGTGATCCTTGTAGTGATCTTTATTTATAGTCGTCCGTCCTTTTTTATTGAAAAGATAGCGGACGAAGTCGCAATTTTCTTGCGACTTTGAGCGGTTTTTCTGATTTTTTTGAAAATTATCATTCAAACTCGCAAAGAATTTGCGACTTTACCTCGTAGTCTTGTGGACAAGAAAGAAACAAGACGTTTTTTCTTTCTCGCGGAAAGCCTAATCCAAGCCCGTCGTAGCCGTAAAGGGAAAAAATTATTGTGAGAACTTTTAAGAAACAGATTTCATCCAATATTTTTTTCGTTGTCCTTGACGGCTTCGCCGTTCTCGGATTGTTTCGGTTTCCGTCGAAAGATAAAAAAAAACTAAAAGGAGTTAATAACCAAAATGAAAAAAGCAGTGATTTATGCCCGTTATTCCAGCGATAGCCAAACCGAACAGTCTATCGAAGGTCAACTTCGTGTATGTCGGGAATATGCTCAAAACAACGATATACTCATAGTTGATACCTATATTGACAGAGCAATGACGGGTACGAACGATATGCGCCCCGATTTTCAACGTATGATTAAAGATAGCAACAAACGGCAGTGGGAAGTGGTTCTCGTTTACAAATTAGACAGGTTTTCGAGAGATAAATACGAAACGACAATACATAAACATACGCTCAAAGAAAACGGCGTTAAACTTGTATCTGCTATGGAGAATATTCCCGATAGCCCCGAAGGCATTATCCTTGAAAGTTTGCTTGAAGGTATGAATCAATACTATTCGGCGGAACTTGCTCAGAAGATAAATCGCGGATTAAAAGAAAGTTGGACGAAAGGTCAGACAACCGGCGGTAAACCCGTGTTCGGATACGACGTCGTAGACAAAAAGTGTATCATAAACGAGTATGAAAGCGACATTATACGCGAGGCGTTTACCAAGTATGCGCAGGGATATAAAGCAACCGCTATTGTAGAAATTTTCAAAGAAAAAGGCTACCGTCGCAAAAACGGTATGCTCATAGGTGAAAAATATTTATACAGTTTGCTTCACGATATTCGTTATACGGGAATAGTAGAGCATCAAGGCGTTATATATGACAAAATCTTTCCGAGAATCATCTCCGACGAACTTTGGCAAGCTGTAAGCGCGATAAACGACGAAAACAAGATTGCGCCGAGTCGTAAAAAGGAGATTTTCGATTTTATTCTTTCGGGGAAACTTATTTGCGGTGACTGCAAACACCGTATGATAGGTATAAGCGGAACAAGCAAAACGGGAGCGGTTCACTATTACTATTCGTGCCAATCAAAACAGCGAAGAAAAATGAAGTGCGGCACAAAACCCATACAAAAGCAGTTTCTGGAAGATACGGTTATCCATACAACAACCGAAATGCTGAAAAGCGTGTCGTCGATACATAAAATAGCCGAAAGTGTTTATAACGTCCATAAAGCTGAAACGGCGGATAATACAGCGTTGAAATTGTTGGAACGCAAACAAAAAGAGGCTTTAAAAGCACAAAACAATATGATAAAAGCCATCGAACAAGGCATTATTACGGAATCGACAAAAACTCGCTTAACGGAACTTGAAAAAGAACTGACGAGTCTTGAATTTGAAATTGCAAAAGAAAAAGCCCACAGTTACACATACTTAACCGTCGAGCAAATAGAGATGTATTTAAGTAAATTTGTATTCGAGAGCGCGGACGACATCAAGGTGCGAAAACTAATAGTAAACACCTTTATACGTGAGGTGATGCTTTATAATGACAAGATTGTAATAACATACAATTTTGCGGATAGCCTCGAACACCTAAAACTAACGAAAGAACACGTTGTAAAAACAGAAAAAGAGATAGAGAAGGCGGAAAATTCCGCTTCTTCTTATACAGTGAGTTCGAGCATTTTCAGCCACTTCCCACCACACTTTACCAATCCGCACCAGTGGCGGATTGGTTTTTTATTTTCTTGCGGTTTTTGTATTCACAATATTAATTAGCCTATTATTTTGAAGTAAAAACACAAATTATCAAGTCTTGAAGTTACGCACTAATATTTGCATGCACACAAAATATTAATTATTTTTCTTAATCGTTTCAAATTTTTCATTGCCTTTCAGCGTGGCGAGTTAATACATATAAAAGTCTATATCAACGGCATAAAAACAATCTTGTTTCATATTGTATAGATATCGCAATTTCAAAATATTTCTTTTGTGCATTTTAGACACTTGATTATTAGATGTGCCGTAGTTTCGATGCCACTACGCATTACTCAAAACCACGGCACATACGTCTAATTGTCAAATGCCTTTTAATCAAATGTTATTAAAAAAGTTGGCATCTATTTCGTAATATGTAATCTCTTTTAGCCCAATTTTATATTCGGCAAGTTTGTTCATGAATTCGTTACCATCTATTAAATCAATTTGTTTTTTCCCTTGCTCACATGCTTCATCCATCGCAGCCTTTGTAAATGAACCAGTAGTGATAAAAATACCTTTTTCTATATTGGTCGCAAGAGAACCTCTAAAGTCGCGAATTTCGCTTGCTGTCACTTTGCCTTTATACTTTTTACATTGGAATGCGACATTAAAACTTAATAGTCCGTTGACTTTTAATGTGCCAAAACCATCTATTCCACCGTCACCTGTTTTCTTCGTCACTTTAACTTGTGAAAAACCGCATTCTCTCAGAAGCCGTTGTGACAATCGCTCAAAACGAAACGGATCCATTGCATATAAAACCTCAATAAGCTTTGTTTTCCAAGGCTGCATTTCCTCTGGGGCATTATCGAACGCTTCTAGGTCATCTTCTTCTATTTTTCTTGATAACGCTTTATTTACCCCTATAGCTTTCTGCACCACATCCTTGGGATTAATTTGGTTAACACTTGCAAAACTTGGAGTAATTGCCCAAACGGCATGCGAGCAATTTTCAATCGCGCCATATTTTTTTAGATATGTTCTTGCCCAAGCTAACTGATACTCGAGTTCCGATTGCGGCGATTTATTTCGGTTATGCGGTTCATCAACAATCTTATTCGGCAATTTTAGATTTTCTATAATTTTATCATTTATCTCTTTTACAGTCCCAGATCCTCCAAGTTCTTTCAATGCTAAAAACACTGGGGATATTAGGTCATTATATGTTAATCCTATTGTTTGTCTTGCTTTTGCCATTAGAATCTATAATCCTCCGTGAAGTTATTCACAATTGTTTAATGCTTTGCATTTTGAAAAACATTACCATTGCATCTTTTTGTTTTTGTCCATATACTCCATTAATGAACATGCTAGCGCATAACTTACGTTTACCGTTACGGCATTACCAAATTGCTTATATGCTTGACAATCAGACACGACTTGCTTCCAGTCACTTGGAAAGCCTTGAAGTTTCCGGCATTCATTTGGTGTTAATTTCCGCAATGAGCACCTATCACTTGAATTGAATCTATTAAAATTCTTCTCATCCGTAACATAGTTGTCTTGGCTTGCGCGGTGCATCTTTGCCATTGTTGCTGTTAAAGTTTTAGAAATTGGCAAATCAATTGTTGGATCAACCAAATAATTCTTAGTTCCACGCCCCATAATCGTAGGATATATCTTTTTTGTCAAAAAATATTTTTCATCAACAAACTCATCTAGCAAGTCTTGTGTCGTAATTGTTAACTTTTGCGTAGGAGGAAACACAAAATCTGGAGTATTAAAATACTCCCCTAAAAATGCAACGATGTAACATCTATTCCTTCGTTGAGGCACTCCATAATCGGCACTATTAAAAACATGATGGAAGCAAACATATCCTAAACTTTCCAATTCGTGGATAATTCTTTTAAACGTTTTCCCTCCGTTATGATTCATAATGTTTTTAACATTCTCAAGAACTACGACTTTTGTTTTGTGTTGTTTTATTATTTCTTTAATTACAAAAAAAAGCGTCCCGCGTTCCTCATCATCGAATCCTTGCAATTTACCCAATGTACTAAACGGTTGACAAGGGAATCCTCCAATTAGCACGTCATGCGACGGTATATTTTCTTTTTCTTTGCGTATATCGCCGCAAACGATGTTTTTACTTACGTTTGCCCTATATGTTTGACAAGCATATTTTTCAAAATCATTTGCCCAAATGATGTTAAAGCCCGCATAAATAAAGCCAAGGTCAAAGCCGCCGATACCAGAAAAAAGACTCACCGTTCTATATTTTACTTCTTGTGGCACGATTCTTTCCATAACTAACCTTCAAATGCGTTTTTTATTTCTTTTAATATTGCCATTAAGACATCAACTACTATTGAATTCCCGCTTTGTTTATATGATTGACATCTTGAAACCGTGATCTTGAAATCATCTGGAAATCCCATGAGCCTAAGTGATTCGCGCGGCTCTAGTGCTCTAATCTTTCCATTAGATGTAACATAGTTATTTACGCTTGCTCTATGGCTGTTCCCTTGCGTGCTTAATATTGCTCTAGCAATAGGCAAATCAATTTCCGCATCCTCATGATAAAAATTCTTTGTCCCAGGGGAAAGAACATACGCCAAAAGTTTATCAGATAAATATCTGTTTACAAGTTGTCCTTCTTTTTTAATAATCAATGCTCCTCTATCGTCATACATAAAATTACCATCTGCACAATTATCCAAAAGAAAATCTTGCATTGTATACTTTAATTCTATGGGCAATGGGAAATAAAACTTATCTGCTATTTTTGAATCTTTAAACCCCACGACAAAAAGTCGCCTTCTTCCTTGCGGAATTCCGTAATTTTTGGCATCTAAAATTTGCCATTTATACGTATACCCCAATTCAGAAAAGACATTTTGCATCGTTTTCCAAGTTTTACCTTTATCATGAGTTAAAACTCCATAAACGTTTTCATATATAAACACTTTGGGTTGTATTTCTTTTACGAGTCTTACGTACTCGTAAAACAATGTACCTCTTGTATCTTCAAAGCCACCACGAGCTCCAGCTATTGAAAAGCTTTGACACGGACTTCCTCCTACGAAAAGATCTACTTTTCCTCTAAAATCCGTTCCATCCAACATTTTAACATCATAAAAGAAATTGTCTGCATCAACTTTATAATTGTTTTTGTATGTCAGCTCCACAAAATTAGTTTTTTTAGATAATTGATGATAGAGATTATTTACGTATTCTCGTTTGCTTTTCACAGAATCCATTTTACGAATCCGTTCCAGCTCATCATCTGTATTAACATTTATTTCGACATCTCCGTTATCGCATGCAAAAACAATCTCGTGCTTAATATGCATCCTTTTAAACGCTTGTTCTATGGCTCCGATTCCGCTGAATGCCGTTGCTAATCTTATCATATTAAATTATCCCTGCGTATTTATATTTTTTCCCTGCGTTTTATAAAAAGTTTACCTATTTTTTATAAAAAAGTCAACAAAAAAACATAGGCCATGCGCTTTTAAAACATAACCTATGCTTCATTAAACAAAATTAAGATTTGCGATCTCGCTCCATTTGCAAGAACACCTCTCTATGATACTTTATATATTCCATGCGCTTATCATTAAGAATAGGCTGGAAAATTGGTTGAAGTAGCAGCAGTTGCGCTTTGAGTTTTGAATCTGCATCTAGGAGGAATGAGAACATCAATTCTCGATTTTCACTGATTGAAATCAAATGTTTATCAAACAATGCATCTGCATTTGCGCACAATAGAAGACCGTTATTTAAATCATATTTTTCTTCATTTGTTGTATTAGGATCTTTAAACCCTTTTATATGCGAAGCAATGAACAATGAACTGAGTTTTGAAAAATCGGCGGTGATATATGTAAATGGGCAAAATACTTGGCCATCAATTTGAGTATACCCCATCATTTCTTTCGCAAGCATTTTCCTCCATGCCGATTGCTGCTGTCTAGTAACTTCATCCACAGATTCATCTATTGTATCTATGGCATTTGCTTTCTCCGTTGCTTTACTGATCAAACGTCTACGAACAAGATTTTGATAATTCTCATAATCTGAATTCGTTATACCCATAATAGAGAAAAACGCGGGATTCTTTTCCACTAGGATAAACAGATTTTTATAATCTTCCGTGATCTCTCCTAATAAAATAAATGTGTCTCCTTTAAAAAGATGATGCCTTAGTTTATGAAACTCTGTATCTTGTGACATCCCCAGTCCATGTACTGCGCAGTGTAGTTCTATTGGGGTAAATTCATCAGTAGACAGCGAAAGATCTAGCTTATTAAAATCCCAATTCCTTTTTGCAGTTGGAGAGATACTTTTCCCAAGTTTTTCAAAAATAGACGACGTATAATAACTAGTAAAATATTGTAAATTTTTATTTACTAGCAGAACATTCATATAATCATTAATCAAATATTGGTCATTATTCCTAGGTTGAGGAAGCCCAACTATATCATAAAAATCCTTTTTTAATCCAATACAACTTTGGTGCGCTGTTTGAAAAGGCTTCCCCGTTTTTTCTTCAATGGCCTTCATTTCGGATTCGCCGATATAATAAAGCAGATTCTTGTTAAGAGTATCTGGCGATGTCGATTTTCCAAATGTAGCAAGATCCGAATGAGTTAAATACTTGTAAAATAAAACAAACTTGGAAGAACTATGTCGTTTTATGTAATCAAACATATCCTCTGAAATTTCGGCCACAAAGTTTGTAATTGCTTTTTCGTCTGTTATGATAAAGCTTGTGTATTCACTACCGTTCATCTATTCTTTATCCTTTCCTTTTAGCTTTTTAATGATTATAACACACATTTTGTTTTTGTTCAAACATTCTTTTTTATTGATCACGCCTTTTTATCGTTCAGTTAGATCAAGCGTGACTAACCCCAGTCACCACATTTTATGAAATGCCACGTTTCCGCGATATTTTTATGAAAAAAGGAAAAACTCGCCGCAAGGGCGAGCGTTTCCTTGATGAGAAAGTTTAAGGTTTAATTATGAAAAAATCAGTTTGTTGCAGTACCTCCGTTTAAGAGTTTTCTATCTTCTCTGAAATAGCATTGAACGACCGTAAATACGGCGATCAAGCCAGCAAAAAGATACATAATTTCGCGCATAGACATAAGCGGGATAAAGAACATAAGCGGAATTCCGTTTAGCCACGCCATATCTTGATATCCGAGAGCCGCGCCGACGATTTCCGTATCGGTAACCGTGCCCCATTTGTCCTTGGTAACCCTCACGATTTGCGCGTTGGGGTCGATATCGGGAGCAATCATATTGCTGCCTAGAATGTTGAAAATATTCCAGCTGATGCCGTCAAACTCTTTGGTTGCAAGCACCTTATTGAGCGCGTTGTTGAGTGCGACGGTTGAGATATCCACGCCGTCCTCGGTCACGATTTCGGGAAGTGCTTCCAAAATCTTGGTGATGTTGTTGAGCACGATTTCAAGGAGTTCGGCGTCGTGGATTGCGACTTCTCTGCCGTCAACGGTGTGAGTCGGCACGTCAAGCAAGAGCGTTGCCGCCACCGAGATAGGAAGATTGCCGTTTTTGATTGCTTCGAGCAAATCCGGTGAATCGAGCGCAATCTGTATCGCGAGCGGATCGAACGCGTTGTAGGCTTGATCCATACTCTTGAATATCGGTTGGAATATCGCTTGGAATTCTTCGCTTTGATAGGTTACGCTTTCGTCGAGACCGTTCTTTTGTTTGAAGAGTTCCACTCTGTCGTAGAGTTTTTGATGCACGCCCTCGTAATCGTTGACGACGTCCTCATACAATATGGTGTTGGACGTGGCGTCTTTGAGGAGCGGCGGCATTGCGATATCGAGTATTCCGAAAATGCCGACAATGATTGCAATCGGGATAACGAGCAACTTCACTGCCATACCGTTTTTATTCTTTGAGAAGTTATACACGAGCGCTTGCACGCCGAGCGTAAGAACTGCGAGTATTACGACCGCGATAAGCGGAGCAAACGCCGATGCGCCGTACATTCCGTAACTATTCCATTCAAGCGACTTTACGAGCGCGACGATGAAAAGCACGGGAAAACCTGCCGCATAAAGCACTATATTTACCGCAAGAGAGAGAGCTTTCTTATTCATTCTTCAATCCCTCCTCTTTTTCTTTGCGAGCGAAATAATCCGTGAGAAACACGCTCATAACCACGAGAGCCACGCACACGTAGCACGCGTATCTCATTGCGCCTGCGGCAAGCACGGACGGATAATATTCCGCTTTGAACGCAAACGATTGCGCTTGCGCCAAAGACAAATCGCTGTCCGAGCCTTCCACTGCCTTTTGATACGTCGAAACGGTTTGTTCGCCAAGTCCCGTATAAATTACGTCGGGAATAAGTGCGCACACCGCCTCTTTGGTGATGTCAACGTGCAAATAACTGCTCAACATATTGAGGATATCGCTGACGTTGAGAGTCATACCCGCGATAGTCAAACCGTCGGGCAAAACTTGCGGATCTTTGATTGCGGTGAGAAGCAAATCCACCAACTCTTCTTTGTACGCCGAGATATTCACTCTTTGACCTTTGAGTCGTACCAAATCCACGTCTTTGTCCGCAAGGATTAAATCGTATGCGGATTTTGCCTCGTTCATAGCCGTCTCGTTCTCCGCCGTGGCGTCTGCCTCGTAAGCGGTCTTTGCGTTTTCGTACGCGGTTTGCTTTTGAGCAATCTCCGCCTCTATCGATTCGAGTTCGGCTTTTGCCGCATTGTATTTTTCGAGTGCGACAAGTTTTTCTTCGGTGAGTTTTTGCGTTTTTTCAATAGTTCCGTACTTATAACCGATGCCGTGTTCCTTATCGTAACTGTCGGCGTGGCTGTACCACTCGGAATAAGTATGGCTCAACCCGTACATCTTTTCGATATCGTAATTGTCTTTGAGAAGTTCGTAGACTTCACTCTTGTATTTGGTGGTGAAATCTCTATGCCAGCCCGTCACGGCCTTGTAGGTCTTGACGTCCGAATTGTCGTAAAGTTGCGCGTAGGCGGCATCGTACTTTTTGTTCATTGCCGCGTCGTAGATAGCGGACGGGAGCAAAACGCACATAACCGAGAGCGCAGCCACTGCCACAAGCACGATCTTGCGGCAGGTTTCGCTCTTTTTTGCGACGAATTTGGTGAGCAAAAACTGAACTATGAGCAAACCTACCCAAATTGCGCAAAACCCTATAATCCAATTGGCTGCGTGATTGCCCATAATCTCTTGGTTGAACATCGGCGCCATTGTGATAATCATAGTGATCAGCAACAGCGGAAAACCGGCCAAGAAAAATAGGATTTTCAGCCCTTTATAGATGTATCGTTTCATTATTTTCCTTCCTTATATAGAGGTTGTTGCACGCAACGGCACGATTGTCGTTGCGTGCGTGTTTGAAAAAATCCAAGTATTATGCGGCGGTAACCGTTACGTCGTGATAGAACATTTGGTTGATGCCGTCGTTGATATTGACAGAGTAAGTCACTTTGTATTTGCCCGCTTCCGCGAATTTGCCGTCAACGAGGGAAATAGCCGTCGTTTCGTCTACTTTCGTGCCGTTGTACTTGTACACGGTCATAGTCACGTCATAGACCTTGGTGTCGGTGTCTTTGATATAAATGCCGTAACCTTCTTTGCCGTACTTAAATTGGAGCGTTGCTTTTTCGCCATCCACGGTATACGTAAGATAATTGACGTTTGAGATTTTGCCGTCAAGCACCGTTGCCGTCGTAAACTTGGAGGTGATATTGCCCGCGTACAACTCGTTTACGGTAAACGTGCCGACGTATGAGTATTCTCCGATAGTCAATGTATAGTTGATAGTGTCCTTGCGATTGGCGCTACCCGACGCATTTTTATTAAGAACGTTGGTAATCACACCGTTTTCGTTGATTTGGACTGCGCCTCTCGTCTTCCAAGTCATTTCGAGCGTGAAGTTTTGAAGTTTCGTGCCGTCTTCCGCAACTGCCTCGAACGTGCCGTCGTTGTAAACCACCTTGTAAACTACGTCGTTTACCGTCACGGCAAATTTATCGTTGATACTTGCGCCGACGTAGACGGACGACGGAGTCGAGGTAACTTTACCGACGGGAGATACGATTTCGATCTCTTGTTTGACGGTTCTTTGACTGCCCGCATATTCAAACTTCATTTGGACGACGAATTTCTTACCCGTCATCGCAAGGTCTTTTTTGAGCGTGTACACGTCGTTGCCGTTCGCATCTTTGGTGATATCGAACAAGTCTGCGAGTTTCTTTGCGGAAGAACCGAGTGCGTAAGTTTCCGTAACGCCGGACACTACGTTGTCGCCGTTTGCGTCAACACGATGCGCTTCGTATTTGGAGAAGTTCCACACTCCTCCGAGAGCGATTTGCTCCACTTCTTCTTTGCCGTCAACGCGCTTGATATAACCGCTTTCAACGCTGATAAAGTAGTCTGCTTTGACTTCTCCGATTGCAAATCTCACCGTATAGTTGCCTTCCGCTTGAATTTTGCCGTCTTCGAGTTTGACAACCTTGTTATCTTTATCGAGCACTACAAAGTCCTCTTCGTTTACCGGATAGTAAACGCCGTCAATCACGACGTAAGTGACCTTTGAAACGGAACTCTTTGCAATGTTGGAGAATACGCTCGTTCCTTTAAGGAATGCAAGCGGACTTTCTTCGCTTTGGTCTTTGAAGTTGACGAATTCAACCGTCGTATCTTGCGTGGGTTCTACCACTTCGATTTCCGTCGTGAACGCAAGCGCGCCACCGAGAGGAAGTTCTTCCGGAACGACGATGTTTGCAAACGATTCGAGCAATCCGGTGCAACCGTTAAAATCGTTGAGCGTAGTGAGAATAAACGTTACCGTTTGTTTTCCTACCGTGTTCGGATCGTAATTCTTGACGCCGAGGATATACGCAGAAGCCTCTACTTCCGTTCCATCAAGCGCAGTGCCCTTTACGACGACGCCTTTACCCAAAACCAACTTGTCGATTTGTTGTGTCAAAGCGTTATATTGAGTCGTGCCTTTCACAACTTTAAGTGAATAATCGCCAAGGCTCGTAACGGATGCCAAATGTTTGTCCTTCGTTTCGTTTTTGAAATCGTTTCTGTTTTTGATGTTGCACGCAATAGTTTCGGTCTTTACGTAATCGGACTCTCCGACCGTACCGAACGTAGGCGTTTCGACCTTGAAATTGAGAGATTCGTTGCCGAGCAATGCGTCGACGACGCCTTCTGCCATACCGCTGATACCCGTAAGTTTGTAAACGATTGCACGGATATCTATCGTCAAACCGTCCTCTGCGATATTATCGAAGTGAATAAATTCAAGGTATTCTTTTACTTTGTTGATAGTATTCTTAATCTTGTCGACGACGGTCTCTTCTTGACCGGGTTCGGAAGGTTCGCTCGGGTCGACGGGTTCGCTTGCCTTGCTATCGATATAAATATCGATTGCGTCGATAAGTGCGTCGAAATCGTACACACCGCCTACGCCGATTTCACCCGCCAAACCTGCTTTGTACGCGTGGACGTTGAGGATTGCTCTTCCTTCGTCGAATTTGCTGTGGAGAGTGATAATATTGGTCTTCGTTTCACCCGCGACTTCGTTTACTTCAAAGTGGAAGTAGCCGAGTTTTTTGAGGGTTGCGACGATATTTGCTTTGTCAGTGCCTTTGAGAAGGTCAAAGAGTCTGAAAGCGTCGATATCGGAATCGATTATCGCTTCGTAAGTGTGTGCGGTATTGCCCTCTGCGTCGAGACCCGTAACCGTGCCTCTGACCTTGAAGTTGAGAGCGTTGATTGCGTCGTTGTTCTTTCTTGCGTCGGCGTCGAGTGCAAAGTTTGCAAACGTGTCGATTGCGCTAGTTGTCGTGCCGACGAAAGCTTTGTCAACCGCGAGAGTGTAGTTTGCAACGGGAGTGCCCTTCTTTGCGTAATCGAAAGAGAGGTTTGCGGATGCAAATTTGTCGTTTGCGTCAAACGCAAATGCGAGCTTGCCTTCAAAAGACATCTCTCTCTTGACGTATTCCGTCAAAGTCGCAAGGCTCGTAACCGCCACTTGTACACCGTTGTCGGTGTAAGAAAGGTTGCCGAACACTTTTGCGACCACTGCGTCGATTTGGTCGTTCGTGATACCCGTGCTTGAAATGAGGTTTGCGATAAGCGGGTTTTTGAGCAAGGAATTGACGGACACCATAAGTTGCGCAAGGTCAAAATCGAAGGTGTAGACATTGTCTTTCACCTCACCCTTTTCGCCGAAGATAGCAGTGCTGAGAAGCGGTGCGATCGAACCGATGTCGATAGATGCGGACACGTCCGCTTCGGGAACGAGCATTGCGTAAAGAGCGGTCAAGGAATAACCGTTGATTTTTGCGTAAGTCTCACCCATCACATTTACGAAGAAGTACGGTGCTCCGTCGATAACTTCGTATGCGATGCCGACGATAGTGGTTTTGACTTCGGCTTTGGTCATTGCAAGTTCGATAAACGCGTTGGTTGCGTTCTCTTGCGCGCCTTTTGCAAGGTCTGCGTTGCCCTTTGCCGTGAGCGTGAATTTCACGTCGTCGTTTTTCTCGGTCTTGTCGTCAATGAGGAAAGCCGCGCTTACATCAACTCCGAATTTTTCACCGACGTTGTAACTTCCTTGAAGTTTTTGTATAACGTCAGCGAGCATATCAGAAGTGTCTTGACTGTAATCGACGGGTTTTTCCGGTTCTTCGTTATTGTTGCAAGCGCTGAGCGTAACCATACTGAGCGCAATACAAACGATCAACAAGAACATCAAACCTGAAAACAGTTTACGTTTCATAATTTTCTCCTATGAGTTTTATTATTTGCAATATCCCAAAATATAAAGGTATACTTTCGGATATTGTCATATATATCATATTAAACGTTTCTTTCAAACAAATTAAATTAAAATTAAATTTGCAACTTTTTCAAAGAAATTTTATCAATTTTCGCTTAAAAATCACGATATTTAACAAATGTATGAAATTTTTATTTAATTTTCGACATAAAATAAACGCGACTGCTCGTCGCGTTTATCTTTTCTTCGTTGAAGCCTTATATAATTATATAATAAGCGTATTTAGAAAATAAAAACCTTATATCGCGCGTCAAATCACCGTAAGAGTGAGTTGATACACGCTGTCACCGTCAACGGTCAATACTATGCGATAATACCCCGCTTTTGCAAAAACGAATTGCGCTTTGAGCGTCACGGGATTTTTTATCATAGTCGGCAAAACGTATGCAAGCGTATCGCCTTGCGCCGTGGTCGTTCCAATGCTCCACTCCAAGTTATAACTGCTCTCGTCCGCTTTTTGAGTGAAGGACAAAGAACCGTTTTGCATCTTGCCTTCGTAAACGGTAATTTTGAGAGTATGCTCTTTGTCATCACCGTCTCCGTGCACCGCGTTGGAAATACTGCCGTTGAGCAAATAATCCGTATCCAAATACGCTATGCTCGGCGCGTCTCCTTTTTGATCGAATCTATAACTCGGCTCGTTGTATTGTTTCGGCGTTACGGTGATATTGAAAGGCTCGCTTACAAATCCGTTTTTCTTCACTCTCAAAGTGTATTCGTTGGACTTGTAAAACACGAGCACGCTGTCGTCGTATCCCGCGTGATGCCCCCACGCCGTCGAGTCGTCGGCAAGCGACGTTTCGTCAATGTAAAAGTCCGACATCGACAATCTCACGGACACGCTCGTCTTTTTCTCTACGCCGTCAACGACGTCTACATATATAGCGCGCAAAGACACGTGGCTCATTACGTAACAAGGTGCGCCTATCGCAACCGAATACTCAGATGCGGAAAACTCGAAAGCGTCCGGCTTTTTGACGTTGAAATACTTGACTATCGTCCTTCCGCCTACCTCAAAATTTACCGCAACTTGTCCCCAGTTTATAACGTGATAGTTTGTGGAAAACAGTCCTATACTCGACGTAACGGCGTCAGATTTTCCAACCGTATCGATTGTCTTTTCATAACCGTTTTGATACTTTATCGTTGCTTTTGCCAAGATAAACTCCGGAATTTGAGAACTCAACGATATTCTGTATTCCTTATCCTTATCTGCGGACACAAGTTTGAACGACGACGGAACTTCATCTTCGAGCTTGATTTTGAGCGTCACTTCTCGGGTACATTCATTCCCTTGGCACTTGAAAAATCTGCACATTACGTTTGACCTTACGTCACCGATGCCCCACGCGTAATCGAGTACGCTAGGACGCTTCACTCTTGCCTTAACCTCTTGCAAGTCCGTGCTTGAAAAGTCTATATCTTCGATAGACACTATCTCACCGTACATATCGTTTACGATGGTCTTTTCTAGATTTACGTAACTGTATTTGATCGATTTCCCGACGAGTTTCTTTGCCTCCGTCGCGCTCATAGGCACGTAGCCTTTGTCATCGTCAGCTCCGTGTATGAGATTGCCTTGCTCGTCGTATATATCGGACAAAAGATACGTCGTTCCGTCGGTGTCTTTTGCCTCGTCGGATAGCACGTAAGTCCAATCGAGCGCGTTATACTCCTTGCACGCAGATGCAAACGATCCGGTATAGGATTTGAGATTAGACTCCTCGTTGTCTATAATATACACCACTTCTTTGTATATGTCGTATTCGTTGACTTGTCCGTAGATGTTGTCGTCAACTTTCATACGCAACGTGTCGATATCGAATTCGTCGCTGTTTGCGTCGTCGAGTATGCACGTTGCAATGACGTTTGAACCGAACACCTCCTTTACCGCGGAAAAATCAAAGTCTATCTTCCCGCCCTCGTTTGCCATTATCGAGGAATACCACTTTAAAATAAGTTTGCAAACTTCACCGCCTAGTTCCTCCGGCACGAGCGTAAACATACAATAATCCGGCATCGTGTTTATCGTTACGGTGTTGTCGTATTTGCCGATAGCGTCAAGATATTCCTTGCTCATCAAAAACTTTATATTTGTATTGATATAAAGGTTGTGGCTTCCGAATGAGGACGGTGAAAACGCAATGTCTATCGTCGCGCCTTTTGATTGCGATATGCGCGAATTGCAATACGACGAGCAAGTCGAGTCGCACTTGTGGCTCAATCTCAAATGCAAGAAGTTGTCGTCGGATAGGCAATTGAGGTCGTATCCGTTGTAGAGCAACTTCATTACGTCGATATTGGCGTTGAGTTGCATATCGTACTTCACCGCAATACGCTTCGTCGTAGAGTTCATACTCGCAAGCATTCCGCCTATGGACGAAGTTGCCATTTTTGTGACTTTGTATCCACTATCCGATTTGGGGAACGTTGTTTTTATTTCCTCTTCGTTTGCGGACTCAAAAGTCACTTCGATACCGCTTGCAACGCCGTTCACCGAAAAATTATCGCCTTTTGCGCCCACGACTTTGCCGTTTTCAAGCGTAAATCCGATCGATCCGCTTATACTGCCCACTCTCTCCAAAATCTCGTTTGCGTCCTCTATACCGAGCGTTCCGAGGAACAAATCGAGCACGTTTTTGTCAACGAACGATAATATATCCGCAAATTTTGCAAGCGTTTTGCCCGTCGCGTCGTCTGCAAGGGCGAAAGTGAGAGATTTACCGTCCGCGCTCTTGTCCCCGTTTTTGAAAAACGTTTCACACAAGTCGAGAACGTATCGTTTGATTGCCTCTTTGGTTTCTTTTTGAGTGTTTTGATTGTATTCGACGTTGAGCCAATCAAAGAAATTGGTCTCTTCGATCTTGATTTTCGTACCCGACAAAACGCCGTTTTGCACGATATCGATATACGAATTTGCGTTGTCCGCCTTGATAGACATTACGTTTTTGCCGTTCGATAACACATTGATTACCGCCACCGCGTCGTCAACGTTTTTAGGATCGTACGCAAAATCGAGGGCAAAAAGATATTCCTTGCCTTGCGACACGTATTTGGCTTGTGCCTTGAAATTGAGCCCGTCTTCCGCAAGTGCTTGCTCGCTTATCGCGTTTGCCAGCGTTTCGCAATAGTTTTGCCAACTCGTAGGCGTACCGTGCGGAATATCGTTTGCATCTCCGCAACCCAAAAGCACGCACGATAACAAAATCAATATGAAAATTACGGAAAAAATCGCGATTTTTTTCATATCAGTTCCTCTTTATAGCCACGTCGATTTCAAGACCTTGCGGAACGTTTTGCATTGCCTTTATGCTTCCGTCCATACTGTCGACTATTGACTTCGCAACGGCAAGCCCGAGCCCCGTTCCGTTGATATCTTTTGCGTTTTGCGCACGGTAGAATCTGTCGAAAATGAGCTCCAACTCGCTCTTATCCACGCCTATTCCCGTGTCCGCAACCGTCAATATACAGCCTTCTTTGGTGTTTTTGAGCTTGACGTTTATTCTGTCTCCTTCGCGCGTGTATTTTATGGAATTGTCCAAAAGCACGGTAAGCAGTTGCTTAATTTTCTCTTTGTCCACTTGTATATCGCAATAGTCGACGCACGCAATGAGTGCCTTGCCCGAAAGCGTGGCAACGTCCGAGAACATATCCACCACTTCGGAAACCGCGTCGCTCATTATGCCCTCTTTCTTTATGGACTTGTTTTCACCCCTTACGATATTCAAAAGCCCCGTGGACATCGTCGTCATATAGTCCACTTCGTCGAGACTGGAATCGATTTCGTCCGCAACCTCGCTCACCTTTGCGTCGGGTGTGGCAAGCACGTTTTCGAGATTGCCCTTGATTATCGCAAGCGGAGTGCGAATTTCGTGCGACATATCGTTGATAAACGCCTTTTGCTTGTAATAGTTGTCTGTGATAGGCTTGATTTCCATTTGTCCGAGCGCAATCGCGATAACTACGCAGAGCACCACGAACGCAATCGCAAACGGAATACTGTACAGCTTCACGTTTTCGTTGCCCGTCGTGATATGGTCGGAGCAAGCAAACACTTTGATATACGCGCCCGCGTTGCCGTTCACCGCCGTCGTGTAAGTTAAAAAGTCGTGCGATGCAAACGTCATAGATTGCACTACGTCCGCCTTTCCGCCGATTTCGGGTGCGTTTTGAGCAAGAAACTGGTCGTTTGTGTAAAAACCGTAACTGCCGTCCCCCCTCACCACGTACACGCCGAAGCCGTACGAAGGGTTGTTTGCGTCGAGATTTCCGCTCTCGTTCGTGCAAGCGTCAAGCAGTTCTTGCAAATCATATTTTTTGAGCGTTTGCGCATACTCTTCGAGTCCTTTTTTGAGTTCTCTTTCCGCAGCGCCCGTGCCGAATACGACATACCCCGCTATAAACGCGCCGAAAACCACGATGAGTATCATCATATTTATGAGCGCAAACAATATCCATTGTTTTCTTATATCTCTGTCAATCTTCGGCATAATCATACCTTCTCGGTCCACATATAACCCGTCGCTTTGATGGTTTTGAGGTTTTGATCAAATCCGTATTGTTGCAATATCTTCCTCAAACGGAAAATATTGATGTCGATAACTTGAATACCCGTCGTCGAATAGTATCCCCAAATTCTGTCGAAAATTTGTTGCTTTGCCATAATAATCTCTTTGTTGCGCACCAAAAGTTCCAAAATTTCGTAGGTTTTTCTATTCATTTCGACGTAATTTCCGTCGATTTTGAGCATTTTATTGGCAAAATTGACTTCCATATTTTTGTAATGGTAGTCCGTTGCGCTGAACGTTCCGCCGGTTCTTCTCAACACGACCTCTATTCTCGCAATAAGCTCTTCTCTCGAAAACGGCTTAGTCATATAGTCGTCAGCGCCAAGCTTAAAACACTCGATTTTCTTATCCACGTCGCTTAGCGCTGAAAGAATTATGACAGGCATAATATGCATTCTTCGTATCTCTTTAAGCGTATCGATACCCGACAATTTCCCGAGCATCAAATCGAGAATTACCACGTCGTAATACACTTTTTCCACGTTTTGCAACGCTTTTTCGCCCGAAAGCGCAATATCTACCTCTCCGAGCGAACTCAACGACGTCGCCAAAATCTTCGACAACTTCTCATCGTCTTCAACTACAAGCATCCTCATCTTTCACCTCATAATCTATTTTATCAATAAATTAAAATTAAATTATTATATCATAATTATAAAATGCGCTTATGAAATTGTCAATACGTTGCATTTGAATCATTATGCATTCATTCTTCAACAAATCTATCACACCTGTTAGACGTGCCGTAGTCTTTGCATAAAAACAAACCCAATTCCGCAAAAGGCGGCACGGAGCGGAGCGAGGTTTCGCGCTAACCCGCTTGGCGAAATCCTCGCTTACGTTTGATAATACTCCTTGTATGAGAAAACATTATTACCGCTTATGCTGAAACTGGCAATCGAGTCTCCGATAAATTTTTTAAACTCCTCTCCGGGGACCAAGAAAATATAGTCTTCTCTATTGATATCCCTATTGTATAACAAATATCTCAATCTGTGCAGCAACACCATAGTCTTACCTGATCCCGCACATCCTTGAACGATAAAAGAATCTCTCGCCGGCAACGACCTAATGTTGTCTTGCTTCTTTTGAATTGTTTGAATTATACTTTGGACTCCGTTTTTCCCTTTGTTTCTTACAAGAGCCTTCCTAAGATACGCATCTGTTATCGTGGAATATTGAGCATCGCTTTTGTCGATAATAACGTCAACGTCCTCAACCTTTTTACTTGACATTAAGACGTTTCTTGACAAAACGACCGTGTCGTTTTCAGACGGATAACGCCAACATCTCTTCAAGTTGTCGTAACTTCTATCGTCGACGTTGATGAGATACCAGTCTCTATCTCCGTTGTTAATATTTTTTGTAGGCTTATTGCCTCCTTCGACAAAATAATAATCGTATCCGTTAACATTCAAGTGTCCGCAAAACAATTTGCCGTCGTTGCAATATTGATTTAAATCGTCAACCTCTTTTCGATAAAGACTATTAACTCTTTTCTTATGTTGAATATCGGAAATATCCTCGTAATCAATCCCCGTCGTGTATTTTTCCACTTCCGGATACGGAAGTTTGTCAATAGCACGACGTCTTTCTCTTTCAAGGCAATCATAATTAACGTCGGCATTATATTGTTCTTCCTCTATAGCGTCACTCGAAACAGTCGCAATTTCTTTTTCAAGATCAATCATACTATGATTGTTCGCACTCATAAATTTCTACCCCATTGTATAAGCCATTTGTAGCCCAGTTATGTAATATCACAGTTCATTATAGATCAATAGCATATAGCAAACATATATTTATGTTTATATTAACACACATTATCTTTATTGTCAAAAAGTGTCATATTTCGATATTTAACAAAAGCTTTTAGCATAGTCAAATCGAAACGTATTGAAATACCGCTCAAATCGTGCTATCATTAAGATAAGCAACTCGTATGAGGTGAATTATGAAAGCAATAGGCAACAAAAAAGACTTGGATAAAATGATCAAAATCGCGCGCATCGTGTGGGGCTTTACACTCGTAATCGCGATAGTTTTTCTTGCGCTCGGCATCAACTCGCTCGTGACGGCGGGTCCGTTCTTTGAAAACGAAGCGGAGGCTCTACTCCCCCGCAACGCGGCAATGGCACTCACGATCATCGGCGGAATTTGCGCAATGGCAACAGTCTTTTTGACCTTCTTCTCGTTCGTCGTACCGCTTATGACCAAGCTCGCGCCCAAAATCAGCGGTGTTATGCTCGACGCCAATAAGGACAATATCCAAACTATGATGCGCACCATAACCGACGCCAACAAGCCCCAATCCGACACCGAACCCGATGGTGAAACGATGTTCTGCCACAACTGCGGGCAAAAAATCGCAAAAGATTCCGCCTATTGCAAGCATTGCGGAGCAAAACAATAACGACGAGCGGAGCAAAGCGTAATGACGATAATTTTTAGAGGTAAATTGTCAAAAAGCGTCCAAAAACACGTAAACCGTGCACAGCGCAAAAGCGAATTGATATTCACGGCAGTGATATCCGTTTTGGCAATCGCGCCGATCACGTATGCGGCAGTGTGCGTCAACCCGCTTTGGGCAATTACGGCAGTATGCATACCGATATTGTTTTTGGCTTGCTTTTTACCGATCCCCAAAATATATCAAAAAGATTTCTTCCCTACGGAAATCTCTATAATCGATACGGACGTGCACATAACGGGAGAGTCTTTTTACCACGTGCAAGATACGGACAATATAAAAACGATTATCGATTACGGAGATTGCTATCAGATACTCTTCGAGCACGATAAAACTTTCAATTGCCTCTGTCAAAAGGACTTAATCGTCGAAGGCACTATCGAAGAATTTGAAGCCTGTTTCGCAAATCTAATCGTCCGAAAAGCAAACTAACCCATAACGCAAAAAACAACGACCTCGACGTTTTGCCGAGGTCGTTTAACAATTTCATTCTAGCATTTATATGTTATAAGTTTTAATATACTCTGCCCACTCGGCAACGACGTCTTGATACGGTTTCCCGTCGATTACGATTTCGGGATTCATATTCAATTCCCAAACGTATTCCGCTCCGTAAACACGCGCGATATAATACGCAAGACTGTCGGGTTGCACTCTGCTGATAAATGGCGTTCCCGTCTTGGTATAAATTGCCGAAAAACAATTTGCAAACAACCAAAAATCGAAATCATCTATGGTTGGATTGTTCTTGCTGTGCTTTTTATACAATTCCAAAGTTGACAAATAAGTATCTTTTTCGCCGACCTCTTGATTATACGGGAAACTTTTTGCTTGTCCCGTGAACAAATAATACCACATCGCCCTTGCGTATTTTGAGGCATTCGCGTGCAATTCCGGGATTACTTCTCTTGCAATTCCGCTTTTGCCGAGATAATAAAGAATATGGTGGATATACTCGTGTGAAAACGAGCCGACCGAATACAAATCGATATAATCGTCGTGGGCATAACCCGTAATACCGCTGGATGTCATTCCGTCTTCCAAATAGACTTTTATCTCGTACATATTTGTGACGTTGAACAAGACGTTGCTTTCGGTGGTGGTTTTCTCGTTATCTTTTAGCCAATCGTGCAGTTTATCGTACGACGTCGAAAACACGTCGGTCGGCAAAATAATATCCCTATATTCTTTGTTGACATAATATGTAAAACACCCTTGTTTTATTCTGTATTCGTATCTTGTAGAATACGACTCAACGGTGTACTGTGGCAAAGTAACGCCGTATTGTTCCGACAAAACGTCACTTAAATCCGCTTTGTCAATCTTCAATATTTCCGCGTACGTCTTCCCCTCTGCCAATAAATCTTCTATCACTCGCTTTGCAAATCCGTAAGCGCGTTTACGGTCGCTTTGCGCAAGATTATTCTTTTCATACAACGGAAATTGCAAATCCGTATAAAACACGTCTTCTTCCACGGTTTCCGTGTCGAAACTATCGCAAACTTCAACGTTGCACAACCGTGCCGAAATCCCCGCGTAAATACCGAACAGCAAATCACTCTCAACGTTTTGAGAATACAGACACCATCCGGCTATTTCTTCCAAAGATATATCGGTAGGCAAAGACACGCACAAGCCCAACGTGCCGTCGGTCCAACAATTAGTAACGAAACTATTACTTACAATGACGGAGTACCCGTTTTTTATCAAATCGTTATCCTTCAACAACGAATATGCCTTGACCGAATTTTCTATAAAGAAATCTCGCGTTTTCGCATCGCTTATATCATTGCCGAAATATATATCTACGTCCTCTTTATCGTACTTTTTATTGAGGCAAACCGTATCCGACGTATTCTTGTCTTCTATCGTTATATCGCAACTCTCGACTTTATATTTCGGTGTATACGTTTTTGAACAACTCGCAAAAACCATTGCAAAAGCAATAATTGCAATCATCAACAACAATGTCAATGCCGTTCTATTGGGGTTTGTCGAGGTTTTGTTCATTTTGATATCCCCTTTATTTGGAAAACGTTACAGCCGTTTATCTATATATCCATTATACGGTATGTCCTTGTAACAAGGAAGAATTCGAATCACGGTTTAACGCGAGTCTTACTTCAATTCTTAAATTAAAAGCGAAGGAATCAGATTCTGCTGCATTGAAAAAGACTTTGGATAATCATAGAACAGAAATAGCAGGAAAGTTATTTGGAATGTATTATTTGTCCAGAGACGATGTTTATTATGCATCAGAACGTACCAACAAATATTTGGCAGATAATGACCAGCCCGCCTTTTTCAAGGATATGTGTTTCAAATTGCAATTTCCGAACGGAATGAACAAGATCCAGTACGTGGAACAGTTTGTTGATGATAAACTTAGTATTCAACAGTACCCATTCATACTAAAAACACTTTCTTTGGCTGAACAAAATAAAGTCTATTTAACCGTATCTGATATTGGGTATTATATTTTGAATTCTCTTGATGTTTTACAAGGGAAAGCATCTCCAGCAGAGGTTATAAACCAAATTCTTTCGGATAAAAAGGTTGGTATTATTAGAAAGATAATCGTTCCCGGTAAAGCCTCGTCTTATACAATGCAACATATAACCGAACAGATAAACTATTTGCAACTTGCAAATCTTGTTTATTTGAATGATGATAAAGAGGTGCTTCTAAATCATAAAGAAGATGACTGCATAAATCTTTTTATAAGCAAGTGCGGGATAGCGCCGCAGTTTGATGCTTATGCATATGATTTAACTACTCAAGAAGGTAGGAATGACTTTTACTATGATTGGGATTTTTACTTCTCCCAAACAAGCGAATATGCATCGAAATTTGAAACAGATGTTGATTCATTGATAATCAATGCAGAAAAAACTACAGAAGAAAAGTCTCATCAATCAAGTGGCAACTTAACTGAACTCGGAGACGCCGGAGAACTGTTCGTGTATCAGTATGAAAAGAACAGAGTTTCTGCATTTAATCCTCGTTTAGTTAATAAAGTTCTTCCTTTAGGAAAAACAAAGGGTTTAGGATATGATATTCAATCAGTGGTTGCCGAAAAAGGTGACTATGCTGAATTTGTAAAATATATAGAAGTAAAATCCACAAAAAGAGTTACAGCCCCGAACTTAAATGATGGAGAATGGCTTGATACTCTCAATATAACACGAAATGAGTATATTGCGGCTTTACAACACAAAGAATCATATTCTATATATCGAGTATATTTCGTAAGAGATGGCGTAGTTGTTTTTATTCTAAATAATATACACAAGAAAAGTGAGGATGGCATTATCTCTATTGTTCCTACTATTTACAGATTGGATTTTTCAAAGAATGCCATCGACAATCATATAGAGGTAAAAAATGTATAAAGTTGTATCCCTATTCTCTGGTTGTGGCGGAGCGGACTGTGGCTTATTGGGCGGATTCGATTATAATGGTAAGCATTATAAAAAACTACCCTTCAAATTGGTTTATGCGACTGATATCGATAAAAAAGCCCTTGCCACACATAAATTAAATTTCTCTTGCGGAAATGTTGTATGTGGAGATATTTGCGATACTGATTCAGCCAGTATCCCTGAACATGATATTTTGGTTGGAGGCTTTCCTTGCCAGTCTTTTAGTACAGTTAATCCCACCAAAGATCCTTTTGATGACAGAGCAAATTTGTACAAGCAAATGGTTCGCATAGCCAAAGATAAACAACCGAAAATATGCATAGCCGAAAATGTTAAAGGTCTGATGACTTTGCATAATGGAGCCATTTTCGCAAAAGTCAAGAAAGCATTTGAAGATGCTGGATACAATGTATATTGCAAATTGATTATGGCTGCAGATTATGGCGTTCCTCAAAAGCGAGAGCGGATGATTATGGTATGCGTTAGAAAAGATATTCCTAAAGAATATGTATTTCCTAAAGCACCTAATGAAAATAATTGGGTTCCTTTGTCTGTTTGCATTCCAGAACTTGAAATCTCTGAAAATAAGTATTATTTTTCAGAAAAGGCTGTTGAAGGAATGAAAAATGCAAAAAAGAACATGAAACGTGGTTTGGCACAAGATTTGAATGCACCATGCTTAACTGTTACTAGTCATTTAGCAAAAGTAAGTCTCAATTCAAGAGACCCTGTTCTTCTTGTTGATCCTACAAAAGAACGCTATCGTCGTTTTACGCCTCGTGAAGCCGCTCGGATACAATCTTTTCCCGAAACATTCCAGTTCGCAGGTTCTGAAGCAGATGCATATCGTCAAATAGGAAATGCAATCCCCCCTGTTATGTTTTGGCATATAGCAAACGCTGTTGCTGAGTTGTTAAAGGACAATTAAAGGTGTTTTATGGAAAAAAACCAAACTAAAAATGACAACATAAGCATTTCTAATAGCATATTCTTGAAATGCACAAAGGGACGCGGAATTAAATTCTCGCCTCTTTTTATAAAACGAAATCACAATGATGATATCTTATATTATAAAATTGAGTTATTAGAAAGAGATGATGAGTCTGGCGATTGGTATGTTGTTAATGGCGGAACGTGGAACTTATATTTTGATGAAATCGAAAAATTGTTTCATTTCATCTCTGCTACTACACAATTAAAAACAAAAGATACTGTTGCAATAATCGACAAGGATAAGGAACAATTACAGTATATTAAAAATTTATTGAAAAATGAAACCATAGTCGATTTGGTTTCAAATGGAGAAATAAGTGTTGACGAATTGTCATCATTAAGAGACTCTATAAGATTTGTCGAAATAAGGCAGGCAGTTGATGAATTTGAGAACCTTCTCGCGAATTCTGATACCGAGAAGGATTTTGAAAATTGGTGTATAAAAAATTATTGGGTATTTGGTAATTACTATGTTGCAACTGAAGATATCCATCAGATATCAAATGCTGAAAAAGTTGATCAATTGATTAAAAGTGCAATAAACCAGTATAGAGATATAATAGAGTTTAAGAAGCCATCTTTTGAAGTGTTGAGTTTTGATCGCTCCCATTCAAATTACTATTTTTCAGCGGAAGCATCAAAAGCGATTAGCCAGTGCGTGAATTACTCCGATGTCTTTTCATTGGAGGCAAATAATGGTCTTCATCGGCATAAAGATATCGTTGCTTATTATCCGAAATCAATAATTGTAATCGGTCGTTCTAATAATTTTACAGAAGAGCAAACTAAAGCCCTACATGGATTAAACAGTCGCTTAAACGGAATTGTCGTCAAAACGTATGACGATTTACTTGCTCAGGCCAAATCGCTGTTAAAATCATTGGAATTAACCGATAACAAGATTTCCGATCCAAGCGCGACCGATGAAAATTCTATAAATGATAATCATTTTGATGATGATATGCCATTTTAATTATAAAGTTATGCCGAGAGTTTTTGCTCTCGGCTTTTCTTTTTGTAAAAAAGTTTGTTCACTTCCCAAAATTGGGAAGTGAAAATTTGAAATTTGTTTTTGTTTGTGGTAGAATACAAGCGCACAAAACGAAACGCACCGTTTCGTAAAGCATAAAGGGTTACAAATGAAAACGCTAAACGAAGAAACGCTCCAAAGAGTGAGAGAGTTCAACATTGCCTATCAGCAGGAACATGGGATAACGCCGAGTTATCGTCAGATAATGAACGCGCTGAAACTCGGTTCGCTCGCTACGGTCAGACGTTACGTTATGGAACTTGAAAATCAAGGCGTTCTGAAACGAAGCGAAATCGGAAAAATCATTCCGATGCCGAAACTGAAAAAAGGCAATTTCGTTCTTGCTCCCCTTGTGGGCAGTATCGCTTGCGGCATACCGAATCCGTCCGAAGAAAATTACGAAGATACATACGCTCTTCCTACGGATATATTCGGCAAAGGCAAACTCTTTATGTTGCACGCGGAAGGAAACAGTATGATAGAAGCAGGTATCAGCCCCGGGGATCTGCTTGTACTCAAACAACAGGATTCCGCGGACGACGGCGAAATCGTAGTCGCGCTTATCGACGGCGAAACGACACTGAAACGTTTGTATCACAGGGACGGAAAAATCATTCTCCACCCCGAAAACAAGCGAATGAGAGACATTATCGTTGATAGTTGCGACGTTCAGGGCGTTTTGGTTTCGTGTATTAAAAAGTATTGACGCTTTGTGGGAGAAGAACGATGCAAAACAACTGGGACAAACCCGTCGAATGTTACTGCCGTAACTGCGGAACGCACCATTATGGTTTCAGAACGACAGACGGTCTTGCAAAACTGCGATGCCCTAAATGCGGGGCTGTAAGCGTTAGCAAAATGATGGGACGGCGGCACGAACAAGTGGACTTTTATCCACCGCCCGGTCAGATATTTAAGAGTTGAATACGGAATAACGACGGTAAGGTTGGCTGACGAAAGTCGGTATGCGCAATTCCTTATCAGGTCTATTCTTTGATAAATCGAGAGTTAAACCGGTAATCGAGAGGCTCCGATAGATAGATTTCTTTAAGCGAGAAGTCTAACTACGGACGAACAACGACCGGAGTCTTGGGGTGCGGACGCACGCGACCTTTGCGACATTGTAAATATCGTTTCCGCCGGAGAACAACGCCTTGCTTTGCCGTTTTACACGATAGAAGATATGGTATCCGAAATAGCGTTTAATCGCTTTATAGCCCTATATTACGATTTCCGTTATCGTCGCGGCGACAATACTTTGCTCGTGCATATCTTAAAATCCGCAACCGCATGGCTGTGGAAACGCAACGCCCGAATTTACAACAAATACGGTTATTCTATCGTTAAAGTCGAAAAGGAACGCGGCACGATGGACGGTAAGCCCGAAAACAAAAAGTATTTCCTGATGAACTACAAAATTTACCGTAACCGTTTCACTACCGACTGCTTTTCGGATTATTTCAACGACTTGGCAAGCCGCACAAACGTAGGGCTTTCGGATTATATAGAATATGCGACGGAAAAAGCGAGCGTCGAAGAACTGAAATCGCAAAACAGTTATTTCATCAACGGTCTTTACCGTGATGAAGAAGGAGCGTGATATTATGCCATACGGAGAAACAAAAGTCTATTACGACGGCAGTCATTATATCGCTATTCCGCATACGGAAAAACCGTATAGGAAACGTCCGAAGCGAGTCGAACAAGAAATTACGGTCACGGACGACGGCGAAAAGATAACGCCCGTGGAAGAAAAAACGGATAGTCCGCCCGCTGAAACGGAAACGCAAATCACGCTCGAAGATTTAGCCGAGCAAACGCAAAAATCACAGGAAACGACGGAAGAAAACGAATCGCCGCCAAAGCCCGTAAAAACGGTTAAGACGACGAAAAAGCAAGTCTTTGACAAGTTCTATGCCGACAGCCTGAAACTGCCTAAAACGGCAAGAAAACGCTTTATAACGGAAGGTATGCGACCGTTCTTCAAAAGCGCAGAAGCGACCGAAAACTACGTTAACTACGCACTTCAATGAAAGCGCAGAATACTTTATATTTGTAATCGTCGTCCAGAACGCCCGATTCTTTCAAAGTATTGAACAGTGTTTCGGGGTTTACATAATCCCAATTTATAGAATTATCGTAAATACCTTCGACGTCCTGTATAAACAATTCTTCGTCGATACCGTCAAGTTCAAAGCCTTCTTTTTTAAGTTCTTCTACGATTTCGTCCCAGTCGGAATAATCCGAAAGGTCAAGCCATTTCGAGCCTAACGCTCTTTCGTTACATTCGTTGTAACTGCCCCACGAACCGATAACGATTTCTATATTGTTACTCATTTTTAAGTTCTCCTTCGATTATTAGTTTTTCTTCAATTCTGTCTTTTGCTCCTTCAAGCAATTCTTCTAAATCAATGATGGGTTTATCCATTTCACATTACCTCAAAATCTTCGATATAAATTTTGTCATAGTTGCAACCGTATTCAAAATACTTGCCGTTTTCGTCTTCGTATAAGTCGTAGGTTAAAACGCTTATTCTGCCGCGATTCGTAACCGCGAGTTGAACTTCTTTTTCGGTCGCATATACGATATTGAAAGTTATATAGGTTTCACCGTCAAAGTATTGATATTCAGCCATTTTCTTGCTCTTTATACCGTTTTATACCATACCGAATATTCGACTTCGATATCTCTGCCGTCGTATTCGTAATACATAGTTACGTAACCTTTGAACTCGTTTTCTTTTCCGATTATCTGGTGGCAATTCTTTTCGACGTCATCGAAAACGCGGGTATAACGCTTACCGTTTTTAGAAACGCATTTGCAGAACAACGTTCCTTCGTCGTTAAGAAATCCGAGACCGGAAATCTTTTCGTCAAAGTTTCCTTTAACTTTTCTGATTGAATAAACTACTTTTTTCATTTGGATTTTACCTCCGATTTATTTTTCGCCTTTCGGCATAAACGGGGGAGCACCGGAAAAAGCAAATATCTCTGCGAGTAAAAGTCGCAATCCCGGAAGTCAACGACAAGGACAAAATTGTTGCGTAAATAAAAAAAGAGCCAAACTCGAAGTTGAGTCTGACTCTTGGTATTATTAAAGTTTTCAGCGACAATTTTTCCCGTTGACTTCTGATTTTTACTGTGCTACAACGAAAATGACGAAAGGCGATAAATCGGAGCAATATCTTTGAAGTAAAGGCTACTGAAAAAGTTGTTATACGGTCTTTCATAGCAAGCACCTGTTTTTGAGCATAGAAAAAGCCGAGCGATTAAACGCCCGGCTGCTTCTTCTTTTTGCCGTCCAAATCGACTTTTATGCCGAAATATTCGTTAGAAAAGAATAATACGAACCCCGATTTTGTTTCGGTGTTCGTATTATTCACTAATGGCGGAGAAGCAGGGATTTGAACCCTGGCTACGATTCTCTCGTACTACTCCCTTAGCAGGGGAGCCCCTTCGGCCTCTTGGGTACTTCTCCGTATCTGCCGAAATTTCAATATTTAGCTTGCTTATAATATCACAGCGACGGCGCGTTGTCAATAATTTTGGCTCGTTTGGGCGCGAAAACTTAAACGGCGCAATCGAGGAGCTATTTTGCCATTTTGACGTGCATCTCGCGCATACCCTCCACCTCGTCGCAAATTTGTTTGAGATTGCAATGAGCGCAGTCCACGAGCACGTTGTCGAGAATGTGGTTGAACGCGTCGAGAATATCCGAAGTGCGCGACGCAAACGCGGTTATATCCTCAAAGAGTTCGTCCTCGTCCGCAACGAAAATTACGGTGACGTTTTTCACGACGTCTTTTGAAAGGTAATTGGCAATGGTGGTATCTCCGAGCTTTTCAAAAGTCAGCCCGTTCTTGATTGCGCTCTTGCTTACCCTCACTTGTTCTCTATGCGAAATTGCGGAAGCGCGCATCATAAAACCTTGCACGTTTTCTTTGTATTTGGCGTATTCGAGCGACTTGGTCAAATCGAAAATTCCTTGCTCCTCTTCGGGCGTATAATTGAGTCCGAGTATGACGATTTTAGCGTACGAGCAATCTCTCTTTATATCTTTGAGCTCCTTGCCCACAACCACCGTTTGATTGACGAGCGGAATATCGTCCGTAATAACCGTAGCGCACGCACACGGCTTGTCGCTACCGCCAAGCTCGAAGGCGCAATCTTTGAGCAAGACGAGTTCGCTATGCTCGCTAGTCGGCAAAACTTTGCTCTCGTCGTAGCCGTATTTGGTGACTTTCGCCCCCTCGAAAACGCGGGATAAAGTCTTTATTTCTTTGTCGAAAATTCCTATCAATCGTCTATACCGTCCATTAACTTAAAAATTGCGATTTTGCAACAAAACGAGGTTTATTTGATAACTTTGAGTGCTTTAAGTGCCGTTCGTACGCCTTCGACCACTTTTGAGTCCCTTGGCAAATCAAACACGTTTTCGCCTTTGAGGTCAAACGTCGCAAGGTTCTTATCGTCACCGATGGTTGCAAGCAATTGCACTCCGTCGTAGTCGAGATTTTTGACGATTTCCTCGTCCGTAACCCTGTTGACTACGATACCGATATGCTTGTACATAACGAGTTCGTCCGCGACTTTCTTTATGGTCTTGCACACGTCTCTACCCTTCTTGGACTGGTCCGTAACGAGGATAAGATGCGTGACTTTTTCCATAACTCTGCGGTTGATTTGCTCTATGCCCGCCTCACCGTCTATGACGACGTAATCGAACTCTTCGGACAAGAGACTGATGACGTCTTTGAGGTAGGCGTTGATCTTGCAATAGCAACCGGCACTTTCGGGACGACCGACAGCGATAAAGGCGTATCCGTCCTTTTCCACCATAGCGTCGAATATGCGGAAACGCGCCTCGTTGAGCAACTCTATCGCACCGCGATTGTTGCCGTCTTCAACGTTTTCGATAATGCTTTTTCTTATATCGTCAATCGTCATTTTGACGTCGACGCCGAGCGCGGTGGAAAGTCCCACTGCGGGGTCTGCGTCTATTGCGAGAATACGTTTATCGGGATAGTTGTCCACGAGCGTACGCACGATGGTTGCCGCAAGCGAAGTCTTGCCCACACCGCCTTTGCCGGCGACTGCGATTATTGTTGCGTTTGACATAATTATGCCTCCGAATATTAACTAATAGATATTCTACAACATATACGGCGTTTTGTCCACATCGAAAAGCCCCAATTTCCACTCTTTTTGAAAAGTATCGCGCCAAATCTTCACCCACGCGCGCCACTGCGTCATATATTGAATTATGTGCGGAATAGTAGGTTATACGGGATATCAAAATGCCAAAAACATAGTGGTTGACGGCTTAAAGACGCTGGAATATCGCGGATACGACAGCGCGGGGGTTGCGTTTGCCGACGAAGCTATCCACTTATACAAAACGGCGGGGCGCGTCGAGGAATTGGAACGCATACTCCCCGACATTACGGCGCACGTTGCCATTGGTCACACGCGTTGGGCGACGCACGGAGCGCCCAACGCGCAGAACGCGCACCCGCATATATCCTTCGACAAGCAAATCGCGGTCGTGCACAACGGCGTAATCACCAATTGCGACGACCTCAAAAGAGACTTGCTTGCAAGAGGCGTAACCTTCCTATCCTCCACCGACAGTGAAATAATCGCGCACCTTATCGCACTCGAAGACACGTCGGATATGCCGTCCGCAATAGAAAAAGTGGGCAAAATGCTTCAAGGCGCAACCACTTTCCTTGCAATCAAAGCGGGAGACGACGCGATATACGCGCGACGTTTCGGTGCGTCGCTTGCGGTTGGCATCGGCGAAAAAGAAAACTTCGTTGCAAGCGATACCTTGGCAATATCCAAGCACACGCGCAAGACCGTACTTTTGCAAGACGGAGAATGTGCAAAAATCACACCGCAAGGCGTACTCTTTTTCAAGGACGGAAAAACGATATCCAAACAAACGATGAAAATCAAGCGCGTTGCGCCCAAAGAGTGTTCTTGCCATATGCGCTCGGAAATCGACGAAATCCCCGCCGCGATGGCGCGCACTTACAAGGAAATAACGCGCACTCTCGATATAAAAACGGTGCAAAAAATCAAAAGCGCGCGCAAAATCTATTTTTGCGGTTGCGGGACTGCTTATCACGCGGGTTTGTACGGCAAATACGCCTTTGAAAAACTGCTCGGCATACCTTGCGAAACGGTGGTAGCAAGCGAATTCGACGGTGAAAAATTTATTGACGAGAATAGCGTTTGCATTTTCATAACTCAAAGCGGAGAGACCGCCGACACGCTCATTGCGCTTGCCGAGTGCAAAAAAGCGGGCGCGACGACGATTGCAATCACCAACGTCAACGGTAGCAGTATTTGTTTTGAGGCAGACAAAAAGTTTTTGCTCGACGCGGGCGCGGAAGTTGCCGTTGCCGCAACCAAGTCGTATAACTGCCAACTGCTTGCGCTATATCTCATTGCCAAAAGGTGCGCCGAGAAAGACTTTTTGCAAGAAGATATGGCAAAACTCATCAAAGCGGTGAAAGACTGCCAAACGCCCGTACTGTACGAGGAAAAAATCAAAAAAGCCAATTTGTTTTTCGTGGGCAAAGGCGTTGACAACGTCACGGCAAGAGAGGGCGCGTTGAAGTTTAAGGAAATCACCTACAAGATGACGGACGCCTATCAAGCGGGAGAACTCAAACACGGGGCAATCGCTCTTATCGACGACAAAAGCGTCGTGGTGACGATAATCACGAGCGCAAGCGACAAGCACCGTATAGAGGCAACCGTGAGCGAACTCCGCTCCCGCGGTGCGTACGTAATCGCGCTATCGTCGGTGGGTGACGTGGGCGCAAACAAAACGACGTATTTACCCTTCGTCAAGGACGAATTGCTATATCCTATTCTATCTATTCTGCCCTTGCAAAACCTTGCGCTTACCGCGTCGCTATGTCTCAATCTCAACCCCGACAAACCGCGCAATCTTGCAAAAAGCGTAACCGTAATTTGACGGTATCACGCACGACGGATAGCCGTATTAGAAGCGAAACACTAAATAACGATTTTTCAATATAAACGCAAAAACGGCACTTTACGCGCCGTTTTATCTCATATAAACCCTTTGCTATGTTAATTACAAGTTTTTATCAAGCCACTCGGCAACGAGTGCGCAATCGTCGTTTATAAGAATATCCGCCCTTGCGTCCATATACGTCGAGGACTTGTTTATAACCGCCGTGGTATCCCCGCCGAAGTACTCGCAAAGTCCCGCCGCCGGATATACGACGAGCGACGTTCCGATGACGATAAGCATATCCGCTTGACTCAACGCCCTCACCGCGTTATTCAAATCTTTGCTATCTAGCATCTCTCCGTAAAGCACCACGTCGGGTTTTATAATGCCTCCGCACTCGTCGCATTTGGGAGTGCCCGTCGATGCGGTTATATAGTTTAGGTCAAAGAACTTTCCGCATCTTTCGCAATGGTTGCGGTGCACCGAGCCGTGCAATTCACACACGCACTTACTGCCCGCTTCTTGATGCAATCCATCTATGTTTTGCGTTATTACGAGAGATATCTTGCCCTCTCTTTCAAGGCGCGCCAGAAGGGAGTGCATAGCGTTTGGCTTTGCGCTCGGATAGAGCATTTTGGACTTGTAAAACTCGTAAAACACGTCGACGTGCGACAAGAAAAAGTCGTGCGAGATAATCTCTTCCGCACTCAAATTGCCGTACTTGGTGGAATACAGTCCGTGCGCGCTTCTGAAATCGGGGATTCCGCTCGGCACGGAAATTCCCGCGCCGCTCAACACCACGATTTTGTCGTGAGTGCGTATTGCTTCTTTCAATTCTTCAAGCGTAGCCAACGTTCGTTCGTCTTGCGGATAAGTCGTATTCATATAACACCTCTATAAAAATTATATCACTTGAAAAACGCTATATCAAGTGGTATAATGCTCAATATATACGAGGTGAATTATGTTCAACGCAAATATGTACGAGTTGGGAAGCAAGCGTTCCGCCATAAGAGAGTTGTTTGAATACGGCAAAAAGCGCGCCGAGGAAGTCGGCGAAGACGGCGTATTCGATTTTTCGCTCGGAAACCCCAACGTCCCCGCACCCGATTGCGTAAAAGACGCGATTTTGTCTCTCGCAAACGATATAGACTCAACCACCCTTCACGGCTACACGTCCGCGCAAGGCGACAAAGGCGTGAGAGAGGCGGTTGCAAGGCATATCCGCACCAAATTCGGTGCAGACGTGCAAGCGGACGATATATATATGACGTGCGGAGCGGCGGCGTCGCTGTGCATAACCTTGCGCGCGCTTTGCGAAGAGGGAGACGAGTTCGTTATAATCGCGCCGTACTTCCCCGAATACAAAGTTTTTATCGAGGCACAAGGCGGAAAGGTCGTTTGCGTGCCTTGCAAAGAAAAGGATTTTCAAATAGATATCGACGCGCTTGGTAGCGCAATCACCGCCCACACAAAAGCGGTTATAGTCAACTCCCCCAACAACCCGTGCGGTGTCGTTTACGATCAAAACACCGTGCAATCGCTCTGCGACTTGCTATCGAAAAAGAGCAAAGAGTACTGTCACCCGATTTTTATAATCTCGGACGAACCGTATCGCGAACTTGCCTACGACGTAACCGTGCCGTATATAATGAACTACTACGCGGACAGCGTGGTGTGTTACAGTTATTCCAAGTCGTTGTCTCTCCCCGGTGAGCGCATAGGCTATATCGCGGTCAACCCCAAAGCGCAAAACGCACGCAACTTGTACCTTGCCGTATGCGGAGCTGGCAGAGCACTCGGCTACGTGTGCGCTCCGTCCACCTATCAAAGAGTGGTTGAAAAATGCGTCGACGCCCTCCCCGATATCTCTGCGTACAAGCGCAATCGCGATTTGATATACGACTCGCTCACGGCAATCGGCTACACTTGCGTGCACCCCGACGGCGCGTTTTATCTGTTCGTGAAAGCACTCGAAGATGACGCAAATCGCTTTGCGGACAATGCAAAACGGTTCGGTTTGTTGCTCGTCCCCTCCGACGATTTCGGCATAAAAGGCTACGTGCGCATTGCCTATTGCGTAAACCACGATATGATCGCGCGCTCTGTCCCCGCGTTTGAAAAGCTATATAATCTATACGCAAACAAGCGTTGATTATAGGCAAATTCCAAGCCTTACAAAACAACGCATTTATCGCAAAACCACTATTTAATCAAAACGAAAACGACACTTAAAGTGCCGTTTTTATAATTTTGACGTTGATTTTATTATTCAAACAGTCCCGCCTTTATATACTCTGCAAGGCAATCTCTCGGGTAGCAAGTATCTCCGAGTGTTTTGATTACGGTGAGGTTATTATAGGAATAATCGGAGTTCCAAGAGTCAGTCACAATATAGAAAGTCTTATTGAGGTCTTGTCCGTTTTTTAGTCTTGCCTCAATGCCATCTGCATTATTGCCCCTTGCATAATAATACTTTGTGTTATTAAAATATCTATTGAGCAAATCACTGCCTTTTATCGAACAAAGCTGTATTTCGTTATCAAAGGGGAAGAGCATTTGAATTTGTCTCATCGTAACATTGCCGGCGGGCATATAGTACGGATATCTTGCATTGATAGAACCGCCCGCAAGCACTATGTCATACTCGCTTCCCCATAACGCTTGACCTTTTTTCAAATACGCGCTTGCCATAGCGGTGCGCAATGTGTACGAATTGCGATATTGACCGTTTTGACCGATGACTTCGTCGGGGTTGCCGATTTCGCTTCTATACTTTTCGACAAGCGTATCGATTATTCCGTCGTGGGTTTCGTTTTCATAATCGCGATTTGAGATGATTTTCGTCGTCGTAGTGCTTTTTCCGTTGGCATAATTGATTTTTGCAAGCGCATTAGACAATCCTTGATTTTGACCACCCGCTTGCAAGTGGTTTACTCCGTAAGAGTCAACGAGCATATACGATTGGTGAGTGTGTCCCTCAAAAACCATATCAACGTATCCGTTTGAAAGTGACGCGTCATACCACGTCATATCGCTATTTGAAATGCTTTGCGAATAACTACTGCTACTCTCGTATCCGTCGTGAATTGACAGCACGATATAATCAGCGCCTCGCTTTTTGAGGTTTTGAGATTCCGCTTTGATGAGCGTTGTGAGATCTCTGCCGACTTTGAAATATACGTCCTTGCACATACTTGCGGATATTGAAGAATAGCAATCCCCGATAGCACCGATAATACCGACTTTTGCACCATCCTTTTCCACCATAACGGACGGTTGACAATACGTCGCTCGTTGATCGGTTGCACGCTCGTATACGTTGATTGCAAGGAATGGAAATTGTGCAAGTTCCGCATTCGTCTTGATTTTGTCCGTCTTCCAATCGAACTCGTGATTGCCCAGCGTCATAGACGAACAACCGATATAGTTTAGCCACTCGGTTGCAAGTTTGCCCTTGGTATTGTTGGACTCACTGCTTCCTTGCCACATATCCCCCGATGCAAGAATTATTACGTTTCCGTCCTGTTTTTTCTTGTTGAAATAAGTCGTAAGACCGTCCACACCGGGTTGGTCGTTGGTTTCGACGTACATACCGTGCAAATCGTTGATTGCATAAATGTCAAAATCCACGACGACGCCCGCATTGCATTTGTCGCAATTGCCGTTGTTGTCCTCATCGATATGCACGCAAGAGACGTCCAAATCGCGGTAGCATTTATCGCATACGTTATCGTTGTTGGTGTCTACGTGAACACATTCGTTCTTATTACCGCTTCCGCCGTTATTGCTACCGTTATCACCGTCGCCGCTTATAAGGTCGCACGCAACGAGCGCGGTAAAGCACATCACTACGACCAGACACAATGCGATTATTGAAAGTTTTTTCTTCATTTTGACTCCAAATCCCCAATCGCTATATATCAATATACCACATTATATATAAAAAGTACAATATACAACTTAACGGATTTTGAGTAAATAAATGAAAAATCACATATCGTTCCATATCACACCACAAAAGGCAAAGGTGTTAAACAACCGAAAAGCCCGACGGTTCAGGGGAAACAGCGGGGTTTCTCGGTTAAACACCAACCAATGTAGAGGCACGCC
>DLLD01000013.1:0-21860 GCA_002476605.1 Christensenella sp. UBA7571
AAAGGCTCTGCTTGCTTTTTTGTAGGACGTTTGCGCCTAAATATGTGTCAAGTTATCTCATAGAGATAAGTGACACGTGTTTAGCATTCGGCGCAAAGACATTATCTATTTAATATCATATTTTTAATATCCGCAACGGTGATTTTAATGCGAGGATTGGTCTTGATTTCCTCACTGATTTTGTCTCTTGCGTGGATAACCGTCGTGTGGTCGCGCCCGCCGAACATCTCACCTATTTGCACGAGTGGCATCGGTAAAAGCTCTGTGATGAGGTAGATTGCAATCATACGAGGCTCGACGATATTTTTGGTTTTCTTCTTGGATATGATGTCTGCCGTGGATATCTTGAAGTATTTGCACACGGCGTCGATAATTCCGCTCGCGTCGGTGGTTTCACCTTGCTTTTCTTTGAGAAAGCCCGCAAACGCCTCGCTTGCAATTTCTCTCGTTTGAATGGGATTGTTGGTGAGTGAGCTATAAAAGATTATGCGGTTTAGCAAGCCTTCCATCTCACGGATATTGGACGGAGCAAGCTCTGCGATATACTCCGCGACTTCGTCCGAAAGCATAAATTTGGACTGCACTGCCTTGGTTTTGAGGATAGCCACTCTCGTTTCGAGATCTGGCACTTGAATATCCACTATAAGACCGCAACCGAAGCGCGTACGAAGCCTATCCGAAAGCGTCGTGAGGTCCTTGGGTGAACGATCGGACGTGAGAATGATTTGTTTATTTTCTTGATACAAGTCGTTGAAAATGTGGAAGAACGCCTCTTGCGTTGCTTCTTTGCCTATGAGGAATTGCACGTCGTCCACCATAAGCACGTCGCAAGAGCGATATTTCTCTCTAAAACGATTGTTCTCGTCGTTGGACTTGTTGCGAATGACGCTGATAAGCTCGGTAACGAGCGTTTCCGCACTCACGTAAAGCACGTTGGCGGACTTTCTGTTCTTAAAAAGATAGTTGCCGATTGCGTGCAAAAGGTGCGTCTTTCCGAGACCTACGCCCGAGTAGATAAAAAGCGGATTGTAGCTTCCGCCGGGGTTTTGTGCAATAGTCTTGCAAGCCGCCAAAGCGTACTCGTTGGATTTGCCCACGACGAAGTTTTCAAACGTGTATTTTTCAAGGAACGGGCATTTTTTCTTACCTTTTTCTTCGGGTGTGAAGTTGGTGACGAAGCCCTCGTCCTCGATAAACACGGTTTGCTTGTTGAGATACTCGTCCTTTTTGTCGGGGGTGATTATAATAACGTCCGTAATTGCGGAATTGAGCGAAGACACCACCTCTTTAATCGTGTCGAGATATCTCGTGTCGATGGTGCGTTTTGCGTTTGCGGAAATAGTCGACAAAACCATTGCGTTGTCGACGAAGCAAACGGGCTCTAATTTTTCTATCCACACCTCGTAGCTTATGGCTTGTATGGATATGGACAATTCATCCTTTGCGTTTTCCCAAAATTCTTCAATGTTAATCATATTTTTGATTATATCAAAAAGGCGGATTTTTTCAAGCGAAAATCAAAAAAGAAAACTTAAACACAAGATGTTGAAAAAAAACGCTCTCTACGCTATACTTGTAGTGTATGAAAATTCTTTCGCTCGAACTTCAAGATTTCAGAAACTACCCCGAGGCCGTCGTGAACTTTGCAGACGGTCTAAACGTTTTGTACGGGCAAAACGCGAGCGGAAAGACCAATATGCTTGAATCCATCTATCTTTGCTCCATTTTCCACTCACCTCGCACCACGAAGGACAAGGAAATGATTTTGCTCGGCAAAGACAAGGCAAGAGTGAAAATCGCGCTTGAAAGGAAATTCAGAAAACACACGATAGTGCTTCAAATAGACGCGCAAGGCAAGAAAAAGGTTGCCGTGGACGGTATTCCCGTCAATCGCGCGGGTGAACTTTTAGGCGTGCTGGGTGTGGTATTCTTCTCTCCCGACGAGATGAAACTCGTCAAAGAAGCACCGCAAGAAAGACGCAGATTTTTGGACGTCGGCATATCCCAACAACAAAAGGCGTATTTTATCGCGCTTCAACGCTACAACAAGACGCTTAAACAAAAGAACAATCTCCTCAAAGAATACAAGTATCAAAACATAGACGATATGCTCGACGTGTGGGACGCGTCGCTTGCAAAAGAAGGCGCAATCATAGTGCAAAAACGCAAGGAATATATCGCGACGTTGAGCGACGCCGCGCGCAAATTTCACTTTGCGTTGAGCGGTGAAAAGGAAACTCTCACCCTCTCGTATGAAAGCGGTGTCAAGACGGATTGTGAGGATAGTCAGCTGGAAAGCAATCTCTATTCCTCGATAGTCGCATCGAGGCAAAAAGATAAAGAACTCGGTTTTTGCACCGTAGGACCGCATAGAGACGATATCAAAATCGAGATAAACGGCAAGGATAGTCGCAAATTTGCCTCCCAAGGTCAACAACGCACCATTGCGCTTGCAATGAAACTCGGTGAGGTGATTATCTACAAAAACGAGATAGGCGAACCGCCCGTTTTGCTCCTCGACGACGTTCTTTCCGAACTTGACGAAAACAGACAAACCACCTTACTCAAAATGACGGAAGGCTTCCAAACGATACTTACTTGCACGGAATATAACCTACCCAACAAAGCCAATAAAATCAATATCAAAGACGGCTCGGTTGTTGGTGGAAGAATTAATAATTAATAGTTTATAATTAATAATTTCGGGTGGGCTTTGCCCACACCCAAATAGTAAAAAATTTATGGATATTATTACGGTTAAACAAATTGCAAACGAGATAACCGCGCTTGCAAAAGAGAGTTTTGAAAAGTCGTGGGATTGCAACTCGAAGCAGGCAAACAAGGCGTATCGTCAATGTGAAAAAATAAAAGAAAAGATTGCGGAAGACGAAACATTTTTGCAAGAACTCGTAAAATACACGTTGTCAAGTGACGATATCCACGCAAGACGCCAAGGTATGATTATCGGTTTGTCAACGGGGATAGAACAAACGAGTGCACTTGCGGAACTAAAAAGAGAAATAGACTTGCAAAATAACAAAGATATCACCTTAAAACGCATAGCTTTCGAGGCGCAAACTCTCAAAAAGAGCATAGACGACAATGGTTATATCAAAATTTTTACCAATCAATCCAAATACGCAACCTCCGATAAAGATTGGTTTTGTTAAATAAAAACTACGATAAATTTCACATAAACACAATATTGCATAATTAGTATAGAATCAACAAAACACGCATTTTATATGCGTGTTTTGTGTTGGTTAAGTATTGTTTTGTGTTGTTTAATTACATTATATAAAGGCTTTGCCTTCCGCAATTATTAACTATTAATTATTAATTGCTTTTACAGTTTGTCGTTGTACTTCAAGATTTGCACGAGAGCGTAAATTCTGTCAAGGTCGTCCTTGTTGAAGTAGTCGATGGTGATACGTCCCTTTTGGTCGTTGCCGACGAGTTTGACCTTGGTTGCGAAAATGCGCTTCATATCTCCGACGAACTCTTTGAGTTCGAGAGGCATTGCGCCCTTATCTCTCGGACCGGACGGAATTGCTTTCCTCGTGAAGTAGAGTCTTACGCGGTTTTCGAGGTCGCGCACGGAAAGCTTGTTGTCGCACGCTTGTTTTGCAAGCGTGACGAGATATTCCTTGTCGTCAATGGAGATAAGCGTTCTTGCGTGTCCCGGGGAAAGTTTGCCTTCTCTTACGAGCTCGGTTACCTCGTCTGGGAGTTGCAAAAGGCGCAAAGTGTTGGTGACGTACGGACGAGATTTGCCGATACGCGTTGCAACTTCTTCTTGCGTGAGACCGTGGTTTTCCATAAGTTCACGCATACCTTCCGCCGCCTCGATTGCGTTGAGGTCTTCACGGTGCAAGTTTTCGATGAGTGAAATCTCTTGGATTTGTTGCGGAGTAAATTCTCTTATGATTGCGGGCACTTTTTTGAGACCTGCAAGAAGGCTTGCTCTAAAACGACGCTCGCCCGCGATAATCATATATCTTCCGCCCTCGCTTCTTACCAAAATGAGCGGTTGCAAAACGCCGTACGTGGCAATTGACGTGGACATCTCGCGGAGGCTGTCCTCCGTGAAAGTCTTTCTGGGCTGATTGGGGTTGCGGTCAATGAGCGTGATATCTATCTCTTGCGCCTTGATATCGTCCGCGATATCCACTCTGACGTTTTCCTCGTTGTCGTTGAAAAGTGCATTCAAACCTTTTGAACCAAGTCCGCCTTTTGTATTTGCCATACTTCACTCCTTATGTTTTGATATAAATTCTTGCGCAAGAGCCTTGTAAGCAAGCGCGCCCGCGCATTTATCGTCGTAATTATTTATGGTTTTTGCAAAACTCGGTGCTTCCGCAAGCCGAATATTGCGAGGTATTTTGGTATCGAACACCGCGCTTTTGAAGAGCGACCGCACATTGTTTTCCACGTCGAGCGCAAGCTTGTTGCGCATACACATCGTAAGTAGCACCCCGTCTATCTCAATGGACGGATTGAGATGTTTTTTGACGAGTCGCACCGTGTTGAGCAACTGATTCATACCCTCCAAGGCAAAGTATTCGCATTGAAGCGGTACGATTACGCCGTTTGACGCCGTGAGCGCGTTGACGAGCAACAAGTTTATTGACGGCGCGCAGTCGATAAAGATATAGTCGTAGTCGTCAAGAACGGCGGACAGCACGTTTTTGAGCACGAACTCTCTATCTTCTTTGTCCTTCAATTCAAGTTCCGCACCAGTCAAATCCATTGACGATGGCACGAAATCGAAGTCCGCACCTTTCACTATGCAAGGACGGATATCCCCCGTGCACAGCGCGGTATATATCGAATTTTCGGCTTTTTTGTCGAACACCCCGAGCGCACTTGACGCGTTGGCTTGCGAATCGAGGTCAACGAGCAAAACTTTGTATCCCGAGAGAGCGATATAAACGGCAAGATTAACGCACGAAGTGGTTTTGCCGACGCCTCCCTTTTGGTTTGAAAAGGATACGACGTACGCCATAAAAACAGTGTACCATACAAAAACGTTTTTTTCAATGATGTTTCACAAAAAGTTTCACGAAAAATTTATAAAAAATGGAAAATAATGTTATTAAATTACTTTCCATTCAAAATTTTATAAGGGTTTCTTTTTTATACTCCCGTACACTCTCGGGTACTGTGGCGGAGTTTGTTTTATCTTTTCAAAAACTATAATCGCACGCTTGTCGCCGTTTGGCAGATTCAAAAACTTGGTGTGCAAATGTTTTGCGCCGAGCACTTTTATTGCGTTTTGTGCCGAGTCAAGTTCGCTTTCGTCGGTCTTGTACGCAAGGAAAAGTCCGCCGACTTTCAAAAACGGTATTGCAAGTTCAAGCAAAATCGGAAGTGCGGAAACTGCCCTTGCAGTAACCGCGTCGTATTTGGCAAATTGCGCCTTTTGCTCTTCCGCTCTGCCCGCAACGGTGGAGATATTCTTTATGCCGAGCTCCTTTGCGCTTTGGGCAACGAACGTCATTTTCTTTGCCGTTGAGTCAAGCGCGGTGACGGATACGTCCTCTCGTGCAATGGCAATCGGCATAGACGGAAAACCACCGCCCGAGCCTATGTCGCAAAGTTTTGCACCGTGTGGAATTTCACTCACACCGGCAAGCGAGTCTATAATATGCTTTACGGCAAAGTCTTTCTCTTCGGTGATTGCGGTGAGGTTGAAAGCTTTGTTGCACTCAACCACTTTTTCGTAGTACGCACAAAGAGCTTCCGCTTGGTCGGAAGTTATCGTTGCGCCCACTTGCACCGCTCCGTTTATAAGAAAGTCTTTGTCCATACGGATATAATAACATTTTTTCTTGCGTTTTTCAAGTGACGGAACTCAAATTTTATAAAGCGCGATATTTTGCGTCAAATCGCAAAACGCGCAGTTTATACCGAAAATATTATAAGATAAAATATCGATATTGTGATTTGATAATAAAATTTGCAAAACCTACCGCAAAAAGAAAATATGCAAAATCGCAAGACCTTTTTTTGCCGTGCTATTGTACTTGACGCAAAATAGTGGTAAAATATATAAACAAAACGGAGGCAGTATATGAGAATTGCAATCGTAACCGCTATGGCGGAAGAAACTTTGCCGATCTTCCAAAAACTCGGCAACGTGGTTGATCAAAGTACGATAGCAGGCGTTGCTATCAGCAAAATAGAACTTGACGGTGACACCATATATCTTGCAACGAGCGGTGTTGGTGAGGTCAAAGCCGCTCTTGCCGTGCAGTTGCTCGTGGATTTGTTCGACGTGGAAATCGTCCTCAACTTCGGCTTCGTCGGAGCTGTGGGCAAATTCGACGTGGGTGAAATCGTCGTGCCGAGAAAGGTCGTGCATTATCAATTCGACGTAACGGAAGTCGATACGGATAGAAAAGTCGGTCAATACAGCGGTATGACGGACAACTTCTTCTATCTCGACGAAGTGGTCATTCAAAACGTGCTTGCCAATATCGGCAAACCCGTAAAACTCGTAAGCGTCGCAAGCGGTGATAAATTCGTTGCAGTCAAAGAGGAAAAGCAAAGACTCAAAAGAGAGTTTGACGCGGACATCTGCGAGATGGAACTTGCGGGGCTTGCCATTGCGTGCGAGCGCAACAATATCCCCCTCTTCTCCGTCAAAGTCGTCAGCGACAACGCCGAGGAAGGCGCAAACGTGAGTTTTGAGACCGTTATGGCAAAAGGCGTCGCGGGTTACGAAAAGATGTTGCCCGCTATCCTCAAAGCCGTCAAAGAGGGCGCAAGCGCGCTTCCGCCCGTCAAGGAATAAGAAGACTATGGAAAAGATTACGTCGTTTACAATCGACCACAACGTGCTTAAAAAGGGTTTTTACCTCAACCGCGTGGACAAAAACGTGTTCACGTACGATTTGCGCTTCAAAGAGCCGAATAAAGGAGATTATCTCAATATAGCCGCTATGCACACCATAGAGCACTTGTTTGCCACCGTGGTGCGCAACAGCGTGTATAAGGACAAGGTTGTTTATTTCGGCCCTATGGGGTGCAGAACGGGCTTTTATTTGCTTTTGTTCGACACCAACAAGGACGAGGCACTCGCGCTCACCAAAGAATGCGTCGCAAAATGCCTCGAACTCGATACTATCCCCGGCAGTAAGAAAATCGAGTGCGGAAACTACCGCTCTCACAACCTTGCCGGCGCAAAGAAAGAATTGTCCGCCTATCTCGACGTCCTCAACACGCTGTAAACGGCGTTGAATTTGAATTATTAATTTATAATACCGAGAATTCATATTTAAGTGGGATTTTGGTATTTGTTTTATTAAAATGTTCAAATATTCATTATTTATAATGAAGTAATGACCAAAGGAAGAATACTGTAATGTCATTAGGACTAAAAAGAGGAATAGTGCAACTTGAACCACACGATAATAATTGGGATAAAATCGCTCGCCAAACAATAAATACACTATATTCAATATTGGGGTGTGATGTCGTCGATATACAGCATATTGGGAGTACGTCAATACAGATGATAAAAGCTAAACCGATTATTGATATTGTGGTTGGAGTAATTGATTTTGATAATGTGTTATCGCATAATGAACAATTACAACAAAATGGTATTTTTTATCGTGGTATAGATTTGGATCGACAGATGCTCTATGTGATGGGGAATATAGATGAGGATATTAGAACACATCATATTCATATTGTTAAATGGAATGAAAACGAATGGAAAAGCTATATTTATTTTAGGGATTATCTTAATAAGAATAATGATATAGCTTTGCAATATCAAAATCTGAAAGAAGAGTTGGAAAGTAAGTATGCTAATGATAGGTGTTCATACACAAGCGGTAAGAAAGATTTTATAGATATGATCCTTAATCATTAATAATTTTTGTTGTATCATTTTTTAAGGAAAACAGTCTTAATAAAACGATAAGCACAATAGTTTACTTGTAAACTATTGTGCTTATGTGCGAAAATGATAAAATAGCAATAAATGTATTTATTACATATTACATATCGCGAAGTGTAAAAATGTAAGGAATGGAGGTGTTTATGGAATATATTATCCCTTGTAACACAAAATATTACAATGTATCTGGTGTAATGTCTAATTTGAAGATAGTTGACTGGAAACAAACCAACAAAAACATAGAAATATGTGATATTGTCTATTTATACATTGGCAATCCTATAAGTGAAATAAAGTATAAATGCAAGGTAAATAAGGTAAATCTACCCTTTTGTGAAATTGATGACACAAAGTATGTAAAAAACGGCGAAGTTTTTGAAAGATACGGCAATTATATGGAGATTGAATTTTTGAAAGAATATCCGGACGGTTATTGTACTATAAAGAAAATGCGTGATATCGGAACAAAAGGTAATATCCAATCTCAAAGAACAGCTCCGGAAGAACTTGCCGATTATCTCGATAAATAATCAGCGTCTATCTCACATTGTTTCACGTGTAACGTATAGAAAAGTAAAAATCAAGTTTCTACAAAATAAGCGAAATTATTAAATAAAAGCGTACCGAGGTTTTTATTAGACTCGATACGCTTGTTTTTATATTTGCAACTTATACTTATTATGCCGTATATCGTATGGTGGAATTTGCGTTATCACCATAGACGTGTTTAACGGCAACCTTGCCGATTTTCTATTCGATATTTTACTCAATAATCGAGCAATCTCCCGTTGTCGTTCCATTCGCCGTACATAATACCCTTTCTCGTGTTCTCGATAAATTTGTTTAAGCGAGACTGATAAAGCGCGGGACGGTGGGTGTTGAAATTGTATGGTGTCAATTCGCACTCTTTGATATAACGGCGGAAAACTCAAAAAGTTTTGCCATACAACATCGTTCATTTGTAAAAGTGTCAATATATCTTGATTGATAACGAAACCCGCTTCCGACATATCGGGCAATACCGCTCTTCCGCTATCCGTCATTAGACCGAGTTTCTCAAGTCTTCTGCAACGCTCTTTATTCAACTCCGTCCAATTGCTATTTTTTCTACGTTTTGCAAATCGTTGCGCTGTAATGGTATCAGAAAGTTTTTTGATCGTACTGTCAATCCAACCGAAGCAAAGTACATCTTCAACTGCATCGAGATACCAAAACGTAGTGTTATCGTTAGGGCTTCCTCTTTTTACAATCACCCAGCACTCGTTTTCTTGTGAGTGATTGTCTACAAGCCACTCTCGGAACTCGTGTCTATTTTTGACGTCAAGCAGGTTGATCGTTTCCATACTTTGATTATAACGCTGAAATATAAAACGGTCAATATATCCGCAAAATCTACAAAAATTCAAAATTGTTTCACGTGTAACGTATAGAAAAAATCGGCTACAACACCTCTAAACAGTAGTAAAGTAGCGATTTTTGGAAAATTGCGATTTTACAGTATCGTATATAAAACGATGATAATCTCGACAATGTCGGACGACGATATAAAATACCTTGTTGACGGTGAAAAGGGTACTGATTTAACCGCATCGAAGTACGTTGGAGGTGCATTGGTTGGTAAAGGAAAGCGTTTGCATTTTTAGAGGTAAACAACACCCAAAAAGGTGTTAAAAATATAAGGAAAATCAACGCTAAATTACAGTAAAATTCCGTGTAAAATCACATCAAAATGCAAGGTAATATCATTGACGATCATAAGAGGAAAAGCGCGGTAAAACGATGAATATACCGCCAAAATCACTATAAAACATCTATGTTTCACGTGGAACAATTTGATTTTGACACCCCGTTTCACGTGGAACGAAAACAATCAAAAACCCACTGTTTAGTAGGGGTTTAAGCGGTTTTTACTGTCAAAAAAATAATTTTTGACCTTTCTCCTTGTAAAATCTGATAGAAAAATTTTCGACCTTTCACCCAAATTTTTCGACGCAAAATGTTTCTCAATTTTTATAGAAAAATTTTACTGTTTCACGCTATTTCTATTGTTTTGAATATTGTCGTGTTTTTTTGCGCGAAATTATTAGCAAAAATCGCTGTAAAAAGCCGTTATATCGTAGGTTTTATTATCGTTGTTTATTGGTATTTTGTGTATATTTGCAGATATTGGTTCTTATAAAAGTGTGTATTGCAATGTGACGTAATATAACGGTAGTCGCGTCATACGTTGTGGCAATACTATCGAATGTATGCCGTATGTGTAGTGGGTAAAGCGTTGCAATACTATCGCTAACGTATATCGTTTCGTATGGGCGTAACGTAATAGGTTGTGGGCTGTATTTACAATGTATTTCGAGTTTGTTTTTACGCTTAAAATATCAAGAAAACACCGCTAAACAGTGCGGTGTTTCATGAAAAACAAATTTTCCACTTATTAACAAGGCGACGACGCCTAAAACGTGCGATATTTTATATTTTTAGATAAATCGTCTATAAAATAGTTTACTAGTAAACCTATATTCTTTCGCTGAGATTTATTTTTTTTCCGTGTTTGCGATTTTTTTACACCTCGATTTTGACAAAATATTAGTTTTGACAAATCGTCATATCAATTGCATATACGTTGCTATAAGGAAGAGTATAGGACCTATTAGCACGAAGACGTGGAATACGCAATGAACGTAGCGTTTATGCACGCCGAAGAGCAACGCGCCGATAAGGCAAGATATCAATCCGAAGAGATAAACAAGGCTGGTTGTAAGCAGTATGCCCTTTTCGCTGAAATACGCCGTAAAGAACGCCGCAAACATCAATCCGCCGATGACGAATGTCGACGCGACGGACACTTTGCGGAAGATATCGAAGCGAACTTGGCAAAGAATGAATATCACAAGAGCGATTGCAAGCGACACTCCGAGCGCGACGTAGCCGTAAACGCTTCCGTACATAAGGCAAGTTGCCGTGGCGCACGCAATGACGTTGAGATTGACGGCGGGAAAATCCACCTTGCGCCATACGAGCTTGCGTTTTAGGTCGCTCACGCCGTGATAGGTTGCCGACACCGCAAACTCTATTGCGATAAGCGTACAAGATAGCACCGCGCTTGCGTAAGCGGCGGGAGTCGTTGCTTTTATGAGCATAAACACCATAAAAATCAACGCAAAAACCGTGCCGAACGCGTGCGTAACGACGTTGATAAGCTCTTCTTTGGGCGTGTAATACACAAGTTGATTTTTCTTGTATATTTCCTTCAACTCGTCGGTGTTTTGGGGTGTTTTCAATCTTTCTTTCAAATCCATATTTTTATGGTAAAGCAAAAAGCGCGTCATGGCAAGCGATTGTGACAATCTAAAACCGCCCAAAACGGCGAAATTCGTAAAAGTTTGTCCGATTGCTCGTCCGCCGCCTCCGATTGAAAAACAAGCGGTTTGAGCGCGTCAAAACAAAATTCGCAAAAACTCTTGATATTTTGATATAAACTTGATATAATATTTTTACTTATTATTATTGAATAATAATATATTAACTACTAAAATATATTTTTTTTAGGAGGAAAGATGGCAGAAGAAGTCAAACACAGTTATAATGCGGGCGACATACAAGTTCTGGAAGGACTCGATCCGGTCAGAAAACGCCCGGGTATGTACATCGGTTCGACGGACACGAGAGGTCTGCACCATTTGGTTACGGAAGTCGTGGACAATTCCATCGACGAGGCTCTTGCCGGTTATTGCACGCACATCGTTGTCGAGATTTTGAGCGACGGCGCAATCCGCGTCACCGATAACGGAAGAGGTATTCCGACGGGTATAATCGAAAAAGAAGGCAAATCCGCAGTCGAGGTGGTTCTCACCAAGCTCCACGCGGGCGGAAAATTCGGCAGCGGCGGATATAAAATTTCCGGCGGTTTGCACGGCGTCGGCGTATCTTGCGTCAACGCGTTGAGCGAATGGTTGGTTGCCGAAGTCAGACAAAACGGCAAACTTTACCGCATACGTTTCAATCGCGGCGTTGCGGAAAGACCTCTTGCGGAAGTGGGCACGGCAACGGATACGGGCACGACGATAACGTTCTACCCCGACGGTGAGATTTTCGAGACGCTTGACTTCAACTACGAGACGATGAAGACTCGTCTTCGCGAGCTTGCGTACCTCAACAAAGGTCTTACCATCGAGCTTGCGGATCAACGCGTAGAGCCCGAGCGTAGAGAAGTTTTCTGCTACGAAGGCGGTATCGTTTCTTTCGTCGAAGAGATGAACAAGACCAAAGAGACCATCTTCCCCGAGGTCATCTATTTTGACGAAAAATACGTTGACAGCGAGATCGAAGTCGCAATGCAATACAACGACAGTTACAGCGACACGATTTTGGCTTTTGCGAACAACATCAACACGGAAGAAGGCGGTACGCACCTCGACGGCTTCAAAGCCTCTCTCACCAAGATAATCAACGATTACGGCACGAAAGCGGGCATTCTCAAAGGCAGTGAGAAGCTCAGCGGTGAAGACGTCAGAGAAGGTCTTACGGCGGTTATTTCCGTCAAACTTGCAGAACCTCAATTCGAGGGACAAACCAAGACCAAGCTCGGCAACAGCAGTATGCGTTCTGCGGTCGCAAAAGGCGTAACGGAGGGCTTTGGCACTTATCTTGAAGAACATCCGCGTGAAGCGAAGGAACTCGTTCTAAAAACGATTACGGCGCAACGTGCGAGAGAAGCGGCGCGTATGGCAAGAGAGAGCGCAAGAAGAAAGAGCGCGCTCGAAAGCACCACGCTTCCCGGCAAACTTGCGGACTGCACGGACAAAGACCCCAAGAACTGCGAGATTTACCTCGTCGAGGGTGATTCGGCAGGCGGCAGCGCTAAGCAAGGCAGAGACAGAAGATTCCAAGCAATCCTTCCTTTGAGAGGTAAGATCCTCAACGTCGAGAAAGCAACTCTTCACAGAGTGCTCGAAAACGAAGAAATCAAAGCGATGATCACCGCTTTCGGATGCGGTATCAACGCCGAATACGACGAGTCCAAGCTCCGTTATCATCGCATCATCTGTATGACCGATGCCGATGTGGACGGCAGCCACATTCGTATATTGATGCTCACGTTCTTGTTCCGCTTTATGCGTCCTCTTATCGAGAACGGACACGTGTTTATCGCGCTTCCGCCCCTTTATAAGATCGCAAAGGGCAAGCAAGAGCAATACTTCTACGACGACGAAAGCCTCGAAGCGTACTACGCGGAGAACGGCAGAAAGAGCGGTGATTTGCAACGCTACAAAGGTCTCGGTGAGATGAACCCCGAACAACTTTGGGAGACCACTATGGACCCGCAAAAACGCACGCTTTTGAAAGTCACTATGGAAGACGCAATCGAAGCGGACAGACTCTTCTCCATACTTATGGGCGAGCAACCCGAGCTTCGTCGCGAGTTTATCGAGCAAAACGCGAAACTCGTCACCGACTTGGATGTATAAGGAGTGAATTATGGCAAACATAAGAGACGATAAAAACAACGAATATGTCCAACATATAGCCAACTCGACCGTCAAAGACGTCGAAATCAACGGCGAGCTTAAAAAATCGTTTATCGCGTACGCGATGGCGGTCAACGTATCACGTGCAATCCCCGACGCAAGAGACGGTTTGAAGCCCGTTCACAGACGTATTTTGTACGCTATGAGCGAACTTGGTCTCACTCCCGACAAGCCCTATCGTAAGTGCGCTATGGTCGTCGGTGAAGTGCTCGGTAAATACCACCCCCACGGCGACAGTTCCGTATACGACGCAATGGTACGTCTTGCACAAGACTTCTCCATTCGTTGCCCGCTCATCGACGGACACGGCAACTTCGGTTCAATCGACGGCGACCCCGCGGCTGCTTACCGTTATACGGAAGCAAGACTTTCCAAAATCGCTTTGGAAATGATCCGCGACATCGACAAAAAGACGGTTGACTTCTATCCCAACTTCGACGACACGCGTGAACAACCCGTGGTATTGCCCTCTCGTTTCCCAAACTTGCTCGTAAACGGCTCGGACGGTATCGCGGTTGGTATGGCAACGTCCATTCCTCCGCACAACCTCGGTGAGGTTATCGACGCGTCTATCGCGCTTTTGAAAAATCCGGAAGCCACCGTCGAAGACCTTATGGAATATATTCCCGCTCCGGACTTCCCGACGGGTGCGCTCATCTTGGGCAGACACGCAATCAAACAAGCGTACAAGACGGGACGCGGCGGCTGCATTTTGCGCGCCAAAGCGGAAATCGAAGAGATGGCAAACGGCAAGAGCCGTATCGTCGTCACCGAGATACCTTACCAAGTAAATAAGGCAAAACTTATCGAGAACATCGCAGACCAAGTCAAAGACAAACGTCTCGAAGGCATCAGCGATCTTCGCGAAGAGACCGACCGTCACGGTATGCGTATCGTTATCGAGCTCAAAAAGGACGTCAACGCACAAGTACTTCTCAACCAACTCTACAAGCAAACGCAAATGCAAACCAATTTCAGTATGATTATGCTTGCGTTGGTTGACGGCGTGCCTCGCGTGCTCAATCTCAAAGAGATTTTGGAGTGCTACATTGCGCACCAAAAGGACGTTATTGTACGTCGTACGCGTTTCGACCTCGAAAAAGCACAAGAAAGACAACATATCTTGATGGGCTTGCATATCGCGCTCGAAAACATCGACGCTATCGTCGAATTGCTCAAAAAATCCCGCGACAGACAAGACGCCATGTCCAAACTTATGGAAAACTACGGCCTTAGCGACAAGCAAGCGGCGGCAATCCTCGATATGCGTTTGCAACGCTTGACCGGTCTCGAAGTCGAGAAAATCAACGCGGAACTCGAAGATCTCGACAAGCAAATCGCATACTTCACTATGGTGCTCGGCAGCGACGAAGAAATCGTCAACATCATCATCAAAGAGTTGGGCGACATCAAGGCGCAATACAACACTCCGAGACTTTCCGAGCTCACTTACGATTACGGCGATATCGACATCGAAGACCTTATCGAAAGAGAAGACGTGGTCATCTCTATGACTCACGGCGGATATATCAAACGTATGCCCGTTGCGGAATACAAGGCGCAACACAGAGGCGGTATGGGTATCACCGCTCACAAGGCAAAAGACGAAGACTTCGTTGAGAGAATATTCACCTCCAACACGCACGAGAGACTTATGTTCTTCACCAACAAGGGCAAAGTGTTCACTCTCAAAGCGTACGAGATCCCCGAAGCGACGCGCAACGCTCGCGGTAGGGCGGCGGTAAACCTCTTGCAACTCGAACAAGGCGAGAAGATTCAAACCATTCTTCAAATGCCCGAAGAAAGAGAAGGCAAGTTCCTTATGCTCGCAACCAAGCAAGGTCTTATCAAGAAGACGCCTCTCGAAGAATACGATTCAATCAAGCGTAACGGCAAGATTGCAATCAAATTCAACGACGACGACGAACTTATCGGTGCGGCAATCACCACCGGTAACGACGAAGTGCTCGTAGCGTCCAGCGCGGGTATGAGTATCCACTTCAACGAGAAAGACGTACGCCCCGTAGGCAGAACGGCAATGGGCGTCAAGGCAATGAACATCGACGAAGGCACGACGCTCGTAGCGTTCGACGTAGTGCGTGAGGGAGACGAAATCCTCACCGTCACGTCAACCGGTTACGGCAAGCGCAGTTCAATTGCGGATTATCCGATCCAAAACAGAGCGGGTAAGGGCGTCAAAGCGGGCGTGTTCAACGACAAGACGGGTACGCTCGTGTGCTTGAAGGTTATCCCCGCGGACACCGACGTTATGATGATCACCGACAGCGGAGTTATCATCAGAGTGCAAGCGGACGAGATCAGCAAGATCGGCAGAGCAACGCAAGGCGTGCGCATTATGAAACTCAAAGACGACAAGTTCAAGGTTATGGCAATCGCTCTCACTCCTCACGAAGACGAGGAAGAAGAGGTTGAGTACGACGAAGACGGCAACCCGATTGCAGTAGAAACCGAGGACGTTCAAGCGGTCGAGGGCGAAGTGGAAGAAACCACTCAAAACGACCAAGAATAACGTTTATCATTGCAAAAACGAGGTATAAAACCTCGTTTTTTGCAATTTGGAGGAAATTATGGAAGAAAGAAAATGGTTCAAAGAGATGTCCGTTTATCAGATTTGGCCACGCTCGTTTTGTGACGGAAACGGCGACGGAATAGGAGATCTCAAAGGCGTTTTGAGCAAGCTCGAATACATAAAGAGCCTCGGTAGCGACGCCATTTGGTTCTCACCTTTGTATGCCTCACCGCAAGCGGACTACGGCTACGACATCGCGGACTATTACAATATCAATCCCGAATACGGCACTCTCGACGACTTCAAGGCGGTGCTCGACAAAGCGCACGCGCTCGGTATGCGCGTCGTTATGGACTTGGTTATCAACCACACGTCCGACCAACACGATTGGTTCAAGAAGAGTTGCGCACGCATAGAGCCGTACACCGATTTTTATATTTGGCGCAAAGGCAAGGGCAAAGACGGCAAGAAAGTCCCCAACAACTGGATGTCCACTTTCCCCGGAAGTGCGTGGGAGTACAACGAGCAAAGAGGCGAATATTATCTCCACCTCTACGCCAAGGAACAACCCGACCTAAATCACGACAATCCCAAGGTGAGAGAAGCGGTCAAAAACGTTATGCGTTATTGGCTTGATATGGGCGTGGACGGCTTCCGCGAGGACGTCATTACGCAAATAAGCAAGGTCGAGGGCTTGCCCAACGGCAATTGGCTTATGCCCGCTTCGAGAGGTATGGAGCATTACAACAACGGCCCGCATATCCACGAGTATTTGCAAGAATACCGCGAGGTTTTGAAGGATTACGACGCGTTCCAAGTCGGCGAAGCTCCGCTTATGAACGTCAAGACCGCGCTTACCTACGTCAACGAGAACAAGAAAGAGCTCGATATGATGATATCCTTCCAACATATGCAAGCGGATTGCATCATCATAGAGTGGGTGCGCACGCCGTTTAATTTGCCAAAACTCAAAAAGACGTTCAACGAGTGGCAAACCAAGCTCTATCATAGAGCGTGGAACGCCAACTACCTCGAAAACCACGACCACGCGCGCATTATTTCCAGATACGGCAACGAAAATTTCAGAGTGGAAAGCGGAAAGGCACTCGCTATGGCGTATACCTTCCTCAGCGGTACGCATTTCGTCTATCAAGGACAAGAAATCGGTATGACCGCGCTCTACTTTGACAAATACCCCAAAGGCACAGACCCTTGGACGCAATTCAAGGACGTTTCCACGTTCTGCGTGCGTGATTTGATGCGCAAGTTCGGTTTCAGCGACAAGCATATCCTCAAAGTCGCGCATACCGCCGCTCGTGACTGCGCTCGTACGCCCGTGCAATGGAACGGTCAAAAATACGCGGGCTTCTCAACCGTCGAGCCTTGGTATACCGTCAATCCCAACTATCCCGAAGTCAACGTGGAAAACGCCTTGCAAGACGAAAATTCCTTATGGTATTTCTATCAACGCGCAATGGCACTCCGCAAAGAGTACAAGGACACCGCGGTTTACGGACAGTTCAAGCTTTACTTGCCCAACGACAAGCAACTCTTCGTCTACGACAAGATAGCCGAGGACGGCAAGTCCAAGCTCACCGTCGTCATCAACCTCTCCGCCAAACCCGTCCGCGCTTCAAAAGTCGCGAAACATATTCCGACCGGAGCGACGGAGTTGTTGTCAGTCTACGACGACAATTGGGACAAAGTTTTACAGCCCTATTCGGGTAAAGTATTTTATTCCAAACTGCGCTAAATAGCGAATAACTTCGGCAGAGCCGTCCGATTTTCGGACGGCTCTTTTATATAGTGTAGACAATAACCCCCTCTTTCCGGACACGCCGGCATTTCTCCCACCACTCGTATAGGGGCATTTCTCTACAAGAGTATTCGTCGCTCGCGGGGGAGACAACGGCACTCGCATAGATAAGTATCGTTCCCTCGTTATGCCACTGCGCTTTGTGCGCCAGCTACGCAACAACACGGCGCAGTCGCTTGTACTAATCGTCAAGCTCGGCACTTATCCGCTCGTCGCCTTGCAACTCGAAGCTCCAAATAAGCACATTCCGTTAATAAGCACGCTCTTTCTTGTTCTTCATCTATTTATCGCAGTTTGGCAAGCTAATTTTAAGCGGAATATTCCAAAAATGTCATTCCGAGGGAGCAAAGCGACCGTGGGAATCCAGCGTAGCGAAATATGGAATATTCCACAACTTGCGCCTACGGCGCAAATATCACTTTTGGCAAAGCCAAAAATATCACTGCGCCTTTGGCGCAATATAACTCTCGCTTCGCGAGAATATCACTGCACCATAGGTGCAATTTGCTTGCCCTTTTCTTAATTCCCTATTATAATTTCTTATACAAAAACTATGAGGTGAATTATGTATATAACCGACGATATATTTTACGTGGGAGTCAACGACCACGATATAGACTTGTTCGAGGGACAATACGTCGTCAAAAACGGTATGTCCTACAATTCATACGTCGTCAAGGACGAGAAAATCACGGTTTTCGACACCGTCGACGCGCATTTTTCAAAGCAGTGGTTTGCAAATCTCAAAGAAGTTTTGGACGGTATGGCGCCCGACTATCTCGTCGTGCAACATATGGAACCCGACCACTCGGCTAACGTCGCGCTCTTTATGTCGACGTATCCCGACACCAAAATCGTGGCGTCTTCCAAGGCTTTTGCGATGATGAAAAACTATTTCGGCACGGACTTTGCGGATAGACAAGTGGCGGTAGGGGACGGCTCGACGCTTTGCACGGGCAAACACACGTTCTCGTTCGTCACCGCGCCACTCGTGCACTGGCCGGAAGTTATTATGACGTACGACAATTTGGACGGGACTCTCTTTTCCGCCGACGCTTTCGGCAAATTCGGTGCACTCGACGTCGAAGAAGATTGGACGGACGAGGCAAGACGTTATTATATCGGCATCGTAGGCAAATTCGGCGTGCAAGTGCAAAACTTGTTCAAGAAAGTCGCGGGACTTGATATCAAGAGAATATGTCCCTTGCACGGACCCGTGCTTTGCGACAATCTTGCGTATTATATCGGACTTTACGACAAATGGTCGAGATACGAGGCGGAAGAAGACGGCGTAGTTATTGCGTACACTTCCGTATACGGTCACACCAAGTCCGCCGTTGAGATTCTTGCCGACGCTTTGCGTGCCAAGGGTAGTAAGGTGGTGGTATACGACCTTGCAAGATGCGATATGTCCAAGGCGGTTGCGTCAGTTTTCCGTTATAGCAAAACCGTGCTTGCCACGACGACGTACAACGGCGGAATATTCCCGTTTATGCGTGAATTTATCTCCACTCTCGTCGAGCACAATTTCCAAAACAGAACGGTTGCGTTTATCGACAACGGCACGTGGGCACCTTTTGCAACCAAGGTTATGAAAGGTATGTTGGAAGGTTGCAAAAACCTCGATATTTTGGAGCAAGGCGTAAAAATCTTGTCTGCCGTCAACGAAACGAATATTCAAGAAATCAACGCTCTTGCGCAAGCGTTATAACCGAAATACCGTCTCAAAACGACATAATTTTTATCAAAAAATCAATAAAAAATCCAATAAAAATCATCGATTTTTAAACAATTTTACAACAAAAAATAATAAAAAACGCACGAAAAAACGAGCAAAATTTGCTCGTTTTTTCGTTAGAATTTCACCCAAAACGGGAGTATCGATACCACTATTCCAAGCAATAACGTGTAGATTATAAACGCCGTCATCGAGTGTTTTTCTATGAGTTTTAGGAAAAACTTGATGGATAAAAGTCCCGATACAAACGCCGATATAACGCCCACGACGAGGGCGGCGGGGGATACGTCGAGGGTCGCTTTTCCCGTGATTAAGTCTATGCTTTCGTATAGCGCAGAGCCTATAATTATGGGTATGGAAAGCAAGAAAGAAAAGGTCGTAGCTTCCTCTTTTTCCACACCTTGAAAGCGCATTGCGGATATCGTCGCACCGCTTCTCGACACGCCGGGCAAAACCGCTATACCTTGCAAAACGCCAGTTAATATACTCGTTTTGGTGTCTATAAGTGCCGTTTTGCGCAATTGAAAGTTTTCACTCACGTATAACAAACACGCAGTCAAGACGAATCCGCACCCCAACAATTTGCCGTCTATAAGCGACGGCGCAAGCAGTTTGAAAACGAACGCAAGCGCCACCGTCGGCAAGCACGCAAGGATAATATATCCGTTGGTTTTGTTGATAGGGTGACGAAGAAGCGGACACCATTTTTTGCGCAACGCGATAAGCACCGCGGCAAGCGTGCCTACGTGCAGCATAATATTGAAGAACAAATTCTCTTGTCCCACTCCCAGTTTTTCCAAAAGCAACAAATGTCCCGACGACGAAATCGGCAAAAACTCGCTTGCGCCTTGCACCAGCCCCAAAACCAACGCTTCCCAAATTTTCATTTTCTCTTTACACTCTCCTCAATTTCGTTTATACTAAACTATTGTATTAAGTTATAACGCACGTAAGAACGCGCAAGACGAACGTTAAATGTGAATTTGCGAAAAACGCATTAAAGTCACGCGCAAGAAACGGAAGCGTGCATTAGGAGAAAAAATGAAACTCGGTGTCGTAGGTTTGCCCAACGTAGGCAAAAGCACTTTGTTCAACGCAATCACCAAAGCGGGCGCTCAAGCAGCCAATTACCCGTTTTGCACCATAGAACCCAACGTAGGCGTAGTCGCAGTTCCCGACGAGCGTCTTGAAAAACTTGCCGCTCTTTACGACAGCAAGAAAATCACTCCCACGTCTTTGGAATTCGTGGATATCGCGGGTCTCGTCAAAGGCGCAAGCAAGGGTGAGGGACTTGGCAACAAATTTTTGTCGCATATAAGGGAAGTGGACGCAATAGTGCACGTCGTAAGATGTTTTGACGACGCCAATATCACCCACGTCGACGGAAGCGTAAACCCCGCAAGAGATATCGAGACCATCAATTACGAGCTTATCTTTGCGGATATGGAAACGCTCGAACGCCGTATGGCAAACGCGCTTACAAAAGTCAAAGCGGACAAAAAATATCAAGAGGACGTAGATCGCATCGCGACTATGCAAAAGTGGCTCGAAAGCGGAAAACCGCTCCGCAATCTCGATATGGACGAGGACTTCAAACAATTCGTAGACGAGCAATTTTTGCTTACGTCCAAGCCCGTTATTTACGTTGCCAACACCGACGAAGCGGGTATCAACGGCAACAAATACACCGAACAAGTGGAGCGTATCGCAAAGGAAGAAAACACCGAAGCAATCGTGCTTTGCGCCAAACTCGAAGAGGATTTGAGCGAACTTTCCGACGAAGACCGCGCAATGTTTATGGAAGATTACGGCCTCAAAGAGAGCGGACTCGACCGCCTCGTCAAAGCTTCCTACAAACTTTTGGGACTTATCTCCTACCTTACCGCGGGTGAGAAAGAAACTCGTGCTTGGACGATCGTCAAGGGCACGAAAGCTCCCCAAGCCGCGGGCAAAATTCACAGTGATTTCGAGCGTGGTTTTATCCGTGCCGAGATCGTCGATTACGCAACTCTTCTCGAATGTGGATCTTTCAACGTCGCCAAAGAGCGTGGCAAAGTCCGCAGCGAGGGCAAAGACTACGTTATGCAAGACAACGACGTGGTGTTATTTAGAATTAATGTGTGATCGAAGACGGAACTCGAACCGCAAGGCGGTGAGCGGATAAGTGCCGAGCTTGACGAAAAGTACAAGCGACTGCGCCGTGTTGTTGCGTAGCTGGCGCATAAAGCGCAGTGGCATAACGAGAGAAATGCCCCTATCTATGCGAGCGCCGTTGTCTCCCCCGCGAGCGACGGATAATATTGTAGAGAAATATCCCTATACGAGTGGCGGGAGAAATG
>DLLD01000013.1:21924-75420 GCA_002476605.1 Christensenella sp. UBA7571
AAAGAGGGGGTTATTGTATTTAGAGGAGTTACGACTACACTCTATTAGAACTGTAATCTCACGAAAAATTTGAGCGTGGCGGTCTAAAAAACTGTGCGCTTATACTGAAAATAATAAAATCAACAACTCATTTGGAGTCATTATGTTTGAAAAAGAATTAGCAAAGGCACTTGCAGTGGAAGGACTTTCCGAACAAGATGTCGAAAACGCTCTCGAAACACCCAAAGACACCTCGCTCGGTGACGTATGTTTGCCGTGCTTCAAGTTTGCTCGCACGATGAGGCTTGCTCCTCCGATGATTGCAAACAAGCTTTTGCCCTACGTACAATCTCTCGATTTCGTGCAAAAAGTCGAGGTCGTAGGCGGATATCTCAACGTGTTTTTCGATAGAGACACCGTTGCGAAAATGGCACTCGCAATCGCAAAAGACGAGAACGTCGGCGCAAGCGACGAGGGCGCGGGCAAGACGATTTGCATAGATTACAGTTCCGTAAACATTGCAAAGCCCTTCCATATCGGACACCTCTCCACAACCGTTATCGGTGGTGCGCTTTACCGCATTTTCGAGCATTTGGGGTATAACGTCGTGGGTATCAACCACCTCGGTGACTGGGGTACGCAATTCGGCAAACTCATCGTCGCAACGCAAAAATGGTCGTCTCTCGAAGACGTTGCAAACAACGACGAATACTATCTCAACAAGCTCTACGTCCGCTATCACAAAGAGGCGGAAGAGCACCCCGAGATGGACGACGAAGCGCGCGCTTGGTTCAAGCGTATCGAGGACGGAGACAAAGAGGCAATTGCCTATTTCGACGTATTCAAAGCAGTCACGATGAAAGCAGTCGGACGCATTTACGACCGCCTCAAAATCAAGTTTGACAGTTACGCGGGAGAGAGTTTTTACAACGATAAAATGGAAGCGTGTCTCGACATATTGAGAGACAAAAAATTGCTCGTCGAAAGCGACGGTGCGCAAGTTGTAAATCTTGACGAATACAATATGCCTCCGTGCCTTCTCGTCAAGGCAGACGGTGCGACTCTGTACGCAACGCGTGACATTGCCGCGGCGTATTATCGCAAGAAAACTTATGACTTTTACAAATGCCTCTACGTTGTTGCGTATCAACAAAATCTGCACTTTAAGCAACTGTTTCAAGTACTTAAACTTATGGATTTTGCAGGTGCGGACGATATGGAGCATATTGCTTTCGGTATGGTTTCTATGGAAGACGGCTCGATGTCCACGAGAAACGGCAGAGTAATTTGGCTTCAAGAAGTGCTTGACAAAGCGGTTGAAAAAGCAAGAAAAATCATTGAAGAAAAGAACCCCAATACCAAAGACAAAGACGCAATCGCAGAGAGCGTCGGCGTCGGAGCGGTGGTATTTTCCGCGCTTTGGAACAACCGCATAAAAGACATCGTCTTCTCGTACGACAAGGTGCTCAATTTCGACGGTGAAACCGCGCCTTACGTTCAATACACCTACGCTCGTTGCGCAAGTGCGTTGAGAAAGGGCGGAGACATAGATTTTGCCAACGTTGACCTTTCTTCAATCACGACAGACGAGGGTTACGAAGTCATCAAGAGCGTTCTCACATTCGGAGACTCCGTACGTCTTGCCGCCAAACTTCGCGAGCCTTGCTACGTCACTCGTCACGTCGTTGACCTTGCCGAAAAATTCAATCGTTTTTACATCGATCACCGCATCGTCGTTGACGATATTCCCACACGCAACGCACGTCTTGCACTTACCCAAGCGGTTGCCAACGTGATTCGTTGCGGTTTGAGCCTCCTTGGCATCGACACTCCCAACGAGATGTGAGCGCGCCAAACGGCGAATAGCATTGTCAAAGCCCCTTGCCCATCAACTCACGTACGCGTTAGTACGTTAGGGTTGCTGTTCAAGGGGCTTTTCCGCGCTCTTCATCCGTTTGGACGCACTCACAATAATTGAAATGCTTTGGGTTTGCGCTCCTCGGGGTGTTTTCGCGTTATGCATCTAAATTGCGCATTCACATATAAGCACGCCAAACGGCGAATTACTGCGTCAGAGCCGTCCGATTGTAGGACGGCTCTTTTTTGTGTTTTTGTCGTAACTCCTTAAATACAATGCCCCCTCTTTCCGGACACGCCGGCATTTCTCCCGCCACTCGTATAGGGACAATTCTTTACAAGAGTATTCGTCGCTCGCGGGGGAGACAACGGCACTCGCATAGATAGGGGCATTTCTCTCATTATGCCACTGCGCTTTGTGCGCCAGCTACGCAACAACACGGCGCAGTCGCTTGTACTTATCGTCAAGCTCGGCACTTATCCGCTCGTCGCCTTGCGACTCGAAGCTCCAAATAGGCACATGCCGTTAATAAGTACGCTCTCAACAAGTTTTCATTCGGGTGTGGGTGTCCCACCAATATTGTCATTGCGAGGAACGTAGTGACGTGGCAATCCAGCCGTAGGCGTATATGGAATATTCCATTAGCGAAATTTATTTTGCCTAACGTTACTCGTAGACAGGCGGAGCCGTAGTTTATAACTTTACGAAGAGTTGTTGTGAGCATCCACATCCAATTTTCCATACAAGCACGCAGTGCGCACACACCAAGCAAGCGATATAGCGAAACTGTGACAGGAGTTTTTATCCTTGCTTGAACTGATAGCGTGTATCGGTTGCGCGGTTAGTAAGAGCAATAAATCAAGCGAGGCTCTCGGCAATTGCCAAAAATAATCAAAGTTTAAGATAAAATTTAAGCAAAAATACGCATTTTTGGCGGTTGCCGTTGCCTTGGCGATGATTTTTGCTCTTTCGCTTGACACTATCTTTTGTTTTATTTATAATGTTTAAGCATTTATATATTTATACGTGCGCATAAATCAAAAAATAAAAGTCCTAAAAGACGGAGGAATATCACTATGAAACAAACCTACCAACCCAAGAAAAGACAAAGAAGCAAAGTCCACGGATTCCGTGAAAGAATGTCCACCAAGTCCGGCAGAAACGTTCTCAAAAGACGTCGCAACAGAGGCAGAAAGAAACTCAGCGCATAACGATTGATATGCAAAAGCAATATAGACTCAAAAAAAGAGCGTCGTTTGCCTACGTTTATCGCAAAGGTGAAAAAGCCTCTGCAAGAGACCTATTGCTTTTGAGTGCCAAATCCAAGGAAGGATTGAAAATCGGTCTTTCGGTGTCCAAAAAGGTTGGCGGAGCGGTTACACGCAATCGTGTAAAACGCCTTCTTCGCGAGGCAATCAAGCTTATCGAAGCCAATATCGACACCGGATATATGTACGTAATCGTGGCGTATCCCTCGATTGCGGACAAGACGTATCGAGACGTATGTCAATCCGTCGAATACGCTTTCAAGAAAGCGGGGAAGTTGCAATGATAAAAAGGTTTTGCCTTTGGTTGCTGCTTTTGTACAAACGCACATTGTCCCCGATCACGGGCAATCATTGCGCGTACACCCCCACGTGTTCGATGTATTCGTACGACGCGATAAGCAAATGGGGCGCGTTTATCGGCATTTTGCTCACCATAGAGCGACTTTTGAGATGCACGCCGTTTGCAAAAGGCGGTTTTGATCCCGTCAAAGAGAATTATCGAGGAAGAATCAAATGGCTAATTTGAGTTATCCGCAAAAGCGCAAAATACAAGTATATCTTATCGCGGCAATGATCGCGATACTTTGCTGTATTTTGGTTGCTTGCAACAGCGACAACTCGTACAGCGTGGTCGGCGAGACGGTAAGCGAACCGACGCACTTTATGGCAAAATTTATGATCGTTATGAACGACGCGCTCGGCGGCGGAACGGCAAGTTTCGGCTGGACGGTCGTATTGTTCACGGTCGTTTTGCGTCTCATTCTTTCCCCGTTCGACATCTGGCAAAAGATTATTGCCAGAAAGAACAGCAAAGCAATGGAGCGTATGCGTCCGCAACTCGAAGTTTTGCAAGAGAGATACGCCGACGACAAGCAACGCTTGCAACAAGAGCAAATGGCACTTTACAAGAAGGAAAAATATTCCACGTTCGGTATGTGCTTGCCCACGATAATCACGTTCGTGGTGTTCTTCGTCGTGTTTGCGGGATTCAGACAAATGGTCGGTTATCAATTTGCCAAAGACTACAAAGAGTGCGTCAACGCCTACGACGCGTCCATATCTCAACAAATCGAAGAGGCAAAGGACAGCGAGCAATGGGCAGACGCAATCGTCGATAACGGCGACGGCAAATACGATTTGGACGATATCGCAAAGACGGAAAAGGGCGCACAATTCCTTGCCAATGCAAAGGGTATTGCGCAAGACGCTGTTTACAAAGTCTACTATTCGGACGAGCAAGTCACAATCAGAAGCTGGCTTTGGATAAAGAACATTTTCGTGTCCGACAATTGGGCAAAATCCGTTCCCGATTTTGAAACCGTCACCGGTCAATCGGGTATGGCAACTTCAAAACTTACGGGTATCACCAAGGACGAGTACAACACCGTTATGGCAAAAGTGCTCGGCACGGGCGGATACGGCAAAGACGGCAAGTGGAACGGTCTTCTCATATTGCCGGTATTGTCAATCGTTTTGAGCTTGCTCTCAACCGTGCTTTTGTCCAAGGCGCAAGGTCAACCGCCCGCGCCGTCACCCAAAGCGGAGGGTGAAGCGGCAGACAAAGCCAAGGCACAACAACAATCGATGAAGATGATGCAATATATTATGCCGATTATGTTCGGTGTGTTTGCACTCTTCTATTCGGGCGCGTTTGCGCTTTATATGTTCACGAGTTCGCTTTGCGCGATATTGTTCCAATTGACGTTCAATCTCATTGCAAAGATCGTGGACGTCAAGAGAGAAGGCAACAAGGGCGTTGCCAAAAGATAGGAGTTAAAATGGAAAAATCAATAGAAACACAAGCGTCGTCGGTGGATATTGCCGTCGAAAAGGCGTTGGTGGAACTCGGTGTGTCGAGAGACAAAGTTGACGTCGAGGTGCTTGCCAGGGGCGGATTGTTCTCCAAGGCAAAAGTCAGAGTCACCGTCAAAGACACCGTAGCCGACAAGATGGCGGAGTTTATCAACGGCACGCTTGAACGTATGGGACTCACCTCTCGCGCGACGGTGGAAGAGAAAGACAACACTCTTTACATCACCATTCAAGGCGACGACAGCGGTGTGGCAATCGGATACAGAGGAGAGGCGCTCGACGCATTCCAATATCTTGCGCTCACCTTCCTCAACGAGCATAAATGCGACTTCAAGAAAGTCGTGGTGGATTGCGAAAACTATCGCGAAAAACGCAAAGAAACGCTCACCGCACTTGCGGAGAAACTTGCTCAAAAATCAGTGCGTTTGTGCCGTAAGATTGCGCTTGAACCGATGAATCCGTTTGAAAGACGCATTATTCACAGTGCGCTTGCGGACAGCGAAATCGCGGATACCGAAAGCGAGGGTGAAGAACCTCAAAGATATATCGTCATTATCCCCAAGGGTGTGGAACTCAAAGACCAACGCCCCATCAAGAACGGAGAGCGCGAGCCGAGAAAAGACTCTCGCAAAGGCGGAAGAAACGACCGTAGAGATCGCAATTCCAACGGCAAAGGCAGACGCGACGACAGAAGAAACGACCGTCGTGAACGCAAACCGCGCGAAGAAGAGGTCGAAGTTGCGGACGGAAGAGTATATCGCGGATATTTCACCGAGCAAGACGATTTCGTCAAGCCCGTTGCACAATCCGGCCCGCCCAAATTCAAGAGCTTTGGCGGAAAGAAGAAATTCTAAAAATGAGTACGATAGCGGCAATTTCATCACCGATAGGTGCAGGTGGTATCGGCATAGTACGTGTTTCCGGTGAGGAAGCACTGCGCATCGCCGATGCCATTTTCTATTTTGCGCATCCCGTCAAGGACGACGGGACTGTTTGCCGTGTCCAAGGCGTGAAGCAAAATTGGAAGCCCCTTATGATGAACTTCGGCACTTTCCACGCCACCGAGTTTTGCGACAAGGGTTACGCCGTATACTTCCCGGGCGCGCGCGCGTACACGGGCGAAGATACGGTTGAATTCTATTTGCACGGGGGCGTGCGCATTATGCAAGGCGCGCTTGATACGCTTCTCAAAAACGGCGCGGTTATGGCAAAGAACGGTGAGTTCACCAAGCGCGCGTTTTTGAACGGACGACTTTCTCTTGCCGATGCCGAGGGCGTCATCGATATGATACAAGCCGAGAGTGCGGCGGGCGTAAAAGCCGCCTATCGACTTATGCAAGGCGACGTGTCAAAAAAGATAAATTCCGTTTGCGACGAGCTTGAAAAGATAATTGCCACTCTCGAAGCCACTCTCGATTATCCCGACGAAATGGAAGACGAGGTTTTGCCGTCTCTTCCCGACGAGGTGAACGGAGTGCTTGACGAAGTCAACGCGCTTATTGCCACGGCAAAGAGCGGAAAGATTGCAAAGTACGGCATAAACGTTGCGCTTGCGGGCAACGCCAACGCGGGCAAATCCTCGCTTATGAACGCGCTTCTCAAAGAGGACAGAGCCATCGTTACGGACGTTGCGGGCACGACGAGAGACACCGTCGAGGATAGTTTCGAGTGCGACGGAGTCAAGATAAATCTTATCGACACTGCGGGCATACGCCAAAGCGACGACGTCGTTGAGAGTAAGGGCATAGAGCGCGCAAGAAAGGCGTTTGAGGGTGCGGACGTAATTTTGCACGTCATAGATACCACCGTCGGTGAAAAGGACGATATCGAGTTCCCCGAGGGCGTAATCGTGTTTGACGTATTCAACAAGTGCGACGAGACGGGATTTGGAAAGCACACCAAAAACGACCAATTCGAGATAAGTGCCAAGACGGGCAAAGGTGTTGACGCGCTCGCGCACGCAATAGCCTCTTTGTATAAAGAAGACAAGGTCGAAGGCGGAGAGATAATAACGTCGCAAAGACACGTATCGGCACTTTATCAAGCAAAAACGGCACTTGAAAGCGCGATTGAGTCGCTTGACGACACCATTGATTGCACGCTTATCGATTTGAGACGCGCCTACGACGCGCTCGGAGAAATCACGGGCAAGACTGCAACGCAAGACGTCGTTGACAGTATATTCTCTCGTTTTTGCGTGGGTAAATAAACCGCACAAATATAACGATATCCGCAATCGAGAGAAATACGAATAGAAAACGAACTTGAATATAACGAAAAATCACGGCAATTCGGAGCGATAAAACGCAACGAATTTGCCGTATAAAGATAATAATTTTTGCGAGCAATCGCTATTTGAAACTATGCAAAATTTTGACGCTGTCGTAATCGGAGGCGGGCACGCGGGTGTCGAAGCCTCGCTTGCGCTTGCAAGACTCAATAAAAAAACGCTTATGTTGTGCCTCGACTACGGCACGGTTTCTTTGATGCCTTGCAATCCCGCAATCGGCGGAACGGCAAAGGGACATCTTGTCAAAGAGGTGGACGCGCTCGGCGGTCAAATGGGACTTTCGGCGGACAAGGCGCTTCTTCAAATCAAGACGCTCAATTCTGCAAAAGGGCCCGCGGTGTTCTCGTTGAGAGGTCAGGAGGATAAGGCGGTATATCACGAGCTTATGCTCGATATCGTGCGCAATCAATCCAATCTCACCGTGCTTGACAAAGAGGCAAGCGAAGTCGTGGCAGAGGACGGCAAAGTATGCGCCGTACGCACGACGGACGGAGAAGAGTACGCTTGCAAAGCGGTGGTGCTTGCAACGGGCGTGTATCTCAATGGTGCTATTATCATCGGAGACTACGTCAAAAAGAGCGGACCGAGCGGATTTGAAAGCGCAAAGCATCTCACGGACAGTCTCGTAAAACTCGGAGTGCCTATGCGCCGTTTCAAGACGGGAACGCCCGCAAGAATTTATCGCGACAGCATAGACTTTTCCAAGATGGAAATCCAAATAGGGGACGACAGTGACAGATTTTCCTTTATGTCGCCTCACGAGGTGTTTAAGGAAGAACCGTGCTGGCTCACTTACACCAACGCCAAAATGCACGAGATTATCCTTGACAATATAGACCGTTCTCCGCTTTACAACGGCACGATACAATCGGTAGGTCCGAGATATTGCCCGTCCATCGAAACCAAAGTAATGCGCTTCAAGGACAAAGAAAGACACCAAATTTTCGTCGAGCCCGAGGGTGCGGATAGTGAGGAGATGTATATACAAGGTATGTCGACGTCCTTGCCTCACGACGTGCAAGAGAAGATGTATCGCACTCTGCCGGGACTTGAAAATTGCCGTTTTGCCAAATACGGTTACGCCATCGAATACGATTGTCTCGATCCGCTCGGTATGTATCCGTCGCTTGAAAACAAAGCGGTTGAGGGATTGTTCTCTGCGGGACAAATGAACGGAAGCAGCGGATACGAAGAGGCGGCGGCGCAAGGTCTTATCGCGGGTATCAACGCGTCTTTGAAAATAGACGGCAAAGAGCCTCTCGTGTTGCGCAGAGACCAAGCGTATATAGGCGTGCTTATCGACGATCTCGTCACCAAGGGCACGAACGAGCCGTACAGAATGATGACCGCGCGCGCGGAACATCGCATATTCTTGCGCCAAGACAACGCGGATATGCGCCTTACCCCCGTAGGCAGAGAGATAGGTCTCGTCGACGACGCTCGTTATCAGCGTATGCTTGACAAAAAGGCAATGATTGAGCGCGTTATCGAGTTCTCGTCCAAGACTATGCCGAGAGATATCGTCGAGGGTTTGTTTGTTCAACTCGGAGAAGAGATGCCTCAAAAGACTCCGACCTTTGCGGAAATTTGCAGACGTCCGAGCGTGGAAGCACCGCATTTGAGAAGATTTATCGACTTCGAGTGCGACGATGAAGCGTTGAAGGCGGCGGTAATCGAGCTTAAATACGAAGGTTATCTCAAAAAAGAACAATCAGCAATCAACGAGCAAAAGAGATTGGAAGGCAAGCTTATCCCCAAAGACTTCGATTACGAGTCAATCAAAGCGTTGCGTATAGAGGCAAGACAAAAACTTTCCGAAATCCGTCCGCTCAACCTCGGTCAAGCGTCCAGAATATCCGGCGTATCGCCCGCGGACATCGCGGTATTGATAGTCGCATTGAGATAAAAACAAAAATATTTAGACAAAAGCGTCAACCGACGCTTTTTCTTTTTACAAAAAAACAGACGAAGAGCGGACAAAAAATCAATTTTATGAAAAATTCTTATTTTTTCAAATCTTTGTTATTCGATTCGCTCAAAATCAACGATATATGCGGTTAGATATTCGAAAAATCGCACTTTTTATATTTCAAAAACGCCCCTTTATAAAAATACCCGATTAGAATACCGATTTCAATAAAAACGGTTATTTTTGCAGGATTTTTATAGCAAAAATGGTACTTTTGCAAGCAATTCGAAGTACAATTTTACACAAATCTTGCATAAATTGTTAAAAGTTTTTAATGTTTTTGTAAAGAATTTTGCTAAATTTGCAAAAAAATATAAAAAAATTTACAAAAACCCCTTGACAAATAATTCTTTTGGGCATAATATGTAAACGTAATCGGGAAACGAAAGACTCCCGAACCAAAACAGCTCATAATTTTCCCCCTTATCATAGCAAGCGACTTTGGGTGTATCACCCGAGGTCGTTTGCATTTTATGGCGTAAAACGGCGAATAACTGCGTTAACACCCGTCCGCTCCAAAATCACGTACCATTAGTACGTTGGGTTTTGTTTCGGACGGGTGTTGCCTTGTTCTTCATCCGTTTTACACCATAAAATATTTTCGTTTTCAAGCTTTGTCAGCGCGCATTTTGAAAAATTTTGCGCTTTCGCGTTATATATCTCTTTGACGGCTTTATAATTTTAACATAGTAGTCTCTCATCTTAATGACGCTCTTAAAATGCAAACGACCAATAATAAAACTGCGAATAACTGCGTTGCCTTGTTCTTCATCCGTTTTACACCATAAAATATTTTCATTTCTAAAAAATCAATCTGTTCGTTCTTGTTGATCGTCTTCGACGATTTCGGGCGAGGGGAGCGGTTGTTCTCCGGCAGCTTGGCGTTTTGCCATTTTTTGCCAACTTATAAAGCCGTATATATCGTTGGCAAGGAACGCAACGAAGCATACCACCACCGAGAGATAGGATATATTTTCGATAGTTGCCAAAATCCAGAGGATAATCAACACTATATCGTTTGCGGCATACCCTATTGCGTAGTACGGGCTTCTTCTAAAAGTCAGATATACCGCAAGAAAACTCGTCGTTACGGATATCGTGCTCGGGATTATGTTCTTCGTGTCGAACGCTTTCAATATAAAGTAAAACCCGACCGTTATCGCAATGGTGGCAATCCACATAAAAATCGGCTCTTTCTTTTTGAGTTTATTGACCTTGACTTCGGACTTTTTCCCTTTATACGGATTTTTAAGCCAAGATATCAACGCAAAAACCGCCATAGGCAACGTCATACAAACGTACGTCAGCATTTCTCCGTAGTATTTGAATTTGAACGATATGTACCCGTAAATTATGCTGAACACGATCATCAGCACTTGCCCGACGGGATTACCCTTTGCGTTGAAAATCAACGACGTAACGCCAATCAACGATGCTACGAGCGTCAAGTAGTTTTCCCTATCGAAAATGCAAAAAGACACGACGATAAGGACAACCGAACAGCACCACAACACGATTTCTCCGACGGAGAAGTACTTCACCATTGATTTGATCGATTTCATATAAACCTCCAAAAAAAATAGCACCCACGCACTTATCTTCAAAGACCTAACGATAAGTACCTGAATGCTTTACATTCGTTTGCCCGGTGGCAAATCTTTTATTCAACTGAGATTAACCTAACATAAACTCGCCTCGATGTCAAGGCGTTTTTAGGTGTGATTTGCGATTTTCAATCGCGTTTAATCGTTCGGATAAGGCTTTGCCTTCCGCAATTATTAATTATTAATTCATAATTATTAATTCTCATTTTCCGTCATAATTTTTTTAATATCCTCAAAAATCATCTTGTATTCCGACACGAAACACTCGTAGGTTACGCGGATATACGGTTCCGTTCCGCTGGGGCGAACGATGAGACGACCGCTGTTTGCGTAAAGGTCGTTGACGGCGGTGATTTTGGCTTGGAAGTCGTCGCTTATTATGGTTTGGGACGGATTTTTGGCGGTTATATTGAATTCGAGCATAGGGTAGGGCGTGTATTTGGGTAGACTTCCGAGCGTGCGTTTTACCTCTAAAATGCTGAGTGCCGTGATAAGTCCGTCACCCGTATTTGCCTTATCGAGCATAAGGATATGCCCGCTTTTTTCACCGCCGAGCAAGCACCCTTGCGCGTTTAGCGCGTCGAGGATATGCTTGTCTCCCACGTCCGTGCGTATGAGGGCGGTGTTGTGGTAGGCAAGTTCTCGTTGCAGTCTCGTACCCGTCAAAATCGTGCCTACGACGAAACGCTTTTTGAGCTTTCCTTGCAGTCGGTATAGAGTGGACAAAGCAAGTAACATCGCGTCTCCGTCGTAAACCTTGCCGTCCACCACGCCGAGAACTCTGTCCCCGTCCCCGTCGAAGGCAAAACCGATTTCGTCCTTTTTCACGCGCCTTGCAAACTCTTCTATATGCGTGCTTCCGCACCCGACGTTGACCTTTTCACCGTCGCGGAAGTTATGCTCGGCGCACACCACCGCACCGAGCGACATAAACACCGCGGGCGCAAGCGTGGCAAAGCACCCGTAGGCGCAATCGAGACGAATTTTGTATCCGTCAAAGCGCGGAAACATAGACTTTACGTGCTTTGCGTACAAAAATTCCGCTCCGTCAACTATGCGTATGCGGTGATTTTTCACGGACGGCGTTATATGCAAATCGCTCAAAATCTCGTCTTCCGTCAGCGTATCCGCGCACAAATCCTCGTACAAAAAGGCCGTTGACACGTCCTTGGGGGCGTTCATAAGCGAGAATATTGCCTCGTCGAGGGTACATTCTTCCTCGTTTGAGAGTTTTTTCCCGCCTTTGCCGAACACTTTAAGTCCGTTGAATTCGGGCGGATTGTGCGACGCGGTTATCATAATCGCGTAGTCCGCTTTTTGCGCTTGCGCTGTGTACGCAAGCGCGGGAGTGGGGAGTACGCCCGCAAGCCAAATTTGCGCCGAGCCTTCCAGCAAGCCTTTGCACAACTGCTTTTCTATTTCTTGCGAACTTTCTCTCACGTCGCGCGCAACGATGACCTTTCCGCCTTTTTGCGAAATTGCCTTGCCCAAAAAATACGGAATATCCGCACTTATAAGCGTATCCGCTTTGTTCCTTATACCGTCAGTGCCGAAATAATGCATACTTTCATTATATGAACGAGGCAACGTCGGTTCACACGAGTTTTTGTCGAAAAAAGAGATATTTACGAGAATTTTTCAAACGAAAAAGAGCGAGAATATGCTCGCTCTTTTCTGTGTTAATACGATTGGTTTTTTACGCTTCTTGTGCGCAAATCGCGCCCGCGATAGCTCCGTCCGCGCAAGCGGTTACAACTTGTCGGAGAGCCTTGTCTCTCACGTCTCCCACGGCAAAAACGCCGTCTATATTCGTGCGCATTTTCTCGTCAGTGATTATATATCCGCTACTCGTTTTTAGCACCTCGTCAAAGAGATTAGCCTCGGGAATTTGTCCCACCGCAACGAACACTCCGTCAACCGAAACGGCAGTTAAAGTGTCGTTTTTGACATTTTTAAGTGTCATTTGCGACAAATTGTCGTTGCCGTCAAGATTTTGCACGACGCTGTCCCAAATCACTTCGACGGTGCTTTTTGCAAGTCTGTCGCAAAGTATTTTGTCCGCGCGCAAAGCGTCTCTGCGGTGCACGAGATACACTTTGCGTGCAAGTTTTTCAAGATAGAGCGCGTCCTCTACCGCGGTATTTCCGCCGCCTATCACGGCAACGGTTTTGCCCTTGAAGAACGCACCGTCGCAAGTGGCGCAATAACTTACGCCTTTGCCGAGAAAACGGCTTTCGTTTTCGACGTTCAATTTTCTCGGACTTGCGCCCGTTGCGATTATTATAAATTTTGCGCTCAACTCGTTTCCGCTTTCGAGGGTGATTTTTTTGTTTTTCAAGTCGCAAGCGGTGATTTTGTCAAAGGCAAAGTCCACGCCGAAAGACGTGCATTGTTCCATCATAGCGTAGCAGAGATCGAATCCGCCGATTGCTTTTATGCCCGGGTAGTTTTGGATTTCGTGCGTGGTTTGCGCTTGTCCGCCGATACTCTTATTTTCGATAATAGCGGTTTTGAGACCGCCTCTTGCCGAGTATATTCCGGCGGAAAGTCCCGCAGGGCCGCCGCCGATAATTATAACGTCATACATAAGTTTCACCTCGCTTGCATTATAGTGCAAAGTGCCTCGATAGTCAACTTTTGTCGCATATATACGCGCCCGCGCGCCAAAACGCGCAAAATTACTTTACAAATACGAGTTTTGTTTATATAATTATTTAACATAATGAGGTAATTGTATGCAAAACATCGATATTTCACGTATTCTTACCGACGGTAAGGAGTACGAAGGCAAACAAGTCAACGTCGCAGGTTGGGTACGCACCGCTCGCGACAGCAAAACGATGGCGTTTTTGGCACTCAACGACGGCACTTCGCTCAAACATTTGCAAATCGTCATCGACAAGTCGCAATTTGAGCCGACCGCGCTTGCGTCGGTTTTGAAAAACGGCGTATCCGTATCCGTTGACGGCGCAGTAGTCCCCGCAATGAAAGAGGGTGAGTACGAGCTCAACGCCAAAGAGATCACTCTTCTCGGCGATTGCCCGCAAGATTATCCGCTTCAAAAGAAGTATCATACGATGGAATTCTTGCGCACCATTCCGCACTTGCGTCCCCGTACCAATACGATGAACGCGATGCTTCGCGTGCGATCCAAGCTCAGTTTTGCAATTCACCGTTTCTTCCAAGAGAACGGTTATACCTACGTCCACACTCCCATCATTACGGGCAGTGACTGCGAGGGCGCGGGTGAGATTTTCAGAGTAACCACTCAAAACTACAAAGACGCAATCCTTGCCAAAGACGAGGCGGAGTATATCGCAAACGATTTCTTCCGTCGCAAAGCGGGACTTACCGTCAGCGGACAGCTCGAAGGTGAAGTCGCGGCAATGGCAATGGGCAAGATTTACACGTTCGGTCCTACGTTCAGAGCGGAGAACAGCAATACTCCGAGACACGCTGCGGAATTTTGGCAATGCGAGCCGGAAGTTGCTTTTGCAAAACTTCCCGACATCATCGAGATTGCAACCAAGATGATCAAATACATCATCAAAGCGGTGCTCGAAGAGTGCCCCGACGAGATTGCGTTCTTTGAAAAGGCGTTCGAGCCCGGTCTTAAAGACAAACTCCAACACGTCGTGGACAGCGACTTTGTTATCCTCGATTACTCCAAGGCAATCGATATCCTCAAAGAGAGCAAAGTCGAATTTGCTTATCCCGTGGAGTGGGGGCTCGACCTTCAAAGCGAACACGAGAGATACATCACGGAAAAGGTTTTCAACAAACCCGTATTCGTCATCAACTATCCCAAGAAGATCAAGTCTTTCTATATGAAGCAAAACGACGACGGACTCACCGTTGCGGCAACGGACTTGCTCGTGCCGGGCGTTGGTGAAATCATCGGTTGCAGCGAGCGCGAAGCGGACTACGACAAGCTCAAACAAGCGATGGTCGAGAGAGGTATGAATCTCGACGATTACACGGGCTATATGGATTTGAGAAAATACGGAAGCGTACCGCACAGCGGTTTCGGTCTCGGTCTTGAACGTATACTTATGTACGTGACGGGCATCGGCAATATCCGCGACGTACAACTCTATTCGAGAACGGCGGGAGATTTGATGGCGTAACGCCACGTAAAATCGCAAAGGTAAGGGGACTTTCGCAACAGCGGAAGAGAGAGGTGAAAATGTACGATCTCAAAATACCTACCGACTACCGCTCGAAGCAGACCATACGCGAGACGGAAAAGGCAATCAAGTACGTAAAAGACGCCTTTCAGCGCAACTTCGTCAAGAACTTCGGTTTCGAGAGAGTGTCCGCGCCCTTGTTCGTCAAGAGCGGAACGGGCGTAAACGACGACCTCAACGGCGTTGAAAGAGCTGTGCGTTTCGATATCCTCGGGCAAGACGGCACGGAAGCGGAAATAGTCCACTCCCTTGCCAAATGGAAGCGTATCGCGCTCAAAAGGTACGGCTTTCGTAGCGGAGAGGGTTTATATACGGATATGAACGCCATTCGTCGCGACGACAAGTGCGACAATCTCCACTCGATATACGTCGACCAATGGGATTGGGAGATGGTGATAAGCGAGCAACAACGCAACGCCGACTTCCTCAAAATGATAGTGTCTCGTATCGTGGGCGCAATCGTCGATACGTTGGAGGAGACCAAAAAGACGTTTCCGTGTATAGATCTCACGCTCAAACGCGAAGTGACTTTCGTCACGACGCAAGAGGCACTCGACAGATATCCCGACATCGACTCGCACGCAAGAGAAAGCGCGCTTGCCAAGGAATACGGCACGGTGTTTCTTATGAACATCGGCGGACTGCTATCAAACGGCACGCGCCACGACGGAAGAGCGCCCGACTACGACGATTGGTCGCTCAACGGAGATATCCTCTTTTACGACGAGGTGCTCGGGGAGAGCATAGAGATATCCTCTATGGGCATAAGGGTAGATGCGCAAAGTCTTGCAAAGCAACTTGCGGAGGCGGGTGCTACGGACAGAATGAACAACGCCTACCACAAGGACGTCGCAAGCGGGAACTTACCGCTCACCATAGGCGGCGGAATAGGGCAATCGAGGCTATGTATGTTGCTTTTGCAAAAGGCGCATATAGGAGAGGTGCAATCCGGTCTATGGCCCGACGAAATGCACGAAAAATGTGATAAAGCGGGTATAAACCTGCTATAGAAATACAAAATCTTATACTTAAAAGGTGTACATGGAACTCAGAACTCACAATTGTGGCGAATTGCGTCAATCAGACGAGGGCAAACACGTCAAGCTTTGCGGTTGGCTTTCAAGCGTCCGCGACCTCGGCGCAGTTATCTTTTTCGTATTGCGCGACTACTACGGATATACGCAAGCCGTGGTAACCGACGAAGACAAGAAAGAGCAAATCCGCGCTATCCCTCGCGAAAGCACGATATCCATTGAGGGTAAAGTAGTGCTTCGCAGTGCGCCAAACAAAGAAATGCCTACGGGTATGATTGAAATCGAGCCCGAAAAGATCGAACTTTTGGGCAAGTGCTACGAGCTTCTTCCGTTTGAGATTGCAACGAGCACTCAATCCAGAGAAGACGTACGTCTCAAATATCGTTTCCTCGATTTGAGAAATCCGGACGTGAAGGCAAAAATCGTATTCCGCTCCAAAGTGGTAAGTTGGCTTCGCAACAAGATGACCTCTCTCGGATTTTTGGAAATCACGACGCCTATCTTGACGTCAAGCTCCCCCGAGGGCGCACGCGACTATATCGTGCCGTCCAGACTTTATCCGGGACACTTCTACGCACTTCCGCAAGCTCCGCAACAATACAAGCAATTGCTTATGGCGTCGGGCTTTGACAAATACTTCCAAATCGCGCCTTGTTTCAGAGACGAGGACGCGCGTGCGGACAGAAGCCCCGGTGAGTTCTACCAACTCGACACCGAGATGTGCTTTGCAACGCAAGAAGACGTTTTCACGGTTATGGAAGACGTTTTGAGCGGTGTTTTCAAGGAGTTCTCTCCCGAGGGATACAAGGTTGACCAAGGTCCTTTCCGCAGAATTACCTATCGCGACGCAATGAGAGATTACGGCTCGGACAAACCCGACCTCCGCAACCCCCTCATCATCAAAGACGTCACGGACATTTTAAGCGAAAAAGCACCTTTCTTCGAGAAAGGCAAGACCATAAAGGCAATCGCAGTCAACGACTTCAAGGAGACGAGAAAATGGATTGACGCACTCGTCGAAAAGTCCAAACAAAACGGCGCAAGCAATATGTATTGGTTCAAGCTCGACGAGAAGGGCGAGCTTGCGGGCGGAATTGCAAAATTCCTTACCGACAGCAAAGACGCACTCGTTGAAAGACTCGGACTCAAAGCAGGCGGATTCGTTGCGATTTTGGCAGAGGAGAAGGGCGTTGAAAAGCAAGCGGGCTACGTTCGCACGGAATTGGGCGTCGGACTCGATTTGCTTGAAAAGAACGCGTTCCGTTTCTGCTGGATAGTGGACTTCCCTATGTACGAATACGACGACGAGGGCGTGCTCGGCTTCTGCCACAATCCGTTCTCTATGCCACAAGGCGGACTTGACGCACTCAACAACAAAGATCCTCTCGACATCGTCGCATATCAATACGACAGCGTCGTCAACGGCGTGGAATTGAGCTCGGGCGCGGTTAGAAACCACGAGCCTGCCATTATGGAAAGAGCGTTCGAGATCGTCGGCTACGGCAAAGACGTCATCGAGGAGAAATTCTCCGCTCTTTACAACGCGTTCAAATTCGGCGCACCGCCTCACGCTGGTATCGCACCGGGCGTTGACCGTATCGTAATGTTGCTTGCCAACGAGCCGAGCATAAGAGAGATCATCACCTTCCCGATGGACAGAAACGCACGCGACGTGCTTATGGGCGCACCGTCCACAGTTACCGAGAAGCAACTTAAAGAAGTGCATATCAAGATCGATATGCCCAAAGAGGAAAAATAAGAAATATCAAAAGTGACTTTGTCACCAGGAGAAATATAATGAAAAAGAAAATTTTGAGCGCAATTGCGGCAACGCTTATCCTTGCAGTTTGCATCGTATGTCTCGTTGCTTGCAACCCGTACAAGATGGACGCCATCGGCGGCGGAGACGCATCCGCAAAGGTTGAGTCCAACGGCGGTTACGTCGTAAAACAAGGCAATTACGTGTACTTCATCAACGGTTACGTCGGCGCAGACGCAGACGCAGCGTGGGGCGCAGCCACCAAACAAGGCATCGTCCGTGCAGAGTACAAAGACGGCAAAATCGACAATAGCACTTCCAAAGTGCTCGTTCCCAAGAGCGTTTACAACTCTTCCGCAAACGGCGGTATCGCCATTTTCGGTGAATGGGTTTACTATGCAACGCCCAACGTCGACAAAGACAAAAACGGTACTGCTTCCACCACCAACACCGACTTTATGCGCACCAAGATCGACGGTAGCGTGACGCAACTTATCGGCACGATCGGCACTCGTTCTTCCGAATATCTCTTCACTCCGAGCCGTGTATACTACTACGAGAGCAGCAAAATCAGCTACATCGACTTCTCGGGTATGAAGACCAACAAGAACATCGACAACGGCAAAGGCGCAGTCAAAGGCACTCTTGCAGAGAACGTTACGAGCGTTGCTTGGAAGTACGATTGCAACGAGTTCTACTACACGCAAAGCGCACCCACCGAGGAAAGTTATATGAACTACAACAACCTCTGCGCTTCTACGCTTGCGGGTGAAACTCGCACTATTGCGACCAAGAACACCTACACCGAAAACGTCACCGGCGATCCGCTCAACGTTTTCAAATTCTCTCTCGTCACGATGTACGTTGAAAGCGACGGCAGTGCAACTCTCTATTACACCAAGTCCCACACCCTCAACAGCAGTTCCACCACGGACGGTTTGTTTATGGCAAAGGCAAGCGACGTAAAAGGCAGTGAAACTCTCCTCAACATCGGCGCAAAGACCACCGTGTTTCCTCTCGGTTACGAAGAAGGCGCACTCGCGCACAACGGCGACAGCAGTCCGGTATATTGCTGGTACAACGGCAAGGACGAAGCAGTCCAAGTGACCACCACGTCTCAAACGGTTTGGTACGTCAAAGACGGTCTCGTGTATTTCACGGATTCTTCTTCCGCAACCAAACTCTACTCGATCTCTTATAAAGAGGCAAGCAACGCCAAGGAAGTTATGGAAGAGGGCATCAAGACCGATGGTCTCAAACTTGACTTTATCGGCAACGATTTCTTCTTCTTCGCAACGGACGACGACAACTATTTGCACACCATCGACCTCGTCGCGTTTGACAAAGACGTCGAAGATGCGGAAAGCACCTATATCGGCGTCGGCAGACCCGAACCGGAAGAGGAATAATCAGTCTCACAACATCGGCAACGGCAATAAAAATATTGCCGTTGCCGTTTCGTCTTTTTAGGAAAATTAATAATTAATAATTATTAATTAATAAATATAGGTGGGACACCCACACCCGAACAGAAACAAATATGGAATATCCCATATGTCATTCCGAGGGAACGGAGTGACCGTGGGAATCAAGGCGTAAGCCGCATTTTTCAAACAACGTTAGGCGCAATAAATTGCGCAAGTGGAGTATTCCAAAATCTACCACAACTGCGCCTACGGCGCAATATCACTTTTAGCCAAAGGCTAAAAATATCACTGCGACAAAGTCGCAATATCACTCTCGCTATGCGAGAATATCACTGGCACCTACGGTGCGATATCACCGTGCCGAAGGCACATATACTATGACCAAAACTATCTTTATCACCGGCGGAAGTCGCGGTATCGGTGAAGCAGTAGTGCGTATGAGCGCGGGCAAATACAACGTCGCTTTCACCTACAACCACTCCAAAGACAAGGCACTTGCTCTTGAAAAATCGCTAAACGACGAGTTTGGCGGTGTTTTTGCGGTTTGGTGCGACGTTTTCGACGAGCAAAGCGTGCAAAACGCGGTAAATTCCGTCAAAAAACGCTTTGGAAAGATAGATATCCTCGTCAACAACGCTGGCATTGCCAAAAGCGGACTTTTGATAGACTTTTCCCTTGACGAGTGGAAAAAACTCTTTGACGTCAACGTCAACGGCACTTTCAACGTCACAAAAGCGGTGGTTGCCGATATGATGTCAAGAGGTGACGGTGCAATCGTCAACGTCTCGTCCGTGTGGGGAGTGAAGGGTGCAAGTATGGAAGTGGCGTATTCTTCCACAAAGTCCGCAATCGTAGGCTTTACCAAGGCACTTGCCAAAGAAGTTGCCCCGTCGGGCGTTAGGGTCAACGCAGTAGCCCCCGGCGCAATCGATACGGATATGATGAAAGTCTATTCCGAAGCGGAAATCGACGACTTGTGCCAAAACTCCATTCCGCTCGGGCGTTTGGGCAAACCCGAAGAAGTTGCTTCCACCATTTTGTTTTTAGCCGAAAATACTTATATTACCGGTCAAGTTCTCGGCATCGATGGCTTACTAGGATAAGCGCACTAAATCGCGCCTAACTTTGGACGCGATTGACGCATAGCGTAACAATCGCTATTCCGTCACTTCGTTCCTTACAGTGCCCCGATTTTTGCAAATCACGTACGTCTTGTACGTTGGGTTTGCACTCCTCGGGGCGCTTCCGCGTCATTCATCTGCTTATTGCGATTTAGTACATAAACGCACCAATTATTAAATTAGGGTTGCCCCTCGGACGGCTCTTTCTTGTTCTTCATCCGTTTGGACACGCTTATCTTTTGGTGATATATGGAATATTCCACAACTCGCACGAAGTGCGAATATCACTTTTGGCGCAAGACAAAAATATCACTCTCGCATAGCGAGAATATCACTTGCGCACAGCGCAAATATCACTTTTGTGTCGATGTTCCATCGACGTCGGCGCAAAGCCGATTGCAAAAACAAATGCGGTTTATGACAATAAGTTACACTTGTTGTCATCACCGCAATGCCGTTTCCTTTGAAAGCGAGCGAAGCGAGCAACACCAAGCAAGCGATATAGCGAAATTGTGGCAAGAGTTTTTATCCTTGCTTGAACTGATAGCGTATATCGGTTGCGCGGTTAGTGATTGCGAAAACAAGTGCAGTAATTGACGTAAAATTACATTTTGCGTCAATACAGCAACGATGTTTTCGCAATGGGTGTTGACTATTATCCTATTTACGGTTATAATAATATTACACAAATAGAACCTTATACGCGTGCGCTATACGCGCGCGACGGGAAATATTTGAAAAAAGAGAATTTTCAGGAGGCAATTATGAAGAAATTCAGCATCAAATCTTTGCTGGTTCTTGTTCTCGCACTCGTGCTTGCAGTGTCTCTCGTTCTTGTTGCTTGCGACAAGAAAGACGACGGTGGCAACGGCAACAACGGTGGCGGAGAAGAGCAGGGCTATACTGCCGGCGAATACTTCACGAAATTGTGGGATTTGTCCAAGAGCATCGGCAACGAAACGATCGCACCCACTCAAAACATCGCAGTCAGTGCAGACCTCGGTGTAGAACTTGCAATCAAGTCCACCACCAACAATGCAGTGACCAAGAAAATCGGTATAGGTTTTGCGATTGATGCCGTTTTGGATAGACACAACGTGAGAACGGAGGAAGATATCGCAAACGGTACTTTCAACAATGCCAACATCAGCAAAGACACGGCGTTGAAGATCAAAGTATACGACGTCACCACCGGTGAAAACTGGGCAACCGTCTATTACTTTATGGCAGATGCGGGCAGACTTTACATTGATTTCGCGGGTCAAAACTTTATCCTCGAATTCGATTATGCAAACGACCAACTCGGCAGCTGGCTCAGCAAGACCATCTTTGAAGACAACACGATGATCGTGTATGACAAAGAAATGCAAAACGGTTACGTTTACGAAAAAGTCGAAGGCAGCAACACCGAATACAAGAAATTCTACTACGTCCCCGAAAACAAGACCATCAACGGCGTTGTTTACGAAAAGGGTTGGCACGAAGGTGTTGATTCCAACTACAAAGACGTTTACTACAAAGGCAAAGCGGCTATCGGAAGCATTCTTACCGATTTGTCCACCAAGATGGGTGCTGATTGGAACTTGAACGTTCTCGTCAACGACGTGTTCAGCCTCATCAAGAGAGCAACTCAAATGGACCTCACCGCAACTATCGGCGGTTTGGCAAGCACTTTGAGAGTTCCCCAAAGAGACATCTACGATGCAGAAGGCAACCTCAATATCGCAAAGATTTTGACCAGCGGTTCTCTCGGCAACCTCCTCTTTGCAAAACTCAGCGATCCCAAGACCGATGCAAACGGCGTAACGACCTACACTGCACCGATCAACACAAGGGGTACGGTATTAAAAACTGTAATCGGTATGGCAAGTCCGTTGCTCAGCAGCGCTTCCGAACTTGCTCTTGAATTCAAAGAGAAAGACAATCAAATTCAAAACTTCTCCATCAAAGCGGATTTGAAGAACCTCGCAACGAGTGACAAAGAATATCCCGCTTTGACGGTATCCATCAACGAGCTCAAATTCAGAGGCGTTGACCAAAACAAGACCTCCGACGTCGTCAAGATGGAAACTGCAAAAGAGAATTACAGCACCGACGTCGCACTCGATTTCGCAATCGCACTCGACGTTGACGGCATCACCATCAGACCGTCCTTGATCGGCAACAGAAACGTGCACTTTACCGACGTCAACGATATCGTTCTCGACGGACAACTCGTTATCGCGGCAAAAGGCAAACTCGATCTCAAAAACAAGACCGAAAACAAGACCAACGCACTCGTAACCGTTTCCTACAAGGCAAAAGGCGAGACGACGGCAACTCCGTTCCTCAGTGCATCCTTCGTCGGCAACAGACTCGGCGTCACCGTCAATCAAGATCTCACTTTGAACGGCGTTGACAAAGACGGCAAAGACGTGAAAGTTCCGCTCGCGAAGACTCTCGTCAACTGCTTCGGCGGATATGCATTTGAAGGTCTCAAAGGTATGTTCGGCTCTGCATCCGCAGTGTTCGATCAATTCGCAAACGTGTTCTTCGCAAAGAACGCTGACGACACTCTCAACTACTTCGATATCAACGAAAGCTTCGAGGGTGCAGTTTGGGACAACATCAACATCGTTCCTTTGTTCCAAAAAGGCGTCAACAAGATCGTTGAAATGCTCGGTGGCAACGGCCTCGTAGATCCCGATGCAAAGACCTCTGCAATCAACCTCACGTCTATTGCAAACACCATCATCAAGGTTATACCTCTCTTCACGACTGGCGAAGACGGAGTTACGATCACGGTCAACAACGTTAATAACGTCATCACCAACATCGGTCGCGAATTCGATACCAATATGACGACGGACGGCAACGTTGAGTCCATCACCAAGTGGGACAACGGCAACTGGATTCCCGATATGGCAAAACTCCTCGTCATCGCAGGCACGACCTACAACGATGCAACCGTAATTGGCGAAGAGAAAGTCGACGTCAACGTTTATAGACAAGCCGAACGCGACAAATACAAAGCAGCTGTCAAAGAAGCAATGGCTGTAACCGATACGGAAATCGCAGCAGAAAGAGCCAAGAAAGGCAACGAAGAAAAGACCGATCCGGAACTTGTCGAAGCAATCAAAGAAGCAAAATACAACGCAATGACCGCTGAACAAATCGATGCAAGAATGATCGAATTGCAAGGTCAACACGGTATCAGCGCAATCAGATTTGCAGGCAAGACCGATGAAGAAGTCACGGCACTCGTCAAAGCAGACAAGGCGTTCATCAGAGAACTCCTCAATGCATCCGCAGTCGTCAAGATCAATATGAGCGGCAGCAACGGCTTCTCTCTTGCAATCAACGCAAACGTTGCAAATGCAAAAGTCGGTATCTCCCTCACCGTTGGCGCACACAAGACCGTTGCAAACGAATTCGTAGACGTAGCGGCAGGTGTCACCAAAGATACGGCAGGTTGGTTCTACTTCACGTTCTAATAAAACGGAATAGACGATCGTCATCAACAATCAAAAGCACTCGCAGTAATGCGAGTGCTTTTTCTATATGTGTAAAAGCGCACTTATAAACGGAATGTGCAACTTCGGAGACGGAACTCAAACCGTCTATTTTTACACGAACACTCATTCAAAGCGCACTTATTAACGGTATGTGCCTATTCGGGGTTGGAGGCGCAAGGCGCCGACCGCACCGAGCGCCAAGCTTGACGATAAGTACAAGTGAGCCAACGAGTGTTGTTCTTTTCGTTGGCGAACGAGTGGCATAATAAGAGAACGATACTTTTCTATGCGCGTGCCGAGTTCCCCTCTTGCGAACGATGTTTGTTTAAGTAGGGAAATGACATTTGTTTGAGCAATAGGGGAAAGCCCGAAGGGAAGGGGTGATGTTGCATTTAATGAGTTACGACGCACTCTATTAGAATTGTTTACTGTGGTAACATCGTGAAGGGGGTAATTGCATTTAAGGGGTTATGACGAACTTGCTTTTTTATATAGATATTGTTATAATGTAACTATGGATGAAATTAAGAAAAAAGCGGTAAGTGCGGAAGATTTGCTCGACGGCGGTGATTTTATCGTCGAGTTTTCCGATGAACTCAAAAAATATCCGCATCGCATAACGGGCAGTGCGGACGAGACTGCGTGCGCTCGCGCAATTCGCAATCGTTTGCACGACGAGACCGACGCCAAAACGCGATTGGAGGCGTTCAACGCCTATCCGATGTTCGGCAGAGGTTCGTTTATGTATTTGGGTATATGGTACGCCGTTTGCTACGTAATCTATTTCGCGTCTTTTGCGGGCAATAGGGTAGCGGGCGCGCTTATCACGCTTTTGTCGCTCGTGCTGTTTTTGGCGGGCGGTAGCGTGATAACGTTGCAGTATCTCGGCAAGCGCAAGATGCTCGGTATATACCAAAAGAAAGTGTCCTACAACGTCGTCAGCGAATACAGCAAGTCGGACAACCCGACGCGCACGTTCGTTATTGCGGACAATCACGACGCAATGCTCGGCAGTGCCGTCAAGGATTTCGACCTTATGCGCAAGCTTTCAATGATTATCGCACCCGTATCGGTGTTCGTTTTCGTGCTTTTTTGCATACTCAAAATGTCCATCGGCACGGACGGAGTCAACGTTGCGGCAAAGATATCGGCGTTTACGATATTCCCGTTCATATCGGGCGTATTCGGCATATTGGCGTTCGTGTTGCATTTCTCACCGCTTGAAAAGTATTCAAGAGCCAACAACGGCGTTGCGACTTCGGTGGCAATGGCAACTTACGCCTATTTCGTGGATAGAAACGAGAAACTTGCCGACGACGCAAGGATAGTATACGTATCCTTCGGCGCGGAGAACAGCGGACATTGCGGTTCGCACGAATTTGTCGAGGCACACCCCGAGTACGCGGGCGCAAAAGTTCTTTGCATAGGCGATATCGCGGGTGACGCACTTCAAGTTGCGGAGTACGACGCCGTGCGCAAAATCACGTTTTCAACGGATATGGTGGCAACCTTGCACGCAAGTGCGATAGAGCAAGATATACCGCTCAAAACCGCGCGCCACGACGATTTGAAGCACAAGTTCAATTCATTGCACGGCTACACGTCCAACGCGTTCGTAAAGAACGGCAATCCAAGCGCAACCGTGCTTGCCAAGGACTATTCTCAATCTTGCGGAACGATCTCTCGCGAGACTATGGAAGACCTCTTCTCGCTTTGCGTCGGCACTATGGAAAAGCTTATGTCGACGGGCACGCACGAGGAAGTAGAAGAGCAAAAACAAGACGTCACGCAAGTTGCGCCTTCCGCGGATATGCAAATCGTGGACGTGGAGAGCAAATAAGCCTTTTTGACTTAAACGGACAACTGAAATCTTGCAATAAATATTCAAAATCGACAGTTGTAGTGTCGATTTTGAATAAATAAACATATAGTTTGCGCAAATAGCGCAAACGACAGGGGATATATGCAAAACGAAGAGAGAGATTTGAAAGCGGTTGAAATAGAGGATCAATCGCAACTCGCAACCGACGAAGAAACCGTCGTCGAACAAGCGCAAGCGGAAGCCGAAACCGACTTTTCCACACAATCGGAAGATACGGTTGACACCACCGAGCAAGGCGAGCAATCGACGGGACAAGGCATACTTTTCGAGTACGCCAACGCACCGTCGAAAGGTGGACAACGCTTTGTCGAATGGCTCAAAAAGGCAAGCAAGCGTTATTTTATAGACGCCTTTTCGGGTATGGCGCAAGGGCTTTTCTGCACGCTTATTGCGGGCACGATTTTGGCACAAATCGCTTCTTGGTGCGGTGACAACGGCTTTGCGCATTTTCTTGCGTATCTTGCCAAGATTGCCAAAACGCTTATGGGTGCGGGTATCGGTATAGGCATTGCGCACAAACTCGGTGCAAAACCGCTCGTCATTTTCACTGCCGCCGTTACGGGGATGGTCGGCGCATTTGCGGGCAATCTCGTCGAAGTTATGTGTCACGACACGGCGTGGACGTTCGTCTTCGGTGCACCCGGCAATCCGATTGGCTCTTACGTCGTCGCGCTTATCACGGTCGAACTCGCGGGTCTTTACGTAGGCAAGACCAAACTCGATATAATTCTCGTCCCGCTCGGAATGATGGCAATGTGCCTCTTTTCCGTGTTCGTGGCGTGGCCTCTCATCAAACTCATCGAATATATCGGCATTGCAATGGCGCTTGCAATTCAAGCGGGCGTAGCGGTCAAAATTCTCGTCGGCATATTCATTGCCGTGGTTATGGGAATTTTGCTCACGATGCCAACGTCGTCCGCGGCTATTTGGATAGCGGTTGCGGCGGCAGTTCCCGCCGAATACGAGGAAGCACTTATGATAGCGGGCGGTGCGGCAGTTGCGGGTTGCTCGGCTCATATGATAGGCTTTGCCGTGGCAAGTTTCAGAGAAAACGGTGTCGGCGGACTTATTTCACAAGGCATCGGCACTTCGATGCTCCAAATCCCCAACATTATGAAGCACCCGCTTATAATGATTCCCGAAATCGTTGCAAGTGCGGTATGCGGACTCGTTGCCGTGCTTATGGGGCTTCGTTGCAACGCCGCGGGCGGTGGAATGGGCACGTCGGGACTCGTCGGCGTATTCGGTGCAATCGACGCTTCCAAGGGTATTATCCCCGATTGGCAAATTGCACTCGGCATAATACTTTGTATGTTCGTCTTGCCCGCGGTAATATCGCTTGGCGTAAGCGAGCTTATGCGCAAGACGGGTGCAATCAAATTCGGTGATCAAAAACTTTGATCGTCGGCAAAACGGGGGTAGAGCGTTTTTTCAAAGCGCAAACCACAGTAAAATCACGGATAACGAAAGTAAAAAGCGCACGAAATCGTGTGCTTTTTTATCAAAAAACCGTAAAAAACGTAAAAAACGAGCGTTTTTCGCTCGTTTTTCAATATGTTTTCGATATAGAATTTACGCTCACAGTTCAAACAACTTTTTGCGTTTTTTAGGGACTATCGGCGTTCCGTCTTTTTTCTTTTTGAGCAAGGGGATATACACGTCAAACACCGTGCCTTTTCCCTCGACGCCGTGACATTCTATCGTTCCGTCGTGTGCTTTTACCGTTGCGGCGGCAATCGAGAGTCCGAGACCAAAGCTTTGATTGTCCTCGTTTTTCCTTGCTCCGTCCGAGCGGTAGAATCTATCAAAGACGTGTTGCGCCTCTTCTTTGGATATGCTTTCACCAGTATTCATAACGGACAAATGCGCGTTTTTTCCGTCCGCGGTGAGCTTTGCGCCCACTTTTCCGTTTTGTCCACAATATTTGATTGCGTTGTCAAGCAGTATAATCACGAGCCTTTCAAGCGACTTTGCCTCACCGTATACTTCGATATTCGGCCCAAAATCGGACAGCAGTTTTACGTTCTTTTCAAAGCACGTTGCCTCGAAACTCAAACACGCGCCTTCCGCAATCTCGCTGAAATCTACGGGGCATTTGGGCAGTTCGCTTTGCTCCAATTTGCTGAGTTCCAACATAGAGTTGACGAGGTCCTTCATTCTCACGAGTTGCGTCGTTATGGACTCTATCCACTTTTCGTTGTCCGCCACCGTCGATTGCGGTTCGCTCTTAATGACGCTCAAATTCGTGCCGATAATGGTAAGAGGAGTTTTGAGTTCGTGCGAAGCGTTTGCGATGAGGTCGCGTTGTTTGGACATTGCGCTTGCCACGGGATTGAGCAATCTTGCCGAGGACAAGAGCGCGAGCAGTGCCACGAATACGACGGATATGCAGTAGAGAAGCGTAACCATAATCGCAGTGTTTGCAAGTTGCGTATGGTAGGACGTGCGGTCTATAAAAGCGTACAGCGTTCCCGAGTCCAATTCCTTGCTTGCAACCACGAAATATCTGTTGTTGACGTGGAATTTGCCTTGCTTGGTTTGCACAGCGGTGGCAACGATAGTTTCCGCGTCCTCTTCGCTGTAAATGCCGATATTTCCCGATATCTTCACCGTGCCGTCGTCGCCCGTATACACGTATACGCACTTCAAATCGTTCACCACGTCGTCGTTGTGCTTTTCGGGATTTTCAAGAGCCTTGTCAAGTGAAGTCCTTATAAAAACGTCGTTTGAAGCGTACACCACGCCAAACAATCCGCCCAGCACTATAAGCAGAAAAACCGCCGCAATCACGGTGGTAGTAATCGTATAATTGAGGCGTTGCTTTCTTATAAGGTCAAGGTTCAGTTTTTTCATAATCGATGCTTTATGTTATCGTTTTGATACGATTAAGTTCTTTATCCGTTATATAATTAAAAATGCGCGACCGCAGTCGCGCGTCTTTTTACGCCTTTGGTTGCGATAGTCTGTATCCCACACCGCGCACCGATTCTATCGTGAACGACGCGTCGAGGTGAGTCAATTTTTTGCGTAGGAAGGACATATACACTTCAAGGTTGTTGGACTCGAATTCGCTATTGAGTCCCCACGCTTTGAGTATAAGGTTTTCCTTCGTCGCAACGAAGTTGGGGTATTCAAAGAGATATCTCAACAGCTCGAACTCTTTGCCCGTAAGGTTGATAGAACCCTTTTGCGTAGACAACGTAAACGTCGTCAAATCAAGCGACGCGTTTTGATATTCGAGCTTATTGTCGCTAAGCAATTTTCCTCTTCTGCGGAGCACCGCACGTATACGCGCGGAAAGTTCGTTGAAAGAGAACGGCTTCGACACGTAGTCGTCCGCACCTTTGTCAAGTCCTTCTATTTTATCTTTTTCGTCCGTGAGTGCAGTGAGCATAATGACGGGCGTTTCTATTTTTCGCGATCTCATTTTTGCCAACACTTCAAATCCGTTGAGTTTCGGCATCATCACGTCCAGCAGTATCATATCGTACATACCCGTCGACACAAAATTCAATCCGTCCGCGCCGTCGTACACGCAGTCCACGTCATAACCGTCCTTCATCAGCATTTGCGCCAACGCTCTCGACAGTTCCTTTTCATCTTCAACAAGTAAAATTCTCATATCAGCCACCTCTCGGTTACAGATTGATATTATAATACTTTTTGTATCTTAAATCAACATTAAAAAACGCACTAAATCGCGCCTAACTTTGTTAATGCCTTGCGCCTGTCAACTCACGTATTACTTATACGTTAGGGTTGCCATTCGCAAGGCATTGCCTCGTTATGCATCGATTTATTGCGTTTTTACAAAACGCTGTGATTTAGCGAATAACTGCGTCAAAGCCACTTGCCCGCCCAGTCACGTATTATTTATACGTTAGGCTGTTCGTTCAAGTGGCTTTTCCTTGTTCTTCATCTATTTAGTAAGTTTTTTACAAAATTCCCTAAATCCATATTAGCCGTAGGCACAAGGAATATTCCGCAACTCGCACAAAGTGCGAATATCACTGCGACAAAGTCGCAATATCACTTTTGGCTTTTGCCAAAAATATCACTGTTGCGTAGCAACAATATCACTTCCTCGCTTTTTCCCAATAAATTCGTACTCATCTTTGTATATTTTAATATAAAACTAAATTGCGCGCATATACGCACGCCCGTATTGCGCAAAATATTTTATTGTGTTATAATAATATATCCAAAGATTCAAAAGCGAGGAAATTATGGCGCAAAGGTTGACCAAAATCACGATAATCGTGTTGCTGATTTGTATATCGGCAGTTTTGGCAACCGCTTTTTCTCTCGGAGGGGTTGCGTATGCGACGGACGGCAAAATCGGCGTCGTTGTGACCGCAAGTTTTGAAAACGGCGCAAAAGTCTGGAACGCAAGCGTTGACGACACACGCGTTTGGACGGCGCAAGGTGAGTTTTTCACCGGTGAAGAAGTCTATTATTCCTTCAAGCAATCTTTGTCCGCAGTGCTTTTGCAAAGAGGCGTTATATCTTCCGACGAAAAGGACTCTTTTGACGGAGACGCCAAGAGTTGGGACGTCAACCGATATTTTGATTTCACTTTCATATTCCCGTCAATGGGCAACGTATCCGCCAATAAGACGAGCATAACTTACACCAAGGACGCAAGCGACGCCGTCGTATCCGTTGATGGCGCAAGCGCAATTTTCGAGTTTTGGTCAAGTAGGCTCGATTATCGCAAGGTCGGCACGACGGATACCAAACGCCAATCTTCCGACGTCTATTCAACTTCAATTGCGTTCGGAAACGGCATAGACGCTGGGGAATATCAAATAGGCTACACCGCAATCGAAAGATTTACCTTTGACGGCAAAGTTTTCGACGTCGAAAGAGCGGGCGAAAACGAAATAACGCTCTCAATCGGCAAAGCGACTTTGACCGCTCCGACGGTAAACGTCGTCGAGGCGGAATACGGAGTGGCGGTGGCGCAAATCTCGTCTCGAATAAGCGGTGCGATAGACGACGAAGAGTTTTTGAGCACGGGAAGCGGACGTTTTATCCTTCGCGACGCGCAGACGGACGCAATCTTTGACGGCGTAACGGACAAAGGCGCGCTTATCCCAACACCGAGAGAGCAAGAATACACTCTCTTCTACGACTTCGAGTCCGATAGCGGAAACTATTTCACGCTTGAAAATATATCGATAAAACTTCACGTCAATCCGCGCAAAATCACCGTGCGTATCTCCGACGTATACACGCTTGCGGGTGAGGATCTCATACCGCTCGAAAACGTCGGTTATATCGTGGACGACGCACTCGTCGGAAACGATACGGAAGACGATTTGGGCGTGCGTCTCAACTGCTCGGCAGATAAGGACGTAGCGGGCGTATATCCCATTACCGCCACGTTCGACAACCCCTATTACGAGGCGGTGAGCGCAAGCGTTTACGGCGGATTCGTGCAATACGGTCGTTATATGGTCTTTGCAAAACGCGTGAGTGCAACTGCGCCCGACGGCACGGAATTTGACGTGTATTACGACAAAGGTTTCGTGGAAATCAAGACCGCAAAAATCACACTCATCGACGCACAAAGTGCCTTGGACGGCAAGAAAATCACGTGCGCGTATAGGATAGAACTTGCCGACAACGACGGCAACGTCATAGACCCCGACGGCAACTATTACGTGTCTTGGAAAGGCACTATGAACGACGCAAAATACGTCAGTATCGGCTTGGACGACGCCCTCGAAGAGGTGAGCGCGTATGCCGGCGGAGTGCCTCTTTCAAAAGACGCTTGCGAGATATATTTCTACGTCGACGATATCGTCCCCGCCTCTCGACAAGGTTGGGTTGACGTGCTTCTCGTATCGCTCGCAGCACTCTTTGCTCTCGGTCTTATCGCTATTATCGTATCTTGTCGCAAGGCAATGAAAATCGGTGACGTTTTGCACGATACGAGCGTTTACGAGCGCAAAACAGACATATCAACTGTCGATTGTGCAAATACGACGCAAATCACGCAAACAAAAGACGACGAAAACGATTTGAATAAAAACGGGGAGGAAGACGGCAAATGAAAGATAGAATAAAGAAATCTATATGGCTTATATCTATTGCTATGGTTATCAATATCGCGCTTGCCGCAATCAAAACGTACGTAGGTCTCAGTTCCAACAGTCTTTGTATAATGCTTGACGGAACGAACAGTTTTTTTGACGTCATCACTTGCCTCGTTACGCTCGTTGTCTTCATATTCTTGCTCGTCCCGAGAAACGAAAAAGCACCTTACGGTTACGGCAGAGGAGAGTATCTTGCGGGCTTTATCGTAGCGGTGGTATCGGTGGTCGTGGGCGGACTGTTCCTTATCCGTTCGCTCAACCGTATGGCAATGCCCGAGCCCGTGTGGTTCGGTCTTCAAAACTGCATACTCATATCCGTTGCAATCCCCATAAAACTTGCCGTAGGCATTGCGTACTACGTTGCCAACAAAAAGATTAAATCCGCCGCGATAAAAGCGATTATGCTTGATAGTTTTCTCGACACGGGTATGACCGCAACGTCGCTTATATCCTTTGCGGTGTCGGCAAGAGTTGACTATGCGGTCGACGCGATATTCGGTATTGTTATGAGCATTGTGATTATCGTCGTGGCAATCAAGATGGTAGTTGAAAACGTGCGCGCGATAGTCGTCGGAGACGGTGCGAAAGAGGAGAAAAAGGCAATCGAATACGCTTGCAAGCGTAGAGGTGCGCGCCTTACGAAAGTGGTGCTTCACGATTACGGTTACGGTATGAAAGTCGGCAACGCTTATTATTGCGGAGACGACGTAGACCCGCTCGAATTGAGCAGAGAAGTCTTGGATAAGACCGGCGCGGAAGTGGTGTTTATAAAAGACCATAACGTCGAGCAAAACGGTTACAATGAAGAGTGAAGCCTAAAAACGCTCGGCAATACGGATAAATAATAATAAAGATTATATAGCAGCGACAAGGAGGCAAAAATGAGCGACGAAATCAAAAACGCCGAAGAGACTTTGGCGCAAGATGAAATCGAGCAAACGGAAGAGACGGGCGTAAACGAGCAATCTTCCGATGAAAAAGTTGAGGGTATTCTCGATGAGTACGAGGACAAAAAGTCCGCAAAAACCAAGAAAGAGAAGAAAAAACTCACCCCCGAGCAAAGAAAGAAAAAGACCGTCAAAGCCTTGATAATCACGGGCGCGGTATTTCTTGCGATTGCAATCTTTTTCAGCGGTTGCGCCATAGCGACCACCGTCAACGCCAACGCACTTTTGACGCAAGCGGAAAACAACTTCCAAAAGGTGGAATACGACGTGGACGCGGACGGCAACAGTTTGCAACTCAAACCGACTTTTGACAATGACCTCGGTTTTTGGACGTTCACCAAACCCGCTGACAGAGAGTTCAAAGTCTTGCAATTCACCGACGTACATATCGGCGGCGGCGCGTTCTCGGGACAAAAGGACGCGTGGGCAATGAGCGCGGTTGCGACGATGATTAGAGCGGAAAAACCCGACCTCGTAGTCGTCACCGGTGACATCGCGTACCCAGTACCTTTCCAAGCGGGCACGTTCAACAACCTCAACGCAACCAAGATTTTCTCGCATATGATGGAATCGCTCGGCGTTTACTGGACGTTTGCGTTCGGCAACCACGACACCGAGCTTTACAGCCTCTACACTCGCAAAGACATCTGCAAATATTACGAGGATTCAAATTTTGAATATTGCCTCTTCCGCGCGGGCTTCTGCGATGACGAAGACGTAATCAGCGACACGTCGAGAGGTTTCGGCAACGATATGATAGTCGTCAAAAACCCCGCGGGTTCTGCAAACCCCATCAACCAAGCAATCGTAACCTTCGATAGCCACAGCTACACCGACGGTGACTATTTCGGAATCGCGTGGAAGTACGACAATATCCATCAATGCCAAGTTGATTGGTATTCCGATAGTATGGATATGCTCAAAGAAGCCAACGGCGGTGTGGAAGTCAACAACATTGCGTTCTTCCACATTCCTCTCGTCGAGTACCGCGAAGCGTGGGCAAACGTCATCAACAGCGGGAAAACGCCTCAAAGCGGTGACGTAATCCAAGGCAACGGTTCAACCACGACGTTCGTTTACGGCAATATGGGTGAGTCCGACAAGCAAAAGAACGGCGTCCGCACCTACGGCGTATTCTGCGGTAGTAGCACGGACAACCTCTTCGAGGCGGGCTTGACTCACGGTATGCAAGGCATCTTCTGCGGACACGACCACTACAACAACTTCTCCGTCCTCTACAAGCGCGACGGAGACTCCCGCGGTATCCGCCTCACCTACGGTATGTCCATCGACTATCTTGCCTATGCCGGCATCTACAAAGAGCACTCACAACGCGGAACTACCGTCATCACCATCAACAGCGACGGTGTCTTCGAGAGCACTCCTCGCAATTATTACTCCTACGGTGTCGCTCACGAGCGTGATTAAGAGCCACTAAACGGCGAATAGCTGCGTCAGAGCCGTACGATTGCCGGACGGCTCTTTTATATGCTTTCGTCGTAACTCCTTAAATGCAATAACCCCCTCTTTCCGGACACGCCGGCATTTCTCCCGCCACTCGTATAGGGGGCATTTCTCTACAATATTATCCGTCGCTCGCGGGGGAGACAACGGCACTCGCATAGATAGGGACATTTCTCTACTTGTGCCACTCGTTCACCAACGAAAAGAACAACACTCGTTGGTTCACTTGTACAACCGTCAAGCTCGGCACTTATTCGCTCGTCGCCTTGCGACTCGAAGTTCCGTCTCCGAAGTTGCACATTCCGTTTATAAGTACGCTCCGAATAAGTGTTCGTTTGGGTGTGGGTGTCCCACCCTCAATTATTAATTAATAATTATTAATTATTAATTCAAAAACTGGGTCTTTCTTTTTCTTAAATAGTATGTTACAATCATATCGTTATGGAACAAGAGAAGACGAAAATTGACATTTACGATTTTGATAAGACGGCTATCCCGTACGACAGCGCGTTGCACTATTGGTTTTGGTCGATGGCGCATTGTCCGTGGACGCTTATTTTGTTGCCGTTCCAACTCTTTTGGGGATTTTTGATGGTGACCAAGATTTTGCCCGTGCCGATTTTCAAGAAAATCGCGTTCAATTTCGTTTCGCTTATCAACACCGAAAAGACGGTCAAAAAGTATTGGGACAAGCACGAAAAGGATATTTACGACTTTTTCAAGCCCGAAAATCGCGATATGTCTCGCAAGAGTGTGCTTATCAGCGCAAGTCCCGATTTCCTTATCGAAGAGATTGCAAAGCGTATGCAAATCGATTATTGCATCGCAAGTCCGCACAGCAAAAAGAACGGGCATTTGCTCGGCAAAGTTTGTCGCAAGGACGAAAAAGTGCGCCGTTTGAACGAGATTTTGCCCGACGTCGAAGTGGAAAACGTTTACAGCGACAGTCTCGATCACGACCGCTACATATTTGCTCTCGGCAAGCATTGTTATCTTGCCACCAAGGGAGAACTCAAAGAAATCGACTTTGAAAAAGAGATAAAGGCGTACGACGAAGCAAAGTCCAAAAAGAAATCCAAGAAAAATTCAAAATAAATTTTGCGTTTTGCGTATAATCGCAATTCGTGCAAATCAAAAATTACTATAAAAAAGCGTGCCCGATAAGGCACGTTTTTCTTTTTCGTTTTAACCACTTACTTGGTTTGGTCGTCGATGTTTGAATCGTCAGTCTCGTTTTCACAGCAAGAGCAGTGACATTCTTCCTCTTCTTTGAGATCGTCGATCCAGTAGATTTTGTCTTTGAGAGCAAGGCTCACGACGTCGATTACGCACAAAACCCAACCGCCGAAGATCATAAGCACGATTGCAAGCACGATGCCGAGCACGCTTTCGTTCTTTGCGCTCTTTGCGAGACGATAGAGGTTTGCGGGAATATCCCAAAGCAAGCAAAGCAAAATTTTGACGATTTTGTCGAGGCCTTCATACCACGCAATATATTTCTTTGCGAAGTCTTCCATAGTTTGTTCCTCCAATTTATTTTTTACGGATAATGTTGTAACACTTGTCGGGCAATATGTCAAGTTATTGTTGAATCATTACGTTTTCCGTGATATAATTCTCTATAATATCTACAATATATATGCGTACACGCGCATAGAGGGCGGACAATGGATTATAAAAGCGACATCGAGATAGCGCAAAGCGCAAATATGCTTCCCATCGTAGAGGTGGCAAAGCGCGCGGGCATAGACGAGGAGTATATCGAGCAGTACGGCAAGTACAAGGCAAAAATCGACTATGCCAATCTCGTCAAAAACGGCAAGGGCAAGAGCGGAAAACTCATTCTCGTCACCGCTATAACCCCGACGCCCGCGGGTGAGGGCAAGACCACCACGACAATAGGACTTGCCGACGGACTCAAACGCATAGGCAAAGACGTAGTGGTCGCGCTTCGTGAGCCGTCTCTCGGTCCGGTGTTCGGCATAAAGGGCGGAGCGGCAGGCGGTGGATACGCCCAAGTCGTGCCTATGGAAGATATCAACTTGCATTTCACCGGTGACTTCCACGCAATAGGCGCGGCAAACAATTTGCTTGCGGCAATGCTCGACAACCATATCCAACAAGGCAACGCTCTCGGCATCGACCCCCGCAAAATAACGTGGAAAAGATGCGTTGATATGAACGACAGACAACTCCGTTTCATCGTTGACGGACTCGGAGGAAAGGCAAACGGAACGCCGAGAGAAGACGGCTTCGACATCACCGTCGCAAGCGAGATTATGGCAGTGCTTTGCCTCTCGTCTTCCTTGTCCGATCTCAAAGAACGCCTTGGCAAAATCATAGTGGGTTACACCTACGACGATAAGCCCGTGACGGCGGCGGATCTCAAAGCGCAAGGCGCAATGACCGCACTCTTAAAAGACGCAATAAAACCCAACCTCGTTCAAACTCTCGAAGGCACTCCCGCACTCGTTCACGGCGGACCTTTTGCCAATATCGCGCACGGTTGCAATAGCGTGATTGCAACCCAAACGGCACTTTATCTTGGCGATTATGCGGTTACAGAGGCGGGTTTCGGCGCAGACCTCGGTGCAGAGAAGTTTTTGGATATCAAGTGCAGAATGGCAAATCTCGTGCCAAGCGCGGTAGTTGTCGTGGCAACGGTGCGCGCGCTCAAAATGCACGGCGGTCTTGCAAAGAGCGACCTTGCTACGGAAAATACGACTGCACTCGAAAAGGGTATCCCCAATCTTTTGCGCCACGTTTCCAATATCAAAAACGTATACAAACTTCCGTGCGTCGTTGCGGTCAATCGCTTCCCGACGGACACGGACGAGGAGATAAAATTCGTCGTTTCCAAGTGCAAGGAACTCGGTGTAAACACGGTACTTTCAACCGTTTGGGCACAAGGCGGAAAGGGTGGAGAAGAGCTTGCAAAAGAGGTGGTTCGTCTTTGCGAGAGCGAGGACAATTCCGCTTTTGAATACGCTTACGATTTGAACGACGGTATCGCACTAAAAATAGAAAAAGTCGTACGCAAAGTCTACGGCGGTGACGGCGTAAATATTTTGCCGAACGCGATGAAACAAATCAAATCGCTTGAAGATTTGGGCTTTTCACACCTTCCCGTGTGCATTGCAAAGACGCAATACAGTTTTTCGGACGACGCAAGCAAGCTCGGTGCACCGAGCGGATTTACCGTTACGGTCAAAAACGTCAAAATCAGCGCGGGTGCAGGCTTCATCGTCGTGCTTACGGGGGATATTATGACTATGCCCGGTCTTCCCAAAGTGCCGTCGGCGGAAAAAATCGACGTTGACGAAAACGGCAAAATCACGGGACTTTTCTGATATGAGACAAAAACTTTCCAATTTCGGTTTTTCGCGTAAGAGCGGTATTCTTATGCCCGTGTCGGCTCTCCCAGGCAAATACGGCATAGGCTCTTTCGGTGCGCAAAGTTTTAAGTTTATAGATTTCCTTGCGGAGTGCGGACAGCGTTGTTGGCAAGTTTTGCCACTCAATCCCACCGCTTACGGAGATTCCCCATATCAATCCCCGTGCTCGTTTGCGGGCAATCCGTATTTTATTGATATCGACTTGCTCGTGCGTGACGGATTGCTCACCAAGGACGAGGCAAAGGCGGAAGAAACGGACGCAAATCGCATAGATTACGGCAAATTGTTTGAGACGAGAATACCTCTTCTCAAAAAGGCGTTTGCACGCTTCAAAGTAAATTCCGATTATATACGCTTCAAGCAAAACAACGCAGAGTGGCTTGACGATTATTCGCTTTTTATGAGTCTCAAAGAAGTCAACGGCTACAAGCAGTGGACGGAGTGGGGAGATTGTAAATTTTACGATTACGCCAAGCTTAAAAAAGCGGAATATGTGGGCGAGTGCGAGTTTTGGAAGTTCGTTCAATACGAGTTTTTTACGCAGTACAAAGCGGTTAAGAAATACGCAAAATCAAAGGGTATTTCCATTATAGGAGATATGCCCATTTACGTTGCTTACGACAGCGTGGAAGTGTGGAGCGATCCGCTTTCCTTCTTGCTTGACGAAAACCTTGTGCCAAAGGTGGTTGCGGGTTGTCCGCCCGACGCGTTCTCGGACGACGGTCAATTGTGGGGCAATCCCATTTACGACTGGAAGAAGATGGAGCAAGACGGCTTTGCGTGGTGGAAGCGTCGCGCCGAGCGCAATTTCAAACTGTACGATATTATAAGAATAGACCATTTCAGAGGCTTTGCGGGATACTACGTCATACCCGCAAAGGACGACACCGCCAAAAACGGCAAATGGGAAGAGGGCGTAGGTTATCCTCTTTTCAAGGCTATATCCGACGCCGTCCCCAAGGCAAAAATCATTGCGGAAGATTTGGGGCACATCACCGACGACGTGCGTGAACTATTGGCAAAGACGGGCTACCCCGGAATGAAAGTGCTTCAATTTGCTTTCACCGACAGCACCAACGAGTATTTGCCCAAGAACTATAAGAGCGAGAATTGCGTCGTCTACACTGGCACGCACGACAGTATGCCCACCAAGGCTTGGTACGACTCTCTCGACGATAAGACCAAAAAGGTTTTTGAAAGGGAGTGTCCTTGCCGTTTCGGTCAAACGCCAACCAACGCGCTCGTGTCGCTTGCCCTCGGCTCGAAGGCAAATCTTGCGGTTATACCTCTTCAAGATTATATGGAACTCGGTGAAGAGTCGCGTATCAATATGCCCTCAACGGCGCAAGGCAATTGGACGTGGCGGGTGTCGGGTAGATACGCCACCACCGCACTTAAAACCAAAATCTTGCAACTCACCGCCAAGGCAAACCGACTGTAAAAATACTATAAATATCATACAAAGTGTAAATGACGAAAATATGATATTTACAACGCTTTTGTGATATGGCATATCTCAAAAGTGACGTAATTTAGCCCCAAAATTAACATAATTTTTGTGCATTGTTGTGCGTTTTTTATGTCAAAAATTGCGCGATTTTTGACATAAAGCGTGCAATTTTTTGCTTGTTTTTCATATATTTTATTTCTTCAAAATACACTTATATTATGAGAATTGCATTGTGCGGAGCACTCGGAAAAATGGGTAGAGAAGTCTACGAATACTGCCAAACCGTCAGCGATATTGACGTCGTTTCGTTGGTGGACAAACGCTTTGACGATATGAATTTACAAGGAAATACACCACAAAATCAACGTCTTTTCGACAACGATTTTTGCACCGATTCGGCGGATATAAACGCCTCTTGCAACGGGGCGGAAGACGGTATCGAAGCGGTGAGCGATATCAACGACGCACAACGTGATTTTGACGCGATAATTGACTTTTCCACACATAAAGCGACGATTTCGATACTTAAAGTGGCGATTGCGCGAAGATGTGCAGTCGTGCTTGCCACCACGGGACACGACGACGATGAGAAAAAGTATATAGAATACGCCTCTCGTTTTATACCGCTTTTTTACGCAAACAATATGTCGCTCGGTATAGCCACGATGGCAAAATGTGTACGAGAAACGCTATCCGTTTTCAACCGCACCAACGCCCCTTGCGACAGTGTACGTTGTGCCGATAATAATGAATTAAAGCGGTTAGATATTGGAAATTACAATGAATTTAATGAATTGAAGCGGTCAGATATTGAAAATCGCAATGATTTTAATAAATTAAAGCAGTTAGATATCGAAAATCGCAATGATTTTAATAAATTAGACGTTGAGATTATCGAAACTCATCACACTCAAAAAGCGGACGTTCCGTCGGGCACTGCGCTTATGCTTGCCGATGCGGTCAAGCAAACGATAGGCGGGCAAATCGTGGTGGGTAGGCACGAGAACGGCAAGAAAAAAGACGGTGATATAGGCGTGCACTCACTTCGTATGGGAAGCGTCTTCGGAAAGCACGAAGTGCGCATAAACACGGGTGAGGAATCTTTGACTTTTACGCACGAAGCACTCTCTCGCAAGGTGTACGCAAAGGGTGCAATCGAGGCGGTGAAGTTCGTCACAAAACAAGGCGCGGGACTGTACGGAATAGACGATTTGTTGTAAATTTTTGTATGTACACAAGATATAACGAGATGAAAAAGTTGATTTCTATTTTTTTGCGCCGTGCTTAAAAACGGCGTTTCTTGTGTTTTTCAAATTAAACCTTACATATTTTTCCACAATATAACTCACAATAAATATAAATACGAGGTGAATTATGAAAAAGATAATAAAAACGATATGTATTGCGATTTTGTTGTGTACGGCGTTTTGCATAGCAAACGGTATAGTGTCTATAAAGGGTAGCAACCGTAGCCAAAATCGCGAAACGGCATACGTCGATTGCGGAAACTCAAACGACGACGGCAAAAACGTGTGTGAAGCGTTTAGCGTTTTCGATATGATGTCCACAAAGGTCGTAGACTTTTACGAGAGCGAAATAGCGGGTGAAAAGGTGGTGTCGGACAAGAGCGCAAAGCAGATTGAAAATATCGCGCAAAAGTATTCGATATCCGACAAAAAGGCGCAAGGCGTGCTTATCGTCTACGATTTTTGCAAGCGCACGGGCGGGGGTATGGACTTTCCGACGATTGCGAAAATGAGCGACGGCAAAATAGTTGCGCTCGTAAAAGTGCGCGCCAAGGTGTACGAACAATCTATATCCGAGGAAAAGAAAGCCGACCTCAAACGCAAATCCAAAGAAATCTTTGGAATAAGTTTTTAGCATACAATCTTCCGCTTGAAATATAATCGTGTAGATGATATACTGATTTTATTAGGAGGCGTAGTATGGATTCTACACAAAAAGAGTTTTTGACCGCTAAGGCAAGACAACTGCGCAACGACGCGATAGAGACCATCGGCAGATTCGGTTCGGGTCATATCGGCGGTTCGATGTCGGTTATGGACGCTTTGACGGTCATTTATTATGCAAAGGCAAACGTCGATCCCCAAAATCCCAAAAAGCAAGATCGCGATAGAGTGATTATGTCCAAGGGACACGCGGGCCCCGCGATGTACGCCGTGCTTGCGGACAAGGGATACTTCCCCAAGGAGTGGCTGGCCACCCTCAATCAAAACGGAACGCGACTTCCTTCGCACTGCGATATGGTCAAAACCCCCGGTATCGATATGACGGCGGGCTCGCTCGGACAAGGCTTGTCTTGCGCGGTGGGTATGGCGCTCGGTTGCAAAATGGACAAAAATCCTGCTACGATATATTGCTTTATCGGTGACGGAGAGAGCCAAGAGGGGCAAATCTGGGAAGCGACTATGTTTGCCGGTTCGCACAAACTCGACAATCTCATCGTGCTTCTCGACTATAACAAAATGCAACTTGACGGCGCGGTTGCGGACATCAACGACATTGCGCCCGTCGAGGATAAGTGGAAATCTTTCGGGTTCTTCGTGCAAAGCATAGACGGACACGATATAGAGGCAATATCCGACGCAATCGACAACGCAAAAGCTCAAAGCGAAAAACCGAGTATGATCGTCCTCAATACGATTAAGGGCAAGGGCGCGTCCTTTGCGGAGAGCGCAAGCAATTGCCACAGTATGAGCATCAGCGAAGAGATGTGGAGAAAAGAAACGGGGAGGTATGCACAATGACCGACGATAGAGAATTGAGACAAACTCTTGCGGGCGCGCTCGTCGAAAAGGCAAAAACCGACGACCGTATAGTGGTGCTCGAAGCCGACCTTATGAGTTGTCACGCAACCAAAGTTTTCAAAGCGGCGTATCCCGAAAGATTCGTCAACGTGGGCATTGCGGAGCAAAATATGATAGGCATAGCGGCGGGCTTGTCCGCAATGGGCAAAATTCCGTTTGCATACAGTTTCGGTCCGTTTGCGACGCGCAGATGTTACGACCAAATTTTCATTTCCGTAGCCTACGCACATCAAAACGTCAAAATCGTGGGTAGCGACCCCGGCGTTACGGCAGAGTATAACGGCGGTACGCATATGCCGTTTGAAGATATGGCACTTATGCGTGCAATTCCCAATATGGTATGCTTTGAACCGACCGACGCGACTATGCTCGAAAAAGCGGTGGGACAAATTATCGACCACGAAGGCGCGGTGTATATTCGTATGCAGCGTAAGAAACCCGAAAAGGTGTTTGACGATACTCTCGACTTCAAGCTCGGCAAGGCAATCAGAATAAGAGAGGGCAAAGACGTTACGCTTATTGCAAGCGGTATCGAGGTTGCAAGAGCAATCGAGGCGGCGGAAATTCTCGCACGAGAAGGCATTGACGCAAGAGTGGTGAATATCCACACTTGGAAGCCTATCGACAAGGACGAAATCGTCGCTTGCGCAAAAGAAACGGGCGCAATCGTGACTTGCGAAAATCACAACGTCATCAACGGTCTCGGTAGCGCGGTTGCAGAAGTGCTCGTACAAAATCACCCCGTGCCTATGAGAATGGTGGGCGTCAAAGACGAGTTCGGACAAGTAGGTAAAAACGCATATTTGAGCGAAGTGTATCACCTCACTGCGCAAGATATCGTGGAAAACGCAAAAGCAGTTCTTGCTCAAAAACGATAAACGACAACGCATATCAAATAAACAAAAACGGCGGTTTAACCGCCGTTTTTTCATATATAAAATGCTTATTATGTAAAATTAGTGTACGGAGAACAAGATGTCACCGTAAGAGGGATAGGGCCAATACGCCTTTGCAGTGCCGAGTTCCATCTCGTCGCAAATCTTGCGGAGAGACGCCATTGCGACGAGCACTTCGTCGTGATAGCAACGCGCGCCGACGATGTTTTCTCCGAGAGAGTGCGCTTTGTCGAGAGAGGCTTTGAGGTTCTTGACCGCGGTCGTTGCTTTTTTGAGTTCGGTGGCAAGATTAATTGCGATTGCTTTTTCCTCGTCCGCTTCCACACCGAGAGCAACGCTTTCGTTGGCGGATTTTGCAACGTCGCCTTTGTATTTGATGACGGCGGGGATAATATCCATCGTTGCCATATCCAACATCGTCATTGCTTCGATATTGAGAAGCTTGCAATAGTTTTGCGTGTAGATTTCTTGTCTGGATTTGAGTTCCGCTTCGCTGAAAACGTGTAGACGTTTGAAGAGTTCCACGTTCTTTTGAGAGGTGAGCAAGGGCAGTGCGTCAACGGTTGAAGCAAGGTTGAGAAGTCCGCGTCTTTGCGCTTCTTTCGTCCACTCGTCCGAATAGTTGTTGCCGTTGAAAATGATTTTGCCGTGCTCGTTCATAACGCGCTTGATGATTGCGGTTATGCCCGCGTTGACGTCGGACGCTTTTTCGAGTTCGTCGGCAAATTGCTCGAATTGCTCCGCCATAATGGTGTTGAGCACCAAGTTGACGCTTGCAATCGATTGCGACGAGCCCGGCATACGGAATTCAAACTTGTTGCCCGTAAAAGCAAACGGGGAAGTGCGGTTGCGGTCGGCGGTGTCCATAGCAAATTTGGGAAGAACGTGCACGCCGATTTCAATTTCGCACTTTGCGCGACGAGAATATGTGCGTCCGTCCGCGATTGCTTGCATAATACCCGTAAGTTCGTCCCCGAGGAACATACTTACGATTGCGGGAGGTGCTTCGTTTGCGCCGAGACGGTGATCGTTCGACGCGTTTGCAACGACTATCCGGAGAAGGTCTTGATGAGAGTCCACGCCCGCGATGACCGCAGCAAGCATAAGCAAGAATTGCGCGTTGTCTTGCGGACTCTTGCCGGGATCGAAAAGGTTCGTGCCGTTGTCGGTTGAGAGCGACCAGTTGTTGTGCTTACCGCTTCCGTTTACGCCGTCGAAAGGCTTTTCGTGCAAGAGGCAAGTCATATTGTGCTTGGACGCGACTTTTTTCATAATCTCCATCGTCAATTGATTTTGGTCGGTTGCGACGTTGACGGTGGTGAAGATAGGCGCAAATTCGTGTTGCGCGGGAGCGACTTCGTTGTGCTTGGTCTTGGCAAGGATACCGAGTTTCCAGAGTTCCTCGTCAAGTTCCTTCATATATTTGACAACTCTCGGTTTGATTGCGCCGAAATAGTGGTCGGAAAGTTCTTGTCCCTTGGGCGGGCGTGCGCCGAAGAGCGTGCGTCCCGTATAGAAGAGGTCTTTGCGCTTTTCGTACACGGCGGTGTCGATGAGGAAGTATTCTTGCTCCGGACCTACGTTGACGTTGATTCTTTCCGCCTTTTTGCCGAGAATGGAGAGAAGACGCAAGCCTTGCTTGTTGATTGCTTCCATCGAGCGCAAGAGCGGAGTTTTTTTGTCGAGCGCGTCACCGTTGTAGGAACAGAACGCCGTCGGAATACACAAAATGCCGTCCTTGATAAAGGCGTAGGACGTGGGGTCCCAAGCGGTGTATCCGCGCGCCTCGAAAGTGGAGCGCAAACCGCCCGAGGGGAAGCTCGACGCGTCGGGCTCGCCTTTGATGAGTTCCTTTCCGCTCAACTCCATTATTACCCCGCCGTCTTTGGTGGGTGCGATGAAAGAGTCGTGTTTTTCGGCAGTGATGCCGGTGAGCGGTTGAAACCAGTGAGTGAAGTGAGTGACGCCTTTTTCGACTGCCCACTCTTTCATCTCGTTTGCGATTATGTTTGCCATATCGCGCGAAAGAGGCAAGTCAAGCGCGCAACATCTTTTGAGTTCGCGATAAGTTTCTTTGGGCAAACGCTTGCTCATAACCTTATCGTCGAAGACCATACTACCGTACAAATCCGACATCATATCAGTATTCTCCGAAAAATTTATTATAGTGCCTATTATAATCTCATTTTATTCAATGTCAAAAGATTTTCGTTAAAAAAATTTTTCTATAAACAAAATGGATATTTATACATTAAAAATGCAGGTTTTATGCAGTAGTATTGCATAAATATAACAAAGTGTATGCCGATTATAAGGGAAAGTCAAAATTTATACTTTTGCGATTTTTGGCTTAAAAGGCGGTTTTCGGCGCAAATCGGGCAAAATTGCGTGCCTATAAATCGTTGACATATTCGTATATGAATGGTATATTATTTATATAAATAAACAAAAGACATAGGAGTGTTCACAATTTTTTTTTAACCTATCGGTTAAAATAAATTTGGACACTTTTTTGTTTTTCGAGGTTTGTATGGACGAATACGTCTCTCCGCTCTGCCAAAGATACGCGAGCAAGCAAATGAAATATATTTTCTCACCCGATTTCAAGTTCGGCACTTGGCGCAAACTTTGGATTGCCCTTGCCGAAAGCGAAAAGGAGCTCGGCATAGACATCACCGACGAGCAGATTGAGGAAATGAAGAAAAACGTCGATAACATCGACTACGATTTTGCTGCTCAAAAAGAGAGGGAAGTGCGCCACGACGTTATGGCACACGTGCTTACTTTCGGTGAGGCTTGCCCCAAGGCAAAACCCATTATTCACCTCGGTGCGACGAGTTGTTTCGTCGGAGACAACACCGATATTATTCAAATGCGCGAAGCAATGTTGCTCGTGAGGGCGGAACTGCTTTCTTGCATACAAAAGACGAGAGATTTTGCCGTCAAATACAAAGACCTTGCAACGCTTGCGTACACGCACTTTCAAGCGGCGCAACCCACCACCGTGGGTAAGAGAGCGACGCTTTGGCTTCAAGACCTCGTGAGCGACCTCGACAATCTCGATTTTCAAATTTCGAGACTTCGCTTGCTCGGTTGCAAAGGCACGACGGGTACGGCGGCAAGTTTTATGGAGCTTTTCGGCGGAGATCACGAAAAGGTCAAAGCACTCGACGCGTCCATTGCAAAGAAGACGGGCTTCGTCGGCACGTACGCGGTGAGCGGTCAGACATACTCTCGCAAAGTGGATTACAACGTGGTGAGCGTGCTTTGCTCCATTGCGCAATCCGCAACCAAATTCTCAAACGATATAAGACTTTTGTCTCACCTCAAAGAAGTGGAAGAGCCTTTCGAGTCGCACCAAATCGGTTCGTCCGCAATGGCGTACAAGCGCAATCCTATGCGTAGCGAACGTATGGCTTCGCTTGCAAGATACGTTATGTGCGACAGCCTAAATCCCGCAATTACCGCGTCGGCGCAATGGTTCGAGCGCACGCTTGACGACAGTGCGAACAGACGTATCGCATTGCCCGAGGCATTTTTGGCAGTAGACGCAATATTGGCACTTTACGCTAACATAATCGGCGGTTTAACCGTCTATCCGCGCATTATCGAGAAAAATCTCAATCAAGAGTTGCCCTTTATGGCAACCGAAAATATCCTTATGTATTGCGTCTCTCACAAGGGTAAAGACAGACAAGTTTTGCACGAGAGAATACGCGTTCATTCCGTCGAGGCGTCGCGCCTCGTAAAGACGGAAGGCAAGGAAAACGATTTGCTCGAGCGCATACTGAACGATAAGGCGTTTGATTTGAGCAAGCAAGAGCTTGACGAGATTATGGACGTCAACGCGTTTACGGGTAGAGCAAAAGAGCAAGTGACGGAGTATATAAGCGAAGTCGTCGATCCGCTCCTCAAAGCCAACGAGGGCAAAATCGGCACTACCGCAAACGTCACGGTTTAATCGATATTAAATTTTTAGAGGTATAAATATGCTTACTTCAATCGTGGGTATCAACTGGGGTGACGAAGGCAAAGGCCGTATGGTCGATTTGCTTTCCGAATCGCAAGACGTCGTCGTACGCTATCAAGGCGGAAACAATGCGGGACACACCGTCATCAACGACAAGGGCAAGTTTGTGCTCAACCTTTTGCCGAGCGCGATTTTGCGTGAAGACAAGGTCAACGTTATGGGCAACGGTATGGTCGTGGATATCGAGCATCTTTGCAAAGAGATTGCAAGATTGAGAGAAGGCGGGATTACCATAACGCCCGCAAATCTCAAAATCAGCGACAAAGCCGTCGTTTGCTGTCCGTACAACGTGGCGCAAGACTGCCTTGAAGAAGACCGCTTGGGCGACAAGAAGTTCGGTTCGACGCGTCGCGGAATAAGCCCCATTTACGCCGACAAGTATATGAAAAAGGCTATCCGTATGGGTGATATTTTGCACCCCGAGTATTTGCGCTCGCGCCTCGAAACTATCGTCGAGTGGAAAAATCTCACAATCGAGGGCGCATATCACGGCACGCCGTACACGGTTGAGGGTATGCTCGAATGGTTCGATAAATACGGCACTCCGCTCAAAGATTACATTTGCGACACGGGTTACTACCTCAACAACGCGCTCAAAGAGGGCAAAAACGTTATGCTCGAAGCGCAACTCGGCGCACTTCGCGACATCGACTTCGGTATCTATCCTTACACGACGTCCTCGTCAACGATTACGGCGTACGGTCCTGTCGGTGCGGGTATCCCCAATCGCAAAGTCGACAACGCAATCGGCGTTATGAAAGCGTATTCCACTTGCGTGGGTGAAGGTCCGTTCACGGCGGAAATGTTTGGCGAAGAAGCGGAAAAATTGCGCAAAGCGGGCGGTGAATACGGCGCGGCAACGGGTCGTCCTCGCAGAGTTGGCGGATTTGACGTAGTTGCGTCCAAGTACGGTTGTATGGTGCAAGGCACGGACGAAATCGCGCTTACCAAACTCGATATCCTCGACACTATGGACAAAATCCCCGTGTGCGTAAGTTACGACGTAAACGGCAAGACTGTGGACGAGTTCCCGAGCGGTGAGGCACTCAACATCGCAAAGCCCAACGTGATTTATCTTGACGGTTGGATGCAATCCACCGCAAACTGCCGTAGCTACGACGAGCTTCCGCTCAACGCACGCAAGTATATCGAATATCTCGAAAAGGCGGTTGAGTGCAAGATCAAGTACGTTTCCGTCGGTGCGGAACGCGACGCAATCATCGTGAGATAAAAAAATCTTTTTTTGATAAATTGAAAAGACACGCAATACCGCGTGTCTTTTTCGTTGGAAATCAAAAGATTTATAGTGCGTTTTATCGCAAATATTTGGTGCTATGCGTTTTCTTTTGTAAAACCGCTGTGGTTGGAGGGGAATTTAGCGTTTATAGACGGCGTTTCGAGACTTTTTGCACCGAGTATTCCGTCAAATTCTGCCCGCAAGCGAGTCCGCGCTCACGTCGAGGGCGTCGGCAAGGTCGCAAAGACCTTTTGCGTCGGGCAAACTGTTGCCTTTGCGCCAAGACGCAATCTTCGTGCGAGATACGCCCATCATTTTGACGAGGCGGTATTCGGTTATGCCTTTTTCCGAAAGTATCTCGTTGAGGTTGTCGCAAAACGGTTTGAGGGTGGTTCTTGAAGTGAAACCGTAATCGTTGTCAAGGGGCTCTCTGCCGATAAGGCAGTCCATAGAACAGCCGAACTCGTCGGCAAGCAATACGAGATTACGGAAACCGGGACAAGCGTCACCTCGCTTCCACTTGTATATTGCCGATACGTTGACATCGCATTTTCTGGCAAGTTCTCTTGCGCCGTACTTTTCCGTCTTCATAAAATAGTCGAGAGCAAAGGCAAATTTCTCGTTGATTGAAGATTGGGTGGAAGGTGCGTCTTCTTGCATTTTGACATTATTCGACATTTTTCGACAAACTCCTACAAAATTCGACAAAAATAGTATGCACACAATCGGACAATAAATGTTGCGCAGTGTCCGATTATGTGCGTATAATATGTATATCAATCAAAGGAGAAAACCGATATGGAAGAATTGTTGACAAAAATCGGCGAACTTATCGCAGTTGAGATTGAAGAAGTTGACAGCATCGAGTATGCGGACAAGGAAATGGGCTATATGTTTTACATCAATATGGCCGACGGAAAGAAGGTTTTGCTTTCGCTTATTGATAGCGAATTATGAAAAAAGATGCGGTCTATCGCATCTTTTTGGGTTTTTGAGATTATTTTTACTTTCAAGCGTTGCGCTCGAAAATCACGTTACCAACTAAATACTTGATATAGAGGTCTCACAGCATTTGCACGATTTGATACAAGTCGTCGGCAACGAGGTCGCATTCCACACCGTCCGTGCTTTCGTGGCGGTGGTTGTACCATAGCGTTTTCATACCGTACTCTCTTGCGCCGTTGATATCCGCGCTCACCGAGTCGCCTATCATAATCGTGTCGGACGGGTTTGCGTCGGGAAGATATGCAAAGCACGCGTCGAAGAAGGCTTTTTGAGGCTTTGGGAAACCTATCTCTTCGGATACGAATATGCCGTCTATATATTTGAGCAAGTCGGCGTTTTTTAGGCGGTTTTGCTGTTGCGCGAGGGTGGCGTTGCTTGCAACGTACACTTTGTATTTGGAGTGAAGATATTGAAGCAATTCCTCCGCGCCGTCGATTTTTATTGCCGTCTCGAAGAGGTTTTTGTGAAATTCGTCTTCAAAGGCGTGTCCGTCGCACTCTATGCCCAAAATCTCGAAAACTTTGTTGAAGCGCACTTGAAAAAGTTGCTCTTTGGTGATTTCTTTCCTTTCGAGCTTATGCCAAAGTTCGAGATTGACGGGGTGGAACACGTCGATAAACCTTTGCGTATACGGCACGCCGAAACGGTTGCACGCCGTCTCTATCGACTTGTTTGCGCAAGCGTCAAAGTCCAGCAAAGTATTGTCAACGTCAATAAATATTGTCATTGCTTTACTTTGTCAACGTAGTTGCACGCGTTGAACGCAGCAATAGAACCGTCGGAAGCCGCCGTCACGAGTTGGCGGATTTTCTTGGTACGGCAGTCACCCGCAACGAATATACCGTCGCAAGAAGTGGTGCAGTTCTCGTCCGCTACGATATAGCCCGCTTTGTCGATGTCGACGAGACCCGCAAAGCACTCGTTGTGAGGCACTTGACCTATGCAGATAAAGGCGCATTTTGCGTCGACTATAACGTCCTCGTGCGTAACGGTGTTTTCAAAGCGGAGGGCGGAAAGTTCGTCCTCACCGATGAACTCTTTGAGTGAAAGATTGTGTGTATACTTGACGTTGGGACGAGCAAGCACGAGGTCGAGAAGAGCTTTGTCTCCGAAGAACTTGTCAAAGAGAGTGCAAATATGTACGCTCTTGCAATAACCGCTCAAAACGAGCGCGTATTGGAGTGCGGTGTTGGCGTCACCGATGACGCAAACGTCTTCACCCGAGTAGAAAGCACCGTCGCAAAGCGCGCAATAACTTACGCCGTTGCCCACCAATTCTTCCTCTCTGTCAACGCCTATACGACGGGGTTTGACGCCCGTTGCGATGATGATTGATTTGCAGTGGTAAACGTTATAATCGGTGGTTAATTCAAACCCATCGGGCACTTTAACCGTCGATATTGCTTTTTCAAGCTCGACTTGTGCGCCCCACTCGACGATTTGTTCGTAGAGTTTGTCCATAAGTTCCGCACCTGCGATTTTTTGGTATGAGGGGAAGTTTTCCACTCTCGGAGAGTATGCGATTTGTCCTCCGAAGCTGTCGCTTTCAAGTACGAGGACGGTTTTTCCCGCTCTCAAACAATTGAGTGCGGCGGTCATTCCGGCAGGGCCTGCGCCCACGATGATAATATCAAATTCTTGCATTTTTGCACCTCTGATAAATAAAAAGCGGTATGGCGCATTGCCATACCGCCGTTTGGTTATTTTTTATTTTCTTGACTCGATATAGCCTTTGATTTTGCTTGCGTTGTCGTAAACGTCGTAGCCGTTTCCGTTGGGAACGAGCAAGGTCGGAGCTTTCTTTACGCCGTATGCGAGAGTGGTGTCTTTGTTGTCTTCCGCGTCGATTACGGTGTACGCGATGCCCGCTTTGTCAAGCATTGCTTTTGCCATCTTGCAGTTGGGGCAAGTCTTGGTGGTGAAGATAAGCAAGCCCTCGTCTTCGCATTTTGCGCAGGCGCACTCTTGTTTGACTTCTTCCGTCTTTGCCTCTGCCTTGTTCTCTTGCGCTACGTCGTCGCATTTGAACTCTTCGACGTGTTTGCCGTGATATTGAGAGGTTGCGATGTCGTAGACTTTGCGCTCTTTGAACTCTGCGCGTTTGCCGTCGTTCCAGTTTTGAACGGGACGATAGTAACCCGTGATACGGCTGTAAACTTCCGTCTTCTTTCCACAGATGGGGCAAGTGTATTGCTCGCCTTCGAGATAGCCGTGCTCTTGGCAAATGGAGTAGGTCGGAGATAGCGTGTAGTAGGGAAGTTTGTAGTTTTCAGCAATCTTTCTCACGAGGTTTGCCGCCGCTTGCCAGCTGTCGAGTTTTTGACCGAGGAAAGCGTGGAATACCGTGCCCGACGTGTAGAGGGTTTGGAGTTCGTCTTGAATGTCGAGAGCGGTGAAAATGTCGCTCGTGTAGCCGACGGGAAGGTGCGAACTGTTGGTGTAGTACGGTACGTTGTCGGAGTTGCTTGCGCAGATGATATCGGGATATCTTTCTCTGTCGTGTTTTGCAAGACGATAAGAAGTGGACTCTGCGGGAGTTGCTTCGAGGTTGTACAAATCACCGTATTCCTCTTGATAGTCGCTGAGTTTTTCACGCATAAAGTTGAGAGTCTTTTTGGTGAACTCTTGCGCTTCTTTGTGCGTCATATCTTTGCCGACCCACTTTGCGTTGAGGCAAGCTTCGTTCATACCCACGAGACCGATTGTGGAGAAGTGGTTGCCGAACGTGCCGAGGTATCTCTTGGTGTAGGGGTAGAGTCCTTCTTCAAGCAATTTGGTGATGACGTTTCTCTTGATTTTGAGTGAGCGTGCGGACACGTTCATCAAACGTTCGAGCTCTTTGAAGTAATCTTCTTCCGTCTCGGAGATGTAAGCGATTCTCGGCATATTGATGGTTACGACGCCGATAGAACCCGTGGACTCACCGCTTCCGAAGAAACCGCCCGATTTCTTGCGGAGTTCGCGAAGGTCAAGACGCAAACGGCAGCACATACTGCGTACGTCGCTCGGTTCCATATCGCTGTTGATGTAGTTGGAGAAGTACGGAGTGCCGTATTTTGCCGTCATCGTGAAGAGCAAGCGGTTGTTTTCCGTGTTGGACCAATCGAAGTCTCTGGTGATGGAATACGTCGGGATAGGATATTGGAAGCCTCTGCCGTTGGCGTCGCCCTCGATCATAATCTCGATGAACGCCTTGTTGACCATTGCCATCTCTTTTTCGCAATCCTTGTACTTGAAGTCCATCTCTTTTCCGCCGACGAGTGCGGGGAGCTCTGCCAAATCGTTTGGGACTACCCAGTCAAGCGTGATGTTGGTGAACGGTGCTTGCGTACCCCAACGAGAGGGCGTGTTTACGCCGTAGATGAAGGATTGGATACATTGTTTGACTTCTTTGTAAGAAAGGTTGTCAACCTTTACGAACGGCGCAAGATAGGTGTCGAAAGAACTGAACGCTTGTGCGCCCGCCCATTCGTTTTGCATAATGCCGAGGAAGTTGACCATTTGATTGCAAAGAGTGGAGAGGTGGCTTGCGGGGGAAGACGTAATCTTGCCGGGGATACCGCCGAGTCCTTCTTTGATGAGTTGCTTCAAAGACCAGCCCGCGCAATAACCCGTGAGCATTGACAAATCGTGGATATGGATTTGTGCTTCGCGGTGTGCTTTTGCGATTTCGTCGTCGTAGATTTCGCTGAGCCAATAGTTTGCGGTGACTGCGCCGGAGTTGGAAAGGATAAGTCCGCCGACGGAATAGGTGACGGTGGAGTTTTCCTTGACGCGCCAGTCGTTGATTTTGAGATAGTTGTTGACGGTGTTCTTGTAGTCGAGCATCGTGGAGTTCATTTCACGAAGTTTCTCGTGTTGCTTTCTATAAAGGATATAAGCCTTTGCAACTTCTACGTAACCGGATTGAATGAGGACGACTTCTACGGAGTCTTGAATGTCCTCGACTGAAACGACGTCGTTTTTGACTTTGTCGTTGAAGGTTGCCGTTACGCGCAACGCGAGCATATCGATGATGTCGTCGCTGTAATTCTTGCCGACGGCGTTGAATGCTTTCTCGATTGCGACCTTAATTTTGTTTAGATTGAACGGAACTACGCTTCCGTCTCTTTTTTTGATGTTCAACATAAATTGAACCTCCCAAGGAAAATGTGCCCCTTTATTATAGCAAGCACGCGCAATATGTCAAGGCAAAAACGCAAAATAAAGTGTGAAACATTTTTGAGAAACACTACATATTGTGTTTTTGTCAAAAATTGGCACTTTTTGCAAATTATACTTTTCGTGTATCGAAAACGCGCGTTTTTGAGTATGTAAGCGGGTATTAGAAAATGCAACCTATATTCTAATTGATCGTTTTGAAAAACCGTCGAACACAAGATATTGTGTTTGAAAAATTTTTATATATAAATACAACGAAGTGTCGTCGTAACTCCTTAAATACAATAACCCCCTCTTT
>DLLD01000013.1:75458-106181 GCA_002476605.1 Christensenella sp. UBA7571
GACACGCCGGCATTTCTAAAAATAAATATTAAATGCAATTTCCCCTTTCCTCAAGGTGTTTTCCCTATCGTCGTTCCCCCTCTGCGCTTTGCTTGAGGGAACCCACGACGACCGCGTAGCGGGGGACAACACTCGGTACTCGCATAAATAGGTATCGTTCCCTCGTTGTGCCACTGCGCTTTGTGCGCCAGCTACGCAACAACACGGCGCAGTCGCTTGTACTTTTCGTCAAGCTCGACGCTCGGTGCGGTCGGCGCTTTGCGCCTCCAACCCTGAATAAGCACCTACCGCGTATAAGAATGCCTTCGAAAGAGCATAAAAAAAGCACGCATTGCGTGCTTTTTTCATATAAATCAATATTATTCTTCGACTTTTTGGGTTTTCTTTTCTCCCCAATTGCGCATAACGAGGAACTTGTTGCCGAGGAAGCTCATTACCAAACCGAGAATACCGGAAACCGCTTGCGCCACGAGGTTGAACACTGTTCCGGACAAGAATTCGCTTGCGTCGGGAACTGCTTCGTTGAGAGCGTTGAGGATTGCACCGCAAGTGAGCGTTTGCACGAAGATAATTGCAACCGCAACGACGGCGTACATAATGCCGGAAATCACGATGTTGTTGGTGCAGTTGAAGGTCTTCTTTCTGTTAAGAACGAAAGTCAAAACTTGTCCGACGATAGAACCGACCAAGAAACCGATAAAGTCGGATACGCCACCCATACCGTCTTTGCCGAGATATTGGAACAAAGCCACGCCTCCGACGGTAAAGCCGGGGAACGCTGCTTGCAATACGGGACTACTGCTCAACTTGAGGAGCATCGGCAAAATTAAAGTGATGATAAATTGCGAGCCGCCGCAAATGAAACTGAAAAGCGTAAATACGACCATTTGGCGCAAGTTTTCGTTGGCGTTGATTTTGTCAACGAGTTTTTGCAAGCCTTTTGGCAATTTGATTTTCTTTTTGGGTTTTGCATCGGATTGAGAATCGTCCGCTTCGTCTTGCGCTTGGTCGGTCGTTGATTCCGCATTTTCTGCGTCGGTCGTTGCGACTTCTGCGTTTTCTTCCGTAGCGGTGTCCGCTTCGGGTGCTTCCGTTTCTTGGACGGTTGCTACTTCTTCGACGTTTTCTACGACGTTCTCGTTTTTGATTTCGTCCATAATTTCTTCCTTATCCTATATAGGAATTTATTTTATAACAAATCGTATTATATAATAAATATATAGCGTTTGTCAACGAGTGGATTTTTTGAGTACGCTCACGAGTAACTTTTAATATTAAATGCAGAAGTGATTCTGCGTGTTTTTTATTCTTCGCAAACGTATAGCACTTCTCCTTTTATAAGCCCTGATAGTCGGCGTTGTAGGCTATCCCCCTTGAATACAACGGGATATACCCTTGTAAATAAACATATTGGCGTAAGCCGAAAGGAGCATTTATGCAAGTTGAACTCTTTAAGAAAATCAGTAAGTACACAAACAAAGACGGCGAAGAAAAAATCGCTACGAATTTCTACATTAAATGTGGAAACGAACTTGTACCCGTCGAAATCAAGTATTTTGAAGGACAAAACGGTGAGAATGACCCGAATTATCGTGCTAGGAAAATGCTGTTGTCCGCTTTTGCGAACGAGTTTCCGAAGAAAGAAAGCGAAACGACGGAGTCCGAACAGTAACGAGGTGAATTATGACCTTTTATTGCTTGGAAACAAAGAAAGGGCAAGTAATCATCAATCTTTCGCAAGTCTCTTATATCACATTTGATAAAAATGGCTTCACCGTCTATATGAATGACGGGAACTATTTTAATTGTGTTGAAGACTTTGCTGATTTTGTGGATAACTTCGAAGTTCGCAACAAGTAATTCAAAAATTCGGCAAAAGGTGAAAAAGGTGAAAACAAGGAACATCAAAAACGCCTTAAAACAGTAGCATTTGCGCCACACCCCTTGGGCTTGTCAAAGGGGTGTGGCAAAAGGTGAAAAAAAGGCAAAAGGTGAAATTGCAAAGGGGTTAAAGATATGCAATTAAAGCACTACGAAATCGTAACCGATGAAGATAAGTTGAATGTCGATATACAAAAGGTTTGTATGGAGCATACGACTATCAAGCATTGGGCGTACATATTGCACGATAAAGACGATACACGTCCGCACTATCACATTTACGTCAACTTCGGTAAGTGTGGCGTTCGGTCGGATTTGGTGGCAAATTGGTTCGGCGTTGCCGAAAACTTCGTCAACAAAATCAAAGGCAAAAAGTCTGATGTGCTTTTGTACTTGATACACGGTCAAGAAGACCAAAAGAATAAACATCAATACGCGCCGTCCGAAGTCGTTGCAAACTTCGATTGGCAAACGGAAGTCGCAAACAGCAAGATACTCGGAGATTTTGAAACGTATTCTTACGCGCAAATGATAGCGTACATCGATACGCTTGCAAACGACGAGAAAGTCACGGCTTATAACAAACTCAAAAAGTTGTGGGAAATCCATTGCCAAAACGCTTTGTTAAAGCCTGATAGAAAAATCGAAGTCGTTTTCATTTGCGGTAAAGGCGGTGTCGGTAAGACGTATTACGCAAAGAAAATGCTTACCGAAATGGGATTGGACTTTTGCATATCGAGCGCGTCCAACGATCCATTTCAAGACTACCTTGGTCAAAAAGCAATCATCTTAGATGATTTGCGCGATTCGTCGTTTGAAATGGAAGACTTGTTAAAAATGCTCGACAATAACACAAATTCGTCCGTTCGGTCGCGGTTTAATAACAAGGTCTTCAACGGCGAAGTCATTGTTATCACAAGTGCCGTTCCGCTCCGATACTGGTATTCGTACAAGCGTCACGGATACGGTGGAACGGACAGTTTGGAGCAGTTGTATCGGCGTATCGGATTGTATATCGATGTACAAGCGGACGTGATACGGCTATATAAGCAAATCGACGAGTTCGGCAATCCGATAGGCGAATTTGTGCAATATCGGAACGACGTTCCGAAGCTTAAACAAGAAAAGCAGAACGGCAAGGACTTCTTCTCGGTCTTTGACAAGATGTGCGAAGTGGCGTTGCCGTTTGAAGATAAAAATATAACCGCCCAAAATTGAGCGGTTATGCGAGAAGCCTACGCATATACAGCCAAACGTTCTTCTCCGTTCACACGAGATTCCCTCTGTGACTGCCCCGTTCTAGGGCTGGTGGCAAAATCTATTATAGGCAGGTGTATATAAAATGTCAAATGTAAATTACAGTTTGAAAAATAAAGGTGTCCGTTTGATTTCTTCGGAAGATGCTTGGGTGAAAGGCAAAAACGGGAAAACAAAACTAAATCCAAAGTTTTCTTTTGTCGGTAAAATCGATACTCGATTGCCGAATTTGATTATGACAGCATCCGATAAGAAAAAACCGACATACAAAGGCAATACGTGTGATTTGAATGCGACTGCCAAACGTCAAATTGTTTCTCATTTTTACGACGATAAAGGCAAGCGCAATAAAAAGACGGTTGCATACTTCGGTATTCCGAAGAAATAAACAAAATCTACAAGGGGTTAAAAAATGAAGATTTTAGTAGCGTGCGAAGAATCGCAAAGAGTAACTATCGAATTTCGCAAGTTTGGTCACGAAGTCTATTCTTGCGACTTGGAATTTTGTTCGGGAAAACATCCCGAATGGCATATTTGGAACGACGTTGCGCCGTTGCTTAACGGGAATTGCACGTTCCGAACGTGTGACGGGCAAAAACACGAAATCGGCAAGTGGGATATGATAATCGCTTTTCCGCCGTGTACATATTTGTCCAAAGCCGGTTCAAGCGTTCTTTATCGTGGTGGCGCGATAGACGAAGAACGCTTTGCCAAAGGACAAAAGGCAAAAGAATTCTTTTTGTCGATATGGAACGCAGATTGCGAAAGAATAGCGATTGAAAATCCCGTTCCGATGAAAGTGTTTGATTTGCCCGAACCGTCGCAAGTTATTGAGCCGTATTACTTCGGTGAACCTGTGTCAAAGAAAACGTTTCTTTGGCTGAAAGGCTTGCCGTTCGTCTGCCCGACTTGCGTGATTGAACCGACATATACGTTTGAAACGTATCCACCGTTCAAGAACAGTTTCGGAAAGTATCGGCAGAAGAATCGGTCAAAGACTTTTTGGGGCGTTGCAAAAGCAATGGCATTGTCTTGGGGTGAATCAACGTTGTCTAACAGCTGCGCCAACTTTCTGAGTGACTAACCGGGGCTACCGCCCTGGGTCAAATAATACCTAGCTCCCAGGGTAAGGGAAAAGGAAAAAATTGTGGCAAATATCAGTCGCAGAAAACTTGATTTGATTTTCAAAATCATTGTTTGCGTATTGCTCGTCGCTCTCATAGGCGGTGTTACATACGCTATCGTGCGTGTAGCGCAGAAAGATGAAACGAAAGAGATTTCTTCTCTTGCGTACAAAATCGGTGCGCTCGACGATAACGGTGCGTTTGTGAAGAATACGGCATCCATTGTTTCAAAGGATTTTATTTCTTCCGACGGTCTTACGATTAAACTTCAAGAGAACGCAGAAGTTTCTTACAAGGTGTATTTCTATGACGCCGACAAGGCTTTTGTTTCTGCAAGCGAAGAACAATCCGCAGACTATGCAGGCACGATTCCCGAAAATGCAAAGTATGCGAAAATCGTCATCACGCCGTTGCACGACGCGGAAGTTTCAATCTTTGAAATGAGCGGTTATGCAAAGCAACTCACTGTCACTGTCAACAAGTGATAGATTGCACGCCCCTTGCGAAAAGGGGCGTGTTAAAACAATTTTACGGAGAAAATATTATGAAAGAAAATATTTCTAAAAATAAAGTGTGGCAAATAGTTGGTGTAAGCGTGCTTTGTGTAGTGCTTGTTCTCGGCGCAGTTCTCGGCGTTGTCTTCGGTATGCACCATTCAACCGAAGATTTGAACGTATCGAAAGATATGTCGAGCGATGACATTGTGGTGAGTGCAACCGAAGAAAACGGCATTATGCTGACATCGGGCGTTGCGACAACCGCTTCGGACGGAACATCTTCAAGAGTTTTGACGGCGACTATCTCTCCGAGCGATGCTCGCACGGAAGGTTTTACGTGGTCTGTTGCATTTAAGAACGCAAGTTCAACGTGGGCAACGGGTAAAACCGTTACCGATTATGTAACAGTTACAAAAGATTCTTCTACTGATTTGAAAGCAACTGTTACTTGTAAGAAAGCGTTTGGCGAGCAAATTATTGTTCGAATATCTTGTGATTATAATGCAGCTGTAACTGCGACTGCAACTTTGGATTATAGGGCTCGTGTCGCAAGCGGTAACGTTAAATTCACGGGTAAGACTGTTACAGCGGAAGACATTACCCTTAATGTTGACGGAACTATTACTGGTTCGTTTTCTTGCACTTATGGTGGTAGCGGTTCTTATACTCCCAAGTACGCTCTTTCTCTGAGTGAAATTATTCTTACGGATGGAACTATAAAAGGCGATATTACACTTCGCATAGTGCACCCGAACAATAAAAATCAAATTCTTACTGTCCCTATAAATTCCAAATATGTTGATGTTATAACTAATGGCGATGTCTTTGTATTTCCGGAACAAGAATTTGATGAGGAATTTTTCAACGAAAACGAGTCAGGTAAATCGTTGTGCGTTCAGTTGTTGCTCGGTGGCGAAGTTGCAAAAGAATGGAATGTAGAAGTAATTGTTCCGCAATCGTTCGCAAGTTCCGTTTCTCTCGATGTAACGACTATCGTTTTTTAAGGTGTCATTATGGCAAAACGTAAGACTTCGATTTCAAAAATCTTAATCACTGTGCTTATACTGCTGTTGCTCTTTGGAGCAATAGCGGGTTTTGCCGTATTTATCAAGAACATAGATACTGGCACTGTAACGAACGACCGATTTGTGAAAATTGGCAATAAAACAATTTATACGATTGGCACTGGGTATCACGTAGGCTTAAAAGAAGATAATCCGTTGAAAGTCGATGTTTCATCGGGTTCGGACGAAAATGTGAAATACACTGTAAGAATCGATGTCGATTCGTCCTTGCGTTTTTCATACGTTAAAGATAATAAACTTTGTTTCTTTACTTCTTCCGAAGATGTTTCTTCTTTTTTCGAGATTGAAGAAATCGATACTGGGTTTTGTGTTTCGGCAAAAGGCGATAGTGTTATCGATATGCTTTCTTGCTTATATCCCGATTCAAAAATCAGTTTCGATGATAGCAATATCGACTACAAATCCACTATGTTTTGGATTACGGTATCATTTGACGGTGACGTCAATTCGTTTGTAAAAGTCGGTTTTAGTCTTTCACGGTATGCTACAAGCATTAAGCTCGATGTAAAGGAAATTATATTCTAATGACTAAACTTAATCGTAAATTTTCTATAAGAGTTCTTGTTGCAGTGCTTGTGTTTATTACACTGGCACTTCTCTCGTTGGATATCATCGAAGTCGGCATAGCTTACGCCGAAACGTCTTTGCAGTTTGATAGTACGCCTATTTTTGACGACTTGTATGACAGTAAAGACGTAAACGGCAATGTCTTTGACTTGGAAAACTATCCTGCAAAAAAAGACGGCGAATTGCAGTTCTATACATTTGTGGAATACGGGTATTCATATTACGCAAATTTGCAAAAGAATTTTGCGCTTTATATCTACTTGTACAATCCGCAACAACTTGATTTTTCAAGCGATATAGACGCAAACGTAGTTCGTATTGGCGTTGCGTATGATGAAAAGGACGAGAAAGTAACGAATTATGAAGATTTTCATATTCGCTATGTATCGAAGTCCACGGGTGACTATAATAATTTGTTTTACAAATTCAAAGTTATAGATCCACAACAAAAACTTTTCAATCTTGCCAACGCCTATGCGGAAAAATACGGTTGCCGTCGCTATGATATTGCAGGCATTTATTTGAAAACGGATAAAAACGATGTGACGTTCGATAAGAATATCGGGCGTACGTTCAAATGTAGCGGTTATATGGCTACGTATGGCGAGAACGGCGACAATGATTCTACGTTCACTTGTGTGGCGGAAAAACTTGAAACGCTTGATATAAAAGTCTATCAGACTAGTTATTTGACGGGCGTATCGAGTGCAGGTGCATATCATCATAACAATGTAAGTTCCGTGTATTTCGGCATACCTCAACGCGTTTTCGACGAGTATGGTAGCCTTTGGGAAATTTATGCGCAATGGTATGAGTGCAAGACTGCGCCGATTTTGGTTACGTCAAATCAAGACTTTTATAATCAAGCACTTTCAAAAAGTCATTCGACATTAAACGATTCGTATAACGAAGATAATTTTTTGTATAGAGATTCAAATGTAAATTATTATCTTGCTTATGGGCTTCATTCAGATATGGGAACTGGCAATGCAGATGTTAGATATTGGGATTGGGCATATAATTTGCGCCCGTATTCTTATTCGAAAAACGGCACTTATGTTAGACGTTTTGCGGATTCGTATTGTTATTTGCTCCCGTATGTGTTTTTCTCGTCGTCATATACCGTAAATGGTGCATTTAATGTCATCAATAAACAAACTGTTGCTGGTGATGTGACTTCTTCTATTATGAGTCAATACATTTTGAATTACAAATCTTCAAATTATGTGCCGTGGCATACATCTAGGAATTTGCCCGCAGAACTTTTTGTGGACGAAGTTGATTCCGCACGTTCTCAAAAAGGCATTTCCGTCGGATTAAACAAAGTTAGAACAAATCTTGAAGATACTTTTGATTTGAAGTCTTGGAATTCGGAATATGGCTCTTGGTGGGATAAACTAACGCAATATGGTTGGAGTTATCCAAAAGACGAAGCATTGGACGAAAATCACACTAATGTAAAACCTTTTGAAGAAGTGTTTAAGGAACAGCTTCAATCTGGCACATTGTCTTCCGATTTGCTTATAAATGAATACGACGTCGAAAACTTCAAAGAGTTTTGCAATTCAAGCTACGAAAAGAATGAAGTGCCGTATTTGTTTAGATTCGCCGTATCCGATTATATTTCTCGTCCTGTTAGAAGATATGTCGGTGGTGCTCTATATCCTGATTCGTCTTCTGAAGATTCTTATATAGCCCAAGAAACAGTGTTTTTTGATTTTAACATCATAACTATGACTTTCAAGGGTGAATCGGAATATCACACGCTTGCGGTTATGCATACGCCCGTGGATGTAATTTCGGGAGTAAAAGCACCCGATGTGGAACTTACGCCAGGCGAACACTTTGTCGATGAGTTTTTTGGGGCTGTCGAAAAGATTTGGAATTGGTTCAAGAACAGCGATTTCTTGAAAGCATTGAAGATTATCGGAATGATAATCATCGGCGCGATAATTGCTTTGATTTTGGCAAAAATCGTTTCTCTTATCGTAAAGGCAGTTAGAAAACGCAAAAGCAATTCCGATAATCCGCCCACGGCAAATGCGGTTGTCGAAAATAAAAAGTCGCGTGTACCTAGCAAGAAAACAAAGACCACTACTATTTCTTCAAAGGAACGAAAATACAAGTATCGACGTTGATTGTCAGACAGCTGCGTCAATCTTCCGAGTAAACATCCGGGGCGAACGCCCAGGGTCAAACATCGAAGTCAAACTTTTACGGGATATACCTTATGAAAACTCTTAAAAACGTACTTATTCTTTTTGCTTGGATTTTCATCGGTTTGCTCATCGGCTATATGGCATTTGTCGGGGGCAAACTATGAAATTCAAGAGATGGCTTAAAAGCCTTGATTATCGTCACTATATATGTATCGCCATAACGCTTGCGTTTGTGGCGACTTCGATTTTTGCATTTCCTTACGCGTTCAAGCGTATATGTGAATGTTTTAGGGACTTCGGAACGTCTATTGCATATTATTTCTGCAAGTTGTTCGGCATTGACGAAGTGCGCGCAACAATAAACGACGTTTCCGAAATGCCGATATATTTGCCAAACGGCTTTCCTGCAACGTGGGAAGAATTTCAAGCATATTGGGCGCAATACTGGAACGTCTTCTTCAAGTGGAAAACAATGTCGGCGTATTGGCAAACGGTCGGGAACGTGGCATTAAGTTTTGCTTACATTTTGCTTTGCGTTCCGATACTTATAGTCGTGTATTACGTTCTAAAACGTGTTTTGGACAAGCAAAACAACGATTATAACGTCGATAGCAAGCATTTACGCCGTTTCAAAAAGTTGTCCGATAAAACGTATAGACCTGCGAAAGCGTGGCTACAAGGTTTTGTCGGCTTTGTAAAAGAACATAAGGCGTATTACATAATTTGGGCGTGTATCTTTGCGTACGCGTTCAACTTCTTTGCTATCGCAATAGAGTTTGTGTCGTACTACTTCTATTTTTGTATGTCGTTCGACTTCGTTCATCTCTATCGGCAGATATACAAACTCGTAGTTGACTTGTCCGTCGTGGTTACGAAGATTCCGCTTTGGTTGTGGCTGATTATCGCGTACGGCGTGATTTGCGCCGTGCGAAAGAAAATAGCATATTCGCGATTACATCATTTCGAAATGAAAAATCGCGGATTTATCAATGAACGCTCCATTGTTTGTTTTATCGTCGGAACGATGGGCAAAGGCAAAACGACAATGGAAATCGATATGGGATTGTCCACCGAAGCGATGTTCAGGGATAAAGCCTTTGAGTTGCTTTTAGAAAATGATTTGCGCTTTCCATACTTTCCTTGGATAAACTTTGAGAACGCATTGCGCGACGCAATGGAAAAGCACGCAGTCTATAATCTTGCTACGTGCAAAAGATTCGTTCGTAGCAAGCAGAAGAATTGGGAACGCAACAAAACTCAAAAGAAAATATTTATGTACGATTTTGAGCGTTACGGTCTTACGAGTTGCGACGAGTTGTGTGTCAAAGACATTTGGCAAGTTCTCGAAAGTTATGCGCAGTTGTATTTCATTTACATTGTGCAATCTTCGCTTATCATAGGAAACCTTTCAACGCGTACCGACAACGTTATAGATGATATCGGAAACTTCCCGATATGGAATACGGACTTCTTCAAGCGCGACGCGCGACTTATAGACGCGTTCAGCAGACATTCGCATATCCTTGATTTCGATATGTTGCGTCTTGGAAAGCGTCTTGTCGAAGAAAACGAACACTCCGATATGTTTGAGTTTGGCGTGGTTACTATCACCGAAATCGGCAAAGAGCGTTTGAATGCTCTTGAATTGAAAGACGTAAACAAGTCGGATAAGCGTGCAAATCAAAAAAATGATTTGTTCAATTACTGGCTCAAAATGGCGCGACATTCGGCGACGGTTGACGGCTATCCGTTTATAAAGGTATTCGTGGACGAACAACGTCCCGAATCTTGGGGCGCAGACGCACGCGAGTTGTGCGAAATCGTCCATATTATTGCTCGCAACGATAAGAAACTTGCAATGCCGTTTTTTTCGGTTGAAGAATTGATTTACGATTTTGTGTTCAGCAGATTCGTAAATCTATACAAGAAATACCGCTACTTGCGTGGCGACAATACGTTGTCGATGTACGTTTTGAAGTTTATATGCACAAAGATACATTCGTACTATACGGGCGTTTACAATCGTTTTAGTTACATTCCGTGCGATATTGCCCTTGAAGCTGGCGTGCAAGACGGGAAAATGTCGATGAAGAAATATTATCTTATGACTAAAAAGATATATTCAAAGCGTTTTTCCACGGACTGTTTCTCGGAGTTCTTTACGGAAAAGACGCTTAAATCTTGGCTTGGCTTGGATGATTTGGCAGAGTTCAAAACGGAAAAAGCGTCTTTCGACGAGATGTTGCAGGAAAACTCGTATTTCTTTGAAGATTTGTGCAAGATGTTGAAATCCGATAAGGACAAACAAGGTTAAGCAACGTCGTCTAACAGCTGCGCCAACTTTCTGAGTGACCAACCGGGGCGAAAGCCCTAGGTCAAAATAAATAATACCTTGCTCCCAGGGATAAGGGAAAAGGAACAATTATGGCAAAAAAATATACCCCTGCAGAGAGAAAATCTTATAAGCGTGGTTTTCTTGCTGGTTTATTTTCACAAAAGAAAAGAAAGCCGAAAGCAAATAAAAAGGAACAAAAACAATATGGCTTTTTGGCTTTCAATAAAAACTGTGATGTCTTTAACGTAAAAGCATACGGTTACAGTAGAACAGACGCATTAAAAAATGCTCGTAACAAGTTGAAACACGACCCGCAACATCCTTATTGGAGTGTTACTGTTACGGAAGATGAGGCGGATTCCAACTATTACAGGAATATTTGTATTTGCAAAGATGGAAGCGTTTGTGAATATAGATAGTAGCGTTTGTGAATATCATTAGAATGAGTGGCAATTTGCCACTCATTCATTAATTTTACTTTCTTCTGCATATTTAATTTTTTTCTTATATGTGTCGTTTTCTACTTCTTTTTTTGTTAAATAAACAACTGTAATATTGTCTCTTTTTACAAGTTCTGGATAAATCTTTTGTTTGTATTCTTTAGTTTTTTGGTATTTTATATTTGTAGCATCATATCCCCAAAATTCGATATAGATGTCTTTCTTCCCATTGTATTCTGGAATGTAAAAATCGGGCGTAAGGTCTCTAGTTTTGTCTATATCAATTTTGACTTCATAGGCGTGTTTTATCCCTTCTTTGAAAAGCCAGTTGTCTATAATTTTTTCATATGGGCTTTTTACCATATGACCATCGTCACAAATAAATTCGCTCTCGTATTCTGCTTCAAGTTTTTCAAATTCTTTGCAATTTTTTATCTTCAGATATACGACTTTTTTACTGTATAACTCCCAACACTTATGACAAAAATGTTTTCCGTTTGAAGGCTGACCGCAGATAATACAAGTCAATTCCTTGTCTTGTTTTTCGGGTTTAGGTTCGGGCTGTTTCGTTTGCTTGCATTCGCAGATTTCATCCGTTTTGTGCCATTTTCCGCAATCGGGGCATTGTTCAATAAGACCTTGGTTTTTCATCGCGCCGTGCAATTTGCACAATCTGTCTTTTCTTGGATTTTTTCCATAAACTAAATAGGTCGGTTCGCCACAAATCGGGCATTTCAATTCATCCATAAAAAGTTCCCCTTGTAAATTGATGAAATCATTGTACAGCATTTTACTAGGATTTTCAAGGAAAAATTGAATGAAAGATAAACGCGGTGCGTCCACGTAGCGGTTTAGCGTGGGCGACCGCGTTCTTTCATTCGTCCGATACAATGTTCATTAACTATGCCTTTTCAAGGCTCTTGGCAAGGCTGTCAAGGGAATAAGCGTGCTTTATGCCTAACGGGAGATAAACACGCGCCTTGACTGCCGATTGTTTCACATTCATAATCTTGCAAAAGAGCGCAGAAAACTTTCTGCACTCTCTGCCTATATGGCGAATATTCGGGGTTTGGGGATGAAATCCCCAAAACAGTCAAGGTGTTAAACCTTGTGTTGATTGCCTTTGGGATAGGGGCTGTACTGTGGGCTGTTGACATAAATGGTGATAGTGTGTTACACTCTTTGTCGGGAGTGTTAATCGTCAAATAGTTTTATTAAGACTAAAATTATTTGCAATGATACGAGGATTATTTGCAAGATGTTGTGTATCATGGCGGTTAACCTCCTTTTTTCTTTTTATTCAAAACACGCTATTGCCTTTTGTGTCAACAGTAGGGGCAATTCGTCAAGGGGTTAAACAATGGGAAGGAAGTTTTGTCATTTGACGTGGACTCAACGTCTGCAACTTGAATCGCTGTTAAAGTCAAAAACGCCTGTAAAAGAGATTTGTAAGATTTTAGGTGTTTCAAATTCTACAATATATCGCGAAATTAAACGTGGCGCATATGAGCGTTTGAACGGAGCAACGTGGGAACACTATACGGCGTATAGCCCTGATATTGCACACGAAAAATACCTTGCTAATCTTTCCGGCAAAGGCGCGCCTTTGAAGATTGGCAAGGATTTTGAATTTGCCGATTATATTGAAAGACGTATCGGACAAGATAAAATGTCCCCGTGCGCCGTTCTTGGCGAAATTAAGCATAAAAATATCAAATTTGGCACGTCGATTTGTCCTTCGACGTTGTACAACTACATCGCAAACGGCGTGTTCCTTTCGCTTTCTCTCGAAGATTTGCCGTATAAACCTGCTAGAAAACGTCGAAAACGCAAAGTTGTGGCAAGTCGTCCGCCACGCGGAACATCTATTGAGAAACGCCCGAAAGAAATTACGGATAGAAATACTTTTGGGCATTGGGAAATGGACTGCGTGTGTGGATCTACAAAAACAACTTTGCTTGTATTAACTGAACGACTGACGCGTAAAGAACTAATTTTTCCTATGAAAAATCAAAAAGCAGATAGCGTGATTCAATGTTTGAATGTCCTTGAACGCCGTTTCGGAAAGTTGTTCACAAAAGTGTTTAAGACTATCACTGTCGATAACGGAAGTGAATTTGCAAATTTCGGCGGAATGGAAAAATCAAGTTACGGGAAAGGCAAGCGCAAGCGTGTTTCGATTTATTATTGTCACCCATATTCGAGTTATGAACGCGGAACTAATGAAAGAATAAATCGGGAAATACGCAGGAAGTTGCCGAAAGGAACGAATTTTTCCAAATTCTCGGCGAAAGAAATTCAAGCCGTTGAAGATTGGTTGAACAACTATCCGCGTGGCGTTCTCGGATATGCGACGTCACAAGAATTATTTGACAAAGAACTTGCAAATTTACAGCGCGGTTAAACAGCTGCGTCAATCTTCCGAGTAAACATCCGGGGCGATTGCCCAGGGTCAAACATCGAAGTCAAACAACGTCATCAATAAATATGGTCAATAGCAAGCCTTTCGGGCTTGTTATTTGGCGTATATTTAATCGATGTTTTTAATCGATAAAATCATTGCATTGCCTTTGTATCACCGAAATTTCGGTGATACAAAGGCTTTTCGCGTCTTTAAGATAACAAATTTTGTCGATTTACAATAAATTTTTGCATTTACTCTTGACAATTACATTTGAGTACGCTCACGTGAAAATCGGCGGTGAGCGTCATTTTTTCGAGGTTTTGCAACTTCTCGATATTTTCCTTGGGCGCGCGATAAACGTATGGCGTCATAGTAAGCAAATCGGATATTCCTTTTTTATTGAGGTCAAAGGTGAAGGTAAGCTCTTTTTCTTCAACGCTTTCAAAGTCGCTTTCGGGCAGTACGGTTGCCACCTCGCGCACGTTTTGATACAGCGCACGACGGAGTTCTATGAGGTGATTTTCGCAAGGGTACGCCACTATCAATACGCCGTCGTCTTTGAGCACTCTTGCGTATTCCTTGACGGCGTAAGGGGAGAACACGCACACCAGCACGTCCGCGCATTTGCTCGGCAGCGGCAAATCGTATACGCTTGCCACCGCGCACTTTGCGCGTTTATTGCGCTTGGACGCGATTTTCACCGCGTGCTTGGATATGTCCACGCCAAAGTATACGTCCTCGTCGTTATTGCGATTTTCTATGATTTGCGATATATAAAATCCCGTGCCCGTGCCCGCGTCAACGAGGGTTATAGGCTTTGGGATATCGCAGACGATTTGAGATATGCAATCGGCAAGCGGGGCGTAATACCCGCCGTCCAAAAAGTCGCGACGGGCGCAAATCATTTCCTTGTTGTCTCCGGGGTCTTTTGAGTTGCGCTTGTCGGGCGTCAGAAGATAATAATAGCCCTCTTTTGCCTTGTCGAAAACGTGTCCGTTTTGGCATACGGAACACGACTCTTTTTCGTCCAAAGGACTTTGACATACGGGGCATAAAAACTTGGTCATAATCCTATTATATCAAAAATATTTGCTCGTGCAAGTCTATTGCGAAGAGTGGTGGCGTGTGCTATAATAAAAATATGTTGGAACTATTAGCACCCGCCGGAGATATATCCGCACTCGATACCGCAATCAAATGCGGAGCGGACGCGGTATACCTCGGTCTTAACGGTTTTAACGCACGTATGCGTGCGCAAAATTTCAACGCCGACAATATCGGCGAGGTTGTCGCACGCGCTCATTTTTACGGCGTAAAAGTGTACGTAACGATAAACACTATTTTGCAAAACGACGAGTTTAACGACCTAATTTCGCTCGTTAAAACCGCAATTGGTGCAAAAGTGGACGCGTTTTTGGTGCAAGACCTCGGCGTTGCCAAAGTGCTTAAAGATACTTTTGACGGTATAGTTTTGCACGCAAGTACGCAGATGGGCGTGCACAATTTATACGGCGCGAAAGTTGCCGAAAGTATGGGCATAAAGCGCGTGGTTTTGTCGCGCGAGGCAAAACTCGAAGATATAAAGCAAATTCGAGACAATACGTCTTTGGAGATAGAATATTTCGTGCAAGGCGCGCTGTGTATTGCGTTTTCGGGCAATTGCTATCTATCTTCCGTCGAGCAAGGCGCAAGCGGGAACAGAGGGCTTTGCAAGCAACTTTGCCGTCTTCCGTATATTGCGAAGTCGGGCGGGAAAATCGACAAGGCATACGAATTGAGCGCAAGGGATTTGTGCCTTGCAAAGAGCGTGAAAGAGCTTGCCGATGCGGGCGTGTGTTCGTTCAAAATCGAGGGAAGATTGCGCCGTGACGGGTACGTTGCCGAGGCGGTGCAAACGTATAGAAAAATTATCGACGAAGTGGAAAACGGACGCAAAATCGACTTTGACGTGAGAGACGAAAATAGGTTGAAAATCGCGTTTTCGAGAGGTGATTTTCTTGAAAGAGCGTATCTCGACGACGGCACGCCCAAGGTGGTGGAGAAGAGATTCAACAACCACACGGGCACAAAAATCGGCGTCGTCAAGGACGTCAAACCGTTCAAGAACGATTTGTACGAAGTGACGATTTTAAGCAATCGCAAACTTTGCAAAGGGGACGGAATAAAGTTCTTCGACAAGGACAAGGAAAGCGCAAGTCTCGGTATCGGTGAGGCAAGGGAAAAGGGCAAAAACCTTTATTCCGTGGTGACTACCGCAAAAGTCAAGGCGGGTTGGACGGTCAATCTCATATCCGACGCGGGGCGCGAAAAAGAACTTGCCGAAATCGCAAGATTCGTGCCCATAAGCCTCGACGTCAAGGCACTCGTAGGCAAACCGCTTGCAATCACCGCTTATTACGAGAGCGGGGAAAAGAGCGTGAGCGTCAAGTGCGAAAGCGAGGACGTTTTGCAAAAGGCAACCAACGTTCCGACGGACGCAAACGAGATCGCAAAGCAATGTTCCAAGGTTGCGGATAGAGGTTTTTGCATAGAGAGCGTAAAAGTGGATACTGACGGCGTGTTTATCGCAAAATCCGTGCTAAACGCGCTCCGTAGGGACGTTTTTGACAAAATCAAAGGTGAAATTATCCGTGCAAATTCTCCAAGCGAAGTTACCGTAAGACAAGATAAAATTGACGAATTGCTTGGCATGTTGCAAAACGTAAAACGCGAGCAAGACGCAAGCCTCAAAGTGCTTTTGGGAGACGATTTAGCAAAGAGCGCAATGCTCAAAAAGGACGATAAAATCGTGGTACGCCCCTCCGTATGGAAGGCGGAAACGATATTGCGAGATATCGAACTTTTCGGCGTAGAGCAAAAGGACGTTATTTTGGACTTGCCGATTATCGCAAACGGCAAAGATTTGCAAATTATAGAAAGCGTGCTCGAAAAACTTCCGCAAATCACCACGCTCGTCAGTGAAAACGTGTACGGACTGTATTTTGCAAGCAAAGGATATACCGTAATCGCGGGGCAAGGACACAATATCGCAAATGCGTTTGCGGCGGAGGAAGTAAAGCGTTTGGGCGCAGTCGGATACGTGCCGTCTTTGGAATATCCCGACTTCGAGGCAAACGAGGGTGGTATCACGCGGTATACGGCGGACAAAAATATCCCGCTTATGACTTTTACACATTGTCCGTACAAGACGATGAACGGCAACGATTGCGCAAAGTGTTCCTACAAAGGGGATATGACGTTGCAGAGAGAAAGACACGTTTACAAAGTGCGTCGCACCACGCTGTCGCAATGCTACTTTGGCTTGTACCCTGAAAATTAGACCAAACCCCGTTTTTATGCTTGTCAAACGACGGCGGTTGTGATAGTATAATTTCAAGCGAAAGCGAATTTATTTTGTAAGGAGATAAGAATATGCCCAGAGTTATCAGCGATGAATGCATCCAATGCGGCGCGTGCGCAGATACTTGTCCGGTTGGTGCAATTGCAGAAGGCGATAGCAAATACGTTGTCGATCCCGATCAATGCATCGATTGCGGAGCTTGTGAAGACGGTTGCCCCGTCGGCGCAATTACCGAAGCGTAATCAGACAAAAACGAAAAAGTCGCACACTCGAAAGGGTGTGCGATTTTTTTTGTTTTTGTAGTGATATTTGCCGTTGGCAAGTGATATTGCGACTTTGTCGCAGTGATATTTTTGGCTTGCGCCAAAAGTGATATTCGCACTGTGTGCGAGTTGTGGAATATCCGCAAAAGTCGTTGCCACAGCGATGGTTTTTGCTATAAATCATCAACGTCTTGCACGGGTTTTTCGCCGTCGGGGACGTCAGGGTAGCCGTTTTTTTCGGGAACGCCGGTCCAACTGCCGTTGGGGTCAAAATGCGAACGCATATTTTCGTGCTTGGTCAAGTTGCTGTGTGAGAGCGGGGGTTGATACTTTCTTTTTCTTCTTATTTTCATATTGATTTCCTCGTACACGTAGCGTGCGCAAATCTTAAAGATTTATTAATTTCATAAATATTTGATAAATGGGGTAGAAAACTAAACAAATATATGATAAAATACATTTTGCAATATAAAGCAAAGGTGAATTTATGAAAAACGGTGGAATTGACAAAAGAGTCATAAAAACGAAGAACGCCATTTTTGAAGCGTTCAAGCAACTTGTTCAAGAAAAAGATATGTCGGATATCACCATTAGCGAACTTACGCAAAAGGCAAATATCACGAGAAGCACTTTTTATATGTATTACGACACCGTGGGCGACGTGCGCACGGATATCGAAAACGAGATTATCGCGCGCATAGACAAGATTATGAGCGAGGCTGATATGGTGGAAGTTATGCGATCTCCGTACACGCTTTTGAGCACGCTTGCGGACGAAATCGCAAAACAAGACCAAAACAACAGATATATTCTCTCGTCCAGCACGTCGGGACAACTTCTCGACAAAATCAACGAGCGTATCGTTGCTGCGTATATGCATCGTCTTGCCGAGACCACGGATAAGGATCTCGATATGGGCAAGGTGAGATACGTCATTGCTTTTGCGGCGGCGGGCATCACGGAATGCTTCAAGATTTGGTTCAATCACAAGAGCACCATCACGCTTGAAGAACTTTGCAAAAACATCTCCGACGCAGTGAGCAAGGGCGTCGACTGGGTGTCCGTGACCAAAGCGCAAGACTGATTTTGCGCCCAAAATCAACCGCTACGAGAGAGAATGGCTTTGATAGCCGTTCTCTTCGTTGTCTTTTAAGTCTTTTTTAAGGACTATAAACTAAAATATACAATCGTATAAAGATAAAATATCTCAATATTGAGGTGGATTATGCTCCAACTTAAAGACGTCGTAAAAGATTATCCCACCGCCACTACGACGGTGCACGCGCTTCGCAAAGTATCGCTCAATTTCAGAGAGAGCGAATTCGTCGCAATTCTCGGTCCTTCCGGTTGCGGAAAAACCACTATGCTCAACATCATAGGCGGTCTTGACAGATACACCAGCGGTGACCTCGTCATCGGCGGAGTTTCAACGCGCGATTTTGACGACGAGCATTGGGACGCTTACAGAAACGCGACTATCGGTTTCGTTTTCCAAAGCTACAATCTTATCCCGCACCTCACCGTGCTCGAAAACGTCGAGCTTGCGTTGAGCCTCGTAGGCGAGGGCAAAAAGACGCGTAGAGCAAAGGCAGTTGCCGCGCTCCACAAAGTCAATATGCACGACGAGATAAACAAACGCCCCAACCAATTGAGTGGCGGACAAATGCAACGCGTTGCTATTGCAAGAGCCATCGTCAACGACCCCAAGATTATTCTTGCGGACGAACCGACGGGCGCGTTGGATAGCGAACTCAGCGTGCAAGTTATGGATATTTTGCAAGAGATAGCCAAGACTCGTCTCGTCATTATGGTTACGCACAACGCCGAGCTTGCCTATCAATACGCAACGCGTATTTGCCGTTTCAAGGACGGTCAGCTCATCGAGGACACCAATCCGTATAATCCCGAAGAAGAGGTGGTAGAGGAGCAATCTGACGTCAATCAAGATGCAGTTGTCGTCGACGAAATTATTGATCCGGAAATTGCACAAAACACTACGATTGACACTTCAACGCTTCAAAACGACGAGATAAACGTCGAAAACGTGCAACAAGAGGAAGAAGGTAAGTCCAAAAAATTGTCCAATCGAAAGCGCAAACTTGCAATGAAAAAGGTGGGCAGTGCCACCAACGCAATCTTCGATAAACTGGGCATAAACAGTTTGTCAAAGAAGAAAAAACGCAAAGACAAGTCCTTCAAACCTACGTCTATGAGCGCTGGTATGGCGTTCGGTCTTTCGTGGAGAAACCTCGTTTCCAAAAAGCGTCGCACGTTCTTTACGATGTTTGCGGGAAGCATAGGCATTATAGGTCTCGGACTCGTGCTTTCCATATCCAACGGATTCAACGTGTACGTCGAAAAGATGGAAAAAGAGATGTTTTCCAGCGTGCCTTTGGGAATTTATCAATACAACGTGCAAAACTCCGCCGTTATGGATATGATGATGAATTTCCAAAATCAAGACGATGCGGGCGCATTTCCCGATAGCGATAAAATCGGCGTAAGCACGGACAGCGGCGGAAGTATCGACAGTTATATTTCCTCTTTCACAAAACCGTTCCTCGAAGGTATCACCAAAAACGAGATTACCGAAGAGTTCACTCAATATATGAAGAATATGCCCAAAGATAACTATAAGTCGATGAGCATCAATTACGGATTGAGATACAATCTCGTGCGCAAGACGTACGACCAAAACGGCAACGTTACCTACGCGGACGTGTCGCAAGCGCCCGAACCGATAACCGCGCTCGCAATCGCTACGACGGTGCTCGGGGAAAACGGTTTGCAATCCAAGTATTGGCAATCGCTTGCAAGCGACAAAGATACTATGCTCGAATCTTACGACCTCATCGGTGAAAACAGCCGTTATCCGCAAAACAAAAACGAGATTTTGCTTTGCGTCGGCAAGGACAACAAGATATCGCAAGATTTGCTCAACGAGTTCGGCATCGAGCTGTACGAGAAAAACGACGACGGCACTCTCAAAATGGTGGACGGCAAGCCCGTTTCTCTCGGTACGTCGGATATCTCCTACGAGTATTTTATCGGACAAACCGTGAAGATGGTGCTCAACGACGATTACTACGTCAAGACGGGTGAAAACTCCTACGACACTATGGGATTTGACAGAAATCCGTCATTGCTCTATTGGTCGGAAACGGATCAATCCAGATTGCAATCGCTTTACGAAAACTCGGAAACCGAGCTCAAAATCGTCGGCGTAATCAGACAAAAGAAGGGCGGTTATTCCTTCGTAAATTCCGCGCTTTGCTACACGCCCGAATTTGCGGAATGGGCAATGGACCAAGCCTATAACAGTGAAGTGGCGCGTATTCAACGCACGCTCACACCGCAAGGCGCAACCATTTTCGGCACGTACGACGAGATAAACAACTCGGGCTTTACCGACGACAGTTTCAGCAGTGACCTCGTTGACATCGTATACGGCAAAGTGCTCACGCTCGACTATTTTGCAAAGGCGGTCGGCGCAGATAGGGCGGCAAGCTTTATCACCGTGTTCCCCGAGACGTTCGAGCAAAAAGACGCGGCAATCAATTATATCAATGCGTGGAACAAGACGGAAATCGGTTACTTCGACGTGTCGGCAATGTTCCTCTACAACGTCACCATTATGATTGACCTCGTGTCCGCAATGCTCATCGCGGTGGCGTCCATTTCGCTCGTGGTGTCCACCGTTATGATCGGCGTCATCACGTCCAACTCCGTCATCGAGCGTATCCGTGAGATAGGTATTCTCCGCGCAATCGGCGCACGCAAGCGCGACATTCGCAACGTGTTCATTGCCGAGACCGCAATCATAGGTTTCAGTAGCGGTGTCATCGGCATCGTCGTCACCTATATCCTCTGTCCGCTTATATCCCTCATCATCAAAGCGGCCACCGGCATCGGCTCGCTCTTGCATTTCCACCCCTTGCACGCTCTTGCCCTCGTCGGTATCAGCTTGCTCTTGACGGTCATTTCGGGCATTATTCCCGCGATTAATGCTTCGCGCAAGAACGTCGTCGACGCCCTCCGCGTGGAGTAAAATCGCACTATTTAGCGAATAACTGCGTTACTGCCGTCCGCCCCAAAATCACGTACGTTTATGTACGTTGGGTTTTGGTGTGGACGGACAGTGCCTTGTTCTTCATCTAAATAGAGCGATTTTATATCAGCGTTAAATCGCGCCTAACGGCGTTAGGTCTATCCGCCCGTCAACTCATTTACGATTTAGTAAATTAGGGTTGCCGTTCGGACATTCCTTCCTTGTTATGCATCAATTTATTGCCGTTTTACAAATCGCACTATTTAACGAATAACTGCGTTACTGCCGTCCGAATTGGGTGTAGTCGTAACTCCTCTAAATAGAATGCCCCCTCTTTCCGGACACGCCGGTATATCCACTTCGGCGTTTGCGCACCGCAATCCGCCTCGTTCGCTTTGGCTACGACACATTCACCGAATGTGTTGCTTAACGCGTCGCGCCCAGCCACTCGGTTAAAGGCAATTCACTACAAGAGTGTTCGTCGCTCGCGGGGGAGACATTTGGCACGCGCATAGATAAGTATCGTTCACTCATTATGCCACTGCGCTTTGTGCGCCAGCTACGCAACAACACGGCGCAGTCGCTTGTACTAATCGTCGAGCTTGGCACAAAAACGCTCGTCGCCTTGCGACTCGAAGCTCCGAATAAGCACATTTCGTGTATAAGAACGCCCCGAATGAGGGTGCGTTTGGATAAGGCTACGCCTTCCGCAATTATTAATTAATAATTATTAATTATTAATTCAATATTCCATAACTTGCGCCTACGGCGCAAATATCACTTTTGGCGTAAGCCAAAAATATCACTCTCGCTACGCGAGAATATCACTTGTGCGTAGCACAAATATCACTTTCGCTATGCGCAAATATCACCGTTGCGATAGCAACGATATCACTGCACCGTAGGTGCAATATCACTAAAACAACCCGTGAGGTGTAAATATGAGAAAAGATTTTGGAGCAAAAACTTGGCTTTATCCTATGCCTGTCTTGATGATTGCAAGCTATGACGAAAACGGTACTCCCGACGTTATGAATGCGGCGTGGGGCGGAATTGCCGACGAAAACGAAATCGGTATTTGCCTCTCTTCTTCGCATAAGACGGTGAAGAACATTCTCAAATCAAAGGCGTTCACCGTGTCCGTGGCAACTGCGGACTACGTGGCGGAATGTGATTATCTCGGCATAGTGTCGGCAAACGACAATCCCGACAAATTCAAAAAGAGCGGGCTTACCGTGACGGATAGCAAGCGCGTCAATGCGCCTATCGTCAACGAACTTCCGTTTGCGCTCGAATGTGAGCTTATAAGCTACGACGGAGAAATTATGCGCGGAAGAATCGTCAACGTAAGTGCGGACGAGAGCATTTTGACGGACGGCAAAGTCGACCCGTCCAAGCTCAAAGCAATCACATTCGACGCGGTGCACAACGCTTATCTCGTAATCGGAGAGAAGGTCGGAAACGCGTTTAGAGACGGATTGAAAATCAAGTAAAATTGCAACTTTGCAATAAAATAGGAACGGGGCGTTGCCGGTGCAACGCCCCGTCCTTTTAGGAGAAGCAATAAAGATATAGGGGGATATGTTTGTTGCTTGTGTAAACATAATATAACTTGCGATTATTAAACCAAAATGAAAATTTTGACAAAAAACGATGTTTTTTCAAATAAAAAAGGCGGATAAACCGCCTTTTTCGTAGTTTTATTAAAACTTTATTAAAATTCCGATTAAAGAAGAAGCGTTTTGTCTTCGCCCATTCCCATCATTCCGTCAAGCACGTATTTTTTGCCGTCTTCGTCTCTCAAATATCCTTCGAGTTCACCGAAAGCGACGTAGTAGTCGATGTTGACGACGAGCGCGTGCATAATCATCGGGTTCATATTGTACACCTTAAATTTGAGGTTGACCATATCGTGTTCGTCCTTAATCGTCCACACGGAGTGGTCGCAGAAGTCTTTGCTTTCAGGGCTTCTTTCAAACTTGACGGGAGGAAGTATGCTCGTTTCGCCTTCAAGCCACAAGATGTTTTCGTTGTACTTTTCTTGGTCAATTGATTGGTTGCGTGTGAGGTTGAAAGCAAGCCATTTTTCTTCGCCGTCAACGTTGCATTTTCCCATAGTGGTAACCCAGTCGTAGTGTGCGCGACGGGGATAATATCCGCGGTGATCGTCGACAACTGCCGTGCTGTCTTCGTCCGTGAGCATTTCCTCACCGTTGATGACGAGACGACCTTCCGCCTTGAAGAAGTCTTTTTGGCTGTAAAGCGGACGGTTTTTGCCAAACGGAATACTTGCCACGCAAGGCTTGGAGAGACGAGTGAGGCGGAAGTCGTATTCTATCGTTGCTTCACCGTAGTTTTCCTTGATTGCTTTGACGATGGTCTTGTTCTTTTGCGTGACGGTGATGAGGCACTTTCCATCGTGCTTACCGCTCAAATCGCAACGTCCGTCTTGGAAATTGTTGACGTATTTGACGTGAGATACGGGAGTTTGTCCTTCCGCAATCGCGCCGTTGATGAGGTTGGGTGCAATCACGGTGTCTTTGGATTTAAGGTTGGTGTCCCAGCAATAAACTTTTTTGGTGCGTTTATCGTAAAAGATGTTGAGCGTCTTTCCGAAAATGCCCATATCGCATACGACTGCCAACAAGACGCCGTTTTTGAGGTGTACTTCCGTTGCTTCCCAAAGCGTGAGTTTTAGACGGTTCATACATTGAGGTGCGCGAGTCGGTTTTTTGAGTTTGACGAGATCCATACTCTCAAACTCCTTGTCAAACGTGCCGAAAGCACATATACCTTTTTCGTCAACCATACTCTTGGGGGTGGGGACTGCTCTTCTTTTGGGATCGATAAATTTGCTGTATTCGCCCATAATTTTCTCCTAATATCGATTTATATCTTCGCAAAAGCGCAAATACCGTAAAGTTTACTTGTAACCTATATGTTTTATGATAACTTGCCGATCGTTCGATGTCAATAGCGGATTTTTCGATAAAGTGCAAATATTTGCGCCGTTTTGCGTCAACTTTCGGTTTGTCGTATCAAAAAAAAGGATATTAACAAATAAGCGCAAGGGTGATATAATCGTTATAGATAAAAACGCGCATACGCGCGATACGAGGTAAAATATGATTTTTGATAAGACTATAACGTTGGCAAACGGAGTAAAAGTGCCCGTTTTGGGGCTCGGTACGTGGATGATTGACGACGACAAAGCGGCGCAAGCGGTTCGCGACGCAGTGAAAATAGGATATCGTCATATAGACACAGCCGAGGCATACGGCAACGAGAGAGGCGTGGGAGAGGGCATCGCAACTTGCGGGATTGATAGAAAAGAGTTGTTTTTGCAGACCAAATTGCACGCGGAAGCCAAAACGTACGAAGAAGCAAAGCGAAATATCGAGCACTCTCTCCAAAAACTCGGCGTCGACTATATCGACCTTATGATAATCCACTCTCCGCAACCGTGGGGATGTTTTAGAGACGGCAACCATTATTTTGAGGGCAATTTGCAAGCGTGGAAGGCACTCGAAGAATTTTATAAGGCGGGCAAAATCAGAGCAATCGGTGTGTCTAACTTTGAAAAAGAGGATATCCAAAACATCATCGACAACGCCGAAGTCAAGCCTATGGTCAACCAGATATTGACGCATATCGCAAATACGCAATTCGACCTTATAAAATTCTGTGAGGAGAACGGAATTGCGATTGAAGCGTACTCACCCATTGCGCACGGTGAGCTTCTCAAAAATCAAACCGTTCAAAATATGGCAAACAAGTACGGCGTGAGCATCGCGCGCCTTTGCGTGAGATACGTTTTGCAACTCGGACTCGTCGCGCTTCCCAAGACGAGCAATCCCGCGCATATGGCGGAAAACGCGGACGTAGATTTCGAGATAAGCGAAGAGGATATGACCGCACTCAAAAATATCGAGCACATCGAAGATTACGGACAATACAGTTATTTCCCCGTATTCTCGGGCAAAATCAAAGGATAATAGAAAAAGGAGGCCGTTAGATATGCAAAAACAAGAAGCCGGAAGAAAAGGACTCGGAGACCTTGCACCGAAGTTTGCAGAGCTCAACGACGACGTTTTATTCGGTGAAGTGTGGGCAAGAGAAGATAAATTGTCCGCTCGCGACAGAAGTATAATAACCGTGACCGCTCTTATGAGCAAGGGTATAACGGACAATTCTATAAGATATCATATTCAAAACGCCAAAAACCACGGCGTAACCAAAACAGAGATGGTGGAAATCATCACTCACCTTGCGTTTTACGTGGGTTGGCCCAACGCTTGGGCGGTTTTCCCTATCGTGAGGGAAGTGTACGCCGAGCAAACGGAAGTAAAAGGGGATTCGCTCTTTGGTCTTGGTGATCCCAACGTCAATTTTGCCAAATACTTTATCGGCAACAGCTATCTCAAACCGCTCAACGTCAAGGGCGTGGGCGTATTCAACGTAACGTTTGAGCCAAAATGCCGTAACAATTGGCATATCCATAGGGGCGGTGGTCAAATTTTGCTTTGCACGGACGGTCAAGGCTGGTATCAAGAAGAGGGTGCGCCGGTGCGCAAACTCGTTCCCGGGGACGTCGTATATATAGCGCCCGACGTCAAGCATTGGCACGGTGCAAGCAAAGACGAGTGGTTTACGCATATCGCAATCGAAATTCCGTCCCCGAACGGACACACCGATTGGTGCGAACCCGTCACCGACGAACAATACGACGCGCTCGTATGAGAAATTGCAAAGCAAAAAGCAATTGGAAATTGCACAATTTGCAAATGTAAAGAATTTTCAAAAAATCATTTGACAAACAAATGCGTAAATGCTATTATCTTATAGCATTCACGTGGGGATATAGCTCAGTTGGTAGAGCGCCTGATTTGCATTCAGGAGGTCCTCGGTTCGAATCCGTGTATCTCCACCACACCGATGGATTGTAGCTCAGTAGGTTAGAGCACCACCCTGATAAGGTGGGGGTCGGTGGTTCGAGTCCACTCAATCCAACCAAAGCACTCAACAGAGTGCTTTTTTTATTTAGTTTTTTGATGTGAAAACTTCTCGTTGAAAGCGTTGAGAGGATTTGATATAATATTTTATAGTATAATTAAGGTTGATATGGTAAAAAAGAGGAAAAGGAGGCGTGATAATGAGATTATTGCTTGCAGAAGACGAAAAATCGTTGTCGAACGCGCTCGTTGCGATACTGAAACATAACAACTTTTCCGTAGACGCCGTGTACAACGGGCAAGACGCTTTGGATTATTTGCAAAGCGACGTTTACGACGCCGTTATTCTCGACATAATGATGCCCAAAGTGGACGGAATAACCGTGCTGAAAACCTTGCGCGCGAGAGGGAGCAAAATCCCCGTGCTTATGCTCACGGCAAAAAACGATATAGAAGACAAGGTCGCGGGGCTTGACTTAGGAGCGGACGATTATCTCACCAAGCCGTTTGCCGTGCCCGAACTTTTGGCAAGACTTCGTGCAATCACGAGGCGCAAAGGGGAAGTGGCGGACAATTCGCTCGTCGTGGGTGACGTAAAACTCAACCGTTCTTCTTACGAACTTATCGGAGAAAAGGGGAGCGTGCTTTTGACTTCCAAAGAGTTTCAAATTATGGAAACGTTTATGAGTGCGCCAACTCGCGTCGTGTCCGCGGACGAGTTTATGGACAAAATTTGGGGCTTTGACAGCGAAGCGGAAATCAACGTCGTGTGGACGTACGTGTCGTATTTGAGGAAGAAACTCAAATCCGTAGGCTCTACCGTTACGATAAAAGCCGTGCGCAATATCGGGTACGTTTTGGAGAATAAGAATGCTTAAAAAACTGCGTATAAAATTTATAGTGGTGACGATGGTTGCCACGGCGTTGGTGCTAATCGTCATAATAGGCGGAATAAATATCAACAACTACGTTAAAATCACGAAAGACGCCGATAGAACGCTTGAAATACTTGCGGACAACGGCGGGCAATTTCCAATGCGAGACGACGTGCAACCGCCGGCGGGAGAGGGGGACGGACAAAAACCGCAAGAAAAACCCGTGCCCGACGGAATGTCTCCCGAAACGCCGTTTGAGACGAGATATTTCACCGTTACGTTGAACGCTCAAAACGAGCAAGTTGCAGTCGATACGGATAGAATCGCCGCGGTTGACGAGAGCAAAGCGCTCGAATATGCGACGAAACTTGCCTCAAAAGGCAAAAGCAAGGGTTTCGTGGACGATTACAGATACGTTGCGAAAAATCTCGACGACGGCAATACTATGTACATCTTTATAGATTGCGGACGAGAACTCGATACGGTCAATCAATTTTTGCTTGCGAGTTGCCTTATAAGTTTTGCGGGATTTTTGGTGGTGTTCGTGCTGGTGGTGATATTCTCGAAGGTGGTTATGAAGCCCGTTGCGGAAACGTACAAAAAACAAAAACAGTTTATCACCGACGCAAATCACGAGCTTAAAACACCGCTCACCGTCATAAACGCAAGTTGCGAAATGCTCGAATACGAGGACGGTGCAAACGAGTGGACGGTGTCTATAAAAGAGCAAGTCGCAAAACTCACCGAACTCACCAACAAACTTGTGTTTTTGTCGAGAATGGACGAGGAAAGCAAGCGTGCGACTATGACGGATTTTTGCATATCCGAAGTGGTCGAAGACGCAATCAAACCGTATTACGTCGTTGCCGAGTCAAAGGGCAAAAAGTTTGACGCCAAAGTCGAGAAAAACGTGTCATTCAAGGGAGACACGTCTATGATAAAGCAACTTATCGAATTGCTTTTGGACAACGCAATCAAGTATTCCGACGAAGAAGGCAATATCAAAATCGAGTTGTCCGAAAACGGCAAAAACAAGAAAATCACGGTATCTAATACGACGGACGGCGTTCCTCAAGGCAATCTCGACGTGCTGTTCGAGAGGTTTTATAGGCTGGAAAGTTCCAGAAACAGCGAGACGGGCGGTCACGGCATAGGCTTGTCAGTGGCAAAGGCAATCGTTGATTTGCACAAGGGCAAAATATCCGCGTCCTCTCCCGACGGCAAAACTATTATATTTACGATAGTGTTTTGATAAAGTATAACGATATATAAATCAAATGCAAAAACGGCGAAAAAATCGTCGTTTTTCTTTTATATTTTTTGTTTCGTTTTAGGTAGACGGTAAATAATGCAAGTATAAAAGGTGCAAAAACCGAGATAGGAGCAGAACTATGAAAAAGTGCAAAATATTCGTTATATTGACGGTTCTTTTGTTGGCTATGAGTCTTATTCTCGTCGCTTGCGGAGATACGGGCTCTTCGTCGGGCACAAATAACGGCTCTAATACGCCACCCGATTTCCCCGGCGGAGATTTCTCCAATAACGGTGACAATTTGGGCGGCGGCGGTACGGGAACGATACCCGACCAAGTGGACGACGTGTCTACGGACGAGTTTACGTTCTCCGATTTGAGCGAGCTTTGCGCAGATATCGATTATTCTTCCGCAACGGTGCTTACGGGAAGCGAAACGGCGGTTGAAATCGCCGAGGCGGGTTCGTACGTTTTGAGCGGAAACTTCGAGGGCGGTATCGTGATAAGCGTCGGCAACAAAGAGAGCGTGCATCTCTTCCTCAACGGTGCAAATATCTCCAATTCCGACGGTATCGCAATCTCCAACACAAACAAAAAGTCGTCTTTGACTATAACGCTCGTCGAAGGAACGGAAAACGTCGTTTCAAACGCGGGTGAGGACGTCAACGCAATTCACGTCAAGGGTGAATTGAGTATAAACGGCAGCGGAAAACTTACCGTTACGAGCCAAAGCAAAAACGCAATCAAGGTGTCAAAAGGTCTCGTAATCGTTGACGCGACGGTGGTTATCGAAAGCACAAATCACGGCATTTCCGCAAGAACGGTTGAGGCGCAAAACGCAACTATCACCGTAAACGGAGCGGTCAAAGACGGCATCAACGCCGAGTGCGACGACGATACGACCTCGTTCCCGACCGATTATTCCGAAGGTTACGTCGCATTGAAAAACGTCAACTACACTTGCAACGTGTCGGGGGACGGCATACAAGCGGACACTCTCGTTTATATCGACGGCGGTGATATCGATATCATAACCAACGGCGTATTCGTCAAATATTCGCAAGCCAATATCGAGGCGTACGGTCTCGAAGACGACGATTTCAGATATAAAGCGGTAGGCAGCGGATATCAAAAAATCGCAAGTGATTCAAACAACAAACTTTCAAGCCTCTATGCGCTTACTCAAAGTTGCAAGGGTATAAAAGTGGGTGAAATCGAGTACGAAGACGAGAGCGGAAACGAAGTCAAAGTTACGGACGGCAAGTATTTGATCGTCGTAAAAGGTGATTGCGAGATGAATATCCGCTCAACGGACGACGCAATCCACACCAACAGCGGTGACGTATTGGTCGCGGGAGGAAATATCGTTATCAGCACGTGCGACGACGGCATTGCGTCGGATTTGCACACTCAAATCACGGGTGGCAATATCACGATTGAGTCCAGTTACGAGGGCATCGAGGGCGCGTACGTCACGATATCGGGCGGTAAAATCAGCGTAGTATCGAGCGACGACGGTATCAACGCCGCAAGCGACGATACGAGTATAAAAGAATACATCGTTATAACGGGCGGTGAAATAGTGGTTGACGCAGAGGGTGACGGACTCGACTCCAACGGAAGTATCCTCATCACAGGCGGAACGATAATCGTTCACGGTCCTACCAACGGCGGAGACGGTGCGCTCGACGCGGATTCGGGTATAATCGTCCAAGGCGGTACTCTCTACGCGGCGTCGACGCTCGGAATGGTGGAAACGCCTTCAACCAATTCCACGCAATACGTGCTTTCTTATGCGCAAAGCAGTGCGATTGCAAGCGGTACGGTTTTGACTATAAAAGACGCAAGCGGAACGGAATTGTTCTCGATGACCGTTGAAAAAGATTGTCAATCGATAATAATCAGCCTTCCTGAATTTGCAAGCGGACAAACGTACACGATATATAGCGGAGATACGCAAACGGCTTCCTTTACGATATCCGATATCATCACGAGAGTCGGAGTGTCAACGGGTGGCGGACAAGGCGGACCCGGCGGTAACGGTGGTCAAGGCGGCGGATTTGGCGGCGGTGGTCGCCCAGGCGGCAGAATGTAATTATTGCGCCGAATGCTAAACACGTGTCACTTATCTCTTTGAGATAACTTGACACATATTTAGGCGCAAACGTCCTACAAAAAAGCAAGCAGAGCCTTGCTTTTTTGCGTATGGGCTCGCAACTTTGAGGCGGCTCGGCGGTTGCTCGG